>NZ_JARUXK010000045.1:0-209917 GCF_031451435.1 Caballeronia sp. LZ008 | reverse complement strand
TCTTCCGAATAGGTCGCTCACTCAACGTACTGACGATGATTTATTCCATCCAAAGATGAACAAACCTTCCTCTGATACTTCGTGTGAGACTCTTGATACCTTTGCTATTGCCGATTCCGAAGAACCAGCCGCACTCGCCATCAAGCGCCCACACTTATCGGCTGTTAGTTTTTAAAGAGCATTTGCGCAGTTATTTGCTTCGCTATTCGCTTGCTTTCTTGCGCGCCGTCATTCAACGGGAGGCGAATTATGCGGGGCTATTTCGACGACGTCAAGCGCCTTTTCCAAAAAAATAATCGGGTCATTTCGGGCGGCAAATTCGAAGCCGAGCAGCGGCGCGTGTCACCGGCGTCTGTGCACGTCAGATCGCACGCGCGCACGAAGAATTGACCAGGCACAACAACGAGGCGATGGCATTGGGCGGCAATTGACGCTCACCGGTACGATGTCGGCCGGTCACACGATTCAGGCGTCGTTCATCGCGCGCTCATCCCGCGCTAATTCTCATCTTCGATCATGTGCGCAGTCGCATGGTCGAAGCAAAGCCGCCCGACTGCCACCGTGACCGGTTTGAAGCGCAACCTGGAGACAACTCAGATGAGCACCCTCGCCGACCGCAGCGTCCCGACATCCACGAAAACCGGACGATATGGTCTCTTCGTCTGCCTGATGGCGGCGCTCGCCGGCCTGCTGTTCGGCCTCGACATCGGGGTGATCTCGGGCGCACTGCCTTTCATCGCGAAGCATTTTGTTCTGAGCGATCGCGCACAAGAATGGATCGTCAGCTCGATGATGGTAGGCGCGGCGATCGGCGCACTGGGTGCGGGCTGGCTATCGTGGCGTCTCGGACGCCGCTATGCGCTCGTGCTGGCGGCGATACTCTTCATTGCGGGATCGCTATGGTCCGGGTTCGCGGCGAGTCCGGCTCATCTGATCGGCGCACGCTTGCTGCTGGGCCTCGCGGTCGGAATGGCGTCCTTCACCGCGCCGCTTTATCTTTCGGAGGTTGCGCCGCGACAAGTACGCGGCGCGATGATCTCGACGTATCAGTTGATGATTACCGTCGGAATCCTGGCCGCCTTCCTGTCGAACATCGGACTGTCGTACGTGGCCGACTGGCGCTGGATGCTCGGCGTCATCGCGATTCCCGCCGTCTTCTTCCTCGCAGGCGTGCTCGCCCTTCCCGATAGCCCGCGCTGGCTGCTTCAGCGCAACCGCGCCGACGAAGCGCGCGCCGTCCTGCAACGCTTCTACGCCAATCCCGCCGACGTGCAAGCCGAACTCGAACAGGTCAACGAAGACAACACGCGGCCCCAGCGAGGATGGAGCCTGTTGCGGCAAAACGCGAACTTCCGTCGCTCGGTACTGCTCGGAGTCGTGCTGCAGGTGTTCCAGCAACTCACCGGCATCAACGTCGTGATGTACTACGCTCCGCGCATCTTCGAACTGGCCGGCTTCGCGACTCATGAACAGCAACTGTGGGCGACAGTCATCGTCGGCCTCGTCAACGTCATTGCGACCTTCGGCGCCATTGCCTTCGTCGATCGTTGGGGCCGCAAGCCGATCCTCTATGCGGGATGCGCCATCATGGCAATCGGCATGTGCTCGCTCGGGTTCCTGCTGCATGCCGGAGTCGCCGGCCTCACGGCACAGATTCTGGCGGTCGCGTCGCTGCTGCTTTTCATCGCGGGGTTCGCCATGTCTGCCGGCCCGCTCGTTTGGATCCTGTGCTCGGAGATCCAGCCGCAGCAAGGGCGCGACTTCGGCATCGCCGTTTCGACGCTCGTCAACTGGGTCGCCAACATGGCGGTCGCGGCCACGTTCCTGAGCTTGCTGTCGACTGTCGGCGAAGCGAACACCTTCGTGCTCTATGCGATCCTCAACGTCATCTTTGCGGTCGTCGTGTTCTTCTACGTGCCCGAGACGCGCGGCGTTTCGCTCGAGAAACTCGGCAACGATCTGATGGCCGGCAAGCGTCTGCGCGATCTCGGGAAGAAAAACTAGTTTCGTCGTTCGATGGAAATCTTCACGGGGCGGATATTCCAGATCCGCTCGCAATATTCGTGAACCGCGCGGTCCGAAGAGAACTTGCCTGCATAGGCGGTATTCAGGATGGACATGCGAGTCCAGCGCCGCTCGTCGCGCCAGGCGGCGCTCACATCTTCCTGACGCGCGACGTACGCGGCATAGTCGGCAAGCACCAGAAACGGATCGTGGTGTAGCAGGTTGTCGACCAGCGGACGGAACATCTCTCGATCTCCGCGCGAGAAGTGCCCGCTGCCGATCAACTCCAGCACTTCCCGCAACGTCTGATTCGCATCCGCATAGTCGGCCGGACGATACCCTTCGCGCTTCACGCGTTCCACTTCGTCCGCATTCAGGCCGAACAGGAAGAAGTTTTCATCGCCGACTTCTTCGCGGATCTCGATGTTCGCGCCATCAAGCGTACCGATGGTCAACGCGCCGTTCATCATGAACTTCATGTTTCCGGTGCCCGAAGCCTCCTTGCCCGCGGTCGAGATCTGCTCGGACAGGTCCGCAGCCGGGTAAATGAAGTGTGCGTTCTTGACGTTGAAGTCCGGGAAGAATACGACTTTCAGGCGGCCGTTCATCGCGGGATCGTCGTTCACGACTTCAGCGATGCCGTTGATCAGCCGGATGATGAGCTTGGCCATCGCGTAGCCCGGCGCGGCCTTGCCGCCGAATACGAAGCAGCGCGGCGTCAGCGCGAGTTGGGGATCGCGGCGCAGACGCATGTACTGCGTCACGATGTATAGCGCGTTCAGATGTTGCCGCTTGTACTCGTGGATTCGCTTGACCTGTATGTCGAACAGCGCCGCAGGATCGACGACGATGCCCGTCGCGCTCTTGATCTTATCCGCGAGGATCTGCTTGTTCGCCTGCTTTACGTTGCGCCAGCGTTCCTGAAATGCGGCATCGTCGGCGTATTCGGACAGCTTGCGCAGTTTGCCGAGATCGGTCGCCCAACCTTCCCCCAGCCCCTCGTCCAGCAGTTTCGCGAGACCCGGATTGCTGAGCATCATGAAGCGGCGCGGCGTGACGCCGTTGGTCACGTTATGGAAGCGCTCGGGCCATAGCTCGGCGAAATCTCGCAGCACCGTCTTTTCGAGCAGTGCCGAATGGAGCGCGGCCACACCGTTGATCGCGTGACTGCCGACCGTCGCAAGATGCGCCATGCGTACGCGCTTCGTGCCGCTTTCGTCGATCAGCGACATGCGCGCGATCCGCGCTTCATCGCCGGGATATCGTTGGCGGACATCATCGAGGAAGCGGCGATTGATCTCGTAGATGATCTCGATCAATCGCGGCAACAAGCCCTGAAACAATGGCAAGCCCCACGTTTCGAGCGCTTCGGGCAACAGCGTGTGATTCGTATAGGCGAGCGTGCGCTGCGTGATGTCCCAGGCGTCGTCCCAAGGCAGTTGCCGCTCATCCACGAGCAGGCGCATCAACTCGGCGACGGCTATCGACGGATGCGTGTCGTTCAATTGCGCCGTGAACATGTCCGGCAAGCGACTGATCGGCTCGCCCTTGAGCGCAAGCAGGCGCAACATGTCCTGCAACGAACACGAAACGAAGAAGTACTGCTGCGCGAGCCGCAAGCGCTTACCCGCTTCGGGCTCGTCATTCGGATAAAGCACCTTCGACAGCGTCTCCGAAAGCACCTTCTCGTGCACGGCTTCGTAATAGTCGCCGGCATTGAAATCCTGAAGATCGAACGACTCGACTGCCTCGCTTTTCCAGAGCCTCAACGAGTTACATGTATTGACGTGAAAACCCGGGATCGGCGTATCGCAGGCCACGCCTTTGACCGTATAGGCAGGAATCCAGCGCACATGAAAGCGGCCGGCTTCATCGGTCGAGCTTTCGGTGCGGCCACCGAAGTTCACGTAGAACGCGACGTCCGGGCGCAGGATTTCCCACGGGTTGCCCTTCTGCAGCCATTTGTCGGTGATTTCCACTTGCCAGCCGTCGCGGATTTCCTGATCGAAGATGCCGAACTCATAGCGGATTCCGTAACCGATCGCCGGGATTTCGAGCGTGGAAAGCGAGTCGAGATAGCACGCGGCCAGGCGTCCGAGGCCGCCGTTGCCAAGGCCCGGTTCCTCTTCGATCGACAGCAGCGTATCGAGGTCGAGTCCGTGCGCCTGCAACGCTTCGCGCGCGTTGCTTTCGATGCCGAGATTGATCAGGTTGTTGCCGAGCTGCGGGCCGATGAGAAATTCAGCGGACAGATAACACGCGACTTTTGCGTCGCGCGCTACATAGGTGTGCGTGGTGGCGACGCGGCGGGTCATCATCCGGTCGCGGACGGCGTAGGCGAGCGCCATGTACCAGTCGTGCGGCGTGGCGATCTCCGGATAGCGCGCCTGCAGACAGATGAGGTTATCGACGATATCGCGCTGCAGCGCCTCGACGCCAAGTCCGCTGCGCGCGGGCTCGGCGCTGATCCGCGATTCGATGGTGGGCGTGTCATCCATGATCTGTCCTCTCTCCCTGCGTACCGGGCTTCGACAAGAATGTGCCGGCTCTATGTCCGGCCGTTGACAGTGCTGCGTCATGGCGCATCGATGAATAGCATACGCCCTCAAGTCGTGCGCTTCCATGCCGTTATCCCCAAGGGGAAGGCCAAATTCGGCAATCGCGGGACCACGATGGCCTGCCGCTTCAAAGGCTGTCGGACCCGTTCAAGATTCCGGTCATCGCTTATTTCATTCGCTTGCCGCTAGCGCAAGTTCAGACATCAGAAAAATATGAAACGCGTCGTCGCAGTATCTGCAGTTACAGTCGCTTTGGCCGCATGCGGTGGGGGCGGCGGCAGTTCCGATAATGCGCCGAGCGCGCCCGAGGCTAACGCTGCACAAGGCCTTTATTCCGGAACCGATGCGAACGGCAACGTCGTGGGCGGCGTAGTGCTCGAGACTGGCGCTTTCTATTTCGTGTATGCGAACACGACGACAAACGCGCTAGGTCTGGTACAGGGTGCGGCATCCGCATCTCATGGCACTTTTCAGTCGGACAATGCGCGCACCTTCGACATAAGCGGCAAGGCGGCGACCGATACGCCCGTCCTCGCGGGCTACAACGCGAAGAACAGCGTTCAGGGCGTGATCTATACGAGCACGGCGAAGCAGAACAGCATCAAGTTCAACGTGGTTTATGACGCCAACTATGAACGTCCGGTGGCGCTGTCGTCCGTTGCCGGGACGTATTCGGGCGCGGCCGGATCGACGAAGGACGGCGAGACCGCCACTTTTGTAATCGGGCAGGACGGCTCGATCAAGGGTGAAGGCTTGAGCGGCTGCACGTTCAGCGGAGCCGCCACGCCTCATGGCGACAAAGACGTGCTGGACGCCACGATCACGTTTGGACCCGCGCCCTGCATATATCCGGGTGCGAAGCTTACGGGCGTCGTTTTTTTCAGCAACAGTCAGGTATTAGGAGCTTTGACGCTACCTGACAGATCAGACGCCTTCGTGGTGGCCGCTACGAAGTGATGTCGCGTGGAGTGCGCGTCGCGCACTCCCAGTTGCGGATCGGAATGCCGGCGGCCTGTTGAGCTTTGCCCGTCCGGATTTATTTGCGCTAAGCATCCCGCGCGCATTTTCACGGCCACATTATTTCGGATACCGAAGAAATATACAAGGTAGGCGTTGCGCAAGGGCCTTTCCGCCGACAACTCGCCACTTGCGTCTGACTTTGAATTTCGACGCGCCGGACGCCCGCGGACGCATTTCGGTCAGCCCGCGCGCATTCCAGACATTAAGCGCGGACGGAAATTTGAAGCGTCGAACAGATGCCTGTTGTCCCGGCTGATCGCGACATCGACTTTGCCATGCCTCGCTCACACTGAGTCCAGTAGATCTCCAATACAAAACTATGCGACCGGACGAGGTGAATATGTCTTTGCTCGAGTTTCTTGGCACGATGGTCTTCGTTGCCGTCGTATTGCTCTCGATGGTCGCGGTGCTCGACATTTTCTTCCCGCGACTGATCCCGGTCGCGCGTGATGAGCGCTCTTCGGGATTGTCGCGCGCGCGGAAGTTCGCGAGAGCGAACGCGCGGGGACGCTGAACCTAACTTTCAGATAGCTGCGGCTCGCGCATGTTCCGTCCGAGCTTTTTCACCAGCACGCGGGCGGCAAGCAGTCTGAATGGACGAGGGAGCAAGCGGAAAGTTTGCTGATCCGCGCAGCGTTTTACGAAGATTAGCTGGCGGATCGATGTCTTCCGTCGCCCCATCCGGATTCGCGACGGGTGTTCTTCGCCGCGACCAGCGAAACGCCGTCTAACGCAGCTTCGACGCCTCACTGCGGACGTATCGAGCGCTACATTTTTCGTCTTATTCGTCACGATGCGGCCGTCATGCGCGTTTGGGAGCGCTCGCCGGTTCCTTTTATGCCGATACCCTGTGTTCACGCAGACGATTTCGTGAAACATCTTCCCGGAACAGCGTTAAAAATGGCCGGCACGCCCGTCCTGTCTAGCGATCGCAAGAGTGGAAACGGGGCGTCGATTGTTTCACGAACGATCGGAGCGATCATTGTTCAGCAGCTTTCTAGGCGAAGTACTTGCTCGAGTGGCGGTGACCGCCTTCTCCGTTGGTTTCGCATCGCTAAGAGGACGTTCAGGCTTTACATTCAAGCTTCGGATGCTGGCGGGCTCCGCCTTTCCCAAGCTGCTATTCACCCACGCTGAGAGTCACTCGCATCGACGCGCTTGGAGCAGTGGCTGCGTCGTCCTCTGCGCCAAACCGGAAGACCATGCGCCTGGATCGAGATCGAGATACTTCGTGCGCCTCATCTGCATCGATGGTGCTTGCCATCAATTGTCCTGCCGTTGAGACAGCTCGTTCCAATGGGAAATTGCCCCAGTCCACGAGTTCGCGTGCAAACAACCGTGCGGGTCGTGTCGATGCGCGGGTATGGGAAAGTTTGCGCCCGGGGCGTGAACGGCCGAGGTTGCTGCGGAGATCGAGTGTCCCAAGTCGGGACACTCGCTAGATCAACCTAGAGGAAGTGCACGAGCGTGACTTCGCGCTGCGCGTGTCCCAAGTTGAGACACTCTTGGAGCTTCGGAAATTGACCCAGATGCCGAGCGCACCGCATCAAGACCAATTGCTGGAGGGAATCGACTAGCTGTTATCGGCAAACAACTGTGTCACCAACTCCCGAATTTGCCGTTCCTTTTCTTCGGTCAGTAATCCAGCTTTGATCTTGACCGTGAGCCCCATTGAGTCTCTCGTGATCGACCCTGCCTGCGATCCACCCGCAAAAATCTTGTCGATACTGCGATCGCTTACGGCCGGCGCCGGCTTGCGCTCGTCATCCAACGCCTGCTTGATCGCCTTGCCAAATTTCGACTGATCCAGATCGCCCGAAACGACGCGCGCCCAAAGGCCCTTGGCAACGTCGAACGCCGCCGCGTTCCGCCCGCGCAGTACCGAGACGACACTCTCCGCGGCCGTGGCTCCCAGCAGGCGAGGCTGCACATCTAGATCCTGCACGACGAAATCCGGCAACTCGCCAAACGAAAGATACCGGTACAACTCGGAGCGCGAGATGCCCAACGCTTCAGCCATGCGCTTGCGGTTAGGAAACTCCTTTTCGGTCCGTCGAATCGATCGCGAGATCTCGTAGTCGCACAGATCTTCACGCGCTACGTTTTCGACGAGGGCAAGCATCGCCATCTCTTCGTCAGAAAGATCGACGACAAGAACCTTGATCGATTCCTTACCGATCATCTTATGCGCGCGCCAGCGCCGCTCACCCGCCACGATCTGGTATCCGGTGCCGATGCGCCGTACAACGATCGGCTGTACGAGACCCGCTTCGCGGATCGACTCGGCGAGTTGCACAAGCTTCGCGTCGTTGAATACTTGCCGAGGCTGCCAGGGATTCGGAACGATCTCCGACACCGGCGCTTCGGACGCAGGACCTGCCTGCTCGAGTTGCGCGATGCGCTGCTGCGCCGAGGCCAACGCCGCTGCCATTCCGGGCGCAGTGCGCGGACTCGTCGCCTTCTCTTGCTGCGGATCGAGTTGGATGTCCTTTGCCGCACGAACTTCCGCGGTCTTGCTCATCATTCGGTCGCGAAGGCTGCTCATTGTCCCGCCCTCCATTGCTCAACGTACTGGTCATCGATCCATTTGCAGTAGTCGACCATCGGCTGTTTTACGCGCGCCAAAGTTTTCGCGACTGTCTCGGCCCGTGAAAGATCGAAGACAGTAGAAAAAGCCAACGCGCCATTGCTCATGACCGAACTCGCCGGAATCTCAGTGGTGTGCAACCAGTCGCCATACGCGCGCTGAGACCATGAGCGCACGACCGGCGCCGAAGATGTATTGCCATAGTCGACCCGCGAGAGAAGCACCGAAACGAAGTCGTATGTTTTGTCGACTTCGTGTTCGACGAAACCATTCGCGACTTCAGCGAACAACGACCAGAACGACACCGACGAAATGAAATCCAGACTTTCGGGTACGAGCGGCATGACCATCGAATCGGCCGCCATCAATCCGTTCAGCGTCATATAAGAGAGCGAAGGCGCGGTATCCAGGATGATGTAGTCGTACTCCGCGCGCAGCGGCTCAATCCCTTTTCGCAACACCGACCAGAACTCGAAGTTCGCGTTCGTCTTCTGCGCGGTAGGCAGATGGAATTCGGCGTCGTGAAGATAGTTGTGTGCCGGAATCACATCGAGTCCGTCCCAATACGTGCTTTGCACTTTCGACGCGAGACCGCCTTCCATGTCCGGATCGTAAATGTATGGCAGGACCGTATCCTCCCAAGTCACGTCCTTTTCCGCATACAGGCCGCACAACTCCGAAAGCGACGCTTGTGGGTCGAGGTCGATCATGAGAACCTTGCGACCACGCAAGCTCAATCCTTGGCCGATGCACATCGACGTCGTCGTCTTGCACGACCCGCCTTTGAAGTTCGCCGTGATTAACACCCTACCGCGATGTTCGCGCGTACCAGTGACAAGCGGCGTCTGATAAATGTCCGAGACCTGCTGAACCCACGTTCGGGCATCCTTCAGAGAGAAAATACGCGCACGCCCGGTTCCGTGCGTTTCACCCGGCGGGAGGTCAGTACCTTCCTTTGTCGCCAGATAATTGATCTTCTGCCGGTCGATCCCGCACATGTCCGACAGCTCGCCTATCGTAAACACGGGCGCTGTCTTCCTTGGCCGTGGTGCCAAGATCTGATCACGCAGTTCGTTCGTCATGACCGACAAACGCTCTGCGAACTCTCCTAGGTTGGAGAGCTTCACCCTTCGATTAATCCCTGGCAGTTCGCTCAAATTCATTCGGTGCTTCCTTTTTTAGTCCACGGTGAGGCGTTTTCTTCACGCTCGCCGATGTTTCCACGGTTTTGGTGTAACTAGATGTCGAACCGTAGAATACTCGCCGCAGTGATGAATAGCTATTGGAATTGATCGAAATTTGCAAGCACTGGGGCGGAGGTGCAAGACTATCAATAAGATCAACCACTTATACAAGCTATCTTCAGTGATTCCCGACACGCTCAGAGGACAGCGAAACGCTCCACGGCATCGTGAGCTCAGTGGAACGCCGGCTCCCATCACAAAAAACCTCACCTCTGCGAACGTCGGCGCAGTTGGATTCCAGCGTCTCGACGGCTGGTCACAATTCACTTCACCTAAACGAAGCGCGCGAAACGCCATCGTCCCGCTGGTTAAAAATCAAATGCACCGTCTATATGAGTAAGGCCGTTGGTTAGTTATTTTTGTAAACACAAAGACTCACCACCACTAACGTCTCACGCGCACGCTCATGAAATCAACGACTTACACCCATAAGGTGAGGAAAAGTGTGCTTGAAGTGATGTTAATTGAGCGTCAAGGTGCTGTGTTTACCCCGTCAAGGTGAGATGAAGTGGACCCCAAGGTGAGGCGTCCAGGCAAGAATGGTGAGGAAATTTGTGTAGATTGCGACGCAATGGTGAGGTTTCCTGTGTCCGCGCCTGCGAAAGGTGAGGTAGTTTGTGTTGACAGCTCACCTTGCAGCCGTTAACGTACCGCTCGACACAATGAACTAGCGCCGGACACGGAGACGGAATGACGACAGCAGGGCAGGTGGCCACGTCCAGACAACTGGCGCTGGCCCTATTCGACGATGCCAATGCGCAGGGCTTGCCCGTCGACGCCGCCCGCTCGGACATCGGCTTTTCGCGCAAGAACGTCCTGATCCGCATCGTCGATCTTGGCGTGGCGGCTCGTCGCTTGATTGACGCGGCCTATTTCATCGTCGCGCAAGAAGAAAAGATTCACGACCTGTACGACGTCGAGCTCGACTATTTCAAGTGGCTCATGCGCTACTCGAGCCGGAACAACGCGCATCTGGAACAGGTGATCACCGAGGCGCAGAGGGCGCTCATTCAGGCGACCGCGGAAGCCGACGCCGATGGCTCCAAGCCGTTCGGATCGGTTCAACTGATTGGACGCATCTCATACGTCGGCGGACGGTTTCAGTTCCGCGTTCCGCCCGATCTCATCGGAATCATTCGCGGTCCCGGGAAATCGCATTGGCTGAGCTTGCGCATCACGTCGCTTTTCACGCTCAGCTATGCGCGCGTGATGTACGACCATCTGCTTCCCTACGCGGCCGAGGGTATAACCGATTGGTTCACGCTCGACGAATTGCGCGCCTGGCAGGGGACGATGGGCGCAAAAGCGCAGGAATTCAAATACTTCAAGCGCGATTGGCTCGCTCCGGCGGTGGATCAAATTAATGAGGTCTCCGATCTTTCCCTCTCGTATGAGACGCGCAATGAACCGGGTTCACGCAAGATCGGACGCATGCGATTTCGCGTCGAGCGCAAGGAAATGGCCGAGCGCCTGCTGCATACGCACGAGCACGCGCAGGCGCTGTATCTGACGCTGAAACAGGAAATCGGTCTGTCCAGCGCGCAGTTGAATCAGATCGCTTCCGACCGCGATACCTTTACCGACGAACGTCTGGAGCAGGCAATCGAGCGTACGCGTTTCAGCCTCAAGCTCGGCAAGGTGTCGAAGAGTCCGGCGGGCTTCTTCATGAAAGCGCTGAAGGAAGGCTGGATCGTCTCGGATGCGGAACGCCAGATGGTCCAGATTCAGGAGAGCCTGGCGCTGACCGATCAACGCGACACCGAAGCGAAGCAACAGGCCGAGGCGCGTCGGGCATTGCAGGTCGCGGCACAGGATGTGAACGCTCAGAACCGGATCGTCGATGAAGTCCGTCGCGGCTGGGAGATGTACGAAGCCGCGACGCCGCGGCAGCGCGAAGACTGGCGGCGCACCTACAAGACGAGTCCGGCGGGAAAGCTGACGCTGCGCAGATTGGGCATCGATCCATCGAGCGAGCTCGTCGAAACCATCATTCAGAAATATCCCGATCTGAGAGACGGCTTCTCGGGCTACGTCTTCAACAAGTCGAAAAGCGCGAAGGGCAGGGACTGACCATTACGCAATCGCATCGATCGCAACTAACGGTCTTTAGCAACCGCGCCACCATTTGCTTCGCGATCCCCATGCGCGACGGCAAGAACGACATTGGGCATTCGCACTATCGGCTCGAGCCACGTTCCGCCCTGACGCTCTTCCGGCTCCAGTTCGAGCGCGTCGAAATCGTGAATCCAGTCTTCGACCTGTTCGCGGATGCCGCGAAGGGCACGCGCAAACCGATATCGGCGATTTGAGCTAGTCTGTCCGACTCGATTCCAATCTTCACGAACCTCATGTCCCGCACTCTCCAAATCGACTTCGTCTCCGATATCGCGTGCCCGTGGTGCGCCGTCGGACTCTCTTCGCTGCAACGCGCGCTGGAGCGTCTCGGCGATACCGTCGATGCGCGCATCACCCTTCATCCCTTCGAACTGAATCCGGACATGAGTCCGCAAGGCGAGCGCATCGTCGATTATCTCGGCCGCAAATATGGCCGCACGCCCGAACAGATCGGCGAGACGCAGGCGATGATCCGCGAGCGCGGCGCGCGCGAAGGCTTCGCGTTCGGCGAACGCAAGTGGGTCTACAACACGTTCGATGCTCATCGGCTGCTGCATTGGGCGCGCATCGAAGGCAAGCAACTGCCGCTCAAGCTCGCGCTGCTGCGCGCTTATCACGGTGACGGCAAGGATACGAGCGACCCCGACGTCCTGATCGAAGCGGCTCGCAGCGCCGGGCTCGATGGCGACGAGGCGCGCACGGTGCTGCAAAGCGGCGCGTACGCCGACGAAGTCCGCGCCGAAGAGCGCGAGTTCCAGCAACTCGGCATTCAGTCCGTGCCGGCGATCATCTTCGACCAGAAGTATTTGGTGAGCGGCGGGCAGCCTTCCGAGGCGTTCGAGGAAGCGATCCGGAAGATCATCGACGGGACCGCCTGAAGCCGCCTGCTCATTCGGGCGTCCGCTGCTTCGCGAGAAAACGGTCGAGCTGCGCGGCGAAGTTCTTGCCGTCGCGCGGCGCGTACGGCGGCGGCCCGCCGGTCTGCACGCCGGAGCCGCGCAACTGATCCATCATCGCGCGAATCGACAGACGTTCCTCGATGTTCTCCGCGTTCATCCATTCGCCGCGCGGATCGAGCGCGAACGCGCCCTTTGCGATCACCGCCGCCGCGAGCGGAATGTCCGCCGTGATGACGAGATCGCCAGCCTGCGCCATCTCGACGATGCGCGCGTCGGCGACATCGAAACCGGCGGGCACCTGAATCGCGCGTATCCACGGCGAGGGCGGCGTGCGCAAAAACTGATTCGCGACGAGCGTCACGTGCACCTTCATGCGTGTGCCTGCGCGAAAGAGAATATCCTTCACGACGGCGGGGCAGGCGTCGGCATCGACGATGATTTGCATCCGTTGGCTTCCGATAAGTTATGTCGTGACGAATGAAAGTCGCATGCTCGACGGGCGCAGTGCCGAAACGCGCGCCCTATACTTTCCTCAACGCAAGTCCTCCAGGCGAACGGAGAATCACCGTGAGAACGAAGCTAGCAAGCATTGCCGTGTCATTCTTCCTGGGCGTGGCGGGCGCATCCGCGGCCTCGCTTTCCTATGCGCAGGATACCGGTTCGACCGCAACCGGCGCGACGCAAGCTGCGTCCATGACGAAAGCCGAGAAAAAAGCCGCACGAAAACAGGCGCGCGACAAGAAGAACGCCGAGCTGAAGAAACTCGAGGACGCGGGCTATAACCCCGGCCGCGCGAATGATCCCAACTATCCCCAGGACTTGCAGAACGCTCAGAAGAAAGCGGGGATCGGAGCGGGCGCCAGCCAGTAGCTTCCGACGCGACGTTCCGGCTCGCGAGACATAGAACGCAAAATCCATGGCCCGGTTCCTCCGGGTCGGGCCGCGCGGCCGAACGTCGAACCATCGCTCCCGTGATTCCGCCGCGCCGCTCGCGCGTCCTGGCGGCTCGTCAGCCGACTGCGCCTGTAGCCGCATCCCCTTATCTGATCAAAAAACCCTCGCCAATTAGGGTTCGGGCCGCTTGTGCTCGGAATTTTCTCATCCAACACTGCAGTTCGATCCGATACGCCAGATGTCTGTCCGGTATATCGGACATAGGCGAACTTTCGCGTTTCGCTCTGAGCCGGTTCTGGAACCGGTTCCTCCTAACCATCCTTCGAAAGGACCTGCTCATGAAACTCTCGAACATAGGCGTCAGAACCGTTTCGCTGTTCGTCATCGCCGGCGCGCTGGCGTTGGCCGCCTGCACCAAGGTTTCCACGCCGGCCGAAGGCGGCGGCGCAAACGCCGGGGCGGCGGCAGGTTCGTCGACGCTTCAGGCGGTTCTGCAGCGCGGGACGTTGCGGGTCGGCGACTGTCTGACGTTCGCGCCGTTCGGCTTCTACGACAAGGATGGTCAGCCCGACGGCTACGACGTCGATCTCGCCAAGGAACTCGCCAGGCAGATGGGTGTGAAGCTCGAAGTCGTGAACACGACGAGCGCGAACCGCATCCCGAACCTGCAGACGAGCAAGGTCGATGTCGTGTTCTGCAACTTCACGCGCAATCTGGAGCGCGCGAAGGTCATCGAATTCACGACGCCGTATGTCGTCGCGAGCGAGGCGCTGCTGGTCAAGAAGAGCAGCGGCATCAAGTCGGTTCAGGACATGGGCAACCGCACGATCGCGACCGTCAAGGGCTCGACCAACGGCGATGAAGTCCGCTCGCTGAACATCCCGATCAAGATCCAGGAATACGACAGCTCGCAGGCCGCGATTCTCGCCGTCAAGCAAGGCCAGGCCGACGCGATGATCGAGGACAACAACTTCCTCGCGTATCAGGCGAAGCTCGATCCCGAATTGACCGTCACGAACGAAGCACTCGTGCCGCTCGAATACAACGGCTTCGGCGTGAAGGCCGGCGATCAGGCGTGGCTCAACTATCTGAACCTGTTCCTCTTCAACATCAACGCTTCGAAGCTCAACGCGCAGCTCTACAAGAAGTGGTTCGGCACCGATCCGCATTTCCCGCTCAATCCGCAGTTCTGAGGATGAAGTGATGTCGATATCGCACGAGACCGGACGGATGCGGAGGCCGAGATGAACTACGAATGGCTGACCTTGTGGGGCTACGTCCCCGAGTTCCTGAAAGCCGGATGGCTGACGCTGCAGGTGACGCTTCTCGCGTTCGTGCTGTCGCTGGTGCTCGGCTTGCTGGCCGCGCTGGCGAGCCTGTCGCCGATGGCCGCGATCCGCTTCGTCGCGCGCGCGTATGTCGAAGTCATCCGCAATACGCCGGTTCTTTTGCAGATATTCATCGTGTTCTTCGGCTTGCCGTCGGCGGGCATTGCGCTCGATGCCTACTGGGCCGGCGTGATCGCGCTGGGCCTGAACGTCGGCGCGTATCTGTCGGAAGTGTTTCGCGCGGGCATTCAGTCGGTGCCGCGCGGACAGCTCGAAGCCGCGGGCATTCTCGGCCTCGAACGCGGGCAGATCTTCACCGAAATCGTCTTGCCGCAGGCCGCGCGCGCGGTCTATCCGGCGATCGTCAACTATCTGATCCAGCTATTGCTCGGCACGTCGCTGCTCTCCGCGATCGCGCTGCCCGAACTCACCGGCACCGCGACCGTCATCAATTCGCGCACGCTGCTCTACGTGCAGACGTTTTCGGTCGTGCTCGTCGCGTATCTCGTGCTGAGCAACGTGCTGTCGTGGATCGCGGGTCAGCTCGGCGCGCGCATGTTTCATCCGCCGCTCGTCGTCCGGCGGCGCGCACGCTTCGGCGGCCTCGCGTTGCGCCGCGCCAATCGCGCCTGATGCCCGAACCGGAGTCGGATCATGTCATTTGAACTGCTGAGAACCAGTCTGTCGATCCTGCTGCAAGGTCTCGTGACGACGCTTTTGCTGTCCGTCGCGTCGATCGTCGGCGGCACGCTGATCGGCCTTTTCGCCGCCGTGTTGCGATCGTTCGGACCGTGGGGCACGGACCGCATCGCGCGGCTTTATACCGAGCTCTTTCGCGGCACGCCCGTGCTCATCACGCTGATGTTCATCTACTTCGGCGTCTCGTATTTCGGCTATGCGATCGATGTTTTCGCCGCCGGCGTGATCGGCCTGAGCGTTTATCAAGGCGCGTATATCGCCGAAGTTTTTCGCGCCGGGATCGAAGCGGTGCCGAAAGGCCAGTGGGAAGTCTCGCAGATTCTCGGTCTGTCGCGCACGCAGGCGTTCGCGTTCGTCGTGTTGCCGCAGACCGGCAGGATCGTGTTGCCGCCGCTCATCGGCCAATATCTTTCGCTTATCAAAGATACGTCGATCGTCAGCATGATCGGCATGTCGGAGCTGATGCACGGCGGCCAGGCGATCGTCGATCGCATCGGCAAGCCGGTCGAGATTTACGGACTCGTCGCACTCATTTATTTCGTCGTGTGCTTCCCGCTTTCGCAATGGGTGCGCCACCATGACCGCAGGAGACTGTCGTGAGCAATCAAAGTCAGACCAGGCCCATTATTTCGCTGTCGGGCGTCAGCAAAGCATTCGGCGCGACGCGCGTGCTCAACGAGATCAATCTCGACGTGCGCGCGGGCGAAGTGCTCGTGCTGATCGGCGCGTCGGGTTCGGGCAAAAGCACGGTGCTGCGCATCATGGCGGGGCTCGAAACGACGGATTCCGGCGAAGTATGGGTCAACGAAGTGCCGCTGCACGACCCGAAACGCGCGCGCGATATTCGCGGTCACGTCGGCATGGTGTTCCAGCAGTTCAATCTTTTTCCGCACAAGACCGCGCTCGGCAACGTCACGCTCGCGCTCATCAAGGCGCGCAAGATGAGTCCCGCCGATGCCCGCAAGCGCGCGATGGACGTGCTCGACCGCGTCGGGCTTGCCGACCGTGCGGATCATTATCCGAGCCAGTTGTCCGGCGGACAGCAGCAGCGCGTCGCGATTGCGCGGGCGCTCGCCGTCGAGCCGGGCATCATGTTCTTCGACGAAGCGACTTCGGCGCTCGATCCCGAACTCGTCGGCGAAGTGACCGAAGTGATGCGCGGACTCGCACGCGATGGCATGACGATGGTCGTCGTCACGCACGAGATGGGTTTCGCGCGCAAGACCGCCGATCGGGTCGTCTTCATGGACAAAGGCGTGATCGCGGAGCAGGGCGAGCCGGAGCAGATTTTCGTGAATCCATCCAACGAGCGGACGCGGCAGTTCCTGCATCGCGTGCTCGACCACTGACGCACACGGAGCGAATGAATGGCAGTCACGGAATCGTCGCGAGCGAGGGGAGTCGATCGGGTCATCGCCATGTTCCGGCAATTGCATCTCGCGCAGCGCCCGATGACGATGCGCGAGCTGATCGAAGCGACCGGCGCGCCGCGTTCGAGCATCTACGAGCTGGTCGCGATCCTGGCGGAAGTGGGCTGGCTCGAGACATCGGCCGATGGCAGCGTGTTCTTCGGACGCGAGATGCATTACTACGGCTCCGACTACGCGACGCACAACGACCTCATCAGCCGCGCGCATCAGTCGATACTCGCGCTCGTGCGAAAGTACGACGAGACCACGCAGCTTTGCATGCTCGAAGGAAACAAGTACACCGTGGTGCTGTCCGAAAACAGCGCGCGGCCGTTCAACATCAGCTCGGATATCGGCGTGCGCGTGCCCATTCCGTGGACGGCGACCGGACGCCTGCTGCTCGGCCACCTGAACGCCGATGAAATCCGCGCCCTGATTCCCGCCGAAGACTTCGCGCTCGACAACGGCGTGCGCATCGACTTCGATGAATTCATGCGCGATGTGCAAGCCGCGAAGAATCAGGGCTATTGCTGCACCGAAGGCTTGTCGAACGCGTTTCGCCTGTGCATGGCCGCGCCCGTGCGCGATCGCGCCGGACTGCCGATCGCGGCGCTGTGCTTCATGACGGGCCGCGACACCGATCCAGAGCGACGCCAGTCGATGCTCGACGACCTTCTGCAATCGGCGAAGGCGCTGTCGCATCGATAGCGCACATCACGCGAACGCACATGACGACGCCAGCCGCAGACGACGATCCGCTTCGACGCATCGCGCAACTCGAAGAAGAGAATGTCGCGCTAAGGGAAGTGAACGACATCTTGCGCAAGGCCGTCGCGTTCTATGCGCCGATGTTCGAGCGGGAGATGGCGTCGCAGCGTCAATCGACCGAAGACGCTTAGGTCGCCCAGCCGAGTCCGAGACTCTTCTGCAACGCGACGAAGTCCTTCAGCAGTTCGGCCTGCGCGGCGACCACGTCCTGCTGCGCGGCGAATTGCGTGCGCTGTGCGTCGAGCAGATCGATGAGCGTCGATACGCCCGCCGTATAACGTTGCCGCACGAGCGTGGCCGACCGCTCCGCCGACGCCTGTACCTGCTGCAGCCGCACGACATGCTCGCGCTGGTTGCCGTAACGCGACAGCGACGAATTCGCGTCCTTCAGCGCGCCGAGCACGGTCTTTTCGTAGCGCGCTTCGGCTTCGTCGCGCGCGGCTTTGGCGGCATCGACATTCGCCGCCGTGCGCCCGAAGTCGAACAGATTCCATTGCAGATACGGCACGCCGACCCACGAGAAATTCTGCTTGCGCAGCAGATGACTCGGCTCCGATGCGGAGAAACCGATATCGCCGAGCAGCGTCACCTTCGGAAAATAATCGGCAATATGCTCGCCGATCTGCGCATTGCTCGATGCGAGACGACGCTCGGCCGCGCGGATATCCGGACGCTGCTGGAGCATGGCCGCCGGATCGCCGATCGGCACCGACGACGGCAACGCGGGCAACGGCGCACGCGCGCCGAGTTCGGCATCGAGCGCGCCGGGCGCGCGGCCCGTCAGCACGGCGAGTTGATCCAGCGAATCGGTGATCTGCGTCTGCAAGGGCACGAGCGTCGCACGCGTCGTGTCGACTTGCGTCGTGAGCCGCTCGACATCGACTTCCGCCGCCGTGCCGCGCGCGCGCCGCTGCTCGGTGAGCGTCAGCATCTGCTGCTGATACTCGGCCGTGCGTTCCGCGAGCGCGAGACGTTCCTGCTGATCGCGCAAGTCGATGTACACCGACGCCACTTCCGCCGCGAGCGACACCTGCGCGTCCGAAAGATCGGCGTGCACGGCTTCGGCTTCGCCGGATGCCGCTTCGATCGCGCGGCGCGTGCCGCCGAAGAGATCGAGCTCCCACGAGGCATCGAAGCCGACGGTGTAGAAATCGACCGGACCGCGTCCCGTCGAACCCGACGAACCGTCATCGCCCGACGAACCGAAGATCGACGTATCCGGCGAGCGCATGCGCAACGCCGCCGCCGATCCCGACACTTTCGGCAACTCGTTGGCGCGCTGTCCGCGCAGTTGCGAACGCGACTGACGCAAGCGCGCCTGCGCCATCTTCAGATCGGGATTGTGGGCGAACGCGGCATCGATGAGCGCGTTCAGTTGCGGATCGTTGAGCGCTTGCCACCACGTCGCGGGCGCGTGCGTCGCGACGACGCCCTGCGCCGGCGCGCGCACGAAGGCGGCGCTTTTCGCGGCGTCGGGCGCGATTTCCGGCGCGCCGCGATAGTCGGGGCCGACCGTGCACGCGGCGAGCGCGAAAGCAGCGAGCGGAAGCAGGGCGGTCAGGCGAAGCGTGCGAGGGAACATCGTCGATGAATTCATGAATCAGTGGCCGGCAGAAGACATGTCGCCGGATTGGCCGCGCGGCGTCTTGAGCAAGAGCGCGAGCGGCAGACACGCGAGCAGCGCGATCGCCAGCACGTAGAAGGTTTCGGAGTAAGTCATGACGATCGCCTGCTGACCGATTTGCATCGACAACTGGCCGAGCGCCTGCATCTTCGCGTGCGCCATGTCGCCGCCCTGCGCGAAAAAGCTGGCGGCGCTCGCGGCCATGCGTTCCTGACCGATGACGGAATTCGCCGTCAGCGATTCGCGGATCGATGCGGTGTGAAAGTCGTTGCGACGGTCGATCACGGTGCCGATGATCGCAAGCCCGACCGAACCGCCGAGATTGCGCGCCATGTTGTAGAGGCCGGCCGCATCGCCGGATTCTTCGCGCGAAACGGCGGCCATCGACGCCTGATTGAGCGGCATCATCGCGAGCATCTGGCCGAAGCCGCGCAAGATCTGCGACCAGAAGAAATCGTGACCGACGCTTTGCGCGGTGAGCGAGATATCGAGCAGGCAGCTCGCGGCGAAGCACAGCAGGCCCGAGATGACGAGCACGCGAAAATCCACCTTGCCGAGCAGACGCGGCAGCACCGGCATGATGAGAAACGCGGGCACGCCCGACACGAGCATGATCGCGCCGGATTGCAGCGCGTTATAGCCCGCGACGACGCTCAGAAACTGCGGCAGCAGGAACGACACGCAATACAGCCCCGCGCCGACGGCGAACACGATCAGAATCACGCTCGCATAGCGCGGATTGCGCAGCAGCGACAGCCGCACGATTGGTTTCGTCGCGACGAATTGCGAGATCGCGATAAGCAGGAAGCCGAACGCCGTGACGCACGTGAGCATCACGATTTCATGCGATTCGAACCACTGATTGCGCTGGCCTTCTTCGAGCACGACGGTAAGCGAGCTCAGGCCGATGGCGAGTCCCGCTATGCCGATCCAGTCGGCCTTGAAGAACGATTCCCAATGCGACTTCTCCGCCGGCAAGCCGGTGATGAGCAATGCGACGAGCGCGAAGCCGACCGGCACGTTGACGAAGAAGCACCACGACCACGAGATGTTCTCCGCGAGCCAGCCGCCCAGCACGGGTCCGAGCAGCGGCCCGAGCAACACGATCAGGCCGAAGATCGTCATGCCGACGGGCATCTGCTCGCGCGGCAGCCGCGTGCGGATGATGGTCTGCGCGGTCGGAATCATCGCGCCGCCGGTGAAGCCCTGGCCGATGCGGCCCACGACCATCATCGACAGCGACGTCGAGAAGCCGCACATCACCGAGAACAGCGTGAAGAGCACCGCGTTGCCGAGCAGAAAATTGCGCAGCCCGAACACGCGCGTGAGCCACGCGGCGAGCGGGATCATCACGATTTCCGACATCAGATAGCCGGTGGAGATCCAGGTCCCTTCGGTGCCGGTCGCGCCGATTTCCCCCTGAATCTGCGGCAGCGCGGAGTTGGTGATGGAAATGTCGAGCGTGGCCATCAGCGCGCCGAGCGCGCCGGCCGTGACCGCGATCCAGTCGGTCGCGCTCGCGCGATGCGGATGCGCGGCGGCCTCAGTCATGGCGATTTTCCGCCGCGATGCGATGGCTGTCGTCGGTGGCGGTTTTGGTGTCGACATCGACCGTTACCGAGAGGCCCGGCAGCAGCACCTTGCGCGTTTGCGGACCCGTATCGACGCGAATGCGCACCGGCACGCGCTGCACGATCTTCGTGAAGTTCCCAGTCGCGTTCTCCGGCGGCAGCAGCGCGAACTGCGCGCCGGTGCCGGGCGCGAAGCTTTCGACGACGCCGTGCAACTCGGTGCCCTTGAGTGCATCGACGTGCAGCGTCGCCGGCTGGCCGACGCGCATGCGCCCGACCTGCGTTTCCTTGAAGTTCGCTTCCAGATAGAGCGCCTCGACCGGCACGACCGTCATCAAGCGCGTGCCCGGCTGCACATACTGGCCGACGCGCACGGTGCGATCGCCGACGCGCCCCGCGACCGGGCTCACGAGCGTCGTGTCGCTCAGATCGAGCTTCGACTGATTCAGTTGCGCCTGCGCCGCTTCGACTTGCGCGCGCGCCTGCGCGATCTGCGCTTCGGTCGCGCCGATCTGCGTCGATGCCGAACGCGCGGCGGCGAGATTCGCGGCAAGCGTGGCGCGCGCCTGATCGCGCGTGGAGACGAGGCTCGCGAGACGCTCGGCGGTTTCGGCGCCCGTCGCGACGAGCGGACGATAACGGTTCACGTCGTCTTCCGCATGCGCGAGGCTTACGCGCGACACTTCGGCCTGCGCCTTCGCCTGATCGGCGTTGGCGTGCTGCTGCTTCAGCTCGGCTTCGGCGCGGTCGATGTCGGCGGCGCGCGCATCGAGCGCGGCCTTCGCCTGATCGAGCGAGGCCTGATACTGCCGCGTATCGAGCCGCGCGAGCGGCGCGCCGGCCTCGACCGCCTGATTGTCGGCGACGAGCACTTCGGTGATATAGCCGCTTACTTTCGGCGCGATGGTGACGCTGTCGGCCTTGAGATAGGCGTCGTCGGTGGTTTCGACGAAACGGCCGACCGTCCACCAGCGCACGCCCCATGCAATGCCGGCGACGACCGCGACGATGCCGATTGCAATCAGCAGGCGTTTGCGTGACGGTTTGCGTTCGACGGCGTCGGCGGGTTGGCCGCCGTGCGTGGGCGCTGTGACTGACATGTGTTCTCCGGGAGCTTTCGCGCCACCGCGCGGGTGCGGTAGCCTTCGATGAATGCGGGACGGCGAGGGCGTTGCGGCCAGAAATGACTACGATGTCACCGCGACGCGCTCGCCAAACTAGACGATGCCGTCTAGTATGCACGAATCTAGACGCGAGCGTCTAGTTTGACCTTGCTCGAGGAGAGACAATGAAGAAGGCTCGCGCCGACAATGAAAGCGAATTGCAGGATCCGGAGCGCGCCAGCACGGCTCGTTCGCCCTTGCAGGCGCGCGGGCGCGCGCGCATCGAGGCGGTGCTGGATGCGACCGCCGAGCTGATCGTCGAAAAGGGGTTGGAAGGCGTGACGATGCACGGCGTCGCGCGGCGTGCGCAAACGCCGATCGGCTCGATGTATCACTTCTTTCCGGATCGCGACGCGTTGCTCGCCGCGTTGTGGGACCGCCACGCGGCGGCGCTGCAGGAACTCGAAGACGAACTTGCGCGGGTCGACAGCGAGACCTGGCGGGCGTTGTCGGCGGAAGCGGTGATCGATCGGATCATGTCGCCGCATATCGAATATTTCGACCGCAAGACCGATCTCCTGATTCTGATGTCGGTCATGCCGCACGATGAAGCGAAGAAAAAGCGCAAGTCCAGCATGATGCGCAAGGTGATCGACGCGCGCATGCCCGGCGTGAAAGCGTCCGAGCGCGAACTGTACGTGGACATGCTGCACGCGCTCGCGAGCGGCGCGCTGGCCGTCAAGCTGCGTCCCGCAATGGGCGACGTGCAACTGGCGCGCCGTTATCTGCGCGAGGTCAAGCGGGCGCTCGCCGCGTATCTCGCCGCCGTGGAGGCGGCGGTGCTCAAATGATGGACGGGCCTTCCAGTCTCTATCGGCCATGATTCGTCGTATTTTGTCCGACGATTCGACGGAAACGGCCATGCGCCATATAGGGCGATTATCTTTTCATCGCAACAACGGCGCGGAAACGGGATAATGACTTGTCCAAAGAAAACATGCCGAGCACAAAAAGCAGGCTCCACGAATGACGAGGGTCGGTCGGGGTGCCTGCGCTCGGTTAAACACGGGTCATAAATGTCCAACAGTCCAGCCAGCATTCAAGGCGATTTTCTCAACGCGCTGCGCAAAGAACGCAAGCGGGTTTCCATTTATCTCGTTAATGGGATCAAGCTGACGGGCCATATCCAGTCGTTCGACACGTATATGGTCTATCTCAATTCGACGAGCGGAAACCAGGTTCTTTTCAAGCACGCGATTTCCACCATTTGCGAAGATCACGGCGCGCCCGGCCGGCCGAATCATCGCGAGAGCCGTGGTCCGGGCGACCGTCCGCCGCGTCCGCCGCGCAGCTAGTCCGGTCTCGCGCGCAAGTTGGCCCAAGCGACGCGCGCGTGAGCTTGCTCACGCGCGTCGACGGGCCGACTATCCGCGCGCCGCGATCGCGTGGCGCAATTCCTGATAGCCGCGCAATCCCGCCACGCCGAGCTCGCGGCCGATTCCGCTCAGTCCGAGTCCGCCCCAGCACGCCTGCGGGAAGATCAACTGCGGTGTGTTGATCCACACGAGGCCCGCGCGCAGCGCATGGCGAAAGCGCCGTGCGGCGTCTTCATCGCGCGTCACGACGGTTGCGACGAGCCCATAACGCGTGCCGTTGGCGAGCGCGATGGCTTCATCGTCGGTGCGGAACGACTTCACGCACGCGACCGGCCCGAACACTTCTTCCGTCCAAAGCACGTTGGCGGCATCCGGTTCGGCGACGACGACCGGCGCCATGAAAAAGCCGTCCGCGCAAGCGCCGTCGAGCGCGCCGCGGAACGCGATGCGCGCGCCGTCCGCCACGCCCTGCTCGACGAGCGCCTGCACGCGCGCACGCTGCGCATGCGATACGAGCGGGCCCATGGCGGCATTTTCGACGTGCGGCGGCGCAACCACGAGCGCGCGCACGGCCGCTTCGAGCGCGGCCACGAACTTGCGATAGACCTCGTCGTGAACGAGGATGCGCGACGTCGCCGAGCACATTTGCCCGGCGTTCGTGAACGCGCCGCCCATTGCGAGCGCGACCGCGTGCTCGATGTCCGCATCGGCGCGCACGATCAGCGCCGATTTCCCGCCGAGTTCGAGCGTCACGCGCTTCATGTCCTGCGCCGCCGTCTGCATCACCTTGCGGCCGACGCCCGTGCTGCCCGTGAACGAAATCTTGTCGATGAGCGGATGCGCCGCGAGCAGCGCGCCGACTTCGCCGCTGCCGTTCACGATATTCACGACGCCATCTGGCACGCCCGCCGCCGTCATGATTTCCGCGAGCAGATGCTCGACCGGCGACGTCAATTCCGACGGCTTCAGCACGGCCGTGCACCCCGCCGCGAGCGCGGGCGCGATTTTCCACGCGGTCGTGACCATCGGGAAATTCCACGGCACGATCAGCGCGGCCACGCCGACCGCTTCGTAATGGCGCTCGCCCGTCACGGCGTCGTCGGGCAATGTCAGCGTCTCGGTCGCAAAAAGCGATGCGTCCGCGCACAGGTCCGCGTAGTAGTCGAACGTGGCGATGGCGTCGCTGACGTCGGTGTCGGCTTCGAGCGGAGGCTTGCCGCTGACTGCTTGCTGCATCGACGAAAGACGCGTGCGGTTCGCAGCGAGCGACTGCGCGATCTTGCGCAGCACCTCGCCGCGCGATGCGGGCGTGCGGTTGCGCCATGCATCGAGCGCGGCGTGCGCGGCACGCACGGCGGCATCGACTTGCGCGGCGTCGGCATGTTCCTGCCAGCCGATGACCGCGCCCGTCGACGCGTTGTGGATCGCGTTGCCCGCTTCCAGAACCGATGCGCCATAGCGCGTGCCCGCGATCGTCGCGGCGGGCAGAAGAATCGAGTGATTGTCGCGGATATTCATGATCGTCCTCGATGGTTCAACGGTACGCGACGCCCGGCATCACGCAGAGCATCTCGAATGCGAGATTCGCGCCGACGAGCGCCGTCGTTCCGGCCTGATCGTAAGGCGGCGAGACCTCGACGAGATCCGCGCCCACGACATTCAGGCCCTTCATGCCGCGCACGATTTCAAGGCCTTGCTGCACGGAAAGGCCGCCGATTTCCGGCGTGCCGGTGCCGGGTGCAAACGAGGGATCGAGCCCGTCGATATCGAAGCTCAGATACACCGGTGCGCCGCCCACGCGCGCGCGGACTTCTTCCATCAACGGCGCGAGCGACCGGTTCCAGCACGCTTCGGCCTGCACGACGGTGAAGCCCTGCTTGCGGCACCAGTCGAAGTCGTCGGCGTGATAGCCCGTGCCGCGCAGACCGATTTGCGTGACCTGATCGCAGCGAAGCAGGCCGTCCTCGACCGCGCGTCGAAACGGCGTGCCGTGCGCGATCTTCTCGCCGAACATCGTGTCGTTGACGTCCGCGTGCGCATCGACGTGCACGACCGCGACCTTGCCGTACTTCTTGTGCAGCGCGCGCAGGATCGGCCACGCGATCGTGTGATCGCCGCCGAGCGTGATCGGGCGACAGCCGCTCGCGACGATCTCGTCGTACGCCGATTCGATCAGCCGCATCGAATCCTTCAGGTCGTAGGGATTCGTCGCGACGTCGCCGATATCGGCCACTTGCAGCGAATCGAAGGGCGCGGCGCGCGTCGCCATGTTGTACGGACGCAGCAGCACCGATTCCGCGCGGATCTGGCGCGGCCCGAAGCGCGCGCCCGAACGGTTCGACGTGCCGATATCGAGCGGCACGCCGACGAAACACGCGTCGAGACCAACGGTGCTCGCCGCCTGCGGCAGCCGCATCATGGTCGCGATGCCGGCGAAGCGCGGCATGTCGTTGCCGCCGAGCGGCTGATTGAGTTCGCGCTGCATCGATACATCTCCCGTCATCGTTGTAAGGACGGGGCGATGTTAGGCGAGGCGAGCGCCGCGCGAATCACGAAATGGAGATGTTCACATCGAGCCGGTTCGATGTGAACGCGGCTTCAGGTGGCGTGCAGACGAGGATGCTCCTGCCCCCACGCGATCAGATCGCGCTTGGTCCGCACGCCGAGCTTCGCGAACGCGCGCTTGACATACGACTCGGCCGTACCGATTCGCACACCGATGATTTCCGCCGCTTCGGGCACCGTGCGGCCCGTGATCAGATGCGTGCAGATCTCGTATTCGCGCTTCGACAGACGCACGCGATCCTCGGCGATGCGCGCATCGAACTGAGCGAGCGGATGCAGGAACGACGTCGGATGCGCGACGCGTTTCGCGGCGCTCGTCGAAGCATGCAGCTCCAGCAGCGGAAACAGGAACTCGCTCACGTTGCGAAAGCGGTTCATCTCGGCGAGCGTGAACGGCGGCGCATCGAGCGCGCGTTCGAGCGCGATGGAATCCTGCGCGTGCGGCGTGCCGCGCGCGAGCACGCATTCGTGCGCGATCGACGCTTCGTCGAAGAGCCGCTGACGGAATTCGCCCGGCGGAATCGCGCCGATATCGCGCACGACGAGCATCGTCCCGACCTTGCCGCGAATGCCCGCGAAGAGCGGATCGCTGTCGTAGAAGCGGTCGTAGTACAGCGTCATGACATCGGAGATGACGCTCGTGTCCATGCCGACGCCGCTGCTGCCGATCCACTCGCAGCGAAACCCCGTGGGCTTGCTGCGATCGACGCGCGAACGTTCGATGTGCACGACATTGAGCGGCACGACTTCATTGAGAAGCAGCGTGAGACGCGGCACGAAATCCGGCGTGCCGACAGCTTCGATGACTTTGCCGAGCGTCTTGAAAGACAGCGGAAACGCGGCTTGATCCTGATTGAGCGGGGGTACGTTGAGCAGCATGGCGCGCCCCAAAGAAAAGGCTGTCCGATTGTAGATCAAGCGCCGTATCGCCCGCCAGACGGGGATTTCGAGGTAACTAGGTATTTACCCGCAGATCGCTGAAACGCGGCTTGTCCCCCCTGCGGGGGGGCATACCGGGGCATGTCGACCCGGTAACTTTGGCGCACCGATTCATTGAAAACGACGCACCGAAGGAAACACATGAGCAAGCTGATTCAGGACATCGCGCCGCTGGGCGCTGGCATCGGGCAATTCACGCAACTCGATTACGGCATGGACGAAAGCGACTGGCGCGCGGCCGAAGGCAAGACCGGCAACTACGTGATCGGCTGGTGGGAAGGCAAGGTCGGCGCCGTCGATTTCCCCGCGACCACCGCCGACGAAGCCGTCTGGCTTGTCGAAGGCCGCATCGCGCTGACCGATATGAACGGCGCGCGCCGCGAGTTCGCGGCGGGCGAGGGCTATCTGCTGCCGGCCGGTTTCGCGGGCCGCTGGGAAACGATCGAGGACGCGAAGAAGTTCTACGTCGTGCTCGAACCGCAGCAATAACGTCGCGCACCGCGCCCGAGGAGGAGACACGTCATGAACGAAAGCGCGCAACTGTTCGAAGCCGACTTCGCCGCACCCGGCGCATCGCGCGATGTGCGCCGCAAGCGGGCCCGACTGACCGTCGAAGAAGCACTCGCCCGCACGAAGCTCTCTCCCTACTGGCTCGACAATCCCGCCGAGCCGCCGGCCGAACCGTCGCTCGCGGGCGAAACACGCGCCGATCTTCTGATCGTCGGCGGCGGCTTCACCGGCTTGTGGGCCGCCGTGCAGGCGAAAGAGCAGATGCCCGAACTCGACGTCGTGCTGATCGAAGCAGGACGGGTCGCGCACGGCGCATCGGGGCGCGCGGGCGGCATCATCTCGACATCGGTGATGCACGGCCTGCCCAACGCCGTGCGGGTCTTTCCGAACGATATCGCCGAGCTCGAAGCCTTCGGCCAGCGCAATCTCGACGGCTTCGAAGAGACGCTCGAACGCTATGGCATCGACGCCGACATCGAATGGAACGGCGAGATGACGGTCGCCGTCGATCCCGAGCATATCGACCATCTGCGTGCCGATTACGATCTGCACAGATCGTATGGCCACGACGTCACGCTGCTCGACGCCGCGGCCACGCGCGAACAACTCGATTCGCCGCTGTTCGCGGGCGCGCTGTGGTCGCGCAATCGCAGCGGCATCGTGCATCCGGCGAAGCTCGCGTGGGGTTTGAAACGCGCGGCGCTCGAACTCGGCGTGCGGCTTTACGAGCACAGTCCGCTGATCGACGTGATCGACGAAGGCGCGACCGTCTTCGTGACGACGCCCGCGGGCAGCGTGCGCGCGCCGCGCGTGCTGTTGGGCAGCGGCACCGCGAAAGTCGGCATTCCGGATATCAACCGGCGCGTCCTGCAAGTGCGCGATCACGTACTCGCGACCGAGCCGCTCACCGGCGAGCAACTTTCGCGCATCGGCTGGAAGCAGCGTCAGGGCATCTACGACACGCGCACGCAGCTCAACTATTTCCGCCTCACGAAGAACAACAACATCATCTTCGGCGGCCTCGTGAGTTATCACTTCGATGGCGATCCGAATCCGCCGCGCGATCGGCAGCGCGACACGTACTACCGTCTCGCGGAGGCGTTCTACAAGACGTTCCCGCAACTGAGCGACGTGCGTTTCTCGCACGCGTGGGGCGGTCCGATCGACTACTGCTCGCGCGGATCGGTATTCGCGAAGCGCTATCTCGGCGACAAGGCCGTGTTCGTCGCGGGCTACACCGGCTTCGGCGTGGCCGCGAGCCGCTTCGGCGCGTTCATGGGCCTGAACATCCTTTTCGATCGCGACAGTCCCGAGCGCGCGCTCGACATCGCCAATCGAAGCCCGACCTACATTCCGCCCGAGCCGGTGCGATGGCTCGCCGCGAAAGTCACGTTCCACGCATTCGACGGCGCCGATGCCGAGGGCGGCTGGAAGCGCGCGTGGATCAAGGGCATCAAGGCGATGGGCTTCCCGATGTGAGCGCGACGACATGTTCTCCAATACATCCGATCTCGACCTTCGCCTCGTGCGCGTCTTTCTCGCGGTCGTCGATGCGCGCGGCATCACCGCCGCTCAAGCGTCGCTCGGCGTGCGCCAGTCGACCATCAGCTCGCAGCTTTCCGCGCTGGAGGCGCGCGTCGGCTTCAGGCTGTGCGAACGCGGACGCGGCGGCTTTCGGCTGACGTCCAAAGGCGAGCGTTTCGTGATGTCGGCGCGGGCGCTGATCGGCGCGACATCGCAATTCGTCGCGCAGGTGCGCGACATCGATCGCAAGCTGGTCGGCACGCTGTCGATCGGGTTGATCGGACAGGCATCGCATGTCGAGAACGCGCGGCTCGCGGAAGCTATCGGCGCATTTCGCAAGCGCGATCAGGCCGTGCGTTTCGCGATGCACGTCGCGCCGCCGCAGGAACTCGAAGAAAGCCTCGTCAATCGCGAACTCGATCTGGCGATCGGCTATTTCTGGCATCGCGTCGCGGGGCTGTCGTACAGCAGGCTGTTCAACGAGCGGCAAGTGATCTGTTGCGGGCGCGGACATCCGCTCTTTCATGCGGACCCGCTCGTGACGCTCGACGATCTGCGCGCGCACGACTGGATCTGGCGCAGCTATCCGGTGCCGGAAGAACTCGCGGGCATCGGCGAGCGGCGCGTGACGGCGATCGCGGACAGCATCGACGCGGCCACCGTGCTGATCCTGTCGGGCAGTCATATCGGCTATTTGCCCGCGCATCACGCGGACGCCTTCGAGCAGCGCGGACTGATCCGCGTGCTGGGACGCACCGCGTTCGGCTTCGACGTGCCGCTGCATCTCGCGATGAAGCGCGACATGGCCGACAAAGCCATCGTTCGAGCCTTCTGTGAAGACCTTTTCGGCGTCTATGGCGCGCGCGAGATTCATCACGATGAGCCTGAACGCGCGGTAGCAACGTGCCCGATGTGAACGCCTTGATGACGCATTACGGCGCGCATTCCGACGCAACGGAATGACCGCCGATAACAACGGAGCGAGACAACATGGCAGACAACACCAGCGACAGCACCAGCATCACGAAGATCGAAACCTACGGTTTCGAGCGCATTCCCGACGCTTCGCGATACGCGCGGCCCATCGATCTGTTCCGCCTGCTGTTCGGCGGCTGCAATACGTTTTCGACTTCGGTGCTCGGCAGCTTTCCGGTGCTCGTCGGCCTTTCGTTCGAAGCGAGCGTGTGGTCCATCGTGATCGGCGTGCTCGCGGGCACCTGCATGCTCGCGCCGATGAGCCTCTTCGGGCCGCGCAACGGCACGAGCGATCCGGTGTCGTCGGGGGCGCACTTCGGCATTCATGGCCGCATCGTCGGATCGTTTCTCGCGGTGCTCACATCGGTCGCGTTCTTCTCGCTCGCCGTATGGAGTTCGGGCGATGCGCTCGTCGGCGGCGCGCACGACATGATCGGCTTGCCGGTCAATCCGTGGACGCTCGGCACGGCGTATCTGGTGTTCGCGGTGCTCGTGCTGATCGTCTGCATCTACGGGTTTCGCTTCATGCTGTGGGTGAACAAGATCGCCGTGTGGGCGGCGAGCCTCATGTTCGTGCTCGGCGCATTCGCGTTCGCGAAGCCTTTCGACGTCCACTACGCGGGCACGCTTCAGCACGGCAGCGCAGGCTTCTGGGCGGCGTTCGTCGGCGCGGCGCTGGTCGCGTTGAGCAATCCGGTTTCGTTCGCGTCGACGCTCGGCGACTGGGCGCGCTACATTCCGCAATCGACGCCGCGCCACCGCGTGATGGGCGCCGTGTTTCTCGCGCAGATCGCGACGTTCTTGCCGTTCCTCTTCGGCCTCGTCACCGCGACGATCATCGCGACGCAAGCGCCGAGCTTCATCAGCTCGAACGACTACGTGGGCGGCTTGCTTGCGGTATCGCCGCGCTGGTTCCTGTTGCCGATGTGTCTGATCGCGATCATCGGCGGACTGTCGACGGGCACGACCGCGCTCTACGGCACGGGCCTCGACACGTCGAGCATGTTCCCGAAGTTCCTCAACCGCGTGCGCGCGACGGCGCTGATCGGCCTGCTCGCCATCGGCTTCATTTTCGTGGGGCGTTTCGCGTTCAACCTCGTGGAAAGCGTGGCGACGTTCTCGACGCTCATCTGCACCTTCAGTTGCCCGTGGATGGCGATCATGGTGATCGGCTTCGTGCAGCGCGGCGGTTTCTATCTGGCCGACGATCTGCAAGTGTTCAATCGCGGCGGGCGCGGCGGCCACTATTGGTATAGCCACGGCTGGAACTGGCGCGCGATGGGCGCATGGCTGCCGGCCGCGTTCATCGGGCTGACGTTCGTGAATCTGCCGGGACAGTTCGCCGGGCCGCTCGGCGCGCTCGCGGGCGGCTGCGATCTCAGCGTGCCGGTTTCGTTCGTCGTGGGCGGCGCGCTGTATCTGACGATGCTGCGGCTCTTTCCCGAACCCGACGCCGTTCACGGTCCGCAAGGGCGCCGTCTCGTCGGCGCGTCGCGCGAATCTTCACGCACGAGCGCGCACGTTCCGATCACGGCGCGCGTGCGCGAGGATTGACTTTCATAACGCTCGTCTATTCGAACATTCGGACGATAGATTTAATCCACCGTTGATCCAGCGCTTTTCCAGTATCGGTTCAACACATGGACGTTATTGACGCGTGTGTTTCAGTGCGGATCGCAAAGGCGATCCGAGACGGAATACATCGCGTTCCGGCATTCCCCGACAGGAGACGAGATGTCCGAGCCGAAACATCCAGCCGATGCAGAAGCGCGTCGAGTCTTTCTAAAGAACGTTGCGGTCGCCGGCATGGCGACGGGCCTGTCGGGCGTCGTAGGCGATGCGCTGGCGCAGGCCGACGCGTCGCCATCGGGCGGGACGGGCGCGGCGTCGAAGCCGGCGACGCGCGCGACGCTCGACATCAATCAGCAGTACGCCAACTTCCTTAACTTCGCGGATGCACAGGACTTCGAGGACGCAACCGACGCATCGCGGCGCAGCAACATCGTCGTGATGCCGGAGGCGGGCTTGCGCGCATGGCTCGCCGGACGGATCGGCGCGCGCGCGGCGCTCGGCGATGCGCTCTTTCACGTCGACGCGCCGGCGCTCGCCGGAACGACGCTGGCGACGATGCTCGCGAGCGCCGAATCTTCCGTGGCCGACGCGCGCTGAAGGAGCGCCGATGACGGTTTTAGTCGATCATCCGGAAGGTTTGTTCGTCGTGCTGCTCGCGCTGTTCATCGGCGCGGTGGCGTGCGGCGCGCACGTATTGCGGCGCTTCGCCGTGCTGCCGCCGGAGGATCGCGAAGACTTCAACATCATCCAGACTTCCACGCTGACCTTGCTTGCGCTGCTCGTCGGCTTCAGCCTTTCGATGGCGGTGAATCGCTACGACTTGCGCAAGACGCTGGAGGAAAGCGAGGCGAACGCGATCGGCACCGAATATGCGCGCGCCGATCTCGTCGATGCCGCGACCGGCGCGAAGATCAAGTCCGCGCTGCTCCGCTATACGAAGCTGAGACTGGCGAACTACACGACGCGCGCGCCCGATGCGCTCGCGACGATCGTCCGCGATACGTCGAATGTCGAAACGGAGCTGTGGCAGCTCGCGACGCAAGTAGCGAAGGATCAGCCGACGCCCATCGGCGCGCTCGTCGTCGCCGGCATGAACGACGTGCTGAACTCGCAGGACTACTCGGAGGCAGCGCGCATCAACCATATTCCGCTGGGCGCGTGGTATCTGATGATCATCATCGCGCTGCTCGGCTGCGTGATGCAGGGCTACGGCGCGAAGGGCAAGCTGACCAAAGGGCTGCTCATCACGATTCTTCCGGCGACGGTCGCGCTGTCGCTCGCGCTGATCGCCGACATCGACAGTCCGAAAGGCGGATTGATCCGCGTCGAGCCGCGCGATCTCACGCGGTTGCTGCAGTCGATCGGAGCGTGAGAGCCATGGCGCGCGTCCGGCTGCGTGCTATCTTTTTGAGTGGAAGCAGATCTTCCGCCCAGGAGAGATCGTGGACGTCGCCGCCTGGCTGCGCAGCCTCGGAATGGAACGGTACGAGCCGGTGTTTCGCGAGAACGCCATCGACGCCGACGTGCTGCGCAATCTCACCGCCGACGACCTGAAGGAACTCGGCGTCGCGCCGGTCGGGCATCGGCGCAAGCTGCTCGATGCGCTGGCCGGACTGCCGCATGCGTCCATCAAACCGGGCGATGAAGGAGAGCGGCGGCAAGTCGCCGTGCTTTTCGCCGACCTGTGCGGCTTCACGCAGATGAGCCGGGAAATCGACGCGGAAGAAGTGCTCGACGTGCTCGATCGATACTTCGAGCAGGTCGATCGCATCGTGGAGCTGCATGGCGGCCATGTCGACAAGCACGTCGGCGACTCGGTGATGGCGGTCTTCGGCGCGCCGGTCTCGCATGGAAACGATGCCGAACGCGCCGTGCGCGCCGCGCTCGCAATCGACGATGCGATGCCCGGCCTGTCGCGCGCGCTCGGTCGCGCGGTTTGCGTGCACATCGGCATTGCGGGCGGCGAGGTCGTCGCGAGCGGCACGGGCAGCGCGACGCATCGGGCGTACACCGTCACGGGCGACACCGTCAATCTCGCGTCGCGTCTCACGGACGCGGCCGGCACGGGAGAAATCCTCGTATCGGAGGCCGTGCGGCGTCATCTGGCCGAGCGTCTCGATTGCGTCGAACGCGGCGCGCTGTCCGTCAAGGGATTCGCCGATCCGGTTCCGGCATGGCGCATCGCCGGCATTCGACACGCGCCGCCGATCCGGCCGATGGTCGGCCGCTGCGAAGATCTGCTCGCGTTCCGGACCGTGCTCGGCTCGTGCCGCGCGACGGGCCATGGACGCACGATCGTGCTGCGCGGCGAGGCGGGCATCGGCAAGACGCGCCTCGTCGAAGCGTTCGAAAGCGCCGCGCGGGATGCGGGATTCGTCTGTCACGGCGGGCTCGTGCTCGACTTCGGCGCGGCGACCGGACGAGGCGCGATTCAATCGCTCGTGCGCGGACTGCTCGCGCTCGACGATCCGAACGATGACGCAACGATAGGGCAGGGCATCGCCCAGGCGATCGCCGCCGGTTCGATCGATGAAGGCGATGCGCTCTTTCTCGAAGACCTGCTCGACATGCCCATGCCGCTCGCGGATCGCACGGTCTTCGAGGCAATGGACAACGCGATGCGCGTTCGCGGCCGGCGCGATGTCGTGGCGCGGCTCGTTCGTCGCGCGAGCGGCCGGCATCCGCGGGTTCTTGCCGTCGAAGACATCCACTGGTCGGATGCGCCGACGCTGGCGGACCTCGCGGCGCTATCCGCGACGGCGGCGGATTGCGCGGCCGTGCTCGTACTGACCGCGCGCCCGTTATCCGAAACCTTCGACGCGTCCTGGCACGCCGCGCACGGCGCGCCGTATTCGCTCATCGATCTCGGACCGTTGAGCGCAAGCGAGGCGCGCGTCATGGCCGAATCGTTTCCCGGCGCGACGGCGGATCTCGCGGAGCGCTGCATCGCGCGGGCGGCGGGCAATCCGCTGTTTCTCGAACAGTTGCTGAACCACGCGCAGGACGGCGCGGAATCCGGCGTGCCCGGCTCGGTGCGCAGTCTCGTGCAGGCGCGGCTCGACCGGCTCGATTCCGCCGGCAAGACCGCTTTGCAGGCGGCGTCGGTGCTCGGGCAGCTCGTCGAGAAGGATGCAGTCGATTTTCTCGTCGATGAAACCGGCGCGGGCGCCGCGCTCGAATCGCCGTCGATGGATCGCCTGGTGCGACGCCAGGGCGCCGGCTTCATCTTCCACCACGCGCTGATCCGCGACGCGATCTACGACGGGCTGCTGAAAAGCCGTCGCCGCGCGTTGCATCGTCGCGCGGCGCAGTGGTTCGGCGAGCGCGATCCGGTTCTGCGCGCCGAGCATCTCGATCGCGCCGCGGATCGCGCAGCGGCGCTCGCCTATTGCGACGCGGCGCGCGTGCAGGCGTCGGCGTATCGGCATGAAGCGGCGCTTCGGCTCGTCGCGCGCGGGCTCGAAATCGCGGATGCGGACAGCGACCGCGCCGCGCTCGAATGCCTGCGCGGCACGATCCTGCACGACGCGGGCGACATGACATCGGCGCTCGCGGCGTTCGAAACCGCGCTCGGCTTCGCCACGACCGACACGGCGCGCTGTCACGCGTGGATCGGGCGCGCGACGGTGAAGCGCGTCATCGACGATCTCGATGGCGCGTGGGCCGATCTGAATCGCGCCGCATCGGCCGCGGCCGCGCAAGGACTGCTGCGCGAGGAAGCGCGCATCCATTTCCTGCGCGGCAACCTGTGTTTTCCGCGCGGCGATATCGAAGGCTGCGTGCGCGAACACGAACGCAGCCTCGCGCTCGCGCAGCAAGCGGGCGACGCGGAACTGGAGGCCGCCGCGCTCGGCGGAATCGGCGACGCGCAGTACATGCGCGGACGGATGATCAGCGCGAACGACGCCTTCAGCCGCTGCATCGAGCTGTGCCGGCGCCACGGATTCGGACGGATCGAAGTCGCCAATCTGCCGATGCACGCGATTACCGCATGGTTCGCGGGCGCGGCGAACGCGGGGCTCGATGCGGCGCTCGCGAGCGTGGCCGCGGCGGAGAAGGTCGGGCAGTTGCGGGCGCTCGCGGTTGCGCATCATGCGGCGTTTCACTGCCTGCACGATCTCGCGCAGTGGGATCGCGCGTGGGAGCATGTCGGCCCGGCGCTGCGCTGTGCGCGCGAACTGAAATCGAGGCGCTTCGAAGGCGAGGCGCTCGCGTTGCGCGCGGAATTGCATCGTGTTGCGGGACGCCGGCGCGACGCGCTCGACGATATCGAAGAGGCGCTGTCGATCAGCCGCGAGACCGGCATGACGTATCTGGGCGCCGCGTATCTCGGCGTGCTGGCGCGTTCGACGGACGACGTCGCGGTCTTCGACAGCGCGCTCGCGGAAGGCGAAGCTCTGCTCGCCAGCGGCGCGGTGAGCCACAACCACTTTCTCTTTCGGCGCGACGCGATAGACGCGTGCCTCGATCGCGGACTTCTGGACGCGGCCGCGCATCACGCTGCGGCGCTCGAAGATTACGCGCGACGCGAGCCATCGCCGTTTTCGGCATTCGTCGTGGCGCGGGCGCGCGCGCTCGTCGCGCATGGCATGGGCGACCGGAAAGCGGCGTCGACGGATGCGCTACAGCGACTCGCGCAAGAGGGCAGGAAGCGCGGCTTGGTTTACGCGCTCGCAGCAATCGATGACGCGCTGCGTCGATGAGGACGGCGATCATGTGGAACGAATGGACGCGTCGAATCAAGGTCTTCGTTCAACGCTTCTGGCAGCCGACGAGCGCATGCATGACGTGCATGCCCGGCAGCTGGGGCAATATCGCCAGCGCCGCGCACTGGATGGTGGCGTTCAAGACCGGCCTTCTGACCGGACTGCTCGCGCTGCTTCTGACCTTCACGCCCGCCGCGAAACTCTACGGAAACCGGTACGGCAATGCAGCGCTCGTCGGCGTGCTCACCGCGATCGGCGATGCGTATGCGCATCCGGGCCACTATCGTCTGCCTTACGTCGAGCATGTGCTGACGGGCGCCGTCTCCATGCTTCTCGCGCTGCTCGCTTCGTATCTGTTCGAGGACCGCGCGCGGCGCCTTCGGGTGGCGTGGCGACGCGTGTTCGGGTAGCCGGCGTCGTATGATCCGCGAGCAAGCCAATCTCGAATCAGGATCGCCAATGTCATCGAGCATCAACAAGCAGGACCTGGAAGCGATGTCGAGCTTCCGTTACGAGCTGCGCAAGTTCCTGCGCGTGTCGGAGGAAGTCTGCAACGCGGCCGGCATCACGACGCTTCAGTACCAGTTGCTTCTGCATGTACGCGGATTTCCCGAACGGCGCTGGGCCACCGTGGGCGAGCTCGCGGAGCGGCTGCAGGCCGCGCCGAACGGCACCGCGGCGCTGGTGTCGCGATGCGAGACGGCGGGACTCGTCACGCGCAAAACCGACAAGACCGATCGCCGTCAAGTGCAGGTTCACCTCACCGCGAAGGGCGAGCGGTGCCTGCTCAGGCTCGCTGCAGAACACAAGGCGCACTATGGATCGTTCGGCTGGGTGTTCGGTCCGCAGGAAGTGTGATGCAACTTTTATGTCACAATGTGCCTTAAATTTTAGGCGGCTTCCCCGATGCACATTCCTGGATTCATCGACCGGCGCACCATCCTGCGCGCGCGCAGACTGTGGCTGCATTACGGCGTGTTCTGGCTCGGCGCGATCGCGACCGGGCTCGTCGCGGTCATGTATGCACGGCTGATCGACTTCGGGTACGACGCTTTTCTGCGCGTCGTCGCCGTCTACTGGTGGTTGCCGCTGCTGCTCACGCCCGCGATCGGCGCGCTCGCTGTCTGGCTGACGCGCCGCTTCTTTCCCGGCTCCGAAGGCAGCGGCATTCCGCAGGTCATCGCGATGCTGCACGACAAGCGCGAGCTCGGGCCGCGCCTGCTCACGCTGCGCATTCTCGTCGGCAAGATCGCCATATCGTTTCTGTCGATTCTCGGCGGCTTCACCATCGGGCGCGAAGGGCCGACCATCCATGTGGGCGCGGCGCTCATGTTCAGCTTGCGCCGCTTCTATCCCACACGCTTGCGCAACATGCGCGGCGGCGCGCTGGAACGCAATCTCGCGCTCGCGGGTGCGGCTGCGGGATTGTCGGCGGCGTTCAATGCGCCGCTCGCCGGCGTGGTGTTCGCCATCGAAGAGCTCACGCGCAGCTTCGAGCAGCGCACGAGCGGCGTGCTGATTACGGCGATCATCTTTGCCGGCATCGTTTCGCTCGCGCTGCAAGGCAACTACGTCTACTTCGGCACGATCGATCTCACCGGACACTTCCCCGAATCGCTCGCGCTCGCCGTCGTTTTGCTCGGCGTGGTGACGGGCATCGCGGGCGGCATCTTCTGCTGGCTGTTGCTCAACACGGAGCGCTGGATGCCGGGCCGTCTCGCGAGCTGGCGTCAGACGCATCCGGTGGCGTTCGGCGCGGCGTGCGGGCTCGTCATCGCGGTCATCGGCGTGGTGGCGGGCGGCCATACCTTCGGCAGCGGCTATGCGGAAGCGCGCGGCATGCTCGAAGGCCACACGGAAGTCGGCGCGAGCTATCCGTTGCTGAAAATGGCGTCGATGGTCGGGTCGTATCTGCCGGGCGCGCCGGGCGGACTTTTCGCGCCGTCGCTCGCGATCGGCGCGGGCATCGGCAATGCGCTGCATCTCGTGTTCGGCAACATGGAATTGCCGATGCTGATCGCGCTCGGCATGGTCGGCTATCTCGCCGCCGTCACGCAGAGTCCGATCACGGCGTTCGTGATCGTCATCGAGATGATCAACGGTCACGCGCTCGTGCTGTCGCTGATGGCCACCGCGCTGATTGCGAGCCAGGTGTCGAAGCTGTTCGCACCGCCGCTCTACGAAGCGCTCGCGCAGAAGTACATGGGCAAGTGACGCCGCGCGTCACGATGCGAGCTTGCGCGCGAGGCGGCGCATGCCGTCGAAGATCGTCTCGGCGACGTCCATCGGGAAATCGCGTGGCAAGCGTGCGGCCACTTCATCGATGACGTGCGGCGTGCGCGCGCCGAGTTCATCGATCATCGTTTCGACATCGTTCGCGGCAAGGCCGACGCGCCGCCCCTGCGCGATCCAGTGCCGCCGCTGAATCTCGCCGATCAGATAGTGCGCGTTCTTGCTGCGCACGGCCATCGCGAGGCGCACGCGTTGCGCGGCGAATTGATTGGCCCGCGTACCGATGACCGGATGCGCCGAGAGCACGTCATAAAGCGGCGTCGATTCATACCGGTTGCCGGGCAGATGCGCGATGCTGAAGTTCTTCGCGTGACCATCGGTGGCGGCGAGTATCCAGAAGATCATCTGCGTGCGAAAGAAGCGAAGACGGTCCTGTGCGGCGTGCGTCGATCCGGCGAGCACCTCCATGATTCGTTCGATGCCGGGACCGCCGTCCGACTCGTACTTGAGCAGCGCGGGCGTGCCGGTGGCCTGACACATGTCCTCTTGCGGCAGGCGCAGGATCCACGATTTGTCGCTCGACAGACGGCGATCGAAGCGCTCGACGACGAGCACCTTCTGATCGTCGAAGCGTTCCATTTCGCATCGCGCGATGGGCAGGCCGAACGCCGCGACGATCTTCGAGCAGAGCCATTCGTTCTCGACCGACGTACGCATGTCGGCGCGCATGTTGCCGACGAGCCCGAGCGGCAGCTTGAAGATATGCGTGGTCGGCGTGCTGCCTTCGGGCAGAAGCCAGCGCTTGCCGTGACGCAGAAGCGCGGTCTTTTCCTGCGCCCCGGCGATGGACAGGCGCAGGTCGTCGACCGTTTCGTGCTGACCGAGTTGCGGCGCCGATGTGGTCTCGCGCAACAGACGCGCGATCTGCGATGCGGTGAGCGCACGGCCTTTTATGGTGTCGAGATCGACGGGCGCTTCGCCGGGCGGCAGCATTTGAAGGGCGCCGACGCAATCGCGGCCCAACTGCGCGAGCAACTGGAACGGCGCCGTGCCGCCGGTGCGGAATCGCGTGGCGATGCGGCGGCGGATCGGCTCGCTATCGGGCAGGAGATTGTCGAAGAAGTCGGTGACGACTTGCCCGCGCCACGGCTGATTGCCCGGCGTGAAGGGCAGCGACAGCGATAGCGGACGGCCTTGAGGATCGGCGATCCAGTCGTCGCGATAGACGAGGCGTTCGCCGGCCGCGCCTGTTTCCCAATGCCCGACGGGCAGGCCGTTCATCCACAGGTCGAGTCGGCCGGATTGCGTGCGGCGCGCCATGTTTACCAGTTCTCCCGTTTCTTCGAGGCCGCAGCGGCGGCCGTGGCGCGCTTGCGTGCGGGGCGCGCGGCGGTGGCCTTGGCCGCGATGGGCGGCGGCGGGTGTATCGACGCGGCTTCGCTCGCCTTTTCCGCTCGCGTGAGCGCGAGTTCCACGTCGAGCACGCGTAGAACCTTGAAGAGACGTTCGACGCTCACTGCTGCCGGATTGGCTTCGAGTTGCGCGTACGTCTGCTGCGTAACGCCGAGACGCGCCGCGACCGCCGCTTGCGTAAGGCCCGCCGCCTTGCGAAAGCCGATCAGGATCGGCCTGAGCTGGCTCAGTGTTTTCAGCGAATAGTCCATCGCGTGCTCCTACAGGTTTTGATCTGTAATGTCATTTTACAGCCTCTGAGTTGTTAAGCATTAAAACAGATCATAGCCTGTAAATCGATGCGTGCCCGTCGATGCCTCGTCCTTTGGGTTTGTCCCAATGGCCTCGTCGTCAAGGTCGCAACTGATGCGCGAAATGGCGGGCGGGCGTCCCGGCCTCATCACGAAGACCGGGCTCGGCACGTTCGTCGATCCGCGTCAGCAGGGCGCGCGTCAGAGTCCGTCGACGGAAGAGATGCTCGTCGAGCTGATGCGTATCGACGGCGAGGAATGGCTGCGCTTCAAGCCGTTCCCGATCGATATCGCGTTCCTGCGCGGCACCACCGCCGACGAAGACGGCAACGTCACGATGGAACAGGAAGCCGTGCTCGGCGAAATGCTCGCGATGGCGCAGGCGACGCGGCGCGCGGGCGGCATCGTCGTCGTGCAGGTGAAACGCATGGCGCGGCGCGGCACGCTGCCGCCCAAGCAAGTGAAGATCCCCGGCATTCTCGTGGACTTCGTCGTCGTCGAGCCGGAGCAGCGTCAGACTTACGCGACCGATTACGATCCGAGCTACGCCGGCGAATTGCGCGTGCCGCTTTCGGAGATTCGTCCGCTGCCGTTCGGCCCGCGCAAGGTAATCGTGCGGCGCGCGGCGATGGAGCTGTATCCGCATGCCGTGTGCAATCTCGGCGCAGGCATTTCGACGGGACTCTCGACCGTCGCCGCGGAAGAAGACCTGCTCGACTCGGTGATCCTCACCAACGAGCAAGGGCTGATCGGCGGTGCGCCCATCACAGGCCGCGATTCGGGCGGCGCGCAGAACTTCGCCGCGATGATCGAGCAGCCGTCGTAATTCGACTTCTACGATGGTGGCGGTCTCGATCTCGCGTTCCTCTCGTTCGCGGAAGTCGACGCGCACGGCAACGTGAACATCAGCCGCTTCGGCGACAAGATCGTCGGCGTCGGCGGGTTCATCAACATCAGCCAGAACGCGAAGCGCGTGATCTTCAGCGGCACGCTCACCGCGGGCGGGCTCGACGTGCAATGGGAGAACGGCAAGACGCGGATCGTGCAGGAAGGCACGCATCGCAAATTCGTGCGTTCGCTCGAACAGATCTGCTATAGCGCGCCGCTCGCGCGCGAGCGCGGCAATTCCGCGTTGTTCATCACCGAGCGCGCGGTGTTTCGTGTCGGCGATAAAGGGCTGGAGTTGATCGAAGTCGCGCCGGGCATCGATATCGAACGCGATGTCTTCGCGCATATGGATTTCCGTCCAGCCATCGCCACCGACGTGCACGAGATGGATGCGCGCATCTTCGCGCCGCAACTCATGGGCATCAAGGATGAAACGGTGGCCCGGGAATGTAGGCATCGTTCGCAACGCATCGCCGAGTGGTACGGGAGCCGCGCATGAGCGCCGCGTCGATCACGGGGCGCACGCGCTTGTACGGCATCATCGGCGATCCGATCGCGCAGGTGCGCTCGCCCGAAGTCTATACGCGCAAGTTCGCCGACGCCGGCATCGATGCGGTGCTCGTGCCGATGCACATCGAGGCAAGCGAGATCGATGCGGTTCTGCCCGCGCTGCCGCGCCTGAAGAACCTCGACGGCCTGCTCGTGACGTCGCCGTTCAAGACACGTGCGCTCGCCATCGCCGATGAAGTGCATTCGCGCGGACGGCGCATCGGCGCGGTGAACGCTTTGCGTCGCGATGACGAAGGCCGCTGGCACGCCGACATGTTCGACGGCGAAGGTTTCGTGCGCGGCCTGCTCGCGAAGGGCCACGACGTGAAAGCGAAGCGCGCGCTCGTGCTCGGATGCGGCGGCGCGGGCGCGGCCATCGCGGTATCGCTCGCGGATGCAGGCGTCGCGCACATCACGCTCTGCGATATCGATCGCGCGAAGTCTGCAACGACGTGTCCGAGCGCGCGTTCCAGCTCGAACACGGCGGTCAATGGGTGAAAGGCAAGATGGCGCCCACCTTCGGTCCGCTCGGTCCGTGGCTCGTCACGCCCGATGAACTCGGCGACGTGCAGAATCTGCCGCTGTGGCTCGAACTGAACGGCAAGCGCATCCAGAACTCATCGACGTCCGACATGATCTTTCCGATCAGCAAGCTCGTTTCGTACATCAGCCAGTTCGTCGTGCTCGAAGCGGGCGATGTCATCACGACGGGCACGCCGCCGGGCGTCGGCCTCGGCATGAAGCCCGAGCAATACCTGAAACCGGGCGACGTGATGAAGCTATCCGTCGAAGGGCTCGGCGTTCAGGAACAGACCGTCGCGCGCTGGGACGATCAGTAACGCCGCAACCCATGCGACGCAAAAACGGCGGACATACGCGTCCGCCGTTCGCTCACGCTTCGATCAGAAGCGGTGACGCAAGCCCACGGTCGCCGAGACCTGGCTGTTCGTCGACGATGCCGACAGTCCGTTGATCGCCGCCGTGATGCCCGAATCGCCCGTATCGCTCACGTGCTGATACACGCCTTGCAGATACACGTCGGTGCGCTTGGACAGCGCGTACGCCGTTTGCAGGCTGAACTGATTCCACTTCGGATCGACGCCTTCGAGATGGCCGTCGGTGAAGGTGTACGCGCCCGACACCGACCACGCGGGCGTCAGGTTGTAGCGGCCGTTCACTTCGTAGTTGGTGAAGCGCGCGCTGCCGCCATCGAGCGTGATGCCGTTGGTCGTGCCCGATGCCGATGCGCCGATGCCCGTCGCGCCGTCGAGTCGCGTCTGCGTGAAGACGAAGCCCGCTTGCGCCGCGCCGAACGTGTAGCTCAGGCCCGCGCCGAACGTGCGCTGACGGCTTGCGCTGAACGTGGCGTCATCGCTGACTGCGCCGCTCGAATTCAGCGTCGCGCCCGCGTTGTTCAGCTGCATGTAGCTCGCCGCTACGTTCAACGGACCGTAGTTGTACGATGCGCCCACGCTATACGCGCGATTCGTCGCGAAGCCGCCCGCATCGTTCGAGAAGCCATACAGGCCGCCGAACTTGAAGCCGCCGTAGTTCAGGCTCTGGTACTTCACGGAGTTGCTGACGCGGAACGAGTTGTCGAGGTTGTCGTTGTCGAACGGATGCGCGGCCTGCGTGCCGCCGTATTGCGTGCCCGTGAGTGCGAGCGGGCCGAGATAATCGACGACGGAATCGTACTGACGGCCGAGCGTGAGTGCGCCCGCGCGATCGCTCGACAGTCCGACGAACGCCTGACGGCCGAACTCGCGTCCGCCTTGGCCGAGCTTGCCGTTCATGATGCTGAAGCCGCTTTCGAGGGTGAAGATCGCCTTCAGGCCGCCGCCGAGATCTTCCGTTCCGCGCAGGCCCCAGCGGCTGCCGTTGACGGCGCCGCTCGTCGCCTGAACGTTATGCGCGCCGCCCTGATTGTTCGTGTAGGTGAGGCCCGCGTCGATGAGGCCATAGAGCGTCACGCTGCTTTGCGCGTGCGCCGTGCCGGCGACGGTGCCGAGCGCGGCCAGCGCGCTCAGCGTGAATAGGGATTTCTTCACTGTGGTATCTCCAAGAGAGCTTGAGGTTCTTTCCGATCGATCGGTCGACGCATCGGACGGCGGATTAAATCACGGCACATGACGTGCTTTCGTTGGACGTGAGTTACCGAATGTTGTGTAACGCGTGCGCCTGCGGAGCACAGCGAAAGAGGAATCCCTTGAGCATCAATGCGTTCGCGTGCGCGCGATGCCGCAATGCGGCGCGAATCGCGATTACCTGCGGTAATGCCTTGTGCGAATCGGAAGGACGTTGTGGTCTGCGCGCGACATCCGCGTACTGAGTAAGATGGCCGAGTGTGTCCGGATTGACATGAAGTTGAGGTCCGGATTGATGGACAATCTCGTCTTGAGGCGCGACGCCGCCCGCTCTCGAACCGGTGCAACGAAGTGAACGAATCTCAACTGCTGCTCGTGGAAGACGACCCGGAAATCAGCGAATCGCTCGCGGATTATCTGCGCGGCAAGGGCTTTCGCGTGCAGGTCGCCGGAAGCGCGGAAGCCGGACACGAACTGCTCGCGCGCGGCGGCTTCGACCTCGTGCTGCTCGACGTGATGCTGCCCGGCGAAGACGGCCTGAGCTTCTGCCGTCGCGTGCGTGCATCGGGCGGGCCGCCCATCATCATGCTGACCGCGCTGTCCGAACCGACCGACAAGGTCGTCGGCCTCGAACTCGGCGCGGACGATTACGTGTCGAAGCCCTTCGATCTGCGCGAGCTGCTCGCGCGCATCCGCGTCGTGTTGCGCCGCGGCCAGACGAACGAGGCCGCCGCGCGCGCGCCGGCAAGCGAAATCGTGATGACGTTCTCCGGCTTCACGTTCTATCCGTACCGGCGCTTTCTACGCTCGCCCGCCGGCTTGCGCGTGCCGTTGACGGGCGCCGAAACCGACTTGCTGCTCGTGCTGTGCCAGCATCCGCGGCAAGTGCTATCGCGCGAAGAACTCATCCGTCTCACGCGCGGCAAAAACTTCCCGATCGCGACGCGCTCCGTCGATCTGCTCGTGAGCCGGCTGCGCCGCAAGCTCGCGGGCGACGATCCGCTCGATGATCCGATCCGGACCGTGCGCGCCGACGGTTACGCGTTCCAGCCCGAAGTGACCGCCCAGTGATGCGCCGCCTGATGCCGCGCGTTTTCGCGACCACGCTCGGGCAGATTCTCGCGATCGTCGCGGGCTCGTCGGCGGCGACGCTGTTGCTCTTCATCGTGTTGCTGTTCTATCCCGGCGCGCCGCCGAGCCCGCCGTGGCCGTGGCAGACGTCGTATCGCATCGTCGCGCTGGTGGACATGCTGAGCGCGACGCCCGACGCGGACCGCGTGCGCGTGCTGGCCGCCGCCGGTCGCGCGCGCATGACGGCGAAGCTCGTCGACGATGCCGTCATCTGCAAAGGCTCGACGCTCGACACGCACGATCTCGAAGCCGCGCTCAGAGCGGAACTGCACGCGGGCGCGGCGCTGACGGTGCGAACGTGCGATGCGCGTCAGCCGACGCAGAATCTTCAAGTGCTGATTCCCCTCGGCCAGCGCACGCTGGAGATTCGCACCGACCGCAACGAACGCGAGCCCGATCGCTTCACGATTCCGTTCTTCGGCGCGCTCGCGTTTCTGTGCGTGGGCGTCGCGGGATTGTCGGCGTGGGCGGTGTCGCGCGTGATTCGCCCGTTGCGGCGATTGTCCGAGAAAGCCGATGCGTTCGGCCGCGACATCACCGTTGCGCCGATCGATGAAGAAGGACCGCTCGAAATCCGCCGCGCCGCGCATGCGTTCAACCGTATGCAGGAACGCATCGCGCGCTCGATGCAAAGCCGCACGCGCATGCTCGCCGCGATCAGCCACGATCTGCGCACGCCGCTCACGCGCATGCGCCTGCAGCTCGACGCCGAGAAGAAAGAGATCGAGCGCGCCAAGCTGCTGCGCGACATCGATCTGATGCAGACAATGGTGAGTTCCGCCCTCGCATTCCTCACGAGCGATGCGGGCGCGGAGAAAAAAGAGTGGCTCGATCTCGGCGCGCTGCTCGGCACGCTATGCGACGAATACGCGGAGTCGGGCGCGGCGATCCGCTACGACGGGCCGGATCAGATTCCGTTCTTCTGCAAGCCGGATGCGATCCAGCGCGTGCTCACGAATCTCATCGACAACGCCATTCACTTCGGCACGGAGATCGTCGTGACGGCGGCGCTCGATGCAGGCAACGTGGTGATCGACGTGACCGACGACGGGCCGGGCATTCCCGCCGATCGCCTTCAGGACGTGATCGAGCCGTTCGTGCGCCTGGACCCGGCGCGCGCGCAGCGGCCCGGCAGCGTGGGCCTCGGGCTGTCGATCGTCGATGACATCGTGCGTTCGCACGGCGGAACGCTCGCGCTCATCAATCGCGAGCCTTCGGGCCTGGTCGCGCGCGTGACGATGCCCGCATCGAACTGAACGTTCGCTCAGATTTCGAGCTTGTATCCGACGCCGTAGACCGAGACGATGATCTCGCCCTCGGGCCGGACGTCCTGCAGCTTGCGGCGCAGATTCTTGATGTGGCTGTCGATCGTGCGATCCGTCACCACGCGATGATCCGCGTAGACGTTATCGAGCAGAAACGAGCGCGGCAGTATTCGGCCCATCGACACATGCAGCAGATGCAGCAATCGGAATTCGATCGGCGTGAGGCGCAGTTCGTGGCCGTCGAGCGTCACGCGATGAAACTGCGGATCGATTTGCAGCGCACTGGCCGCCGCGCCGCTCGCGGTTGCGTTCGCGCCGCCCGCGCGACGCAAGATCGCCTTCACGCGCGCGACCACTTCACGCGGGCTGAACGGCTTGCACACGTAGTCGTCCGCGCCGGTTTCGAGTCCGAGCAGACGATCGATCTCGTCGATGCGCGCCGTCAGGATGATGACCGGCAGCTCCGAAAACGTCCGCAATTCGCGGCAGATATCGAGTCCGCCGCGGCCCGGCAACATCAGGTCGAGCAGCATCAGCGAAGGCGGCGTTTGACGCACGAACGGGATGACCTGCGCGCCATCGGCGAGCGTCGTCACGATGTAACCCGCGACGCGCAGATAGTCGGCGAGCACGGCGGCCAGCTTCGGCTCGTCCTCGACGATCAGGACATGGGCGGCAGAAGTTACGGGCATCGCTTACTCGCGGTGGGAAGGAAAGCGCGCGGTGATCGACACGCCGCCGTGGGCCGAATCGTCCGCGCGGATGCTGCCGCCATGCGCCGTGACGATCGCCTTGCATAGCGAGAGCCCGAGTCCCGCGCCGCCGCTTTGCCGGCTGCGCGATTCGTCGACGCGATAGAAACGGTCGAAGAGATGCGGCAGCGCGGACGTCGGCACGCCCGGCGACGAGTCCTGCACGTTGAGCGTCCAGTCGTCGGGTGCGCCCGCGAGCGCGACGCGCACGCGCCCGTTCGGATCCGTGTAGCGCAGGGAATTCTGCAGCAGGTTCTTCAGCAATTGCACGAAACGCGCGGCGTCGACATCGACATCGGCGGAGGCGAGCGCATCGCTGCATTCGACATCGATGGCGAGCCGCTTCGCGCGGAACGACTGACGCATCGCATCGACGGACGCGCGCGTGAGCGCGTTCACCTGCGCGGGCGCCTTGCGATAGCGCAGCATGCCGACATCGCTCAGCGACAGGTCGTACAGGTCTTCGATGAGCTTGTTCAGCGCCGCGACTTCCGTCTGCAGCGAGGCGAGCGATGCGGCATCGAATACATGCACGCCGTCTTCGATCGCTTCGAGTTCGCTGCGCAGCACGGCGAGCGGCGTGCGCAATTCGTGCGACACGTCCGCGATGAACTCGCGCCGGCAACGTTCCGCGCGCTCCAGCGAATCGGCGAGCGAGTTGAAGTCCGATGCGAGCTTGTCGAGCTCGTCGCGATTCTTCGCGGGCACGCGAATCGAATAGTCACCGCTCGCGAGCCGATGCGTCGCGGCCATCACGCGGCGCACCGGCACGAGCACGAGGCGCGCGAGCACCATCGCGACGACGGCGGCGAGTATCACGGCGACGCCGCCGATCTGCCAGGTCGCGCGCATCTGCTGCGCCTGAAACGCGATGTCGGCGGCGTCGGTGAGCGGCGTCGGCCCGGCGGTTGCGAGCCAGCCGACGATCTTGCCATGCACGCGCACGGGCGACGCGGGCGCATCCGGCGGCGGCGGCTCGTTGGTGGATGCGACGAGCGCGCGATCCGCATCGAACAGCGCGGCAGGCGGACGTTCCCGTCTATGCCCGCGCACGCGATCCGCCGATTCGATTTCGGGCGCTGTATTCAGCGAATCGCGCAGACGTGCGGATTCGGGCGGCGCGAAAGGCGACGGGTTCGGCAACGCGTTCGAAGGACGCATGCCCCAGTGCGGGCCGTGCCACGGCTCGCCGAGCGGCCCGAGGATGCGCGCCACGCTCCCGCTGCCCGGAAAGCTGCGCCACGCGCTCGGCACGGTCGCGCGCATGTCTTCGATCTCGCGCCGCACGAACTGCTCCTGTGCGTCGTCGAGCAGCGCGAGCCATGCGTCGTCGTTGCCGCGCAGGAACGCCCAGTTGCGGTGCGCGGCGTACTCGCTCGCGACCTTCGCCATCACGGCGCGTTCGCGCCCCGCATCGCGTTCGCGCACGTAATGCAGAAAGCCGTTCTCGAAGCTGACGCGCACGGCGTAGCCCATCGTCAACGTGATGACGAGACACGCGACCAGCACGAGCAGAAAGATCTTCGAGGCGATGCCAAAACGAAACTTCAATGAGGAACCCTTCGCGTGGCAGGCGGATTGAATGACGGCCGATTCTAGTTGATGCGGCCTTCGTCACGCAGTTTCCTCGCGAATCTCCACGACTTCTCCACTTTTTCTCCATGCTGGATGCGGCATTGATCGCTAACGTCGCTGGCAATCTCAAGGGAAAACCACGGAGTTACGCCATGCCACGCACCGAACCAAAGGAGGCCGATATGAAGCGCCCGTCCTGGCCCGGACGAAGTTCCGCCGATGTAGCGCAGATCGCCGACGAACCCGCGACGAAACTGCGCGGCTGCCGCCTTTCCGCGCCGATCGTGCAGCCGTGGGGCGCGTCCTGCCGTGTCGTCGAATGGATCAACTTTCGCGGCGAACGCTCGTTCATCGCGGTGCATGTGAGCGCGACGGAACCCGAAATCCGCGAGCGCATGCGCCTGCACGCCAACGGCGAACGTCACGTCGCGCTCGATGCGGCCGCGCTCGGCCGTCCGAAGCTGCGGAGGGCGTAACGATGATGTCCGGTACGCACGAGCCGCATCGCATCGTCATCGTCGAGCCGGATGACGGCGTTCGGCAAAAACTGCGCGCATTTCTTTCGAGCTATTACCCGGCGATGCGAACGATCTCGAATGCAGAGACGCTCGCCGTCGAGATCGAGCACACGAAGCCTTCGCTGATCCTGCTCAGCAACGAACTGACCGACACGCCCACGGCAGCCGTGCTCTGCGATCTGCGCACGCTGCATCCGGATATCGCGGTGCTCGTCATCGGCGCGCCGCACGGCTGGATGGACGCCATCACCTGTCTCGATCTCGGCGCCGACGACTTCGTGCAACTGCCCTGCAACGAGCGCGAGATTCTTTCGCGGATGCGCAATCTGTTGCGTCATCGCGCCGGGCGTGCATTGCCGGTCACGCCCGGCGACGGCAAGCTGCGCCTCGGCGACTTCGTGCTCGATCCGGCGAAGCGCACGCTGAAGCGCAAGCGCGTGGCCATCGACGTACACGACAGGCTCCTCGAACTGCTCGCGTTGTTCGCGCGCAATCCGATGACGGTGATGTCGCGCCTGCGCCTCACCCGTCAGTTGAGCGAGCAGGGCTGCGCGCTGTCCGAGCGCTCGGTCGATGCGCTCGTGTGCCGTTTGCGACAGATCGTCGAGGACGATCCCGCAGAGCCGCGCCTCATTCAGACGATACGCGGGCGCGGCTACGCCTTCAGTCCGAATGGCGCGAAGCTCGGCGCGGTCATGCCCGCTCATGCGTAGATCGCCGAACCGGGACGGGCCGGGCTCTTCGCCGGAGATTCACGTAAAGAGCCTTAAAACGCGGTGCCGATCTGAAACTGGAACTTCTGATACGTGTCTCCGCTGTGATGCACGATCGGGAAACCGAGGCTCAGCTTCAGCGGGCCGATCGGCGAAATCCATTCGAGGCCCATGCCGTAGCTGTAGCGCAGGCCGTTCGATCCCGTGCTGTTGCCTTCGTCGCCCCAGACGTTGCCGCCATCGACGAAGGTGAACACGCGCAAGGTGCGGTCGTAGCCGGTGCCCGGCAACGGGAACGTCATCTCGATGTTGGCGACGACCATCTTCGAGCCGCCGATCGGATCGTTCGTCGTCTTGTCGCGCGGACCGAGCGAGCTCGACTCGTAGCCGCGCACGGAACCGATGCCGCCCGCGTAGTAATTCTTGAAGATCGGATACGACTTGCCACCCAGACCCGAGCCATAGCCCGCCTGAAGATTCACGCCGAACACGAAGCCGCGCGAGAACGAGTGGTAATACTGCGCGGTGAAATCGGTCTTGTAGTACTCGGTGTTGCCGAGCGGCGTGCCCACTTCCGCGTTGGCCTGCAAATAATAGCCGCGGCTCGGCACCAGCGCGCTGTCGCGATGGTCGCGCTTCCAGCTCGCCGTGAGCGGCACGTTGTTCACCACACGGCCGAACTCGCTCACGTAGTCCAGATACGATTGCGGCGTATCCGAATCGGTATTGAAGCGATCCTGCTCGACGCCCGCGCCGAAGTACACCATGTCCGATTCGGAGAACGGAATGCCGAACTTCGTGTCGACGCCCATGCTCACGATACGAAAGCTCGAATCGCTCGAATAGTAGAGCGGATACGTCGTCCGGTAATACGCATCGGTGATGCGCTGAATGCCGTCGACGGTGAAGTACGGGTCCGTCTGCGTGATGCTCAGCGTGCGATACGTCTTCGCCGTATTGACGTTCACGCCGAGACTCGTGCCCGAGCCGAACACGTTGTCCTGCGTGACGCCGGCGGACAGCACGACCTTGTCCGTCGATGAAAAGCCCGCGCCGAGCGTGATCGCCCCTGTCGGTTTCTCTGTCACTTTCATCTGAACGTCGACCTGATCCGGATCGCCTTCGATGGGCACGGTCGTCACATCGACATCGGTGAAATAGCCGAGACGGCTGATGCGGTCTTTCGAGAGCTTGAGCGCCTGACTGTCGAACCATGCGCTTTCGAACTGGCGCATTTCACGGCGCACGACTTCATCGCGCGTGCGCGTATTGCCGATCACTTCGACGCGGCGCACATACACGCGCTTGCCCGGATCGACCTGCAACGTGAGCGCGACCGTGTGATGCGCCTGATCGATGTCCGGCTGCGCGTTCACGCTCGCGAAGGCGTAGCCGTATCCGCCGAGCCTGTCGACGAGCGTCTGCGTCACTTGCTGCAGCTTGTTAGCCGAGAACAGCTCGCCCGGCTCGATGCTCACGAGCCGCGCCAATTCCGCATCGCGCCCGAGCAGATTGCCCGCGAGCTTCACGCTCGTGATGGTGTAAGGCTTGCCTTCGTGCAGCATGATCGTCAGATACATGTCCTTCTTGTCGGGCGAGATCGAAACCTGCGTCGATTCCACGCTGAATTCGAGGTAGCCGCGATCGAGATAGAACGAGCGCAGGTTTTGCAGATCGCCGGTGAGCTTCTCCTTCTGATAAAGATCGTTCTTCGTGTACCAGGAAAACCAGTTGGGCGTGGAGAGCTGCATCTCGTCGTGCAGCGTCTTTTCATCGAACGCGGTGTTGCCGAGGAAATTGATCTGCCTGATCTTCGCGCTCGGTCCTTCGGCGACCGAGAAAAGCAGTTGCACGCGGCCGCGATCGAGCGGCGTCACCGTGGTCGTGACTTCGGCGGCGTAAAAGCCGCGCATCAGATATTGGCGCTTGAGTTCCTGTTCCGCGCGGTTCGCGAGCGCCTTGTTGTAGGTCTGACCCGGCGCGAGTCCGACCGATTTCAACGCCTTCGACAAATTGTCCTTGTCGAATTCATGCACGCCCGCGAACTGAACGCCGGCGATGGCCGCCGCTTCGACGACGCGCACGACGAGCACGTCGCCTTCGGTCGACACGCTCACGTCGGTGAAGAGGCCGGTGTCGTAGAGCGCGCGGATCGCATCGGTGGCTCCCGTCTCGGTGAAGGTGTCGCCGCGCCGTATCTTGAGATTGGCGAAGACCGTCGACGGATCGACGCGGCTCACGCCTTCCACGCGAATGTCGCGCACGATGAAGCTGCTGCCGGCATGCGCGTGCGCGCTGACGAGGGCGCCCGCCGCGACTGCGAGCGAGCGATAGATGTGATGCTTCATGCGGGAACCGGGAAAAGTGGAGAGAGCGGCGCGGGCTTACTGGATCGGTGCATCGCCGATGGCAGGCAGGGACTGGCCGGTCGCCGCGCCGATGACTTCATGGATCTGCAGCGCGCTTTCGCGGCGTATGCGAAAGGAGAGCTGCGCGCCGCCCTGAAGGACGAAGGAGAGAATGAGCGCGCCGGTGCCATCCGCATCGAGCGCGACTTCCCAGCCTGCGCAATGCATCGTGAATTTGGCCGCGCGATTTTTCTTGCGGATTCTTTCCGAGCACGCGATGGCGTGCGCGAGCGCGGCGATCAACTCGTGCATGACGGAGCAATGCAATGCGACCGACGAGCCCGAGCGCGCGTCGACGACGAGATAGCCGCCGTCTTCGCTAAGCCGGAAGCTCGCGAGCGAATCGATTGTGAGAGCCGGGCGCATGTGCGTTCGAAGCGGGTTATCGAAAGCGCACAGTCTATGAAGGCACGACGCGCATTGGGTTACGCGCCTCTTACCGGATGTTGCCCGGGATGCGGCCAAGAAAGCGGCGCATTCAATCGAATGCTTTCCTATAACCACATCATGAAATGCGCGTGATTTTTTAGGCGCTGCGGTCCGATATTTGCTCGATAAGGGCTAGGCTATCCGAATGCCTGATTTACATCGCATGTCTGGAAAAACGTGCATTGCGTGGCCGTCGAAAGCGGCGCGGCAAGGCAGCGCTCGAACGGTCGGGCGTTTCTCCGGGCGTTCGGACCTTGCATCAGCAGATGTGCTTTTAAACGAAGGACATCATGTACTCCATGAGCGGTTTTTTTGTCGAGATCATTCCAGAACACGTACCGGATGACGGCTGGACCGCGATCGCACAGTTCTCGCGCCAGCGAGATTATCGAAAGCACGACGAAGTGCCCAAAGCGACCTTTCCGACCAACGTCGCGTATGGAACACGGAGCGCCGCCGAGCGCGCCGCCACGCAATGGGCACGCGAATTCGTCACGTCTTCGAGCGAAGTTCTCGAATCGTCCTTGCGGCTGGAAGAGGCGGCGCGCAAGGCTCATTGAAGGCAATTGCCTGCAAACGTACTGGGTCGAGTCTTTTCGATCTCAATCCCACTACGACAAGATGGATAGGCAGACTCTCTCGAGGATCGACCTCACGCTCACGCAATTCGAGCGTAGAGTTTCCGAACAGGAATAGCGTCAGATTCGTCTACGACAGATCGGTTGCAATAGTAAAGAGTGCATGGCATTGCTTCCCGAATTGCAAAACAGCCTGAGATGCCTCCGGCGATATCGATTCGCTGTCGGACAAGACCTTCGGGCGTCCCGATGATGACGTGGGTTCATGCTGGATTCAGGCCCTTTGACGCTTCCCATTCGGTCCGTCATCGCGGTCCCGGGCGCACGGGTTGCTGATCGACACACCAGTGCTGACCACTCCCTGTTGCAGGAAGAACGCCATGAATCGCAAATTACGATCGGGAATGATCCACACGCTCGCGTGCGTCTCGCTGTCGGGCGTCACGCTCGCAAACGCCCAGCAAAACGGTGCGCCGCCAGGCCATTCCACATCGGGAAACCAGGCGTCCGGGAAATCCGCGGGTGTCGCCGGCGGCGCGGGCGCCGCGGGCCAGTCGGGCACGGACCCGGCCACGCTTAGCCGCATGGAAGAAGAGCGCGTGCAGAAGAACAACGCGCAATCCGCGACGAAGGGCGCATCGAATCCCGGCGCGGGCAAGCGCAAGGACTGGAAGCAGTGACGGCCCGCGTAACGGAGGATCAGGAGCGCGCGCGTCTGCGCAGGCGCATCGGCGCCGATCTGTGGCGCGCGGTGTGGGCCTGGCGCTATCAGACCGCCGCGGCGGTCGCGCTGATGATCGGCGCGCGGCTCGCGGTGGTCGGGGTGCCGCTGATGCTCAAGCGCGTCATCGACGAGTTCAGCCATCCCGCATCGAGCGTCGTCTTTCCGGTCTTTCTCGTCCTCGCCTACGTCCTGCTGCGCTATCTCGGCGATGTGCTCAACGAAGCGCGCGACGTCGTCTTCAGCATCGTCACGCAGCGCACGGTCGCGTCGTTCACCGAGCGCACGTTCGCGCATCTTCATGCGCTCGGCGCGCGCTTTCATGCGCGGCGCGAAACCGGCGCGGTCGTGCGCGACGTGCAGAAGGGCGCGGACGGCATCGGCTTTTTGCTCGGCACATCGCTCTTCACGATCGTGCCGGTGATGATCGAGATCGGCACGATCGTCGCGGTCATGGTGCATGCGTATTCGCTGGAATTCATGGCGATCATCGGCGCGACGTTCGTGCTGTATTCGGTGTGGACGGTCATCTTCACGCGCTTTCGCATGCGCTTCCAGCGCGCGGTGAACGGCCTCGAAGCACAATCGGACGGCCGTCTCGTCGACAGCCTGCTCAACTACGAAACGGTGAAGTTCTTCGCGAGCGAAAGCATCGAAACGCGGCGTCTTTCGAGCGTGCTGGAGCAGTGGGTGCATGCGCGCATCGCCAATCAGCGCGCGCTCACGCTGCTGCATGTCGGGCAGAGCACGATCATCACGATCGGCATTGCGGCGGTGATGTTGCGCGCGGCGCAACACGTCGTCGCGGGCACGATGAGCGTGGGCGATCTCGTGCTCGTCAACGCGTATATCGTGCAGGTGTGCAATCCGCTCAACACGCTCGGCTTCGTGTTTCGCGAGACCAACGACGCGATGGTCAACGTCGAGCGCATGTTCAACATTCTGCTGTCGCGCGGCCGCGTGCGCGAGGATGTCGATGAAGCGCACGCGAAGCCGCTCGTCGTGACGGCGGGCGAGATCGAGTTCGATCATGTCGAGTTCGGCTACGATCCGGCGCGGCAGATTCTGCGCGATGTCGATTTTCGCGCGCATCCGGGCAAGAAGCTCGCGGTCGTCGGCGGCAGCGGATCGGGCAAGTCGACGCTCGTGAAGCTGCTGTTCAGGCTCTACGAGCCGACGGCGGGCGCGATACGCATCGACGGTCAGGACATCTCGCAGGTCACGCAGAACAGCCTGCGCGCGACCATCGGCATCGTGCCGCAGGACACCGTGCTCTTCAACGACACGATCGCCTACAACATCGGCTATGGGCGTCCCGGCGCGACGCGCGCGGACATCGCGCGGGCGGCCCGCGCGGCGCAACTCGACGGCTTCATCGAGCGTCTGCCGGACGACTACGAGACGCGCGTCGGCGAGCGCGGCGTGCGGCTCTCCGGCGGCGAGCGTCAGCGCATCGCGATTGCGCGGGCGATACTCAAGAATCCGCGCATCATCGTGTTCGACGAAGCGACGTCCGCGCTCGATACGCGCTCCGAACGCGCGATCCAGAACGAGCTCGACAGGCTCGCGGAGGGCCGCACGTCGATCGTCATCGCGCACCGGCTGTCCACTGTCGTCGATGCCGACTGGATTCTCGTGATGGAGCATGGACGCATCGTCGAGCAGGGACAGCACGACGAACTGCTCGCGCGCGATGGCGTGTACGCGCGCATGTGGTCGCTGCAATGGCAGCAGGGCGAGCTGAAGCACGCGCAACGCAAGGTATCCGCGACGGCGCTCGGACTGGATGCGCTCGTCGCAGGCGTGGTCGATGCGCTGCACGACGAGATCGTCACGCGCGGCGTGAATCTCTACACGGTCATCAGCGATCCGGGTTTGCGCGTCTCGGGCGATGCCAGCGTGCTGCAGCAGATCGTGGCCGATCTGTGCCGTTCGCACATGAGCTCGGCGGCGCGCGGCGAGCGCATCGAACTGCGCGTGTTCCGCGAAGACAATCACGCGAATCTCACGGTGATCGGTCAGCGCGCGAGTCCCGCCGATCTGTCTTCGCAGCAGATGCGGCGGCTCGAATCCGCATTGAACGAAATGGGCGGCGGCTTCACGGTGCGCTATATCGACGAGCATGTCGCGTATGTCGCGACGATGCCGCTGCGTCCCGTGCTCGACGATCCGCAAGCGTCCGAAGCCACGCATGACGATGCATTGGCCGGCATCACCGTGATGGTGCTCGACGACCAGGAAGACGCGCGCGATGCGCTCGAAGCCGTGCTCGAATCGGTGGGCGCGCGCGTCATGTCTTGCGCATCGGGCGATGAAGCGCTTGCGCGTCTGCGCGAACTGCCCGGCGCGCAGTGGCCGGACGCGCTTCTGTGCGACATCGTGCTAGGCGGCGAACAGAACGGCTACGACGTGCTGCGACTCATTCGCGAGGAAGAGTCGCGCCGCGGCGCGTCGCTGTCCGAACGCATGCCCGCGATCGCGCTGACGGGACACACGCAGGCGGATGCACGTTCGCGCGCACAGGCCGCGGGCTTTCAGGCGCATCTGACGAAGCCGGTCGCCGCGCCGAAGCTGATCGCGACGATCGGCGACGTGACGGCGCGCACATCGCTTCGATGAGGGCGGCGCGAGCGCGCGTTCGAATGTGACCGATGCAATGCTGCGCCGTTGAACGGAAGCATCAACCTGACGTGGCGATATGGAGCGCGTGACGTCCCTGCATCGCTTCGATCACGCCACGGAAATGCTGCGCCGTGCGACGCAGGCCTTCGTCGAGCGGCGTCGTCGGTGTCCAGCCGAGGGCATCGCGTGCGAGCGCGATATCCGGCTGACGATGCCACGGATCGTCCATCGGCAAAGGCTTGAACACGATCTCCGATGACGATCCCGTCAATTCGATGATGCGCCGCGCGATCTCGAGCATCGAAAGCTCGTGCGGATTGCCGAGATTGACGGGTCCGGTGAGTTCATCGGGCGTGTCCATCAGGCGGATGAATGCGTCGACCATATCGTCGACATAGCAGAAGGAGCGCGTCTGCGAGCCTTCGCCGTACACGGTGATCGGCTCGCCCGAGAGCGCCTGCATCATGAAGTTGGAGATCACGCGTCCGTCCGACGGATGCATGCGCGGCCCGTACGTGTTGAAGATGCGCGCGATCTTGATCGACAGTCCGTGCTGCCGCCGATAATCCATGAAGAGCGTTTCGGCGCAGCGCTTGCCTTCGTCGTAACACGAGCGCGGACCGATCGGATTCACGTTGCCCCAGTACGCTTCCTGTTGCGGATGCACATGCGCGTCGCCATACACTTCGCTCGTCGATGCCTGGAAGATGCGCGCATGCACGCGCTTCGCAAGCCCGAGCATGTTGATCGCGCCGTGCACGCTGGTCTTCGTCGTCTGCACCGGATCGTGCTGGTAATGAATCGGCGAAGCGGGGCAGGCGAGGTTGTAAATCTCGTCCACTTCGACGTAAAGCGGAAATGTCACATCGTGCCGCATCAGTTCGAAATTCGGGCTGTCGAGCAGATGCGCGATGTTGTCCTTCGTGCCGGTGTAGAAGTTATCGACACACAGCACATCGTGCCCGAGCGCGAGCAGCCGCTCGCACAGATGCGAGCCGAGAAAGCCCGCGCCGCCCGTCACCAGAATTCGCTTTCTATAGGCTTCTCTCATGTCGCCTTCATCCTTTCGATGTGTGTGCTAACTGCATACGAAGCGCAGCGTTTCGTCCCAGTCGCGGGCGAAGCGCGCGATATTGAATCGTTCGAGCGCGGTGCGCCGCGCGCCTTCGCCGAGACGCCGCGCTTCGGCGGGATCGCGCAGCAGGTGCTGCATCGCGTCGATGAGCGCCTGCGTGTCGGTATGCACGTAGCCGCTTTCGCCGTTGCGGATCACGGTGGCGAGTTCGGTCGTCGCGAGACCGATGATCGGCATGCCGATCGTCATCGCTTCGACGATGGCGAGCCCGAGGCTCGTCCAGCGAATCGGATTGAAGAAGAAGCGATAGCGCGCGCTGAACGCCGCAAGCTCCAGATTGCCGATCTCGCCGATGCCGCCCGCCGACTGCGCATCCATGCCGACGAGATCGAGCGGCACGCGCGCGGCCGCTTGTGCATAGACATCGTTGCCGAGCCGCCTGCCGCGCTGGCGCAGATGATTGATCACCGCGATGCCGCGTTCGAGTTCGCCGCTATAGCGCACGCCTTCGGGCACGATCACGCCGTGTTCGATGACGCGCGTCGGCGTTTCGCCGCTGTCCCACATCAGCTTGTTGAAGTGCGTGACGTGCACGAGCAGCGTGTCGCGTTCCTGCACCCAGTGCTTCTGTTCGAAGGGGTTTTCCTGCGGCGGATCGTGCTCGATGTAGACGCGCGGCAGCCGGCGTTGCGCGTCGCTCAGCAGATTGATGCGGTCGTCGTCCCATTGACGCTTGTGCTGAAAGAGCACGACATCGAAGGATTGCGACTGCACTTCGCTCGCCGGAATTTCATGCACGTTCGGGCCGAAGGGCAACGCACCCGCCGTGCCCGCATAGCCCGGCGGATAACCGGGGCGCGTGACGAGATAGAAGTCGTGCGGCGCCTGGCTCAGATAGTAAAGATAATTGCCGTGAATATGCCAGGTAAGCACGCGCAGACGCCGGGAACTAGTCGTGGGCATGAAGAAGCGTCTCCTCTCGGACGGTCGATTCAAGCTGGGCGAATGCCGTGTCGATCACGGATTGCACGCTTATGTTCATCGCGCATTCATGACCGTAAGGGCACTCGCGAAACGCGCACGGACGGCACGAGGGCCAGTCCGCGAGCACGCGATGACGCGCGTGATCGAGCGGCGCCCAGCGACGTGTATCGCTGCCCGACGCGACGACGACACTCGGCGTGCGCATCGCTGCGGCGACATGCGAAAGCCCCGTGTCATTGCATACGATGAGCCGCGCCTTCGCGACGAGCGCCGCGAGCGAGCCGAGCGACGTGCGGCCGGCGAGATCGATGCCGGCACCTTGCGCAACGCGCGCCGTCAACGGGGCTTCACCCGCGCTGCCTGTGACGGCGACTTGCCAGCCGCGCCGCGACAACGCGCGCGCCACGTCGGCGAAGCGCTCGACGGGCCATCGACGGGAAGGCAGCTGCGCGCCCGGATGCACGAGCACGAGCCGCTCGCTATCGAGCGCGCACGCTTCGATCAGCGCATCGCATTCGCGATTGTCGGCATCGGTCAGCGGAATCTCGAGATCGAGATCGTTTGCGTCGATGCCGAGCCGCTGCATGAGCGCGGTGTATCGCGCGGATTCGGGCAGATCGTCGGGCCATGGCATGAAGACGCCTTTACGCATGGCTTCGTCCGGCTTCAGAAAGCCCGCGTTCAGACGCGCGCCGATGCCTTCGACGATATCGTTCGCCACGCCGCCGCTTCCATGCAGTTGAATCGCGAGATCGAAGCGACGTGCGCGCATCGCTTGATGAAAACGAGGCAGATGTGCATCCGTTTCCTGCTGCTCGGGAAAACCGATAGCGCCGGGAAACACGATGAGTTCATCGACGAGATGCGCGTATCGTTCGACGAAACTCGCCGCCCAAGGCAGACCGATAAGCGCGATATGTGCTTGCGGATAGGCGCGGCGCAATGCACGCAACGCAGGCACGGCGCACAACATGTCGCCGAGCTGCAATGCGCGAAAGATGACGATGCGCTCGACGTTCATAGAAAGAAGACCCTGAACTTGAACGCGCCGCGTATGCGCCAGTAGATCGACAGATACGGAATGATCGCCGACGTCCACAGCATTTCCGCCACGTGCGACGGCGTGCGCGCAGTCGTCTTCAATCGTTGCATGCTGAACCATATGGTCATCGCGGCCCAGGCAAGCAACGCGAGCGACCCGGTGCGCGGCGCGTGTGCTGCGAACGATCCGATCGCAACGACGAGCGCCGCGAGCATCGCGTGGTACAAAAGCGGCGGATTGCGGCGGATGCGCGTGCGAAACATCGCGGGATACTTTTTGTAGAGCAGTGCATCGAACTGGCTCTTCTTCTGCTGCGATATGCTCACGCCCCAGCGCGCAGGGCGCACCGGATGCAGCACGGTTGCGTCTTCCGCACGCGCGATGACGAGTCCCGCCTTCATCAGCGCGAATTGCAGATCCGAGTCCTCGCGCCACGCCGCCGTAAAGCGCGCATCGAAGCCGCCCGTACGTTCGAGTGCGGCGCGCGTGACGAAGGTGTTCGCCGTCGCGAATTCGGCGCTGGCGAGTCCGGCGGCGTCGCGTTCGTAATCGGTCGGGCGTGGTCCCAGCGGCACGACGATGCGGCCCGACACGGCATCCGCGCCCGCATCGAGCGCACGCATGCCATTGGCGATCCAGTTCGGATCGGGAATGGTGTCGTCGTCGGTGAAGGCGATGCGCCGCGCAAGCGATGCGCGCCAGCCCGCGTTGCGCGCGCCCGCCGGACCCTGCGTCGCGGTGACGGGAACGTAGCGGATCAACGGGCCGCGCCGCGCACGCGATTGCGACAGGCGCTGCACGCATGCCTTTGTCGCTTCGTCGGGGCCGTCGTCGCATACGATGATCTCGTAGCGCGCCGGATCGTAGGTCTGCGCCGCGAGCGCCAGCACGCAGCGTTCGAGCATCGCGGGGCGGCGATACGTCGGCACGACCACGGTCACGTCCGGGATGAAATCGCCGCGCGGTATCGCGGGTGCATCGGCCGCGCTCATCGCGCCGTGATCGAAGAGTTCGGCGTAGGTGCTCATGCGTGTGCGCCCGGCTTTTCGACAAGGAACGAGCCGATCACGAGCGCATCGAGCGGCGACGTCCAGAACGATTCGAGTGCGTCGCGCGGCGTATTCACCATCGGCTCGCCGCGCGTATTGAACGATGTATTGACGAGAACCGGCACGCCCGTGCGCGCCTTGAACGCCGCGAGCAGATCGTAGTAAAGCGGATGCTGCGCGCGATTGACGGTCTGCACGCGCGCGGTGCCGTCGATATGCGTGACCGCGGGAATGCGCGTCTTCATGTCGTCGCGCACGTCGAACACGAAGAGCATGAACGGCGCGACGCGTGCATCGACGAACCAGTCGGCTGCGTGCTCTTCCATCACGACGGGCGCAACCGGACGAAAGTCCTCGCGATCCTTGATCTCGTTGAGGCGCGCCTGCATGGACGCATCGATGGGCGATGCCAGAATCGAACGCGCGCCGAGCGCACGCGGGCCGAACTCGGTGCGTCCCTGATACCAGCCGATGACGCGGTTCTGCGCGAGAATGTCCGCGGTTTCTTCGGCGATATTCGTGAGCTTGCGATACGGCGCGCGCGTCCACTTGAGGAAGGTTTCGATCTCGTCGTCATCGAACGACGGTCCGAGATATGCGTGATCCATGCGCCATTTTCGACCGCGATCGCCGGTCTTCGCGCGTTGCTGATAGTCGGTCCACAAGGCAGCGCCGAGCGCCGTGCCCGCATCGCCGGCGGCGGGCTGAACCCAGATTTCATCGAACGGTCCGCGATCGCGCAGGCGCGCGTTCATCACGCAGTTGAGTGCGACGCCGCCCGCCATCGCGAGATTCTTCAGACCCGTACGTTCGTGCAGCCACTTCGCGAGTTCGAGCGCGGTCTCTTCCAGAACGACCTGCAATGAATGCGCGATATCGAAATGATGCTGCGTGAGCGGGCCGCCGCGTTCGCGCGCGGGACCGAAGCGCTCGACGAGACGCGGCGCATCGACGGTATAGCTGCCGTCGCGGCGATACTTCACGATCTCGCGAAACTGATCGACATACGCGGGCTTGCCGAACGACGCGAGCGCCATCACCTTGTACTCGTCGGACGAGTGCAGGAAGCCGAGATAGCCCGTCACCGTTTCATAGAGCAGGCCGAGCGAGTGCGGCAGTTCCACTTGCTTGATGCGCGTGTATTCGCCATTCACGAATTGCCCGAGACTCGTCGTGACGCCTTCGCCGCGACCGTCCATCGTAAGTACGGCGGTGTCGTCGAAAGGTGCGGCGAGAAACGCGCTCGCTTCGTGACAGAGATGATGATCGACGTTATGCCACGCGAAGCGCGGGGCGCGTCCGCCGCTTAGGAAACGCCGCTTCAGGTGATGCGGCGCGCCGTCGATCAACTGACCCTTCGCATTGACGATATAGCTCAGGAACAGCGGATCCCAGGGCGATTCGGACGGGTTCGTCATCGCTTGCGCCGAGGGCATCATCGGCAGGGATATGTTCGCGTTTGCGTCCTTCGGCATGCCGGAAAACAGATGCGGATCGTACGAATACGCGATGTGATCCACATCCGCGAGTTCGATGCCCGCTTCCTTCAGGCAATAGTCGATTGCATCGAACGGAAGCTGCCATGTGGAAAACGGCACCGGCCGTTTCGCATGCTTGACGTGCGTGAAGCGCTCGTCCTCGGCCGCCGCGATGACGACGCCGTCCTTGACCAGCGCCGCGGCGCTGTCGTGATAAACCGCGTTGATTCCAAGTGTGTACATAGCTTAGCTTGCCTGTGTTATCGGATGGACGGGCGATGCATGTTCTTCTTCGATGAGCTCGAGCGCGGCGGAGACAACCTCGTCTACCTCGACGCCGACAAGGCACGCGTGATGGCCTTCGGGACACACGCTGCGATAGCACCAGCGGCACGAGACATCGTGATACAGCACGCGATGCGACGTTTGCCACGGCATGTGCTGCGGATTCGTGAGTGCGTAGAGATCCACGACGGGCGCGCCCAGCGCGGATGCGAGATGCACCGGTCCGCTGTTGTTCGAGATGAGAACGCGAGCGCGCTGGATGAGCGCGGCGAGTTCGCCGAGTTCGAGCGCGCCGGACAGATCGTGCGCGTAGGGACTCGTGCCGCAGGCGGCGCGGCACAAGTGACTTTCGCTTCGCGAGCCCGTCACGAGAATCGGCCATTCCAATTGAGCGCCGAGACGTTCGATCGTTTCGACGAAGCGTTCGACGGGATAGCGGCGCGACTCCGCGCTCGCACCCGGATGCACGACGATGAACGGTGCGTCCACATCCACATCGCGGGCGATGAGCTTTTGCGTCAGCGAGTCGATATCGGCGGGGCGCACGGAGAAGCGCATGCGCGTATCGTCGGCTTTCGCACCGACTCTTGCGACGAGAGCGAGTTGCCGCTCCACTTCATGCCGTGTGCCGTGCTGCGGTTCAGTCTCCTGAACCCAGTCGGTGAGCAAACCATACGGATTCTCGCGGCAATGCGCGAGCCGCAGCGGAATGCCGGCGAGATGACACAACATGGCCGCGGGCAGCGGATTCTGGCTGTAGACGCTGAAGATCACCGCTGCATCGAAATGCGCCGATGCAAGGCGCGCACGCATGGCGAGATCGGCGAGGGCGTCGATGGGCGCATCCTGCTTGACCCACGGCGCGTCGTATTCGATCACATCGTCGATTGCATCGATGAAAGGCGCCGTCGCCTTGCCCGCTCGCGATGCGAGCAAGGTCAGATGCCTGCCCGGCTCCGCGGCGCGTAACGCGTGCAGTGCGGGCGTCGTCATCAGCACGTCGCCGAGATTGTCGAGACGGATGCAGAGAATGCGCTTGACATCCGCGCCCCATTCGCGCGCCTGGCTCGCGGCGCTCTTGCGCGCATGCGCTTCGACGACGGGTGCAAGCATGGGCTTCATGCGGGACACTCCGCATTGACGACTGCAATCGCCGCCTCGTACAGGTCCTTCGCGACGATATCCGGCTCGCGTCCAACGCCTTTGAGCCATTCGGTTTCGTTGCCGTTATCGATCAGCGCACTGCGGCAGCCCGCGCGATGACCGGCTTCGACGTCATCGAGAATGTCGCCGATGAACCAGCTCTGCGAAAGATCGATGCCATGCTCGCACGCCGCACGCAACAGCAGGCCGGGCGCGGGCTTGCGGCATTCACACGCGCGCGTGAATTCAGGCACGACGCCCCGCGGATGATGCGGGCACCAGTAAATGCCGGCGAACGACGCGCCCGCTTCGGCTGCGAGTTCACGCAAACGCGCTTCGACGCGATCGAGTGCCTGCAAGTCGAACTTGCCGAGCGCGACGCCGCTCTGATTGCTGATTACGAAGATCGGCAGTTCGAGCCACGAAAACAGGCGCAACGCGTCGAGCGCGCCCGGCGCGAGGCGCATCTTCAGCGGATCGACGTTCCAGGGCACATCGTCGAGCAAGGTGCCGTCCTTGTCGATGAAGATCGCAGGCCGCAGTGGTTGCGTCATCGTGCGGCTCCGCCCATGGCAACGCGCGCGGCGGCTTGTCCTTCCTCGCCCGCAAGTCGCGCGTAGACCTGTGCGAGCGCCTGCGCGACGCTCGACCAGGTGAACATTGCGTTCGCGCGGGCGAGGCCCGCTTCGCCCATTCGCGTGGCGAGCGCGGCATCTCGCTTGAGCGCGACGAGCGCATCCGCGAGCGCGGCCGGATTCTTCGGCGGCACGAGCAAGCCGGTTTCTCCGTGCGCCACCGAGTAGCGAATGCCGCCGACAGCAGCACCGATGACGGGCCGCCCGCAAGCCATCGCCTCCAGCGGCGTGATGCCGAACGGCTCATACCACGGCGTCGTCACGAAGACATCGGCTGCGTTATAGAAGTGCTTCAGTTCACCTCGTCCATGACGGCCCACGAAGTGAACATGCTCTTCGATGCCGCATTCGCGCGCGACACCGCGCAGCCTGCCGATCTCCGGCGTCGCGTTCTCGTTCGCTTCGTCGGAATTGCCGCCTGCCACATAAAGCTCGGCACTTTCGCCATGCTCACCGTGTAGCATGCCGAGCGCGCGCACGACATTGTCGACGCCCTTGCGCGGCACCATGCGCCCGAGTTGCAGCACGATGAACCGGTCTTGCGGCCAGCCGAGACGTTCTCTCGCTGCCGCCTTGTCTAACGGATGGAACTCCGCGCGATCGAAGCCGCACGGCACGAGGTCGATGCGCGCGGGATCGGCGTCGTACAGATGAATCAGATCGTTCTCGTCCTGGGGACATTCGGCGATGACCGAATCGGAGCGCCTGACGAGCTCGTCTTCGATATCGAAGCGCGCATCGGGAAAGCCGTCCGATTCGCCTTGATGCAGGCGTCGCACGCGCCCCAGCGCATGAAACGTCGTGACGAGCGGCACGCCGAGCGCGTCCTTGATGCGCAGACCCACGAGGCCCGACATGAAGAAGTTCGCGTGCACGATGTCATACGGTTGCGCTTCCTTCTTCATGAAGTCGATCATGAAGCCGGCGAACGCATCCATATGCGGCAGAAGCTGTTCCTTCGGTAACTGCACGGGCGGACCGGCCGGTACATTTATCACGCGGATGTTTTCGAAGCGCGAGACGAGCGGCAATAGCGAACGGTCGCAACGCGTGAACACATCGACGTCGTGACCGATGCGAACGAGCTGACGCGCGACATTCGCCACATAGATGTTTTGCCCGCCGCTGTCTACGCCACCCGCGATCGCCAACGGCGATGCGTGCTCACTGATCAATGCGATTTTCACGGAAGTCCCCTTATCTTGCGATCCCAATGTGCGTGTGCGCGGCGCGCCATCGCGTGGATCAGTCACCAGCGTTCAGCATTCCCTGTGCCACTCATTGTCGAACTGGCGAGAACTGCGAAACGATTTGCGGTTCGATGCGGGACGAACCAAATTTCGTTTGGTTCGTCCCGCGATGCACGCGTTTTTACGTGGGGCGTGTAGAACCGAAAGACGCCGACGATTTCGTTCGCCTGGCGCGGCGCAAATCGTCTTCGCGCACGACGCGGCGCATGTCCTGGACGCGCGAGGGGATCACGCGGCGCCTGGCCATCGCCCATGCGATGCCGCTTGCGAGGATCGGTAAATCGCGCATCAACGTGCGCTCGCGCCATGCCACGAGGAAGGCTTTTCCGGTGGCGTGAAGGGCTTGGTCGAATGGCAGGCGCATCCATGCGACCCACGCGGCGTTGCGCGCGAGGAGCCTGCGCCGTTGTGCGCTGTCGCGCAGCAGTGAGGGATGGTGATGAAGGACGAGGTCATCCATATAGACCATCTCGTAGCCGGCGGACAGGACATCCAGCGAGACGAGCGTTTCTTCTCCGCCGATGAAAAGCCTGGGCTCGTAGCCGCCGACTTGCCGGAAGACGTCGGTGCGGAACACGCACGCGCCCGCCATGAAGCCGACGAGCGCGGGACCGGGCAAGCCGCGATGCGGCAGCGGGCTTTCGCGCATTCGTTGGCAGGTCTCGTCCGCCGCGCCGTCGGCACCGACGACGACGCGCGCGTTGAGCACCGCGACGCGCGGCGCCGCGTCGAGGATCGCTACGGCGCGCGACAGCGATCCGGCGCTCCACCAGGTGTCGTCATCGCAGAATGCGACGTACTCCGTCGCGACGCGAGCGACGCCGAGATTGCGTCCGGCCGCGCCGAGATTGTCCGGCGCCTCGACGAGTTCGACCGATGGAAACTGCGCCGCAATGCGCTCGGCCGTGCCGTCGGTGGACGCATTATCGACCGCTACGATGCGGATGCGGTCCGGCAGCGCGGCAAGTCTTGCGAGCGTGTCGAGCACCTGATCGGCTCTGTTGTACGTCAGCACGACGACGGTGAGCCGCGCGCGATCGGGCTCGGAAAGTGTTGCCGGTTCAGCCATGGTCGACGGCTCGCAGAGTCCAGAAGCGTTCGGGCGCGAGCACGTCGTCATAGCCGTGGGGCCCGAAGGCTTTGAGCTGACTCGCATAACATTGCACCGCGCGTTGCTTCGCTTCGATGCAGCGCGAGAGCGTGGCGGCATCGATCGGATCGAGCAGCGGCGTCGCTTCGATGCCGCTTCCGATGAGTTCGACGAGCCGTTGCTGCACGAGGCCATCCATGCGCCGATATAGACAGTCTTCGTACGCAATGCATGCCGTCGCGTCCGAAAGGCACGCCTCGCGCGCGGCCGTATGAACCAGCGCGTGGTCGGAATGAAAGAGGCCAAGCGGCATGAGGAGCGTGGCACAATCCGTCTCGCGCATCACGTCGCGAATGGCCGAAGCGATCTTGGCGGTGGTCGCGCTCGTGCCGCCTTGCGTGTATTGGGAGTCGAGAAAGCCGAGATGCACGGCGCGCGCGCCCAGGACGTGCAGCGCGGCTTTGTCTTCGACACGGCGCTCGCGCATCGCCTGATGTGCGTCCGCGAAGCCGCACTGCGCGTCCCAGTCGGTGGCGAGCGCCGTGTCCGGCGCACCCGCGAATATCGTGCAGACGGATGCGCCCGGCGACGCGGCGAGCAGGGCGCCGCAACTGAAGACGGCATCGTCGAGATGCGGGGAAATCACCAGGGTTCTTTGAGCGGAGAGAGGCATGGCCGGTTGCTTTCGATGAATCGATCCGAAGCCACTGCGCAATGTGCGTGCCTCGACGCGCCGGTCTGCAGGTAATCGTCTGATCGTGCGCGGTCGGCGCGTGTCGATTGATTAGGAACCCAAGCTAATCGCAACGCGGAGACGACTTCAGCCCATTCGCATGAAGGCACCGCCGGGGTCCGCTCCGACCCAGGCGCATCGGCCGCGACCGACGCTTAACAAGAGCGTGAGCACGCCGGCGCACAAGAAGGCGAGCCGGACGATCGTGGGCTATCTGAGATTGTCGCGCGATGCAGAGCATAGGCTCAGCGCATCGCGATAACTTCAACGCCGCCGCTTCTGCTGAAGCGAAGGCGGCCGTTCGGTCAGGCTGTTCGCCGTGTCCTTGACGAGCGCGCCTGCATCGATGAACTGACGCCGGTACTCCGCCGGCGTCGTTTGCTTCGCGGCCTTGAATTGCCGATTGAAGTTGGCGACGTTCGCAAATCCCGAGCGCGCAGCGATGACCGATATCGGCAGCGACGTGTCGCCCAGCATCCGGCACGCATGGCCGATTCGAACCCGAGCGATGTATCGCCCGACGCTCTCGCCGATGTGCTGCACGAAATAGCGCGTCAAGGTGCGCTCCGAAAGGCTCGCCGCTTCGCATAGCTCCGATAGCCGGAGCGGTTCGGCAAAGCGCGCATCGATCATCGAAAGAACGCGATTGATGCGCTCGGGCTCGTGACCGGACGGCCCCGCGTTCGTCTGATTGAAAGCGCTCGGCGACGCGAGCGGATGGCCCGGCGCATCGGCGAGCGTGCACAGGACATCGAGCGCGGCGCTCAGGCGTTCGCGCGGCGCGGTCGAGAGCAACTGTTCGAGACGGCTGCGCATCCGTTCGCCGGCGGGAGGCTCGAACGCCAGCCCGCACGCCGCACGGCGCAGGAGCTTGCGAAGCGGCTCGTATTCGCGGCAGCAGTCCGCCATGCGCCGCGCCCAGTCGCCGTCGAACCAGATGACGATCGCGACTTGCGGCAACGACGAGTCGATCGACCGGTTCGACGACCACGTATGCGGCAAATCAGGCGGCACGAGGACGAGATCCTCGGCCTGATAGTCGTTCACCGAATCGCCGATATAGCGCTTGCCGTGACTGTTCATCGTCAGCGTCAGCTCGTATTCCGGATGGTGATGCCATTCGAATGGAATACGCGCGAGCCGCCGATGGTAAACCCGCACCGAACAGTCCGCGCCGAATTCGACATGCTCGTAGGCTGGTTTCATGGCCGAAAACGCAAATGAATTGCCTGAATCGTATCACCGCCGCAGACGGACGCATCATATGCTGTGTCCACGGCAATTCATGTGGAGACAATCATGGCGCTGAAAATCGATGACTTGCCGGGCGCGATCCGGCAAGCAAAAAAGGAACTGCGCGCCGCGCTGCCGAACTACCGCGAAGTGTTCGCGCAAGTCGAGCAGACGATCGGCGAGAAAGCGAAGCGGATCGCCGCGCGGCGCGATCGCGGCGAAGACGTCATTCCGGAAATTCAGTTCGCCGACATCACCGAAGGGCGCGTGAGCGGCGAGCAGATCGCGCTCGTCAAGTCGAGCGGCGCGTGCGTGATCCGCAATGTCTTTCCACGCGCACAGGTACAGCAATGGGATGAAGACATCGCGCATTACGTCGAACGAAATCGCCTCGACAAGCGCCTCGAAAACCGCGCCGAAGACAAGTACTTCGGTCAGCTCGCGTCGAGCAAGCCGCAAATCTACGGCGTGTACTGGTCGAAGCCTCAAGTGCTGGCTCGCCAGTCGGAATCGCTGACCGCGGCGCGCGTGTTTCTCAACAAGCTCTGGCGCAACGAGAGCGAAGGACGCGTTCACTTCGACCCGGAACATGTGCCGGTTTATGCCGACCGTCTGCGCCGGCGGCCGCCCGGTTCCGCGTCGCTCGGCTTGTCGGCGCATTGCGATGGCGGCTCGGTCGAGCGCTGGATCGAAGGCAATTTCCGCAAGGTGTATCGCCACGTCTTCGCGGGCAACTGGCGCGATTACGATGCGTTCGATGCCGCTTTCCGTCCCGATGTCGAAGAGATCGCATCGCCGGCCGTGTGTTCGATGTTCCGCACGTTCCAGGGCTGGACCGCATTGACGCCGCAAGGTCCGGGCGACGGCACGCTGCAGCTCGTGCCCATCGCCAACGCGATGGTGTACATCCTGCTGCGCGCGCTTCAGGACGACGTCGCCGACGACGACCTGTGCGGCGCGATGCCCGGACGCGCGCTGTCGATCAGGCCGGAGTTTCACGCGCCGCTGTTCGAGGCGCTGTCGTCGATCCCGAAGATGGATGCGGGCGACACCGTGTTCTGGCATAGCGACGTCATTCACGCGGTCGAAGACGAACACAAGGGCGCCGGCTACAGCAACGTCATGTACATCGCTTCCGCGCCCGGATGCGCCAAAAACGACGCGTATCTGAAGCGTCAATTGCCGAGCTTCCTGAAGGGCGAAAGCCCGCCCGATTTTCCAGGCGATCATTTCGAAGTCGATTTCGAAGGCCGCGCGACGCCCGACGACCTGACGCCGCTCGGCAAGTCGCAACTCGGATTCGAACAGCGCGCGTGAACGCGTCGCTTCATAAATAAATAAAACCCGGAGACAAGCAATGAAACGATCAACGATGTCGGTTGCGGCAGCCGTCGCGATGTTCATCGCCGGCACGCACGCGGTATCGGCCGCCGAACAGATCTCGGTCCTGCACTGGTGGACTTCCGGCGGCGAATCGAAAGCGATCCGCGTGCTCAAGGACGACATGAGCAAGCAAGGATACGAATGGAAGGACTTCGCCGTCGCGGGCGGATCGGGCACGGCGGCCATGACCGCGCTGAAGACACAGGTGATCTCGGGCAACGCGCCCTCCGCCGCGCAGATCAAAGGACCGCTGATTCAGGACTGGGCCGATCAGGGCGTGGTCGTCACGATCGATCAGGCCGCGGCCGACTGGAAAGCGCACACGCCCGCGCAGATCGACAACGCGATGAAGTCGGGCGGACATTACGTCGCCGCGCCGTTCTCGGTGCATCGGATCAACTGGCTGTGGATCAACAAGGCGGATCTCGACAAGGTCGGCGGCAAGCCGCCCACGACGTGGCCGGAGTTCTTCGCGCTTGCCGACAAATTTCGCGCGGCGGGCATCACGCCTGTCGCGCATGGCGGTCAGCCGTGGCAGGACATGACCATCTGGGAGACGGTCGTGCTGTCGCAAGGCACGGACTTCTATCGCAAGGCGCTCATCGATCTCGATCAGAAGACGCTCACGTCGCCGCAAATGATTCAGGTCTTCGAGACGGTGCAGAAGATACGCACTTACTTCGACAAGGCCTATCACGGCCGCGACTGGAATCTCGCCACCGCGATGGTCATCTCGGGCTCGGGCGGCATGCAGTTCATGGGCGACTGGGCCAAGGGCGAATTCGCGAACGCGAGCAAGAAGGCGGACGTCGACTTCGTCTGCGCGCCCGCTCCGGGCACGTCGAACGCCTACACGTACACGGCGGATGCCTTCGTGTTCTTCCAGCAGAACGGCAAGAAGGATGCGACGCCGGGACAGATTGCGATGGCGAAGACGATCATGTCGCCCGAATTCCAGGAACAGTTCAGCCTCAACAAGGGTTCGATTCCCGTTCGCCTCGATGTGCCGATGGACAAGTTCGACAGCTGCGCGAAGAAGTCTCGCGCGGACGAGCAGGCGACGATCAAGTCGGGCGGCTTCCTGCCTTCGCTGGCTTTCGGCGAACTTCAATCGCCGGTGACGGCGGGCGCGATCACCGACGTCGTGACGAATTTCATGAACTCGAACGAGGATGCGAAGGAAGGCGTGCGCAAGCTCGCCGCCGCCGCGAAGATCAAATAAAAGGCGCATCCGTAGCGCCGACGCCTTCATAAGAAGCCTTCCCGCCGCCCGACGGAATGTGGACTCAACGATTGTTCCCGTCTGGCACTAACTTCCTGGATTTTTCGCTGTGGATACTCGGTCATCGGTTCGCCGCTTGCGCGACGGACCGCACCGAAACGGGGAATGCCGCGCCGGCGAGCCCGATTTTCCACTTCTCCAGGAACCGTCATGAACACGATCCGCGTCTGTGGCTTGAAACGCCTGCCGGGCAAGCTGCTTAGAAAGTTCTCGCCGGCGCGCGCGCTGGCGACACTCGTCGTCGCCGTGTGCGCGTGGGGCGGCGCGCAGGCCGCGAACGCCGAAGACAAGGAAGTGACGATCGCGTATCAGCAGATCGTCGATCCCTGGGTCGTCGGCATCGCCGATGGCTCCATCGCCAAGGCGACCGGCTACAAGATCAACTGGCGGCAGTTCGAATCCGGCGCGAAGGTGGCGACCGCGATGGCCTCGGGCGACATCAAGATCGGTGTGATCGGCTCCAGCCCGCTCGCCGCCGCCGTCAGCCAGGGCGTGGACGCGCAGCTCTTCTGGATTCTCGACAACATCAACGAAGCCGAGGCGATGGTCGTGCGCAACGGCTCGGGCATCGCCAAGCCGGCGGATCTGAAGGGCAAGACCATCGGGGTCCCGTTCGTCTCGACGACGCACTATCACACGATGTTCGCGCTGCAGCACTGGGGCATCGATCCGTCGTCGGTGAAGATTCTCAACATGCAGCCGAATCAGATCGCGGCGGCGTGGGAGCGCGGCGATATCGACGCTGCCTACGTGTGGGATCCGGCGCTCTCGCAACTCAAGAAGAGCGGCAAGGTGCTGATTACGTCGGGCGATCTGTCCAAGCTCGGCAAGCCGACGTTCGACGGCATCGCGGTCGATCGTGCGTGGGGCGAAGCGCACAAGGACTTCATGGCGAAGTTCGTCAAGGCCATCTCCGATCTCGATGCGCAATACCGCAACGATCCGGCCAAATGGACCGCGCAGTCGCAGCAGGCCGCGGCCATCGCGAAGACGATCGGCGGCGCGCCGGCCGACGTGCCGGGCTCGCTTTCGCTGTATGGCTATCCGTCGGCGCAGGAGCAGGCGACGAAGCAGTGGCTCGGCGGCGGCGCATCGAGCCGCGCGGCCTTCGCGCTCAAGGACACGGCGGACTTCCTGAAGCAGCAGAAGCGCGTCGACGCCGTGCTGCCGGACTATTCGAAGTTCGTGACGGCGGAATACGTCGAAGCCGCGGAAAAACTGAAATAAGCCCGGCCGCGCGCCGCTTGCCCTTGGCACATCCGAGTCCGGAGGACATATGGGTTGCATGCAGGTGAAGAACGTGAGCGTGGTGTTTCCGGGCCGACGCCCGGGCGAGCGCGTGCAAGCGCTCGACGGCATCGATCTCACTATCGGCGATGGCGAATTCGTCGTCGCGCTGGGTGCGTCGGGTTGCGGCAAGACGACGCTTTTATCGCTGATGGCGGGTTTCATCGCGCCGTCATCGGGTGAGATGCTGCTCAACGGCAGGCCGGTAGAAGGGCCGGGCGCCGATCGCGGCGTCGTGTTCCAGAAGCACGCGCTCTTGCCGTGGCTCAACGTGCTCGACAACGCGACCTTCGGCCTGAAGCTGCAAGGCGTGCCGAAGGCGCAGCGCGAGGACATCGCGAAGCGCAATCTCGCGCTCGTCGGCCTTCAGGATTTTCATCGGCACATGATTTATCAGCTGTCGGGCGGCATGCAGCAGCGCGTCGGCATTGCGCGCGCGCTGACCTGCGATCCGGCGATGCTGCTGATGGACGAGCCGATGGCCGCGCTCGATGCCCTTACGCGCGAGACCATCCAGGAGCTGCTGCTCGATGTCTGGCAGCGCACGCAGAAGATGTTGTTCTTCATCACGCATAGCGTCGAGGAGGCGCTTTTTCTGGCGAGCAGGCTGATCGTGATGTCGCCGCGTCCGGGCCGCATCACGCATAGCTACGATCTCGATTTCAACCGCCGCTTCCTCGCCACACGCGATGCGCGCGCGATCAAGTCCAGCCCCGATTTCATCGAGATGCGCGAGCGGGTGCTCGGCATCATCTACGGCGACGAGCGCGCCGCTCATCATGCGGAGGAGATTCATCATGGTTAAGCGCGCATCGATGACGGTGCCCGGTCCCGCGATCGACAGCGGCATCGGCGCATCGCGGCGTCCGCCGGGCCGGCACGCGCGGCAATCGAAGAAGAAGCCGGTGAAGCCGGGCGACACGTTCGGCGTGCCAGGCTACGGCAGCAGCTTCGCGATGAGCATCGCGACCGTCGCCGTGCTCGTGGCCGGCTGGTTTCTGATCACCGGCATGCACTGGGTCAAGCCGCTCTTTCTTCCGTCGCCGCAAGCGGTCTATGCGAAGTTCATCGCGGTGGCGAGCGATGGCTTCGCGAACTCGACGCTCGCGGAACACGTCGTCGCGAGCTTGCTGCGCGTGTTCGGCGCATTCGCGCTCGCGTGTGCGACGGCGATTCCGGTCGGCGTGATGATGGGCGTCTCCCGGCACGCGCGCGGCGTGTTCGATCCGCCGATCGAGTTTTACCGGCCGCTGCCGCCGCTCGCGTATTTGCCGCTCATCATCATCTGGTTCGGCATCGGCGAGTTCTCCAAGATCTTCCTGATCTATCTCGCGATCTTCGCGCCGCTCGCGATCGCCGCGCGCGCGGGCGTGCGCTCGGTGTCGATCGAGCAGATCCACGCCGCGTATTCGATGGGCGCGTCGCGCACGCAGGTCGTCACGCATGTGATCCTCAAGTCCGCGCTGCCGGAGATTTTCACGGGCATGCGTATCGGCATCGGCGTCGGCTGGACGACGCTCGTCGCGGCGGAGATGGTCGCTTCGACGCGCGGTCTCGGCTTCATGGTGCTCAACGCGGCCGAGTTTCTTGCGAGCGATGTCGTCATCATGGGCATCATCGTGATCGGCTTCTTCGCGCTTTGCTTCGATCTGCTGATGCGGTATCTGGAAAAAGCGATGGTGCCGTGGAAAGGCCGCGTGTGATGCCTTTCAATAGCCGATCCTGAGCGGCTCGGGATGCGTGCGGCTGATCGCGAGTGTCGCGCCGACCTTGAAGCCCGAAAGTGTGATGGATGCCGTGAACGGACGGCATCCGTTCGCCGCGTTCGGATCGAGCGCCGAATTCGCCTGGAACGACTGCGTGACGCCTTCGGCCGCGAAGTACACGGTGACGTCGTTGCCGCGTCTGACCGCGAGCGCGGCGCGCGGTCCGTTGAGCGAGTCGAGGATCGGATCGCCGCTGCAATCGGACGATGCGAAATCGACGACCTTCGTCGCGAGCCAGTTGAAGTCGGTCGCGGAAAAGTGAAAGGTCGCGTCCTGTACGCGTGCAATGGGAATCACGGCGGTTGCGTCTCCGGCCGTCAGCGCGACGCCGTTTTGCGCGGCGAAGATCGTGAGATCGCCGATGACGTGACCGTTCGCATCGAACACCCTGACAGGGCGATGCCTTGCCTGATGCGCGAAGTCATCGGCGGGCGATGTTGTTGCGTATAGCGCGATCAGCGCTCCGATCAGCCAGTGCCTCATGTCGGTCTCCGTGCGGTCCGTGCGCGTCTTCCGTCAATAAGCCACGCGCAACGGCTCGGGATAGTGCTGCGTCAGCGGATACGTGCGCTCGATGGCCCAGTAGTTGGCGCCTTGGTCAGACAGACTCGTCAGGCAGGTCGTCGCGCCGGTAGACGGATCTGTCTGCCTGAACGACCACACTTGCACGTTGCCGGACATTTGCTTGCCCGCGATATAGACGGTCACGTCGGCGCCTTCTCTGAGCGGCATCGCCGGAGCGGGGCTGCCGGCATCCGCGACGGCGACGCTCCCGGTGCAATCGTGCGATGGGTAGGGCACGAACGTATAGCCGACCCATTCGTATTGCGAGGCCGAATACTGCAACGGACCGACGCGCTTGTGATTCACCGCCACGAAGACGGGCTCGCCGTCTATCGCGAGATACACGCCGTTGACGCCCGAATAAACCTCCAGCGGGCCGACGCGCTTTCCCTGTGCGTCGTACACCATCGGCTGGCGCAATATGTTCTCGCCGGAATGCGCGCGATCGTCGCGTTTATCGCGTTTATCGCGTTCATCGGCGGCGCTCACGCTCGCGCACAGGACGAGCAGCACAACAAGCATTCGACACATGAAGCGTCTCCGTCGATCGTGCCCGATCAATATCTGATGGTGAGCGGCTCGGGATAATGAGCCGTCAGCGGATAGTTCGTCTCGGCCGTGAATGCGGGCACGGGCGCGGTGGATGGCGGCATGTGCCCGATAGTCGGCGGCGGCGTGCACTGCTTGCCGTCGAAGACCGCGACGACCTGAGCGGGCGACGAGTCCGTATCGCCCGCGATCAGGAGCGTGACGTCCGCGCCCGTTCTCATCGCGATCGACGGTCGTGGGCCGCTGCCGGGAGGAATGATCGGCGAGCCGCTGCAATCGGCGGTCGAGTAGTCGAATGGTCCGTAAGTCGACCACTGGAATTTCGCCGAGTCGTACGCTTCGCCGTTGTTGTTCAGGCGCGTGATCTGCGCGAAGACGAGCGCGCGGTCGATCGTGAGGAACACGCCGTCGTAGCCGCCGTAAGAAGCAAGGCGTCCGATAAGTTTGCCTTGTGCATCGAATACTTTCAGGGCGGGCTGGTCGCGATGTCGTCGCCAGTCCTGCCGGTCGTCTGCGTCCGCATGCAGGGACATTGCGCTCACGGCCGACAGGACCACGAAGATAAGCGACAGACGCATGAGGCGTCTCCTTCCACTGACGACGTCCGCATGGGGCTTGCGGACCGGATTCGACTGTTCAATGAGCATAGGTTCGCGATGCGCTTATTTCAAGCGCCGCGAAGTCATGGATAGCTTTGCAAATCGCCGTCGGCTCGTTCGTCTTTGAATGAGACCCGAAGGAGCACGCGATGAGCGGACGCGATTTTCTCGAACAAGGCCCTCTTGCGGCCATCGACGGGGTGAGGATCGGCGAGTTGATCGGACTCGATGGCGACGCTGCGTCCCCGTTCGTCGTCTACCCTGGCCAGCCGGGGAGCGCGGCGCTCGTCGCGCGCACGGTCGTCGATCTGCGCGGCATGCATATCGGCCGTCAAGTCGCGCTGATGTTCGAAGCCGGAGACCCGACGCGCCCGATCGTCATCGGCTGTCTGATCGGATGCGAAGCCTGGCCGTTCGACGATGCGCCCGCACAGATCGATGTCGACGCCGATGGCAAGCGGCTTCTCGTGACGGCGAAGGAGCAGATGGTGCTGCGTTGCGGAAAAGCCAGCATCACGCTCACGCGCGACGGACATGTGCGCATACGCGGAAGCAGCGTGTCGAGCAGTGCGTCAGGACTGAATCGCATCATCGGCGGATCGGTGCAGATCAATTGATGCATGTCGCCGTGGACACGACGAGAGCCGACGAAGCCGAACCGGTCGCCGACTCGGCGAGCGGCGTGCTTTTCCGCGTGCTGGAGCAACATGTCGAAGACGCCGCCGCCTTGCGGCGAATCCGCTCCCGTCTCGTGCGCGCGCCGCATGTGAGGCTCTCCGATCTGACACGGCTCGACGAACGCATCGCGGCGCATCTCGACGGCATCGCCGTGGCGGGACGCGCCGGCCTGCGTTCGAGCATTCGGGCGCTGGAGCACGCGGGCAAGGGCGAACTGTTCACCGCCGCCGTCGGTTGCATCGAGGCGCGTTCGGACCCGGCGATCATGCGGCTGCTCGCTTTGAGTCAGGCCACGCCCAATGCCAGAGCGGGCTTTCATTCGGCGTTCGGCTGGGTGAGTCCGGGCCGTCTCGCCGGTGTCGTCTCGATCCTGCTCGCGTGCGACGACCCCGCCGCGCGACTGGCTGGCATCGAGGGATGTGCGCAGCATCGCGTCGATCCGAAGCGGCATCTCGACGCGGCGCTCGTTTCCGACGACGCTGTGCTGCGCGCCCGGGCGCTGCGCTGCGCGGGTGAGATCGGCCGCGTCGATCTGCTCGGAACATGTCACGCCCATCTCGATCACGCGGACGCGTCATGCCGGTTTCATGCCGCGCGATCCGCGCTGCTGTTCGGCGATCGCGACGAGGCGCTCGAGGTCATACGCGATATAGCGGCTACGCCATCCATGTTCGGCGACATCGCGCTCGCGCTCGCGGCGAGCGTGCTCGCGCCCGCCGATGCGCATCGATGGCTGGAGCGATTCGCTTCTAAACCGGAGAGTGCGCGCAGGCTGATTCGCGCCGTCGGTTTCACCGGCGATCCACGTTATGCGCAGTGGCTGATCGGCCGTATGGACGATGACCGCGTGGCGCGGCTCGCGGGCGAGAGCTTCAGTCTCATCACGGGAGCCGATTTCGTTCGTCTCGGGCTGGAACGCGCGCCGTTGGCATCGGGGAATTCCGGCGGCGAAAAAGATGCCGATGCCGCCGAGGAAGAGGACGACGGCGCGCCTTGGCCGGACCCCGACAAGACGCGCACATGGTGGCACGCCAACAAGGCGCGGATGCCGGGCAACGGGCGCTATCTCATGGGCGCGTTGTCGTCGAAAGCGCAGTGCATCGACGTGTTGCGCAATGGCGCTCAGCGGCAGCGCGCCGCGGCGGCCATTCAACTGCGCCTCGCCGATCCGCGCAGCGTGCTCTTCAATTGCGCAGCGCCTGCTTGGCGTCAGCGACGCGCATTGCAGGCGATGGATTGACGCTCTTTCAAAACGATTCTTCGTGCTTCGTCTTAACACTGTTCGCGATAGGGGGTCGTCAATGTGGAGCATCGAGAATCGGACTGCCTACGAAGTCGATACGTCATGGACGCGAGACAAGGAGGGCACGCACGAATGGATCGTCGCGGTAAAGGCGACCTATGACATCACGCCGGCGGGACCGCGGCTCGCGGACGAGCAGACGCCGCCGGTCGAGACCGCCGAATACACCGGCACGCCCGGACGGTCCAGCCTTCGCTACGACTCGGACTTGCTCGGGCCCAAGCCGACGACCGACATCGTGCTCAACGGTACCGCTTACGCGCCCGGCGGCAGGCCCAGCGACGACTTTCTGGTCGGCATGCGGGTTGGGCCGGTTCGCAAGACGCTGCGTGTTCGCGGACATCGTAGATGGGGAAAAGGGATGCCCGGACGCATGCTGGCGGAGCCGGTCGTCCGTCTGCCGGTCATCTACGAGCTCGCTTATGGCGGCTACGATGCGCCCGGCGACGACCCCGCCAGACACTGCTATGACGCCCGAAATCCGGTCGGGCGAGGCGTAGTCGGCGCAGGGCAGAGCCGGGAAGGCATGGCGATGCCCAATTTCGAATACCCGAGCGGACGTCTGGACAAGGATGGCCCCGCCGGGTTCGGCGCCATCGACAGCTTCTGGTCGCCGAGGCGGGAACGCGCCGGCACTTACGACGATGCGTGGATGCGCGATCGCTCGCCGCTGTTGCCCGAGGATTGGAGTCCGCACTCCTTGCAGTGCGCTCCACCCGATCAGCAACCCGCAAGCCCTCTGCAGGGCGGAGAGCCGGTCGAACTGATCAACCTCACGCCCGCAGGGTCGATGTCCTTCGCGCTGCCGAAGGTGCGCCTGGCTTTCACGACGCGCATCGACACCCGCGACGAGGAGCATCGCGCACGCCTTTCGTCGGTGATACTGGAACCCGATGCGCTGCGTTTGATGCTCGTGTGGGTCACGGTTCTGAAGGTCGAAGACGAACCCGATTATCTCGAGAGCACGCTGGTCCGCGAGAAGGATTACCTGTCATGAGCGCACGCGTCGTCATGGCGGCCGCCGGTGCGCGCACGCCGCTCGGTCTCGGGGCAGAGGCAAGCGCGGCGGCCGTGCGGGCGGGTATAGGGGCGGCGCGCGAGCATCCGTTCATCGTCGACAGGCTCGGCAACTACGTGAACCTGGCCTTCGACGCCGAACTCGACCCGGGGCTGCACGGTCCGTCTCGTCTGCTTGCGCTGGCAGGTTTCGCGTGGCGCGACCTGACGCGCGCCCTCGCTCACCTGGGCGAAGCGCCGCTTCGATCGCCGATGATGGTCGCGCTGCCGGAGATCCGCCCTGGCTTCACGCATGAAGACGCGAGCGCCGTCATGCAGGGATTGCGGCGGCTGGGCGGATCGACGATCGATCCGATACAAGTCTCGGTGCATGCGCAGGGGCACGCAGCCGGAGTAGCGGCCTTCAGGAAGGCGAGCGAGTCGCTCGGAAGCGGCGAACTGGACGCGTGCGTCGTCGGCGGCATCGACAGTTATCTGCATCCTGAGACGCTGAATTGGCTCGACGGCCGCAGGCAGATCGCAGGCGAAGGATCGAGGAGCGGCTTCGTCCCCGGCGAGGGCGCGGCATTCTGCCTGTTGATGAGCGACGCCGCGTGCCGGCGGCTCGGCGTTGCCGAAACGATGCACCTCGTTGCAGCTGCGACAGGATCGGAGCGCTGCCTCATCAAAACGCGCGAGGTGTGCGTCGGCAAGGGTCTGACCGCGGTCGTGCGAGACGCGCTGACGAGCGCGCCGGGCGCGCGGAAGACGATCGATCATGTCATCTGCGATATCAACGGCGAGCGTTATCGAGGCGAAGAGTGGGGGTTCGTCTGCCTGAGACTGGGCCGGCATTTCAAGGATGCCACCGGCTATCTGTCGCCAGCGGACGTCTGGGGCGATGTGGGCGCGGCGTCAGGGCCATTGTTCGCGATGCTGGCTCATCAGGCGGCGTCGCGTGGCTATGCGGCAGGCCCGAGAACATTGATCTGGTCGAGTTCGGAGGCGGGCTTGCGGGCCTGCGCGCTTTTCGAATCGGCCACGATGCCGGCCGCTTCGCGCCATTGACTTGCTCGACGCGCCATGACCAGCGTTGGAATCCATCCTCCGAAGACGCCTGTCACCAAGGGCAGTTCCGGCACTGCTCGGGCCACGCTCCCGAACATGTGCAAGATGCCGGCGCCGCCCGCTCCGTTCGTTCCGGCTGCGTTGCCCAATACCGCCAAATCGGGGGATTCGCCGGACGGCTATTCGACGAGCGTCAAGATCGAGGGCGACGAGGTGGCTATCCGGGGCGCGATGTTCAACAGCTTCGGCGACATGGCCAGCAAGGGCACGGGCGGCGGTCTGCTTTCGAGCAACACGCACGGGCCGGCCAGATTCATCACGCCGGGATCGATGACGGTGAAAATCGAGGGCAAGAGCGTTCATCTTCTCGCCGAGCCGATGCTCAACAACTGCGGCCCGAACGGTTCTCCGCCCAATACCGGCGCGACGATGACAGGCGTGAAGCAGAAAAGATCGAAACGTCCGCCGGCGACTCAGGTCGGACCGGATTGCGGGAAAAAGAAGAAAAAGAAAAAGCGCAAATGGGACGATTGCATGTGCGGTCAGGTCTGCGAGATGGTCAAGGCCTACAACCAGTCGAAGAGCAAGAAGGCGAGGCTGAGCGATAGTCCCAGCAATCCCGGTTCCGACCACTATGATGCGTATCAGGCGAGCCTCAAGCAATTCGCGAAGGACTTCGCCGACGCAGTGACCGCGGCCGCCGGCAATCCCGATCATCCGGCCATCAAGCGCATGTTTTACAGTCCGAAGAACGTGAAGCCGCCGGACTGTCAGCACGAAAAATGGAAGCAGGCGGGAGGATTGGCGGACCCCGCTCGCAGCGGCCCGGGCGCAATGAATCCGGATCACATGCACCCGGCTTCTCTTAGCGGGCCACTCACCAGCGCCAATATGCGATGGGCCGACGCCCGCGTGAATTACACGGTCGGCGGCAGCATGAACCGGCTCAAACCCGCCCCCAAGCGCATGAAAGCGCATCCCTCTTGTAACTGTGATTAAGGAGGTCGCGTGAACACCCAACAGATGCAAGACCTGCTGCAGAAGCTGAGTGATACCAAGTTCAAGCTCAACGGCTACTTCAGCGACGATCCCGTGCGGCCTCAACTGCGCCCGCCGGCGAGCGGAGGCGACCTCGCGGCGCTCGATGCCTTTCTGCAAGCGCGCAACCTCGTCATGCCGGCGAGTTATCGATTGTTTCTGTCCACGAGCGATGGCGTATCCAGCTTGATGAATGATGAATTGTCACTGCTTTCGGCGCTCGAGGTCGCGCGCGACGACCACGGTCTCCTTCCGGAAATGGTCGACGAGTACCCGGCGTGCAGCCAGTTCGTCATCGGTGCGGGGAACACGCCGGAGTGCGTTTCGTTCGACGTGGACACTTCGCCCTCTAAGCATGGCTACGAGGTTGTGTGGATTTCCAGCATCGGGGAGCAATGGCGTCACGATAACTTCGAGGCTTTCCTGAAGGGCTATCTTTCAGTGCTGGAGCGTCGTGTTGCCGCTCAGCAGAAAGACCGGAAAAACCTCAAACCCTGACCGGGAAGTCCGACGCGATGGCAAACCCCATCCTCGAATTCACGGATGATCCTTCGTCGCCCATGCCGCTGGTCGAATTGAAACAGCATCTCGTGTTCTATGTGCCCGATCCGCCCGGTCCGGTCACGACGAGACGCGTGTATGACGCGTACCTTCGCGCGGTCGGCGATGTCTTCAGGAACTACAGGTCGACCGTTTCGTGGGCGAGGCTCGAAGCGTGGGATGCGGCGGCGCGCATTCGCTTCGAAACCGTCTTGCTTCCCGAACTGCGCAAGACGGTGCATTGGGGCTATGGGTTTTCGGACGCAAAGCCCGTCGATTCGCGGGTTTTCATGTTTCACGGCTTTCGGCCTTTTACGGAACCCGAAATGGCGAGCTTCTTTCGCTTCGAATTCGATTGGCAAGTCGATGCCGCATTCCTCCGTTCACTCGCACTCGACATGATGTCGATGTTTCCGGTTTGCTCGGGCTATGGCGGTTATCTGCTGCAGGGACGTCCGTCTTCGAAATACGAAGAAGTTTCGTTCGAGCGCATCTATGCTTTGGCGCGCCGATACTGGGGCTGCGATGTGGAGGAGATCGAACTGAGCGCCAGGGAACTCAAGCGAGGCTACAAGTGCCTGAGCTGGCTGACGGTCATCGGCGAACCTTTTCGAACGCAATATCAAAAGGAATTAGCGCAGGCGAAGCTTGCTGCTTTCGATTTCGTCGATGGGCCTTTCGCGACGCTTTTGCAGGTGTCGGACAGCCCGACGCTCGGCGACCGCAACGTTCAAGCGGATCTGAAACCGTATTTCGATGTCGCACGTGCGTTGTTGCCGATGCAGATCAAGAGCCACGAACCGTTCTGGAGCACTCGATGGGAAGGCGGCCAGACCATGGCGTGGCTACAGCGCTTCACACATGGATGGCCGACCTGAGTCCATCCACTCACGCCGCCAGCGAACCGCACTCGGCCTTGCTGCTCGCAGCCTTCTTCGTCCGCCCCGCGCGTGACGGCGGCTGACACGCGCCGCACACGAAATGCGCCTGAAGATCGTGCCTGTGCGCGACGAACTTGCCCTTGCAGCGGCAGCATGGCGTCTGCTGCAGCATGTCCGCTTCGAAGAAGCGCACCAGTGTCCATGCACGCGTCAGGCTCAGGACGACTTCGAGCCGGTTCTGCCCGCAGTGCTCGACATACAGTCGATAAGCCTTGGTCAACGCATCGAGACGCGAACAGCGTGTCTGCTCCTTGAGAAACAGATAGATGTTGTAGAAGAGCGATGAATGGATGTTGGGCATCCACGTCATGTACCAGTCCGCCGAGAACGGCAGCATGCCCTTGGGCGGCGGCATGCCCTTCAATTCCCGATACAGACGGATCATGCGGTCGCGCGATAACGTCAACTCGGTTTCGAGCAACTGCATGCGAGCGCCCAGTTCGATGAGAGCAATCGCGCGATAGACTTCCTGCGCGTCGTCGCTGACGCTTTTGCGAAGCGTGGTTTCCATGCTCATGCGAACTGTTCCGCCGGCTGTCCGGCCAGCAGGATGGCGGCGTGAGTGGCGCCGACGTCGACGTGCGTGGCCGGTTGCGTCAATGCGGACAGCAACGAATGATCGTTGAAGCGAAACGCGCACAACAACTGGTTCGAACTGCAAAGCTTGATTGTTTGCGCGGGCGTGAGACTGGCCAGAATCATGGCGATTTCCGGCGAAAGCCCGAGCCGGAACATGGCGACGGACTTGTCCTCGAGCAACATGCGTTGTGCAAGGATCACGTACGACAGATTGATCTCGCGGATCGAGTCAAGCGATTCACTGCTATTCATGGTTTCCCGCTCTTCGGAAAAACCCCGTGGTTCATGCCGGCATTCTTGCCGTGCAATTTTCTTGTGCCTCGTTTGCGACTCGATCGACGTTCGCGATCATCTTGATACAAGCGTTACATTTAGTCACAACTTCGGCGTAAGGTTAGGGTTCACCGAAAGGAAAAGCAAGCGCGCGAATTTCGCGGTTCCTTTCCTAATCTATCAATGCGGATGGCGTGGCGATCGGGAGCCCGAGCACGTCGTCGGGGGCGACCGGCCGGCTCAGCAGGAAGCCCTGCACGAAGTCACATTGCGCATGCCTGAGCAATTCCAGTTGCGCTGTTTCCTCGACGCCTTCAGCCGTCACGCTCAGGCCCAGCGTGTGACACATCTGGATGATGCCGCACACGATGCTGCGCGTTGCCTGATCCGATTCCATCCGCGTGATGAAGGAGCGGTCGATCTTCACGCAGTCCGGTGCGAAATCAGCCAGATAGCGCAGACTCGAATAGCCGGTGCCGAAGTCGTCGATGGCGATGCGCACGCCCAGCTTCTTCAACGCACCGAGCGTGCGCTGTGCAAGGCTCGGGTCGTCCATCAGCGCGCTCTCGGTGAGTTCGAGTTGCAGCGTCGAGGCGGGCAGGGCATGGCGGCGCAAGGCTTCGTCGACGACATCGACGATGGTCGCGTCGCGCAGCTGTCGCGCCGACACGTTAACCGAAACGCCGAGCGCGCGCGCGCCGGCCTGCCGCCATAGCGCGAGCTGACGCAGGGCGTCGTCCATCACCCATGCGCCGACTTCGGCGATGAAGCCGCTTTCTTCGAGAATGGGTATGAAGACGCCCGGCGAGACGAGCCCGCGCTCCGGATGCCGCCAGCGAATGAGCGCTTCGACGCTGCGGACCTCGCGCGTGTGCGGCTCGTGGATCGCCTGGTAGTGAAGCTGAAACTCCTTCTTGGCGAGCGCCGCGGGCAGGTCGCGCTCGAGTTCGAAATCGACGATGCGTTCGCTCGAATCCTTGTCGGCGAAACGGTAGCCGTTGCGTCCGGCTTTCTTGGCCGCATACATCGCGATATCGGCGCTCGTCAGAAGCGTCTCGCGATTCGCCCCGTTTTCGGGAAAGACCGATATGCCGATCGACGCCGTGATCGTGCCGGCGCGGTGTGCCTGATCCGCCTGCACGAGCGCATCGAGCGTGGCGCGCGCGATCTCGGCGAGCGGGTCCTTGTGCTTCGCGCCGTCGATCAGCACGGCGAATTCGTCGCCGCCGAGACGTGCGAGAAATGCATCGGCCGGCAACGCGGCCCGGATGACCCTGCTCAGCGATTTGAGCAGCCGGTCCGCCGCCGTGTGACCGAGCGTGTCGTTGAGCACCTTGAAACGGTCCAGGTCGATGAACATCAGCGCGAAGGGCGCCTGCTTGCGGCATCGCTCGTCGATCCTGCACATGAGCGCGGCGCGATTCGCGAGACCGGTCAGCGAATCCGTGAAGGCGAGGCGGTCGAGTTCGGCGAGGCGGTCCTGCTCCGCCGTGACATCCTCGCTGATGCCGACGATGCGCGCCACATTGCCCGCGCCGTCCAGAACGGGCGATCCGGTGCTTTGAATCCAGCGCACATTGCCGTCCAGACGGCGGATGCGGTATAGCGCCTTCTGGCTGACTTTCGATTCGGCGATCCGGCGCATCGCGGCCGTGAGTTGCGGCAGGTCTTCCTGCAGCACGAGCGCCATCCAGGCCTGGGGCGACTCGCGAAACGTTTGCGCATCCAGGCCGAAGACGGCCGCGCATCCCGCGCTGATGTGATGAAAGCCCGTGAAATCGGCGTTATAGGAATAGAAGCAAAGGCCGACGTGCGCCTCCATCTCCGACATCAGCGTCTCTCTGGCGCAGAGCGCGGCGGCGAGTTCCGCCTGCTGCGTCATGTCCTGCGAGGCGCAAATCACGCCTTCCACGCCGCCGTCGCCGTTCTCTATCGGAATGAGGCGCGAATGCCAGGTCTTGGGCGCGCCCGACGTGGTCGGGCAACTGCCTCGGAATGTCGCGCGTGCGCCGCTCATGGCGGCATGAAACGCATCGTGCGCGGCGGTCGCGTCTTCACCGGACCAGAAGCCGAGCCAGTTCGAACCGGCGAGTTGTTCGGGCGCGCTCGCTTCCATGAGTTCGGCGCCATATTCGGAAATGCGGACCATGCGGCCATCGGCGTCGAGCAGTTTCAGGCATTCGCGATTGGCGTCGAGAAGCGCTTTTGCGAGCGCGGTCGTGGCGTTCGCGCGCGCGGCGCTCCGGCGTGCAAGACGCAAAAAGAACGCGAACGCGATCGCGCCCGAGACGACGCCCGCGCAGGAAGCCGCACCTTCGGACACGAACGACAGTGCGAGGTAGCAGAGCGCGCCGACGCCCAGGCCCGCGAGGCCGATCTGCGTGAGAACGGTCCAGGAGAGCGTCGCGCGGTCGCTTCGCGTGGACAGAAAGAAAGCGAGAAATTCCTGATTTCGCGCGGTCTTGTGCCCCTGTCGCGAGCGATCGCCGCTGGCGACGGTGCTGGACGATCCGGATTGGGGAGACTGGGACATTACGTTGATGACGCGGGCTCTCGATGAACGGGCAGCGGGCTCGGCGTTGCTTTTAGCGAAGATCACGCCTTGTTTACGTCAGCCGGATTCGGGAGCTTTAGGCGCCCGGAAGCCGGCGGGCGTCGGCCGACGCGCCGACGCGGTAATTTTGTCCAGCCGATGCCGCGTGCGCCGCGCCACGACGAACCGATGCAATCACTTGTGGCCGGCGGTGGATGCCGTGCCGAGCACGCGGTCGTCCAGACGATCGTCGACGATGCCCGCCGGTTCGACGTGCGCCGTGACGTCCGATGCCTGAAAGAGCCGCTGCACGGCTCTTTCCGCGTCATCGGCGATGGCGTGGCCCTGCGCGACGGTCAGCTCGCCGGCCACTTCGAGATGGAACTCGACGAATACGCGATCGCCGCCGTTTCGCGTGCGGATGTCGTGCACGCCTTGCACGCCTTCGACCGCCGTCACGGCCGCCGCAATGCGCGCGCGTTCGGGATCGTCCAGTTCGCGATCGAGCAGTTGCACGAGCGCAGCCACCGCCATGCCGCGCGCGTTCCACAGCATGTAGAGCGAGATGCACAGCGCGCCGATTGCGTCGGCGCGTGGCCAGTCGAGCAAGTGATCGAGCAGCAGGGCGACGAGCACGGCGATATTCACGGCGATATCGGTCGCATAGTGCGCGCGGTCGGCGGCGATGGCGGTCGATCCCGTGCGCTTCACGACCCACGTCTGCATCAGCACGAGTCCGATGGCCGCAAGCGTACTCACGACGATGACCGCGATCCCGAAGTCTGTCTGATTCAACGGTTCGGGATTCACGACGCGCTGCCCCGATTCGATGCCGAGTCCGACAGCCACGCCCGTGAGCAGCAGCGCCTGCACGAACGCCGCCACCGCTTCGGCCTTGCCGTGACCGTAGCGGTGCCCCTCGTCGACCGGGCGCAGGGCATAGCGCACACCCATGAACGTCACCGAAGACGCGACGACATCGACGAGGCCATCGGCTGCGGCGGTGAGCAGCGAGATCGATCCGGTCGCGAACCAGGCCCACACCTTCAACACGACGAGCACCAGCGCGAACACCAGCGCGACGATCGACGCCATGCGACGAAGCGCCTCGTCAGTGTTTCGTTGTGACATCGTTAGCTCCTTGCAGCTTTTCGCGCAGCATTATTCTGACGCGATTCTACGGACGATTCGCGAAGGCGTTGCCCTTCGCGCGCATCGCGTTCATATCGCGCAACGAAGAATGCGATTTTTTCCATCGGTGATCGTCTTTCATCTGCGGACGAGCACGTCCGCGTCACGGACTTTCGCATCATCAAGGAGATCATCATGAAACCGATTTTGATGGCGCTCGCGGCGGCGTCCGCGCTTGCGCTGCCGATTGCCGCGCTCGCGCAGACGGACGCGGCGCTCACGCGCGCCCAGGTGCGCGCCGAGCTCGAGCAACTGGAGCAGGCCGGCTACTACCCGGGCAGAGGCGAGGATCCCGGCTATCCGGCGGCGATCCAGGCAGCGGAGGCGCGCGTATCGAGCCGGAACGACGCGACTGGCTATGGCGGCGCGATGTCGGGCGCGTCGGCGACGGGCGCTCGCGCCGTCATGCGCCCGGCATCAGCGCAGGAGATGAAGCAGATCTATTTCGGCGGTCAATAAGCGCGTATCGCACGGCATCCGATGCCCGCCCGCCGCCCGCGAGGCATCGAAAACGCAACCCACGACGGCGGCGTTTCTCAGGAGTGTTCAGACATGGCAAACCATCCGCTCAACGGAAGCGAACGCGAGTGTTTAAAGGACGCGCAGCCCATCGGCAAGGCAGACCCGAACGAACGTCTGGAGGTCACCATGCTCGTGCGACGGCGCTCGCACGATGCGTTCGAGAAGCACATCAGCGCGCTCGCGGCGCAAGGCGCGTCGGCGAAGCATATCGATCACGACGAGTTCACGAAGCATTTCGGCGCGGACAGCGCGGACCTGGCGGCGGTCCATGCGTTCGCGCAAAAGCACGGACTGTCGGTCGTCGAGAGTCACGAGGCGCGGCGCGCGGTCGTGCTCTCTGGCACGGTCGCGCAGTTCGACGCGGCCTTCGGCGTGAGCCTGCAACAGTACGAACATGACGGCGGCACCTATCGCGGCCGCACGGGACCGATCCATCTGCCCGATGAACTGAACGGCGTCGTCGATGCCGTCATGGGTCTCGACAACCGTCCGCAGGCGCGGCCCAGCTTCCGGACCCGCGCGCAGGGCAACGTGCGCTGGACAGCGCGCGCAGCGGGCGCGTCGACGTTCACGCCGGTGCAGCTCGCGTCGCTCTATGACTTCCCGCAAGGCGACGGTCAGAATCAATGCATCGGGATCATCGAGCTGGGCGGCGGCTACCGTCCCGCGGATCTCAAGACGTATTTCGCGTCGCTGAATATGAAGGCGCCGTCCGTGACCGCGGTTTCGGTCGATCACGGACGGAACCATCCGACCGGCGATCCGAACGGTCCCGATGGCGAAGTGATGCTCGATATCGAAGTCGCGGGCGCGGTCGCGCCGGGCGCGAAGATCGTCGTCTATTTCGCGCCCAACACCGACGCGGGTTTTATCGACGCCATCGGCACCGCGATTCATGACACGAAGAACAAGCCGTCGGTGATTTCGATCAGTTGGGGCGGTCCGGAATCGGCATGGACGCAGCAGGCGATGAACGCGTTCGATCAGGCGTTCCAGTCGGCGGCGGCGCTCGGCGTGACGATTTGCGCGGCATCCGGCGACAACGGTTCCGGCGACGGCGTGGGCGATGGCGCGGATCACGTCGATTTCCCGGCGTCCAGTCCGTATGCGCTGGGCTGCGGCGGCACGTCGCTGCAGGCGAGCGGCAACGGAATCGCTAGCGAGACCGTATGGAACGACGGCGCCAACGGCGGCGCGACCGGCGGCGGCGTGAGCTCGTTCTTCGCGCTGCCCGCGTGGCAGGAAGGGCTGCGAGTCACGCGCGCGGGCGGCGCACACAGTCCGCTCGCGATGCGCGGCGTGCCCGATGTCGCCGGCAATGCCGATCCCGTGACCGGCTACGAAGTGCGCGTCGACGGTCACGACATGGTGATCGGCGGAACGAGCGCGGTCGCGCCGCTATGGGCCGGACTGATCGCGCGCATCAACGCGATCAAGGGCGCGCCGGTGGGGTATATCAATCCGCATCTCTACAAGGACCCGCTGGCGCTCGTCGACATCACAAAGGGCAATAACGACGATTTCCACGCGACAGCCGGATGGGACGCCTGCACCGGCCTCGGACGGCCCGATGGCAAGAAGGTGAAGGATGCGGTGAGTTGAGGCTGAAATGCGTGCTCGCGCGAAACGGACGTTCCTGCGCGAGCGCGCATTGTCACGGCGAGACGTCTTCGATCAGATCCGCGCGCACCGCGCGAATCCTGCGATCGACGAAGTAGCCGCCGCCTTCCGTGTAGCGCAGATACAGCCGCCCGCAGGACGAGCATTCCCAGACGCCGCAGCGGTTATACGGAAAGAAGCGCGGCGCGATGGGCGCATCGGCGGACCAGTAGTTCGTCTTGCCTGGCAGATATTCGGCGAAGGTCGGCTCCGGATCGTGCTCCGGTAACAGCGTGCCGATCTCGCGGAACTGCGATTCGTCGAGCGACAGCGGCTGCGATTGCCAGCCGTCGAGCGGCGTTTTCGTGCACGCGCAGGGTTGCGGCGCGCGGGCTTGCGCGCGTCGCGCGAGGTCGATGAGCGCGGCGGCGTCGAGAAAGTCGGGCATGGCGGTCGATAGTCGATGAAGCGAACGCGCCATCATGCGTGCGTTCGCGGCGGTTCGGCAAGGCGTCAGCCGTTCATCATGCGGTCGCGTTGAACCGCGACCCACGCACGATCGAAACGGCCTTCCGCGATCGACTCGAGCGCCGCCGCTTCCTTCGCCGCCTGCTTGCGCGCGCCTTCGATCACCGCTTCGACGTCGGCGGGCGCGATGGCGAGCACGCCGTCTTCATCGCCGACGACGATATCACCCGGATTCACCACCATCCCGCCGACCGTCACCGGCACGTTGATCTCGCCCGGCCCGTTCTTGTACGGCCCACGATGCGTGACGCCGCGCGCGTACACGGGAAAGTCGCGCTGGCCGAGCGCGCCGACGTCGCGGATCGCGCCGTCGATGACGAGACCCTGCACGCCGATGCTCTGCGCGAAGCTCGCCATGATGTCGCCCATGAGCGCCTGCGTGAGCTCGCCGGCGCCGTCGATGACGAGCACGTCGCCGGGGCGGCAGTAGTCGAACGCGCGATGGATCGCGAGATTGTCGCCGCCGCGCGTGCGTACCGTGACGGCCGTGCCGGCCATCGGCTTCGGACGATGATAGGGACGCAGTCCGGTCGTGCCGCTCACGCGGGCCATGTTGTCGCTCAGAAGCGATACCGCCAGCTCGCGCAACGCGGCGAGCGTCGCGGGGCTCGCCTGAGCCGCGGATTCGTATTCACGCCATCCGGCCGGATTCATGCGGTCGCTCCTTCGTTCGATCGTTGCCGTTCCAGTTGCGCGGAAAGCCGTCCGTACACCGCGCGCGCGTTGTCCTCGAAAATGCGCTGGCGATCCGCGTCGCTGAGCCATTCGATCGCGTCGATATAACGGCGCGTGTCGTCGAAGTAATGACCCGTTTCGGGATCGATGCCCTGCACCGCGCCGATCGTCTCCGACGCGAACAGGATGTTCTTCGCCGGAATCACCTTTGCGAGCAGCTCGGCGCCCGGCTGATGGTAGACGCAGGTATCGAAGAACACGTTGTTCAGCAGATATTCGGTGAGCAGCGGCCGCTTCATGTCCTGCGCGAGTCCGCGATATCGTCCCCAGTGATACGGCACCGCGCCGCCGCCGTGCGGAATGACGAACTTGAGCGTCGGGAAATCCGCGAACAGATCGCCTTGGAGCAATTGCATGAACGCCGATGTATCGCCGTTGATGTAATGCGCGCCGGTCGCATGAAAGTTCGGATTGCACGACGACGAAACGTGGATCATCGCGGGCACGTCGAGCTCGACCATCGCTTCGTAGAGCGGATACCACGAGCGGTCGGTGAGCGGCAGCCCGGACCAGTGCCCGCCCGAAGGGTCGGGATTCAGATTGCAGCCGATGAAACCCAGTTCTTCCACGCAGCGGCGCAGTTCGGCGATGCAATTCTCGGGCGCCACGCCCGGCGCTTGCGGCAACTGACAGACGCCGACGAAATTACGCGGAAACAGGTCGACGACGCGATGCACGAGGTCGTTGCATGCTTCCGACCAGACCGCGTTGGCCTCCGCCGTCGCCAGATGATGGCCCATGCCGGCGGCGCGCGGCGAGAAGATCGTGAGATCGGTGCCGCGCTCGCGCTGGATGCGAAGCTGCCCGTTCTCGATGCTTTCGCGTATTTCATCGTCGGAGATGGCGGGGCGCGGCGGCGCCGATGCGCCGTCCTTCAGCGCGGCGATCTGCTGCGCGCGCCATGCTTCGTGCTGCGGCGGCGAGGTCGTGTAGTGACCGTGACAATCGATGATCATGCGTGGTTTTCCTGTCGTTGTGCGCCCGCTTCGTGCGAATCGGATGCGGGCAGCGAAGTGTCTTCGTCGTCGGCGGGCTTCACGCGCATGACGAGCGCGATGATCGTCGCGACGACGAGGAACGCCGCGATCGTCAGCAACGCGAGCTTGAAGTTGCCCGTCGCGTTGCGCACGAGCCCGATGCTCCACGGCCCGACGAGGCCGCCGAACTGCGCGATCGTGTTGATGAGCGCGATGGTCGCCGCGCCCGCCGCGCCGGTCCTGAACGACGAGGCGAGGCTCCAGAACAGCGGATTGCCTGCGTAGATGAAGAGGCCGGTCACGCACAGCAGCGCATAGGCGACGACCGGATTCGGCGCATACGCGCTGCCCGCGATCGCGAGTGCGCTCATGCCGTAGACGAACGCGAGGTGCTTCTTGCGGTCGCCCGTGCGGTCCGAACTGCGGCTGATGATGAACGTGCCGAGCACGCCGAGAAGCGGCGGCGCGGCGGAAAGAAAGCCGACTTCGATGTTGCTCAGATGACCGAGACTCTTGACGATCTGCGGCAGCCACAGAAAGAGCCCGTAGATGCCGACGAGCGCGCAGCCGAAGAGACACGCGAGGCTCCATACGCGGACATCGCCCGCCACGCGCAGCAGCGGGAAGTGCGCGTTGCCGCCGACCGCTTCGCGCTCTGCCGCGAGCGTCGTTTCGAGCCAGCGCTTTTCGTCGTCGGCGAGCCAGTCGGCGTCGGCGGGGCGCTCCGTCATGTTGCGCAGCGTGAGCAGGCCGAGCAGCATCGCCGGAATGCCTTCGAGGATGAACATCCATTGCCATCCCTGCAGGCCGAGGATGCCGTTCGCGTAGGTCATCAGCGCGGTCGAGATCGGGCCGCCGAGCACGGCGGAAAACGATCCCGCGATGATGTAGCCGCCGACCGCGCGCGCCCGATAGCGCTCGGGGAACCACTTCGTCAGATACACCGCGACGCCCGGCAGGAAACCCGCTTCCATGACGCCGAGCAGAAAGCGCAGCACGTAGAAGCTCTTGTCGTCGAATACGAACGCGGTGACGGCCGCGACCGCGCCCCACGTGAGCAGGATGCGCGCGATCCAGCGGCGCGCGCCCACGCGATGCAGCAGCAGATTGCTCGGCACCTCGAGCACCATGTAGCCGACGAAGAAGATGCTGCCTGCGAAGCCGAACACGGCGGGGCTGAAGCCGAGCGCCTTGTTCATGTCGAGCGCGGCAAAGCCGATGTTGATGCGATCGAGGTAGTTGAAGAACATCATCGCGAAGAGCAGGGGCATGAGCCGCCCGTATACCTTTCGCATCGTTGCTGCTTCGTTGAATGGGGCCATGCCGTCTCCACGTTCTTTTTCATCGGATCGCGAGGCTCTGCGGCCTCGCTTTACAAACGGCCTGCGCCGCTCGTCTGTCCGTTCGGCTGCGCGTAAGGCATGCCGGCCCAGGACATGAAAATCGATGATAAGTAGCGCGCCGGCCCGCGTCCAAGACGCGTTCCTTATGCTTCTATAAGCGTTCTCTTATAGTGCGGCGCCGGTCAGCGGCGGAGGAAGGCACGCGAGAAAGGCACGCAGATGCGCCGAATCGTCGTCCGTGCGGAATGTGGCGGCGAGCGTGGACCAGCGCGACGCACCCGGGCCTGAGAGCTGACGGAACACGACGTCGGTGCGTCCATGCCGCGCCACCGATTCGCCGACGAAGGTCACGCCGAGCCCCGCCGCGACGAGCGCGATCGCCGTCTGGATTTCGTAAGCCTGATGAGCGATGAAAGGCGTGACGCCCGCATCGCGATACAAGGACTGCACGGTGCGCTTGAACTGCGCGTTCTGATGCTTCGGATACACGATGAGCGGTGTATCTTCGAGTTCGGCGATACGCACCTTCTTCCTGCCCGCCAGCGGATGATCCGGCGACAGCACGGCCACCACATGTTCACGCAGCAGCGGATACGACGTGCAACCGGGGATGTCGAGCGGCTGACGTCCGATGCCGACATGAATGCGCAGGTCGCGCAGTGCATCGGTCTGTTCTTCGGTCAGCATCTCGAAGAGCTTGAGCTCGACTTCCGGATACGAGTGATGGAACGCCTTCAGCGCGGGCGGCAGGATGCTGTACATCGCGGATCGCGTGAACCCGATCGACAGCCAGCCGCGCCGCCCGATGCCGATTTCCTGCGCGCCCAGACTGGCTTGTTCCCACGAGCCGAGAATCTGACGCGCTTCGGTGCAGAGATAGTGGCCCGCCTCGGTGAGCCGCAGCGGGCGTCTCGCGCGATCGACGAGTTGCGTGCCGAGCCGCTCTTCCAGCAGCCGGATCTGCTGGCTCAACGCCGGTTGCGCGATATGCAGCCGCTCGGCCGCGCGGCTGAAGTTCAGTTCCTCCGCGAGAATGACGAAGCACTGTAAGGACCTGAAATTCATGTCGACCTTCTTGGATACGATGGCGAACGTTGCAAACGTATGAGTGCGCGCCGATGCAGGCGGTGTGCTGGATGACGTCGGGCGAAGCGATCACCGAATCTTGCCGAATGCGTGGCGATCGAGCAATCGCATCAGCGTCGCATAGGGTGGCCGCACAGCAGAGCAGGTTCGCCGACATTTTCCCTTTTTCAAAACCAACCTGTTCATCGCCATTGACGCCGTACCGCTTCGCGCTTACTCGACCTTCGCTTTTCGCGGGTAGTGCGCGGCTATCTCGCGCGCTAGTTGAACAAAAGAGCCTAGCGCGGGGGGCGGACCGGGTTCCTTCCACGCGAGGTAGAGTTCGCTTTTCGCGTGCTGTTCGCGCAGAGGACGATAGACGACGTTGTCCATGTGCGTTCGTTGAACTGACGCCGGTACGAGCGTCACGCCAAACCCGGCGCTTACGAGGCCAAGCGAAGCGTAGATCTGCCCCATTTCAAAGCTCGTGGATGGGGAAAATCCGGCAAGCGCGCACAACTGGTTGATGGTGGCGTGATAGTCCGGCGCGACATCTTTCCGGTAATTGATGACGCGCAACTGCCTGCAGTCCTTGATGGAAATCCGCCGTTTTGCTGCGAGTGGGTTGTCCTTGGCGATAGCAACGTAAAACGGCTCCTGAAGCAACAAGACGCTGTTCAGTCGCGTATCAGGCGGCAAAGAGCGGACGAACGCCAGATCGATGTCCCCTCGGTCGAGCGCATTGATCTGTTCCGCGGAGGAAAACCATCGAAGCTCGACTGTCACCGCGGGATAACGCTGCTGAAATTCGCGCAAGAGCGGCGGCAGCAGCGTATACGCGATGTGCTCGAAGAACCCCACCGCCACCCGGCCGACTTCCCCTCGTGCCGCGCGTTGCGAATCCACGATCGCGGAGTTCGTTTCCATCAGGATTCGCTTGGCCCGTTCTTCGAAGACCTGGCCCGCCGACGAAAGAAACACTCGTTTGCCCCGTCGCTCAAAAAGCGCTACGCCGAGTTCTTCTTCCAGATCGCGTATCTGCCGGCTCAACGGCGGCTGCGCCATGTGCAGTTCATCCGCCGCTTTCGTGAAGTTGAGCGTGCGTGCCACCACCAGAAAGTAGCGTAGATGACGCAGTTCCATCTGGAACCTCTGAGGTATCGATACGCAACTTATTATATCTTTTACATTGGACGTGACCGGTCTTACGATCATGACATTGCGCCGACAAGTCAGGAGACCCCTCATGAAACTTACCGCGTCACAGTTGGAAGCATACGAGCGCGATGGATTCGTTGTTCTGCCGGAGCTTTTCTCAGAAGAAGAAATTGCGCATATGAAGAGCGAGTTGCGCCGAATCCAGAAGATTGACACCGACCATCTTGTCCGGGAAAAAACGGGCGGCATTGCAAAAACCATCTACAAGGTTCACGAGACAGAAAGTCCGACGGCATCGGCGGTTTTTCACGCCGCAGTGCGCTCTCCCAGATTGCTCGGGCCGGCACAACAACTGATCGACGATGACCAGCTCTACGTCTATCACACGAAGTGCAATTTGAAGACGGCAATCGACGGTTCCGTCTGGCAATGGCATCAAGACTTCGGCACCTGGCATATCGACGGCGTGAAAGAGCCGCGGATGACAACCGCGTTGGTCATGCTCGACCAGCCGACCGAAATGGGCGGATGTCTCTACTTCATCCCGCGGAGCCACAAACTGGGTTCGCTCGATCCGACGTTCGACGAGGCAACCGGTTATCGCTTCTACGTGGTACCGAAGCCGACCATGCTCGATATTTTGTCGAGCCATCCCAAGGCCGTGCCTATCATCGGCCGCCCGGGAACAGTCGTGTTTTTCGACGCGAACATTGTGCATGCTTCGGGTCATAACCTGTCCGGTGACGATCGATGGCAGGCCTATATCGTCTACAACCAGGTGAAGAACAAGCCTGAAGAAGTAGAGCAGCCGCGACCGGATTATGTGCGCTCGACCAATTTCGCTCCGCTCGAGGCCGGTTCAGACGAGATTCTCGACAGCGTTCGGATCGGTTGAACTTGCGCGGCGTCGCTTGCCTGGCGCAAGACGGTCATGCGGATGGCCAATGTTCGACGAGATAGTCGGCGAAGATCCGGATTTTCGGCGACGACAATTTCACGCGTTCAAACAGCACGTGGACCGGCGTTGCGGGCGGTGCGTACATCTCCAGGACGGGCCGCAAGCGACCCGACTGGACGTGCTCCGCGACCTGCCATGCGGGCGCGCGCACGATCCCGGCACCTTGAATCGACGCCAGTACCAGCGCGTCCAGGCTATTCATCCACAGACGGCCCGTTACGCTGACGCGCGTGCGCATCGCACGCGACTCGAAGCGCCAGTCAACGGCCCCAGGTGCGTCTGAAAAGACGAGGCAATCGTGCTTGCGCAGATCGCCGGGAGTACGAGGCGTGCCGCGATGCGCGAGGTACGCGGGCGCTGCGCAGGTCACCATCTGAATGTCGCCGAGCTTGCGCGCGACGAGGCTCGAATCCGGCAGACGCCCGATGCGCACGGCGAGATGCAGACCCTCGTCGACCAGATTGACCGCACGATCGACGAGCAGGAGATCAACAGCCACGTCCGGATGAAGCTCGAGAAAGCGCGGCAAAAGTGGCGCGATCACCAGCCGGCCGAGCAGGTTCGGCGCGCTGAGCCGTAGGCGGCCAGAGAGCTTGCCACGCCCCGCCGACATCGCACTGCCGAGTTCATCCACTTCGCCAAGGATTGCCTTCGCGCGGTCGTACAGGATGCGACCTTCGTCGGTCATCGCGAGATGGCGTGTGGTGCGTCGAAGCAGTTGCGCGCCGAAATGCTCTTCCAGCGCCGAAATGTGCCTGCTGACCGAAGTTAGCGACATCGGAATCGCGCGCGCGGCGGCCGACAAACTACCGGCATCGACGACCCGCACGTAGACGTTCATTGCTTCGAGGCGGTCCATGATTCGGCTCTTCCGTATTCAGCAAGGGTGATTGCCGCATCAGAGGGATACTGGCGAAATCCGGAATAGTCTACATTCGTCGCAAACGGAATAGCAAAGGCGGGGCGCAGCCTGAGGAGCACAGAGATGAAACGGTCGGTGTATTGGCTGATGGCCGCGGCGGCGGGCATCGTGGTCGCGAACAACTACTACAACCAGCCCTTGCTCGCCGACTTCGCGCTCACGTTTCACACCACCGAGCGCGCAGCCGGTGCAGCATCGGTTGCGACGCAGACCGGCTATGCGCTCGGACTTCTGCTCTTCGTTCCGCTGGGCGACAAGCTCGATCGACGTTCGATACTGGGCACGCTGCTGTGCATCTCGAGCCTCGCACTCGCCGCAGTGGCAGTGTCACCGACACTCGACTGGCTCGTGGCCGCCAGTTTCCTGACCGGGCTTACCAGTGTCGCGCCGCAGTTGCTCACACCCTTCGCGGCGCAAATTGCAGGACCCGAGCGACGCGGCGAAGCGGTCGGCATCGTGATGTTCGGATTGCTATCCGGCATCCTCATGTCGCGCGCGGTATCCGGATCGATCGCCCAGCATTGGGGATGGCGGACCGTGTACTGGCTTGCATCCGCAGCGATGCTTGTCACGGCCGCCGTACTGTCGCACAGGCTGCCTCGCTCGACGCCGACTTGGTCGGGCACGTACCGACGCCTGATGGGTTCGCTATGGACGCTGATCCGCGAAGAGGCGCTCTTGCGCCGGACGTCGGCGATCGCGGCCCTTCAGTTCGCTGCGTTCAGCGCATTCTGGGTCACGCTGACGTTTCATTTGCGCAGCATGAATGCGCATTACGGCAGCGAGATCGCCGGTCTGTTCGGACTTGTGGGCGTGGTCGGAGCGCTGGCCTCGACGGGAGCGGGCAAGCTGATAGACGAGCGCAATCCGCGTCTTGTGGTTTTGGCGAGCTCCGCAATTTTCTTCATGGCGTTCGCAATCTTCGCGTGGGTGGGCTACGGTATCGCCGGTCTGATCGCCGGTGTGATCCTTCTTGATTTCGGGCTGCAAAGCGCACACGTCGCGAACATGGCACGCAGCATGAGCATCAGGAGCGATGCGATGAGCCGCATTAACACGCTGTATATGACGATTCGCTTCGCGGGCGGCGCGCTCGGTTCGTTGCTGGGCGTGTGGGCGTGGAGCGTATGGCAATGGCCGGGAGTGTGTGGTGTCGGCCTCATTCTCGCGTGCGGGTCTTTGGCGTTGCAGGCCGGACCGGGGGTGGCCGGTGCCGGCGTGCAGGAAAGATGTTTGCGCGATTGATTCGACATGTGCGGTGATCTGGTTGCGGAACACGTGCTTGACGAATGACGTTCTTGCCGCAATGCATCGGAAGGCTCAGTCTTCCGACGAACGCATCGACACGTCGCCGATGAGTACCCCTCTCAACCGTTCTCGTAACTCGAGAACGTTGTCCGCACCGTTCAACTGCTCGAACTCCCGTTGCGCTTCCTGCCAGAGAGGGGCTGCTCTTTCATGCAGGCGCCGTCCCTCCTTGGTGAGTTCGACAAGGCGGCTTCGGCCATCGGTGGGCGAGGGCTTGATCGTGACGAAACCGTCGCGCTCCAGGAAGCCCACCATCTTCCCCATCGCGGTTCGTTCGATATCGAGCCGTTCGGCAAGCGCGTTGACCGGGGTACTTCCCACTTCGCGCAGGGCGGCCAGGGTGAGGAATTGCGTGATGCGCAGACCCGAGGGCTCGAGATGGCTATCGTAGAGTCGGGAGATCTGCCTGCTCGCCTTCCTCACGGCGAAGCAGTTGCATTGATCGATGCCGAGCGGCTTATTTACTGGCAACATCCGGTGCACTCCTCATTCGGTTAATTGCGAGAAGCTTACGCGCGCGTCGTGCGAAAGTGCGGCGATAGCTATTCAAGGACCTGTTCACACGAAGGCGTCCCGATACTTCGCGACGAACTCCTGGACCGACAGCGGCGGCTTCCCGGTGATCTTCTCGACGGCGTCGTTGGTGCCCGAGAAAATGCCGTCGCGATAGTCCTGCGCGACTTCGACCAGATGCTGCGTGAGGAACGGCGGAAACTTGTAAAGGGTTTCCATTTTGATCCGAAACTCCTCGATGGAAGTCGGCGCGTATTCGATCCGGGCGCCGAGAACCTCGCTCATTTTGGCTGCGATCTCGACGTGATTCATCTCGACGGGGCCGTGGAGCGTGTAGGTCCTGCCCTCGTGGCCTTCGGGGTTGGCGAGGATGTGGGCGATCACGCGTCCCTGATCGTCGCTGGAGATAGGCGCGTGACGGCCGTTGCCGAACGGAAATTCGATCTTCTTCGTGGCCCAAATTTCCCGCGCGAAATGCGGATAGACGAGCCAATCGGCAAAGAACGTCGGGCGCAAATGCGTAGTCGCGACACCCGACCAATCGAAGACTCGCTCGGAGACCCAGTGATCCTGTGCTGCGTGGCTCATCGATTCCCGACGCGCGGAAATCTGCGACATGTTGACGATCGCCGTGACGCCCGCTTCCTGTGCTGCCTGCGCGAAATAGGCCGCGGCCCCGATGATTCCAGGCGCAATCGGATGAAGGAAATAGGCCGATCGAATGCCTTCCATCGCTGCCCGAATATCGTCGATGTCGGTAAAGTCCCCGACCGCGACATCGACGCCGCGCTGCCTCAGCGCTTCCGCTCGATCGTCATCCGTACGCACATATGCCCGCACGCGTTTGCCCATCTCGAGCAGTTCGTCAATAGCATTGCCTCCGGTCCGTCCGGTTGCACCGCTCACAAGAATCTCAGGCTTGTTCATCGCTACGCTCCGTTTGAAAGTGAGAGCATATGCTCTCTTGAGATGGAGATTAGGTGCATATGCTCGTATAGTCAAGTTTTTTGTCGGCTCTTTTACGCAGAGCGGAGCGTCGGCGCAAATTCGGCCGACAGACATCCTTCAAACGAAAGCAGGGAGACGACGCGCTCTGCCGCTCGCCATGCGCCATGCGCCCCGTCGAATACAGCGCGGAGAGCGCTATCCCCGGCAGCTTCCGGTCATCCTCATTCGGATGCGACAGCAAGGCCGATGGCCGAGTCCCTGCGGAATGACGCGGGCGATTACCTTGTCATCTGGAAGCGCGTGAACGGACAGCGGAAGCAGTATCGCGACATATACGACGCCGGCCGCGTGTTGCCGGTGCTAACAGCGGTACATGCGCGGCGGCGGGAATAGGCGATCGTGATGATATGCATCGGTACCTTCCACGGCACCACGCGCTTCTACTGCGGCATCGGCCGGTCTACTGCGGCATCCCAGATCCCCATCGCGTCGTTCACGGCCTTCTCGATGACGGCATGCCGGACTGAATCGCGGGCGAGCACGGACAACCCCTGAAAAAAGCAGTCGAGCGCGATGGATAGCGACGCCGGATCCGTGCTGCTGCGCAGCTCCCCACTCTTGATGCCCCGTGCCACGCAGGCGCGGAAGCCAGCGCGCGTGCGATTGCGCACCTCACGAAGCAACTGAGTGACGGCTTCGCTGCCGGTGGAACTGGCCCCCACAACGCCTAGCGCGACCATACAGCCTTTCGGGTGGCCGCTCTGGGTCTGCATCCTTGCCGACCGAAGCATCGCCAGAAACACGCCCTCCCGTGGCGGAAGCGACGTGTCATGGAGACTGCGCGTCACCTTGCCGTAAATCTCCATGTATCGTTCCAGCGCCTCCTTGTACAGCGCCTCTTTGGACTCGAAGGCCGCATAGAAGCTGGGCGCGGAGATGCCCCCGCCGATCGCGGCCTTCAACTGCGACAAAGACGTCGATTCATAGCCATGTTCCCAGAACAGATGCATCGCCGAAATGATTGCCGCATCGCGGTCGAACGTGCGTGGCCGACCCCGCTGAACCATGAACATCTCCTTCAGTCGAAATATACATACTAGTCGATACATAATTTCGTTGCAAGTCGCGAGCTGGCACCTCTGGTGCATGTCAGCGGGCCGTTCAAGAAAGCGGTTGACACAGCCTTCCGTATTCTTTTAGATATGTACCATTCGGTATGTAAAGCCGGAGCCGCGCGGGGTCATCACACGAATCCCGCATTTTTTTAGCTATTTGTGTACCATTCGGTATGGAATAAGCCAATGTCCAAAGAACTCGAAGCACGTCTTGACGCCATCGAAAGCCGCTTCGCCATCGAGGCGCTGATCGCCAACTACGCCGAGGCGTTCGACACCATGAATATCGAGCTGCTGGCCACGCTCTGGCATTCCGATTCGCGACTGCACCTGGGCGCGAACGGCAACTCCGATGGCCTGGAGGCGATCCTGGCGCAAGCGCGCATCAACATGAAGCGCATGCCCCACATGCATCATTGGATGGCGAACGCGCTAATCACGGTGGACGGAGACAACGGCCACGGCCTTGTAGCGGCGGACTGTCTTTTCTACGACGTCGATCAGGGCACGCTACAGGTGAGCGGCCAATACCGCGACATCTATCAGCGACGCGAAGGCCGCTGGGCATTCGTGGAGCGCACCTTCACCATGCACTACGCGACGCCGCTCCAGAACTGGCACCCCATCGCGGGAACGGAGCGCTTCGGCCGTCCGGCTTGATGCGGCCCGCGGCCGCCGGGACTTATGCATATGACAACCTCTTCCACACGTCGATGGTCGGCGTTCGCGGTGTTGCTGGTGGGCGCATTTCTGCCGCCGCTGGACTTCTTCATCGTGAACGTCGCCCTGCCGTCCATCCAAAGCACGCTCCACACGAGCGCTGCGGAGCTGCAACTCGTCATTTCCGGATATGCCGCGGCCTACGCGGTTTTCCTTATCACAGGCGGACGGCTAGGCGATCTATTCGGACGACGAAGTATATTTCTGATCGGCGTCACGGGCTTCGGACTGACATCGGTGATCTGCGGGCTCGCATCGTCGCCCGCCATACTGATCCTCGGGCGAGTGCTGCAGGGTCTGAGCGCCGCCGCCATGGCGCCGCAAGGACTGGCCTCCATTCACGCCCTGTTTCCAGAGAGAGAGCGTGCGCGCGCCTTGGGCCTATACGGCGCGGCGGTGGGTCTGGCCGCCGTAGCCGCGCAGGCGCTCGGGGGCGCGTTGATCTCTGCGGACGTCTTTCACCTTGAGTGGCGCGTCGTCTTTCTCATCAACTTGCCCGTCGTCGCCGCTGTTCTGATCTTCGGGCTGCCGTTGCTACCCGACGTCCGCGGTGACAGCCCGGCACCTGTAGACCGAATCGGCGTGCTGCTCTGCGCACTCACGCTGGGCTTGCTCATCGTGCCTCTGGTCGAAGGGCGGGAACTGGATTGGCCGTGGTGGGCCTGCGCAATGCTGATCGCGTGCCCCTTCGCCGGGGTGGGCTTCTGCCGATATGAGATGGCCTACGCCCGCCGAGGCGGCGTGCCTCTAATCAGCGTGGAGTTGATCCGCAGGCCCGGCCTGATGAGCGGGCTTACGGGCGTCCTTTTCTTCTACGTCGTCTCTGCATTCTTCCTGACGTTCTCCGTCTACCTCCAGGCGGCGCTTGGGATGAGCCCATTCGAGACAGGGCTGGTCTTCCTGCCGTTCGGGGTCGGCGCCTTTATCGGGCCGCTGACGACCCCGCTGGCCATTTGCCTCTTCGGCGACCGCGTCCCCGCCATCGGCATGATGCTGGAGGCCGCCGGCTGCATACTCCTCGCCGCCCTCGTGGCCGGCGCGCCCGGACAGATGCCGGCTCAGTTTCCGCTGATAGGAGCAGTAGCGCTCTTGGGATTCGGTCAGGGCTGGGCGCTGCCGACGCTGGTGCGCTCGGTTATCAATCGCGCACCGGCGACCGGTTCCGGGATGATCGCGGGCATCACGAATTCGGCGTTGCAAATCAGCGCAGCACTGGGTGTCGCGGTCATCGGCGGTGTTTTCTTCAGTGTCGCGGGGACTTCGCCGGATCCGGTGACCTTGGCCAGGGCACTGGTCATCGCCATGATGTGCGTCGGCGGCAGTCTGACCGTTTCGGCCGTCCTGTCTATCGTCGCTTCGAGATCGAGCATTCATGCCGCTGCGAGGGCGGCGCCTCGTTGAGTCCGGCGCGCCATCACTCACGGCATTGCAGGGCCGTGGACATGTCGATGGCGACCCCGTGCCATTTCGGCCAGCACCATCGTCGGTTCGAGCGCCAATGCGCCAGGACCGGCGCTCGGGCACCTTCAAGCGGGACCTGTCCGCCGAGCCGGAAGACGACGCCTCCCCCGCGCTGGATACACATCCGCGAGGGCACGCTCCGCAGTCTCTGTCGCGCTGAGCGCGAAGTCGGTCGGGCGCGATATCGTGTCTTATCCGCGGTTTGCATCGGTCGTCGAAGGCGCGTCTGTCGGCCCCTCAGAACGCCGGAATGATCGCGCCTCGATAGCGCGACAGGATGAACTGCCTGACTTCGGGAGACTGATAGGCGGCGACGATCTGCTGCACCCACGGCTTGTTCGCATCCTGCTCGCGTACGGCGATTAGACACGCGTAGACCCCGGAGCCGTCCTCGCGCAGGATCGTGTCCTTCGCCGGGTTGAGTCCGGCCTTGATCGCATAGTCCGCATTGACCGTCGTGGCGTCGAAATCGTCGAGCGTGCGCGGAAGCTGCGCCGCATCCACTTCCTTGAATCGGAAGTGCCTGGGATTGTCGATGATGTCGAGGGGCGTCGCGTTGACGCCCGTGACAGGATCGATGCCCTGTCGCAGCCGAATGCTGCCCGCCTTCTGCAACAGCAGGAGAATCCGGCTCTCGTTGGCGGGATCGTTCGGAATGCCGATGGTCGCGCCGTCCGGCAGGTCCGAGTACTTCCGGTAACGCTTCGAATAGAGTCCGATCGGCCCGATCCACGTGCGGCCGATGCCGACCAGCTTGTAGCCGCGCGCGCGAATCTGCGAGGAGAGGAAAGGCCGGTGCTGGTAGCTGTTGGCATCGAGATCGCCTGCGTCGAGGGCCGCGTCGGGCTGAATATAGTCGTTGAACGACACGATCTTGATGCGCAGACCGTAGTCGCGCTCCGCGACCTTTTTCACCGCCTCGAAGATTTCCTCATGAGGTCCGCTCGTCACGCCGATCTTGAGCAAGGGCGTTTCCGCCTGCGCGGTCGCGCTCACGACCACGGCAAAAAATGCGCATAGCAGCGCGCGCAGAAGGGAAAGGGAGAGTCGTTGCACGAGAACTGTGTCCTTGTCGTGAGGATGGCGAACCCGGTCATTCTATGGACCCGATCCCGTTCCGATAACCAATCCGTTGGCATAACCTTATGCCGGCCTGCCTTCGGTTTCGGCGCGGGTCACGGCAGGATGTAAAGGTCCGCGAAATTGCCTCTCAGACCTTCGCCTGTGGATGCATGGTTCTTCACTTTGGTCGATGCGATCGTGATGTTCGGATTGGCGCCGAACTCGATCGACGGAATATCGTCATGCACGATCTGCTGGAACTGCCGGAACAGCTGATGGCGCCTGTTTTCGTCGGTTTCCACCGAGGCCGCTTCGAGCAGTCGGTCCACTTCCGGATTCGAATAGTGCGCGGCCTGAAGATCGCGCGCAGTTTGCTGGAATGGCCGCGCGCCATGGCGAAAGCGCATGGCGCGGCGCGTCGTCTCACGAATAGAACGACGGCTTCGGAATTCGTCCGTTGAGCGCCCAGTCGCCCAGCTCGCGCACCTTGTAATCGAGCGGATCGTGCAGCGTATGCACGCGCACATTGCGCCAGAAGCGGTCGAGCCGCAACGCCGCCGTCGTCGAGCGCGCGCCCGTCACTTCGAACATGCGATGCGCGACGTCGAGCCCCGCGCGCGCCGCCGCCACCTTCGCCGTGGCGACTGCGACGGCCACTTCGCCGCGCTCGCTTTCGGTGAGGGAAAGGCCGCGCGCCCACGCGCGATCGAAGGCCTGCATCGAACGTTCGACTAGCAGACACGCCCCTTCGAGCGCGACAAAGAAGTCGCCGTAGTGCGCGATCACATACGGATCCTCGGCGGGACGCTCGGCCTGCGAGGCAATCCACGGCCGCGTCTGCGCGAGCGTCGCGTCGCGCGCCGCCTGCAATGCGCCTTCGCCGATGCCGAGATAGATATGGCACAGGATCGACTGCGCGAGCAGCGGCCGCAGCGTCGCGAACGGGCTGGAAAGCGGTCCGGGATTGAGCAGCAATTCGTCCGCCGCGATGGGCACGCGCTCGAAGATCACCGTGCCGCTGTCGGTCTGGCGCTGCCCCATGTTGTCCCAGTCGTCGAGCACGGTGATGCCCGCGCGATTCGTCGGTGTGATGCCGATCAGCAGCCGCCCGTCGCCATCGAACGCGGACGCGAGCAGCTGGTCCGAATCGCGGGCGCCGGAACAAAAGCTCTTGCGGCCATCGAAGACATAGCCGCCGGCGTCGCCTGGCAGCGCGCGCGTGCTCTTGTCGAGCGGATTGAGCGCGTTGCCCCAGAACCAGCCCTTCGCGGCAGTCTCACGCGACCAATGGCGAATCTGCGCATCGCTGCCGAAGAGGCGGATCGTCGCGAGTTGCAGATGATGGAACGCGAACAGATGCGCGAGCGAGCTGTCGACTCGTGCCATCCGTCTGACGACATCGAGCGTCGTCGACCACGGAGCGCCGTCGCCGCCGTACTCCACCGGCAACGACAGTCGCAGCAGGCCGCTCTCGCGCAACAGGCGGCGCTCATGAAAGGCGGTGCCGCCGGCCTTGTCGCGTGCCGCGGCGGTTTTCGCCCATTCGCGCAGCACCGCTTCCAAAGGCTCGGCCCACGGGGCGTCTTGAGTGCGGCTCATTGCAGTGTCTCCTGTCGATGAAGGGTGCGCCGTGTTCGATGCCCGGCTTTGGCGTCAAACCGGAAAACCATAGATAAATACATTGGTTTGGCTTGGATGGGCCGATTTGTAAGCTTGTCGCGCACCATCGACGATAACCGCTTCGCTGCCTCGCGCGCGCGAAGCAAGAGGAGAACCCAATGAAGAAGTTCCATCCGTTGCGGGCCGGCGTGCTGGCCATCGCATTGAGCGCAATGATCGCATCGCTCGCGCAGGCCGCCGATCCGAACAAGCCCGAGATTCGCTTCGGCGCGACGGCCGGTCCGTACTCGGACCAGATTCGCTACGGTATCAAGCCACAGTTGGAGAAGGAAGGTTACAAGGTGACGATCGTCGAGTTCAGCGACTACGTGCAGCCGAACCTCGCGCTCGCCGACGGCGCGCTCGACGCCAACGCATTCCAGCACGCGGTGTATCTCAAGAAGTTCTCGGCGGACCACAAGCTCGCGCTCTCGGAGCTCGTGAAGGTGCCCACCGCGCCGATCGGACTCTACAGCCACAAGCACAAGCGCCTCGACGAGCTGAAGGACGGCGCGACCGTGTCGCTGCCGAACGACGTCACCAACCAGGCGCGCGCGATCATTCTGTTGCAGCAACTCGGCTGGGTGACGCTCAAGCCCGGCGTCGATCCGGTGAAATCGTCGGAGCGGGATATCGCGTCGAATCCGCACAGGATCAAGCTCGTGCCGCTCGAAGCCGCGCAACTGCCGCGCTCGCTCGATGACGTCGACTATGCGTTCGTGAACGGCAACTTCGCGCTCGCGGCCGGCCTTAAGCTCAATGACGCGCTCCTGCTCGAAAAGATTCCGCCGTACTACCTGAATCTCGTTGCGGTACGCACGGCCGATCTGAACAAGCCGTATGTGACGGACATCGCGAACGCGTACCGGTCGGCGGATTTCGCGCGCGTGATCGAGCAGCGCTTCGCGGGATTCTCCAAGCCGGCGCAGTAAGCGGGAACGCTGCGGCGCAACGCTCAAGGCCGCAGCCCTTCGACGGCTTCGAGCCGCGACGCCGCATCGTCGCGGCGGCTTCTCGACAGACGCGGATTGAACGCGGCGTGCAGCGCATCGCTCAGCAGATTGAGCGCGAGCACCGTCAGGGCGATCGCCGAGCCGGGCACCGCGATCATGTACCACGCGGTGCGCAGCGCTTCGCGCCCGGTGCCGACCATCGAGCCCCAGCTCACCACGTTCGGATCGCCGAGCCCGAGAAACGACAGCGCCGCCTCCGACAAAATCGCGTTCGCGACGAGCAGCGCGGTCGAAACGAGAATCGGCGTGAGCGCGTTGGGCAGGATCTCGATGAAGATCAGATGCGCATCGCTTGCGCCGAGCGCGATGCTCGCGCGGACGAACTCGCGCTCGCGCAGCACGATGAATTCGCCACGCGTGAGCCGCGCGATGCCCGGCCACGCGGTCACGCCGAGCGCGAACACGATCGTCGAAAGCGACGGCGTGAGAATCGCCACGAGGATGATCGCGAGCAGAAACGGCGGCACGGTCTGGAAGAACTCGGTGATCGCCATGAGCACGCGGTCGATCGCGCCGCCGAAGTAACCCGCGACGCCGCCGATCAGCACGCCCAGCACGAGCGCGATGACGGCGACCGTCCCGCCGACGGACAGCGAGACGCGCGCGCCGTGAAAGAGACCGGCGAGCAGGTCGCGGCCCATTAGGTCGGTGCCGAGCGGAAACGCGCGATCGGCGCCGGGCCATTGATAGGGCGCGGCGACCATGTCGAGCGGATCGCCGGGAAAGAGCCAGTTGGCCGAGAGCGCCGCGACAAGCGCGAGCGCGAGCAGGAGCGCGCCGACGAACGCGGAAGGCTGGCGCAGGAAAGTGAGCGGCTTCATCGGTTCGACCTCGTGCGTGGATCGACGAGTCCGTAGAGCAGATCGACCATCAGATTGAGCAGGACGACGAGACACGCCGAGAGCAGCAGCACGCCGACCAGCAGGTTGACGTCGCGGCTTTTGATGGCCTCGAACGACAGTTGCCCGAGCCCCGGCCAGCCGAACACCGTCTCGACGATCACCGAGCCGCCGATCAGCGCGCTGCCCTGCAGGCCGAGCATCGTGAGCACGGGCAGCACCGCATGGCGCAGCGCATGATGCGTCGTCACGTACCACGGCCGGCCGCCCTTCGCGCGCGCGGTGCGGATGAAATCCTCCTGCAGCGTCTCGATCATCGAAGCCCGCGCGAGCCGCGCGAAAATGGCCACGTAATACAGCACGAGCGTCGCGGCGGGCAGCACGAGATGGCGCAGATGATCGAGCAGGCGCGAAACGCCGCGATGCGCAACGTTGGTATCGGCGACACCGCCGATCGGCAGCCAGTCGAGATGCACGCCGAAGACGACGATCAGGAGCAGCGCGGTCCAGAACATCGGCGCGGAATAGCCGATGGTCGCGAGCGTGGAGACGAGCGTATCGACGACGCCGTGCGGGCGGCGCGCGGCGAGCACGCCGAGCATGAGCCCGAGACTGACGGAGACGACGAGCGCCGTGCCGATCAGCGCGAGCGTGGCGGGCAGGCGCGCGAAGATCAGCGACGCGACCGGTTCGCCGAAGCGAAACGAAAAGCCGAGATCGAGCCGCAGCGCATGTTCGATGTAATGCAGCAGTTGCCACCCGACGCCGTGATTCAAGCCATATGCTTCGCGTAACTGCGCGACGTATTGCGGCGACACGTTGCCGCTCTCGCTCGCGATGACATCGACGAGATCGCCGGGCATCAGCTTGAGCAGCACGAAGTTGAGCACGGTGGTGCCGAGCAGCACGAGCACGAGCTGAATCAGCCTGTGCCCGATCCTGCGTCCCGCGAGCGCCGATGTAAGCCGCATGACGGTCACGCCTTGTCGAACCAGACGCGCGCGAAATTGGCGCGCGAATGGCTGGCGGTGTCGGTGACGTTGCGCAAGTCCTTCGCCCACACGCCGAACCAGCGGAACTCGAACAGATTGATGAGCGACAGGTCGCGCTGCGCGATCTTCTGCAACTCGACGTACAGGTCGCGCCGTTTGGCCGGATCGGTTTCCGTCTGCGCCGCTTCGATCACGCGGTCCATCTCGGTGCTCGCATAGCCGGACGCGTTGAACCACGGCGTGCCGTTGGAGGCCGCCTTCGACCAGTAATGCTGCTCGATGCCGATCTGCGGATCGAGGCCGTCCGTGCCCCAACTGCTGATGAGCTGGAAGTTGTAATCGGTGAAGACGTTCTTGATCCACGTCGGCAAGTCTTGTCCGCGCAGATTCACGTCGATGCCCACGCGCCGCAGCGCCTGACGCACGAACTCGCCGGTGCGCCGATAGTCGTCGCCGTAGGGAATGAAATCGTGATCGAGCTTGAAGCGCCAGCCGTCCGCCTTCTTCGGGAATCCGGCCTTGTCGAGCAAGGCCTCGGCGCGCTTCGGATCGTACGGATACTGCTGCGTATCCGCCGTATAGAAAGACTTCACCAGCGACGACTCCGGCCCCGTCGCGGGCACCGCGTAGCCGCCCCACACGGTCTTGACGAGCACGTCGCGGTTGATCGCGTGCGCGATCGCCTGACGCACTTCGAGCTTGCCGAGAATCGGATCGCGCAGATTCGGTTCCAGCCAGAGCCACGCCGCGTAGCCGTTATAGCCTTCACGCGAAACGACGAGATGGGGCAGCTTCGCGAGCCGGTCGGCATCTGCGAAAGTCACCGGATTGCGTTCGCCATATTGCGCCGCGCCGGTTTCCAGCGCGGTCGCGCGGCCGGAAACGTCGGGCGTGATTTTCCATGTGATGCGGTCGAGATACGGCTGACCCGGCGCCCAATACTTGTCGAAGCGGTCGAGCACGATGCGGTCGCCGCGCGCCCATTCCGTGAACTTGAACGGACCCGTGCCGACCGGCTTGTTGTTGTACGGATTGTTGCGGATGTCCGTATTTTCATAGAGATGCTTCGGCAGGATCGGCGTGCCGAGCGAATCGAGAATGCCGAAGGTCGCGGGCGTCGATTTCGACAGATGCAGCACGACCGTATGCGCATCCGGCGTATCGATCTTCGTCAGGTATTGCAGCACGCGCCGCGACGCCGGGCTGATCTTCAACCACACTTCCTCGGCTGAGAATTTGACGTCGGCGGACGTGAAGGGCTGGCCGTCGTGCCACAGCGCATGGCGGCGCAGCCTGAAGGTCCATGCGAGGCCGTCGGGCGAGACGGTCCAGCTCTCCGCGAGCTGCGGGCGCGGCTTGAGGTCCGGGCCGTATTCGACGAGGCCGTCGAAGATCTTGCTTGCGACCGCGCCGATCATCGTCGCGGAGTTGACGAAGAAGGCGAGCGTCGGCGGTTCCGGATGGATGACCGCCGTGAGCGTGCCGCCGCGCTTCGCGCCGTTCAGCGTGATCGGCGTCGTTTCGGTCGTGGCCCAGGCGTTGCCCGTGAACACGAACGGCGTCGCCGCGCCCGCGACGAGCGCGCCCGCGCCCTTGAGCAGCCTGCGCCGCTTCAGATCGGCCACGGCGGCGCCCAGCGGATCATCGCGGAACAGAAGCGTCGAGGTCGAGGTCGAGGTCGGCTGCGGCTTGCGCTTGAAAGTCACGATCAATTTTCCTTGTATCGAATAAGAATGGCGCATGCGATGACGGCACCGCGTCGATCAGCGCGCGCGTGTAGGTGTGTTGCGGCGAAGTCCAGATCGAAGCGTGATCGCCGCTCTCGACGATGCGTCCCGCCTGCATCACGAGCACGCGGTCGGCGATATAGCGGACTACCGACAGGTCATGCGAAATGAAGAGCAGCGCGAGGCCCAGCTCGTGCTTGAGGTCGGCGAGCAGGTCGAGAATCTGCGCCTGAATGGAGACGTCGAGCGCGGACACGGGCTCGTCGCAGATGACGAGTTCCGGCCGCAGCACGAGCGCCCGCGCGATGCCGATGCGCTGCCGCTGCCCGCCCGAGAACTCGTGCGGATAGCGCCGCAGCGCCGATTCCGACAGACCGACGGCATCGACGATGCGGCGAATCCTGTCGTGCCGTTCGCGCCGGTTCGAGACGCCGTGAATGGCGAGCGCATGACCGAGCGTGCGTTCGACGGTATGACGCGGATTGAGCGAGCCGTACGGATCCTGAAAGATCATCTGCACGCGGCGGCGATAGGGCCGCAACGCACGCCGTCCACGATGCGTGACATCGTCGCCGTCGAAGACGATGCGCCCGCCCGTGGGCTCCACGAGCCGCGTCAGCGCGCGCGACAGCGATGACTTCCCGCATCCCGATTCGCCGACGAGGCCCACTGTCTCGCCCGCGCGAATCTCGAAGCTGACGCCGTCCACGGCGCGCACGCCGTCGTAGTCGACGCGCACGTCGCGGGCGTCCAGCAGCACGCGCGCGGGCGTTTCGGCGGGGGATCGCGGCTTGGCGCGCGGCGCGTCGGTGAGCCGCGCGTCGCGATAATGCAGTCCCGCGCCGAAATGCAGCGACGCGCCGAGCAGCGCGCGCGTGTACGGTTGCGCGCGCTGCGTGAACAGTTGCCGGCTCGATGCTTCCTCGACCTTCGCGCCGTCCTTCATCACGACCACGCGATCCGCCCAGCGCCCGACCACGCCGAGATCGTGCGTGATGAGCAGCACGGCCATCGACAGTTCGCGCCGCAGGCGGTCGATCAGCGCCAGAATCTGCGCCTGAATGGTGACGTCGAGCGCGGTGGTCGGCTCGTCGGCGATCAGGAGGCCGGGGCGGCACGCGACCGCGATGGCGATCATCACGCGTTGCCGCTGTCCGCCCGACAGTTGATGCGGATAGTGCGCGAAGCGCCGGCGCGGCTCGGGCAGATGCACGAGTTCGAGCAGCTCGAGCGCTTCCTTGCGCGCGGCCTGAGCGGACATCGGGCGATGCAGCGTGAGCGCTTCGGCGACCTGCTTGCCGACGGGCTGAAGCGGATTCAGCGAGGTCATCGGCTCCTGAAAGATCATGCTGATGCGATCGCCCCGCAGCGCGCTCCATTCACGCTCGCTTTGCGCGAAGAGCGGTTTCCCTTCGAAGCGGATCGCGCCTTGCACGCGCGCACGTTCCGGCAGCAGTCCCATCGTCGCGAGCGCGACGGTCGATTTCCCGCTGCCCGATTCGCCGACGAGCGCGACGATCTCGCCACGCGCGATCGTCAGATCGAACGGGCGAACCGCCGCATGGCCGCCGAAGGACACGCTCAACTGGTCGATCTCGAGCAGGGGCGTCGCGGCGCTCATGTCGCCTGCCTGTCGGCCGGCCCGGACGGATCGCGGAAGCCGGCGGCCGTGTGACGCGCGCCGAGCCGCGCGCCGCCGCCGAAGAGCTTCTCGCGCAGCGTGCCTTCTGCATACGCCGTCTTGTAGATGCCGCGCGACTGCAATTCCGGAATGACGAGATCGATGAAGTCCTCGTAGCTTTCCGGCGTCACGGTCCGCGTGAGATTGAAGCCGTCGATGCCGGCCTCGTCGACCCAGGATTGCAGCGCGTCGGCCACCTGAACCGGGTCGCCGACGATCGTCGTGTAGCGGCCGCCCAGTTGCATCTGGTCGAGCAGATGCCGCACGGTGACGCCGCGCTTGCCGTCGGTCACGCGCTGCACCGACGATTCGATGCCGCGTCCCTTGTGGCCGCCGGGCGGCGCGAGTTCGTCATCGGGCGCGTAGGTCGAATAGTCGATGCCGCTGCCCGCCGCGAAGTGCGCGAGACCCGCTTCAGGACTCGCATACCGCGCGTACTCGGCGAACTTCTCTTCGGCTTCGCGCTGCGTGCGGCCGACTACCACGGTGATGCCCATGATGATCTTCAGATCGCCCGCATCGCGTCCGGCTTCGACGGCTTGCGCGCGCAGCGCGTTCACGAGCTTGCGCGTGCCTTCCTTGCTCTGGCTCGACACGAACACGCATTCGGCATGACGCACGGCGAACGCCTGGCCGCGCCCCGACGATCCGGCCTGGAACAGCACCGGCGTGCGTTGCGGCGACGGCTCGCACAGGTGATAACCGTCGACGTCGTAATAACGGCCCCGATGCCGCACCTTGCGCACCTTCGCGGGATCGGCGAACACGCGCGCCTCGCGATCGCGCAGCACGGCATCGTCCTGCCAGCTTCCTTCCCACAGCTTGTAGAGCACGTCCAGATACTCGTCGGCGCGATCGTAGCGCTCGTCGTGCGCGATCATCTCGGTTGCGCCCATCGCGCGGGCGGCGCTGTCGAGATAGCCGGTCACGATGTTCCAGCCGATACGTCCCTCGGTCAGATGATCGAGCGTCGAGAAGCGCCGCGCGAGCAGATACGGCGCTTCATAGGTGAGATTGACGGTGATGCCGAAGCCCAAGTTCTGCGTCGCGGCGGCCATCGCGGAGACGAGCATCATCGGATCGTTGACGGGTAACTGCACCGACTCCTTCAGCGTGACATCGACCGATTGCTGATAAACGTCGTACACGCCGACGATATCCGCGATGAACAGCCCGTCGAAGAGGCCACGCTCAAGCAGCTTCGCGAGGTCGGTCCAATAGGAGAGTTTGCGATAGTCCGTCGAACGGTCGCGCGGATGGGTCCAGAGGCCATGATTGATATGGCCGACGCAGTTCATGTTGAACGCGTTCAGAATGATGTGCTTCTTGCTCATGAAAGGGCGGGGCGAACGAAGAAAAAGTCAGGCCACGCCGATGCGCCATTGGCCCGGCGGCAGCGTGCCGTTCACGGCGAAATCGCCGACGATCCGGTCCTTGTAGATGCGCGGATTGTGCGACGCGATGGTGCGCGCGTTGCGCCAGTAGCGGTCGAGCCCGGCGGTGCGCAGCGTCGCGGATGCGCCGAGCGCGTCGAACACGCTCGCGCTCGCGTCGAGAACGAGTTGCGACGCGACCGTCTGCGCCTGCCAGATCTCGATCTCCGTTTCCGCGATGACGGCGAGCGCATCCGGCCTGTCGAACGACGCCGCCGCGCGTTCGAGCGCGCGCGCCGCCTGCGCGACGATCGCGCCGGCCGTCCAGGCGTGCGCGCGGGCGCGGCCGACTACTTGCAGCAATTGCGGATCGTCCGCGGCGCGCGTGCTGACCGCGTGGCTGTAACTGCGCGTGCGTGCGGCGATGGCGGCGGCCGCATCGCTCGCGACGGCCCGGCCGATGCCCGCGAGCGTCGCCAGATGCACGAGCTGATAGAACGCTTCGGAGTACGGGAACGGCGCGCGGCCCGCGACGATTTCGCGTTCGTCGACCTTCACGTTGTCGAAGCGGCTCGTGCCGCTCGCGGTGAGGCGCTGGCCCATGCCGTCCCAGTCGTCGATCACTTCGACGCCGTCCGCACGACGATCGACCGTGACGGACACGGCCTCGTCGTCCGCATTGGTTGCGCCGACGTGGATCCAGTCGGCGAAGAGCGAGCCGGTCGTATAGAACTTCGTGCCGTTCAGATGCCAGCCGTTCGCGTCGCGGGTGAGGCGCGTCGCGAACTGGCTGCGCGGCGCTTCGCCCGTCTCGGACCACGCCGCCCCGACGATGACGCCCTTCGCGAGCCGCGCGAGCCATCGCTCGCGTCGTTCGACGGGACTGTCGAGCGCGTGCTCGATGAAGCCGAAGTGCGCGCGCAGCGCCTGCGTGATGTTTGAATCGGCTTCCGACAACTCGATCAGCAATTCGAACAATTCGACGAGGCGGATGCCCTGGCCGCCATAGTCGGCCGGCACGCGCAAGGACGTGAAGCCGGCGTCGCGCAGCCAGGCGATTTCGTCGGTGGGAAGACGGCGTTCGAGCTCGCGCGCGACGCTCTGTGCGCGGATGCGAGCGAACACGGGCCGAAAGTGCGCGGCGAGCGCGGCGTACCGTTCCGTGGGACCGGGACCCCACGCTGCGCCGACTTCGACGCCGGAAGGCAGGGGAGCATTGCGATCGAAAGGCATGGCGCTCCGATGTGATTCGTGAAAGCGTCGATTATCTGCAACCCGTGCGCCAACGCTAAACGATGAATCATCAGAAGCTAAGCGCAATCGCCGCTATTCGCCGTTATCTGGTGTCGACGGCCATCTTCGCGGCAGGCGCGTGGGCCAGGCGAGCAGCTATGACCTCGAGCCACCGCTGGTCGCGCTTGCGCTCGGGCTGATCGACCGTCTGACGATGCCGCGCGTTCCTCGCGTGCAATGCATTGAAGAAATGCTTCGTTGTTGAACCGTTCCGGCGAGCCTAGATTCGATCTGTCGAACCTAGCCAGCGGGGCGTGCAATCATGAGCGATGTCGTGATCGAGCAGCCGGTCGAAGTCGAGGCCGGGTTGAACTATCTCGTGCCTACGGGCGTGAAGCCCGCCTCCTACGCCTACGATCCGCCGCCCGGCGTGCCGCGCCGCACCGGCGAATATCGCACGCACGCGGTGAGGATTTCGAATGCGCGGCTGCGACCGCCGCCGGGCGGCCTGTCGCTGGACCGGAATGGTTTCGAGTTGCATCGCGAAGCGAGCGCGCTCAGCGATTTCTCCGACGATGCCGCGATTCGTTCGGTCTACTACCCGCAATCCGAGCGCCTGCTGAAGCAATGGACGGGGGCGAAGCGCGTCGTCATCTTCGATCACACACTGCGGGATGGCGCGGCGGCACGCGCGAACGGCGTGAAGGAGCCGGTGCATCTGATCCACAACGATCAGACCTTCGTTTCCGGGCCGCGCCGGGTGCGCGATCATCTTCCCGCCGATGAAGCCGCCCGCCTGCTGCAAGGGCGCTTTGCGATCGTCAATCTGTGGCGGCCGGTGGGCGAGGTCGTGGAATCGTCACCGCTCGCACTGTGCGATTCGCGCAGCATCGACGAACGCGATGCGGTCGCGCAGGACTTCATCTATCCGACGATGACGGGCGAAACCTACGCGTTCGTGCATAACCCGCTGCATCGCTGGTACTACTTCCCGCTGATGTCGCCCGACGAGGCGCTGCTCATCAAGATCTACGACTCGGCCGGCGACGGCGTTGCGCGTTTCACCGCGCACACGGCCTTCGACGATCCCGCATCGCCGCCCGATGCACGGCCACGCCGCAGCATCGAGTTGCGCAGCCTGCTGTTCTTCTGAGGTACTTCCGAGCAAGCCTGGTACGCGCTGCAAATACGAAAAGGTAACTCGGTATCGCAGAGGAAGGCATCGCACGCGGCCGCGAAAGCAACGAACGAATTCGGCTACGGCGCGCAATGGGCGAGCTGCGGGAAAGCATCGCGGGATTGCAGCGATATGCATAGTCGAAACGCTTCGTTGGCGACGCGTCTTGTCGATGCTTCAATGTTTCCGTCGCATTGAATGCGGCCTGCATCCGACAAACGCAAACCACAACGGAGATTTTCGATGTCCGAACTTTCCACGCTCGCCGCCGAATCCACGCTGTCTCCCGTCACGTCGAATGAACCGTTCCAGGTGCGCCCGATCGGCGGGCGCATCGGCGCCGAAGTGCGCGGCGTGACGCTTTCCGCCGATCTCGACGATAACGCCATCGCCGCGATCAACAATGCGCTGCTCGAACACAAGGTTCTGTTCTTCCGCGGCCAGTCGCATCTCGACGACGCCGCGCAGGAAGCCTTCGCCGCGCGTTTCGGCGAGACCGTCGCGCATCCGACCGTGCCGTCGCTTTCGAGTGGAAGCCGTCTGCTCGAACTCGATTCGAAGCATGGCACGCGCGCGAATTCATGGCATACGGACGTCACGTTCGTCGATGCTTATCCGAAGATTTCGATTCTGCGCGGCGTCGTGATCCCGCCCGCCGGCGGCGACACGGTATGGGCCAACACGGCCGCCGCATATGCGAACCTGCCGGAAGCGCTGCGCGATCTCGCCGACAAACTCTGGGCGCTGCATTCGAACGCCTACGACTATGCCGCCACGCGCAACGTGCCCGATACGGAATCCGAGCGCGAGTACCGCAAGCAATTCACCTCGACGCTCTATGAAACGGAGCATCCGGTCGTGCGCGTGCATCCGGAAACGGGCGAACGCACGCTCGTGCTGGGTCACTTCGTGCAGCGCTTCATCGGTCTTTCGCAGCGCGATTCGGACCGTCTCGCCGAAATCTTCCACGATCACGTCACGCGCCTCGAAAACACCGTGCGCTGGCGCTGGACGCAAGGCGATGTCGCGATCTGGGACAACCGCGCGACGCAGCATTACGCGGTGGCCGATTACGCCGATGCGCATCGCGTCGTGCGTCGCGCGACCGTGCACGGCGATGTGCCCGTAGGCATCGACGGGCGCAAGAGCCGCATCGTCAAGCAGGAAACGCGCACCGCCTGACGCGTGGCGCGATACCCCATGCACCGGCGATCGCATCGCCGGCGATCCACTCTTTCTCATTGCACGATGACACTACGATTCAAGCTCTTCGTCGGCGCGGCGACGCTGTTCGCTGCGCTCATCGGTCCCGCGCAGGCCGCCGATCCGGCCGTGGTGCGCATCGGCGTCGCGCAGCAGGGAACCGGCGATCCGCCCGTTTTCGGCGGCTCGCCCGCGGCGACCGCGCTTTTGCAGCATCGCGTCGAAGATGCGTTGCAGCCCGAGCACATCAAGGTCGAGTGGATCTTCTTCAAGGGCGCGGGGCCCGCCGTCAACGAGGCGCTCGCGAACAAGCAGCTCGACTTCGCGTATCAGGGCGATTTGCCTTCCGTGCTCGGCCGCGCGAACGGATTGAAGACGCATCTGCTGCTGGCGTCGAACGTCCGGACGGGTGTGTACCTCGCGGTGCCTCCTGATTCGGACATCAAGAGCGTCAAGGATCTGAAGGGCAAGCGCGTCGGCATCTTTCGCGGGACGAATCTGCAACTCGTCGCCGATAACGTGCTGAAGCAAAACGGCCTCAGCGAACGCGATCTGCGCGTCATCAATCTCGATACCGCTGCCTCGCAGGCCGCGCTGGCGTCGAAGGGCGTCGATGCGGTGTTCCTCGACTACTCGCTCTTCAAGCTGCAACGTCAGGGGCTCGCGAAGATCGTCTATGCATCGCGCGATGACGGCGTGCAGTTCACGCGCCAGGCGCATCTTCTCGTGCTCGAAGACTACGAGCGCGCGCATCCCGACACGGTGCAGAAGGTCGTGACCGCCGTGGTGCAGGCCGCGCAATGGTCGTCCGATGAAACCAATCGCAATGCACTCTTCGCGTTGTGGGCGAAGAGCGGCGTGCCGGTCGAATCGTGGTCGTCCGAGTTTGCGAATCAATCGATGAAGGACCGCATGTCGCCGCTCATCGATCCGTTTCTGGTCGCGCGTTATCAGGCCGTCGCCGACGATGCGTTGCGTCTGAATCTGATTCGTCAGCCCGTCAGCGTGAATGGATGGTTCGAGCCGAAGTATCTGGATCAGGCGCTGAAGTCGCTGAAGCTCGAAGCCTACTGGCCGCGTTTCGATGCAACGGGCAAGCCTTCCGGCGAACGTCTCGCGGAGAACAGATAAATGGCCAATGCACTGACGCGTGTGTTTCAGCCCGCGGATCGTGCGCGCGGAATGTCATCGACTGATGCGTGGCGCACGATCGGCTGGACTGCGTTGCCGTGGATCGTGCCCAGCGTCTGCGCGTTGCTGTGGGTGCTCGGCTCGCACTACGGCTGGATCTCCGCGCAAGTGTTGCCGGCGCCCGCGCTCGTCTTCGAAACGCTCGGCGCACTCGCGAAGAGCGGCGAGTTGTGGACGCATCTGCTGGCGAGCACGACGCGCGCCGCTGTCGGATTCGGCGGCGGCGTGCTGCTCGGCATCGCGCTCGGCGGATTGCTCGGCCTGTCGCGCACGCTGGAAGCCTACGTCCTGCCGAGCTTCAACGCGATCGTGCAAGTGCCGGTGCTCGGCTGGTTGCCGTTTCTCATGATCGTCGTCGGCATCGGCGAGCCGCTGAAGTATCTGCTGATCGGGCATGCGGCGCTCGTGCCCGTCACGCTCTCGACACTGCAAGGCTTTCGCGGCACGCCGCGTGCGTTGCAGGAAGTAGCGTCGGTGTATCGCTATACGCGCTGGCAAGTCATCACGCGCGTGACTTTGCCATCCGCGATTCCGGTCATCGGCACGGGCGTGCGGCTCGCGTTCACGAAAGCGTGGCTGACGCTCGTCGTCGTCGAGCTCGTCGCGTCGTCGGAAGGGCTGGGTTATCTGATCGTGTATGGACGTCAGCTTTTTCAGCTCGATCTCGTGCTGGCCGCGGTGCTGATCGTCGGCGCAATCGGCTATGCGGCAGATCGCCTGCTCGATGCATTCGAGCGCAAGCTGCAACGCGGCCGCGTCAATTGAGCATCAGCCATGTCGACTCTGGATTGGGAAGCGGGAACAGTCAAAGGATCGTGGCGCGGACTCGTGCTGCCGATAGCCGCGCTCGCCGTGTGGTGGTACGTGTCCCGCGATGCGCAAGTGGGGCGAGGCGTGATGGTTTCGCCTGCACACGTGTGGAGTACGGCGGTCGATCAGGTCCGCAGCGGGGCGCTCGCGCGCGCGTTGTCGGCATCGCTTGCGCGCGAGTTGACGGGCTTTGCGATCGGCACCAGTCTCGGCCTCGCGCTCGGCGCATTGCTCGGCATATCGAAGCTCGCGAATCGCGCGATCGCACCGAGCTTCAACACGTTCAAGCAAGTGTCGCTGTTCGCGTGGATTCCGTTGATCTCCGTGTGGTTCGGACTCGGCGATGTCGCGAAGGTCGTGTTCCTGTCGCTTGCCGCGCTCGTGCCCGTCGTGATGCATACGAGCGACGGCATCCGCGCCGTTCCCGCGAACTGGCTCGACGTGGCGCGCGCATATCGCTATGGCAGGCTGCAAACGGTGGCCTATGTCGTGGTGCCCGCAGCGTTGCCGTCCATCTTCACGGGCGTGTATCTGGCGCTCATCTATTCGTGGCTCGCGACGCTCGGCGCGGAGTATCTGCTCGTTGCGGGCAGCGGCATAGGCAATACGCTCGTCGATGGCAGCGAACAGTTTCGTATGGATCTCGTCGTGTTCGGCGTGATCGTGGTCGGTTTGACGGGGTGGGCGTTGAATGCTTTCGCACGCGGCGTGCAGCGGCGCTGGTTCGGCGCGTCGCGCGCGGCTTGAGGAGAATCCGGATATGACGACGCAAATAGAGCAAGACAGTGGCCTGACGCTTCGGCACGTGAGCAAGCGCTTCGCTGGCGATGCGGGGCCGCCGGTGCTCGATCGCATCGAGCTGTCGATTGCGAGCGGCGAGTTCGTGAGCATCGTCGGGGCGAGCGGTTGCGGAAAGTCGACGTTGCTGCGGCTGATCGCGGGCCTAGATGGAGATTACGACGGCGAGATCGATTTCGGCGGCGAGCGCGTCGTGACGACGGATCTGTCGCGCGGCATCGTGTTTCAGGATCATCGGCTTTTTCCGTGGCTCGATGTCGCGCAGAACGTCGCGGTCGCGTTGCGCAACGCGCCGTTATCGAAGGCCGAGAAGGCGCGCGCGGTGGCCGAGCATATCGAGCTCGTCGGATTGAAGGGCTACGAGCGGCTTTATCCGCATCAGTTATCGGGGGGCATGGCGCAGCGCGTTGCGATTGCGCGAGGACTGGTGAACCGGCCGCGTCTGCTGTTGCTCGATGAACCCTTCGGTGCGCTCGACGCACTTACGCGAAGCCGCTTGCAGCTCGAATTGCAGCGGATATGGGAGCATGAAAGGATCACGATGGTGCTCGTCACGCACGATGTGGAGGAAGCCGTGCTGCTGTCGGACCGGATCGTGGTGATGCAGGCGCGGCCGGGACGCATCGGGGAAGTGGTGGATGTATCGCTGCCGCGGCCGCGAAAGGTTGGAGATAGCAAGGTCGCCAGGTTGCGCGACGATATCGTGGACAGCTTCTTTACCGAAGCGGCCTAAAGCTGCGCTTCGATCGCCGCTTTATCGATAACGGACCACACGCGCTCGATCTTGCCATCGCGGAACTCATAGAAGACGTTCTCGCAAAACACGACGCGTCTTCCATCGATATGCAGGCCGAGGAAGTCAGCCTTCGGCGTGCATTCGAAGCGCAACCGGCAAGCGACGCGCGGCGGCTCCGCTATCAGCAGCTCGATATCGAAGCGGAGGTCCGGAATTTCGCGCACATCTTTCTTCAGGAGCTCGCGATAGTCATCGAGCGTGAGCGCGCGCGCGTTGTACTGCAGCGCATCGTGAACGAACGCGCCGAGATTCGGCCAGTCGCGCGCATTCAGGCAAGCGATGTATTGCCTGTAAATATCTGAAAGCATCGTGTGCGCTCCAAAAGGAATGGTGATGCGCTTATCGTAGCGTTGTGCGTTCGGCGGTGAACCGACGCGCGCAGCGCTCAATCCTCATCGACGACTCGCTAACCAACAAGCTTACTTCGAATGGCACGCGCAATGCTGAACGCAGGGATCACATTTCCCCGCCGGAGTTCTCCATGCCTTTTCGCGGCCAACCCGATCAGCTTTTGCCCAACGCCGCGCCCGCCGAACCGGAAGCGGGGCGCCGTTCGTTTCTGACACGCGGCGGCGCGGGCATTGCAGTCGCGCTCGCGGCCGGAACCGGCAGCGCATGGGCCGCCGGTCCTTCAGGTGCCGATGCCAATCAGGTCAAGCTGCCGCTGATTCAAGACCCGAACACGGAGCAGAAGGAAGAAACGCCCGACGCGAATCTGCCGCCCGACGCGCGCATCGGCTATGCGATCGTCGGGCTCGGACGTCTTTCGTTGAATCAGATTCTGCCCGCGCTCGCGCAATGCAAATACTCGAAGGTGGCGGCGCTGGTTTCCGGCGATCGCGAAAAGGCGCGGCGCGTCGCGCGTCAATACGGCATCGCCGATGCCGACATCCACGATTATCAGGACTTCGAGCGTCTTGCAGACAATCCGCGCGTGCACGTCGTGTATATCGTGTTGCCGAACGGCATGCACAAGGCGTTCACGCTGCGCGCGGCGAAGATCGGCAAGCATGTGCTCTGCGAGAAGCCGATGGCGAACAATGCCGCCGACTGCGAGGCGATGGTCTAAGCGATGAAGCGCGCCAATCGCAAGCTGATGATCGCGTATCGCAGCCAGTACGAGCCGATGGATCGCATGGTTGCGAAGATGGTCAAGGAGAAGAAGCTCGGCACATTGCGCGAGTTCATCGCGGGAAATTCGCAGAATGTGGGCGATCCATCGCAATGGCGCTTGAAGAAGGCGCTCGCGGGCGGCGGCGCAATGCCCGACATCGGCCTCTATTGCCTCAACGCGGCGCGCTTTCTGTCGAACGAAGAGCCGATGGAAGTCGTCGCGACGGTGCATCGCCCGCAAGGCGATCCGCGCTTTGCCGAGGTCGAGGAATCGGTGCACTTCATCCTGCGCTTTCCGAGCGGACTCACGGCGACGTGCATGTCGAGTTATGCAAGCCACGAATGCCGTTTCTTCAGGCTGCAAGGCGCACAAGGCTGGGTCGAGATGGATCCGGCGTTCGGCTATAACGGATTGCGCTTGCGTCACGGCATGCTCGTCGACGGCAAGAGCGCGACGACCGAAGTGCAGATCGATCCGCAGAACCAGTTCGCGCGCGAAATCGATCACATGTCGGTCTGCGTGAAGGACGATCTCGTGCCGCACACGCCGGGCGAGGAAGGCTTGCAGGATCAGCGGATCATCGACGCGATCTACGAATCGGCGCGCACCGGCCGCGCCGTGAAGCTCGCCCAGCCGGATGCGCCGACGCGCGGGCCGGAGCCGCAGGAAGAGACTTTCTGATCGGTTGCGAACGGGTGGCATGTGGCGCGTGCGGAAGAGATAGCGCACGAGCACGCTCGCCGCGTTGACGCCCGTCGCGAGGTGGACGCCTTGTGCGCGGTAAGGATTGGCCAGCACGACGTTGGCGAGAATCTTAACCGCGAAGCCTCAGAGATCATGCGATAGCGCGTTTCGGTCGCGAACTGATTCGCGAGTCCGCAGCGGAACAGTTTCGTCACAGCGACGGTGTCCTTCGGCGTGAACGCGCCCCTCTGAAACAACAGGTTGATCCCCCGCAGAAAAAGAAGCACTTTCGCCGTGGCCCGCCCCGCGCGTGCGCCAACTCTCGCACGATCGGCAAAGACGGGCGGTACATCAGCCGTCCCTCGCGGCATCAGCGATGCTAATAGACGAAGACGCCGTTATCAGATCGATTTGACGGAGCGCGCCGGGCATTCATTCAGGCTTGCTGCTTAACCGCCCATTCCCGCGCGTCCCATTGATACGGAACCGTAAGGACGGTGTCATCCGGGCTAGCACCGATATAAGCCCGAATTATCCGGCGCATCAATAAACAGTATTAGGCGTTATGGTGCGATCTCGCTACGCTTCATCCAATGCGCTCGCTTACCACAGTCGGCGCGCACAGATGGAGACGCTGATGAACACGCGCTGCCGCAGCGAACGGCAATCCCGCATTCGTCTAGCCGGTGTTGTCGTCCGCGCGCGGCAGCGCCGATCATGCGCCCGTGCTGATCTTCCAGAACGAGCGCGCGCATCGGCTTCGGGATCAGCGTTATTCGTGGTGCCAGAGACGCTCGACAAGCTCGAAGGCGGCTACGCGCGGACTCCCTCTCGAATCATTGCGCATAACGGCGGACGCCAATGGGCACACGCCTTTCACAACAGCCGGAGACATTGATGAAATACGAAGATGACGTTCGTGCGCGTTCCTACAAGTTCCGCGACGAGTATGTCGATGCCACGCCATGGTGGTATCGCGGCGAAATGCACCTCGGCTTCACATTGCTCTTCACGGGCGGCGTGATCGTCTTTTGCCTGATGCAGCTTCATGCGCCGACGCTCGCCGAATGGATGGCCGTCATTCCGCTCTTTCTGTTCGGCAACTGGGCGGAATGGGCGGCGCACCGCTATGTGCTGCATCGTCCGACGAAGTATTTCAGCATGATCTACAAGCGCCATTGCGCGGTTCATCACCGGTTCTTCACGCATGTGACGCTTGAATACAAGGGTCACCGCCACTGGCGCGCGCTGCTGTTTCCGCCTTTCGCGCCGGTTGCATTCGTGCTGGCCGCCGTGCCGTTCGCGCTCCTGATCGGGTTCGTATTCTCCCGCAACGCAGGCTACATCGCGCTGTTCACGATGGCGGCATACTTTCTGATGTACGAGGGCCTGCATACGCTCTCGCACGTCACCGACAGCCCGTTCCTCGACCGCGTTCCGTTCGTGAACACAGTGCGGCGCCTGCACGCTACACACCACGATCCCGAAGTGATGGCGACACAGAATTTCAACCTCACGTTCCCGATCTGCGACACGCTGTTCGGCACACGCAGCGACGTTCCCGGTCGTGCGCGCGAACCGTTGGAACGCGGCCACTAAGGCGCTTGTTTCCGCAAAACACAATCGCTCGCGACGTGGCGTTGCGTACGGCGGCCTCGAACTACCCGGCCGTCGCAGCCGCCTCACGGTTGCGCATGATCCATTCGCTGAAGAGTTTGACCTTCGGCTGACTCGCGACGCACTCCGGATAGACGAAGTAATAGCGTGAGCCCGTTTGGAGCACGGTGTCGAACGGCATGACGAGCCGCCGGGCCGCCACGTCTTCGCTGACCAGCGTCCGGTCGCCGATCGCGACGCCGAACCCTTGCATGGCGGCGTTGGTCGCCAGATCGAGCGTTTCGAATGTCGGTCCGAGCGTCGCGTCGATCTCGCTCGCACCCGCGCAATCGAGCCAGAGCTTCCAGTCGCGGTGATCGCGCGTCGGATGCAGCAACGCATGATGCGCGAGATCAGCCGCGGCGGCGAGCGGACTTTCATTGAGCAGTTCGGGCGAGCACACGGGCGTGAGCTGCTCGTCGAAGAGCGGCACGGCGTGCACGTCCGCACCGGGCGACGAGCCGTAGATGATCGCCGCATCGAACGATTCGACCTCGAAATCGACATCGTGCTGCCAGGTCGTCGTGATCTGCAATTGCAGTTCGGGATGCTCGCTCTGGAAGCGCATGATCCTCGGCAGCATCCATCGCATCACGCAGGTGGGCACTTTCAGCGCGAGATCGGTGCGCTGGCGCGTGAGACGCAGCGATACCTCTTCGATGCGCCCGAAGCTCTCTCTCACGACGGGCAACAGCACGTCGCCTTCCGCCGTCAAGGTCAGGCCCCTTGCGCCGCGGATGAAAAGGGGAAAGCCGAAGTATTCCTCCAGCGCGAGAATCTGTCTGCTGATCGCCCCCTGCGTGAGGCACAGATGTTCCGCCGCACGCGTGAAGCTGCGATGACGCGCGACGGTCTCGAAGATCTGCAGTGCGTTGAGCGGAGGAAGTCGTCGCATCGGGGCGTGTCTCCGATCATGAAAATCACGTCAGCCGGAAATAGTGTAGCAAGCCGGGCGCGGTGCTAATGCAGTATCTTGCCCAGAAAATCCCTCGCCCGGTCGGACCGCGGATGCGCAAAGAACGCGTCCTTATTTTCGTCTTCCACGATGCGCCCGTGATCCATGAAGATCACCCGGTGCGCGACCTTTCTGGCGAAGCCCATTTCGTGCGTGACGCACATCATCGTCATGCCTTCCTGTGCCAGTTCGACCATCACGTCCAGCACCTCGTTGATCATCTCCGGATCGAGCGCGGAAGTGGGTTCGTCGAACAGCATCGCGACCGGGTCCATCGACAGTGCGCGCGCAATCGCCACGCGCTGCTGCTGGCCGCCTGAAAGCTGCGCGGGATACTTGTCGGCGTGCGCGCGCAGGCCGACGCGCTGGAGCAGACGCAGCGCCTTGTCGGACGCTTCGTCTTTCGAGCGCCCCAGCACTTTCGTCTGCGCGAGCGTGAGGTTGTCCGTGATCGACATGTGCGGAAACAGCTCGAAATGCTGAAACACCATGCCCACTTTCGAGCGCAGTTTCGACAGGTTGGTGCGCCTGTCGTGGACGGACTCCCCGTTGACCGTGATGCTGCCGCTCTGGAACGGCTCGAGCCCATTGACGGTCTTGATGAGCGTCGACTTGCCGGACCCGGACGGCCCGCAGACCACGACCACTTCGCCTTTGCCGACGGTGGTGGTGCAGTCGGCCAGAACCTGGAACTGGCCGTACCACTTCGACACGTTACCGATGGAAATCATGCGCAAACCTTTTTGAAAGTGCGTTAGCCATTGAGACGCGGCGTTTTTAGCGATGTCTGCCGACGCGATACCGGCGCTCGAGCGCGCGCGCATACCAGGTCAGCGGAAAGCACATCGCGAAGTAGAGCAACGCGACGAGGGCGTAGATCGGGAAGGGACGGAACACTGCGTTGGTGATCATGGTGCCGGTCTTGGTCAGCTCCGTGAGACCGATGATCGACGTGAGCGCGGTGCTCTTCACGACCTGCACGAGAAATCCCACGGTGGGCGGCACGGCGATCTTCCATGCCTGCGGCCAGACGACGTAACGCAACTGCTGCGTCCACGTCATGCCGAGGCTCGCCGCGGCGCTCCACTGGCCGCGCGGCACCGCCTCCACGCAGCCGCGCCAGATGTCGGCGAGACAGGCGCCCGTGTACAGCGTGAGCGTGACGGTCGCGGCAGCCCAGGGCGACACTTCAACGCCCAGCAGCGGCAAGCCGAAGAAGCCGAGGAAAAGCTGCATCAGAAGCGGCGTGCCCTGGAACACCTCGACATACAGCACCACCGTCCGGCGCAGCCACGGCAGCGGCGACACGCGCATGGCGAGCAGCACCAGTCCCGTGAGGCCGCCTCCGACGAACGCGATCACCGAAAGCACTACCGTCCAGCGCGCGGCCAGCGTCAGGTTGCGGGCGATATCCCACAGCGTGAACTCGATCATCGTGAACGCTCCTTCGGAAGGCCGGGTTCGGCCGCGCCGATGCGCAGGGACAACAGGTTGCGCAGACCGCGCCGGGAAGCGGTCGCGGCCGCGCGGCCGGCCCGTCCCGCGAACAGCCGCTTGCCGAGTCGGTTGATCAGCATGCGCAGCACGATCGACAGCAGCAGATAGATCGCGGTGACGATCACGTAGCACTCGAACGAACGGAAATTGCGCGACTGAATGAAGCTGGCGGCGTGCGTCAGGTCAGGCACCGAAATCTGCGATACGACCGCGGAGCCGAGCATCACGATCAGCACCTGCCCGAGCAGTGCGGGAAACACGTTGGCGAGCGCCTGCGGCAACACGACGTGGCGGAACACGTGCGGTCCCCGCAGGCCGAGCGCCATCGCGGCCTGGAGCTGTCCGCGCGGTATCGAGTCGATGCCCGCCCGGACGATTTCCGTGGCGTACGCGCCGAGGTTCACCGTCATCGCCAGCACGGCGGCCTCGATTTCGCCGATATGCACGCCGAGGCTGGGCAGCCCGAAGAACACGAAGAAGAGCTGAACGAGAAACGGCGTGTTGCGAATCAGCTCGACATATGCGGTGATCGCCGCGCGGACCGGCTTCGGGCCCGTCACGGCGAGACACGCGCCGCCGATGCCGACCAGGCCGCCCAGCAGCGTCGATATGGCGGTCAGGCCGAGCGTCACCGCGACGCCATGCGCGAGCACATCGACATAGAGGCCGACGTCGCTGAAGTCGAACGTGTAGGTCATCGAGCGATCCTCCCGCGTGCGAGTGAACGGAGCGCTCCGCGCATCACAGGTCGGCCGGCAGCGGTGCGCGCAGCCACTTCTGCGAGATCGCGTTCATCGTGCCGTCCTTCTTCGCCGCGGCGATGGCTTCGTCGACCTTCTGCTTGAGGCGCGGCTCGTTCTTGTTCAGGCCCACGTGATCGGGCGAGCTGAAGAGCGAGAACTTCTGCTCGGGATCGTTCGACGGGTGACGGGCGATGATCGTCGCGCCCACGTCGTTGCCCACCACGAGCAGTTGCGCCTGCCCGGCCAGAAACGCGGAGATCGCGCCGTTCGGGTCGTCGAATCGCTTGATCGACGCGGACGGCGGCGCGACCTTGCTCACGCTCAGGTCTTCCAGCGTGCCGCGCGCGACGGCCACGCTCTTGCCGGCAAGGTCGCCCGCGTTCTTCACGGGCAGCGACTTCGGACCGAATACGGCCAGGTTGTACGGCGCGTAGGCCTGCGAGAAGTCGATCACCTTTTCGCGCTCGGGCGTCTTGCCGACCGAGAGCAGCATGTCGGCCTTATGGTCGACGAGATACGCCATGCGGTTGTCGCCGGTGACCTGAATCAGTTCGACCTTCGCGTTGAGGGTCTTGCCGATCAGGCTGGACACGTCGATGTCATAGCCCTGCGGCTTCATGTCCGGCCCGATCGAGCCGAACGGCGGATAGTCCTCGAAGACGCCGATCCGGACGACGCCGGACTTGTTGATCGAGTCGAGCGCGTCGGCGTGCGCCAGCGGCGCGAATGCGCCGAGGCCCGCGATGCCCGAGAAGGCGAGGAGGGCGGCGGTGCGGGCGAGGAAGCGCTGCGCGGAAGTCGTCGTGTGCATGAAGGTCTCTCCTGTGTCGATACGGTGGGCGGCGTGAATTCAGTGCGCGGTGCGTGCCGCGATGAGCTTGCAGGCGTGCGGCGGAAGCTCCGCGAAGACGGGCATGCCGATTCGCAGGTCCGGCGTCTCGCGCGGCGTCGTGGCGGCGGTGAGCGTGAAGCCCGCGCAATCGATGGTCGCTTCGAGCGACGCGCCGACATCCCGGATGAACGCCACCTTTCCGGCGAGCACGTTGGGCCCGGGATCGACGGCGCCGTTTACGGCTGTCCGCATGCAGACGTCTTCGGGACGAATCAGCAGGCGGACGTCGCCCGCCGCGCCGCGCGCGGGCGGTGCGGCATCGACGACGATCTGCTGGCCGCCCGGAAGCGCGATCCGGTCTCCGCCTTCGAGCGTGACGGGCAGGATGTTGCCGAGGCCGATGAAGTCGGCGACGAATTCGCTGACGGGATTGCGATAGATGTCGAGCGGCTTGCCGACCTGCGCGATGCGTCCTTTTTCCATGACGACGATCTCGTCGGCCATGGTCATGGCTTCGCGCTGGTCGTGCGTCACCATGATCGTCGTGATGCCGAGGCGCTGCTGCAGGAGACGGATCTCGACCTGCATCGCCTCGCGCAGCTTCGCGTCGAGCGCGGAGAGCGGCTCGTCGAGCAGCAAGAGCTTCGGCGACGACGCGATGGCGCGCGCAATCGCCACGCGCTGGCGCTGTCCGCCCGACAGCCGCGAGACCGGCCGGTCCGCCATGTGCGGCAACCGGATCAGATCGAGCAGCTCGGCGACGCGGCTGGCTTCCGCCTCCTTGCCGACCCGGCGAAGACGCAGCGGATAGGCGATGTTCTGCGCGACCGTCATGTGAGGAAAGAGCGCGAGCGACTGGAACACCATGCCGAAATCGCGTCGGTTCGCGGGCACGTCAGTCAGATCGCGGCCGGCGAAGGCGACTGTTCCGGACGACGCCGTTTCCAGCCCCGCGATGATGCGCAAGAGCGTCGTCTTCCCGCAGCCGGACGGCCCGAGAAAGCACACCAGCTTGCCGTCGGGCACGGCGAGATCGACATGATCGACGGCGTATGCGGCGTGGAAGCGCTTCGTTACCGCCTGAAGTGTCAGATGAGTCATGAGGGTTCCCCGGTTACAGCGCGACGCCTTCGTCGCCGACCAGCTTTTCGAGCAGCCAGATCAACGCAAAGTCGATGAGCACGATGACGACCGCGAACGAGAACACGGTCGGATCGAGCGAGGACACGGTGCGGCTGTACAGCCAGATGGGCAGCGTCATCGTGTCGATGCCGTACAGAAAGAACGTGACCGTGAACTCGTTGAACGAGACGATGAAGGCGAACAGCATGCCGGCGAGAATGCCGGGCCGCATGAGCGGCAGGACCACATCGACGATCGCGCGGCGCGGGCTCGCGCCCATCAGGCACGCGGCTTCCTCGAACTCCGGGCCGATCGCCGCGACCGAGGCGGCGCAGTTCTTCACCGTGAACGGCAAGGCGAGGATCACGTGCGCGATGATGAGCCGCAGAATGCCGAGCTCGACGGGCAGCACGTTGAACACGAGCAGCAGCGAGAGCCCGAGCATTACGAGCGGATAGACCAGCGGCAGCGCGACGAGCTGCTCGATAACCGCCTTGCCGCGGAAGCGATAGCGCGAGAGCGCGTAGGCGGCGGGCACCGAGACGGCGGTGGCGATGATCATCGTCGATACCGCGACGACGAGGCTCGTCGTGAGGGCCGTGCCCATCGAGAGCACATCGCTTGCGTCGGGCGATACGAACGTGTGCCACGCGGCCCGATACCAGCGCAGCCCGAAGCCCGGCGGCGGGAACTGGAGCGTGTCCGAATTGCCGAACGACATCGTCACCATCGTGAGGATCGGCAGGGCGGCGAGAAAGAGCACGACGGTCGCGAGCAGGCTGGCGGCGCGGCTTAGGCGTCCCGGCATGATCGCGGAAAGGCGCAGGGCGCTCATGAACGGGCTTCCCCCGTGCTTTGCATGCCGCGTACGAGCCGTTGCGATACCGACATGACGACGAGCGTCGCCACCATCAGCACCACGCCGGATGCCGACGCGGCGGGCCAGTTCAGAAGCGGCGCCACCTGGTCGTGCACGAGCACGGCGAGCATGGGCACGCGGCGGCCGCCCAGCAGCAGCGGCACGGCGAACGCGCTCGCGTTGTAGGCGAAGACGAGCAGCGCGCCGGAAACGAGACCGGGCATCGCGAGCGGCAGGACGATGTGGCGCAGCGTCTGCGAGCGCGTCGCGCCGAGCGTAGCGGCCGCTTCCTCGTAAGAGCGCGAGATGGCGCGCATGGCGCTCGCGAGCGGCAGCACGGCGAGCGGGAACGCGGTCTGGATCAGGCCGAGCAGCACGCCGTTCTCGCGATAAAGCCACTGCACCGGACGCCGCACGACGCCGGCCGCGAGCAGCGCGTTATTCAGCATGCCCGCCGGCCCGAGCATCACGAGCCAGCCGTAACCCTGCAGCAGCAGATTGACGAGCAGCGGCAGCAGCACGCCGGCAAGAAGGAGCCGGCGAGCGAGCCGCGATTCGGTGCGCGCCATCGCGAGCGCCACCGGAATCGCCAGCGCCACCGCGCAGACCATGCTCTCAAACGCGAGCTTGAGCGTCAGCCCGAGCGAACGCAGGAAGTACGAATCGGCGAGGTCCGCGTAATTGTGAAGCGTGAGTGCGCGCCACTCGTTCCCCGGCACGCCGAAGCTCATGCGCAGCACCGCGAGCGACGCCGCGACGAGCACGGCGAGAAACGCGAGGATCGGCGCGAGCAGCACCCACGGCGGCACCCTGGGCAGCGCGGGAGCCGACGTCTGTGCGGAGGCGGCGTCTGCCAGCGTGGCCGTCCTGCGGCGGAAGGAGAGTGCGGACATGGAGCTCAGGCCGAAAAGATTTCCGTATAGCGCTTGATCCACGCCGGTTGCACCGCCGCCAATGCCTTGTCGTCGTGCAGCACGGCGTTCTCCGCGATTTGCTGGGGAGACGGCACGAACGCGCGGCTTTCGGCGGGAATCGCCGCCTTCGAGTTCACCGGACCGTTCAGCACGTCGGCGGCCATGCGGCCTTGCACGCCTGCGTCGAGCGAATGGTTGATGAACGCGTGGATCAGGTCGATGTCGCCCGGGTGCGCCTTCGGTATGACCGTGAACATCAGCTGGGTGGCGAAGCCTTCCTTCATCCCATACGTGACGGCCATCTTGTACTCGGGCTTGCGCAATTGATCGGGGAAGAACGCCGGCGAGTAGATGCCGCCGATATCCAGCGAACCCGTGCGGAACAGGTCGGCGACCTGATTCGGATTCTCTCCGAGCGTGAGCACGCGGTCCTTGAGTTGCGCGAGCTTCGCGAAGCCCGGTTCGATGTTCTGCTGCGAGCCGCCCGCCATCTTGGCGGCGATGATCGCGAGATCGACCGCTTCGGCCCATTCCGGCGGCGGCAGGAAAATCCGCCCCGCATACTTGGGATCCCAAAGCGCTTCGTAGGTCGTGGGCGCCGTCTTGACCGACGACGTGCTGTAGACGAGACCGTCCGACCACAACAGATAGCCGATGCCGAAGCCGTTGGCGCCCGTTTGATACCGCGCGGCGACATCCTTCAGGTTGGGGAGTTTGTTCAGATCGGGCTTCATCAGCAGACCGGCATCCGCGAGACCCGAGGCGCCCACGCCCGCGAGCGTGATGACGTCGTAGGTCGGGCGGTCTCCGGCCGCTTTCACTTTCGCCACCATGCCGGAGGTGCCGTCGGCGCGATCGGCGATGACCTGCGCGCCGGTCTTCTGGCTGAACGTCGCGGCAATATTGCGCAAGGCCGCCGCGCCGGTGTCGTCGGACCATGTGAGCAGGCGCAGCGTCTTGCCGGCGAAGCTCCTCTCCTGCGCCTTCGCGGTGCTGATGAACGGCATCGGCAGACTCGATGCGGCGAGCGCCATGCCGATGGTCTTGATGGCCTGCCTTCTGCCTCGTTTGATGTCATGCATGGTTCACTCCTCGCTGAACGTGCAGCAGTCGGTCAATGCGGTCGGTCGATCAACAGCGGCGTTGTGAGAGCACTCTAGGGACGCAAAATTTCGGCAACAATCGAAATCTCGGCATGGTTGCCATGAGCCGAACGCATGGCTCGGCCTTAACAAAAGCTTTCAGTCGGGATCGGCCGCGGTCAGCACCTGCTTGATTTCCTGGAAGGCCGCGAGTCCGAACGGCCCGAGTTCGCGGCCGATGCTGCTCTTCTTGAAGCCGCCCCAGGATGTCTGAGGAAAGATCAGTTGCGGCGCGTTGATCCAGACGACGCCCGCCTGCAACGCGGCCGCCACGCGCTGTCCGCGTGCCGCGTCGCGCGTGACGACGCTTGCGACCAGCCCGAACTCGGTGTCGTTGGCGGTGGCGATCGCTTCGTCTTCCGTGTCGAAGCTGCGCACGCACAAGACGGGTCCGAAGATCTCTTCGCGCCACACGGCGCTGCCGGCGGGCACGTCGACGAACATCGTTGGCTGCACGAAGTATCCGGGTCCGTCGGGCGCCTGGCCCTGGACCACGAGGCTCGCGCCGTCCGCCTTGCCCCGCGCGATGAAGCGTTGCACGCGTTCGTGCTGCGCGCGGTTCGTGAGCGGCCCCATCTGCACGGCGGCGGCGAACGGATCGCCGACGACGGTGCGCGCGACCCGGTCGGCGAGGCGAGCGATCAGCGCCTGCGCGAGCGGCCGTTCGACCAGCACGCGCGACGTGGCCGAGCACATCTGTCCGGCATTGAAGAACGCACCGCCGATGACGAGATCGACGGCGAGATCGAGGTCGGCGTCCGCGAAAACGACGATGGACGACTTCCCGCCCAGTTCGAGGCTCACGCCCTTGATGGACTGCGCCGCCGCCTTCATGACCTGCTCGCCGACCGCCGTGCTGCCGGTGAACGAGACCTTGGCGATGAGCGGATGCGTGGTGAGCGCCGCGCCGACATCGGTGCCGGCGCCGGTCACGATGTTGAACACGCCGGGTGGCAGGCCGGCCTGCTCGACGATCGCGGCCAGCGCCAGTTCCGGCAGCGGGGTGAATTCGGAAGGCTTGAGCACGACCGTGCATCCCGCGGCGAGCGCGGGCGCGAGTTTCCAGGCCGTGGTCACCATCGGGAAATTCCACGGCACGATCAGGCCGACCACGCCGGCGGGTTCACGGCGGATCACCGCGCGATGCCGGTCGCTCGGGATGGCGATCGCTTCGCCCGGTTCATCCAGCCGTTCGGCCAGCCCGGCGTAGTAGTCGAAGGTGGCAACCACGTCGCCGACATCGATGCGGGATTCGGCGATCGGCTTGCCGTTGTTGAGCGACTGAAGCGCGGCGAGATGCTCGCCACGGGCTTCCACGCCGCGTGCGATCGCTCGCAGAAAGGCGGCGCGCGCGGCGCCCGAAGTCTGTTTCCAGGCGCGCCATGCGTGCGACGCGGCGCGCACCGCGCGATCGACGTCGGCGGGACCGGCCGCGTCCACTTCGGCGATCGTCTCTTCGGTCGATGGATTGATGACGGGCAAGCGTTGCCGCGTTTCGGGCGCGCACCAGCAGCCGTCGATGAAGAGCTGGGTGCGCAGCGGAAAGTCGAAGACGGGGCGTGCGTTCGCGTTCATGACGGCACCCGTGCAAACCAGTCGGCTTCGCGGACCTCGATCACGGTCGGGACGTCGCGCGATACTGCGCGCCGCAGCTCGGCTTCGAGGGTCCGCGGGTCGTCGACTCGTGCGGCCTCGCATCCGAAGGCTTTGGCGAGCGCGGCGAAGTCGGGCGTGTAGATATCGACGCCGACGGGCGTGATATCGCGTTGCGCCATGTATTTGCGGATCTCGCCGTAGCCGAAGTTGTTCCACACCAGCACGATCACGGGCACGCGCGCCTCCACCGCGCTCGCCAGTTCCGGCAGCGTGAACTGCAGACCGCCATCGCCGATCAGGCAGACGACCGGCCGCCTGGGCGCGGCGAGCTTCGCGCCGATGGCGGCGGGCAGTCCATACCCGAGCGTGCCGTAGCCGGTCGACGAGTTGAACCATGAGCGCGGCGCCGGTGCATCGTGGAGAAAGTTGCCCGCGTAGACCGGGCTCGTCGAATCGCCTGCAACGACGACGCCGGGCAAGGTGCCGACGATCGTGTCGATCAGGCGCTGCTGCGAGCGCATCGCGGCGTCGCAGCCGGCCAGGTTGGCGGCCCGCACCGCGGCGACGCGCGCCGCGCCCCAGTCCGTCGCGGCCGGGCGAACGGGACGCTCGTGCAGTCTCGTCGACAGCTCGCTCAACGCCTCGCGCGCGTCGCTGACGATGGCCACATCCGGACGAACGTTGCGCATCAGTTGTTGCGCATCGATATCGATGCGGATGAGCTTGCCTGCGATCGCAAAGCCGCCGTCGAAGACGACGTCGTAATCGGTTTCGCCCAGTTCGGTTCCGACCGCGAGCACTACGTCGGCTTCGCGGATCATCGCGCGGGTGTGCGGCAGCGACTGCGTGGACCCGATGAGAAGCGGCTGTCCGGACGGCAGCAGTCCTTTCGCATTGGTCGTGAGCGCGACCGGCGCCTGCAGCCGCTCGGCGAGTTCGCGCAGTTCGGCGGCAGAGTCGGCCTCGCCGCCGCCAGCGAGAATCAGCGGGCGGCGCGCTTCCGCGAGCAGTTCCGCGGCGGCGGCGAGCGCGGCGGGGTGTGCAGCGGGTTTCGCCGCACGCACGGCGCACGACGCCTCGATGACGCCCGCCGGCGACACGATGACGTCGAGCGGGATCTCGATATGCACCGGCCGCGGCCGGGCGCTCTCGAACACCGCGAACGCGCGGGCCAGCACCTGAGGCAGATCGGCGGCATCGAGCAAGGTGTGCGAGAACGCGGCGAGCCCGTTGAATACTTCGCGCTGCGAGGGCAGTTCGTGCAGGCGTCCGTCGCCGCTGCCGAGTTCGCTGCGCGCATTGACGCTCGATATCACGAGCATCGGGATGGAATCGGCATGGGCCTGTGCCATCGCGGTCGCGATATTGGTCATGCCCGGACCGGTGATGATGAAGCACACGCCGGGCTTGCCGGTGACACGCGCATATCCGTCGGCCATGAAGCCCGCGCCCTGTTCGTGACGGGGCGTCACGTGCCGGATCGACGAGCGCGCAAGACCGCGATAGAGCTCTACTGTGTGCACCCCCGGGATGCCGAAGACATACTGGACCCCGTAAATCTCGAGCAAGGTGACGAGCGATTCGCCACAGGTTCGATGGCGCGAGCCGGCCTGGCCGTTTGCCGTTCTCACGTTGCGATCGTCGAAGTGCCTGGTGGATTCACGAAGGTTCATCGGTCGTTGCATTCCTGATTGGTTGGACTGCGGAGGCGGCTGGGGTGCAATCATTCTCGACGCGGCTCCGTCGCGAAGCCAATCGAAAAGATCTCATGGGGCGCATCAGATTTCGGCATGGGTCAGGCAGGCCGCGCGTGGATGGATGGCAGCCCCGCGGCGGGCTCGTGCTCCGTGCTTCGGAAGCGCATCGCGGATCTTCAGCTCGGGACACGCGGCTGCGTGAAATGCGACGCTCGCGCTGGTCGGCGGACCGATCCGCATCGGCCTGACAGATGAAGAGGTGGAACAGCGCGGCTCGCCGGGTCCGGATAGTCCCTCGACTGCAATAGTTATTCGGGAAAGCGCGCATAGCATCCGGCAAACGCTTCGTTTGCTCGCAATGGGGGCGAACGTACCATCATTCGTTCAACCCGCTTCCGGTCATTCCCGCCCGCCTGCCCATGAACGTTCCCCGCTATCCTTCCGCCGCGCTACGGCTCGATGCCGGCGCGCCCCCCGAACGGGACGACAAGCGCACAAACGATACGCGCGCGCTAGTCGACCTGCCCACACGCGAAGCGGCGCAGGCACGCGCGCGCACGTTGAGCGCGGTGCGCTCGCGGGGTTTGCGCATCGGCGTTCCGCTCGGGTTGATCGTGTTGTGGCAGCTCGCATCCTCGCTGCAACTCGTCGCGCCCGAAACCTTGCCGCCGCCGACCGTCATCGTCGCGGCACTGAAGGAACTGATCGCGGACGGCGAACTGCAAAGCGCGATCGGCGTGTCGCTCGTGCGCGCGGCGACGGGCTTGGCCATCGGCGGCGGCATCGGTCTTTTGGCGGGCCTGTTTGCGGGCCTGTGGCGCGTCGGCGAAGAGATCGTCGATGCGCCGCTGCAGATGCTGCGCACCATTCCGTTCATTGCCCTGATTCCGCTCTTCATCACCTGGTTCGGCATCGGTGAAGGCGCGAAGGTCGCCGTGATCCTCGCGGCCACCATCTTTCCGATGTATCTCAACACGTATGCCGGCGTGCGCGGCGTCGATCCGAAGCTGCTCGAAGCGGCGCGCGTTTTCGGGCTGTCGAGCCGGCAGATGGCGCTGCGCATCATTCTGCCGACGGCGCTGCCATCGATCCTCGTCGGCGTGCGCTATTCGAGCGCCGTCGCCTTGCTCGCGCTCGTCGTCGCGGAGCAGATCAACGCGCAGAACGGCATCGGCTACATCCTCGTGAATGCGAACCAGAATCAGCGCGCGGACATCATCATCGCGGGCATTCTGGTGTATGCGGCGCTCGGTATCGTCACCGATCTCGTGATGCGCGCGCTCGAACATCTCGCCCTGCCGTGGAGGCCGCGTTTTGAACTCGCCTGACATCGAACGCTTCGACGCGTTGCAACAGCGCGAAGCCGCGCTCGAACTCGACCGCGTGAGCCGCGTGTTCGCCGGGCGCGCGGTGCTGAAGGACGTCTCGCTCACCATCAGGCGCGGCCAGTTCGTGTCGATGCTCGGCGCATCGGGCGCGGGCAAGACGACGCTGTTGCGCATCCTCGCCGGGCTCGATCGCGCCGACAGCGGTCGCGTGCGCGTCGCGGGCGCGCGTTCCGTCGTGTTTCAGGAGCCGCGTCTCGTGCCCGCCAAGCGCGTATGGGAAAACGTCGTCATCGGCCACGACCGCCTGGGCGCGGCGAAGCAGTCCGCGCTCGCCGCGCTCGACGAAGTCGGCTTGTCGCGCCACGCGCAAGGCTGGCCGAAGACGCTTTCCGGCGGCGAGGCGCAACGCGTCGCGCTCGCGCGTGCGCTCGTGCGCGAGCCGAAGCTCTTGTTGCTCGACGAACCCTTCGCCGCGCTCGATGCGTTGACGCGCATCCGCATGTACGAACTCGTCGCGCGTCTGTGGCGCGCGCATACGCCTGCGGTCGTGCTCGTGACGCACGACATCGACGAAGCGATTCTGCTGTCCGATCGCATCGTCGTGCTATCGCAAGGCGAGATCAGCGCGGATGTGACGGTCGATTCTCCGCGTCCGCGTTCGCGCGGCGACGAGCACGCCATCGCGTTGCGCGCGCGGCTGCTCGCGGAACTCGGCGTCGACGACGCTGCATTGCAAGCCGCGTCCCGAAACGCGGCATGAAGACTTCATTCACTCAGACCACACGTTCATGCGCATCAGGAAACGCTTCATCGCTTTTTTCGTGACGAGTTTCGTCGCGGGGTCGTCGGCATCGTTCGCGCAAGGCGAACCGCTGACGCTCACGATCGGCACGCAGGACGCCGCATGGCCATTGATCGTCGAAGCGTCGCACGTGCTCGACGGCGCGCCGTACAAAGTCAAATGGGCCGTGCTGACCGGTCCGGCGGCGCAACTGTCCGCGCTGTATTCGAAGGTGCTCGATGTCGGGCTGATGGGCGATACGTCGCTCATCATCGAACAGGGCAACGCACGCACGCCGTGGACCGCGGACACCGCGCCCTTGCAGATCATCGCGGGCTGGCGCAATCCGGATAGCAGCTATCCGCCTATCGTCACGGTCGTGCGCAAGAGCGCCGACGTCAAGGACCTCGCCGATCTCAAGGGCAAAACGTGGGGCTATAACTTCGGCGGCTTCAACTATCTGCAATACGTGCTCTCGTATGTGAAGGCCGGACTCAAGCCGAAGGACTTCGAAGCCGTCAAGTTCGGCGACGGCAACGTGTCCGCGTCCGCGTTCAATGCGGGGCAGGTCGCGGTGTATTCGGGCGGCTACGGCCCGGTCAAGGAAACGGTGGACAAGGGCGATGCGCGCGTCATCATCAGGAGCGACGAACTCGACATACCGGCGTTGTCCGTGTTCACCGCCCGCACCGACGTGCTGCGCGATCCGAAGAAGAGCGAGGCGCTCGGCGACTTCCTCGGCCGCCTGAAGAACTCGTGGACGTGGTGGGCGCAGAACGTGCCGGCCGTCGAGAAGATCTATCTCGAGAAGATGAAGCAAAGCCCGGCGCGCGCGAAATTCTCCGCCGAAAACGGACGTTCCCGGTTCTATCCGCTCGACAAGGAACTGGTGGCGCGCGAGCAGAAGATCGCGGACACGCTCTATAAATCCGGCGACATCAAGAATCAGATCAAGGTGGACGTAGAGTTCAACCCGGTGTTCGACAGGCAGGCCGTCGCATCGCACTGAAGCTTCGCGGAAACGGCGTGCCTTTCGTGCTGAAGGCACGCCGTTTGACTTACACGTCGAGCTTCGTATAAGGATTCGCGTAAGTGAACGGATCGCAGAGTAGATCGTTCAACGCATACTGCCCGACCGCGTGATATTTCCACCGCACGCTGTCGTGCAAAGTGTGCGTGCGCGCATTGCGCCAATGCCGGTCGAGATTGTGTTCGGAGCGCGTCGATTGCGTCCCCGCGAGTTCGAACAGCTTGTTCGATGCATCGAGCGCGAATCGCGTCGTGACGATCTTCGCTTCCGCCGTCGCGACGATGGCAGCGGCGACGGCCTCGCGCGGCGCGTTTGGGTCGCGCGCCCGGTCGATCGACTCGGCGGCGCGTGCGGTCAGCGCCTCGGCCGCATGTAAATCGACCGTCAGTGCGCCGATGTCGCGCAGCGTGTACGGGTCGTCCGTCGCATGCGATGCGCCGCTGCCGCGCGCGGGATGCGCGAACGCGTGCAGGAAGCGCTTCGTCTCATCGAGCGCGGCCCGGCCGATACCGAGATCGATCGCCGCATGGAGCGCCTGCGACACGGCATTGGCCGTATCGATATTCGGACGGCGCCCGCGCGCGACGATCTGCAGCGCATCGAGTTCGACCTCGTCGAGCCGCACCTGACCGCTCGCCGTCGTGCGCTGACCGAATCCCGACCAGTCGTCGATGACCTCGACGCCGCGCGCATGCCGTGCGACGAAAGCGGTCACGGGAAGACCGTCGTCATCGCGCGCGGCGACAGGAATCCAGTGGGCGAAAAGCGCGCCCGTCGAATACACCTTGCGGCCCGTCAGCACGAAGCCGTTGCCATTGGCGCGGCGGAGCACGCGCGTCTCGTGCTCCGAGGGCAGACGGTCGCCCGGTTCGGCGGTCGCATTGCCAAAGCGTTCTCCGGCGAGCGCGCGTGAAAAGAAGAAGTCCTGCTGACTCGGCGTGCCGTCGTGTCGCAGACGTTCGAGCGTCGCGAAGTGATTCTGCGGAATTTGCCCGAGCGACGAATCCGCCGCCGAGATCGTATCGAACACCTGCGCGATGGTGCGCACGGAGACATCGATGCCGCCGAATGCGCGCGGCACGCCGATGCCCCATAAGCCGCTCGCGCTGAACACTTCGATCTCGTCGAGCGGCAGCCGGCGATCGCGATCGCGCGCGGCGGCGTCGACGGCGAATTCGGCGGCGAGACGCCGCGCGGTGTCGAGGGCTTCGTCGTCCGAGCGGATGAGCGCCGCGCGCGTGAGTTGCTTGTCCTGTGTCATGCGGTTCCTGTCCTCTCGATGTTCATGCGGCACGCGCCGACGATGCATACTGGCTGGCCGGTCGCGGCAGGCCGAGATGGTCGCGCAGCGTCGTGCCTTCGTAGTCGCGGCGAAAAATGCCTTTGCGCTGCAGGATCGGCACGACGTGATCGACGAAGGCGGCGAGGCCCGAAGGAAACACGTCGGCGTTGAGATTGAAGCCGTCCGCGCCGCGTGCCTGGAACCATTGCTCGATATCGTCGGCGATCTGCTCGGGCGTGCCGACGATCATCCGGTGGGCGCCGGGGTTGCGGTCGAGCAGATCGCGCACCGTGAGGTTCCCGCTCTTCGCGAGCGCGACCGTCGAGTCGATGAAACCGCGCGGCAGGTCCGAACGCGCGACCTTGCCGATAAGCTCGTAGGGCAAGGGCGCATCGATCGACAGATCGTCGGGCGCGAGGCCGAGTGCGCCCGCAAGCCGCGCGATTTCGCGATCGGTATCGAGCAGCGCGTCGAGTTCGGCCTTGCGTTCGCGCGCCTCGCGCTCGGTTCCGCCGATGACCGGATACAGCCCCGGCAGCAGCAGGAAATGATCGGGATTGCGGCCATGCGCGCGCACGCGGTCTTTCATCTCCGCGTAGAAAGCCTGCGCCGTCGGCAGCGTCGTCTGCGCGGTAAAGACGGCGTCGGCGAAGCGTGCGGCAAGCGCGCGTCCGCCTTCCGAGGAGCCGGCCTGCACGAGCACGGGCCGCCCTTGCGGGCTGCGCGGCACGGACAGCGGCCCGCGCACGGAGAAGTACTTGCCGCGATGCTCGATCGTATGCACGCGCGCGGGATCGGTATAGCGGCCCGACGGGCGGTCGGCGACGAAGGCATCGTCTTCCCAGCTGTCCCAGAGCTTCGTCACGACCTCGACGAACTCCTGTGCGCGCGCATACCGCTCTTCGGTCGAGAGCGGAATCTCGTGGCTGAAGTTCGCGGCGGCGTGCGTGTCGTAAGTCGTCACCGCATTGAACGCGATGCGTCCGCCGCTCAGATGATCGACCGATGCGAAGCGGCGCGCGAGATTGAACGGATCGTTGAACGTGGTCGATGCCGTCGCGATCAGGCCGACATGTTGCGTCGCGCCCGCGAGCGCGGTCAGCAGCACGGTCGGTTCCAGCGCCTGCGACGGGCCTTCGGCGTGATTGCGCAGCGACAGGGTATCGGAGAGAAACACCGCATCGAGCTTGCCGCGCTCGGCCGTCGCCGCGATCGCCTTGAAGAAGCTCAGATCGATGATCGAACGTGGATTGTCGAGCGTGCGCCAGCCCGCCGGATGCCGCCCGGTGCCGGTCACGTTCGTGTTCAGATGGAGTTGCCGTGGCCGCGTGGTGGTCATGTCGTCGTGTGCGGAGAGTTGGATCCGGCGAAGTCGCGACGCAGGCCCGCTTCGACGAGCAAAGGCAGCACCGCTTCACCGAAATAGGCGAGATCGGGTTCGAAGTCGAAAAAGGTCAGTTGCACGCCGTCGCATCCGGCGCGTTTCAGCGCGAGCAGCTTGTCGACGATCTGCTCGGGCGAACCGATCAGATGCAGATTGCCGCCGAGGATGCGCTGCTCGCGCTTGTGCTTCGACCACGCTTTCGCGTCGCTGCGGCTGCCTTGCGCGACGAAGCCGTCGAGCGCCCCTTCATCGGCGTGCGCGACGATGGCGTCGCGATACGCATACGCCTCGCGCTCGGTCGGACGGCATACGATCGTCGGGTTAATGAGCGTGCGTACGCGCCGTTCGACGCGCGCCGCGCCTTCGCGAATTTTTGCGGTGTGCGCGGGCAAGGCGCCGATGGCGTCGTCGAAATCCGCGCCCGCCGGACTCGTGATGAAGACGAGGTCCGAATGGCGCACCGCATAGTCGATGCCGGCATCGGAGCCGGTCGCGTTGACGAGTACCGGACGGCGATAGCGCGGGCGCGGGCTCACGAAGGCATCGTCGAGCTGCCAGCGCGGCGTGCGGATCGTCAGGTTCGCGTCGCTGCGCCAGAGCGTGTCGAGCACGCCGACGAATTCCGCCGCGCGCGCATAGCGCTCGTCGTGCTCGATCATCGGCTGGCCGAACATCGCCCATTCGGTGCAGACGTGACCGGTCACGAGATTGATGCCCCAGCGCCCGTTCGAAATGTGATCGAGCGTCGCGCCGAACTTCGCGAGATGCAGCGGATGCCACGGCCCGTAGAGCGCATGAACCGTCGAGATCAGCAGGATGCGCTCGGTGATCGCGGCGAGCGCGCTCGTCGCGATGAATGCATCGAGCGACTGCTCGCGATACTTCATCTCGCCGCCGTGACCGTTCTTGCCGAGCCATTGCGCGAGCCCGAAGACGAGATCGAAGCCGAGCGCTTCCGCCTGCTTCGTCAGACGCGCGTTGTAGTGGAAGCGCCAGTCGGTGCCGCGCGGCAGCGTCGAAATGGACCAGCCGCCGTTCTGGATCGGCAGGAAGAGGCCGAGGATCAGCGGTTGCTGGAACGCCGCGTGCAGCGGACTGCCTTCGATGTCCGCCGGGCTCGATGCGCCGTCGAACGTGGGGCTCATTCCGCGCGCCCCGCGATGTCGGCGAGCCGTTCGCGGCTGCGCCGCGCGGTGGGCGTTTCGAAGTCGAGCACGTCGATGGACGCGATCGCATCGCGGTCCACCTGTTCGACGAGTTGCAGCTCCCAGGCGAGATACGCGTTCATCTGCGCGGCGACCTGATCCGCCTTTGCGTGATACGGGCTGTACCACGCGTCGTCGTCGCCGGTCAGGTTGCCCGCGTCGCCGGCGTCCTGGGGCAGTCCGAGCGCGAGCCAGCGGCGCGTGCCGCCGATGAGCGCGGATACGCCGCCGCGCGTCTGCGCGATTTCCGCCGCGACAAGTCCCGCGAGCACGCCGTCTTCTGACGTGAGCACGATCGGCGTGTCGCGCGGCAAGTCGCTCAGATGCGCGAGAACGGCGCTCGCCGCGACGAAGCGCGCTCCCTTCACATGGGCGCGGCGGAACGCGAGGCTGCTGTCGATATCGATGGTCTGCACGGCGCCCGCTTCGATCTCGCGCAACAACGCATCGGCTTCTATCCAGCGCGTGCGCGCGCCGTGCGGACGCACGCGCACGGCCTGCGAACCGGCTTCGAGGTGCTCGGCGACGAGCGATGCGCTCCCCGCATCGTCGAGCACGCGGACATCGAGATAGCCGAGTTGCTTGAGCCACGACGCCGTCATGCGCGCGCGCACCCCGTCGTCGTCGCGCAGCACGACGCGCGCATGCAGCGTGCCGACGTATTCGTCGGTTGCCTGCACGAGCTGTCCGCCGGGCGCGTTTTGCCAGCCTGCCGGATGACCCGCTTCGTATTCGAGCGGATCGCGCACGTCGAATCGATACAGCGTGCGTTCCCCGCTTTCGCGTTCGAGCGCGGCGAGCGTGTCGCGGTCGATGACCGGCACACGGGCGCGGCGCGCGGCGGCGGCGGCGAGCTCGCGCGCTGTCGCGAGCGCCTCGCCTTCGGGGCGCGGCGCGGTGCGGATCTTGCCGTGTTCGAGTTCGAAGCCTTCGAGCAGCCACGACATGGAGCCGCCCGTGAGCGCGGCGACCGGGTTCGGCACGCCCGCGTTGATGAGCGACTGCGCGCCGAGGATGCTGCGCGTGCGGCCCGCGCAGTTCACGACGATCAGCGTATCCGGCGACGGCACGACAGCGAGCGCGCGATAGACGAGTTCCGCGCCCGCGCAATCGATGCCGCCGGGAATGCTCATCGTGTTGAATTCGCCGAACGGACGCGAGTCGAGCACGACGAGATCGTCGCCGGCATCCTGGCGGGCCTTCAACGTCGAGGCGTCGATGTTGGGCGTATGCAGCTTGTGCTCGATGACTTCGCCGAATGCCTTGCCCGGCACATTGGTGCCCGAAAAAACTTCGAAGCCCGCCTGCGCCCAGCCTTCGACGCCGCCTTCGAGGATCGCGACGTCGGTATAACCCCAGCGTTCGAGCAAGGCGGCTGCGCGCGGCGTGTACTCGCCGTGGGTATCGACGAGAACGATGGGTGTGCCGCGGCGCGGCACGAGGCGATCGATCAGCAGTCCGAGCCGGCCCACCGGCGCAACCGACGAATAGAACAGACGCTTTCGCGCGGAGACGCCTTCCTCGCGCACGTCGAGCACGGCGAGTTCCGAGCGTTGAGCGATGAGCGTGCGCAACTGCGAGGCGGATACGGAACGGGACATGAGAGAGAAGTCCTTGAAAGTAGGAAGCGGAATCGAGAAATCAGGCGTACGGCGGGCCGCCGCCATCCACATAGAGACGCGTCCCGGTGACGAAGCGGGCATCGTCGGAGAGCAGATACGTGACCGCGGCCGCGACGTCGTCGGGCGTGCCGGGGCCGTCGAGCGCGGTGAGACGCGTGGGTTCGGCATCGACCTGGCCGGTCGTCATCGACGCGAAGCGCGGCGATTCGATCGGACCGGGCGCGACCGCGTTGACGCGCACGCCATGCGGCCCGTACTTGCGTCCGAGACCTTGCACGAGCAGGTCCAGCGCGGCGTTGACGCTCGAACCGGGGAAATGATTATCGATGTTGCGCGAGGACGCGACCACATGCGCGCCTGCGCAAGCGAGTCTTCGCACGACGGCCGCGCCGAGCGCGCCGAATGCGCCTGTGACCCAGAAAACCCGGTCATTGAACTGATCGTGACTGGACATGGACGGATGCACATGGGATGGAAGCTCTCCATGTTGATTCCTCGTGTCGTCAGGACGAACGGATCATTTCGCGAAAGCTCTGCACGATGGGCGTAATGGGCTTGCCAGCGACCGGTCAATTTGCTTAGCTGATTAACTTGGTTGGCGCGACGCGGCCTCTCTCCTAGTGTGTATCGCTCCGAAATGCCGGCCGCGAGAAAGCGCGCGTACCATGAACAGACATCTGCATTTCAACGCGTTCCACATGAACGCGCCCGCGCATTCGTGGGCCGGATTCTGGCGGCATCCGCGCGACCGTTCTCTCGAACACAACACGCTCGGCTACTGGATCGAACTTGCGCAGACTGCCGAACGCGGCCTGTTCGACGGCGTTTTTCTGGCCGATGTCTTCGGCATCTACGATGTCTACGGCGGCGGCGTCGACGCGACGCTGTTCTCCGCCGCGCAATCGCCATCGCACGATCCGCTGCTGACGGTGCCCGCGATGGCGCATGCGACGAAGCACCTGGGCTTCGGCGTGACCGCCAATTTGACGTACGAGCATCCGTATCAGTTCGCGCGGCGTTTCTCGACGCTGGATCATCTGACGGGCGGGCGCGCTGGCTGGAACGTCGTCACCGGATATCTGGAGAGCGCGGCGCGGGGCATGGGACTGGAGAAGGCGCGCGAGCACGACGAGCGCTATGCGGCGGGGGAGGACTTCCTCGAAGCCGTCTACAAGTTATGGGAAGGAAGCTGGACGGAGGGCGCGGTCGTGCATGACAGGCGCGCGGGCAAGCCTTACACGGACCCGTCGAAGATCCGCCGCGTGTTGCACGAAGGGCCGTACTTTCGCGTCGATGGCTTCAATCTCGTGGAGCCGTCGCCGCAACGCACGCCGGTGTTGTATCAAGCCGGCGCATCGGGACGCGGCAAGGCGTTCGCCGGCAAGCATGCCGAATGCGTGTTCCTCGAAGGCCAGACGCCTGCCATCGTCGCGGCGGCGGCGCGTGACATCCGCAAGCATGCGGTCGATGCCGGCCGCGCGCCTGACGACGTGCTGCTTTATCTCGGCGCGACCGTCGTGGTGGCGCGCACGTCCAGGGAAGCTCGGGCACTCCACGCCGAATACGCGGAATATGTCGACACGCTCGGCCAGCTCGTGCTCGTGTCGGGATGGACCGGCATCGACTTCGCGGCGATGGATCTCGACAAACCGATCCGCTATGTCAAAAGCAATGCGCTGCAATCGACCGTCGAAAACCTGACGAAGCGCGCCGGGCGGCCGATCACGCCGCGCGACATGACGCGCTTCGATCAGATCGGCGGGCGCGGGCCGTTCATTGTCGGCGATCCCGCAGAAGTGGCGGATCAACTCGTCGCGTGGGCCGATGAAACCGGCGTCGATGGCTTCAATCTGCGTCGCACGGTCATGCCGGAGAGCCTGCATGCGTTCGTCGATCTGGTCGTGCCGGAGTTGCAGAACCGTGGCCGATACCGCACGGCGTATGCGGACGGCACCCTGCGCGAGAAGCTGTTCGCGGGACGCGGGCCGCATCTGCGTGACACGCATCCCGGCGCGCGTTATCGCGCGGGCTGAGAAGCGCCGCCCGCGATGCGGTGCCGATTTCATAGACAGCATGGGCCGAGTACCGAACTCCGCACTGCGTTATCGGGAGGAGCGCAGGACTTGATCTACCAACTTCGCCAGATCCGCCATTACGGGTCGGCAGACGCCTGCCTGTCAACGCAATTCGCCTGTCGGGCGATGGTGTTCTATTCGCGATCCGCGCGCGAAGCGACATCGCCAAGCAGGGAAAAAAGTCTCCGCACGTCCAAGGGCTTGACAAAGTGATGATCGAACCCGGCGGCGATCGCCTTCTCTTTGTCCTGTTGCAAGCCGTATCCAGTTACTGCGATGAGAACTTTGCGCGCGGTCTCCGGGCGGCACCTGAGTTTGGACGCCAACTGATATCCGTCCATGTCGGGCAGGCCGATGTCGAGAAGGCATACGTCGGGATTCCACTGTTCGACTTCCTTCAGGGCTCCATTGCCGTTTGCCGCGACACGTACTTCATTTCCCAAGGTTTGCATCAGCATGGCAAGCGTCTCCGACGCGTCCGGGTTATCGTCAACGATCAACACCCGCAATCGGGATAACACAGGCAACTCGAGAGAATTGTCCGTCTTGTCATTTCGTTGGACATTCGAGGTTTCAGCCTGCTTCATGCATACAACAAACGTGCTGCCTTCGCCGGGACCTGCGCTGTACGCGGTGACGGTACCTCCATGGAGTTGGACCAGACTCTTGACGAGTGCGAGTCCTATCCCCAGTCCACCTTGAGAGCGATCGGAACTGCGTTCGCCTTGCGCGAACAAGTCGAAGGCGCGCGCGGCAATTTCCGGCGTCATCCCGATGCCGTTGTCAGCTACGACGGCTTTGACACAGTCGTCGTTCAAGCTCACGGTGAAGTCGATAACGCCTGCTTCCGGCGTGTACTTGGCTGCATTATTGAGCAGATTGACGAAGACTTGGGTCAGCCGCTTCTCGTCTGCCCGTACCAGCGCCGCCGTCGACGACGTACGCAGCGAAAGACGATGCCTTTTCCTCTCGATGATCGGTCTGACCTGCTCGATTGCGTCAGCCGCAACCCGATTTGCGTCGAGCACCTCGACGTTGAGGTTGATCAGTCCCTGCGTTACCCGTGACACATCGAGAAGGTCATCGATGAGTCCCGTCATGTGTTTTACTTGTCGCGAGATGATTTCGCACGACTTGCTGACCCGTCGCGCATCGTTAGGTGCGACCCTCATCAGTTCTGCCGCGCTTGCGATAGGCGAGAGCGGATTGCGGAGTTCATGTGACAACATGGCGAGGAATTCGTCCTTCCGTCTATCGGCGAGACGCAACTCCTCTTCGGCGTTGACGCGATCGGTGATGTCCAACTGTGGGACAACGGCGCCGACGATGGCGCCATGATCGTCCCTGATGGGGGCCCCCGTGCTCAGTAATGTCCGTCGATTGGGCGGGTCATCGAAGCTTTCGATGGAGACGATATCCCTGGCGGCGGCTTCACCGTTTAAAACGCGCGCCGTAGTCCACTCATGGGCGGTGAGTGGATGACCGTGTCTGTCTGAACGATCGGCCCAGCGTCCTTTCCACATCTCGAAGTCTTCGATGTTTTGTGGGCGCGGATGATTCTCGCCCCAAAACTGAGCAAACGATCGATTCACTCGTTCGATCGCACCGCCTTTGTCGCTGACGACAATGCCGATCGGCGCGGCTTCCAATACTGCGTCCAGGCGGCGGGTAGCGTCCAGTGCTTCGCGCGCGGCGCTTCTTGCGTTCCGCTCGCTGGCGACCAGACGTTGCTCATCTTCTCGCTGCTCGGTAATGTCAGAAAAGAGGACTCCCACCTGATGAGGCGTTGCAGCGTCAGGGCGGAATGCATAGATGTCGAACCAGCGTCCTAGCTGCGACGCCTCCCTCTGTGCGTGAATCGGGAGGCCATTCCTGGCGACCGCGCCATAGATATCGAAGAAGTGGCGGTCGTGGCCGGGAATCACTTTGGAAACGTTCTTTCCCACGACGTCCACCAAGCCCGTGTGCGCCTGGAATGCGGGATTCACCATGACGAACTTGTAGTCCATTGGCTCCGCGCCCTCATCGAACGATAGCTCGATGACGCAGAACGCCTGGTTGATCGCATCAAAGAGGCTTCGGAATCTCTGTTCGCTTGCGGCGAGCGCTTGCCGGGTCAAATGCGCATTCGTGACATCGGTCGTGGTATGGGAGACGCAGAGCAGCGTGCCCTCTGAATTGAAAATCGGCGTGTTGACAGCACTCCAAAAGCGTTCCTCGTAACGTGTCTTCCCGTCGTCGGTGGTCACCCAGAGCGGGAATCGCTGTAGCGGCAATGTCTGAGGTTCACCCGTCTCGATTGCACGAGCAATCGATTGGCGCAGCGCTTCGACTCCTGTGTCTTCCGGATCAGCTTCATTGTGCGGGAACACATCGAAAAGGCTCCGTCCGACCATCTCTTCTCTGCGAAGCGTCGAGGCCTTGAGGAACGCATCGTTGACCGCAAGGATGATTGCGTCCCGTGTGGGGGAGAGCAAGTAGCTCCCGACGGGCGCCGTGTCGAAAATTTCTGCGAAGATCTCAGGGGAGGCCATGGGGACGGAGGCGCGGCAGGAGACGCCTTGAATTCTCCGGAGGATGGAGAAGGCAGTTGCGCAACATCCGTGCCGCCATGCTTCAGGGTAAGCGATCAGACGACGGCGCTGGCGTGCGCTCACGCCGGCACACAGCGCGGTGCGGGGTGCCGCGAAAATATTACCGACACACGGCCGCTGAAGCGCGCCGACGCATGGAGTCCGACTCAAGCGGCCGGGTGCGGATGCCGATAAGAAAAGAACCCTCGAATTCATTAGAACATGCCGTACAGATGTCGATCTTCACCCAGCCGCCAAGTCTTTGTTCCGCTGATGCACCGCTGCACTTTGTCGCCGGACTGTTCATGGCCGCGTTCGTCGGCGCGTGCGTGACGCCCGCGTGTGCGGCTACCGCTCCGTCGCTCGCGCGCGCATCGCTCCAACTGGAGAACGAAGACCTGGCTTCGATGCCGCTCGAGTCGCTGATGAGCATGACCGTGAGTGGTGCGACGCGGGTCGCACAGTCCGCGGCGAGCGCGCCTGCCGCCGTCATCGTTCTGACCGCCCGTGACATACGCGACTACGGCTGGCGCACGCTGGCCGATGCGCTTGCAACCCTGCCCGGACTGTATATCACCTCCGATCGCATGTATTCGTATCTCGGCGCGCGCGGTTTCCAGCGCCCGGGTGATTACAACAGCCGCTTCCTGCTGCTCGTCGACGGAATGCGTTTGAACGACGGAGTCTATGATCAGGCGCCCGTCGGCTCCGACTTTCCGATCGACATGGAACTCGTCGAGCGTATCGAATACATACCCGGCCCCGGCTCGGCCGTGTATGGTTCCAATGCGTTGCTTGGCACCATCAACGTAATCACAAAGAAGGGCAGCGAGATCGGTGGCGTTCAACTCGCCGGCGCTGTCGGCAGCTTCGGTGAGAAGCAAGCCCGAGCGACGTATGGTTGGCATGGCGCGCACGGCGCGGACCTCGTGCTGTCCGCGACGGCCTACGAGCGCCACGGCCAAGACCTCTTTTTTCCCGAGTTCGATACGCCGGACAACAACAACGGCGTAGCAAGCGGACTCGATGGCGAGCGCAACCAGAAGTTGTTCGCGAAGTTCGGCATCGGCGGCTTGCGCATCAGCGCGGGCTACGGCAACCGCACGAAGGACGTTCCTGGCGCGCCTTACGACGCTATCTTCAACGCACCCTTCAGCGTAACGGACACGCATTCCTTCGTGGATGCCACGTACACGCATCATTTGCGCAACGACATTGCGATCGACTATGAGCTTTATTCGGGGCGTTACGACTACACGAGCCGTCAGCTCGTCTCGCCCGCGCCGGGCATCAGCAACGTCGATGGCGATCATGCCGTGTGGTACGGCGGCGATGTGCATGCGACCGTGCGCACGGTGCCGCGCAATCGCATCGTGGCCGGCGTCGATTACACGATAAACACGGCACGCGACCAGTGGAACTACAACGTTGGGCCGTATGAGCGCCTGCTCGACGACCATCGCGTCAGTCAGCGCGTCGGCGTGTATGTCGATGACGAAATCAAACTCGCCGAGCCGCTGACGCTCGACATCGGCGGCCGCTTCGATAGCGAGACGCGCATCGGCGGCAATTTCAGTCCCCGTATCGCGTTGATCTGGCGGCCGACCGCAAGCGATACGTTCAAGCTCGTCTACGGCACCGCATATCGCGCGCCGAATGCCTACGAGATGTATTACGCAATTCCCGGCGAAGGCGGGCAGCTTGCGAATCCCTGGTTGAAGTCGGAACGTATCGGCACGCAGGAGTTCGTCTACGAGCGTGCATTGGGCGGCACGGGACGCGTGACCCTCTCATTGTTCCGTTACTCGCTTCGGGACCTTATCACCGAGTCCATCGACCCGGATTCGGGTCTCTATGTGTTTCGCAACGTCGATCGCGCGCAGGCACGCGGCGCGGAACTCTCATGGCAGCAGCAGTTTGCCTCGGGCGTGCGCGCGCGGGCCAGTTACGCCTATCAGTTCTCGCGCGATTCCGTGTCGGGCGGCGCGCTTCAAAACTCGCCGCGCCACATGGCCAAGGTCAACGTGAGCGTCCCGCTGTTTGCCATGTCGGCGCGCGCAGGTTCGGAAGCGCAGTGTCTGTCGTCCCGGCTCGCACAAGCGGGTTCGGCGGGGGGCTACTGCGTCGTCAACGTGTCGCTCCACAGCCGGAAACTTATTGCGCCGGCAGATGTGTCGCTGTCGGTTTATAACGTCTTCGACCGCCGATATGCGGATCCGGCCGGCCCCGGCTTCGCTCAGAACGTCATCGTGCAGCAGAGCCGCACGCTGCTGGCGAAAATGGTCTACGGGTTCTGAAGATGTGGATCCGTCGAGGCATAGCGCTCTGTTTGTGCACGGCCGGTTCGCTCGCGGCATGGTGTGCGCACGCGCAGGTAGATCTGCCAAAGCTCGAGAGCGCCTACATCTTCAACTTCACGCAATTCACGCAATGGCCCGCTGAGCGCGCTCGCGGCGCCGAATTGCGCGTCTGTGCGAGCGAGCGTAGTTCGCTGCGCGACGCGCTGGCTGGACTCAATGGGCGGCTGGTGGGTGCGCGCGTGTGGCGTTTTATGACCGTGGGCGGCAAGGGAGCCGGCGAATGCGACGTGCTTGCCCTGGACGACGGCGACAGCACGAGCGCGGAGATGCGCGAGGCGTTGCGGTCGGACGATGCAGTGCTCGTCATCGCTGGCGCCGGCGCGACCGCACCTGGTGAGGCGGTCATCAAGCTGATCGCGGAGGACGAACATTTGCGCTTCGACATCAGCAACACCGAGGCCTTACGCCGAAAGCTGGTTCTTAGCTCGAAACTGCTGCGGCTTGCAAGGAGACTCAAATGACCATGCGGAGCAGCAGTCGGAGCGCCGAGCGTCTGACGGTGCACGCGAATCTCGTGAGCGTCGGCATTGCGCTGGTGGTCGCGAGTATCGTGCTTCTCGTGTACCAGGCGGTGGCATTCCGCAGCGCTCTCTATGACGATGCGTCGCTGCAAGCGTCCGTCATCGCAGAGAACGTCAGCGCATCGTTGATGTTCGATGACGAAGCGTCGATGACAGACGTCTTGCGATCGCTGCGCCGCGTTCCCTACGTCGAGAGTGTCAGCGTATATCGCGACGACAACCGGATCTTCACTCGCTACGCGCGCGCAGGAATTAGCGCGGAGCACATCGACGAGGGTACGCTCGCGTCGACGGAGCATCGCACGACACTCTCGCTCGGTGACGTCTACGTGCGCGCGACGATCGAGCATAAAGGCCACAAGCTGGGACATGTGGTGCTCGTAGCAACGAGCGACCTGGTGCGTCGACAACTCCTGCAATATGCGTGCTTTCTCGGCGTCGCGTGTCTGGGTGCGCTCTGGGTTTCGACACTCGTCATGCGCCGGATGCGGCGACGAGTGACGGAAGCGGAACGCGAGTTGGAGCACCTGGCGCGCACGGACCCGCTCACGAGCCTGTCGAACCGGCGTACGTTCTATGAAACGCTGGAGGCGCGGCTCGGGGCGGCAAAGGACCCGCATCGCCATCTTGGTCTCGTGCTGATCGATCTCGATGACTTCAAGACGGTGAACGACACGCTCGGTCACGGGGCCGGCGACGAACTGCTGCAGCATGTGGCGCGCGTGCTGACGAGTGCCGTGCGCGGTCGTGGGATCGTGAGCCGGATGGGCGGCGACGAATTCGCCGTAACGGTAGAGTGCTCCTGGAAACGGAGCGCGGTTGAGGAAGTCGCGAATGAAGTCGGACACGCACTCTGCCAGCCCGCGATAATCGACGGCGACGAGATCAGCGTGACGGCGAGCATCGGCTATGCGAGCTTTCCGGAGGCCGGGCACGACAGCGGAAGCCTTGTCGCCAGCGCGGACATCGCGTTATACGAAGCGAAAACGCGCGGCAAGAACATGGTCGTGGGATTCTCTCGTGAACTGATGAATGCAGCGCATCGCCGTGCGTATCTCGAAGCGGAATTGCGCAAGGCCGTCGACGGCGGTGCGCTCGATCTCGTCTATCAACCGCAGTTCGACTGCCGCAACGGTTCGCTCGTCGGTGCAGAAGCGCTGACGCGGTGGACGCATAGGGACGAAGGCGTCGTATCGCCGGCAGAGTTCATTCCGATCGCAGAGAACAGCGATCTGATCGTGCGGCTCGGGCGTTCGGTGCTGCAGCGCGCGTGCGTTGCAGCGGCGACGTGGTGCGCCGACCATCAGAACGTGAGCGTTCGCGTTGCGGTGAACGTGTCGGCGCGGCAGTTGCGGCATCCGGCCTTTGTCGACGACGTCCTCGCGGCGCTCGCGGCGAGCGGCCTCGCACCCGGGCTGCTCGAGCTCGAGCTTACCGAGAGCCACCTCATTGCCAACCGCGAGACGGCGCTCGACGTGATGAATCGTCTGCGCACTGCGGGTGTGCTGTTATCCATCGATGACTTCGGCACAGGGTATTCGTCGCTCTCGTATCTGCATGCCTTCCCTGTCAATACGATCAAGATCGACCGTTCATTCATCGAAAGGCTTCCAGAACATGGACAGCCCATCGTGACGGCGATCCTGTCGATGGCTCATAGCTTCGGGCTTGACGCGGTTGCCGAGGGGGTGGAAGACGCGAAACAGCTCGCGTGGCTGATGGAAGCGGGATGCGACGTCGTCCAGGGTTATTTCACCGGCACGCCCATGTCGATCGACAGATTTCGTGCCCTTCTACGAGAGCATGCATTGGCGCAACAGACAGGTACGTCCGGGATTATCGCCAATGATGAACACCCGCAATCGGCATAACACGGGCAGCTCAGGAGAATTGTCCGTCTTGTCGTTTCGTTGAGAGACCGGAAGAGGGTGCAAGCGGATCAATCACGTCGCAGTCGGCTCTCCGGACATACTGAAGACCATCGTGGGCGGGCCTAACGGAGCGACTTCTTCGCGGGTTGAAATTCCAAGAAGATCCAGTAACGCGATCAAGCGACAGCGATCGCGGGCGGACAGTCCCGGAAACACCAGAAGCTTTTCCGTCTGAGCAGCCCAGTATTCACGGCGGATCAATGTGGGTCGGCATATCAGGGTGTTGACGGACCGTTCAAGTTGCCGAATTTCATTTTCGAGGATCACCCCAGCCTCCTGCCATGTGCATGAACTGAAACCGCGTCCCCGAACGTACTACCGAGGTAGCGTCTGCATCGGAAAGCGGTACTTTTCTCATCGAATCAGTCATCTTTTTGCCAAGTCCGGCGCATCGATTCGGACCGGCTTCTGCAATCCCAATTCGGGCTATGCGACGCATCAAAGCGCCATGTACGGCTGCTCGAAACGCCTGGTCACGCAAACGTTGGCGCTCTTGCGTGCCGTTATGACCTGTTGCTTGCAGCGGATAACGGCAATTTGACGAGACGAGTTAATACGGGAAAACCAGTATTTCGCGGCATAGGCGATTCCTGCTCGCCGAGCCGAGGCCCGACGGTCCGGAAGTGATGGAAACGGCGCGTGGACCGCTGCGGCGCTAAGCCCGTGGTGAGCGCGCTTGCACGAGTCTGCGAAATTCTTCCGGTCGCATCGGCAGTTCTTGAGTGGAATCGGTGATACCGCAAAGGGGGCTGAGGGGCACTTGTGCGCCAGACGTCCTTGCCCACTCGGAGAATGTTGTTGAGACCGCAGACGCCGCGACAGTGGGATGTCGCCGAGGTTGTTGTCGCCGGTTCGTAAGCGCTGGACCGATGGTTGCCTTGGCGAAAGATCGAGAGGTTGTGCTAGACGGTCTTAGCTGGCCAACTCGAGCCGTTAATAGTCGGTGGAGGATCCGAGGGAATCGAATATCTTTCGAAGTGAGCGATTCCCTTGTTCGCCGGGTTTTTCGATGACCGCGTCATCGAAAGCCCCGACGCGGCGAATTTCAGCTGGCGACCGCCCTGCCGCTTATTACTTCGGGTGGCTCGCAATGAAATTCTTGACTGCCATGTACGAGGCCTTCTTCGTCTTGCCATCGCTTTGCAGCATGCCGTAGTTGCCTTCCTGGGAGTCGTACAACTCGAAACCTTGAATCGACTGGATGTTGTACTTCGACGCCTGGGTGTAGTACTGCTGCATCATCAGGTTACCGGTCAGGTAAGAAGCGATCGTGTCATTCGCGCCATATTCCGGACGCACGCCGAACTCGTTGATCCAGACGGGCCTGCCAAAGGAACTGATGATACCGAGAATGTCGTGACACCCCGTGCCCCCGCACGCATTCGTCATGTCGCCCTGGTCGGAGTACCAGTGCCATGCGGTGATGTCCCAGCTGACGGTCGGGTGACCGTGTGTTCCGTCGGGCTGTGAGCCGTCGAGAAGCATCTGAAAAAACGCAATGTGCTTCCATGTGCCATCGACGATAATCTTCGCGGAACTGTCGACCGACTTCACACCCGCGATCATGCCGCGGATCACGCCGCGCGCGATCGTGAACGGCCGATTGCTGTATTGCCACCAGATGTTGCCGTCGTAGTTTCCGGCCAGCGCGGCAGAATCCAATTCGTTGGCGACTTCGTAGTACGTGTACTTATAAGTCTGTGCCGTTTGCTGACCCATTACGAAGCCCGCATTGTAAGCCGCTTCCTCGCTGTCAAAACCCAGCCCGAGCAGCATCACCGGATACACCTGAACCCCTCCTGCCGCAAACTGTTTGGCAACGGTAGCGAGCACTTTGGCGGATGCCAAGTTGTACACGTCGTTGCGGAAAATCTTCACGCCAAGGTCTTGGAGCTGCGAGAGCTGTGTCGCGTAGGGCGTGTTGTCATAGGCGCCGCCGTTGGTAATGTGACCGTTCATGCCGTAAAAGATTGAAGCCGTGGTGGCCGCCTTTGCGGTCGCCTCCGGCATATCGGTGGCTTTCGCCGTGGCGGCCTCGACGGCGCCTTCGCCGCCGCATGCCGCGAGCATCAGACTCGTGGCGACGGCAACGACGGCCGCCGAGATATTGACGAGGCGGAAACGGTCACGCAAGCAATGGCCAGGTTTTCTGTGGTTTGTCATGGTAGTTAGCAATACGAATTGATGTGTTCCGAAGCCGTGGGCGTGCGGACTGATGACGCCTATTTCTCTAAGTCGGTAGTCAGACCGCGATGGAATGCAGGCTTCGGACTGAAACGCCCGGTTGCTGCAGTTCGTTCGTTACGCTGTATGGACCGGAGCGTTAGGGGATTAATGAGGACGACTTGCACGGCAAGGGAGCCGGGTTCGCAAATCGGCCGCAATGTCGCTCCGCGATGTTGCTACCCCGTCGACCTTTGAGGACGCATAAGGGCTAGCCAAAATTACCGAATGGATGAGCCTTATAAACAGTTTTACGGCAAGCTTTGTGCGTTCTTTAAGGTTATTCGGAACGGGATACCGAAACGCAGTCGCTTTGAATTGCGTAATAGGTAATAATTGCGTATGCGCCGGGAAATCTATTGCACATTCCGCGGATCGACGCCAGCCCGGCAATGACTCAGCCGACGGTCGCGGAAGCAGCGCGGGAAGCGGAGCACTACACGTCAGATCTGAATGTGACTAGTCGGCCGGGCCTGGCCTGCAAATAAGGCGGCGCCACCGTCGAGTATCAAGTAAGCGATCCTAATAAATAAAGTGGCGCCGGCTTTCGTGACTTCCTGGGTCCGGCGCGATAGAGCTTTCGCCGCTGTATTCTTGACGTCGACCGATGCTTCTTGAATTGGACGCATTGCGAATCTACTCTTCTTAACTGAAGGTGAGCCGCGCGCCATACGCGGCGCTGTCATTCGCAGGAGATACGCATGCGTCGCTTGCTCGACATTGTGGTCTCTCTTCTTTTGAGCGTCACGCCGCTTTATTCAGGTGCCGGTGGCGACAAGGATGGGGCCTAAAGGCGCGCGGCTGTTCTTCATCCGTTCCGATCGCTACGATGCGGCCTCGCAATGTGTTAGTGGCTCCGCGCGCGACGATGCAATTAGCGCACAGTGCGCCGTTGTTTCCACCGTTCTTGGCGATCGGTGGCCGCACACGACCGGGAGGACCGCTTTGCGCGGTCATCCGTCATCGATAGATTCGTCGTTGGATAGTGTCCTTCGTCCGGTTTGACGCTTAAGGCTGTTTCGAGGGCGTCAGAAGCGATGCTTCAAGCCGACGGCCGCTTCGAGCTGATTCGTCGTGGAAGCCGGGGCGGTCACGCCGTTAATCCATGCCACGCCCAAGGGCGAAGTGCCGCTCGGGCTCGACCGTTGCCACGCGCCCTGAATGTAGACATCGGTGCGCCGAGAGAAGCGGTAATCGGCCATCGCGCTTACCTGATTCCAATGTGGAACGCCGCCGCCGCCATTTCCGCCTGCGCGCGAATAGGTGTACGCGCCCGAAAGTTCGACCGCCGGCGTCAGCGCATACCGAATGTTTCCTTCGAAGTTCTGGAAAGTTCCGCTCAGCCCAGTCTGAAAGAATTGGGAGAGCTTGGTGTGCGAGTACACGAAGCCGGCCACAGCCGGACCGAAGGTGTAGTTCACGCCGGCGCCGAAGGTCTTCTGACTGCTGGCCAGCACGCCCAAAGGCACACCCGTCGGCGTCAGCGCGCCTTGCAGGGACGCGCCGGTTGTATCGGTGACTGCGCCGTTCGTATTCAACTGTGCCGGCGTGCGCGCAGAACTGCTGAGCGCGAGATAACCCGCACCGAAGTTCCACGCGCCCGCGACGTATGAGATGCCGAAGCTATACGCACGATTGTTCGCGAATCCGCCCGCCTGATTGGAGAAGCCGTACAGCCCACCGAACCGAAAGCCTGCGATGTTCGGGCTCAGGTACTTGACCGCGTTGTTGATCTGAAACGAGTCGTTCAGATTGTCGTTGTCTAGAGGATGCGCAAAGTGCGTGCCCCCGAACTCGGTACCCGTCAATGAAAGCGGCGCGACAAAATCGACCATGCTGTCGGTCTGGCGGCCCAGCGTGAGCGCGCCGTAATCGCGGCTCGACAAGCCGACATACGCCAGGCGATTGAAGAGGCGCATGTTTGCCGAGTACTGCCCGGTATTCAAATTGAAGCCGCTTTCCAGTGTGAAGATTGCCTTCACGCCCCCGCCGAGGTCCTCGGCCCCGCGCAAACCCCAGCGGCTGTACTGGACCGCGCCGCTCGTCATTTCCCAGTTGCTGTGCCCGCCGCCCGTCCCGCTGATCTGGCTGTTCGTATAGGTCAAACCCGCATCGATTAGCCCGTAGAGCGTGACGCTGCTTTGCGCATGCGCTGCCCCGCCGAGTGTGAGGATCGTCGTCGCACCTATCTTAAGCATCTTGTTCATGTGCCTGCTCCAGCAGCCAAGACCGGGAGATACATTCTCTGAGAACGCTTTCTACACGGAGCTAGATGTCTTACGGGTGCTTAGCCTTGCGAGTCATCGATACGAAAAGGCGCGATGTGCTCTACCTGACTTTATGCGATCGCGGTCAGATCTGCCAACTCAAAAGCTACGCAGACACAGATGTCGGGACATCCGTGCTGGAACAACAGGCACGCAGCTAACTAACGCCCGTGACCAACGGACTGACTACTGCGCAGATGGGCAATCCGACGAGCTTCGTACGATCGGGACCGTCATTCCGTAACGTCACGACATGGTGGGCGTCGGCCTGCGTCGTCGTGGTCCGACTTCACTTCGATGTACTTTCCGAAGACGGGTGTTCGGCCTGCTCAGCCGGAATCACACGACCGCTTACCGAGGTCGCGTCGGCTCTGTGCTGCGTTCGACTCTCGTCGCGTGGAGCGGTTGCGAGAACCCCTCCAACAGCGATCGCGCCGATGATGGCGATGCTCGACGCGAGCAACATCTGCCGGCTGACGCTTTGTGACGAGGACGTCAGAGATTCTCCTGTCGCTTCATCCGGAGGCGGATTCGGCGGCAAATGTGTCTGGCAGCGTTTGCATAGAGAGGCCATAGCGCTTGCTTCGGCGCCGCATGTATCGCATATTTTGTAGCGCATTCAGTTATCTTCTCGAGTTTCTACTTCGCGCGCAGCGGTGGCGTCCGGAGCTAAAGAGGCGAAAGCGATCTCGCCATATCGGCAGTGGAAGCGCAAGACTTGAGACGCCCGATGCCTGAGGGTGTGATTTGCCCGAATGAGGAAGTACAAGCGACGGCAAAACCAAGGCGATGCGCTAGCCCGTTGCTTTGCGCGGCACACTCGTCAAAAGACGTCGAAAGCACCGTAAAGTAAACCGAATGCTATCCGTAAACAGTATGAAAGCAGTGGATTTCTCATCCTGGGAAACCCGCTCGCATCTGTCTACGGAGAATCACAACCATGAAGGTCGTCACCAAACTGGGTCTGGGCTTCGGCATCGTGCTGTCAACGTTGTTCGCCGTGCTCGTCTTCGGTCTCGTGAGCATGTCGCAAATCCAGGCGCGCTTCGATGAAGTCGTCGAAGTCAACAATGCGGAGGCGAAGCTCGCGCACGTGCTGAGCCTGTCGGTGAGCGACCGGATGATTGCACTGCGCAACATCGCGCTCCTGACCGATGCGGCCGCGGTCGAGACGGAGAAAGCGCGCATCCGTACGCAGGCGCAAGGCTACGCGCAGGCTTACGACGCACTCGGCACGCGCTTCAAGGAAAGCGATCAGACCTCCGCAAGCGAACGCGCGGTATTCGAGAAGCTTCGCGCGAACGAAGCCGCCGCCGCGCCGATCGTCGAAAAGGCGATCTCGCTTGCCGAAGCGCGCGAGCAACAGGCGGCAATTCGCGTGCTGATCGACGAGTTGCGGCCTGTGCAACGGGACTGGATGAGTACCACGAAGGACATGATCGCGCTCCAGGATGAACAGAACGATATCGCCAACCGCGACGCCGACGCCGCCTACGCCCGCGCCAAAGCGATCATGCTCGCGCTCGGCGTAGCAGCCTTGCTTGCCGGCATCGTAGCCGCGCTTGTCATCACGCGCGGTCTTACACGCGCGCTCGGCGGCGAACCGGGCGAAGCGATGGCGCTTGCGGCACGCATCGCTCAAGGCAATCTACGCGATGCGATCCCGCTCGAAGGCCGCAGCCCCGACAGCCTGATGGTCTCGCTCGAGACGATGCGCGCGCGTCTGAACACGATCGTGGTTGGCATTCAATCATCGAGCATGGCGATTGCCGAAGCGGCCAGCGAAATCGCGCAGGGCACTGTCGATCTGTCGAAACGCACGGAGTCTCAGGCGGCATCGCTCGAAGAAACGGCGGCGAGCATGGAAGAACTCGCGAGCACGGTCGCGAAGAATGCCGACAACGCCGCCGAGGGCACGCACGCCGCGACGAAAGCATGCGGCGACGCGACTCAGGGCGGCGACACGGTCAACGACGTGGTCGCGACCATGCGCAGCATCGCGCAGGCTTCGTCGCAGATGGCCGACATCATCGGCGTGATCGAAGGCATCGCGTTTCAGACCAACATCCTCGCGCTCAATGCGGCCGTCGAGGCCGCGCGGGCAGGCGATCAGGGCCGCGGGTTCGCGGTCGTCGCCGGCGAAGTGCGCGCACTGGCGCAACGCAGCGCCGTGGCCGCCAAGGAGATCAAGACGCTCATCGATGCTTCGAACGCGCGCGTGTCGAACGGCTCGGCGCTCGTCGAGCATGCCGGCGGCACGATCGAAGGCCTGGTCGCGTCAGTGAATCGCGTGACGGCCATCATGAGCGAAGTGGCGGCGGCATCTGGCGAGCAGCGCATGGGCATCGATCAGGTGAATGTGGCCGTCGCGCAGATGGACGAGGTCACGCAGCAGAACGCGGCACTCGTCGAAGAGGCGTCCGCCGCCGCTCAATCGCTCGCCGAGCAGGCCGAAGCGTTGCGTCGGGCGGTCGCGGTGTTTCAAGTGGAGTGAGCCGCGCGGTCCTGGATCGCCGCGCAGCGCCTGCACGATGAAGTTCGACGCGACGCGACGCGACGCGTCCGTCCTGAGGGTCCATGCGCGGACCGTAGGTGTTGAAGATGCGCGCGACGCGCACATCGGTGCCGTACATGCGGCGATAGGCGAAGCACAGCGTCTTCGCGGCGCGCTTGCCTTCCACTGGTTGCGCAACCCTAAGTTTTTGCGGAAGGAATTACGCGCCAAACGTTTGCTTGGTCGGCGCTGACTTTGCCGGCGTCGCTGTCGAACGCCGTAGGTGGGGACGTCTTGTTCGAGCGAACGGCGACTTTATTCGGCCACTGCCGAGCCGCTGCGTCCCGCGAAGAGGCCTTCTTTCAGTGCTTCGGAAGAGACGTCGATGAGGCGCCCGTTCGCAACCTGAACGAGACGATCGGCGCATTCGAAATAGGCATCGTCGTGAGAAATGACGATGACCGTCTTGCCCTTGCGCTTGAGCTCGGGAATCAGCTGCGTATAGAACACGCGCCTGAATACGGGATCCTGGTCGGCGGCCCATTCGTCGAAGAGATAGATCGGGCGGTCTTCCAGATACGACGCTATGAGCGCCATGCGCTTGCGTTGTCCGGAAGAGAGATTGACCGTGCTGAACCGGTTGCCCTTCATGCTGACCTTGTGGTCGAGTTCGAGCTTGTGAAGATACTGTGCCGCCTGCTTCGCGATTTGCGACTGGTCTTCACACAGCACTTCATCGAACAGATGAAAGTCGGCGAACACGGCCGAGAAGCGCTCGCGATAATGCGCAAGGTTGTCTCTCTCGACTTTTACACCGTTCAGTTCTACGTGCCCTTGCTCGGGCTCGTACAGTCCGAGCAGCAGCATCGCGAGCGTGGTCTTGCCGCTGCCGTTTCCGCCGATCAGATAAACGACTTCGCCCTGACGAATCGACAGATCGATCGGTCCGAGTGTGAACGGATGATCTTCCGTCAGCCCCGGATAGCGATGCGATACCGCGGAAAACCGGATCAGCGGCACGCCTTCGACTGCGGCCCCGAAGGGATCGTCTGCGGACCCATGACCGTCATCGTCCGCTTGCTGCGTGAGCTCGGCATCGAGAATGCGGATGCGCTGGAGCGCAATCGACGCCTGACGAAGAATCGGCAAGATCGTCATGACTTCGCTGACCGGATGGATCAGGAAAAGAAGCAGGAGGGTGAGCGTCACGAGCACGCCGTGGGATTGTGGAAACCAGTGCGGCACGACGAGCAGGATCAGGCCGATCGCCACATAGAAGAGCATGCCACCGGCGTTGGCGACGAGCGAATAGATGAGCATCGCGCGGGTGAACGATCGGCGGAATGCGTGTGCGGTCGAATGGACGACGTGTTCGGTGAAGTATCGGGCTCGCGCGTCGTTGAGTTGCAATTCCCGCGTGCCTTCAAGCAAGGAACGAAAGTGCCGGAAGATGACATCGAGCTGATCTCGCACCGCTTGCATTTCGCGCAAGGGCCAGCGTTCGATACCGTGATAGATCGCCCCCCCGACGACGAGAAAGACGAAAAAGCACGCGAAGGCCTGCCACGAAAGCCAGGCCATATACACGAGGCATACGACAATGAGCACGACGTTGCCGAACGCGAGCGGCAGCATTTGCGATGCCTGCGCGAACGTGTTGATGTCCGTGGTAAGAATGGCGAGCAGGCGCGGCTTCCCGAGCGATTGCAGCTTCTTGTAGGGCGTGCGCAGGATCTTGCGGCATAGCTCGATTCGAAGACTGCAGATCACCTGCTGACCGAAATCGAGCACGATGATCTGCGAACTCGTTCTGAACAGCAATTGCGCCGCGCACACCGCGAAGAAAACGATCACCAGTCCGCGCGTTTCGATCTGGCCGGCGGCGACCTGGCCGATGAGACGCGCGATCTCCGCGCTGCACAGCGCCCCGGCGAACCCGGCGATGACTGCAATGACCAGTCGCGGCATCGACTGTCGGCGAAGCTGCGCGGGAATGATCGAGAACATCACTGACCTCCGCTCACGGCATCCGGCAGCGAAGCAAGGAAGGCGTCGATCGTACGATTGAATTCGTCGGGGTTATCGGTCATCACCGCATGGCCGGCGCGGGATATCGTGGCGAGTTGCCCTTCACATAGCGCGTGATGCGCCATGCGTTGCGCAACCTGCGGCTTTAGCACCGCTGACCCGACGCCTCTCACGACGAGCGTCGGGCAGCGCACGGACGCCAGCATCTGCCACAGTTGTTCCGCCTGCGGCTCCCTCTTTTGCGGCGACTCATCGGCGACGCGCCGGTCCAGCTTCGGCTCGAACACTCCGGCCGGCGTGCGGCGCAACGCATGCAGCGCGAGATTGCGAAGCGCACGGCCGTTGGCCAGCGGACGCCGTTCGAGCAACCACGAGACATATCCGTCGACCGTGTCGAATGTAGCCGGCGTCTCGCGTATGTCGGCACGAACGCGTTGTGAACCCGATGCATCGGATTCCGGTCCGAAGTCCACCATGACCAGTCCGGAAACATGGTGTCCGAGCAGTGCGTTCAATTGCAGTGCGACACTGCCGCCGAGCGAATGACCGATAAGAACGGGCTTTCTTATGTTCATTGCAAGCAGAACCTGCAATACATCGCCCGCGAGGGTTGGCGAATCGTAAGCGCGCTCCGGGTCCCAGCTCGAATCTCCGTGGCCCCTCAGATCGATCGACACGAAACGATGTTCGGCCGACGCTGCGTCGGTCAATGTTCGCCATACGCCGCTGCACTCGCCGCGGCCGTGCAGCAAGACGCAGGGCGTGCCGATACTTCCGGACTCTTCGACGGAAATATCAAAACGGCCGTCGCGAACCTTGATGCTGCGACGCTGCATGAATAAGGGACGTTTCATCGTGAGCACCTGTCAGGAATGACGCTTAGTGTGTCTTTCGAAAGTTAGCGTGGGATGAGGACGCGGATCGGTTCGAATCACGGTCATGGGCTAACTGCGAACTAACTCTCGACGCATACCCTGACGCACATCCAAACCTACCGGTGGAGTGCTCATGAAAAGCGCCGAACATGTTTATGAAGCGCAGGATTCGCTGCTCGTCGAGTTTGCGGACACCGAGACGACCGACGTATCGCCGGAAGCACTCGCAGCGATGGTCGCCGAGGCAATGCGCGTGAAGCGATGCGTCGTTTCGATACCCGTCGACGATCGCGTTGTCGAGTTGTGCGCGGCCCGCACGGAGGCATTCGGCGAAGTGCATATCGGAGAGAAGACGGCCATCGTCGAATACTCGGACGCGCGCGACAAGATGTTCGCCGTCCTCGCGCTGAACGGAAAGACGATAGGCGTCGTGCAAGTATCGGGACCGCGGCTCGGACGGCAATTCGATGAACATGATCTGAAGCTGCTTCGCATTCTCGGCACGTTCGTCACGCGATCCGTCGAGGCGGACCGGCTTGAGAAGCTCGTCGCCTCGCCGTTCGCTCAGGCAACGATCAAGCGATCCTCGGATCAGACGATCGGCGACATCGTCGCGCAATCCGTACAGAACCCGAGCCAGCTCTCGAAGATGCTTGCACGATCGTTCTATCGGGAGATGACGCGCGCGGGATTCGACTTCGGTCAGATCATCGGCGCAGCCACCGAAATCATTTCGGAACTCGCCAGCAACGTGCGCAAGCATACCGATCGCAAGCAGCGGCGCGCAGGTTGAGCGATCGTCATATCGGCGGCCTCGGCGCACTCTTTTCACTCCTTCCATTCCTTCGTTCGATGGCAGCGCCACCGGCCTATAAGCCCGTGGCGCTGTTCGTTCTCTACTTCGCTGATGCACCAATCACATTCATCGATGCGAGGTTCTGTCCGATCATCGCGAGCGACGATGGCAGGCACATCTCGCCATGCATGCAGTCGATGTCGTAGTTCACGATCGAACCATTCACGCACGCTCGCCATTGCGCGCTACGTCGGGGTTGTCCGGGCGCTTCGGAGCGCGTCGCCGTGAAATAGACGATATCGCCATGGAACGACCGGGGCGCGTACATCGATTGCAACTGCATGTTCCGTTGCGTCGTACCGATCAGCGTTGTGACGTGCTCGTCCGTGATATACGCCGGTATCAGCCGATGCGCACGTAGCGCGACCACGCGCTCGGTGGTCGATTGCATTGCCTGAAGCGTGAGCGTGAGATCGGGCGACATGTCCGGGAACGTCGCGGCGAACAGCGCCCATTCATCGACTTCGGATGCAGTGAGTCCGTCCGGAAGACGCGAATCCAGCAACACGAGCTCGCCGATCTTCTCGCCAAGGTTTTGCAGTTGCGTCGCCATTTCGTACGCGAGCAGTCCGCCGAAGGACCAGCCGAGGAGGTGATAGGGACCGTGAGGCTGAACCGTGCGGATGCGCGCGATATAGTCCGCCGCCATGTCGACGATGCTCGCGGGACGGTAGCCGGGCTCCTTCAACGCCGGCGTCTGGACGGCGTAGAGGGGCCGGTCGTCATCGATGATCTTCGCGAGACCCGCATAACTCCACGCCAATCCGCCGACCGGATGAATGCAGAAGAGCGGTGCGCCGCTCCCCGATGCCCGGATAGGCAGAATCGGATCGAATTCGTTGTTCGAAGGCGCGGCGTTCAGTTGATCGGCGAGTTCCGCGACCGATGGCGCATTGAAGAGAACGCGAATCGAAATGTCCTGGCCGAGCTTCGCGTGAATCGATGCCATCAACTGAACAGCCAGCAACGAATGCCCGCCGAGCGCGAAGAAGTTATCGAAGACACTCACGCGCTCGAGTCCGAGGACGCTGGCAAAGCACTGCGCGAGCGTATGTTCGAGCGAGGTGCGCGGCGCGACATAAGCGGCGAGATCCTGCCACTGCGGATCGGGCAATGCGCGCCGATCGAGCTTGCCGTTGGGCGTGAGCGGCAGCGCATCGAGCGTGACGAACGCCGATGGCACCATGTAATCCGGCAAGCGCGCAGTCACATGCTCGCGAAGCGCATTCGTATCGATAGCGGTGGCGCCAGTGACATAGGCGATGAGCTGCTGGTCCTGCGTCTCTTCACGCCGCGCCCGTGCGATGACGACGGCCTCGCGCACGGCCGGATGACTCGCGAGCTGCGCTTCGATCTCGCCGAGTTCGATCCGGAAGCCGCGAATCTTGACCTGATGATCGTTGCGTCCGAGGAACTCGAGATTGCCATCGGCGCGATAGCGCGCGAGATCGCCCGTGCGATAGATGCGCGCATCGGCAATGAACGGATCGTCGAGGAAGCGCTCGGCGGTGAGCTCGGCACGATTGAGATAACCACGCGCCACCCCCGCGCCACCGATATACAACTCGCCCACGGCACCCGGCGGCACGAGCCGGTAGTGCGCATCGAGCACGTACAGATGCGTGTTGGCAATCGGCCGGCCGACCGATACCGTGGATGACCTATGCGCGTCGCGGCCCGTGCGATAGCACGAGGACCAGACCGTCGTTTCAGTCGGACCGTAGAGATTCCACAGCGCCTTGACCTTCTCGTTCAGACGCGCCGCGAGGTTCGCGGACAACGCTTCGCCGCCGCACAGCGCGGTAAGCTTCGCGCTGCCGTTCCACTGCGTGTCGAGCAGCATGCGCCAGGTGGCCGGGGTCGCCTGCATGAAGCTGATGGCGTGTGCATCGATGAGCGCTTGCAACGCGAGCGGATCGGCCGCATCGTTGCGCGATGCGAGCACGATGCGCGCGCCGGCGCTCAAGGGTAAATACAACTCCAGGCCCGCGATATCGAAGGATATCGTCGTGACAGCGAGCAGTGTGTCGGCGGCGTTCATCGAGGTGATATCGCGCATCGAGCACAGGAAGTTCAGCATCTGGCGATGCTCGATCATCACGCCTTTGGGCTTGCCTGTGGAGCCCGATGTAAAGAGCACGTATGCGAGATGATGTGGTTCGATTCTGGTTTGAGGATTGTCCTCTGATGCATCGAGCGATGCGTCCGGATCGAGCACGCTCAACGTACCCGTATCGCCGAGTGCTTCACGGCCGATGGCATCGGCGAGCAAGAGGCGCGGCGTCGAGTCAGTGAGGATGTGAGTCAGGCGTTCGCCGGGGTAAGCCGGATCGAGCGGCACATAGGCGCCGCCCGCTTTGAGTATCGCGAGCAACGCCACCACCATGCCGATGCCACGCTCCACGCACAGCGCCACGCGATCTTCCGGACGCACGCCCAACTTGATCAAATGATGCGCGAGCCGATTGGCACGCGCATTGAGTTGCGCATACGTGAGCGTCTGATCTCCAAAGATCAGCGCGATCGCATCGGGCGTGCGCTCGACCTGCTGCTCGAACAACTGATGAATGCACAGATCGACAGGGTACGACGCAGCCGTATCGTTCCACGTCTGGACCAGTAACTGACGCGTCTTGGGCGGCAGCACATCGAGTTGGTCGACGGGCGTCTGCGGTGCCTGCTCGAGTGCCTGCACGAGGCTCGATAACGCTTGCTCCATGTACCCGCACAACTGATCGGGCGAGAGCGGCGCGAGCGTTTGCGCGGTCAAGCCAAGGCTCTCGCCGTTGTCTTCGACAGCGAGCATGAGCGGATAGTTGGTGCGCTCTTCGGCGCCCAGCAGCTCGATCCCCTCGAAGGCATATTGTTCATCGGCGACGGCCTGGTTGTGGCGATAGTTCAGCAGCGCGCTAAAGAGCGGCGCGGGCGCGGCCACGCCACTGCATCGCTGAGCGAGTGCGAGCGGAGCATGCTGATGTTGCAGCAAGGCCGCGAGACGTTGATGCGTGTCACGCACGCTATCGACAACAGAGACATCGTTCACATCGAGGCGAATCGGCAAGGTGTTGATGAGCAGCCCGAGCGCCTGATCGACACCTGCCTGCATGCGCCCGAGCAGCACGGTGCCGAAGACGATGCGGCCATCGCCGGTGCTTGCCGCGTCGAGCACACGCGCCCATGCGAGATGACAGAGACTGGCGAGACTGACGCCGAGTTCTCGCGCCTGCGTGCGCAGACGCGTGTTCAACGCCGCGGGCAACGTCACGCGAGCTTCGGCAACCGAGGAGCCGTCGTGATGCACATCGGTGAAGCCGAAGGGCAGCGTGGGCTCGCTGAGCTCGGCGAGCATGTCGCGGAAGAACGCTTCATGCTCCTGCTGAGTGGCGCCGAGCCGCGCCTGCGCGACCAGATCGCGAAACGGTTGCGCCACATCGAGCGCATCGGCATGGCCCTCGAGCAATGCGCTGATCTCTTTCTGAATCACTTCGAGCGTAACGTGATCGCCGATCAGGTGATGCCACACGAGCAGCGCGAGCCAGCGCGGCGAATCGTGTTCCTTCGCGAGGGTGAGCCGAAGCAGGGGCGCCCGATGCAGAGGCAGGCGTTGCGAGCGCGCATCGAACAGACGCGCGAGTTGATCGACAGCCGGACCGTGTGCGGGATCGAGCTCGATCTCATCGATGGTGACAGGCGCTTGGCGACAGACGACCTGCGCGGGCGTGCTGATGCCGTCGTGGATGAAGGCGGTGCGCAGGATGTCGTGCCGTGCGATGATCCGTTGCAGCGCATCGAGCCAGGCATCCAGACGCTCGCGGCTATCGAAGGCGATGCGCGCGGTTTGCAGATACGGGTCGCCCTCGGTGCTCAACATGTGATGGAACAGAATGCCTTCCTGCAGCGGTGCGAGCGCGTAAATGTCCTGCACGTTCGTTATGCCGTCCGGGACTTGTTCGACGATGGAGTCGATATCCGCTTGCGTCAAGGCGATGAGCGGCAGCATGGCAGGGGTGAGCGCGGTCGTGTCGCGCGTGATGACATTGGGCGGCACGACGATATCGTGCGCAATCGCACCGCGCTCGATCGATGCGGCAAGCGTGCTGAGCACGGGCGTGGCGAAGAGATCGCGCACATTGGCGTGCAGGCCGATGCGGCGCATGCGTTCGATGAGCGTGACGGCCAGCAGCGAATGGCCGCCGAGCGCGAAGAAGTTATCCTGCCGGCCGACGCGATCGAGGCCCAGCAATTCGGCCCACAGATCGGCGAGCGACGATTCGGTCTCGCCCAAAGGCGCTTCGAAGGGACGCAACGCGAAGGCATCGGCGTGCGGATCGGGCAGCGCGTGACGGTCGAGCTTGCCGTTGGGCGTGAGCGGCAGTGCATCGAGCATGACGATCGCTGAGGGCACCATGTAATCGGGCAAGCGCTCGGCGACATGCTCGCGCAAGACACTGGCATCGACATCGGCGAGCAGCGTGACATAAGCGATGAGTTGCTGATCCTGGGAGGCTTCGCTGCGGGCCCGCGCGATGACGACCGCTTCACGCACGGCGGCATGATCCACGAGTTGCGCTTCGATCTCGCCGAGCTCGATACGGAAGCCGCGCACCTTCACCTGATGATCGTTGCGGCCGAGGAACTCGATGTTGCCATCGGCACGATAACGTGCGAGATCGCCTGTGCGGTACATGCGATCGCCGGGCATGAACGGATCGTCGCGGAAGCGTTCGGCGGTGAGTTCAGGCCGGTTGAGATAGCCACGCGCCACGCCCGCGCCGCCGATATACACTTCGCCCACCGTGCCGAGCGGCACCGGCTTGCATCGCGCATCGAGCAGATAGACGCGGGTGTTGGCGATCGGCTTGCCGATGGTCTCCTTCAGGTGATCGCCCCTATGCATCTCGATCCACGTCGAGTAAGTGGTCGTCTCGGACGGGCCATACAGATTGCACAATCGTTCGATATCGGTCTCGGCGAAGATGCGTTTCATCAGCGCGAGCCTGAGCGGCTCGCCCGCAAGGTTGATAGTCTCGACGGATGCGAGCGATGCGCCCGCATCGAGTAGGGAAGTGATCGCCGAAGGCACCGTGTTGACCAGGCTCACATCGTGCGGCTTCCTGGAAAGTGCGAGGACGTTGTCGACGAGATGCACGGTGGCGCCGCAGGTCAACGGTGCGAAGCATTCATAGATCGAAAGATCGAAATTGATCGATGTGGCAAACAGCGTGTGTGAAAGCTCTTTCGATGTAAAGGCGTTCTGCGCCCAGTTCAGGAAGTTGACGGCGTTTCGATGTTCGATGGCGACGCCCTTCGGCTTGCCCGTCGATCCCGACGTATAGATCACATACGCGAGGTTGTGCGGCGCGACCGGTGCTTGCGGATCGGCCTGCGAGAGCGTTTCGTCGTCGGATGCATGAAGATCGAGTACCGTCAGAGTGCCCGTGTCGCCCAACGCATGACGGCCGGCTGCATCGGCGATCAACAATCGAGGCGCGGCATCGGCAAGAATGTGATTCAGCCGTTCACCCGGATACGCAGGATCGAGCGGCACGTATGCGCCGCCCGCCTTGAGCGTGGCTATCAACGAGACGATCATGCCGACGCGCCGCTCCATGCATAACGCGACGCGATCTTCCGGACGCACGCGCAGCGCGATCAGTCGATGAGCAAGCCGATTCGCACGCGCATTCAGCTCCGCATACGTGAGGGATTCGTCTTCGAAGATGAGCGCGGTGGCATCGGGCGTGCGTCGAACCTGTTGCTCGAAAAGCTGATGCATGGAGAGGTGCTCGGGGTAGGCGGCTGCCGTGTCGTTCCATCGATCGAACAGCGCATACTCTTCAGGCAACACGAGTTCGAGCGCATGTAACGGTACATCGGGCCGCGCGAGCGCCTGATCCAGCAAGCGCGTGAAGCGTTCGCCGAAACGCACGATAGTCTGCCTATCGAAAAGATCGCTTGCGTAGCTGATGCTGCCCGCGAAGCGGTCGTGCGTGTGAGTCAGGTTCAGCGTGAGGTCGAACTTGGCGCCGGCTTCGGCCGGGGGCAGAAGTTCCAGCGTGAGACCGGGCAAAGCAAGCGCCTCGAGCGGCGCATTCTGCAAGACGAGCATCACTTGAAAGAGCGGCGTACGGCTCGTGTCGCGCGCCGGCGCGAGCGCTTCGACGAGTTTTTCGAAAGGCAGGTCCTGATGTGCGTAAGCGGCGAGCGTCGTATCGCGCACTTGCGTGAGCAATTCGCGCATGCTGGGCGCGCCCGACAGGTCCGCACGCAATACGAGCGTATTGACGAACAGACCGATGAGCGGTTCGATCTGTGCATGCGTGCGATTGGCGATCGGCGAGCCGACTGCCACTTGCGATTGCCCGGAGAGACGACCAAGAAGCGTCTGGAGTGTGGCGAGCAGCACCATGAATGGCGTCACGCCTTCTCGATGCGCGAGCGTGGTCACGCGCTCCGACAAGTTGGGACTCAGCGAAAAGGGCAATGTTGCGCCACGTCCGCTGATCCGCGCTGGGCGAGGGCGATCAGTCGGCAGATCGAGCGGTGCGAGTTCGGCGAGCTGAGTGCGCCAGTATTGCGTCTGTCGATCGAGTTCCGCGCCGGTGAGCCAATCGCGCTGCCACAAGGTAAAGTCGGCATACTGCACGGCCAACGGCGGCAAAGCGAGCGCTTCGTCATGCAACGCGGCCTCATAGCACGCGCCGAGTTCACGCACGAGCACGCCGATGGACCAGCCATCGGAGATGATGTGATGCATCGCGAAGAGCAGCACATGCTCGTCTTCGGCGAGGCGAAGCAGCCGCGCGCGAAGAAGCGGCCCATGCTGAAGATCGAAGGCTCGCGTGGCTTCGGCTTGCGTGATCCGGCGGACTTCGGCGGCTTGCGCGTCGGAGGCGAGCGTGCCGAGTTCGACGAGAGGCAGTGCGATCCGCAATTGCGTCGCGATACATTGAACCGCCTGCCCGTCTTGTTGCACGAACGAAGTACGCAGGCTTTCGTGACGCTCCACGAGGGCATTCAACGCAGTGTCGAGCGCCGGAACATCGAGCGACCCGCTCAGGCGCACGGCTACCGGAATGTTATAGGTCGACTGTCCGGGGTTGAGCTGTTCGAGGAACCACAAGCGTTCCTGCGCAAAAGACAGCGGTAAATGCTGCGGCCGCGTGCGTGCTTGCAGTGTCGGGATTGCGCTCACGCGACCCGCTTCCTGCTGTAAGGTTTGGCCGAGCGAAGCCACCGTCGGCGCATCGAACAATGTTCGTAAGGGCAATTCGATGCAAAGCGCCTGACGCAAGCGCGATACGAGTTGCGTGGCCAGCAACGAATGCCCGCCGAGCGCGAAGAAGTTGTCGAAGACACTCACGCGCTCGAGTCCGAGGACGCTGGCAAAGCACTGCGCGAGCGTATGTTCGAGCGAGGTGCGCGGCGCGACATAAGCGGCGAGATCCTGCCACTGCGGATCGGGCAATGCGCGCCGATCGAGCTTGCCGTTGGGCGTGAGCGGCAGCGCATCGAGCGTGACGAACGCCGATGGCACCATGTAATCCGGCAAGCGCGCAGTCACATGCTCGCGAAGCGCATTCGTATCGATAGCGGTGGCGCCAGTGACATAGGCGATGAGCTGCTGGTCCTGCGTCTCTTCACGCCGCGCCCGTGCGATGACGACGGCCTCGCGCACGGCCGGATGACTCGCGAGCTGCGCTTCGATCTCGCCGAGTTCGATCCGGAAGCCGCGAATCTTGACCTGATGATCGTTGCGTCCGAGGAACTCGAGATTGCCATCGGCGCGATAGCGCGCGAGATCGCCCGTGCGATAGATGCGCGCATCGGCAATGAACGGATCGTCGAGGAAGCGCTCGGCGGTGAGCTCGGCACGATTGAGATAACCACGCGCCACCCCCGCGCCACCGATATACAACTCGCCCACGGCACCCGGCGGCACGAGCCGGTAGTGCGCATCGAGCACGTACAGATGCGTGTTGGCAATCGGCCGGCCGACCGATACCGTGGATGACCTATGCGCGTCGCGGCCCGTGCGATAGCACGAGGACCAGACCGTCGTTTCAGTCGGACCGTAGAGATTCCACAGCGCCTTGACCTTCTCGTTCAGACGCGCCGCGAGGTTCGCGGACAACGCTTCGCCGCCGCACAGCGCGGTAAGCTTCGCGCTGCCGTTCCACTGCGTGTCGAGCAGCATGCGCCAGGTGGCCGGGGTCGCCTGCATGAAGCTGATGGCGTGTGCATCGATGAGCGCTTGCAACGCGAGCGGATCGGCCGCATCGTTGCGCGATGCGAGCACGATGCGCGCGCCGGCGCTCAAGGGTAAATACAACTCCAGGCCCGCGATATCGAAGGATATCGTCGTGACAGCGAGCAGTGTGTCGGCGGCGTTCATCGAGGTGATATCGCGCATCGAGCACAGGAAGTTCAGCATCTGGCGATGCTCGATCATCACGCCTTTGGGCTTGCCTGTGGAGCCCGATGTAAAGAGCACGTATGCGAGATGATGTGGTTCGATTCTGGTTTGAGGATTGTCCTCTGATGCATCGAGCGATGCGTCCGGATCGAGCACGCTCAACGTACCCGTATCGCCGAGTGCTTCACGGCCGATGGCATCGGCGAGCAAGAGGCGCGGCGTCGAGTCAGTGAGGATGTGAGTCAGGCGTTCGCCGGGGTAAGCCGGATCGAGCGGCACATAGGCGCCGCCCGCTTTGAGTATCGCGAGCAACGCCACCACCATGCCGATGCCACGCTCCACGCACAGCGCCACGCGATCTTCCGGACGCACGCCCAACTTGATCAAATGATGCGCGAGCCGATTGGCACGCGCATTGAGTTGCGCATACGTGAGCGTCTGATCTCCAAAGATCAGCGCGATCGCATCGGGCGTGCGCTCGACCTGCTGCTCGAACAACTGATGAATGCACAGATCGACAGGGTACGACGCAGCCGTATCGTTCCACGTCTGGACCAGTAACTGACGCGTCTTGGGCGGCAGCACATCGAGTTGGTCGACGGGCGTCTGCGGTGCCTGCTCGAGTGCCTGCACGAGGCTCGATAACGCTTGCTCCATGTACCCGCACAACTGATCGGGCGAGAGCGGCGCGAGCGTTTGCGCGGTCAAGCCAAGGCTCTCGCCGTTGTCTTCGACAGCGAGCATGAGCGGATAGTTGGTGCGCTCTTCGGCGCCCAGCAGCTCGATCCCCTCGAAGGCATATTGTTCATCGGCGACGGCCTGGTTGTGGCGATAGTTCAGCAGCGCGCTAAAGAGCGGCGCGGGCGCGGCCACGCCACTGCATCGCTGAGCGAGTGCGAGCGGAGCATGCTGATGTTGCAGCAAGGCCGCGAGACGTTGATGCGTGTCACGCACGCTATCGACAACAGAGACATCGTTCACATCGAGGCGAATCGGCAAGGTGTTGATGAGCAGCCCGAGCGCCTGATCGACACCTGCCTGCATGCGCCCGAGCAGCACGGTGCCGAAGACGATGCGGCCATCGCCGGTGCTTGCCGCGTCGAGCACACGCGCCCATGCGAGATGACAGAGACTGGCGAGACTGACGCCGAGTTCTCGCGCCTGCGTGCGCAGACGCGTGTTCAACGCCGCGGGCAACGTCACGCGAGCTTCGGCAACCGAGGAGCCGTCGTGATGCACATCGGTGAAGCCGAAGGGCAGCGTGGGCTCGCTGAGCTCGGCGAGCATGTCGCGGAAGAACGCTTCATGCTCCTGCTGAGTGGCGCCGAGCCGCGCCTGCGCGACCAGATCGCGAAACGGTTGCGCCACATCGAGCGCATCGGCATGGCCCTCGAGCAATGCGCTGATCTCTTTCTGAATCACTTCGAGCGTAACGTGATCGCCGATCAGGTGATGCCACACGAGCAGCGCGAGCCAGCGCGGCGAATCGTGTTCCTTCGCGAGGGTGAGCCGAAGCAGGGGCGCCCGATGCAGAGGCAGGCGTTGCGAGCGCGCATCGAACAGACGCGCGAGTTGATCGACAGCCGGACCGTGTGCGGGATCGAGCTCGATCTCATCGATGGTGACAGGCGCTTGGCGACAGACGACCTGCGCGGGCGTGCTGATGCCGTCGTGGATGAAGGCGGTGCGCAGGATGTCGTGCCGTGCGATGATCCGTTGCAGCGCATCGAGCCAGGCATCCAGACGCTCGCGGCTATCGAAGGCGATGCGCGCGGTTTGCAGATACGGGTCGCCCTCGGTGCTCAACATGTGATGGAACAGAATGCCTTCCTGCAGCGGTGCGAGCGCGTAAATGTCCTGCACGTTCGTTATGCCGTCCGGGACTTGTTCGACGATGGAGTCGATATCCGCTTGCGTCAAGGCGATGAGCGGCAGCATGGCAGGGGTGAGCGCGGTCGTGTCGCGCGTGATGACATTGGGCGGCACGACGATATCGTGCGCAATCGCACCGCGCTCGATCGATGCGGCAAGCGTGCTGAGCACGGGCGTGGCGAAGAGATCGCGCACATTGGCGTGCAGGCCGATGCGGCGCATGCGTTCGATGAGCGTGACGGCCAGCAGCGAATGGCCGCCGAGCGCGAAGAAGTTATCCTGCCGGCCGACGCGATCGAGGCCCAGCAATTCGGCCCACAGATCGGCGAGCGACGATTCGGTCTCGCCCAAAGGCGCTTCGAAGGGACGCAACGCGAAGGCATCGGCGTGCGGATCGGGCAGCGCGTGACGGTCGAGCTTGCCGTTGGGCGTGAGCGGCAGTGCATCGAGCATGACGATCGCTGAGGGCACCATGTAATCGGGCAAGCGCTCGGCGACATGCTCGCGCAAGACACTGGCATCGACATCGGCGAGCAGCGTGACATAAGCGATGAGTTGCTGATCCTGGGAGGCTTCGCTGCGGGCCCGCGCGATGACGACCGCTTCACGCACGGCGGCATGATCCACGAGTTGCGCTTCGATCTCGCCGAGCTCGATACGGAAGCCGCGCACCTTCACCTGATGATCGTTGCGGCCGAGGAACTCGATGTTGCCATCGGCACGATAACGTGCGAGATCGCCTGTGCGGTACATGCGCTCGCCAGAAGTGAAGGGGTCGGCGACGAAGCGCTGCGCGGTGAGCGCCGCGCGCCGCAGATAGCCGCTCGCGAGACCCGTACCGCCGATATACAACTCACCCGTCACGCCGAGCGGCACAGGACGCAGGAATTCATCGAGAACATAGGCTCGCGTGTTGGCCAACGGTCTCCCGATGGGAATCGACATGCCGTATGCGATGTCATCGTGATAGGCATGCGTCAACACGCCCACGGTCGTCTCGGTCGGGCCATAGTGATTCAGAATGCGCATGCCGGGCTTCAGTGCCTGCACGCGGCGGATCCAGTCGGAGCGCGTCGCTTCCCCGCCTAGCACGAGCAATTGCGTCGGCAATGCAGGCGCGGTGTCGAGCGTAACGTCAACGAGCGCGCGCAAATGTCCGGGCACGATCTTGAGGACATCGATTCCGCGCTGACGCATGTACTGCCCGAACAGATAGCTATCAGTGGTGCGTTCGTTCGACAGCACATGCAGCTCGTGGCCAGCGACCAGCGCACCGAACAGAATCGTATTGCCCAGATCGGTCGCGATGGTTGAAGCGAGGGCCATCTTGCACGGCGCGAGCACGTTCATCCTCGCAAGCACGCCGCTCAGATAGTTCGATAGATTCCGATGACTCAGCACGACGCCCTTGGGCTTGCCGGTCGAGCCGGACGTGTAGATCACATACGCGGGGCTGTGCGACTGCAGGTCAATGGCGGGATCGACATCGGGACATGCATCGATACGGCACGCTTCTTCGTCGGGACAAACGATCGAGACGTTAAGCGCGACCCGTGAAAGACCGTCGAGCAACGATGTCTGAGTCACGAGCAGCGATACATCGGCGTCGTCGAGCATGTACGCGAGGCGCTCGGCGACCGAGGCGGGATCGAGCGGCACATACGCAGCGCCTGCCTTGAGTATCGCCATCAACGCGACGATCATGTCGATGCCGCGCTCCATGCACAATGCGACGCGATGTTCCGGTTCGACGCCAAGCGCGATGAGATGGTGCGCAAGCCGATTAGCGCGCGCATCGAGTTGCGCATACGTGAGGGATTCGTCTTCGAAAACGAGCGCGATCGCATCGGGCGAGCGTCGGACCTGTTGGGCAAAAAGTTGATGGATACTCAAGTGCTCGGGATACGCAGCAGCAGTGTCGTTCCATCGCCTGAGCGATGCATGCTCTTCGGGTAGCACGATGTCGAACGCGTGCAGAGGCGTATCGGGTTCATCTAGCGCTTGTTCGAGCAGACGCGCGAAGCGTTCCCCGAGCCTTGCAATCGTGTGCTCGTCGAAAAGATCGGATGCGTAGCTCAGTCTGCCAGTAAAGCGCCCTTGCGTGTGCGCGAGCTTCAACGTGAGATCGAACTTCGCGCCGGCTTCGGAAGGAGGCAGCAACTCGAGCGTGAGTCCGGGCAAGGCGAGCGGCTCCGCCGGGGCGTTCTGCAACACGAACATCGCCTGGAACAGCGCCGTACGGCTAGTATCGCGAGCGGGCGCGAGTGCTTCGACGAGCTTCTCGAACGGCAAGTCCTGATGCGCGTACGCGGCGAGCGTCGTATCGCGAACTTGCCTGAGCAATGTACGCAACGAAGGCGAGCCGGAGAGATCCGCGCGCATGACGAGCGTATTGATGAACAGGCCGATGAGCGGCTCGACTTGCGCATGCGTGCGATTGGCGATCGGCGAGCCCACCGCGATATCCGTTTGCCCGGACAAACGCGCGAGGAGCGTCTGGAAGACGGCGAGCAGCAGCATGAAGGGCGTGGCGCCTTCGCGTTGCGCGAGCGCGATCAGCCGCTCGGAAAGCGCCGGGCTGAGGGCGAAGGGCAAGCTGGCACCGCGCCCGCTGATGTGCGAGGGCCGGGGGTGATCGGTCGGCAGATCGAGCGGCGCGAGGCCTTCGAGCCGATTGCGCCAGTACCGAGTCTGTCTTTCGAGCTCGGCGCCGGCGAGCCAATCGCGCTGCCACAAGGTGAAGTCGGCGTACTGCACATCGAGCGGCGGCAACGCAGCAGGCGCGTTCGACAACGCCGCCGTGTAGCACGCGCCGAGTTCACGCACGAGCACGCCCGTCGACCAGCCATCGTAGATGATGTGATGGATCGTGAACAGCAGGACATGCTCTCGCGCGGACAGGCGCATCAATCTCGCTCGGAGCAGCGGACCCTGTTCAAGATCGAATGCGCGTGTTGCCTCATCTTGTGCGAGGCGGCGGACTTCGGTGGCCTGCGCATCGGCATCGAGCGTATCGAGCGCGATCAGCGGCACGGTGACCTGCGCTTGCATTGCGATGCGTTGAACCGGAACGCCGTCGTGTTGCGCGAAGCAAGTGCGCAGGACTTCATGCCGATCGATGAGCGCGTTCATCGCGGTCTGCAACGCCCGAGCATCGAGCGATCCGGTGAGACGCACGGCCACTGGAATGTGATACGCGGACTGACCCGGGTTGAGTTGCTCGAGGAACCATAAACGTTCCTGCGCGAAGGACAACGGCAGATGCGCGGGGCGCTCGCGCGTCTGCAAAGGCGGCAAGATGCTCGCGCGATCCGAAGGCGCATCGAGCGTCAGCGCTTCGGCAAGCAAAGCGACGCCAGGCGCATCGAACAGCGTCCGCAAGGGCAGCTCGATCGCAAGCGTCTGACGCAAACGCGAGACGAGTTGCGTAGCAAGCAGCGAATGGCCGCCGAGCGAGAAGAAGTTGTCGAAGACGCTCACGCGTTCGAGGCCGAGTACATCGGCGAAACACTTCGCGAGCGTGTGTTCGAGCAAGGTGCGCGGCGCGACATACGCGGCAAGGTTTTGCCATTCAGGATCGGGCAAAGCGCGACGATCGAGCTTGCCGTTGGGTGTCAGCGGCAGCGCGTCGAGCAGCACGAAGGCCGACGGCACCATATAGTCGGGCAGACGAGAACGTGCATGTTCCCGAAGTGCCTCGATGTCGATATCGCCGGTTGCCGTAACATAAGCGACGAGTTGCTGATCCAGCGTTTTTTGATGCCGCATGCGGCCGATGACGACAGCCTCGCGCACCGACGGATGACTGGCGACGTGCGCTTCGATCTCGCCGAGCTCGATACGGAAGCCGCGTATCTTGACTTGATGATCGTTGCGTCCGAGGAACTCGATATTGCCATCGGCGCGATAACGCGCGATATCGCCGGTTCGATACATGCGCGCGCCCGCGATGAACGGATCATCGATGAAACGTTCGGCCGTGAGTTCGGGCCGGTTCAGATAACCACGCGACACACCCGCGCCGCCTATAAACAACTCACCGATCGCGCCCGGCGGAACCCGCCGAAGGTGCGCATCGAGCAGATAGATGCGCGCGTTGGCAATCGGCTTGCCGATGACCGGCTGCACCTGGTCTGCCGTGATCTCGGTAAGCGCCGCATCGACGGTGCATTCGGTCGGACCGTAGACGTTGAACGCGCGAATCTGTTCAGCGTTCGCCAGTCGATTCCACGTCTGTTGTGTGATCGCTTCGCCGCCGATAAGCAAGGTCAGCTTCGACCGCCGGCGTTCGAGCAAGCCGCTGGCGAGCATGACATCGAGTTGAGTGGGCGTGCAGTCGAGCGCGTCGATATCGGCGTTGTTCAGATAGTCGATGAGCACCGCACTATCGGTGCGCACGTCCGCGGGAATCACGATCAGTCGATGACCTGCAAGCAGCGCCGTGAGGCTCTTCAATGAAGAGTCGAACGCGATGCTCGCGTTCAGACCGATGCCGGAGCGCGCGGCGCAACGTGCGAACACCGTCGATTGCAGCGCGTAATGCAGATTCACGACATGGCGATGTTCGACCATCACGCCCTTGGGCTTGCCGGTGGAGCCGGAGGTGTAGATGACGTAGGCGAGATGATGCGGCGCGACGTTCGTTTGCGGGTTCTCTTGTGGGAGCGCTTCATCGAGCGATGCATCGATTTCGAGTACGCCGAGCGCGCCGGTGTCGCCCAATGCTTCCCGGCCCGCGGCATCGGCGAGCAGCAGACGCGGCGCGGCATCGGTGAGGATTTGGTTCAGGCGCTCGCCCGGATAGGCCGGATCGAGCGGCACGTAAGCGCCGCCTGCCTTGAGTATCGCCATCAACGCGACGATCATGCCGATGCTGCGCTGCATGCACAGCGCGACGCGATCGTCCGGCCGGACGCCGAGCGCGATCATTCGATGCGCAAGCCGATTCGCACGCGCATTGAGTTCGGCATACGTGAGCGAATCGCCTTCGAATACCAGCGCGGTCGCTTCAGGCGAGCGCCGAACCTGCTGCTCGAACAGACGATGGACGCATACATCTTCGGGATGCGCCTCGGCCGTGCCGTTCCATCGTTCGAGCAGCGCATGCTCGTCAGGCAGCACCAGTTCGAACGCGTGCAAGGGCGCATCCGGTTGATCGAGCGCCTGTTCGAGCAGACGCGTGAAGCGTTCGCCCAAGCGCACGATCGTCTGTTCATCGAACAGGTCGGTCGCATAAGCGAGCGTGCCTTGGAATCGATCTTGTGTATGCGTCAGATTCAGCGTGAGATCGAACTTCGCGCCGGCATCGGCGGGGCGCATCACTTCCAGCGTCAGGCCGGGCAGCGCGAGCGGCTCCATCGGCGCGTTCTGAAGGACGAACATGACCTGGAACAACGCCGTGCGGCTGGTGTCGCGAACCGGCGCGAGCGCTTCGACGAGCTTCTCGAACGGCAAGTCCTGATGCGCGTAAGCGGCGAGCGTGGTCTCACGCACTTGCGCGAGCAGTTCACGCAGCGACGGCGATCCCGAAAGATCGGCGCGCAAGACGAGCGTGTTGACGAACAGGCCGATGATCGGTTCCGTCTGCGCATGCGTGCGGTTTGCGATCGGCGACCCTATGGCGATGTCGTTTTGACCGGACAGTCGCGCGAGCAGCGTCTGGAAGACGGCGAGCAGCAGCATGAACGGCGTGACGCCCTCCCGATTCGCAAGCGCGTCGATCCGTTCGCATAACGCGGCACCTACCGCGAATGGCACACTCGCACCGCGTCCGCTCATTTGCGATGGACGTGGGCGATCGGCGGGCAGGTTCAGCGGTGCGAGTTCGGCGAGCTGATTGCGCCAGTATTGCGTCTGACGGTCGAGTTCTGCACCCGCCAGCCAATCGCGCTGCCACAAGGTGAAGTCGGCGTATTGCACGGCCAGCGGCGGCAGTGAAACAGGCTCATTGCGTAACGCAGCCGCATAGCCCGCACCGAGTTCACGCACGAGCACGCCCGTCGACCAGCCATCCGAGACGATATGATGCATCGTGAACAGCAGCACATGTTCGTCTTGTGCAACGCGCAGCAGGAGTGCGCGCAGCAACGGACCGCGCTGAAGATCGAATGCCCGCGTGGCTTCGTCCTGCGCGAGTCGACACAGTTCGGCGGCTTGCGCACCAGATGCTAGCGCATCGAGCGCGATGACCGGCAGCGCGATGTGCAAGTGCGGCGCGATGCATTGCACGGCCTGTCCGTCGTATTGCGCGAACGTGGTTCGCAAGCTCTCGTGACGCTCCACGAGCGCGTTCAGCGCGGTCTCGAATGACGGCACATCGAGCGATCCGTTCAGACGCACCGCGACTGGAATGTTATACGCGGATTGTCCGGGATCCAGTTGTTCGAGGAACCACATACGTTGCTGCGCGAAGGAAAGCGGCAGATGAGCGGGTCGCTCGCGTGCTTGCAGAGGCGGCAAGGCGCTCGCGACGCGACGTGACTCATCGAGCGCAAGCACTTCGGCAAGCGCTGCAACGTTCGGCGCATCGAACAAGGCACGCAGCGGCAAGTCGATGGAGAGCGCTTGGCGCACGCGCGAAACGAGTTGCGTGGCCAGCAGCGAATGACCGCCCAGCGAGAAGAAGTTATCGAACACGGCGACACGTCGAAGGCCGAGCACACTGGCAAAGCATTGCGCGAGGGTTTCTTCCAGCGATGTGCGCGGCGCGACATATGTGGCCTGATCCTGCCACTGCGGATCGGGCAATGCGCGACGATCGAGCTTGCCGTTGGGCGTCAGCGGCAAGGCATCGAGCACCACGAACGCCGAGGGCACCATGTAATCGGGTAAGCCCGATGCAAGATGTTCGCGCAACATGCCCGCGTCGATCTCGTCCGTACCGGTGACGTACGCGATGAGTTGCTGATCCTGCGTCGCTTCATGCCGCGTGCGCGCGATGACGACAGCCTCCCGCACCGACGGATGACTCGCGATCTGCGCCTCGATCTCGCCGAGTTCGATACGGAAACCGCGAATCTTGACTTGATGATCGTTGCGTCCGAGAAATTCGATGTTGCCATCGGCGCGATAGCGTGCGATGTCGCCGGTGCGATACATGCGCCCGCCCGGTACGAAGGGATCGTCGAGGAAGCGCTCGGCGGTGAGTTCGGGACGGTTCAGATAGCCGCGTCCGACACCCGCGCCGCCGACATAGAGTTCGCCCACGGCGCCGACAGGCATCAGGCGGCGCTCGGCATCCAGCAGATAGATGCGCGTGTTCGCGATGGGACCGCCGATCGGCACCGGGTTCGACTCTTCCGGCAGGCACCGATACGCGGTCGCCCAAACCGTCGCTTCCGTCGGACCGTATTCGTTGTAGAGGGCGACCGGTCGAGGCAGCGTGGAGCTTTGCTTCGCGAGTCCGGGCGGGCACGCTTCGCCCGCTACGATGATCTCGCGAAGCTTATGATCATCGCTCGACGACATACTGTCGAGAATGGCCTGACCGAGCGACGGCACGCACAACACACGCGTGATGTCGCGGTGCCGCACCAGTTCGATGATCGCGTGCGGGTCTCGCGCGGTATCGAGATCGACGAGCGCAAGACAGCCTCCGTTCGTGAGCGTGCCGAAGAGGCCCGCGACGGAGCTGTCGAACGCGAGCGACGACAGCAGCAGGAAGCGTTCGTTCGGTGCGCGCTCATAGAACCGGTGCCGCGCGAAGGTGGACGCGACGAGCGTTCCGTGCTCGATCGCCACGCCTTTGGGCTTGCCGGTCGAACCCGATGTGTAGATCACGTAAGCAAGGTTGTTCGGGCTGACGTTCGGGCGCGGATCATCCTGCGGATACGCGTCGTCGAGCGCTGCTTGCGGATCGATGACAGTGAGCGAACCCGTGTCGCCCAATGCTTCGCGACCGGCGGCATCGGCAATGAGCAGACGAGGCATCGCATCGGTGAGGATATGCGTCAGGCGTTCGCCCGGATAAGCGGGATCGAGCGGCACGTACGCGCCGCCTGCCTTCAGTATCGCCATCAACGCGACGATTCCTCCGATGCCGCGTTCCATGCAGAACGCGACGCGATCTTCCGCTTGCACGCCGAGCGCGATCAGCCGATGCGCAAGCAGGTTCGCGCGCGCATCGAGCTGCGTGTACGTGAGCGACTGGTCCGCGAAGATGAGCGCGAGGGCATCCGGCGTGCGCCGGACTTGCTCTTCGAAGAGTTGCTGAATGCAAACATCGTCGCGATAAGCCGTTGCCGTGTCGTTCCATCGTTCGAGGAGCGCGTGCTCCTCGGGCAGCACGATGTCGAGCGCAAAGAGCGGCGCATCGGGCTGATCGAGCGCCTGTTCGAGCAAGCGCGCGAAGCGCTCGCCGAAGCGCGCGATGGTGCGTTCATCGAAGAGGTCGGTGGCGTAGTTCAGGCTGCCGGTCAGATGGTCTTGCGTATGAGTCAGGTCCAACGTGAGATCGAACTTGGCGCCGGCTTCGGCCGGTGGCAGCGGTTCCAGCGTGAGGCCGGGCATCGCGAGTGGTTCAAGCGGCGCGTTCTGTAACACGAACATCACCTGAAACAACGCGGGGCGGCTAGTGTCCCGAACCGGCGCGAGTGCTTCGACGAGCTTTTCGAACGGCAAATCCTGATGCGCGTAAGCAGCGAGCGTCGTTTCGCGGACTTGCGTGAGCAGCGTACGCAACGACGGCGATCCCGAAAGATCGGCGCGCAGCACGAGCGTATTGACGAAGAGGCCGATGAGTGGCTCGATCTGTGCATGCGTGCGATTGGCGATGGGCGAGCCGACGGCGACATCGTTCTGTCCGGACAGGCGCGCAAGCAGCGTCTGGAACACGGCGAGTAGCAGCATGAAAGGCGTGACGCCTTCCCGCTGCGCGAACGCATACAGCCGTTCGCACAGCGCGGGGCTGAGCGCGAAAGGCAAGGTCGCGCCGCGTCCGCTGATCTGTGCGGGGCGTGGACGGTCGAGAGGCAAGTCCAGCGGCGCGAGATCGGCAAGACGACCGCGCCAGTATTGCGTCTGGCGTTCCAGTTCCGCATCGGCGAGCCAGGCACGCTGCCAAATCGTGAAGTCGGCGTACTGCACGGGCAAGGGCGGAAGCGCAACCGGCTCCTTGCGCACGGCAGCCGTATAGCATGCGCCGAGTTCGCGAACGAGCACGCCGATAGACCAGCCGTCCGAGACGATGTGATGCATCGTGAACAACAGGACATGTTCAGCGGATGACAACCGCAGCAATCGCGCGCGAAGCAGCGGTCCATGTTGAAGATCGAAGGCGCGCGAGGCTTCGATCTGCGCGAGACGGCGGACCTCGGCGCTTTGCTCATCGGCGACGCGTTCATCGAGTTCGATGATCGGCAGCGCGATCTTCAGGCTGGACGCTATGCATTGCATCGCTTGGCCGTCGTGCTCCACGAACGATGTGCGAAGGCTCTCGTGACGTGCCACGAGCGCGTTCAACGCGGTTTCGAATGCGTGAACATCGAGCGAGCCGAAAAGGCGCACGGCGACGGGTATGTTGTACGTCGATTGTCCCGGATCGAGTTGATCGAGGAACCACAAGCGTTCCTGTGCGAACGACAGCGGCACTTGCGCGGGACGCGGCAACGCTTGCAACGGCGGGCGCGCCCCGGCGCGATGAGCCGTGTCCTCCAACGCGTCGGCGAGCGCGGCGACGCTCGGCGCATCGAACAGCGTGCGCAAGGACAATTCGATCGACAGGGCTTCGCGCAGTCGCGAGACGAGTTGCGTGGCGAGCAGCGAGTGTCCGCCAAGCGCAAAGAAGTCATCGAAGATGCTCACGCGTTCGAGGCCGAGCACGCTGGCAAAGCACTCGGCAAGCGATGTCTCGAGCGATGTCCGCGGCGCGACATACACGGCGAGGTTCTGCCATTGCGGATTAGGCAGCGCACGTCGATCCAGCTTGCCGTTCGTCGTCAGCGGCAAGGCATCGAGCGTCACGAACGCGGACGGCACCATGTAATCCGGCAGACGCGAACCGAGATGCTCGCGAAGGTCGCTCGTGTCGATGTCGGAAACGCCGGTGATATAGGCGATGAGTTGCTGATCCTGCGTCGCTTCATCGCGTGCGCGCGCGATGACGACGGCTTCGCGCACCGCCGGATGACTGGCGATCTGCGCTTCGATCTCTCCCAACTCGATACGAAAGCCTCGAACCTTGACCTGATGATCGTTGCGCCCGAAAAACTCCAGACTGCCATCGGGACGATACCGTCCGAGATCGCCCGTGCGATAGAGCCGCGCGCCCGGAACGAAGGGATCGTCGATGAAACGCTCCGCGGTCAGCTCGGGCCGATTGAGATAGCCGCGCGCCACGCCCGCGCCGCCGACATACAACTCGCCGACCGCACCGACAGGCGCGAGCCGCTGTTGCGCATCGAGCAGATAGATCGTGAGGTCAGGAATGCGCACGCCGATCGGGCTGTGGCTGTCCGCGCAGTCTTCGCGATCGAGCGGTCGATAAGTCACATGCACGGTCGTCTCGGTGATGCCGTACATGTTGACGAGGCGCGGATGCCGATCCGAATGACGCGCGTACCACGGCTCCAGCATCGAAGGATTCAACGCCTCGCCGCCGAATATCACATAGCGCAACGCGGTGGGCGCATCGTTCGTCTCCTGCGCCTGAATCAATGCGCGAAACGCGCTCGGTGTCTGATTCAGTACGGTCACGCGTTCCCGCTGAAGCAGTCGAAGAAAGTCGGGCGCGAAGCGCGCAAGCTGTTGCGGCACGATCACGAGCTTGCCGCCATAACGCAGCGCGCCCCACATTTCCCAGACCGAGAAGTCGAAGGCGAACGAGTGGAACAGGCACCATACGTCGCGTTCATCGAAATTGAACCAGTCGTGCGTCGCATCGAAGAGGCGAACGATCTGCGCGTGCTCGATCATCACACCCTTGGGCTTGCCGGTAGAACCGGACGTGTAGATCACGTATGCGAGATGCGACGGAGCGACGGCCGTGACCGGATCGTCTTGCGAGATGTCGTCGTCGAGCAATGCATCGGGATCGATCACGGTAAGCTCGCCCGTATCGCCGAGCGCCGCGCGGCCGGGGGCGTCGGCGAGCAACAGGCGCGGCGTCGAGTCGCTGAGAATGTGGCTCAGGCGCTCGCCCGAATAAGCGGGATCGAGCGGCACATAAGCGCCACCGGACTTGAGGATCGCGAGCAACGCGACCATCATGCCGATGCCACGCTCCACGCATAACGCGACGCGATCTTCCGGTCCCACGCCCAGCGCGATCAGACGATGCGCGAGCCGGTTCGCTCGCGCATTGAGCTTCGCATAGGTCATGGATTGATCTTGGAAGACGAGCGCGACCGCGTCGGGCACGCGCCTGGCCTGTTGCTCGAAAAGCTGGTGAATGCACATGTCCGATGGATACGAAGCCGTGTCGTTCCATGTCTTCACCAGCAACTCATACGTGTCGGGCGGCACGACGTCGAGCTGATTCACCGGCGTTTGCGGCGCTTCTTCGAGTGCGTGCGCAAGGCTCGACAAAGCCTGCGCCATATATCCACAGAGCTGTGCGGGCGACAGCGGCGCAACGGTCTGCGCGATGAGACCGAGACTATCGCCGTTGTCATCGACGCACAACGTCAGCGGATAATTGGTGCGCTCTTCGGCGCCGAGCAGTTCGATGCCGTCGAAGGCCGTGTGCCGGTCGTCGGATGCGCGATTATGACGATAGTTGAGCAGCGCATTGAAGAGCGGCGCGGGCGCGGCGACGCCGCTGCATCGTTGAGCGAGCGCGAGCGGGGCATGCTGATGCTGCAGCAGCGCGGCGAGACGGTCATGCGCAATACGCGCGCTGTCAGCGACGGAAGCGTCGTCGATGTCGAAGCGAACCGGCAAGGTGTTGATTACGAGCCCGAGCGCCTGGTCGACGCCCGCCTGCATGCGTCCGAGCAACACGGTGCCGAATACCACGCACCCATCGGAATCCAGTGCGCTGCCCGCGTTCAACACGCGCGCCCACGCGAGATGACAGAGACTCGCGAGACTGACGCCGATATGCCGGGCCTGCGCGCGCAGACGCGCATCGAGCTCGGCGGGCAGCGTGATTTGCGCTTCGGCGACGGCCGAGCCGTCGTGATGCACATCGGTCAAGCCGAACGGCAACGTGGGCTCGCTGACATCGGCGAGCATGTCGCGGAAAAAGGCTTCCTGCGCGTCATGGTTCGCCCCGAGCCGGGCCTGCGCGACAAGGTCGCGGAATGGTTGCGCCGCGCCCAACGCGTGCGCGCGGCCATCGAGAATCGCGCCGATTTCCGCATGCATGACCTCGAGCGTCGCATGATCGCCGATCAGATGATGCCAGTTCAATTGCATCAGCCAGCGATCCCCGCTCGCGTCGCGTGCGATTGCAATCTGCATCAGGGGCGCGCGAGCGAGATCGAGGCGCTGCGTGCGCGCATCGAAATGATGCGTCAGATCGTCGACCTCGACGATCGTCACGGGCGCATGACGCAGGACGACTTGCGCCGCCGTCGTCACGCCTTCGTGAACGAACGCAGTGCGCAGAATGTCATGCCGCGCGACGACCTGTTGCAACGCATCGACCCATGCATCGAGACGGGCGCGGCTGTCGAACGCGAGGCGCGCGGTTTGCAGATACGGATCGCCTTCCGTCGTGAGCATGTGATGAAACAGGATGCCTTCCTGAAGCGGCGCGAGTGCATAGATATCCTGAACGTTAGAGATTCCGCCAGGCATTTGATCGGCGATGCGATCGATATCCGTCTGCGTCAGCGAGATGAGCGGCAGCATGTCCGGCGTGATGGCGCTGTTCGCGGGCGTGATGACATTGGGCGGCACGACAATGTCGGACTTCGGCGCGGCGTAATCGATGGCATCGGCGAATGCGCTGAGCACGGGCGTCGCGAAGAGATCTCGCACGCTCGCTTGCAGCCCGATGCGCCGCAAGCGCTCGATGAGCGTCACCGCGAGCAGCGAGTGGCCGCCGAGCGCGAAAAAATTGTCATGCCGACCGACACGTTCGATTCCCAGCAGTTCAGCCCACAGTCCGGCAAGCGCGCTTTCGGTGCGACCTTGCGGTGCTTCGAAGGGACGCAGCGCGAAGGCGTCGGCTTGCGGATCGGGCAACGCGCGGCGATCGAGCTTGCCGCTCGGCGTAAGCGGCAGCGCATCGAGCGCAACGAACGCGGCGGGCGTCATATAGTCGGGAAGACGCGTGCTCAGATGTTCGCGCAAGTCGCTGGCATCGATGCCGAATTCATCGCGTGCGGTGACATAGGCGATGAGTTGCTGATCCTGCGAGCCGGGCGTGCGCGAACGCGCAATCACCACCGCATCGCGCACGGCCGGATGACTCGCGATCTGCGTCTCGATCTCGCCGGGCTCGATGCGGAAGCCGCGAATCTTGATTTGCAGATCATTGCGTCCGAGGAATTCGATATTGCCGTCGAGATGAAAGCGGGCGAGATCGCCGGTGCGGTACATGCGTGCGCCGGGCACGAACGGATCGTCGAGAAAGCGCTCGGCCGTGAGCTCGGGACGATTCAGATAGCCGCGCGCGACACCCGCGCCGCCGATATACAGCTCGCCCACCGCGCCAGGCGGCACCGTGCGACGCCGTGCGTCGAGCACATACGTGCGCGTGTTGGCGAGCGGCTTGCCGATAACCGGTCGCGCCTGTTCATGCGTGATCTCCGCGAAAGTCGCATCTACCGTGCATTCGGTCGGACCATAGACGTTGAACGCACGTATGCCTTGTGCGCGCGCAAGACGGCTCCACGTCTGCGGCGTGAGCGGTTCACCGCCGACGAGCACGGTCAGTGGCGCTTGCCGTCGTTCGAGCAGACCGGCCGAGAACAGCGATTCGAGTTGCGTCGGCGTGCAGTCGAAAACGTCGATACCGGATGTGTCGAGAAAATCGACGAGCGCCATCGCGTCGGTGCGCACATCGGCGGGAACGATGACGAGCCGATGCCCGGACAGCAACGCGGTGAGATTCTGCACCGACGCATCGAAGGCGATGCTTGCGTTCAGCGTCACGCCCGCATGCGGCGCGCAATGCGCGAACACGGTCGATTGCAACGCATGATGCAGGTTCATCACGTGCCGGTGCTCGACCATCACGCCCTTGGGCTTGCCGGTGGACCCCGACGTGTAGATCACATACGCGAGATGATGCGAGGCGAGGGCGGGCACGTGCGGATCGTCGTTCGGCAGCGCATCGTCGAGCGATGCATCCGGATCGAGCACCGTAAGCGCGCCGATATCACCGAGCGCGTGACGGCCCGCTGCATCGGCGACGAGCAACCGAGGCGAGGCATCGCCGAGTATGTAACTCAGACGTTCGCCCGGGTAAGCTGGATCGAGCGGGATGTAAGCGCCGCCCGACTTGAGTATGCCGAACAACGCGACGATCGCGCCGATGCCGCGCTCCATACACAAGGCGACGCGATCTTCGGGACGCACGCCGAGCGCGATGAGCCGATGCGCGAGCCGGTTCGCGCGCGCATTGAGCTGCGCAAACGTGAGTGATGCGCCATCGCAGACGAGTGCGACGGCGTCGGACGTGAGCCGTGCCTGCTGCTCGAGAAGCCGCTGAATGCACTCATGCTCCGGATACGGCGCGGTCGTGTCGTTCCAGCGTTCGAGGAGCGCCTGCCTTTCAGGTAACACGAGCTGAAGCGTATGCAGCGGCGCATCGGGCCGATCGAGCACTTGTTCGAGGAGACGTGTGAAGCGGCGCGCGTGCGCCTCGACGGACTCGGGCGTATAGAGCAACGGATTGCCATCGAACATCAATTCGATGCCAAGTTCATCGCCCTGGTCATGCACGATCAGCGCGAGATCATCGGGCGTGCCATAGAACGAGCGATTCGAGCCGATGACGCAGCCCGCGAAGTTCAGCGCACGGCTGTACTCCGGCATGATGTTCACCGTGGGACCGAAGAGCGGCCTGTCGGCTTCGATGCGGCCGACATCGCGCCGGATATCTTTCACGCGATAGCGCTGATGACGCAGTACGCGGCGGCTTTGCCGCGCGACGGCATCGAGAAGATCGACGATGGTCGTGCGTTCGTCGACGATCGCTCGTAACGGCAGCGCATTCGACAACATGCCCGGCACGCTTCTCGCCAGACGTCCGACGCGGGCGGTGACGGGCAACCCGAGCACCACTTCGGGCTGGCCGCTCAGACGTGCGACATAGGCGGCCATGACCGCCGTCATGATTTGCGGCCAGGTCGTGCCGTTGCGTTCGGCCATATCGCGCATGAGCGCGGTCGTGTCGGGCGACAGACGGATCCGCGCGCTCGCCTGCGAATAGGCTTCTGCGGGCATCGGCTCGGGCGCCATGCATGCCGAGAGGATCACAGGCTCGGGGCAACCCGCCATGTATTCGTGCCAGAACTGCCGATCGTTTTCGAAGGCGCTGGACGCGCGATACGCGGCGTCGTTATCGAGGAGATCGGCAAGACGCGCCCAGCCGGACGGTGCGGGATCGTCTCCTTGGATCAGTGCCGAGTAAATGGCTGCGAGCCGCTGCGTGAACAGCAAAAACGAAAAGCCATCGAACGCTACATGGTGAATCCGCTGGAAGAAGAAGAAGCGCGTGGGGCTCGCCTGAAAGAGCTGCCCATCGAATAGCGGCCAATGGCCGAGGTCGAAGGCGGTGGCGAGCGCGATCTGCACAGCGCGATCGATCGCTTCCAGCGGATCGGGTGCATCGCTTACATCGACCACGCGCAGTGTGAAGTGCAACGGCTCATCGGGAACCGTCTGACGCGGCAAGCCGTCGGTGACGAAGAGGCGCACGCGCATGCCTTCGGCTTCGTCGATGGTTTGCCGCAGCGCTGCCTGAAGCGCATCGACATCGAGCGGTCCGATGATCTCCGTGAGTTGAGCAAGATTGAAGCGCGGATCGCGCAAATCGAGTTGCTGTCGAAAGAAGATGCCCGATTGAGCGGGCGTGATGGGAAAACCGTGCATGGCGTCGATCCGTAGTGGAGAGCACGCGCGTGCTCTGAAAGCGATAGTCGAGAACGTCGTCATCGGAACGCGTGGAAGAAGCGCACGCGCGTTCGCGCGTGGTTGCATCTGGCACAGGTCCTTGCGTGTTCGTCAGACTGATGCGGCGGCGTAAAGCGACGCAAACGCGCCTCGATTGGCCGCGGGTAGGAATGTGAAACTCAGGGAGTCACGAGCCTCGAAAGCGAACCGAGGGCGACGAATGCTCTCATCCGGAACGCGAGCATGGCGCTGTGCTGCGCGCGGATGACGTCTTTCACCGCGGGATCGCTCAGTGAACCGAGGCGATTGAGCGGCGTTCTGAAACAATGAGCGAGTGTGATGCCGAAATCGTTATCGGCGGGATCGACGCCATGCCACCAGAACGGTGGGATATAGAGAACGTCGCCGGGCGCAAGCGTGGTTTCGAACTTCGTCAGTGCACCATCCGCGGGAAAGAAGCGCGCGCCATCATTCATGTGATGAAGATTGGACTTGATCGGCACGGCATACGCTTGCCAGTTTTCACTGGACAGCCTGAACATGGAAATGCGCTTGGTGCCGATGATCTGCGTGGTTAGCGTCTCGTCGGTCGTGTGGTAGTGCCATTCGGTCGAAGCATTCCGATAGATGAAGAGCCGGTCTTGTGCATATGCGCGCGGCGGTCGATCGTGCTCTCTTTCGAGAAACTCATAATGGCCGAGATCGGGTTTCCATTCCGACGGAATAGGGAGCGCGCGGATCGCATGCGTCTCGTCCGGCCCTGCGTCGCGCAGACGCGCAATGGCCTGATTGAGTTTCAGCTTCGGGAGATTTGCATACCAGAGACCGGTGGGCGAGGCGTTGAACGCATCCGAGATGCCGACTTCGCTATCCGTCAATGCTTCGAGATAGCCGGGTGCGTTCCATTTCCGGAGAGCAGGCCAGTTGCGCACCGCTCCTCTGATGACAACAGGTTTCTGAGCGCAGACATGGTCGCTCCAGAAGTGTCCGTGTCTGAGCGTTTCATTATCGATGGACGGAAGCTGAACGCTGCGTCCCGGAACGAGGTCGATCACTTTCACAATGCGCTTGGCCATTTCCCACTCCCAGATCGAGAATCATCAGGACCGTGCAGTCCAGTTCTGTTCGATGTAGTCCAGGCATTGCCTGCGTGAGCAATCTGGATACTCCACCGTCCAGCCGTCCGGAACCTCGAGATGAGCGGGCCAAAGCGAGCGCTGCTGCGATTCGTTGATCAGCACACGGAATGTGCCCTGATCGTCGTCGAATGGATTGTCCACGCTGTTGCTCCCTTCGTTCGTGCTTCGGATTGCAACGAAATATAAGCGCCGGGAGTTAGCATTGAATGAGGTGTCGCGAGAGCCATAGCGTGCGTCGAGCGTGGCGCGCACTCGATGCGACGAGCACCTTGCAAAAGACGTGAGGAATGCATCGCTATTTAATATCGGCTTCGGATTGGTAGCAAGGGAAATTGCGGGGGCCTTACCGAGTTCGATATGTCTCGCGTGACGAGTGCTTTGCGCGATGCCCACATCGCGCTCGGCGCAAGGCACGTCGAGTTGCTTGTGACGCGTGTGCTGCCCTTGGGCGACGAGGTACGCAGCTATGGAAGCGCTTCCCGATGGCCTCGATCGCAATAAAAGAAGCGTATCAAGGATTGGTTTTCTAATTCAAAGCGCCCGGCATTTGCATGCAGACCGGCACAGACTCGGTCTTAACTCGAAAGAGCGTGCGCTGTGCACCTCGCCCGAGTTTGTGAGTGCTTCAAACATGGACTGCGGTCCCGGTGAGCCGCGCACGCGCGTATCCCGGCGCATACGATAACTTTCCGCGATGCCGTGCGCTGGCGCCAGGCGCTGCGGTTCCGTCGCGCGGGCTCGACTGCACCCGCCGACGCCATCGAACGCGTGGCGCGTCATGCGAACTTCCATCTGCATCTGGCTGCGCCCTGGCACGAAGCCGTCGTCGATGACAACCGCGTGCGCGCGCGTGCGGGAGACGGCACGTTCGAATTCGATTTCGTGATCGCGGCACGGGCTACACGGTCGATCTGCATGCGCGGCCCGAACTCGCCGGCATCGCCCATCATGGGCTGCTTTGGCGCGACCGCTACACGCCCGCATCCGGCGAACGCGACGATGCGCTCGAATATGTGGAGAAGCGGCCCGGCGAGGCATCGTTCCTGAAGAATATCCACGTCGTCAATGCCGCGGGATTGGTGAGCCGGGGCGAAGCCGCTGCGCCACGCTGTTACCGGTAACGCGCGCAATTGCACGAATCGCGAAACTGTCGTTATACTGGCTCCGCGATCGAGTGGCCTGACCACCGCGATTGGCCTGACCGCAGGACGAATCAAGCAGACTGACTGGAAGCGTCGCATCGGCACCGCGCCCGATGCGCCCGGAAGGGGCGTGCTGTAGATGAAGTCGCGCAGCGCCTCTCCACAAGAAAAATGAAAGGAGACAACCCGATGTTCCGTGAAGGAGTGCAGGCAAGAGCCGCGCTCGCGCTCGCCGTCTGCATGCTCGCAGGCGCCGCGCACGCGCAGGTCGCAACGGGCGACACCACGCAAAAAAAAATCGCCCTGTCGAATAGCTTCGCGGGCAACGCGTGGCGGCAGTCGATGCTCAAGAGCTGGAACGCCGTCGCCCAGCAAGCGGTGGCGGACAAGAAGATCGCGGCCGCGCCCGCTTTCACGACCGCCGAGAATCAGGTGACGGAGCAGGCGCAGCAGGTTCAGAACCTGATCCTGCAAGGCTATAACGCGATCGTCATCGACGCCGTTTCGCCGACCGCGCTCAACGGCACCATCAAGAAGGCATGCGCTGCGGGCGTCGTCGTGGTCTCGTTCGACGGCGTCGTCGACGAGCCGTGCGCGTATCGCGTCAATTTCGACTTCAAGGGCTGGGCGGAGCAGGGCGTCGACTATCTGGCGACGAAGCTCAATGGCCACGGCAACATACTGGAAGTGCGCGGCGTGGCCGGCATCTCCGTCGACAACCTCATGCACGAAGGCGTGCTCGAAGGGCTCAAGAAGCATCCGGGGCTCAAGCTCGTCGGCTCGGTGAACGGCGACTGGACGCAATCGGTCGCGCAGAAGGCTGTGGCCGGCATTCTCCCGACGCTACCGCAAGTCGATGGCGTGGCGACCGAAGGCGAGATGTCGTTCGGCATCGCGCAGGCGTTCAAGGCCGCCAATCGTCCCGCGCCGCCGATGGTCATCGGCAGCACCTATCCCGAACTGCAATGGTGGAGCGAGCAGGCGAAGACCGGTTATCAGTCGCGCTCGCTGTCGAATCCGCCGGGCGCGGTCTCGTTCGCGTTCTGGGTGGCGCAGCAAGTGCTCGCGGGCAAGAAGATTCCGAAGGAAGTCACCATTAACGTGCCGCTGCTCGCCATCTCGCAGCAGGAGTTGCCGGCGAGGCTCGCCGCGACGCCGCCGGGTGGAATCGCCGACGTCACTTATACGCTGCCGCAGACCGTGGCCTTGCTCGACAAGAAATAAGCATTCGATGACGCCACGCATGGAGGCATGTGAATGGGCGCAACTATCAATACAGAGGACGAGCGCACGCTGATTCGCTTCGAAGGCGTCGGCAAGACCTTCGGCCGGGTGCGCGCGCTCGCGGACATCGACTTCGCGTTCATGCGCGGCGAATGCGTCGGCATCGCGGGACACAACGGCGCGGGCAAATCGACGCTCATGGCCGTGCTCGCGGGCGTGTATGCGCCGACGCAGGGCCGTATCGAAGTGGACGGCCAAAGCGCGCCGCACTACGACGCCAACGCCGCGCGCAAGGCCGGCGTGCGCTGCGTCTTTCAGGAACTCTCGCTGTGCGCGAACCTGACGGTCGCGGAAAACATGACGATCGTGCATCCGCAATTGCGCGGGCGCGGCTGGCGGCGCACGGCAACGGCGCTCATGCGCGACAAGCTCGAAGAGATTTTTCCGGGCAACGGACTGAAGGGCAACGAACTCGTGTCCGATCTGACGCTCACCCAACAGCAGATGGTCGAGATCGCGCGCGGGTTCACGGTGACGGGCGCGCCCGTGCGTCTCGTGATCCTCGACGAGCCGACCTCGTCGCTCGATGCCCATACCGCCGATCAACTGCTTGCCTTCGTCCGGCGCGCGGCAGAGAGCGGCATCACCTGTCTGCTGATTACGCACATGCTCGGCGAGATAGAGCGCGTCGCGAATCGTGTGATGGTGATGCGCGACGGCGGCATCGTCGGCGTGCTGCCGGGCAACGAGGCGAACCGTGCGTCGATCATTCAGGCGATGGGCCAGCATCTGGAAGCGGAGAAAACGCCGGCGGCCGCCCGCATACGCAACGCACAAAGCGATGACAAACCGTTCCGCTGGAACGTCGGCGGAAGGAAACATACGCTGATCGAGGCATCGCGCGGAGAGATCGTCGGCTTCGCCGGACTCGCGGGCCAAGGCCAGACCGAAGCGCTGCTCGCCATCTACGAGGCGGCGACGAGCCACGGCGCGGGCCGCATGAAAGCCGCATTCGTTGCCGGCGATCGCGGGCGCGACGGCGTGTTCCCGGTGTGGTCCATCGCGCAGAATCTCGATTTGCGGTGGCTTCTCGGCGGCGCGAAGCGCAAGCGCGGACTCGTCGATCGCGCGGCGGCGCGCGCGCTCGTGGAAGCGTGGCGCACGAAGATCGGCATACGCGGCGCGCCGATAAGCGCGGGCATCCTGTCGCTCTCGGGCGGCAACCAGCAGAAGGTGCTGTTTGCGCGCGCGCTGTCGTCGGACGCGCAGCTCATTCTGATGGACGATCCGACGCGCGGCGTCGATGTAGGCACCAAGCGCGACATCTACCGGCTCGTTCACGACGAAGCCGCGAAAGGCCGCACGTTCATCTGGTACACGACAGAAAACGAAGAGCTGTCGCATTGCGACCGCACGTATGTCTTTCGCTCGTCGGCGGTCACGCGCGTCTTGCATGCGGACGAATGCACGGAAGAAGCGCTGCTCGCTGCGAGCTTCGAGGAGCAGGCCGCATGACCCCCGCGCGCATCACCTTCCGGGACACGCAAGCGCGTCTGCGCGCGCTGCTTCCCGCCATCTCGCTCGTCGCGGTGCTCGTGCCGATTCTCGTCATGCAGCCCGCCGTGATGAGCTATTTCGGGTCGAGCCTGCTGCTCAATCTGGCCGTGCCGATCGTGCTCGCCACGCTTGCGCAACTCGCGATCATCACCGTCAACGATCTCGACTTGTCCATCGGTCCATTCGTGAGTCTCGTCGCGTGCATCGGCGCGACGCTGCTCGTCAAGGAGCCGTGGCTCGGCGCGCTCGCGCTCGTCGCCTGTGTGCTCGCGTATGCAGCCGTCGGCGCGCTGATCGAACTGCGGCAGATTCCGTCCATCGTCGTGACGCTCGGGCTGTCGTTCGTGTGGAGCGGGCTCGCCATCGTGCTGCTGCCTTCGCCGGGCGGCGCGAGCCCCGGCTGGCTCGGCACGGCGATGAGCTATCAGACGCCGTTCATCGCCGCGCCGATCGTGTGGTCGGTGCTCATTGCCATCGCAGGGCACATTCTGCTGATGCGCACCTCGGCCGGCGTGCGCATACGCGGCGCGGGCGGCAATCCGCGCGCGATGCGGCGCTTCGGCTGGTCGCTCGTGCGCAGCAAGGCGACGCTTTACGGCATCGCGGGCGTGTTCGGCGTGCTGTCGGGTCTTTCGCTGCTCGGGCTCACGACCTCCGCCGACGCGAACCTTGCGCTGCGCTACACGCTGCTCTCGATTGCGGCGGTCATTCTCGGCGGTGGCGAATTCGTCGGCGGGCGCGTATCGGTCATCGGCGCGGTGCTCGGTGCCATCACGCTCACGCTCGCGGCGTCGTTCCTCGCCTTTCTCAACATCTCGGCGGATTGGCAAGTCGGCATGCAGGGCGCGATCCTGATCGTCGTGCTGTCCTTGCGCGTGCTGCTGCAACGCGGGGAACGGCAATGAAATCGCAGACTTCCGGTGAAGCGCTCGCCAACAACGATACCGCGTGGGAACGGCTGAAGGGCGTTCAAGCGCCCTGGGCGTGGTCTTTCGTCGGCACGGTGCTCGTGTGGTTCGGTATCGTCGGCATCTTCGGCTTCGGCATCGCGAGCAATGTCGCGCAGACGGCCCTCACCTACGGCGTGTTCATGGTGCTGGTCGGTCTCGGGCAGATGCTCGTCATCACGTCGGGTGTCGGCAACATCGACCTCTCGGTGCCGTCGACGATCGCGCTCGCGGGCGTCGTCGGCATGCACGCGATGGGCGGCTCCAACGGCCAGATTGCGCTCGGCGTCGCGGCGGCGCTCGGCGTGGGCGTCGCGGTCGGGATCGCGAACTACATGCTGATCCGGCTGCTGCGCATTCCGCCGATCATCGCGACGCTGTCGTCGAGCTTCATCATCCAGTCGATCGCCATTACGCAAGGGCGCCAGCTTCCGCCGCCGCCGCCCGCGCTGGGCGCATTCGCCACGAGCCGGCTCTTCAACGTGCCGTATATCGCGCTGGTTGCGCTCGCCTTGTCGGTCTCGCTCGCGGTGCTGCTTCATCGCGCCGTGTATGGCCGCAGGCTTTCGGCGATCGGACAGAACGCGCGCGCCGCGTGGCTCGCGGGCGTGAACGTGCATCGCACGCGCTGCCTTGCCTACGTGCTTTCGTCGATGATCGCGGCGCTCACGGCGCTGCTGCTCGCGGCGACATCAGGCGGCGCGTCGCTCGATATGGGCGTCGAGTACATGCTGATCTCGATCGCCGTGGTCGTGATCGGCGGCACGCTGGTCACGGGCGGCAAGGCGACGATCGTCGGCGTATGGGGCGCCTCGATGTTCCTGTTTCTCACTAACGCCGCGCTCAACGCGGTCGGCGCCGATGCCGGCGTGCGCTCCATCGTGTACGGCGTGCTCATCATCGCGGTGACGGTCGCCGCCGGCGGAAAACCGGCGCGCTGACACGCAATCCACAAAGGACGAGGAGACATGAAACCCAGCGATTTCGAAGTGCATGATCCGCGTTTCAGGCTGCTGCTGCAGCCGAACGCGTTCCTTTCCAAAGTGACGGACGAATGCCTCTGGGCGGAAGGACCGGTCTATTTTCCGGCCACGGACCTGTTCGTCTGGAGCGACATCCCGAACAACCGCATGCTGCGCTGGGCGCCGGGAATGGGCGTCGGCGTGTTTCGCGCGCCGTCGAACTACAGCAACGGCAACACGCGCGACCGCGAAGGGCGGCTCGTGAGTTGCGAGCATGGCGCGCGGCGCGTGACGCGCACGGAGCACGACGGCAGCGTGACCGTGCTTGCATCGCATTTCGAAGGCAAGCGGCTGAACTCGCCGAACGATGTCGTCGTTGATTCGAAGGGCGACATCTGGTTCACGGATCCCGACTACGGAATCTTGAGCGACTACGAAGGCTATCGCGCAGAGAGCGAGATCGGCCGATGCAACGTGTATCGCCTATCGCCCGACGGCGCGCGTGTGCATCTCGTCTGCGACGACTTCGCGAAGCCGAACGGCCTCGCGTTTTCTCCGGACGAATCGCAGATCTACATCGCGGATTCGGCCGCTTCCCACGACGAAGAAGCGCCGCGTCATATCCGCGTGTTCGATGTATCGGGCGATGGCGTATTGCGTAACGGACGCGTGTTCATCGAGATGCAGAGCGGCGTGCCGGACGGCATGCGGGTCGACGAGCACGGCAATGTCTGGACCAGCGCGGAGGACGGCGTGCACTGCTACGCACCCGACGGCACGCTGCTCGGCAAGATCCTCATTCCCGAGGTCGTCGCGAACCTGACGTTCGGCGGCATCCATCGAAATCGCCTGTTCATTACGGCGACGTCATCGATCTATTCGCTGCATGTCGGCGTGCGTGGCGCGGGACGGTAAAAACATCAATAACAGGAGACGAGCATGAGAATCACAACACTGGCCGTGGCGCTGTGCCTGGTCGCGGCGTCGGCGGGCGCGTCGGCGCAGGTCGCGACGGGCGATACGTCGTCGATGAAGATCGCGCTGTCGAACAACTACGCGGGAAATAGCTGGCGCCAGCAGATGCTCAAGAGCTGGGCCAACGTCGCCGATCCGGCCGTGAAGCAGAAGGTCGTCGCGGCGGCGCCCAGCTTCACGACAGCCGAAAGCCAGGCGACAGAGCAGGTTCAGCAGATCCAGAATCTCATCTTGCAAGGCTTCAAGGCCATCGCCGTCGATGCCGTTTCGCCCACGGCGCTCAACGGCGTCATCAAGCAGGCATGCGGCGCGGGCGTGACGGTCGTATCGTTCGATGGCATCGCAACCGAGCCGTGCGCGTATCGGATTGCCGTGGATTTTCAGGGCATGGGCCGCATGCAGGTCGATTACTTGGCGAAGCGGCTGAACGGCAAGGGCAACTTGCTCGAAATTCGCGGACTCGCAGGCGTCTCCGTGGACGACGAGATTCATCAGGGCATCGTCGACGAACTCAAGAAGTATCCGGGGATGAAGATCGTCGGTTCGGTGCACGGGGACTGGACGCAGACCGTCGCGCAGAAGCAGGTCGCGGGCATCCTGCCGACTTTGCCGAAGGTCGACGGCGTGCTCACGCAAGGGGGCGACGGCTTCGGCACCGCGCAGGCGCTCAAGGCCGCGGGGCGGCCGACGCCGATCATCATTCTCGGCAACCGGCAGGAAGAACTCGCCTGGTGGGCCGAACAGAAGAAGAGCGGTTACGAGACGATGTCGGTGACGATTCCGCCGGGCGCGTCCTCGTTCGCCTTCTGGGTGACGCAGCAGCTTCTCGCCGGCAAGAAGATGCCGCACGACATCCGTATGCCGGTTCTGGAAGTGAAGCCGGAGGAACTCGACGCGGTGCTGGCCAAAACGCCGGTTGGTGCATTGGCGAACAAGGAGTACACGCGCGACGAGGTCGTCGCCGTCGTGGATGGGAAGAAGTAGGCACCTATCATCGGAAATGGAAACACGACGAATGATTCTCTCAAGGGGCTAAAGGTTGCGATCTTGGTCGCGGGAAGGATTTGAGCAAGTGGAAATGGCGAGCCCCGCCAGGCGCTCGATGAAGCCGGCGCCAAGACGCGCATCGTATCGCCCAAGAATGAGCACGTGCGCGCTTGGACATTCACGAACTGGGGAGACGAGTTCCCGGTCGACGTCGTTCTCGATACGTCGGCGCGCACCGTTCGCTCATCGACGACGCACGGAGCCCTTCGAAGCGTTCGACGGTCTCGTGAACTGCGCGGGCATTGCATCGCTCGAATCGCCGCTGGAACTCGACGCGGACGCATTCGACCGCGTGATGGCCGTCAATGCGCGGGGCGCCGCGATGGTCGCCCGCGCCGTCGCGCTCGAGATGATCGAGCGGGATATCGCTGCCTGTCGATGGCGGGTACACGGCGCGTTGATGCGGTTGGCTCGTCGCCCGCCAGCCTGATCGCCTGCTCCGAGCGCTGATGAAGCTCGGCAAGCGTGTATTGGCCAGAGCGTCTCTGGTCGTGGTGTTCAGATGGTATTGCCGAGACGTCCTGCGGCAAGGACGTCTCGCGCTCATTTCGCCCGCGAGGCGTTCGCAGTCAGCTTGACGATTGCGTCGAGCGCGCCATTCACCATGCCGCGTACCACCGGCTCCACTTTCTTCGCGACCTCGGGCAGATAGTGGAACGGTGCGTTTTCGCTCATATAGGTGGACTGGCACATCTCCAGTTGCACCGCATGCACGCCTTCCTGCGGCGCGCCGGCGTGCCGCGTGATAAAGCCGCCCTTGAAGCGGCCGTTCGCAATCCATGTGAACGGACTCGCCGCGGCGACGCGCTGTATAGCTTCCTGCACGGAGGGCGCGGCGGTGCGGCCATCCTGCGTACCGATGTTGAAGTCCGGAAGCTTGCCTTCGAAAAGGCGCGGCAGAACGCTCGCGATCGAGTGCGCTTCCCAGAGCAGCACATTCCGATGCTGGCTGCGCAGGCGCGTCAGCTCTTCCTGAAGGGCGTCGTGATACGGCTGCCAGCAAGTCGCCACCCGGCGATCGCGCTCGGCCGCGTCGGGCGCGCAGCCTTCGCGATACAGCGGCGCGCCGCGAAACGTTTCCGTCGGGCACAGGGACGTGGCGGTCTGCCCGGGATACAGGCTCTCGTCGTTCGATGGCCGGTTCAGGTCGATCACGTAGCGCGACACGCGCGCGCCGAGGATCGTCGCGCCGAGTGCGCGGGCGAAGCCGTAGAGGCGGTCGAGGTGCCAGTCAGTATCCGCGACCGTCAGCGCGATATCCGTGTACCGGTCGCGCAGGGCGTCGGGAATGTGCGTGCCGAGATGAGAGGGTTTGCACTATCGCTTACCTAAGGCTATGTTCAGGCGCAGCAGTACCGCAATGCGAAGGTCGCAGTCGGTACCCTGGCGGGGCAGCGCCAATGTCGCTTCGACCGGACGCCGCTAGGCGCTGTTAGCTCTCTCCTGAGTTTGGAGCTGTCAGCTTGAGACACTCGCGGGGTTAGTCGACTGGTCGGACGAAGCAGCGATGGTCGTTCGAACACATTGCCTCGTTTGACGCGTCGTTCGATCAGGCTGCGGCCGACATGACATCCCGTTCAGTCATCTTTAGATTTCGGACCTGCAGTCGAATGATCGGTGTATTTCGTTACCCGACGCCAAAACCCTGTCCAGGTAACGGCGGTTCTGGGTTGGTTCGCGCCCGTCACCTCCTCAAACCCGTCGCTGGAAAGCAGTCAGTGGTTGCAACTGCCCACAAGTTCCCGGCCGGCAGCGGATCTTCCCAACACCGAACGGCCGTCCACGTTCCTCAAGCCGACGTTTAGGGCCGCGGAAGTCCCACTGCGTAGGAATGCGCTAGGCGCATGTGGCGCGTCGTCGCACGTGCGACAATTCGGTTTTCGCCTGCGCGCGCACCGCCTTGAGATCTGCACCGCATCAGCACAGGGCGGCCATCCGGGGCCATATATCATGAATCTACGAGCAGCGGTCTTACCCCCCGACTGGGTAAGGCGCGCCGAGCCGATAGAAGGCGTCGAGCGCATCGAAGCGTGGTTTCACGGCAGCGCATACTCCATGCACCGCCACGACACCTACGCGATCGGCCGCACGCTCGCTGGCGTTCAGAGTTTCAACTATCGGCGCAGCCAGCGGAACAGCCTGCCGGGCAACACGCTCGTACTGCATCCCGATGAGGCTCACGATGGCCAGGCGGGCACCGATGAGGGGTTCCAATACCGGATGGTCTACGTGGAACCCGCTCTCTTTCAGGAAGTGCTCGGCGGACAAGCGCTGCCGTTCCTCGAAGGCGGCGTGACTACCGATCGGCGCCTCGAGGTTGCGACCGTAGCGTTGCTGCAGCATGTCAGCTATACGCTCGAGCCGCTTGAACAGAGCGATGCACTTGCCGAGTTGGCGAATGCCTTGGCCGCCGTCACTGGTACGCCTGCAAGAACAGCCCAAGGGGACTTCCTCGCGGCGCGGCGTGCACGCGACTATCTGCACGCAAATTGCTCGCGCGTTGTCGCGCTCGACGAACTCGAAGCGGTGACGGGTCGCGATCGCTGGAGCTTGTCGCACGATTTTCGCAGGTTCTACGGCACGAGCCCGTATCGATATCTGACGATGCGGCGCCTCGATGCAGCGCGCCACATGCTGCTCGCTGGCACCTCGCTCGCTTGCGCTGCTGCAGCCGCGGGTTTTGCCGATCAGAGTCATATGACGCGACACTTTTCGAAGACATTTGGGCTGACGCCAGGGCGCTGGTTACAAGTCGCGGGCGGCGTTCCGCGCGGCTAAAACGCCACGATCGTTCAATACGACCGGAAGGAGCATGCGTATCCTCAACGCATCAACCTTTGAACGGAGAGAACGATGTCCCAATCCTCGAACCATTCCACCGCTCCGGTCACGCGCGGCCAGTGCGACACCATCGATCTGATCGGCAAGATCGCGCAGATTAACGATCACTGGCAACCGCGCGTTGTCGCGGAAATGAACGACTATCAATTCAAGGTCGTCAAGGTCGAAGGCGAGTTCGAGTGGCACCGACATGCCGATACCGACGAAGCGTTCATCGTCCTCGATGGCGAACTGCGTATCGATTTTCGGGCAGGGCCTTCAGGCGATGGTTCGATCGTATTACGTGCCGGACAGTTGGGAGTCGTGCCGAAGGGAGTCGAGCACAAGCCCTGTGCAAACGCAGAAGTCAAGCTGCTGCTTATCGAGCCGCGAGGTGTCGTGAACACAGGCGACGGCGCGGCAAGCGAGCGTACTGTCGCGAACGACCAGTGGATTTGAGCCGGCCACCGGGGTATGACCGGTGAGACGTGGCGGGCGGATACGGGCGATTCTCCGAGGGCGCGATTGCGTCGATTCCAGTTCAACGTCCGCTCTCGTGTGGGGCCAGGTAGTTCCACCGGCGATTCGCTTGAGGACACAAGGCATGTGCCGGTCGAAACAGCCCGGCGCCTGCCACTCGGCCATGGCTGGTGAACCGGCGACAATCGCGAGGAAACACAGAGCGCAACTAATCGTCTGCGTTTCCGTCCGCCTTCAAGAACATCTCAGGTCACCATCTTCAGGATATGCCTTTGAGAAGGGGGCAAGACAATCAACCGCCCGAAGAATCACCCTCGGTCAGGCACACGCGATTCGTGGGGCGGGCTCGAACGTTTCGTCGTGCGACAGTTTCGAGCCGAGCGAACCCGTTCCTGAATACGCTACCAGTCGAGCATCGTCCGCATTGCGCGGAAGCCAGAATGCTTAGCCGGACGGCAGGCTCACGTACTGCGGGGATCTTAACGGCCGCTCGCTTTACGGAGCGAGGCTCGATAGCGAAGCTCGAACATCAGGCGCGAGACATCCGAGTCCGATGAGCGTCTTTTCGACGGCCACGTCCAGCGGCGTATGCGGCTCGTGCCCGAGCGTCTGCACGAGCCGCGCGTTATTCAGATGCACGGACGTCGTCCATAGATAGCGCATTTCCTGAAGCTCCCTGAATGTTACGTTGAACGGCGCGGCAAGCGCGAGCAGCCACCACGGAAAGCCGACGACAGCGGGCGCCCGCCCGGTGCGCCGCGCGACCACGCGACGGATCGCGTCGGCAAAGCCGGTGCCGTCCTCGTCCCAATGACCGCTCATGTGAAAGCGCGCGAACGCATCGAGCGAATGGCGGTGCGCAAGCAGTTCAACCATCGTGCGAGCGACATCGGGTAGATACGCCCATTGATGCCCGATGTCACGCGCACCCGGATTGCTGACCTTCGCCACCGGCTTTCCTGGCTTCACGAGTCCTTGCGCGAGCCAGTTATTGCCCGCTCTTGGCCCGAAGAAATCGCCCGCGCGCACGATCAGCACTCGCGCGCCTTCCTTGCTCGCGCGTTGCAGACGCGCTTCCATTTCCACGCGAATCGCGCCTTTGCGCGTGACGGGATGCTGTGGCGCGTCTTCGTCGATGAATGGAAACGCGTCCGGCCCGAAGTTGTAGACCGTGCCCGGCAACACGATGGTAGCGCCCTGCGCCTTCGCCGCCGCGATGGTGTTGTCGGTCATCAGCAGCACCAGTTCGGCCCAGCGCTTATAGCCTGGCGGATTTACCGCGTGCACGATCACGGATACGCCCTGTGCCGCGCGCATCACGTCGGCCGCGTTCATCGCGTCGCCGTGAATCCAGTCGATGCCGTCGCCCTTCGATGCCCCCGCGCCGCGCCGCAGCCCGTGCACGCGCCAGCCCGCATCGCGCAATTGCCGCGCAACTTCCCCGCCGATGCCGCCCGTCGCCCCAAGTACCAGAACCGTTTCGCCTTGCGCCATGTCACGCCTCCCAGGTTGTCGATGACGCCATTCTCCGCCCTTCGCGGACACATTAAAATTGGCGAACCTCGTTGATCCGATATTCAAAAACGTATGGCAGACGACATCGGCTGGGAGCTTTACCGAACGTTCCTCGCAGTGCTGCGCGAGGGCTCGCTGTCGGGTGCAGCGCGCGCGCTCGGCATCACGCAGCCGACGGCTGGGCGGCACGTTGAAGCGCTCGAACGGGCGCTGAAGGTAAGTCTATTTACGCGCTCGCAGAACGGGCTTCAGCCGACCGACGTTGCGCTTGCATTACAGTCGCACGCCGAAGCGATGCAGAGTACGGCGGCATCGCTCAAGCGCGCGGCGAGCGGCCACACGGGCGACGACGGCGCGGGCGTGCAGGGCGTCGTGCGCGTATCCGCGAGCGAAGTGGTCGGGGTCGAAGTGCTGCCGCCGGTCATCGCCGCGCTGCGCGAGCGGCATCCGCGATTGATCGTCGAACTCGTGCTGTCGAACCGCGTGCAGGACTTGCTGAGGCGCGAAGCGGATATTGCCGTGCGCATGGTGCGCCCGCGCCAGACGCAACTCGTCGCGCGGCGAGTCGGCGTGATCGAGGTCGGACTTCATGCGCGGCGCGATTATCTCGACCGTCACGGCACGCCGCGCAGCATGGCGGCGCTCGCAGAACACGCGGTCATCGGCTACGACCAGCCAAACGCGTTCATTCGCGATGTGAGCCGCACGTTGCCGGGTTTTCGTCACGCGTTGTTTTCGATGCGCGCCGATAGCGATCTCGCGCAACTCGCACTGATCCGCGCGGGTGCGGGAATCGGCGGATGTCATGTCGCGATTGCGCGCCGTGATGGTCTCGTACGCGTGCTGTCGAAAGCGTTCGCGCTCCGGCTCGAAACGTGGGTGACGATGCACGAAGATCTGCGCGCGAGCCCGCGCTGCCGCGCTACCTTCGATGCCCTTGCTGACGCGCTCGAACAGTACGCGCGATAACGCCGCGACTGGGCGACACGCGCATCCGCAAGCCTCACTGTGAGCGTCGGCGCGAGGCATCGACACGGCGCAGTCCGCACCCGTCTTCCGAAACACTTCCAGCGGAGCTTCGACGAGCGGCGCAACCAGTTCGCATGGGCACGACGGATTTGTTCGATCCCGTATCGATGATTCTCCGCGAGACGCGACAGCGCATGTTATAGCGCGTGCTACCAGCGGAGGAAGAGGCATTTGACCGTTCTGGGCGAGGTCAATCCAGAAACTTGACGCGGGCAGCGAGGTGAGAGCCGCGCGTTCTGATTGCCGAGCGAACCGAACAGCCATGTGCACGCCGATGAACTCAAGCGCGTCAACGAAGGGGTGTTGAATACGTACGGAATCTCGGCACCATGCGTGCTGCCGAGGCTGGTTTCTTTCCGGGGGTCCTACTGTACCTCTCGTACTGGATTCCGGCGTCGTACCGCGCTCGCATCGTTGCTATATTCATGGTGGCGATCCCGCTTGGTAACTTCGTCGGTTCACCACTATCCGCACTGCTTCTGCAAATGGATGGAATCGCAGGGATGCGCGGATGGCACTGGCTTTTTATCCTTGAAGGCCTGCCGACTGTGCTTCTTGGTCTGATGTGCCTGTTCTTCTTGACTAACAAGCCGGAGCAAGCGAGATGGCTCAAGGAGGAAGAGCGCACGTGGCTCGCCAATGAACTTGCGACAGAGACGAAGGCGCCAAAAAAAGTCTTGGATATGCCGCTGACGAAGCTCTTCCGAAACCGCTACGTCCTTTGCCTTGCTCTTGTCGATACCTGTGCGTCGGCTGCGGGTAGCACCCTGAACGTGTGGCAGCCACAATTGCTCAAGTCGTACGGCCTGACCGTTATGCAGACAGGCCTCATTAACTCCGTACCCTACGCGTTGGCGTGCGTGTTGATGGTCTATTGGGGCCGACGCTCTGACCGAGTAAAGGAACGTCGCTGGCACACAGTCATTCCGATGCTTCTTATCGGTATGGGCCTATTCGCCACGTCGCTTAGCGGCGCCTTGCTCCCGACGATCTGCCTGCTCTGTGCCGTTTTGGTCGGTGCTTATGCGTTCAAAGGGCCTTTCTGGGCGCTCGCTGGCGACATGCTCTCCGGCAGCGCGGCGGCGGCGGGCCTCGCAACGATTAACGCCATCGCAAATCTGCTTGGTGGCGGCCTCATGGTGAACGTCTACGGCTGGGTTAAGGAGGCAACGGGCAGTTACTCCCTCGCGCTCATGCCGCTTGCCATCCTTACGCTCGTCAGTGTCGCAACGTTGCTGCTCTTGACGCGCAAAGGGCGATCCGGGCACATGGTCGGCAAGACGGAGGCAGCCTGAGCATGAAAATCTCGCGCGGCGCGGCGCTCTGGAGCTCGCCTGCGCTTCGAGGCGAATCTGGATTTACCTCGGTATGTTGCTTCTCGGATTGATCGCGATCGCCTTCATTCCCTCAATATCAACGGTCTTTCTTTGAGGCGCCGTCGAAAGCCGAGGTTGCTTAGTCAGAGGCCGCTGGCGCGCGTCAGGGCGTACGCGAATGCAGGCGTCGATCCGATGACCATGCCTCGATTCCACGTACAGCAGGAATTTGCTAATTCCTGTCTGTACGGAGGTTTGAAGGTCGGAGAAGCTAGTGCCGAAACGACAACGGTGTCATTGCGCTGCGGCCGCCGTGTCGCGCAGCGCCGTGCGATCCCAGCCGCCTCCGAGCGCCTTGAGCAGTCGAACGCTAGCATTCAGTCGGCGCGCTTCGATCGTCTCGCCGTTGCGCTGGTTCTCGAGCGCAATGGTCTGCGCGCTGGCGACATTGAGATAGTCAACCGAGCCGGCCTGATAGCGGTTCGTCCCCTTGAGCACGAAAGGGTGGATGGAACGCTCTTATCTGCGTAGCTGTGTCGACCATCGAGGTCCGACGTGCGCGCTAAGGTCTTAGCGACGTTCGGGACTGAAAGCGAGCTTGCTTGGCGAAACAAGTAGCATCACCGATGGCGACCTCGACCGGCTGAAGTATGGCTGCTCGCGGCTGCCCGTTGGATCGCTAGCTGCGCGGGACGCAGCAAACGGACTTCGATTGAGATCATCTTCCAGTTCTTGACCGTTGCGGTTACTGGATCTGTGCCGAGTTCTCGCGATGGTGCTATGTTCGCGTGCATCGGTTCCGCGCATCCGAGCGGACCCCCAACGGAGTCGAACCGAACATGAAAGGTTGTGTACGGAAAGCGGTGGTCGGTTTCACCTTTGTCGCGTCGGGCGCCATGGCGCAATCCAGCGTCACGATGTATGGACGCCTCGACGGGGGCATCGAATATCTGAATCACATCGCGAACGGTACCGGCGGCACATCCGCGCGATGGAGCGCCGAGGGCGGCGACTGGGGCACCAGCATGTGGGGCCTCAAAGGCAACGAAGATCTAGGCGGCGGCCTGACGTCGGTGTTCAATCTCGAAACTGCGATCCAGATCATGAACGGCACCACGGGGGGCGGACGTCTCTGGTCGCGCCGCGCCTATGTCGGACTGAGCTCGAAGACATACGGGCAGTTGCAGGCGGGCCGCAATCTGTTCATTGACAGCGACGGCGTCTGGGAATTCGATCCCTTCGTGCAACAGGCGGTGTCATCGGCATCACTCGTGCGCGGACGCAACTGGCAGCAGACGAGCAACAACGTCGAATATCACAGCCCCGTGTTTCATGGGTTCGACGTGCAAGGACAGTACTCGCTGGGCGGTCAGGCGGGCGCGTTCAACTCCGGCGCGGCGGGCGAGTTCGGCCGCTCGGACGGCATCATGCTGACTTACCACTCGCCGCTTTTCGACGTGCGCGGCATCTATGACGAACTGCGCAGCCAGAATGGCCAGATGAACAACGTATTTCAGGCGTCGCGCGAACTCTTCGTGGGCGCGAACCTGAAGGTGGATCGATGGAAAGTGCAGGCCGCCTACACGCACTATTCCGCGCCCGACACGCCCGCGGGCCTCTCCAGCACCGCCGATCACTATTGGCTCGGCGCGACCTATCAGGCGACGCCCGCTTGGGCCGTCACGGCGGCGGGCTTCTATGTCCACGTGGGCGAGGGCGGCGGCGACGCATCGCATGACCCGGCGAGCCACGCGATGCTCTATGTTCTCGGCACGACCTATAACTTCACCAAGCGCACATTTCTGTACAGCACGGTCGCTTACGTGCGCAACAGCGCGAACGGTACGTTCTCCGTCTTCGCCACGCCGCGCGACGCCGATCCGGGGCACGAGTCCGCTCGCGGGGCAATCCCAGACGGGCGCGTACATCGGCATGATGCATATTTTCTGACGCGCCGACGTTTCTTTTCGGCCGAAGTAGTCATGTGCCTTGCGCTTGGTGCACTACGCGAGCGTGACCGCGCAATCGAGGCGTGGCTGCGGGATGAGGTTTTGCCAGACGACGACCGGCCTGTGCCCCGATCTGACGTTTCGCGGCGAGCAGATGAATCGCGAAGGCTGCGCTCCCGATGCCGCCGAAAAGCAGCGTCGCGTGACAGCGTACTGGCAGCCGTATCACGATGCGATCGCCGCCGAGCTTGCGCGTCTGCGCGAGATGCACGGGAACGTGCTGCTGTGGGAAGGGCACTCGATCGCGAGCGTGCTGCCGCGTCTTTTCGACGGCAAGCTGCCAGACCTGAACATCGGCACGCAGGATGGGAGGACGGCGGCGGAATCGGTGACGAGGGCGGTGACGGATGCGGCCGCGCAAAGCGATTACACGTGGGTCGCGAACGGGCGCTTCAAGGGCGGCTTCATCACGCGCCATTACGGCGCGCCGCAGGACGGGATTCACGCGGTCCAACTGGAAATGTGTCAGTCCGCGTATATGGATGAAGCGCCGCCGTTCGTGTATCTGCCGGAGAAAGCCGACGCTATCCAGCCGACGCTGCGCGCGATGGTCGGCGGCGCGCTCGATGCGGTCGTGGCGTTGGATTGACGTCGGCGAGCCGGTCATCGGCCACAGCATCGACGTGACTTGCCGGACGTCGACCCTCTTTCCGATCGTCGCTGGACTTTGCGCAGCAAGTGACGTGCTTCCGATGCAGATCGAATATTCATCGGGTTGCGTCGCGTGAACGGAATTGACCTCGCAATGACGCATTTCACGGTGATGCGCAACGGCCGCTGCTGGTCAGGCAGTCGGCCAGGCGCGCCGCTACGCGCCCATCGAGCTTACATGCGCGCTGGCGACGCGCCATCCCTCGGGCATCTTCACGCACGTTTGAGTCTGCCGGCCGATGCGCGGATCGCCATCGCGCCGGAACTCGATGTTCGCGACGGGAAGGCATCGCCGCATGTGGTCACGACGCGCGCGGTCACCGTGCGCGCCAGTGTCTTGCCCGGTCGTGCAGCCCGGAACGCGCGGATCGCCTTGTAACCGTAGAGGTTTTCCGTGGCGCCGTAGCGCAGCGTATGCGGCGTATCGAAAAACAGCGCGTCGAGCATCGCGACGTCGTTCGTGACGAGTGCGGTCTCGTACGCGTCGAAGGCCGCTTCGACCTCGGCCAGCTCGGCCCGAAGTCCTCGTAGCGTTCGCGGATCAACGCCAGCGCGCGCTGTGCCACGCCGTTGGGCAATTGATGGTTGCTCGGGCGTCCGCGTTTGCCTGACACCAGACCGGCCACGCCGGCCGCGTGGTAACGCCACACCAGGCGTTCGACTTGCCGTACGCTCAAGTTCAGCCGTTCGGCCGCACGCTCGGGTTTGAGTCGCGCGTCGGCGACCGCCTGAATCGCCTTGAGTCGGTCCAGTTCACGCATCGACATCGTGATGGTCCCAATCGTGTTCATCGCCCGCGCTCCTGAAACGCTTGTGTGGCGACGAACCTACGCCAAAACGCGACATCTCTACTTAGCAGAAACACGACATCTCTACTTAGCAGAAACACGACATTTGAACTTGGGACCTACACTTATTGTCAAAGCAAAATTGAAATGTCGTACCACCGGCTAAATACAGATGTCGTGTTTTTGATGTGTGATTGGCTCTGTTTTCAACGGTTTGAATCCACGT
>NZ_JARUXK010000044.1:0-410 GCF_031451435.1 Caballeronia sp. LZ008 | reverse complement strand
GCACATGCAACTGGCCGCGGGCGGGCATCTCTTCACCAGCACCGGCGGCAACGCCGACGCCGCGATCGGCGGCAATTACACCGTCGCGGCGGGCAATGCCGTGTCGCTCTTCGCCAACACACAGGGCGTCAAGGTGACGGCCGCCGAGGGCAAGATCGACGTGCAGGCGCAAGGCGATGCGCTCAATCTCGCCGCGCTCAAGGACGTGACGATCGCGAGCACGGAAGACGCGATCACGCTCAACGCCAAGAAGGAACTGACGCTCTATTGCGGCGGTGCATACGTCAAATTGACAAGTACGGGCGTCGAACTTGGCGGCCCGGAGATCATCCTGAAGGGACCGATGCGCGTGCGTGAATCGGCCACCAAGCAAAGCGCGCTGCCGCTCATGCCGAAGCAGGAGCCGACCG
>NZ_JARUXK010000043.1:0-410 GCF_031451435.1 Caballeronia sp. LZ008 | reverse complement strand
CGGTCGGCTCCTGCTTCGGCATGAGCGGCAGCGCGCTTTGCTTGGTGGCCGATTCACGCACGCGCATCGGTCCCTTCAGGATGATCTCCGGGCCGCCAAATTCCACGCCCGTACTCGTCAATTTGACGTACGCGCCGCCGCAATAGAGCGTCAGTTCCTTCTTGGCGTTGAGCGTGATCGCGTCTTCCGTGCTCGCGATCGTCACGCCCTTGAGCGCGGCGAGATTGAGCGCATCGCCTTGCGCCTGCACGTCGATCTTGCCCTCGGCGGCCGTCACCTTGACGCCCTGCGTATTGGCGAAGAGCGACACCGCATTGCCCGCCGCGACGGTGTAATTGCCGCCGATCGCGGCGTCGGCGTTGCCGCCGGTGCTGGTGAAGAGATGCCCGCCCGCGGCCAGTTGCATGTGC
>NZ_JARUXK010000042.1:0-447 GCF_031451435.1 Caballeronia sp. LZ008 | reverse complement strand
CGTCGTTGCCGATGGCAAAGCCACGGTATCGCGCGAAGTCGATGGCGGCGCCGAAACGCTGTCGCTGAAATTGCCCGCAGTCGTCACGACCGATCTGCGCCTGAACGAGCCGCGCTACGTGACGCTGCCGAACATCATGAAGGCGAAGAAGAAGCCGCTGACGACGGTGAAGCCGGCCGATCTCGGCGTCGATGTCGCGCCGCGTCTGAAGACGCTGAAAGTCGTCGAGCCGCCGAAGCGCAGCGCGGGCATCACGGTGCCCGACGTGAAGACGCTGGTCGAAAAACTGAAAACCGAAGCGAAGGTGATCTGAACATGACGATTCTCGTAATTGCAGAACACGACAATGCGTCGATCAAGGCAGCGACGCTGAACACGGTTGCAGCGGCATCGAAGATTGGTGGCGATGTGCATGTGCTGATCGCGGGCTCGAACGCGCAGGGCGCG
>NZ_JARUXK010000041.1:0-448 GCF_031451435.1 Caballeronia sp. LZ008 | reverse complement strand
CCCGCGGTCACACGCAATTTGGGTAGTCCTCTCGTCCATCGTGGGCTGCCTAAAGAGTGCCCTCATCACAATCACCGGGCTTGGCTCGCGCACGGTCTGTCACATCGCACCACACAACAATCTGGTTCAGCACCACATAGCTCCGGCCCGCTTCGCGGCCGACCGGTCAATCGGGTCCGCGCGTGCTTCGCTACTAACGTCTCAATCTCGCTGCACTTGCCGCACGTTGGTTTCCCTTGCATACCGGGCGGCAGCGCGTAGCGCTGTGCCGAAGCTCTTTCGTGCTGAACCAGTGTCCTCAGCGTTTTCGGGCGGCGGACCGTGTGCGAGCCAAGCCCGATTAGGTGTTTGAGGGCACTCTTTAGGCGAGTGCCGCCTGTGACGAGAGGACTACCCAAATTGCGTGTGACCGCGGGCCTGAAAAGCTGCTTTCTTTGCTTACTTTCTT
>NZ_JARUXK010000040.1:0-466 GCF_031451435.1 Caballeronia sp. LZ008 | reverse complement strand
TTCGGGCGGCGCGTGGCGAAGGAAGTCAGAGGCGCGACAGGCGCAACCGAGCTAACCGTCTTCACATGGGACGGCGATGTGCTGCTCATGGAAGAGCGCTTTGACGAGCTGCCGCGCGAGTATGGACGCGAGCGCAAGTCCGCGAATGCCGCTTATCAGACGGTGCGGGAAGATGAGCGGGACGCGTATTCGCTGCCGGTCGCGCAGCGCATGCATACGTTGGACGTGAGCCATCAGTGGACGCGCGCGTCGCTCTATCTGCACGAACCGGGGACGTTCGTGCCGCTCGCTCGTCTCGACGAAAAGCTGGTCGAACCGGCGTTTCTCGCGACGGGCACTGATGGTGGGTTTGTGCAGGTTCCGGCGAAGAGCCGTCATGCGACGCTGTTCTATCAGAATGACCACCTTGGCACGCCGCAGGAGTTGCTGGACGAGTCGGGTAAGGTTGTGTGGCTGGCGCGGTATA
>NZ_JARUXK010000039.1:0-481 GCF_031451435.1 Caballeronia sp. LZ008 | reverse complement strand
GTTGCCGACGACAGGCAGCATGTAAAGGCACTGGACGAAGATTTCCTGACTGTGGTTCTTGACCGAATCGACGGTGGCCTGCGTGAGCTTCGGCTGGGTTTTCGGCGTCGGGTTGGCGGGCGTGATTTCGTAAGTAATGACGCGCCGCTCTTCGGCATTCTGTTTGATGGCCGGCGCGATCTGTCGCGGCGCGGGCTTGCTCGGTGTTGCGGGTGTAGACATTTCTTGTTGGTTCTTATGCGTGGATAGTGCGAGTTACTTCGACGTCAGGGACTTGGCGAGCGTCGGCGTGGATTGCTGTCTCATGCCCGTCAGTGGCGTCCCGGCCGCGCGTTGCGTGACCTGGCCGAGTGGCTGACCCATCGAGCCAATGGCGGCTTGGGTAACGGTTTGCGCTGCCGTGTGGAGCGCTGCGCCCGCACCGCCCGTAAGTGCAGCCTGTGCAACCGATGCCGCCGATCCCGCGAGCGCGGGCAGGGAT
>NZ_JARUXK010000038.1:0-481 GCF_031451435.1 Caballeronia sp. LZ008 | reverse complement strand
ATCCCTGCCCGCGCTCGCGGGATCGGCGGCATCGGTTGCACAGGCTGCACTTACGGGCGGTGCGGGCGCAGCGCTCCACACGGCAGCGCAAACCGTTACGCAAGCCGCCATTGGCTCGATGGGTCAGCCACTCGGCCAGGTCACGCAACGCGCGGCCGGGACGCCACTGACGGGCATGGGACAGCAATCCACGCCGACGCTCGCCAAGTCCCTGACGTCGAAGTAACTCGCACTATTCACGCATAAGAACCAACAAGAAATGTCTACACCCGCAACACCGAGCAAGCCCGCGCCGCGACAGATCGCGCCGGCTATCAAACAGAATGCCGAAGAGCGGCGCGTCGTTACTTACGAAATCACGCCCGCCAACCCGACGCCGAAGACCCAGCCGAAGCTCACGCAGGCCACCGTCGATTCGGTCAAGAACCACAGTCAGGAAATCTTCGTCCAGTGCCTTTACATGCTGCCTGTCGTCGGCAAC
>NZ_JARUXK010000037.1:0-502 GCF_031451435.1 Caballeronia sp. LZ008 | reverse complement strand
GTAACGGTTTGCGCTGCCGTGTGGAGCGCTGCGCCCGCACCGCCCGTAAGTGCAGCCTGTGCAACCGATGCCGCCGATCCCGCGAGCGCGGGCAGGGATGCCGATGTAGCGTTCTGCACAGCAGCCATTGCGGGACCGGTCAAGCTCGGCAACGCCACGTCCGCACCTTCTGTTGGCATCTGGGCGACGCCTGCGGGGTGCGTCCATCTGCGCTTGTCGTCTTTGATCGAATATCCATCCTCGAAATACTCGATACGCCCGCCGCCGCGCGGCACGTTCGCGAGCATCCCTTTGCCGTTCTCGTCGAGCGTGCCCCACCTGAATGAACCGTCCGGATACGCCACGCGATACGGCGCGTTCTTGACCGGCTCGCCGTTCGGATAGGCGTGCCAAAGCTGCATGCCGGTCGGCTCCTGCTTCGGCATGAGCGGCAGCGCGCTTTGCTTGGTGGCCGATTCACGCACGCGCATCGGTCCCTTCAGGATGATCTCCGGGCCGCCAA
>NZ_JARUXK010000036.1:0-512 GCF_031451435.1 Caballeronia sp. LZ008 | reverse complement strand
GAGATCAGCTTCCGGACGCCAGATTCAATATACAAGTAACCAAAGAAAGCAGCTTCCGATACGCCCGCGGTCACACGCAATTTGGGTAGTCCTCTCGTCCATCGTGGGCTGCCTAACGAGTGCCCTCATAGGCCCCATCGGGCTTGGCTCGCGCACGGTCCGTCTCATCGCACCACACAACAAACCGGTTCAGCACCAAACAGCTCCAGCCTGCTTCGCGGCCGACCGGTCAATCGGGTCTGCGTGTGCTTTGCTACTAAATTCTCTCTCGCACCGCACATGCAAACCTATGGTTTCCCTTGCAGACCCGGCGGCAGCGCGTAGCGCTGTGCGGAAGCTATTTCGCGCTGAACCAGCGCGGTAAAGGGAATGGCTCGTCAGACCGTGCGCGAGCCAAGCCCGATTAGGTATTTGAGGGCACTCTTTAGGCGAGTGCCGCCTGGGACGAGAGAACTACCCAAATTGCGTGTGACCGCGGGCCTGAAAAGCTGCTTTCTTTGCTTACTTTCTTT
>NZ_JARUXK010000035.1:0-529 GCF_031451435.1 Caballeronia sp. LZ008 | reverse complement strand
AAGTAAGCAAAGAAAGCAGCTTCCGATACGCCCGCGGTCACACGCAATTTGGGTAGTCCTCTCGTCCATCGTGGGCTGCCTAAAGAGTGCCCTCATCGGCCCCATCGGGCTTGGCTCGCGCACGGTCCGTCTCATCGCACCACACACCAAACGGGTTCAGCACCAAATAGCTCCAGCCCGCTTCGCGGCCGACCGGTCAAGCGGGGATGCATGCGCTTCTTCACTAACGCCTCCATCTCACTGCACTTGCCTCACGTTGGTTTCCCTTGCATACCCGGCGGCAGCGCGTAGCGCTGTGCCGAAGCTGTTTCGTGCTGAACCAGTGTCCTCAACACCTTCGGGCGGCAGACCGTGCGCGATCCAAGCCCGGTTAGTCCTTCGAGGGCACTCTTTAGGCGAGTGCCGCCTGGGACGAGAGAACTACCCAACGTGCGTGTGACCGCGGGCCTGAAAAGCTGCTTTCTTTGCTTACTTTCTTTGCAGCAGCAAAGAAAGTGAGTGCCGCCCCGCACAGGGGCAGTGCTAATAG
>NZ_JARUXK010000034.1:0-542 GCF_031451435.1 Caballeronia sp. LZ008 | reverse complement strand
GAGCCCATGTAACACAAACGGGCTACCGCTTCGAGCGAACGGGAGAGATCAGCTTCCGGACGCCAGATTCAATATACAAGTAACCAAAGAAAGCAGCTCGTTAAGGCCCGCGGTCACACGCAATTTGGGTAGTCCTCTCGTCGCAGATGGCACTCGCCTAAAGAGTGCCATCGAAGGACTAACCGGGCTTGGATCGCGCACGGTCTGACAAGCTAGTTTTCCAAGGGCGCTGGATCAGCACGAAACAGCTTCGGCACAGCGCTACGCGCTGCCGCCGGGTCTGCAAGGGAAACCAACGTGAGGAACACGCGGCGTGGTCAGAGGGAAGGGTAAGTAGAGAAGCACTCGCGGACCCGATTGGCCGTTCGGCCGCGAAGCGGGCTGGAGCCATTTGGTGCTGTACCAGTTTGTTGAGTGGCGAGTGATGGCAGACCGTGCGCGATCCAAGCCCGATGGGGCCTATGAGGGCACTCTTTAGGCAGCCCACGATGGACGAGAGGACTACCCAAATTGCGTGTGACCGCGGGCGTATCGGAAGCTGC
>NZ_JARUXK010000033.1:0-550 GCF_031451435.1 Caballeronia sp. LZ008 | reverse complement strand
GCCCCTGTGCGGGGCGGCACCTACTTTCTTTGCTGCTGCAAAGAAAGTAGGCAAAGAAAGCAGCTTTTCAGGCCCGCGGTCACACGCAATTTGGGTAGTACTCTCGTCCCCGGTGGCACTCGCCTAAAGAGTGCCCTCATCACAATAACGGCGCTTGGCTCGCGCACGGTCCGCCGCCCAATAACTTCGGGGGCGCTGGTTCAGCACGAAATGGCGTCGGCACAGCGCTACGCGCTGCCGCTGGGTCTGCAAGGGAAACCATCGGTTTGCGCGCGCAGTGCGATAAAGATGTTAGTAGCGAAGCACGCGCCGACCCGATAGACCGGTCGGCCGCGAAGCGGGCCGGAGCTATTTGGTGCTGAGCCCGTTTATTGTGTGGTGCGATGTGGCAGACCGTGCGCGAGCCAAGCCCGATGGGGCCTATGAGGGCACTCTTTAGGCAGCCCACGAACGACGAGAGGACTACCCAAATTGCGTGTGACCGCGGGCGTATCGGAAGCTGCTTTCTTTGCTTACTTTCTTTGCAGCAGCAAAGAAAGTGAGTGCCGCC
>NZ_JARUXK010000032.1:0-563 GCF_031451435.1 Caballeronia sp. LZ008 | reverse complement strand
TTGGCGCTTGTGAGCGCGTCGGTCGCCGTGTTGACGCTCTGCGCCGCCGCTTTGCTCGCGGCGGCGGCTCCCGAGACACTCGACGCCGCCGACGCGGCAGCCGCCCCGGCGTTCGATACGGACTGCTGCGGCGCATCGCGTTTCACGGCTTTCGGATCCGCACCTTCGAGCACGAGCAGATTGCTCTGCACACTGATTCTCACCGGATCGGTGTCCTTCCACTGCTTCTTCGGAATCAACAGCTTCCACACGCCGTTGCTGCTCGGCGAGCGGAAGAACGCCACTACGCCAACGTACTCGGCGTCCTTCTGCATCGGTTCGGCAACGCTCGCGCTCGCGCCCGGGCGCAGCACGACGTCCTTGGTGGCGACGAGATCCGTCTTGAGCAGTTCGAGATCGGCGTTCTGCAACTGGACGTATTCGAGTTGCGCGAAGGTCTTCGAATCCTTGAGTTGATAGAACCGCACCACCGTCGAAAGCGGCTGGCCGGTCGCGTTCTCGTTCAACGCGGCGCGACCGTTCAGTTCGACGTTCATCGACTTGACTTGCGTGGTGAAGAGCCA
>NZ_JARUXK010000031.1:0-648 GCF_031451435.1 Caballeronia sp. LZ008 | reverse complement strand
AACAACGAGTCGACGACCTTCCGTTATGACGCGCTCGGGCAGTTGATCGAACAGACCGGCTTCGATGGGCGCAGCATCAGCTACGAATGGGACGACGCCGGACGGCTCGCGGCCTCGACCGAAGCCGGGGTCGAGACGCGTTACGAGCGCGATCCGATGGGCCGATTGCTCGCGCGCAAGATCGGCAACGCCGCCATCGAGCAGTTCTATTACGACGCCCGCGGGCGGCTCGTCACCGCCAAGGGCGGCGGCGCGGTGACGCGTCTTCATTACGATGATGCGGACAACCTGATTGCGGAAGAGCAGCACGTTCATCCGTCTTTCCGGGGCAGCTATTCGACCGTCACGCGTCACGAATACGACGTGCTCGGCAATCGCACGAAGACCACCCTGCCGAATACGCGCACGGTCGACTGGCTGCGCTATGGTTCGGGCCACGTTCACGGCGTTCTCGTCGACGGCAAGCCGTTGGTGGACTTCGAGCGCGACAAGCTGCATCGGGAGGTGAAGCGCACGCATCGCAGCTTCACGCAGACGCGCGAGTATGACCGCGTGGGACGGCTCGCCCAGATGTCGGTGCGTCATGCGACGAGCGTCAACCTGCTCGATGTGCTTGCACGGCGCACGTATCAGTACAGCGCGGCGGGC
>NZ_JARUXK010000030.1:0-763 GCF_031451435.1 Caballeronia sp. LZ008 | reverse complement strand
CGTCAGCACGAAGAACGCGCTCGGTCAGGTGCAGCGCTTCGAATACGACGAGCAAGGGCGTGTAAGCGCCGTCACCGACGCCCTCTCGCAGACCACGCGCACCGAGTACAACGACGCGGGCTTGCCGGTGAAGGTGACGAGTCCGACCGGCGACGTGAGCACGACGGATTACGACGCGCTCGGGCGACCGGTTGCCGTCACCGACGCGGCGGGCCGAACGACCCAATATTCGTGGAACGCACGCGGACGGCTGATTTCGCTGACCGATCCGAAGGGCGGCGCGCGCCAGTTCGACTATGACAACGGCGGCCGTCTCATGAGGGCGACCGACTGCTCGGGCAACGCGACGCTGTATTCCTACGACGAGCGCGGGTTTCTGTCGCGCGTGACCGATGCAGAAGGCAACGAAACGGTCTACCGGCGCGATGCGCGCGGCCAGATTCAGCGCATCACGCGCGCGGACGGCACGGAAGAAAAGTTCACATGGGACGGCAACGGCAACTTGCTGACGTACCGTGACGGCGCGGGCACGGAGACGCTATACGGGTACGGTCAGCTCAATGAATTGCACTCTCGCCGCACGATTGTTGTTCCCGGAACCTTGGGCCAATGGATCGGCTACCGCTACGACAAACAGGGCCGGCTCGCCTCGCTGCGCAACGAAAACAACGAGTCGACGACCTTCCGTTATGACGCGCTCGGGCAGTTGATCGAACAGACCGGCTTCGATGGGCGCAGCATCAGCTACGAATGGGACGACGCC
>NZ_JARUXK010000029.1:0-763 GCF_031451435.1 Caballeronia sp. LZ008 | reverse complement strand
GGCGTCGTCCCATTCGTAGCTGATGCTGCGCCCATCGAAGCCGGTCTGTTCGATCAACTGCCCGAGCGCGTCATAACGGAAGGTCGTCGACTCGTTGTTCTCGTTGCGCAGCGAGGCGAGCCGGCCCTGTTTGTCGTAGCGGTAGCCGATCCATTGGCCCAAGGTTCCGGGAACAACAATCGTGCGGCGCGAGTGCAACTCATTGAGCTGACCGTACCCGTACAGCGTCTCCGTGCCCGCGCCGTCACGGTACGTCAACAGGTTGCCGTTGCCGTCCCATGTGAACTTTTCTTCCGTGCCGTCGGCGCGCCTGATGCGCTGAATCTGGCCGCGCGCATCGCGCCGGTAGACCGTTTCGTTGCCTTCTGCATCGGTCACGCGCGACAGATACCCGCGCTCGTCGTAGGAATACAGCGTCGCGTTGCCCGAGCAGTCGGTCGCCCTCATGAGACGGCCGCCGTTGTCATAGTCGAACTGGCGGGCGCCGCCCTTCGGATCGGTCAGCGAAATCAGCCGTCCGCGTGCGTTCCACGAATATTGGGTCGTTCGGCCCGCCGCGTCGGTGACGGCAACCGGTCGGCCGAGCGCGTCGTAATCGGTCGTGCTCACGTCGCCGGTCGGACTCGTCACCTTCACCGGCAAGCCCGCGTCGTTGTACTCGGTACGCGTGGTCTGCGAGAGGGCGTCGGTGACGGCGCTTACACGCCCTTGCTCGTCGTATTCGAAGCGCTGCACCTGACCGAGCGCGTTCTTCGTGCTGACG
>NZ_JARUXK010000028.1:0-774 GCF_031451435.1 Caballeronia sp. LZ008 | reverse complement strand
GCGCTCTTCCATGAGCAGCACATCGCCGTCCCATGTGAAGACGGTTAGCTCGGTTGCGCCTGTCGCGCCTCTGACTTCCTTCGCCACGCGCCGCCCGAACGCGTCGTAGGTATAGCTCGCGGCAACATCGAACGGCGCAGTGCCAGAAATCCAGGTAGTAGAACCATCCGTGCTCCTCTCCCGGCGGTCGATCTCGTTCGCCGCTGGCGGCTTCGCGTAGCGCTTGGCCTCCGTGAGCCGGTTCTGCTGGTCGTAGGCATAGACCCACGTCACGCCATTAGGCTCGGTCTTGCGGCTCAGATTCCCGCGCTCGTCATACGCGTAGTGCGTGCGGTTCAACTCCTTCAGCACATTGCCGATGCACTTTGGCAACGACTGTTCCCACGCGCGCAATCTCTCGGTGTCTTCAAAATGCCGCCAGCGGCTCGGTGGAGCTCCTCCCGCACGCCTCAACGCCGCGTCTTCGGCATCCTCTCGCGCATGGCGCGCCGCACGTTCCTCATCCGTCTCCACGACCGGGCGCGGCGGAACCTTCTCCGGATCGACAGGATTGCCCGCCGGATCGAACGCAAAGATTTCGGTCAGATCGGGCGTGACCGACTTGAGCAAGCGCCCGATCCGGTCATAGGTGTAGTCGGTCACGCCGCGCGCGTGGTCCTCGATGCGCGTCAGGTTGCCCGCCGCGCTGTACTGATACGTGCGCCGTGCAAGCACATCGAGCAGGTTGACGCTCGTCGCATGACGCACCGACATCTGGGCGAGCCGTCCCACGCG
>NZ_JARUXK010000027.1:0-779 GCF_031451435.1 Caballeronia sp. LZ008 | reverse complement strand
GCGTCGATCAAGGCAGCGACGCTGAACACGGTTGCAGCGGCATCGAAGATTGGTGGCGATGTGCATGTGCTGATCGCGGGCTCGAACGCGCAGGGCGCGGCGGATGCGGCGGCGAAGCTCGCGGGCGTTTCGAAAGTGCTGCTCGCCGATGCGCCGCAACTCGCTGAAGGCTTGGCGGAAAACGTCGAAGCTACGGTGTTGAACATCGCGAAGGATTATTCGCACATCCTCGCTCCGGCGACCGCGTACGGTAAGAACATCGCGCCGCGTATCGCTGCACACTTGGATGTCGCGCAAATCAGCGACATCACCGCCGTCGATAGCGCCGATACTTTCGAACGCCCGATCTACGCGGGCAACGCCATCGCGACGGTTCAATCGAGCGATCCGATCAAGGTCATCACCGTTCGCGCGACGGGCTTCGATCCGGTTGCGGCGGAAGGCGGCAGCGCATCGGTCGAAAAGATCGAAGCCGCAACCGATGCAGGCATTTCATCGTTCGTGTCCCGCGAAGTCACCAAGCTCGATCGTCCGGAACTGACGAGCGCGCACATCATCGTGTCGGGTGGCCGTGGTCTGGGCAGCGGCGAGAACTACACGAAGACGCTAGAACCGCTCGCCGACAAACTCGGCGCGGCGCTGGGCGCATCGCGCGCGGCAGTCGATGCGGGCTACGTCCCGAACGATTTTCAGGTGGGTCAAACCGGCAAGATCGTCGCGCCGCAACTGTACGTTGCAGTCGGCATCTCGGGCGCGATTCAGCACTTGGCCGGCATGAA
>NZ_JARUXK010000026.1:0-786 GCF_031451435.1 Caballeronia sp. LZ008 | reverse complement strand
GCGCTCTTCCATGAGCAGCACATCGCCGTCCCATGTGAAGACGGTTAGCTCGGTTGCGCCTGTCGCGCCTCTGACTTCCTTCGCCACGCGCCGCCCGAATGCGTCGTAGGTATAGCTTGCGGCAACATCGAACGGCGCAGTGCCAGAAATCCACCGAGTAGAACCATCCGTGTTCCTCTCACGTCGATCGATCTCGTTCGCCGCTGGCGGCTTCCCGTAGCGCTTGGCCTCCGTGAGCCGGTTCTGCTTGTCGTAGGCATAAACCCACGTCACGCCATTAGGCTCGGTCTTGCGGCTCAGATTCCCGCGCTCGTCGTAGGCGTAATGCGTGCGGTTCAACTCCTTCAGCACATTGCCGATGCACTTCGGCAACGACTGTTCCCATGCATGCAGCTTCTTATCATCGTCGGAGCGGCGTTGATCCCACTGTGACCGCGCCGGCTTGCCCGGATTCGCGCGCAGCCACGCTTCATCTTCGGCGCGTTCCCGCGCGTGCCGCTCGGCGCGCTCTGCATCCGTCTCCACGACCGGGCGCGGCGGAACCTTCTCTGGATCGACAGGATTGCCCGCCGGATCGAACGCAAAGATTTCGGTCAAATCGGGCGTGGCCGACTTGAGCAAGCGCCCGAGCGGGTCATAGGTATAGTCGGTTACACCGCGCGCGTGGTCCTCGATGCGCGTCAGGTGGCCCGCCGCGCTGTACTGATACGTGCGCCGTGCAAGCACATCGAGCAGGTTGACGCTCGTCGCATGACGCACCGACATCTGGGCGAGCCGTCCCACGCG
>NZ_JARUXK010000025.1:0-988 GCF_031451435.1 Caballeronia sp. LZ008 | reverse complement strand
TCGCGCTTCTGCATTTCGTGCAGCAGCGTGACGAGAATCCGGCAGCCCGACGCGCCGATCGGATGACCGATCGCGATCGCCCCGCCGTTCACGTTGATCTTCGACTGATCCCAGCCCATCTGCTTGTGCACCGCCAGCGCCTGCGCCGCGAACGCCTCGTTGATTTCCATCAGATCGAGATCGTTCACGCTCCAGCCCGCACGCTCCAGACAGCGCTTCGACGCCGGCACCGGGCCCATGCCCATGATCTTCGGATCGACGCCCGCGTTCGCGTACGCCTTGATGCGCGCGAGCGGCGTCAAGCCGAGCGCTTCGGCCTTTTTCGCCGACATCACGACGACCGCCGCCGCGCCGTCGTTGATGCCCGATGCGTTTGCAGCGGTGACGGTGCCTTCCTTCGAGAACGCCGGCTTCAGGCCCGCGAGCGCCTCGGCCGTCACGCCGTGACGCACGAATTCGTCGGTGTTGAATTGCAGCGGCTCGCCTTTACGTTGCGGAATCGCGACCGGCACGATTTCGTCGTTGAAGCGGCCCGCCTTCTGCGCGGCTTCCGCCTTGTTCTGCGACAGCGCCGCGAACGCGTCCTGCTGCTCGCGCGTAATGCCGAATTCCTTCGCGACGTTTTCCGCCGTCGTGCCCATGTGATAGTTGTTATAGACGTCCCACAGGCCATCGACGATCATCGTGTCGATCAGCTTCGCGTCGCCCATGCGGAAGCCGTCGCGCGAACCCGGCAGCACGTGCGGCGCCGCGCTCATGTTTTCCTGGCCGCCCGCGACGACGATCTCCGCGTCGCCCGCGATGATCGCGTTCGCTGCCAGCATCACCGCTTTGAGGCCCGAGCCGCAGACCTTGTTGATCGTCATGCCCGGCACCATGTCGGGCAAGCCCGCCTTGATGAGCGACTGGCGCGCCGGATTCTGGCCCGAACCGGCCGCGAGCACTTGGCCCAGGATCACTTCGCTCACCTGATCCGGCTTCACGCCCG
>NZ_JARUXK010000024.1:0-1100 GCF_031451435.1 Caballeronia sp. LZ008 | reverse complement strand
GGCGCATTCAAGCCGAAGAAATCCGTCGCGCTGTCGGGCGTGACGGCGGGCAATACCGCGCTGTGCACCGTCGGCAAGACGGGCAACGACTTGCACTATCGCGGCTACGACATCCTCGATGTCGCGACGACGTCCGAGTTCGAAGAGATCGCGCATTTGCTCGTGCACGGCAAGCTGCCGAACGCCGCCGAACTGAAGGCATACAAGACGAAGCTGAAGGCGTTGCGCGGCCTGCCCGCGAATCTCAAAGCCGCGCTGGAATGGATTCCCGCGTCCGCGCATCCGATGGACGTGATGCGTACCGGCGTCTCCGTGCTCGGCACGATCCTGCCGGAGAAGGACGATCACAACGTGCCGGGCGCGAAGGATATCGCCGACAAGCTGATGGCCTCGCTCGGCTCGATGCTGCTCTACTGGTATCACTATTCGCACAACGGCAAGCGCATCGAAGTCGAAACCGATGACGATTCCATCGGCGGTCACTTTCTGCATCTGCTGCATGGCGTCGCGCCGTCCAAAGCTTGGGTCGATGCAATGCACGTCTCGCTCAATCTTTACGCCGAACACGAGTTCAACGCATCGACGTTCACGGCGCGCGTGATCGCGGGCACGGGTTCGGACATGTATTCCGCGATCACCGGCGCGATCGGCGCGCTGCGCGGTCCGAAGCACGGCGGCGCGAACGAAGTCGCGTTCGAAATTCAGTCGCGCTATCAGACGCCGGATGAAGCGGAAGCCGATATCAAGCGCCGCGTCGAGAACAAGGAAGTCGTGATCGGCTTCGGCCATCCGGTGTACACGATCTCCGATCCGCGCAACAAGGTCATCAAGGAAGTCGCGAGGAATCTGTCGAAGGAAGCCGGCGACACGAAGCTGTTCGATATCGCCGAGCGCCTCGAATCGGTGATGTGGGACGCGAAGAAGATGTTCCCGAACCTCGACTGGTTCAGCGCGGTTTCATATCACATGATGGGCGTGCCGACCGCGATGTTCACGCCGCTCTTCGTGATCTCGCGCACGTCGGGATGGAGCGCGCACATCATCGAGCAACGCATCGACAACAAGATCATCCGGCCGAGCGCGAATTACACCGGTCCGGA
>NZ_JARUXK010000023.1:0-1208 GCF_031451435.1 Caballeronia sp. LZ008 | reverse complement strand
AGCTGCTTTCTTTGGTTACTTGTATATTGAATCTGGCGTCCGGAAGCTGATCTCTCCCGTTCGCTCGAAGCGGTAGCCCGTTTGTGTTACATGGGCTCACAGCCCGAAAGAAAGCTGGTGGCGCCGCTTCTCCTTACCGCTTTGAACCCGGACAGTTGACTGAGCCTCGAGCTCGTATCTTTGCAAGTATGGGTGCTGTGGTGAACCAAATCCAATCCTCTTCCGTCTCGCCTTTGTTCGTTGGCATCGATGTCAGCGGCTCCTTTCTCGACATCGCCTTCCACGAATCCTCCGAACTCTTTCGCCTGGCCAATTCTCCCGATGGCTTCGCGCAGCTGATCCACCGACTGCTGCCGCTCAACCCACAACTCATCGTGCTCGAAGCCACCGGCAAGCTCGAACGCGCCGTCCTCGAAGCCCTCTGCCAGGCCGGCTTGCCCGCCGTCGCGGTCAATCCCAAGCGGGTGCGCGACTTCGCCAGGTCCGCCGGCGTACGGGCCAAGACCGATCGCATCGATGCGCGCCTCATCGCCCGCTATGGCGCGACCATCAAACCCGAAGTCAGACCCCTGAACGACGAGCAAACCCAGCAGTTGCAGGCCCTCATCCTGCGCCGTGCACAGCTCATCGAGATGCTCACCGCCGAGCAAAATCGCCGCAAACGCGCTCATAAATCCGCTTTGCCAAGCATCGATGAGTTCATTCGCTTCATCTCACAGCGCATCAAGGACGCCGATCGCGACATCGACGCCTTCCTGCACGCCAACGATCTCTGGCGCAAGACCGAGGCCGTGCTGCGCTCGGTGCCCGGCATCGGCAAAGGCGCCGCGGCCGTGCTCATTGCCTTTCTGCCCGAACTCGGAACCCTCAACGCCCGCGAAATCGCCTCGCTCGCCGGGCTCGCCCCGTTCAATTCCGACAGCGGCGCTCACTGCGGCCAGCGACACGTCTCGGGCGGCCGCCCCATCGTGCGGCGCGCCCTCTACATGGCCTGCGTCGCCGCCCAGCGATCCAACGCGCACATCAAGGCGTTTTGCGACCGCCTGCGCGCCAGAGGCAAAAAGACCAAAGTCGCATTCGTCGCAGCAATGCGCAAGATGCTCACCCAGCTCAACGCCATGATGCGCGACGGCACAACTTGGAATCCCCCAAAACCATGATCCTTACCAACTCAACCCTTGACGCTCAATACAGTTGCTTTCTTTGCA
>NZ_JARUXK010000022.1:0-1343 GCF_031451435.1 Caballeronia sp. LZ008 | reverse complement strand
TCTAGCAGGCTGTTGAAATACCCTCTGCGTGGGTCATCCGTGCGCAAGGGAGAAACGTTGATTCAAGGAATCGAACGACACTGAGACCGAAACGATGCGCGGAGCGGACGGCTACACCGAATCGATGTTCACGATGTCCAAGCTGGACGACTTCGTTCCGGCCAATCATCCGCTGCGACCGATTCGCTTGTGGCTGAACGAGGCGCTCGCCCGCATGGATACGGTCTTTTCGCGCATGTACGAGAGCGATGCGAGGGGCGGTCGTCCGAGCATTGCGCCAGAGAAGCTGATTCGCGCCCTGCTGTTGCAAGTGCTGTATTCGATTCGAAGCGAACGCATGTTGATGGAGCAAATCTCCTACAACATGTTGTTTCGATGGTTCGTTGGACTGGCAATGGACGATGCGGTTTGGGACCACTCCACCTTCAGCAAGAACCGCGACCGGCTGATAGTCCATGATGTCATTGTCAGTCTGTTCAACGAGACGGTCGAGACGGCGCGCGTGCGCGGGCACCTGTCGGGCGAGCATTTCAGCGTCGACGGCACGCTCATTCAGGCTTGGGCGGGACACAAGAGCTTTGTGCCTAAGACGAAGCCGGATGACGACTCGCCGCCTGACGGCGGCGCCGGCTCTCAGGAAAACTGGCGCGGCGAGAAGCGCAGCAACGACACCCATGAATCCAGCACGGACAATCAGGCCCGACTGTTCCGCAAGAGCCGTGGCACGGGCGCGGTGCTTTGCTACATGGGCCACGTGCTGACCGATAACCGGCACGGCCTCGTAGTGAACGCACAGGTCACACAGGCCAACGGCACCGCCGAGCGGGATGCGGCCGCAGAGATGCTTGCAGATGCTGCGCGATTTGCCGGTGCGTCCATTACGGTCGGTGCTGACAAGAACTACGACACGGCCGGCTTCGTGGCAACGTGCCGCGCGAACAATGTGACACCGCATGTAGCGCAAAACGATGCACGCGCGGGCGGTTCCGCGATTGACGCTCGAACGACGCGATGGCCCGGCTACGCAATCAGTCAGTGCAAACGCAAACGCATCGAGCAGGTGTTTGGGTGGGGCAAGACCGTTGGCGGGATTCGGCAGGCGATGTATCGAGGTCTGAGGCGAATCGACCAGCTTTTTCTGCTGACTCAGGCCGCGTACAACTTGACCCGCATGCGAACCCTTGCTGCTCGGGCAGCTTGAAAGCGTAAGCGAGAAGGAAAGCGGCATCGGCAGCACCTGAATCAAGGATGTCGGCGTCAATTCATTCGGAACACTGCATCGCGCCAGCTCTTCCGAATAAGCGAGCGCGCGTTCACAAGGGGATATTTCAACAGCCTGCTAG
>NZ_JARUXK010000021.1:0-1353 GCF_031451435.1 Caballeronia sp. LZ008 | reverse complement strand
TAATGCCGTTCAGTTAGCGCTGAACGGCATTTTTGTTTGTGGAGCGAGAAGTGGTTGTAAACGGAGCGCCGGACTGTTAACTTCTCGGTGCGATGCTTGCCAACCACCTCACGTACCTGATCGAAGCACAGGAGCCGGCCGATCTGCGACGGTTGGCCGAGCATCTGCCCTTCGAGTGGATCGAACGCGCAGTCCAGGCGACCGGCACGGCGAGCATCCGGCGCCGTCGCCTTCCGGCCGAGCAGGTGGTGTGGCTGGTCATTGCGCTGGCGATGTACCGTCACTGGTCGATCAGCGAGGTCCTTGACAGCCTCGATCTGGCCTTGCCCAACGAGGCCGCCCCGTTTGTCAGCAAGAGCGCTGCGGCGCAGGCGCGCCAACGCGTTGGCGAAGCGCCGATGGCGTGGCTGTTTGAACAGACCGCGCGAGCGTGGACGACTCAGGACGCGGCCCACCATGCGTTCAAGGGCTTAAGTCTGTGGGCAATGGATGGCACCACACTGCGCACCCCGGACAGCGCGGCCAACCGCGAGCACTTTGGCGCGCAGGGCTATGCCAGCGGCAAGGTGGCGAGTTATCCGCAGGTGCGCGCCGTGACGCTCACCGCCATTCCGACGCACCTGATCGCCGATATCAATTTCGGTCGCTACGACACCAACGAAATGGTGTACGCCAAAAGCCTGCTGGCGCAGATCCCGGAAGACTCACTGACGGTGTTCGACAAAGGCTTTCTGGCCGCGGAAATCCTGTGTGGCCTGACGATGAACGCGCGCAATCGCCACTTCCTGATTCCAGCCAAAGCCAACACCTGCTGGGAAGTCGTCTCGGGTAGCGCTGACGATGCGATGGTGCGCATGCGTGTGTCGCCGCAGGCGCGCCAGAAATGTCCGGCTTTGCCCGAATTCTGGAGTGCGCGGGCGATCCGTGCCATCGACGCGCGCGGACGCGAACGCGTGCTGCTGACTTCGCTGATCGATCGCCGACGCTTCAAACCCGCTGATATCGTCGCCTGTTATGAGCGCCGCTGGCAAATCGAAACCAGTTACGCCGAGCTCAAACAATCGATGCTGGGTTCGGAATTGACCTTGCGCAGCCGCACCGTCGCAGGGGTCTATCAGGAGATATGGGGCGCGTTGATCGCCTACAACCTGATTCGACGTGAGATCGCGAGCGCCGCGCGAGAAGCGAAACTTGCTCCGACTGATATCAGCTTCGTGCGAGCGCTTCACACGATCCAGCACGAGATGATGTGGGCGGCCCTCACGCCGGCGTTTGCAAAATTACCCGCCTGCCTTCAGCGTCTGCGCGAAAGGCTCAAGTCTATGCGCAACGAAAAACGACCCGGACGCACAT
>NZ_JARUXK010000020.1:0-1436 GCF_031451435.1 Caballeronia sp. LZ008 | reverse complement strand
TGAACTGCACCCCAAAAGTTGGACACCCGTTCAACGATTTGGGGTGTTTTTTCATGAGCAAGTACAGCGCACGACTCAAGAGCAGAGTCGTTCAAGACTATTTATCAGGCGAGCGCGGTGGTTACGGAGAGGTGGGGCGTCAACATGGCGTGGGCCAGGGCACGGTGCGTAAATGGGTGGCGGCGTGGCGGGCGCATGGCGAGGCGGCGTTTAAGAAGAAGTACAGTTTCTACGACGGCCCATTCAAACTGAAGGTGCTGCAGTTCATGCACACCAAGGCCCTGTCGTGCCGAGAGACGGCCGCGATCTTCGATATCCGCAATCCGAGCGCGATTAATGTCTGGAAGCGCCGGTATGATTCGGGAGGTATGCAGGCCCTTGAGCCGCGCCCCCGAGGACGCTCCGTGAAGCAACCCAAGTCATCTGCGCCAGCGGTTTCGTCCAAATCCGACGAGGCCCGCACGAAGGAAGAGCTCCTGAAGGAGCTGAACTATCTGCGCATGGAGAATGCGTACCTAAAAAAACTCGATGCCTTGATCCGCTCGGAAAGCCCTACAGCGCAGCGCAAAAAGCGCAAGTAGTGGCCGGGTTGAGGCATGAGTTTGCGCTCGACGGCCTGCTGAAAGTGGCCGGCCTGGCGCGCAGCACGTTCTACTACCAATGCAAGGCTTCACGCAAGGCGGACAAACACGCGCAGCTCAAGGCGCGTATTCGTTCTGTGTTCGAGCAGCACAAAGGGCGTTATGGCTATCGACGCATTACTCACGCAGTCCGGCATTTGGGCACTGTTGTGAATCACAAGACCGTCCAGCGGTTGATGCACCTCATGAAACTGAAGTCGCTGGTGCGCCCGAAGAAGTTTCAAGCCTTCCGCGGGACGGTGGGACGGGTTGCGCCGAACGTGCTGCAAAGACAGTTCGATGCCGCGGGGCCGAACCAGAAGTGGGTCACCGATATCACTGAATTCCGGGTGGGCGAGCGAAAGCTTTATCTATCGCCGGTGCTGGATCTGTATAACGGCGAGATCATCGCCTACGAGACGGCCACTCGTCCGGCATTCGCGATGGTCGCCAACATGATCAAAAAGGCGTTCAGAAGGCTGGAAGTCGATGATCGCCCCTTGGTCCACTCGGATCAAGGCTGGCACTATCAGATGGGCGCTTACCAGGCGTTGCTCTCGCAACGAGCCCTGACGCAAAGCATGTCGCGCAAGGGCAACTGCCACGACAACGCCACCATGGAAAGCTTCTTCGGCACTTTGAAGTCGGAGTTCTTCTACCCCAACCGCTTCGAGAGCATCGAAGCCCTTCAGGCCGGAATCAGACGCTACATTCACTACTACAATCACCACCGCATCAAGCTGAAGCTGAAAGGGCTGAGTCCTGTGATGTACAGAACTCAGCCCTTAGCGGCCTAGCCCAAAACTGTCCAACTTT
>NZ_JARUXK010000019.1:0-1608 GCF_031451435.1 Caballeronia sp. LZ008 | reverse complement strand
AGGATGTCGGCGTCAATTCATTCGGAACACTGCATCGCGCCAGCTCTTCCGAATAAGCGAGCGCGCGTTCACAAGGGGATATTTCAACAGCCTGCTAGTACATCGAAGAAAATCCGCAACCTTCCGAAGCAGTGGCGTCTTTGATATGCCGTACGGAGGGGAACGCGTTGCCCGTTCATGAGAACCGGTCCTCAGTCTCTCGGTCGAGTGCTCTGTGCGCAGCTACATGTGATGCACTGCGACGCCGAAAGATGCGGAGCCATGGTGCCGGCGAAACTGGCCAAAGACTTCGCTCGGTTCGGCGAACGCGCTTTGGAGGAAAACTCAAGTGCGACCAGGGACGCCCGTCGATGATCGCGACATATGGTGCGCTATCTTTCGAAAGAGCTTTCTCTGCGCCGTCCCTTGCTTCGTCCGCCAACGCCGACTGACGCAGACCTGTCTCGAGGAGCGGGCATCGAGTCATCGTCTGTGTTTACCGCAATTAACTCGACGTCACCTCTGACGACCGATGTGACGATCTCGCTTTTCAAGCTCGGCACCGCAGAGCTGAGCAACTCTGCCGCTTTCGTTCTCCACTTTCCTGCGCTCCTCCGGCGTAATGGTAGTCCATTGCTGCTTTTCAGCGGCCGAGCCGAAACGCAAAACGTCTTCAAACATCGTCTCGAGATCTTCAGGATTTGCGAAGCCTGTCACTTGGAAAAGAAGGCTTGAGATGACGCTCGAACGATAGCCACTGTGAATCTCAAGGCGTTGCTCGTCCAGACCTTTCAGGAACGCGTCAACAGACGAACGGTCGAGGCCTTCGAGAGGCTCGCAAGTTGGCCCAGTGAAAAAGGATTCGGAAAACTCGACGCGCAGAACTGTCGCGAGATATGCCGATAGCTGAATCGAAATCGAAAATTCCTCTTTTGTTTCAGATCTTGCTCGACCGCTGACCGGGGTATTTGATTCCTGTTTCGCTGCGCTTACTGGTCCAGACTGTCGGGCGTCTACTCGACCGGCAGTACGGCGCCCGCGTTGGCATTCATCGCCATGTGAAGTCGCATCGACCACGTGCAATTGCGCGTCAAGGGCGGCGATGTGCGCGAACAGAGCGTCGGTAAGATCAAGGTCGGCCCGTACCCGAGTCCACGCGAATGTTATTTCCTCCGATACTGAACTTCCGCTATCGACGATGGGATTCGCTATTGGCGAAAAATCCTTGCTCGATACCCAGGGGGCCAACACCGAATCAGGGGCGCAATCGAGGTGCGATCCCCTAGGATTCCGGTCGCGGTGTCGCGGGTCGCGTGTTACATAGTATCGAGCGATGTCTGTTCGTTGGTCCGGCAACACGTCTTCCATAGACGAATCGATCACAGGTCTCGAACTGCGTCTCCGACTATAAAATTCGAAGCATTGTGGCTCGAAAATTCTCCGGAGCTCTTCGTTCCAGAGCGACTCTTTCGCTTCGAGACCCAGCAGCTGTCGTTCTTTCGAAACCCTTTGAGGACCCATTTCTTCCTCCTAGCAGGCTGTTGAAATATCCCCTTGTGAACGCGCGCTCGCTTATTCGGAAGAGCTGGCGCGATGCAGTGTTCCGAATGAATTGACGCCGACATCCTT
>NZ_JARUXK010000018.1:0-1673 GCF_031451435.1 Caballeronia sp. LZ008 | reverse complement strand
TGTCAAAGCAAAATTGAAATGTCGTACCACCGGCTAAATACAGATGTCGTGTTTTTGATGTGTGATTGGCTCTGTTTTCAACGGTTTGAATCCACGTAGTCTTGAAGATTGTCTTGATCCGACCGGGGCGTTTCAGACTGTTCAGCGAGTGCGAGCAGACCGTTGGCCAGGTGTTGAGGGCGTCTTGGATTGCTGCGCCACCTGCACGATTACTTGATCCAGATCGGCTCGGGTGAATGCGCGCGACTTCTTCGTGCCGGGCAAGGGCTTGGGAGTGCGCACCGCGGCACCTCGGTTTGTGCGAGACGGCGAGCCTGAGATCCGACGGTTATCGCGCTGCGCCTGTAACGCTCGCGCGACCTGCAACGCATGACCAAGACGCTTGTTCTCGATTATCGCGCCTTGGTCAATGTCGGCGAGCTTGTCATACGGCACAGCATGCAGCACGCTGCCGTCAGCGCGGATTTCGAGGCGCCCATCTGGGTATTCCCACACGTCGATGTAGCGGCCGATCAGCCTGCGATTCGCTGCCGTGTCATCGAGCAGCCAGAGTACGCGGTCGTTCAGCAACGTCAGCGCATCCGATACCTTACGCTGTACCCGCCAAGTCAAAACCGCGTCGAGATTCTCGTCATCGCGCAGCGGCCGGTGGGCGTCGTACGCGCTTCTTGGCGGCTTTGCGAAGCGCGCGTTATAGGCCGCCATGAAAACGCAGGCAAACGCGTTTGCAGCTGCAATGGTGCTGATATCACGCAAACGCAGCTCCTTCACCAGGCGATCCTGCAGCGTCAGATGAGCCCGTTCGACGCGTCCCTTGGCGGGGCTGCTGTTGGCGCAAAATGTGTCGATGTTGAGCTCGTACATTGCACGACCAAACTGGGTGACGCCTTTGCCCGCCGTCTCCTCGCGCTTGTGGACGTAGAACACGCTCGCGCGGTCGCTATAGAATGCCACCGGCTTACCGTGGCGTTCGAGATACGCGCGCGTCGCCTCGAAATAACTGAAAGTCGATTCGGTCGGTGCGAAGTGCAAGTGCATCAACCGGCTCGTCGCGTCGTCGACAAAGACCAGCAGTGAGCAGGCGGGTCCCCGGTCTTCAAACCAGTAATGATCGCTGCCGTCGATTTGTACGAGTTCACCGAAACAGGCTCGTCGGGCACGCGGCTGGTAGACCTTCGGCGGACGTTGCTTGCGCGGCACCCAAAGGCCGGCATCCGTCATCAGGTGCCGCACGGTTTCCTTCGACAGCACGAGGCCATGGCATTCACGCAGCTTCTCGCATGCCAGCGTCGGTCCGAAATCCAAGTAGCGCTCGCGAATAAGGGTCAGCGCACGTAAGGCCAAGCCTTCGTCAAGCTTCCGATTGCCCGGCTTGTTCCGTTTGCGTGATGTAAGGCCCGCCGCGCCCGACTCGCGATATCGCCACACCAGCCGCTCGACTTGGCGTACCGTCACGCCGAGACGCTCCGCGGCTCGACCGGGTTTGAGTCCCATATTCACCACGGCTTGGATGACCTTCAGACGGTCGAGTTCGCGCATGTTCAATGTCACCAACGTTGCTGGCTTCATGGACGGCTCCTGCAGTGGTGCAGTCAGTCGCCAGCTTGCCAGTGGTCGCAAAAACACGACATTTGTATCTTGCTAGAACACGACATTCTCATGTTGCTCCTACA
>NZ_JARUXK010000017.1:0-1915 GCF_031451435.1 Caballeronia sp. LZ008 | reverse complement strand
GAACCCGATTTCCTTTGGATTTTCTGAATAAGAATCGAGATGGCAACATCAGCAACTGCTGCAAGACCCGCTTCGGCGCCGCAACCTGCGTCTGCACCCCAGCCCGCTTCAGGTGGCCAACGCAGTGCGCCTGCAGTCCCTCGTAACGCACCGCAAGCGACGCCGCCCGACACAAAGGTCAAGAAGTTGTCGTTTGCCTTCCCGTTCCTGAAGAAGGGGCAGAGGGATACGGATGCGGCAGTCAGGTTCACCGACGAACACGAGATTTACCAACTGCTCTCGGAGAAGGAACCCGGCGGAACCTTCTTGGTGAGTAAGAAAGGCTTTTGGCACGGCGGTATCCACATCACCGACAGCGGCGCGGGCAGCAAGCTGGATTTGAAGCAAGGCGTGCGATGCATTGCAGATGGCCACGTCATTGCATACCGGGTGGACCGGACTTATCCGGTGAGCCAACTCGGAAACGTGCAAGCGCCCTATAGCACCGGATTCGCTTTGGTTCGCCATTCGATGGAGTTCCCGAAAGGCACGAAGCTGACTTTCTATAGCCTGTACATGCATCTGCAAGCGTACGAGGAGTATGAGCGCGATACGGGCAAGGCCAAACCGGCGTATCTATCTGCGCTTGCTCAGTACAAAGTCACGTCCTATGCGCGGGACAAGGCAGCTCCGAGCCGAACCGGTCAGGCGCCAGATGCTAGTCAGCAAGGTTTGAGAATCCGCAGCGCTCCGAAGACGGGCCGTGGAGCAAGTCCGGCGCTTGGCATTCTGCCCCAAGGTGCGTCTGTGAGTATTGGCGAGCGGCAACATGGCTGGGGCAAGATCACGGACGCGCATGGTGCGCAACCGTACGCGGCCCAGGTGGGCGATGCTCCGCCCACCACAGTAGTGGGCGGTTGGATATTTCTGGGTAGCGAGAACGGTGGTCCGGTGGTGCAGGAAATCATGCCTGACGATGCCTTCGATCGCGTCATGGTTACGTTGTTGGCCGGTGGAGCAGACGACGCGAATGCGCAGGGCATCGCCGTGAAAGCGGGCGAATTGATAGGCCATCTTGGCCGCTTTGATTCATTGAATGCGAATCCGCCGTCCGCCACGAAAATGGCGCACATCGAGGTGTTCTGTGACGACAGCGTCAAATCGTTCATTGAGCAAAGCAGGACGTGGGTCGCGTCCCACAGCGCGCATCCCGACGAGTGGAAGCGGCTGGGGCTTTCTTCCGAGCCGACGCTATTGCGTATCGCGGAGGGGACTAAGCTCTATCGCAACGCGGAGCAGGCGGGTAGTGAACCGCCGGTGACGGGCGTGGTGCAGCGGTGGTCACTGGCCGAACTGGCGCGGGATACGAACAAGCGACACGCTGAAGCGACGGCGGATCGCAACGGACGAAAGATGAACTGGTGGCGCGTTGGCAGCGCGGATCAGCGAGGACAAGCGATCGAGGGATGGGTGCGTGAAGAGCAGTTCGCGGGCGGAACTGTGACGCGAGAGTTCGCCCAGAAATGGGTGGACTTCGCTTGTATCGACGGGGCACAAGATCCGGCTCACACCATGTTCTCGAGGACCAAGGCGTGGGTGGACTTTGCCAGTCATACCGGTGCTGCAGATGCGAAGGCCTTGAGCAAGTTGAGTCCAATGATGCAGGCGGTGTACCGAAAGCTGTTTCCGCAAGGCGATGGCAGCCGTGCTGCAGACGACTTGTGCTTAGCCTATGCAGGTGAGTCAGGCCACTATCCATGGCTGATGCAAGCGGCATCCCGATTGATTGTGAAGCATGAAAGCGAGTGGACAAATCCGCAGAAGTGGCGACAGCTCTACACGGAAATCGAGAACGCCACGCCGAACCCCCAGTACAAAGAAGAGCAGAAGCGTATCGAGAAGCTCGTGTGGTGGGATGAGGTGAAGGCGAAGGTTC
>NZ_JARUXK010000016.1:0-1931 GCF_031451435.1 Caballeronia sp. LZ008 | reverse complement strand
CGCGTGGTCTGCGAGAGGGCGTCGGTGACGGCGCTTACACGCCCTTGCTCGTCGTATTCGAAGCGCTGCACCTGACCGAGCGCGTTCTTCGTGCTGACGAGCTGATTGTTCTCATTCCAGTTGAACGCATCGCTGGTTCCGTCCGGATGCTCGACCAGAATGATGCGGTTGTGCTGGTCGTATCGATGGATCGTGGCGTTGCCTTCGCTGTCCGTGACCTTGGTGTACCAGTGCTCGCGGTGATATTCGAAGCGCGTGTCCTCTTTCGGGGCCAGCGCGTGAACGTTCATTTCGCGGTCGAGGATTGTGTCCTTGGCGATCCACGTCCGCACGCAGCGCGATTGCGCGGACGTTGCCGCGCTTCGGCCCAACGCGTCCCATTCGAGATTGGCCGGGTTGCCGTTGAAGTCCGTGTAGCGCGTAAGGAGGTGATGCTGATAGACATACGTGCGCGCGTGATGAAGTACGTCGCGGTGCTCGATCAGATCGCCTTCTGGACTGTACGTGTACTGCGCGATCGCCTCGTCGCGGCTGCCGTGCAAGCCGATCCGATAGATTGCCGCCACACGCCCGTTCACGTTCTCGATACGAATCGTGTTCTCCGCGCCGTCGGTGATGCCGGTCAGTTCGTCCTTGTCGTTGTAGCTCAACGTCAGCCCGAGACCGTCGCGGCCTGTGCGGGCAACGAGCCGGTAGCGCGAAGTCTTCACGGTGCGGCTTTGCTCGTAGACCTCGCGCGAGCCATCGGGATAGGCGAGTTGCAGAGTGCGCGCATCGACTCGGCTGATGGTGAGTTGCTCGCTCGGCACCTCGATCGAATCGCCGAGCGGGACGGCGGGCAGCGGCACCGCGCGCGCGTCCGGATCGAAGAAGGTCAGCGCGCCGCTGTCGTGCTCGTCGATCGACAGGTGATAGGGACTCGTCCAGCGCGCACCGAGCGGGCTTGCATCGTAAGCGCAAAGGCTCGACCGATAGCGCCGCGTCCAGACGATCGGCGTCACGCCGTCGAGCGCGAAGTCGGTCTGTTCGAGGTTCTCGTCGCCCATCGCGTAGTTGACGGGCCTCTTGCTCGCCGTTGCCGGACACCCACAGCCGTCCTTCGCGGGCAGGTCGCTGGGCTTTGCGCCTTTCTGCGTGGTCTCGCGATGTTCGCCAGGCTTGATGTGCGGCTTTTCCATCGTGCCGGGCGCGGCGTGCGCGGTATGCGAGGGAATGCCGCGCGCCTTGCGCCGCTTGATTTCCGCTACGACCTGAGCGGCCATGAAGATCAGAGTGCCGGCCGTGGCCGCATCGCCGAATGCCTGCTTGAGCATCGCGCTGCGGTTGGCGTCGAAGGCATCGAGCCATTTCAGGATCGTGTCGCGCTGGCCCGAGAGCTTCAGCAATTCATCGATGCCATGCAGGGTGACTTCTTCACCGGTCGGCAACCACGACAGAAAGCCTGTGTTCTCCTTGATGAGACCCATTTGCTTGCCGGCCGACACAGGGTCTTTCACGAAGCTGCGCACGGTGCGCGAAACATCTGCAATACCGCCGTCGATTTCAGAGAGCCAGCCCTTCAGTTTCTCGTCGAGTTGCTCCATAAAGGCGATCGCGTCGCCGCCCGCTGTCGCCCAGAACAGATCGACCAGCACGGCCGCCCCCGCGCCCTTGGCGAATGCGAGCAGCACCTCCCTGACGACCGCGCGCGCGGGACGGCTCGCGTTGCCTGCCGCTGGAATCACGCCGATGGCGTCGATGGCGAGAATGCCCCATGCGGTGAAGCTCTTCGACTCACCCGGCTGGCTGACAATGCGGTAAATGTCCATGCCCACGTCAGACAACGACATGGCGTTGCCGACGACAGGCAGCATGTAAAGGCACTGGACGAAGATTTCCTGACTGTGGTTCTTGACCGAATCGACGGTGGCCTGCGTGAGCTTCGGCTGGGT
>NZ_JARUXK010000015.1:0-1947 GCF_031451435.1 Caballeronia sp. LZ008 | reverse complement strand
CGCCCTCGCGCGCTGGATCACGGGCAGGCAGAACTACTATCTCAAGGTGCGAGGCGCACCGCCGAGCGATGGCCTCTCGATCATCTCCGTCAAGGCGATCGAGCGGCTAGGCAGTCCGTATCACATCACGCTTGAACTGACCGCCAATGTGGAACTGGCGCGCGCCGACTATCTCGGGCACAACGCGACATTCAGCATCGAGCCGTTACCCGGCGACGGCACGCCGCGCGAGTGGAACGGCAACATCACGCGCTTCACACGAACTCGCAAGACGCGCGACTTCTGCGCGTATCGCGTCGTCGTCGAATCGCCGCTGGCTCGACTGCGCATCACCAAGCGCTCGCGCATCTATCAGAACAAGACCGTGCCCGAGATCATCGAGACGATCTTGCGCGATCACGATTTCCTCACGCATCAGTTCGCGTTCAAGCTGCGGCGCAAGTTTCCGAAGCTCGTCTTTCACATGCAGCACCAGCTATCGGACTGGGCGTTCATCCATCTGTTGATGCGTCAGGCGGGGCTGTTCTGTTACACGCGCCCCGGCGATTTCGGCGATCAGGTCATCTTCGCCGATGACATCGATGGATACGACTATTCGCTGCGGGCCAACGTGCTCTATCGCGAGACTTCAGGGCTGGAAACGGGCCACGAAGCGGTCTTGTCGTTGCAGCAGCAGAGTGTGACCGTCGCACAGTCGATCCGCGTTCGCGACTACAACCCCCTGCGTTCATGGGAGCCGATCGAAGCGCAAGTCAATCTCGCGCGCGACGATAAAACCACCTACGGACAGTCCTATACGTGGGGTAGCCGCCATCTCGACGCCGACGCCGCCAAGTTCGAAGCGCAACTGCGGCACGAAGAAGCGCTGTCCGGACAGATTCGTTTTGACGGCAAGAGCACGGTGTCGGCGTTCTGTCCGGGGCTGGTGGTGCGGCTCGACGAGAAGCTGCCCGATGCGCCGCATGGCATGGTGCTGTCCGAAGTGATCCACGAAGCCGGACGCGACAAGTCGTATCACAACACGTTCCGGGCCATTCCTGCCGAGCGCCCCTACCGGATTCTGATGCAGGAGCACTCGTGGCCGAAGATCGTCGGCACGCTGAGCGCGCGTGTTACCACGCGTGACGACAGCGATTACGCCGAGCTGGACGAGAACGGTCACTACACGGTGCGCTTCGACTTCGACACCGATCAATGGCCCAGAGGCGGCGAGAGCGTTCGCCTGCGGCTCGCGAAACCGTTCGCGGGCGCGAATCAGACGGGCTTTCACCTGCCGCTCCTACGCGATACCGAGGTCGGCATAGCCTTCGCGGGCGGCGATCCGCGGTGTCCTTATATCGCCCACGCTCACCACCACAGCCACGCGACCGACCTGATTCACGGCCGCAACGGATGGAACACGCGTAACACCATTCGCACCATCCGCAACAACAAGCTCAGGCTCGAAGACGCCGAGGGAAAGGAAGGCGTCAAGCTCGCCACCGAGTACGGCGGCAAGACGCAACTGAACCTGGGCTACATCGTCAACGCAGAACGGCAGAAGCGCGGCGAAGGCTATGAGCTTCGCTCCGATTCGTGGGGAGCACTTCGCGCCGGTAAGGGACTATTCCTTTCCGCCGATGCGCAGAAGACCGCGAGCGGTCAGACGCTCGACATGAGCGCGGCGCTCACGCAATTGCAGGCGGCGCAAGCACGCATGCAAAGCCTTTCCGATGCGGTCAACAAGGCCAAGGCCGTGGTCGCCGCGTGCGAGGCGCAGAAGTCGCTGCTGGAAACGCAACTCAAGGACTTGCAGCAGGCGGTCATCCTCGCATCCGCGCCGCATGGCGTTGCGCTCACGAGCGGCGAGCACATGCAACTGGCCGCGGGCGGGCATCTCTTCACCAGCACCGGCGGCAACGCCGACGCCGCGATCGGCGGCAATTACACCGTCGCGGCGGGCAATGC
>NZ_JARUXK010000014.1:0-2619 GCF_031451435.1 Caballeronia sp. LZ008 | reverse complement strand
AGTAAGCGATCCACGAACGACGCCCCTCAGAGTAAGATGGTAGAGCGCGTGATGTGTGATAGCGAAGTGGGTCAGCGGAGATCTGCGGGCATCTTCCAGGGAAGCAGCGCGTCGTAGTTGTCGACGGTCTTCGCCAGAGGTAGGCGCTGGAATAACCAGTGGAGGTAACGATAAGGATCGATGCCGCCGGCTTTGCACGTTTCGATCAGGCTGTAGAGGTTTGCACTTGCGTTTGCCCCCGCAACCGTGTCGCTAAAAAGCCATGAACGGCGCCCAACGACGAAGGGGCGAATCGCGTTTTCACAAGAGTTGTTCGAGATAGGCCAACTGCCGTTCTCGACATAGCGGATCAGCTTCGGCCACTGCTCGCGTAGATAGGTCAGTGCCTTTCCAAGCAGACTTTTTGGCACGATGCCGGGCGACTGCGCGAGCGCCAAGGCGTAGATGGTGTCGAGGATGCGCGTGCTGTATCGCCGTCGCAATCGCTGTCGTCGCTCAGGCTTCCATTTCTTAGAGCGGGCCTCCGCAGCGAACAGCTTGCCGATCAGCGTGATGAAGCGTGTCGCGAGCAGGTCGGGGGAACGCGCGACTTTCGGCACGTTGTCCTCCGCTTTGATGAAGTACCGCCTCAGGTGCGCCCAACATCCGAGGTGCACGAGGTCGTAGCGTTGAGCGATGTCGTTGTAGGGCTCGTAGCCGTCAGTTACGAGAACCGCGCCTTTGCGGACGCCCGTGAACAGCTTGTCGGCCAGCTTGGCGCCGCGTCCAGGTGTATAGCTGAAGCAGCGGATAGGGACGCCCGAGCCGGTCATCTGCGCCCAGAGGTAGCTCTTCGTTTGTGGTTTTCTCCCTTTCTCTTTCAGTACCTGGAACGTTGTTTCGTCGCAGTAGATCAGCTCTGCCTCGAGCAACGCATCGCGCATCAAGTTAATCACGGGCTGGGTCGCGAGGCCAACGCGAACCATGCTGGCGGCGATCGTGTTCGACGAGATGTCGCCGCCGAAGCGACACAGCAAACCAGCCTGACGATACAGCGGCATGCCGAACTGATACTTGCCGGTCGTGATCCATGCAAGCGCCGATTCGCTCAACAGTCCGCGCGCGATGATGCGCGGCGGCGCCGGCGTGACCTTGATCCCGAGGTCACAGCAAGGGCACGCATATTTGACGCGCTGGTGTTGGATCACCCGAAGCTGCTCGGGGATCACATCGAGCTGCTCACTGATCTCCGCACCTATCTCGACGAGCGCGTGCCCATCGTTCGTGCAGAAGCGTTCGGCTTCGGGCAGTTCGTGTCGCACGACCTCGCGCGGCAGATTCGGATCTAGAGGCTTGCGATGACCGCGCTTCTTGCGCTTGTGCGCGGCGACCGTCGTCTCCGGCGTGTCTTCATGCGCGGGCGCGCTGTTCGCGCCGAGCGTCTCGGCTTCGTTGAACAGGCTAGGTTGATCAGAATCTCGTGCTTCACTCTTGGCGCCGAACAGTTCGCGACGATAGGCTCGGAGGCGCTCCTCGGCGAGATCGCGCTCGGCCGTCACGAGCCGCAAGGCGCCGCGTAATGCCTCCTGTTCTTCTCGCAATGCACGCGCAGCATCGCGCTCGGCAAGCAACGCCTTCAGTTCCTCGGCGGTGATCGTGACGTTGATCGGCATGGCGGGTTAGACCTGCACGCCGCCTCACTGTTCAGCTCACGCGATGATATTCCTGCTTCGGATGCCGTCGAATCGCGGTGATGTCATCGCCGTCGAGTAGCGCGTGCAGCACGTTGGTGGTCATCGTCACGATCTCAGCCTTGTTGTCGGGCCAGATGAAGTGGCTTCTCTCCAATCGCTTTATGAGAAGCCAGAAACCACTGCCATCCCAGCCAAGGATTTTTATCCGATCGCGACGCCGGTTTCCGAAGATGTATAGCGAAGTGTCCATCGGATTCAGGCGCATCGACTGCTCGACGAGAATCGACAGGCTATTCATGCCGTAGCGGAAATCAACGGGATCGCGGTGCAGATAGACCTTCAGATCGTCGTCGAACCGGAACACGGCATCCTCCCCAGAATCTGAACCATGGTCGTCAATTCGTCGATGGTCGCGATTGCCCCGCCGAGTTCAAGCTCGACGCCGTTCGACAGACGCACATGCAAGGCAAGTGTCATCGATGGTGGTGTGGACGGCTGTGGCGGCGCCGCTGAAACGACCGACACGAACGCAGACGGCTTTACCGCGACGGGGCCGCGTTGGTGCGACCCGGGCAGATCGACGGCCACCTCATTAATCGACTCGTCGGGCTGAGACGGGTTGTATTCGTCGTTGCCATTATGCTGCGACGCTGGCGAAATGGCTTTCTCGCGCTCCACCAGGTACTTCGCGATCCACTTGCGCAGCAGATTGGCGTTGATGCCGTGCTGCTGAGCCAGACCGGCGACTGATACTCCGGGAAGAAGTGCTGCCTCAATCAAGGCGCGCTTACTTTTTTCGTCATAGCGGCGACGGCCATCGCTGCTGCGACGCACTACTGCCAACTCTGAGTCCATGCCAGTCATAGGTGTCCACCTCAAGATAGGTGGACACCTATGCTCCTCGCTACTGTCGCTCACTGCCAGACGTCGAAGATGGACCGCTTAC
>NZ_JARUXK010000013.1:0-3176 GCF_031451435.1 Caballeronia sp. LZ008 | reverse complement strand
TGGCAACGGAACAGACGATACGGATCTTCCAGGTTATCGAGGCGTTCGCCCGTCGCCTGATCGCGGCTATCCGCGATGAAGCGATACGCCTGCAGCAAGCCCGCCGGTCCCACGAACTTGTCCGGGTTCCACCAGAAGCTCGGGCACGACGTCGAGCAGCTCGCGCACAGAATGCACTCGTACAAGCCATCGAGTTCATCGCGCTCGACGGGCGACTGCAGACGCTCCTTCTCGGGCGGCGGCGTATCGTTGATCAGATACGGCTTGATCGAATGATACTGATTGAAGAACTGCGTGAAATCGCAGATCAGATCGCGCACCACCGGCAGACCCGGCAGCGGACGCAGCACGATCTTCTGCGGCAGTTCGTTCAGATTCGTCAGGCACGCGAGGCCGTTCTTGCCGTTGATGTTCATCGCGTCCGAACCGCACACGCCTTCGCGGCACGAGCGACGGAACGACAGCGTCTCATCGACTTCTTTCAGTTTCACCAGCGCGTCGAGCAGCATGCGTTCATGCGTCAGATCGAGCTCGTAGCTCTGCATGCGCGGCGCCGCATCCTTGTCCGGATCGTAGCGGTAGACTTCAAAAATTCTCTTTGCCATTTCGATTTCCTTGCGCTTTCCTTAGAAGGTACGCGCCTTGGGCGGCACCGATTCGACCGTCAGCGGCTTCATCTGCACCGGCTTGTATTCGAGGCGATCGCCTTCGCTGAACCACAGCGTGTGACGCATCCAGTTCTCGTCGTCGCGATGCTCGTAGTCGCTGTGCGCGTGCGCGCCACGGCTTTCCTTGCGCGCTTCGGCGGAAACCATCGTCGCGCGTGCGACTTCGATCAGATTCGCCAGTTCGAGCGCCTCGACCTTCGCGGTGTTGAACACCTTCGACTTGTCCTTCAGATGCACGTGCTTCACGCGCTCGGCGAGTTCGGCGATCTTGCCGACGCCTTCTTCGAGCAGCTTCGACGTGCGGAACACGCCCGCATGCGCCTGCATCGATGCGCGGATGTCGTTGGCGATGTTCTGCGTGTACTCGCCCGACGTCGACTTCTCCAGCACCGCGAGACGTTCCATCGCGAAGTCGGCGGCATCGGCCGGTAGCGGCTTGTGCTCCTTCAATTCCTTCGCGTGCTTGATGATGTGATTGCCCGCCGCGCGGCCGAACACGACGAGATCGAGCAGCGAGTTCGTGCCCAGACGATTCGCGCCGTGCACCGACACGCACGAGCATTCGCCAACAGCATAGAAGCCGTTGACCGGATCGTTGTAGCCCTTCGCGGTGCCCACGACCTGACCATGCATGTTCGTCGGAATGCCACCCATCTGATAGTGGATGGTCGGCACGACCGGAATCGGCTCCTTGATGCAATCGACGTTCGCGAACTTCAGCGCAATCTCGCGAATCGACGGCAGACGCTTCATGATCGTCTCGGCGCCGATGTGCGACAGATCGAGCAGCACGTGATCCTTGTTCGGACCGACGCCGCGGCCTTCCTTGATCTCCTGATCCATCGAACGCGAAACGAAGTCGCGCGGCGCGAGATCCTTCAGCGTCGGCGCATAGCGTTCCATGAAGCGATCGCCATTCGAGTTACGCAGAATGCCGCCTTCACCGCGCACGCCTTCGGTAATCAGCACGCCCGCGCCGGCGACGCCGGTCGGGTGGAACTGCCAGAACTCCATGTCCTGCAGCGCGATGCCCGAACGCGCGGCCATGCCGAGGCCGTCGCCCGTATTGATGAACGCATTCGTCGATGCCGCGAAGATACGGCCCGCGCCGCCCGTGGCGAACAGCGTCGTCTTGCCCTCGAGGATATAGACCTCGCCCGTTTCCATTTCGAGCGCGGTGACGCCGAGCACGTCGCCATCGGCGTCGCGGATCAGATCCAGCGCCATCCATTCGACGAAGAAGTGCGTTTTAGCCGCGACGTTCTGCTGATACAGCGTGTGCAGCAACGCGTGACCGGTACGGTCGGCGGCAGCGCATGCGCGTTGCACGGGCTTCTCGCCGTAGTTCGCCGTGTGGCCGCCGAACGGACGCTGATAGATCGTGCCATCCGGATTGCGGTCGAACGGCATGCCCATGTGTTCCAACTCGTACACGGCGTTGGGCGCTTCGCGGCACATGAACTCGATCGCATCCTGATCGCCGAGCCAGTCGGAGCCCTTGATGGTGTCGTAGAAGTGATAGTGCCAGTTGTCTTCGCTCATGTTGCCGAGCGATGCGCCGATGCCGCCTTGCGCGGCCACCGTATGCGAGCGCGTGGGGAACACTTTCGAGAGCACCGCGACGGACAGACCCGCGCGCGCGAGCTGCAGCGATGCGCGCATGCCCGATCCGCCCGCACCGACGATGACCACGTCAAAGCGACGACGCGGCAGGGAAGTCTTGATTGCAGCCATGTTCTTTAAACTCTCCAGAGAATCTGTGCAGCGTAGCCGGCGCATCCGACGAGCCAGAGGATCGTCAGCACTTGCAAGAGCAGGCGCAGACCCATGGGCTTCACGTAGTCCATCCAGATGTCGCGAATGCCGACCCACGCGTGATAGAAGAGGCAAAGCAAGGCTACGAAAGTCGCGAGCTTCATCCACTGGGTCGCGAAGATGCCCGCCCAGCCTTCGTACGAGAAGTTGTGCGCCGCGAAGAACCAGAAGAGAAGAATGACGGTGTACACGGCCATCACGACCGCGGTGATGCGTTGCGCGAGCCAGTCGCGCAGACCATAGTGCGCGCCGACGACCAGGCGCTTGGGGCCGACCCGATTTTGCGTTGCCATGTTTAGAACACTCCGAAGATCTTGAGAGCCATCGCGAGCGTGAGCAACAGCGAGACGATCAGCACGATGAGCGCGCTTTGCTTGCCGCCTTCCTTGTTCACGCCGACGTGCGTGTCGAGCAGCAAGAAGCGGATACCCGCGCAGAAGTGATGCAGATACGACCACGACAACACGAGCGTGATGATCTTGACGATGGGGTTGGCGAGAAAGCCCTTGAACGCGTCGAACGAGATTTCCGACGTGAGGCTCTGATCGAGCAGATACAGGATGAACGGCAGACACACGAAGAGCAGCAGGCCGCTCACGCGATGCAGGATCGATACCTTGCCCGCCAGCGGCAAGCGATACTTCGCGATCTGACCGATCCCGATGTTCCGGTATTCCGGCCTTGGTTTTTTTA
>NZ_JARUXK010000012.1:0-3690 GCF_031451435.1 Caballeronia sp. LZ008 | reverse complement strand
GCCGCCCAAACCCGCTTCGACGCGGTGATGCAGGCCGACGGCAAGATCGAGCCGCAGGACTGGATGCCCGAGGCGTATCGCAAGACGCTGGTGCGTCAGATCTCGCAGCACGCGCATTCGGAGATCATCGGGATGCAGCCCGAGGGCAACTGGATCAGCCGCGCGCCGAGCCTCAAACGCAAGGCGATCCTGCTCGCGAAGGTGCAGGACGAAGGCGGCCACGGTCTGTACCTCTACAGCGCGGCCGAAACACTGGGCGTCTCGCGCGATCAACTGGTCGCCGCGCTGCACGCAGGCAAGGCGAAATATTCGAGCATCTTCAACTATCCGACACCCACGTGGGCCGATGTCGGCGTGATCGGCTGGCTCGTCGATGGCGCCGCGATCATGAACCAGATTCCGCTGTGCCGCTGCACCTACGGGCCGTATGCCCGCGCGATGATCCGCATCTGCAAGGAGGAGTCGTTCCACCAACGCCAGGGCTTCGACGCGCTGCTCGCGATGATGAAAGGCACGCAAGCGCAGAAGGATCTCGTGCAGCAGGCGGTGAACCGCTGGTGGTGGCCGGTGCTGATGATGTTCGGCCCGAGCGACAAGGATTCGATCCACAGCGGCCAGTCGTTCGCGTGGGGCATCAAGCGCATCTCGAACGATGACCTGCGTCAGAAGTTCGTCGATGCGACCGTCGAGCAGGCGAAGATCCTCGGCGTCACATTGCCCGATCCCGATTTGAAGTGGAACGAAGCGCGGCAAGCGCACGACTACGGCGCGATCGACTGGGACGAGTTCTGGCGCGTGGTCAACGGCGACGGTCCGTGCAACAAGGAGCGCCTCGCCACGCGCGTGAAGGCGCACGATGACGGCGCGTGGGTTCGCGAAGCCGCACTGGCGTATGCCGAGAAGCAAAAAGCCCGCGCCCACCAACAAGCTGCATGAGCATGGAGACGATGAAGATGAACAAGGAATGGCCGATCTGGGAAGTGTTCGTGCGCAGCAAGCAGGGACTGGATCACAAGCATTGCGGCAGCCTGCACGCACCGGACGCGGGCGCGGCGTTGCGCATGGCGCGCGACGTGTACACGCGTCGTCAGGAAGGCGTGAGCATCTGGGTGGTGCCCTCGGCGGCGATCACGGCATCGGACCCGGCAGACAAGGCCGAGTTGTTCGAGCCCGCGGGCGACAAGATCTATCGGCATCCGACGTTCTTCGTGCTGCCCGACGAAATCAATCACATGTAAGGGCGCGCGACATGAGCCAGAAAGAACATCTCGCCTACGTGCTGCGTCTTGCCGACAACGCGCTGATTCTCGGACAGCGCAACGCGGAGTGGTGCAGTCACGGCCCGGCACTGGAAGAGGATATTGCGCTGGCGAACATCAGTCTGGATCTGATCGGTCAGGCGCGTTTGCTCTACACGCATGCTGCTTCGCTCGAAGCATCGCTCAACGGCAACAAAAAGACCGAAGACGATTACGCGTACTTCCGCACCGAGCGCGAGTTCGCCAACTACACGATCGCGGAGTTGCCGCACTTCGGCCCGCTCGCGGGCACGACGCGCACGGAGCGCGATTACGCGGTGACGATCGTGCGCAACTTCCTGTACTCGGCGTTGATGATGGAAGTGTGGAGCGCATTGCAATCATCGAACGATGCGCAACTCGCGGCGATCGCGGCGAAGTCGATCAAGGAGACGAGCTATCACCTGCATCACGCGCGCGACTGGCTGGTGCGTTTCGGCGATGGCACTGCGGAGTCGCATCGGCGTGCGCAGGCTGCGCTCGATTATCTGATGCCGTACACGCGCGAGTTCTTCGCGACCGATGCAATCGAACAGGCCGTCGCCGATGCGGGCATCGCGCCGCTGGCGAGCGAGTTCGAAGCGGCGTGGCGCGAGCAGGTTGCATCGGCGCTCGATGAGGCGACGCTCAAAGTGCCCGTAGAAGTGCAGCACGTCACGACGGGCAAGCAAGGCGAGCACTCGGAGCACATGGGTTATCTGCTGGCGGAGATGCAGAGCCTGGCGCGTCAGCATCCGGGCGCGAGCTGGTAATGCAGGCCATGCAAACCACGATCGAACGCGCGTGGCACGTGCTCGAGTCGGTGCCCGATCCGGAGATTCCGGTGGTATCGATTCGCGAGCTGGGCATCTTGCGCGATGTGCGTCACGGCGACGATGGCGTGCTCGAAGTGGTGATCACGCCGACGTACTCGGGCTGTCCTGCGATGTCGCAGATTGCTGAGGACATCGCGAAAGCGATCGATGATGCGCAACTCGGCGCGCATCGCATCGAGACGGTGCTGGCGCCTGCGTGGACGACCGACTGGATCACCGATGACGCGCGCGAGAAGCTGCGCCGCTACGGCATCGCGCCGCCGACGGGCGCATGCGGCAGCGCAGAGAAGCCGATCCGCTTCGTGGCGCGCAAGCCCGCGACGATCGCGTGCCCGCGCTGCGGCTCGACGCACACGGAGAAGCTGGCGCAATTCGGCTCGACGGCGTGCAAGGCGTTGTATCGATGCATCGATTGCCGCGAGCCGTTCGATTACTTCAAGCCGTACTGAACCTCACTGACAAGCGAGCCGAGAAAACATGGCGACTCCGCAATTTCATCCGCTGCGCATTCGCGACGTGCGCCCCGAAACCGCCGACGCGCTCACCGTTTCGTTCGATGTGCCGCCCGCATTGCGCGATGCGTTTCGCTTCACGCAGGGCCAGTTCGTGACGCTCAAGACGCATATCGATGGCGAGGAGACGCGCCGCTCGTATTCGATCTGCGTGGGCGTGACCGACTACGATCGCGATGGCGAATTGCGCATCGGCATCAAGCGCGTGCGCGGCGGGCGCTTCTCGAACTTCGCGTTCGAGACCTTGAAGCCGGGCCATGAGATCGAGGTGATGACGCCCGACGGACGCTTCTTCACGCATCTGAACGCGGATCACGCGAAGCATTACGTGGCGTTCTCGGGCGGCTCGGGCATCACGCCGGTGCTGGCGATCATCAAGACGACGCTGGACATGGAGCCGACGAGCCGCTTCACGCTGGTGTACGGCAATCGCAGTGTCGACGCGATCATGTTTGCCGAAGAACTCGAGGATCTGAAGAACCGGTATATGGACCGGTTCTCGCTGTATCACGTGCTGTCCGATGATTTGCAGGATGTCGAGTTGTTCAACGGCGTGCTGGATCAGGAGAAGTGCAAGGCGTTTCTTTCGACGCTGCTCTCGCCTGAAGAGATCGATGAAGCGTTCATCTGCGGCCCCGGCCCGATGATGGATGCCGCTGAAGCCGCACTGAAAGAAGCGGGCGTGCCGCCGAAGCAGATTCATGTGGAGCGCTTCGGCACGCCGTTGCCGCAGGCGGGTGCGCCGACGATCGAGATTACGGAGAGCACGCCGGCGGCGGATCTGGAACTGGTCATCGATGGCAAGAAGCGCAAGCTGCGTCTGCCTTATGAAGGCGTGAGCGTGCTCGATGTCGGTCTGAAGGCAGGGCTCGCGTTGCCGTACGCGTGCAAGGGCGGGGTGTGCTGCACGTGCCGCGCGAAAGTGCTCGAAGGCGAAGTGAAGATGGACAAGAACTACACGCTCGAACAACACGAGATCGATGAGGGTTTCGTGCTGACCTGCCAGTGCCATCCGGTGAGCGAGCGCGTGGTTGTGAGCTTCGACGAGCGGTAAGCGACGTCCCG
>NZ_JARUXK010000011.1:0-5363 GCF_031451435.1 Caballeronia sp. LZ008 | reverse complement strand
AGCATGAGGAGCCTGACGATTACCTACTTTCACACGGGTATCCGCACTATCATCGGCGTGGAGTCGTTTCACGGTCCTGTTCGGGATGGGAAGGGGTGGGACCGACTCGCTATGGTCATCAGGCATGACTTGTTGTTGTCTCGCCTGGGTGGGCGCGACAACCAATCTGGGAAGAAGTAGAAGTGTTTGGGGAGTGAGTGTCGCACAACGATACTCAACCAGGGGTGGTATTGACCAAGCGCTGTGGCGCCAGGTCAGTACGTGAAACACACTGGTTATAGGATCAAGCCTTACGGGCAATTAGTATCAGTTAGCTCAATGCATTACTGCACTTACACACCTGACCTATCAACGTCCTGGTCTGGAACGACCCTTCAAGGGGCTCGAAGCCCCGGGGATATCTCATCTTAAGGCGAGTTTCCCGCTTAGATGCTTTCAGCGGTTATCTCTTCCGAACATAGCTACCCGGCGATGCGACTGGCGTCACAACCGGTACACCAGAGGTTCGTCCACTCCGGTCCTCTCGTACTAGGAGCAGCCCCCTTCAAATATCCAACGCCCACGGCAGATAGGGACCAAACTGTCTCACGACGTTTTAAACCCAGCTCACGTACCTCTTTAAATGGCGAACAGCCATACCCTTGGGACCGGCTACAGCCCCAGGATGAGATGAGCCGACATCGAGGTGCCAAACACCGCCGTCGATATGAACTCTTGGGCGGTATCAGCCTGTTATCCCCAGAGTACCTTTTATCCGTTGAGCGATGGCCCTTCCATACAGAACCACCGGATCACTATGACCTGCTTTCGCACCTGCTCGACTTGTCGGTCTCGCAGTTAAGCACGCTTATGCCATTGCACTATCAGCACGATTTCCGACCGTACCTAGCGTACCTTCGTACTCCTCCGTTACGCTTTGGGAGGAGACCGCCCCAGTCAAACTGCCTACCATGCACTGTCCCCGACCCGGATCACGGGCCAAGGTTAGAACCTCAAACAAACCAGGGTGGTATTTCAAGGACGGCTCCACCGAAACTGGCGTTCCGGTTTCATAGCCTCCCACCTATCCTACACAGATCGGTTCAAAGTCCAATGCAAAGCTACAGTAAAGGTTCATGGGGTCTTTCCGTCTAGCCGCGGGGAGATTGCATCATCACAAACACTTCAACTTCGCTGAGTCTCGGGAGGAGACAGTGTGGCCATCGTTACGCCATTCGTGCAGGTCGGAACTTACCCGACAAGGAATTTCGCTACCTTAGGACCGTTATAGTTACGGCCGCCGTTTACCGGGACTTCAATCAAGAGCTTGCACCCCATCATTTAATCTTCCGGCACCGGGCAGGCGTCACACCCTATACGTCCACTTTCGTGTTTGCAGAGTGCTGTGTTTTTATTAAACAGTCGCAGCCACCAGTTTATTGCAACCCTTTCACCCTCCTGGCGCAGGCCAGTCAAGCTACAAGGGCGTACCTTATCCCGAAGTTACGGTACCAATTTGCCGAGTTCCTTCTCCCGAGTTCTCTCAAGCGCCTTAGAATACTCATCTCGCCCACCTGTGTCGGTTTGCGGTACGGTCATCGTTAGACTGAAGCTTAGAGGCTTTTCTTGGAACCACTTCCAATTGCTTCGCTTCCGAAGAAGCTCGCGCCACGCCCTTGAATTACGCACCCGGATTTGCCTAAGTGCCTTCTCCAACGCAGCGACCGGGACGTCCAACACCCGGACAACCTTCCGCGATCCGTCCCCCCATCGCATCTAACAATGGTGCAGGAATATTGACCTGCTTCCCATCAGCTACGCATTTCTGCCTCGCCTTAGGGGCCGACTCACCCTACGCCGATGAACGTTGCGTAGGAAACCTTGGGCTTACGGCGAGGGGGCTTTTCACCCCCTTTATCGCTACTCATGTCAGCATTCGCACTTCCGATACCTCCAGCACGCTTTTCAACGCACCTTCGCAGGCTTACGGAACGCTCTCCTACCACACGTACTTGCGTACGCATCCGCAGCTTCGGTGACTGGCTTGAGCCCCGTTACATCTTCCGCGCAGGACGACTCGATCAGTGAGCTATTACGCTTTCTTTAAAGGGTGGCTGCTTCTAAGCCAACCTCCTGACTGTTTTAGCCTTCCCACTTCGTTTCCCACTTAGCCAATCTTTGGGACCTTAGCTGGCGGTCTGGGTTGTTTCCCTCTTGACACCGGACGTTAGCACCCGATGTCTGTCTCCCGTGATTGCACTCTTCGGTATTCGGAGTTTGCTATGGCGTAGTAATCCGCAATGGACCCCACAACCATGACAGTGCTCTACCCCCGAAGGTGATACACGAGGCACTACCTAAATAGTTTTCGGAGAGAACCAGCTATTTCCAAGTTTGTTTAGCCTTTCACCCCTATCCACAGCTCATCCCCTAACTTTTCAACGTTAGTGGGTTCGGTCCTCCAGTACGTGTTACCGCACCTTCAACCTGGCCATGGATAGATCACTTGGTTTCGGGTCTACGCCCAGCAACTGATCGCCCTGTTCGGACTCGCTTTCGCTACGCCTGCCTTAATCAGTTAAGCTCGCTACTGAACGTAAGTCGCTGACCCATTATACAAAAGGTACGCCGTCACCCGTTTCCAGGCTCCGACTGTTTGTATGCATGCGGTTTCAGGATCTATTTCACTCCCCTCCCGGGGTTCTTTTCGCCTTTCCCTCACGGTACTGGTTCACTATCGGTCGATCACGAGTATTTAGCCTTGGAGGATGGTCCCCCCATCTTCAGACAGGATTTCACGTGTCCCGCCCTACTTGTCGTACCCCTAGTTCTTCCTCGCTGTTTTCGTCTACAGGGCTATCACCTGCTATGGCCGCACTTTCCAGAGCGTTCGACTAACAACAAAGATAAAAAGTACAGGCTGATCCCATTTCGCTCGCCACTACTTTGGGAATCTCGGTTGATTTCTTTTCCTGCGGTTACTTAGATGTTTCAGTTCACCGCGTTCGCTCCACACAACCTATGTATTCAGTTGTGGGTACTCCATTAGGAGTGGGTTTCCCCATTCGGACATTTGTGGATCAAAGCTCGTTTGCCAGCTCCCCACAACTTTTCGCAGGCTACCGCGTCCTTCATCGCCTGTGATCGCCAAGGCATCCACCACATGCACTTGTTCGCTTGACCCTATAACAAGTGTGTCTCTCTCGAGCCACCCTCGCCATAGGCTGAGTATTCGCGTTGTGCCGTATTCCAAGTCATCATCAAGATCACTTTTCATACTTGATACAATCACTACCCTGACTACCCGACTCACACCCATCTCTAAGTGCTTTTAGATAGTCTCTTTACTACTTCTTCCAGATTGTTAAAGAACGTTTAGCCGACAAGCTCACTTCACTCGCCTGCGACATCAACTGGCTTTCAATCGCCAATGCAAAGTGCTTCACGAAACACTGCGCATTGAGGACTTGGTGGAGGATGACGGGATCGAACCGACGACCCCCTGCTTGCAAAGCAGGTGCTCTCCCAGCTGAGCTAATCCCCCGCGTCTTGCGTCTGCAGCCTCACTGACTGCCTGACTCATCTTGACCGTGGTGGGTCTGGTTGGATTCGAACCAACGACCCCCGCCTTATCAAGACGGTGCTCTAACCGACTGAGCTACAGACCCAAAGCCTGTCTTCAAACAACAGCCGATAAGCGTGAGCGCTTAACTTCGTGTGCGAAGCTCGAGAAAGGAGGTGATCCAGCCGCACCTTCCGATACGGCTACCTTGTTACGACTTCACCCCAGTCATGAATCCCACCGTGGTAAGCGCCCTCCTTGCGGTTAGGCTACCTACTTCTGGTGAAACCCACTCCCATGGTGTGACGGGCGGTGTGTACAAGACCCGGGAACGTATTCACCGCGGCATGCTGATCCGCGATTACTAGCGATTCCAGCTTCACGCAGTCGAGTTGCAGACTGCGATCCGGACTACGATCGGTTTTCTGGGATTGGCTCCACCTCGCGGCTTGGCAACCCTCTGTTCCGACCATTGTATGACGTGTGAAGCCCTACCCATAAGGGCCATGAGGACTTGACGTCATCCCCACCTTCCTCCGGTTTGTCACCGGCAGTCTCCTTAGAGTGCTCTTGCGTAGCAACTAAGGACAAGGGTTGCGCTCGTTGCGGGACTTAACCCAACATCTCACGACACGAGCTGACGACAGCCATGCAGCACCTGTGCGCCGGTTCTCTTTCGAGCACCCCCACCTTTCAGCAGGGTTCCGACCATGTCAAGGGTAGGTAAGGTTTTTCGCGTTGCATCGAATTAATCCACATCATCCACCGCTTGTGCGGGTCCCCGTCAATTCCTTTGAGTTTTAATCTTGCGACCGTACTCCCCAGGCGGTCAACTTCACGCGTTAGCTACGTTACTAAGGAAATGAATCCCCAACAACTAGTTGACATCGTTTAGGGCGTGGACTACCAGGGTATCTAATCCTGTTTGCTCCCCACGCTTTCGTGCATGAGCGTCAGTGTTGGCCCAGGAGGCTGCCTTCGCCATCGGTATTCCTCCACATCTCTACGCATTTCACTGCTACACGTGGAATTCTACCTCCCTCTGCCACACTCAAAGCCTGCCAGTCACCAATGCAGTTCCCAGGTTAAGCCCGGGGATTTCACATCGGTCTTAACAGACCGCCTGCGCACGCTTTACGCCCAGTAATTCCGATTAACGCTCGCACCCTACGTATTACCGCGGCTGCTGGCACGTAGTTAGCCGGTGCTTATTCTTCCGGTACCGTCATCCTCCATCCATATTAGGGACGAAGTTTTCTTTCCGGACAAAAGTGCTTTACAACCCGAAGGCCTTCTTCACACACGCGGCATTGCTGGATCAGGGTTGCCCCCATTGTCCAAAATTCCCCACTGCTGCCTCCCGTAGGAGTCTGGGCCGTGTCTCAGTCCCAGTGTGGCTGGTCGTCCTCTCAGACCAGCTACAGATCGTCGCCTTGGTAGGCCTTTACCCCACCAACTAGCTAATCTGCCATCGGCCGCCCCTATAGCGCGAGGTCCGAAGATCCCCCGCTTTCTCCCTTAGGTCGTATGCGGTATTAATCCGGCTTTCGCCGGGCTATCCCCCACTACAGGACACGTTCCGATGTATTACTCACCCGTTCGCCACTCGCCACCAGGGTTGCCCCCGTGCTGCCGTTCGACTTGCATGTGTAAGGCATGCCGCCAGCGTTCAATCTGAGCCAGGATCAAACTCTTCAGTTCAATACCTGTTACTGTTTTCTATTCTTCCGAATAGGTCGCTCACTCAACGTACTGACGATGATTTATTCCATCCAAAGATGAACAAACCTTCCTCTGATACTTCGTGTGAGACTCTTGATAC
>NZ_JARUXK010000010.1:0-12423 GCF_031451435.1 Caballeronia sp. LZ008 | reverse complement strand
CACCACCGTCGAAAGCGGCTGGCCGGTCGCGTTCTCGTTCAACGCGGCGCGACCGTTCAGTTCGACGTTCATCGACTTGACTTGCGTGGTGAAGAGCCATTCGGCTGCGCTTACCGTGCTGTCCTTGGTGGCCTGCCATGCGCCGCAGCCGGCGAGCGTAAGCGCGCCGATGAAAAATAGCGCCGAGTTCACGCTTCGGGTCGCGCGGGCGACGAGGCCATCGCCGCGTAATTCGTTCAATCTGTTGTGCCGCATTGCTGTTTATTGTCGATTTCGATTCGGTTTGATGTTTGAAGCCATCGGTCTTTTGTCGCGACCGCCCTTTAGCTACGATGGCGACGACAGACGCTGCCGCACGTCATTTCTTGCCCGCCTTCGCCTTGCTTTCCATATCGAGCTTGCTGTCCGCCAGCGTCAGCTTTACCGGCGCGTCGTCAGGGAGCTTCCTGGCCGCGATGACCTGCTTCCAGCCGCCCGCCTGATCGGCGTTCCGATAGAACGCGGCAATCGCGATGAACGCGGTCTCCTTTTGCATCGGCTGCGACACGCTCGCCGATGCGCCGGGATTGACCACGGCAGACACGCTCGCTTGCAGATCGCGCCCAAGCACGCTGCGGTCGTGGTGGAGGAGCTCGTTGAACGACGCGCTGTCGAAGCGCGCGCGATCCTTCAACTGATAGACGCGCACCGCCACCGGATGCGGATGGCCCGAAGCGTCCGGATTCAGGTCGGCACGGGCGCGCATGTCGACGTCGACCGCTTTCACGCGCCAGTCGGTCATCGCTTGATAAGCGCTCGTGGCTCCGTCGGAGGTCGCCTGCCAGAGGCCGCAGCCTGACAGCCCGAGAATGAGCAACACCGCGCAGGCCATTTGATTCGGTTTCGACATCATTCGGCCTCTCATGCGGCACGCGGTTCGAGGTACGGGTTCGGCTGCGGTGCCGGAAACGCTTCGCAGACGCCCAACTCGACCGTGATCTCGCGTTCCTGCCGAACGGGCAGCACCACCGTCCAGCCCAGACGCGGCGATACGGGCGCACGCGCTTTGCCCACCATTGGCTCGGGCGTGAATCGCGAGGACATCTGCATGCGCAGATGCACGTCCGCCTTCGTGCCGATATAGAGCCGCGCCAGCGCCATCAAATCGCGATGGAGCCACGCACCAGGCAACAAGTCGTGCGCCTGTTGCGCGTTCGTCGGACGCAGCGTCACGCGCACCGCGCGACTGCGGTAATGCACGCGCTTGCCGAGCACGTAGCCGCCGCCCAACCCGCGTGGCTTGCCTTCCATCATCGCTTTCGCGCTTAGCGGCTGGCCTTGTCCCGCGCGCCTCGCCACGGGCCAGAATTCGTCGACGCGCACATCCACGCCCGGCGCACCCAAAGCGATCACGCCCGCCAGCCCTTCCGGCGTGCGCGTGCGCTGAATGAGCAGACCAAGAAGCGCGAGCATGCGGGAGTCGGGCAAGCCCGCACGCGCGGGTTTATTGCCCCAGCCGAAGCCGGCGAGACACAGCAGGTTCCTTGAGTACGGATCGGCGCCGCCGTGCCGGAAGGTCTCCGGGTAGCGGTACTTCTTCCACGCGCGATACAACAGCGTCACGAACCGGTGATTGAACTGGTCCAGAAACGCTTCGACGGCTTCGTGCCCTTCCTCGCGCATGGCGATGTCGTCGAGGTAGTGCGTCGGCATCACCGCGTCTACGCCGTACAGGCCCATGAAGGTCGTGCGGATCGTCGGCGGCAGCGGTTCGCCGTATCCGCCGTCATCGAGGTCATCGAACTCGACGGCAGCGATTTCGCCAGCGGGAAAACCCATGCGCGCGCGCGACCGGAAACGCACCGGCTCGTGCGCGGGCGTATCGCGTTCACCGAAACCGGGACGATCCGGCGCGCTCGCTTCGAACAGCCGGCACAACTGCATGAAGTTCATGCGCGGGGCGCGTGCGAGCAACGCCGCGACCAGCGGCTCGACATTCGGAAAATCGCGCGGCTTCATAGCGGCGCCCGATGCGTCTTGCTGCGCGGCCATTCGATGCGCGCCTTCGATGGCAGCGTCACCAGCGCGAGCTTCGTGAAGAGGTTCACCTCTGCATACAGCTCGAAGAAGCGATGCAGCAGCTCCCCGAACAACATCACATCGCCTTCGCCCGAGAACGCTTGCGAATCCAGCGTGACTTCGACCAGCACGCCGCGCTCGACCGCGCCGCCCGTGATCTCTTCGAGCAATTCCTCCGACACATGCAGGATGCCCGCCAGCCGCCTTCGGTTCAACTCGTCGTTGGTCCAGTCGTAGAGCGCGAGGGCGCCACGCAGCACCTCTGCGTTCATCATCGACAGGAAGTTCGGCGCGAGATGCGACAGCACGCGCCATTGAAAGCGGTCGCCCGTGGGCGGATAGAGCGGTAATGTGGGCGCCACGAGATTGCGCACGCCACCGACGTTCGGCGTACTCTCGGCGAGTTCGTCCAGACGTGCTTCGCGCAGGCCCTTGCGCGGCAGCAGCCCGTTGGTGCCGGTCACGCGCAGCGACAGGCTTTCCTCGGGCAGATCCGCCATCGACTCCCATGCGTTGCCGCCCAAGATCAGCCACGTTTCATGCAGACCATCCAGCCCCGCGCGCACCCGCGTATGGAAATACCGCTCGGGCGACTCGTGCCGCAGCATCCCGCCGCGATGCCGAAAGGTCGCGAACGGCACGTACTCGTAGCGCTCCGAGGTAAGGTGATCGAACGACTCTACTGCGTCGACGGAATACGTTTCGACGTGCCCGCCCTGATAGCCTGCCGGCACCACGCGATACTCGGTCTCGTGATGATCGATCGTGACGGTTTCCGCGTCGAGTTGAAACAGATTGATGACCGGCGAACAGAACAGGCGCACGTTGTCCTTCGTGAAACGCTGGTCTGACGGATACGCCTTCTTGAGCACGAACTCCAGTTCGAATTGCGTCGATGCTTCGGGAAGCTGATTGAGATCGAATCCGCAGATATCGACGAAGAGGAACTTCTCGCGGAACGTGAAGTATTCGAGCAGCAGTTGATAGCCGGAAAACGCGGCGTCCGCCTTCGGCCACAGGCGTTCTTCCGGCGAGAAACCCGCTGCTTCGAGCGTGACGCCCGAGAGCGCGCGCGCCTCGCCATCGCGTATTTCCGGCACGCGCCATTCGACCGATTCGACATGGCGGGTAAGCGCCAGATGCATCGCGAAAGCCGTCGGAAGTTCCGCGCTCAAGTGAAGGCGGATGCGGGACAGATCCGTTTCCGCCCGACGCGTCGAACGATCCAGCTCGAACGCGATGCGAATGACCGATTTGCCGTCGTTCCGCACGGCGGGGCCGGCGCGCGCGATCTGGATCGGCTGAAGCGTCACGGCCTGCGTCGTGCGATAGAGGCACTGCACCGTCTCGGGCGTGATGCCTTCACCGCCGTCCTTCGGGACCGGAATCGGCGCGGACCGTACAGCCACGCCCGCGGGGACGAGAATCGTGCTCTGCATCTTCTCGCCGAGCGGAATCAGCTCCACGACCGACAACGACGGAATCATCCGCAGATAGTGCGGCCACAAGAGGCTGACGAGGCCTTCGGTCAACTCGGGCAGTTCGTCGTCGAGCTTCTGCTGCAGACGGCCGGTCAGGAACGCGAAGCCTTCGTAGAGCCGCTCGACATACGGATCGCGGTCGCCGACGCGGTCCAGATTGAGCATGCGCGCACGGTCCGGATGCGCGCGGGCGAATTCGCGCCCGGACTCGCGCAGATAGCGCATCTCGGCTTCGTAGTAGCCGAGCACCGGATCGTCGTAACGGCTGTCGACATCGGCGTTCAGATCGCCGTCGATTACGTAGGGGTTCTTCATTGCCTTGTTATGAAAGCGTCAGCGCGCGGGCGGGATCGAGCACGGTCAGTTCGTTGCGCAATTCGTTGATGCGCGAGCCCAGAGCGATTTTGTCGGCGTCTTTGCGCGTGGTTTGCGTTTTGAGCGCGCGCATCAATTGCTGCTTTACTTCGAAGACCAGCGCCGGTTCCCAGCGCGTGAGCGGCAGCGAGTGCGACGCGGCGTCCAATTCGGCGAGCAGCGCGAGCGCGGTATCCGCACGGCCCGCCGAGTCGGCGACGCGCGCCATCACCAGGCGTTGCAGATATCGATGGCGTTCGGTCTTCATGCCCGGTAACGCATCGAGCCACGCAAACGCCGCTTCGATGCCTTCGCGTGACGACAGATCGCGCGCTTGCGCTTCGATTTCGGGCCAGTCGCCTGCCGCGTGCTCATCGGCATCCGCGGATACCGGCAGCGACGCCACGCTCTCGCCCGCTTCCAGATCGCGCACCACGGCGTGGCGGGCGATCCATTCGAGCGTGGCGTCGTCGGCGAACGGAGTGCCGTCGTTGAACGCGAGCCGCTCGATGCCCGGCAGCCGTTCGAGGAACAGCGCGAAGTCGGCGCGCAGCAGATCGCGCCATGCGTTGTAGGGCGCGCCCACGTTATCTAGCGCGACGTGCTGGAAATACTGCAGGTCGAACCACAGATGGTTGACGCCCTCCATGAACGCGCCTTCGACGCGTTCGAGCAGTTCGTTCCACTGTTTCTGCAGCACGAGCCGCTTGAAATGCTGGCGGATTTCGCTGCGTGGCGGCTCGATCCGCGTGCGCCCGCTCGCATCCCCCGGCGGCACTTCGTGCAGCGTGTCCCAGCGGATGCTGCGCACCAGACGCGCCGCCGGCAGATAGCCGTTTTCCTGATCGCGCAGCCATGCGGCCATCGTGCGTGCCTGGTCGAGCAGATCGCGTGCGGAGACTATCGGACCGGATGACGGCAGCGACGAGCTTGCGGGAATCGGCGCGCTCGCGCTCGGTTCGGCGCTTTGTATGGCGTCGTCGTGGCGCTCAAAGCGCGCGACGAGCGCCTGCAGGTTCGGGCGCGCGCCTTGCGCCCATGCGTTGGTGCGCCCGACGATCACATCGAGCGCGGCGATCGCGCGTTCCAGATCGGCGGGGGCGAACGCGCCACGGGCGTCGAGCAGATCGAGGATGCGCGCGGTCGCCAGCATCTCGAGCGCGCCCTTCCTCGCTTCGGCACGGGATGGATGCACCGACTCGCCGAACCGGTCTACCAAGGCGGCCGTCAGTTCCAGCCCATCGGCAAAGCCTGCTGGCCCATCCTGGCGCAGACGCGCGAAGGCATAGAAACCCGCCACGCGCAGATCCTTGCCGACTTCCTTGGTCAACTGCTCGCACGCGCGAACGATCGACGCGTCGTCGATATTCGAGAGCTTGCCCGCTTCGTCCTTCACTTCGAAGAAGGCATCTTCATAGCCGGGATCGCGGCCGACGCCGTTCTCGCCAGACAACGGCGTGAGCCACGTGTTCCATGCATCGAGACGCGCTCTAGTGAGCTGCTCGGCGTCCTGAGACGGGAGAAGTTTCTTGAGCAATCCGGCCAGCATCATCGACCTCCCGGCAGCGGCACGCCAACTTTCTGCGCCGCTGAGAACGCGCCTGGCGGTAAGGGCGGCGGGTTCGGGCCCGAACCTCTCTCAGCAACGGACTTTGTCATGAAGATGTGCGTCGGCAGCGTGAAGTGGCGCAGCGCCAGCACATCGAGCGGCCCCGCGCCGCTTTCAGCGCGCAGTTGCACCGAAAGGGCCGGACCCACGCCCTGGTCGGGCGTCCACGACAACACGTAGCGCGCGTTGTCCTGCTGCGAGACCTTGGCGCGCTCCATCAGACGGATGAGCGCAAAGCGGCCTTGCGCGTACATCGTCGAGCGCAGGCCGCCTTCCTCCGTTTCCCATTGAAGCTGCGCGTCGTTATCCAGCGCCTGGCCTGGCCATTCGAACGGCACCCACTGTTCCATCTGATTGAAGTAATGAAGCTGCTGTCCCGATGACACCAGCTTCATGTCCGTGATGCCCGGTGTGGGCGCGCCGCGTAGCTCGAAGCGCACGCGGGCGTCGCCCGAGGGAAACAGCGCGGTCGATACACGCGTCAGCTTGTTCAGCGCAGCGAGGAACGCGGGATCGAGCGTCAGCGTGCCCTGGTCGGATCCCTGCGCCGCGACCCACTGATCACCTTGACGCTTGACCACGCCCGCCAGTTCCGTCGCCACAAACTGAGCGATGACACCGTTATCCATTCGCATGAAGCGCGCCATGTCGGGCAGCGACGCGTCGTTGTCGGAATCCGCGAACGGATAGCGTCCGCCAAACGCGCGGTTCCAGTCCGCCAGAATCGACGTGCGCCAGATCTCGTTCAGGCTCGATGACGCGGGCTGCACGACCACCTGCCAGGTCTGCTCGAGCGGCGCTTCGAAGAGCCGGCCGAAACCCGACCATTGCTCGCCGAGACTCGCGGCCAGCCGGCTCGCGTAGTCGCGACTGTCGGCGATATCGGATGTCTTGCCTTGCAGCACGGCTTGCGCGGCCGCGCGCGACATCGCGTCCGGATCGGCGCTGGCCATCATCTGCTGCGTCTTCAGGCGCATGGCCGTCACGCGCTCCAGGTAGCGCGGCAGGCTCAGTTCGCCGAGCGCGGCGCTCTGTGTCGGCGACTTCGCGTTGGCCGGTGCGGGCGCGGTGAGATCGGCGCCCGTCAGACGCAGAATCGGGCCGAAGGCGACCGCCAGCGGAGCCAACTGCGGCTGCGCTTGTTTCGACGGATCCTTCTCGTCCTTGCCCGCCCACTGCTGCGCCTTTGCAATCAGATTGTCCGAGAGCGATTGCGTCGACGCGCCCGCACTCGCCTGATAGACGATCGCGTTCATCAGCGCGACCAGCGGCGAGCGCCGTGGATCACCAAGGAGCGTCAACTGATCGACCGTACCCGAGAGCGACGATGCGCTCTGCCAGCGGATGCTATTCAGAAACAGCGCCCATGCGCGCGTGTAGTCGTTGAAGTAGCGCTGGCGCAGTTCGGCTTTCAGCGTCGAAGGAGCAGTGTTGTCGAGCTTGGCGTCGGAGAGCACCCAATCGCCCGTGACCGTGCGCTGTTCGCTCGCTTCATCGATCGCCTTCGGGATGCGTTCGTCCCACGCCGCGCGGGTGAAAACACCGGGCACGGTCGCCGTTGTGTTGAAGAGGCCGCGGCTTGGGTGATCGCCCAAAAGCGTGGCGAGCGTCACCGGTGGGTACTTCGGCTTCGTCTCGTCGATGATTTGCTGGTAGATGGCGTCGGTCGAGTTCTGGATGCCGCGCACGCCGATGATCGTCTGGCGGGCGGCGGCCACGAGCGCAACGTCCGGGGTGATTGCAGCCGCTGAGTCGCGCTTCAGGTGGCTGGCATAGAAAGCGATTGCGTGCTGGCGCGTGTCTTCCCACGTACCCGGCGTCACCGATGCGTTCGACGGGCGCGCCGGTGCGTTGGTGGCGAGCATATGGGCGCTCAGAAACGACGCGTCGGCGTGCTCCGGGTGAGCGAGCATCAGATACGTCTTGAGCGTGTCGTACGCGGCTTGCACCTGCGCGTTGCCGCCGCTCGCGATTTCCGCGTCGGAGAGCGAAGCGAGTTGTCGCAGCCGCTCCTCGAGCTTCGCCTGGATCGGTGCAATGAGTACGCGCGAGGCGGCCTTTTCGTAGGCCGGCCAGAGGGCATCGTAGAGCGCAGCGTCATGATTCAGGCCGAAGCGCAGGTGCCACGGCGCGCCTTCCGCGCGATGGGTTTCGAGCGTGTCGAGTTGCTTGTCGAGCGCATCGAGCGCGAGCAGGGAGTGCGTGGGGTCTTGCGTTGACGACGCTTCGATCAGTGCGGACGCCGCCTCCTGCATCGCAGACCGGTTCGAGGCGAAAGAGATCATCGAGCCGAGCAGCCAGACCGCGACTATGGCGGTGGCGGCCCATGCCGCCGTGGTCGACCATGAGAAGCCGACGCGACGGCCATAGAGTTTGCGGCTGTGCGCGGCAATGTCTTTCCACACCGCATGATTGAACAGCGCTGCGCGTGACGATTCCGTCCAAGCCTGCTTGCGTTGTTCACCACCTTCCGATTCGCGCGCGTAAGGAATCGCGGCGAACAGCAAACCATGAATCGCAGTGCGCCATATCTGGGGGCTTCCGACGCGCACAGCGAGATCAGAAAGGGCTGCGCGCAATTCCTCCAATCGCTGCGCCAGTTCCGCAACGACCCCATCGTACGGATCGAGCGAAAGACGCGCAACACCCAGATCGGACAAATCGCCCGCGAGTCGTGCAAGTGTGCTTTCGATGTACTCCTTGTCGGCGGGTACGCTCGTCCAAACATGCCCGACGCTTTCGTCGTGCTTGAATACAGAACCTTCGCATTCCGTCAAATTCACTAAATACGTGGGCGCGGCCCAACGCAAGACGCGCGCATGTCGCGTCAAGCGTTGTCCGACAGTCTCTGCGTCGAACGGATTGTCGATCAAATCTTGGGTGTTTGTGACCTCCACGATTGCATCGATTGCTCGACGACCGCGTAGTTTGCGCAGCCCATTGAGCCAGTTTATATCCGGTTGCCCGTCACTCTGGCTTCCACTTAACAACAGCGCATCATCTACGAGATGCCAGCCAGTGGCTGGAAGACCCGGCACTAGCCGCTCTACCAGCGAATGGTCCCCATTCACAAGCAGCCAGCGCGCTTTATATCTCCAGCGCATACCATACCGATCACGCAACGCATCGCGCAGCGATTGCATGCGTTTCGAGATCTCATCTGTCGCGATTCCGGCTCGTCCGACGCGCGATTGACTCTCCTTGTTCTCATCGTAGCGACGAAACCAGCGAATCGCCTTCAAAGAAGCGGTCCAAAGCACCGCTCCTTCAATTAGCTTCACGAAGAGGAGAAGAACAAGGAACACCGATAGCAACGAAAGTTCGGCGATGATTAGCCCGGGACCCGACAGGCCGACGCTCGGCCCCTTCACCGCCAGAGTCAGGGCAAGCGCCAAATAGATGATGACTATAGCGATCCCTATGAACAGCCAGACGGGTGTTTCTACTTTCTGCTTTTCTTTGACTGCCTTCACGTTTCCTTCCTGCATACCAACGCGATCAATTCATTATCCTGGGCACACAGAACCAGTTGAGGGTTTGCGGTCGAATCGGCATTGGCCGCAGCAAGCGCGCTGGCAAGCCACTGCCCGGCCCCCGCGCAGTCACCGACCGAAGCCTCGATTTGCCGCCATGGTGTCCCCTCCTGAAGACTTGCGGCACGGCGTATCTCGCCAAAATCATCGGCCGGCAAGCCTTGAATCCACATCGAGTCCAGATTCTTCGTGTCTGCTTCGCCCCAACGACTCGCAAGCCCGAGCACGTTTCCCACCTCGTTTTTCTCGCCCCGCGCGGGACGGTGAAGGCGCAGCGCTTGAACATTCGTGCCTTTCAATGATGTCGGTTCGCCTAGCAACAGAGCCGTCCCGACCTCGGCTACCCCAGCGTCGAGCAGTGTGCTGATGGCTTCACGAAGTTGCATTGCAATCACCAAATGAAGCACCTTTTCGTCCTGCAGATCCAGCCATGCATCCGTGGCGAAGATTGACAACGTTTGGTCGTATTCGACTCGCGTCTTGAGCAAAGGGTGCCGTTTGTATAGCTCCCGGCGCACGTGCTTCACCACGCGCTCCGGCTTGAGCCGAGATTGAAGGCAGAGATGCACATGCAGCGACATATCCCACGGAATATCGGCGAGAGGCTCCGCGAGATCGTTCAGGAGGCTCGCAATGAGCCAGTCGCACACAGCCAAATGACGCGTATGCTCGCCGAGCTCGTTGCCTGGATAGAACGGCTCTCCCGGCACGTCGATCCATCGGGCATGCACGTCTTTGCCGGGGAAGGCCCCACTCGGGCGTAGTTTCGACTCAACTTTCCCTCCCAGAAGGCTTTGTAGACTGTTTTCTTCCTTGTCGGAGGAAAACCGCCAACCGTAACCGAAAATGGCCAAAGGACGACTGGCCGCGGTATGACATGCCTGTTCCGCCTGTTCGCTGACCCAGTTGCGAGCAAGTGCCGAGTGAAGCGCTGTATGTCCATAGGCCAAGCTCGCGGCAAGCAAAAAGCTCCATCCGAGAACTGGGTAGCCCACCGCGCACAGCCAAAACCAGGCACTGGCTACCGGACTTCCACCGGTCCAAGACAACACCGTTATAGTCGCACCGATGCAAAGCGCCAGGCATAGCAACGCAAGCCAGAGCAGAGCGGACGGACGTGGCGCCATGGGCACGTCGGCCCGCGGCGGGATTCGCTCGAAATCAATGGGCATTGGCTAACGGACGCACGCTCCACTTGGGGACTCGATCAGATACGCGCCACATTGCGTATGATCGCCGTAACGCGAGATCGGCACCCTGCCGTCTTTGACGCGTCGACTCCCCTCGACGATCGGGTTGTCGCCATGCGTCGGGCATGAAACTATGGCTCTGACACGAGCGGCTCGCCGCCCCTTGAGCTCGATTCGAGCTGAACCTGTCAGCACATTGCCGTTCTGGCTGGCGGTGTCGCCTTCGTAGACAAGCCCTTTCATAGTGTCTGTTTATCCTTACATAATACGAGGGTTTGAATTCCATTTATGGCTCGCCACGGAATACATCTTCCATTGATAAACGCTTTTTTGGACAACCTATTTCTCTAACGCTCTCTATCTGCGAGCGCCTTTGGTCACGCGAACCACGACGCGACGCGGGATTTATCCCTTGACGCCCGCGCTTCAACCTCGGGTATCTATATTATCTAAAAATTGGAACTGGTAGACCATGAAAACCAGCTTCCCAATAAGCGGCTGTGAGGTTCAGTTTAGCCACCGAACGATCCGTAACTTCAAGAGCGATTAACCGGAGCAACACCATCACGTTGCGATTCGTTAACGTTAACGAACATATGACGACGCCTACGGCCGCGAGGGCATCATGTTTTAAATTGCTTGTTTCGTGACTTCATTTTTTACAATTAACAGCCCTGAGAACTTATCGCCACAACTTTTTAGCCGATTTCCAACGCCGCGCGGCGCCGTTCGCTTGAGAATGAGCCTGATAGCTTATTCATTAAGTAGGCGTGAGCACGGTCTCCAGTGACCAAGGAGACTTAATTCAGCAAGCTCCCATACTTAATCAGACCATATAAACTTTTATTTAGCACCTATGTCCCTAAAATCTTCTCGCGGTAAGACTTCGTAGCCCCTTTGTCGTACTGACGCGTCATTGTCGCACCGACGGTCGAATACCTTTCGACCTTTTCTAAATGCGATCACTCCAGCGCTGGAATCGCTTTCATCCCTCGCCAGCACCATTCTGTCGAACAAATAATAAACGTATCCGTCGTTCTCGAAACGCACATGCACCTCGCCGCCACCAACCAGTGGCCTAGACGATAAATAGAACTTCGTCTTGCTGTCTTTGGGTGATAATTCCATACGAACTTTCTCTCGCAGTCCTGCTCGATAGATGACAGAACCATCACTCGACTCGCATAGCGAGCTCGTCGACCGAGAAAATTCACAATTAAAAATTACCGCCTCTTTAGTTGAACACAACCCTTCGGCACGAGCCGTATCACCACATAAAAGTTCGAATATGCCTGCGGCAAGTAACGCAAATTTTTTCATTATCGCTCCGCTGGCAGATTCAGTAATTGTGCGATTCGATTGAATCTTGCCAATCGATCAGCAAGCCCCTTTTGCCCGCCGTTAACTCTTCTCGTAACATTGACCACGGTTGCGCTGTCGGCGATCGCGTTAAGCGAATTTCTAGACCAAAAGACGTAGGCAGATTCGACTGCATAGTTTAGATCTGACAATAACTCTGGGAACTGAACGAAATCCCTCACGTCCTCGGGCGAACGACGATTATGCTCTTCCATGAATGATCTGTAGTTCGCGCGACCAGTGGTTTGGATGAATCCCCGTCCGCGATACTTATAGCCATCCCCACTCTCTTCGTCGCCATTTCCATTTCGATTTGCGTAAACGTAGTTCGCAAGATGTTCTGAATTGTACGCATAGTACTCAGATTGCGTCCAAAGCTTATCCCTCAGCCTACCCATCGTGCAGTCATCGCAACCTTCATCGTAACGTTTCTCTCCCCCCTTGCATCCGAAAGTCCTTCTCATTTGCTTCGGACTGTATCTAAGCCTTTCTTCCGCAGCCCGAAGGAAGCTTTCGTGAGCAACTTGAGACAGAAAATGTGCAATCCTTCTAGGAGAATCGACGGAATATAATCCGGCATAATCGTTAATCGGATCCAAAATTGTCTGGTAATATTCTCTCGAGTTTTCAGGTCCAACCGCTAATAGCATTTCAAGCGAGATCAATCGAGGCTTTTCCTGAAAATTCCCCACCAATCCCACAGGATGCACATGAAACACATCCGCCTGAGGAAATCCCGAGAACCTTCGCCTTCACCTCATCCCACCACACGAGCTTCTCGATACGCTTCTGCTCTTCTTTGTACTGGGGGTTCGGCGTGGCGTTCTCGATTTCCGTGT
>NZ_JARUXK010000009.1:0-24971 GCF_031451435.1 Caballeronia sp. LZ008 | reverse complement strand
CTTCGTGATCTCGCGCACGTCGGGATGGAGCGCGCACATCATCGAGCAACGCATCGACAACAAGATCATCCGGCCGAGCGCGAATTACACCGGTCCGGACAACCTCGAGTTCGTCCCGCTGGCAAAGCGTGCGTAAATCGCATCAGCCCTCTTTACGGTGATACGCGAGATCCGTGAAGAGCTTCGGCCCGTCGCCGCGCCGGCGGCGGGTTATTTTTGAAATCGGCGCCTAAAATAGCCCGGATTTCCAGTCGAAGGGGGCTTCCCCACAATACCTTTGAGCATGGCGCGCGAAAGACCATGCCATGACCGAGACACGGCGATGAACACTGCAAACCGCAAACCCCTGCCCGGCACCACACTCGATTACTTCGACGCGCGCGCAGCCGTCGAAGCGATCGCGCCCGGCGCTTATGACAAGCTGCCCTACACCTCGCGCGTGCTCGCCGAGAATCTCGTGCGCCGCTGCGATCCGGCGATCCTCGAACAATCGCTGATGCAGCTCGTCGAACGCAAGCGCGAGCGCGATTTTCCGTGGTTTCCCGCGCGCGTCGTCTGCCACGACATTCTCGGACAGACCGCGCTCGTCGATCTCGCTGGCCTGCGCGACGCGATCGCGGACCAGGGCGGCGATCCCGCGAAGGTGAATCCGGTCGTGCCGGTGCAGCTCATCGTCGATCATTCGCTCGCGGTGGAATGCGGCGGCTTCGATCCGGATGCGTTCGCGAAGAATCGCGCGATCGAAGACCGGCGCAACGAAGATCGTTTCGATTTCATCAACTGGACGAAGAAGGCGTTCAAGAACGTCGATGTGATTCCGCCGGGCAACGGCATCATGCATCAGATCAATCTGGAGCGCATGTCGCCGGTGATTCACGCGGTCGATGGCATCGCGTATCCCGATACGCTCGTCGGCACCGACAGCCACACGCCGCACGTCGATGCGCTCGGCGTCATCGCGATCGGCGTCGGCGGGCTCGAAGCGGAGAATGTGATGCTCGGCCGCGCATCGTGGATGCGTCTGCCGGATATCGTCGGCGTCGAGCTGACGGGCAAGCGTCAGCCGGGCATCACGGCGACCGATATCGTGCTCGCGCTCACCGAATTCCTGCGCAAGGAAAAGGTCGTCGGCGCGTATCTCGAGTTCCATGGCGAAGGCGCGTCGAGCCTCACGCTCGGCGACCGCGCGACGATCTCGAACATGGCGCCCGAATACGGCGCGACCGCCGCGATGTTCCATATCGACGAGCAGACGATCGAGTATCTGCGTCTCACGGGCCGCGACGACAAGCAAGTGAGCCTCGTCGAGCATTACGCGAAAACCGCTGGCCTGTGGGCCGATTCGTTGACGCACGCGGAATACGAACGCGTGTTGCGCTTCGATCTGTCGACGGTCGTGCGCAACATGGCGGGTCCCTCGAATCCGCACAAGCGCCTGCCGGTGTCCGAACTGGCGACGCGCGGCATCGCGGGCAAATGGGAAGAAACGCCGGGGCAGATGCCGGACGGCGCGGTCATCATCGCGGCGATCACGAGCTGCACGAACACCAGCAATCCGCGCAACGTGATCGCGGCGGCGCTCATCGCGCGCAATGCGAATGCGCAAGGTCTCACGCGCAAGCCGTGGGTAAAGTCGTCGCTCGCGCCGGGCTCGAAAGCGGTCGAACTGTATCTGCAGGAATCCGGTCTGTTGCCCGATCTGGAAAAGCTCGGCTTCGGCATCGTCGCGTTCGCGTGCACGACGTGCAATGGCATGTCCGGCGCGCTCGACCCGGCGATCCAGCAGGAGATCATCGATCGCGATCTGTACGCGACCGCCGTGCTGTCCGGCAACCGCAATTTCGACGGCCGCATTCATCCGTATGCGAAGCAGGCGTTTCTCGCGTCGCCGCCGCTCGTCGTCGCGTATGCGATCGCGGGCACGATCCGTTTCGATATCGAACGCGATGCGCTCGGCATCGGCAAGAACGGCCAGCCCGTGTATCTGAAGGACATCTGGCCGAGCGATGAGGAAATCGACGCCATCGTCAAACAAAGCGTGAAGCCCGAGCAGTTCCGTCGCGTCTACGAACCGATGTTCGCGTTGACCGCGCAAAGCGGCGAAGCCATCAGCCCGCTCTACGACTGGCGCGCGCAAAGCACCTACATTCGCCGTCCGCCGTATTGGGAAGGCGCGCTTGCAGGCGCTCGCACGCTCAAGGGCATGCGCCCGCTCGCGGTGCTCGGCGACAACATCACGACGGACCATCTCTCGCCGTCCAACGCGATTCTCGCGAACAGCGCGGCCGGCGAATATCTCGCGAAAATGGGCTTGCCCGAAGAGGATTTCAATTCGTACGCGACGCATCGCGGCGATCATCTGACGGCGCAGCGCGCGACGTTCGCGAATCCGACGCTCATCAACGAAATGGCCATCGTCGATGGTCAACAGAAGAAAGGCTCGCTCGCGCGCATCGAACCCGAAGGCCGCGTCACGCGCATGTGGGAAGCCATCGAAACGTATATGGAGCGCAAGCAGCCGCTCATCATCGTCGCGGGTGCGGATTACGGACAAGGCTCGTCGCGCGACTGGGCCGCGAAAGGCGTGCGTCTCGCGGGCGTCGAAGCGATCGTCGCGGAAGGCTTCGAGCGCATTCATCGCACGAACCTGATCGGCATGGGCGTGCTGCCGCTCGAATTCAAGCCGGGCGAAAATCGGCAGACGTTCGGCATCGACGGCACTGAAACCTACGACGTCATCGGCGAGCGCAAGCCGCGTGCTGATCTCACGCTCGTCATCCATCGTGCGAACGGCGAACGCGTCGAAGTGAGCGTGACGTGCCGGCTCGACACGGCCGAGGAAGTCTCGATCTACGAAGCCGGCGGCGTGCTGCAACGCTTCGCGCAGGATTTCCTGGAGTCGTCGAAAGAAGCGGCCTGACATTCAATCAAGGATACGAATCACATGGCACACGCACCTCAGATCAAGATCGCCGCGACCTACATGCGCGGCGGCACCAGCAAGGGCGTTTTCTTTCGCCTGAACGATTTGCCCGAAGCGGCGCGCGTGCCCGGCCCCGCGCGCGATGCGCTCTTTCTGCGCGTGATCGGCAGCCCGGACCCGTATGGCAAGCAGATCGACGGCATGGGCGGCGCGACGTCGAGCACGAGCAAGACGGTCATCGTCTCGAAGAGCGCGCGCGCCGGACATGACGTCGACTATCTCTTCGGCCAGGTCGCCATCGACAAGCCATTCGTCGACTGGAGCGGCAATTGCGGCAATCTTTCGGCGGCGGTCGGTCCGTTCGCGATCACGAGCGGCCTCGTCGATCCCGACCGCGTGCCGGATAACGGCATTGCAATCGTGCGCATCTGGCAGGCGAACATCGGCAAGACGATCATCGCGCATGTGCCGATGACCAACGGCGCCGTCCAGGAAACCGGCGACTTCGAACTCGATGGCGTGACGTTCCCCGCCGCCGAAGTGCAGCTCGAATTTCTCGATCCCGCCGCCGAGGAAGAAGGCGCGGAAGGCGCTATGTTCCCGACCGGCAATCTCGTCGACGATCTGCACGTGCCCGGCGTCGGCACCTTCAAGGCGACGATGATCAACGCGGGCATTCCGACGATCTTCGTGAACGCGGAGGACATCGGCTACAAGGGCACCGAGCTTCAGGACGCGATCAACGGCGACGATGCCGCGTTGAAGCGCTTCGAAACCATTCGCGCATACGGCGCGCTGCGCATGGGGCTCATCAAGAGCCTCGATGAAATCGCCAAACGGCAGCACACGCCGAAGATCGCGTTCGTCGCGCGTCCGGCGGAATACGTCGCGTCGAGCGGCAAGCGCATCGGCGCGGACGATGTCGACGTGCTCGTGCGCGCGATGTCGATGGGCAAGCTGCATCACGCGATGATGGGCACGGCGGCGGTCGCCATCGGCACGGCGGCGGCGATTCCGGGCACGCTCGTCAATCTCGCGGCGGGCGGCGGCGAGCGTCAGTCGGTGCGCTTCGGGCATCCGTCGGGCACGTTGCGCGTCGGCGCTGAAGCCGTCGAAGCGAACGGCGAATGGCAAGTGAAGAAAGCGATCATGAGCCGCAGCGCGCGCGTACTGATGGAAGGCCGCGTGTCGGTTCCCGTCGTCGCGCTGGATTGAGTGTCGGGCGCGCGCCGACATCGCGCGATCGAACTGTCGTTCGGAGTACGCCGTTATGCGTCGATAAATTCGAGCGAAACCGATGACCGGCGCGCTCTGCTTCGCTTGGCACAACCTGTGCAAAAGATCGAATGGCGACTCGTCCGTCGCCATTCAATTACTTTTATTTTTGCCGGGAGACCTGCCATGACCACTCTGACCATCACCGACCTGCCGTGCGTCGAAACGATGCATCGCAATGCGATGTCCGCCATTCGCGGCGGCATGCTGTATCTGACCAATCCCGATAGCAAGAAGCTTCCCGAGATGCCGAAGCTGCCCGATTCGTGGCCCGGCGCCGCGCTGCTGAAGGAGCTTCATCTTCCGCCGCCGCTGCCCGCGCTACCGTCCGCGCCTCCGCCGCTGGATCCGCGTCTGCTGTGAGCGGCCGACGATGTCGCACCGAGTTCGAGGTGCGACATCGATCGGAGCGCTTCTTACGTCGTCGATCACGCCGGACCTTCGCTTGAATCCTGTCGAAACAGGCACACCGTTTCATCTCTTCTCCTTTCAACGGTCAACAACGAAGTACGCGCGCGGGCATGCCGCATGCGCAAGGGCTAAAAACCACGCGCATTCGGAAGAGAAGCTATGTCCACTTCATCCGCCACTTCGAGACCTCCATCGAAATTCGCTCCGGCGATATTCGAATTGCTCGATCCCATTCCTTACGGGGTTTTTGTCGGCACGCTGATCTTCGACATCAGCTACGCCATCACGCGCAATGTGTTCTGGGGAAAAGGCGCGGCGTGGCTCGTGACGGCCGGTCTCATCATCGCCATCGTTCCGCGGCTGCTCAATCTCGGTCACGTATGGCTGCAAAAGCGGCGCGCGGTCTCGCGGATCGAACGAATCGATTTCTGGCTCAATCTGATCGCGATCGTCGCCGCTGTCGTCAACGCCTTCGTGCATAGCCGCGATGCCTATGCGATGGTTCCGGAGAACGTCATTCTCTCGGTCATCACCGTGGTGCTTCTGAGCATCGGTCATATCGCGATGGCCATGCACCGGCTCGTTCTCGCGGAGGCGGCTCATGAATAAGCGCATGATGATAGGCGCGCTCGCGATCGCATTCGCGGCATCGATGAGCGGATGCAACGAACACGCGCAGTACGATGCGCAACATCAGGCGGGCGAGAAGCCTCCACTGCCGGACGCACGCAACTTCTTCGCGCCGCCGATGCAGGTTCCCGAATACGTCGGCTGGCGCAACGGCGCGACGCCCAAGGTCGCGGAAGGATTGCGGATCGAAAAGATCGCGTCCGGTCTCGTGCATCCGCGTCAGGTCTACGCGCTGCCGAACGGCGATGTCCTCGTGGCCGAATCCAACAGCCCGAACGAGGAAGCGGTGACGACGCCCAAGCAACTCATCGCCGGATTGATCGCGAGCAAGTCGGGGAAAAAGGCGAAAGGCGCGAATCGCATCACGCTGTTGAGGAAAAGCGCGAGTGGCGAGTGGGAGCGGCATGTGTTCATCGATCAACTGCATTCGCCGTTCGGCATGCAACTGATCGGTGACACGCTCTATGTCGCGGATACCGACGCGATCCTCAAGTTTCCCTACAAGACGGGCGAAACGAGCATCGCCGAGCGCGGCGTCGAGCTGGCCGATCTTCCGGACACGATCAATCATCACTGGACCAAGGCCCTGCTCGCGAGCCCCGATGGCAAGAAGCTCTATGTCGGCGTCGGCTCGAACAGCAATGTCGGCGAGAACGGACTGGAGGTCGAATACCGGCGCGCCGACGTTCTCGAAGTCGACACGGCGACGGGCGCGAGCCGTATCTATGCAGCGGGCATTCGCAATCCGACCGGACTGCAATGGGAACCGAAGTCGAAGCAGCTCTGGGCAATTGCCAATGAACGCGATGAAAGCGGTGCGGACCTCGTCCCCGACTATCTGACTTCAGTAAAAGAGAATGCGTTCTATGGCTGGCCGTATAGCTATTACGGACAGCACGTCGATCCACGCGCGCAGCCGCAGCGCCCCGATCTCGTCGCCCGCGCGATTCCGCCCGATTACGCTATCGGTTCGCACGTCGCGCCGCTCGGGCTGGCGTTCTATACCGGCGGCAATCTGCCGGCGCAATATCGGGGCGGCGCGTTCATCGGCGAACATGGCAGTTGGGATCGCTCGCCGCTGAGCGGTTATGTCGTGTCCTACGTCGCATTCGAAAACGGCAAGCCTGTCGGCCCGCCGAAAGATGTCGTGACCGGCTTCACATCGGCGGATCAGAAAGAGCTATACGGCGCACCCGTGGGCGTGGCGCAGGATCGCGACGGCGGCCTTCTCATCGCCGATGACGTCGGCAATGTCGTATGGCGCGTCACGGGAACAGGTGGATGATTCGCGCTTGAATATCCGGTACTTTTCAACGAATCGAAACGCGCGCAGTCGATGCCGACCCGCGCGCGTTCATCGTCTATAGTGAGAGATCAAACCTCGGAGGCACCATGATCTTCTCAAGGCGTCATGTTCTGGCCGGCGGAATCCTGACTGCAGTCCTGCTTACCATTCCAGTAGCTCACGCTCAACTCGGCAATCTGCTCAATCAAGGTAAAGAGAGCAGCAGCGGCGGCGCACTCGACAACTTGAGCGGCCTGACCGGAGGCTTATCGATGGATTCGCTCACGTCGGGCAGCACGAGCAATGTCGCGGGCGTTATCGAATATTGCGTCAAGAACAACTATCTCGGCGGCAGTGCGTCATCCGTCAAGGACGGGCTGATGAGCAAGCTCGGCGGCTCGGGTTCCAGCGATTCAGGCTATACGAACGGCGCGAAAGGCATTCTGGATAGCGGCAACGGCAAGCAGCTCGACTTGAGCGGTGCGGGGCTGAAGGAACAAGTCACCAAGCAGGTCTGCGACAAGATTCTCGCTCAGGGAAAATCCCTTCTGTAGCGATCTTTTCTTGCCGCCGTGAGCGTGCCTGATCGAAGACTTCGCTTCAGGCCTCGTCGCCGAACAGCGCGGCTTGCGCGGCGGCTTTGGTCGTCTTCGTGGCGCGCGTGTCGGCGAGAAAATCATCGCGATTCTTTCCGACGATCCATTGCGGCGCGCGGCCGCGTCCGCTCCACGTCGCGCCGCCGATGGGATCGCGATACTTCGCTTCCCTGACCGGTTCCTGCGCTTTCGGCTTGCTGCCTGACAGCTCTTCCAGACTGATGCCGTACTGGCGCATCTTCTGCACGATTTCGATCAGCACCTGGCGCGTTTCGCGTTCCTTCGCTTCGGCCAGTTGCTTGTTCAGCGCGTCCTGTTTCGCCAGGAGTTCTGTGATTTCCGGTGTTGTGTAAGCCATTTCCTGATTCAATGTATGTGTATCGACAGCTCGCCGCATTGCCCTTGCGCCGATTCAGCCCGCCCAGCTTGTTCTGCACGGACGTCAACGCTTTGATGTTGCGACCGTGCCCGCCCTTGATAACGGGTCGAAAAATTCGAGCATAGGGAGAATACGCCAGTACAAAGCGCGGAGCATTCTGAAGGCGACGCGAAGCTGGGGAAAATCTTGCGCATCGCTCGTCGTAAATAGCTCTTTCGCTCTTTGCACTCCTTCCGCGATTACCGGCGTCGCCAGTGACGAGAAAGCACTGGCTATTGAGTTCGTTTTCGAGAGTGACGATCCGGCAGTACGCCGGTCGGCTTTGAAGAAAGTGGTTGGCCGTGGCAAAGGCCAGTCACCATCCCTATCCATTTCAATGCCTCGAGTTGAACAAAAAATCGCCTGGCTCAGACATTACCACAATGAACTGGCCGCATCGCATGTTTGTGACCGTTTGATGAAGCGATTTCCGCCTGTTGCGTGTACGCCGCCCGTGCTTTACGAGCTTGCCGAGTGAGTATGGTTCTGTATTAGCATACACAGCTAATCAGGCTCTGCCCGATTCGATGGCGCGTGAAGCGCGTCGAGAATACCTGGAAGTAAAAGGGAGACCGGTTTGAAGAAACGCGCCACCGTGATCTGTCGCAGAGGCAAGCGCATCCTTCTTGTCGCCCGCAGTCAGTCGAAGTGGGCCTTGCCGGGCGGAATACTCAAACGTGGAGAACATCTTTCGGATGCCGCACTGCGCGAGCTTCGGGAAGAAACGCGGTTATCGGGAAAGTCGGCCAAATATCTTTTCGACTTTCGCGGCAAGCAGAAACACCATCACGTGTTTTCCTGCGCAGTCCCGAATCGGGCAAAAGCTCGCCCGAGTAACGAAATATCCAAATGCCGCTGGGTTCATCTGGACGACATCGCGCGCCTGATAACCAGCGCGCCGACAAGCGATATAGTCAAACTTATGAATCAGCGACGCAGAAAGTAATCGTCAAGAGCGGATATACGCCTATTGATCGGCAACTTCCACGCGATCACGTCCGCTTCGCTTCGCACGATACAGCGCTGCATCGGCGAGGCCGTATGCGATGTCGAAGCCGGTTCCCGCCGCATTATTGCTGATGCCGAAGCTCGCCGTGATGCGTCGATCCACCGGCTCGACGACCAGCGTATCGCTAATTGCCTCACGCATGCGCTCGGCGAGCAGCGCGGCGCTGTGCGGTTCATGTCCGGGCAACAGCACGGTGAATTCCTCGCCGCCCACGCGTCCGATGAAACCCTGATCGCCCACGATGCGCCGCAGGCAATCGACGACGCCGAGAATCACCGCATCGCCGGTGGGATGCCCGAAGTCATCGTTGATCCGCTTGAACTCGTCGATATCGAGCACGATCATCGCCGCGCTCGTCGAGCGCAGCGCTTTCGTGGCCTGCTCGATGACGGCGCTGCGATTCAGCACGCCCGTCAGCGCATCGTGCGACGCGCGATGCGCCAATTGCTGCGCGAGCGTCTGCATCTCGCGCTCGGCGCGGTCGCTGCGGCCGATCAGACGCCGCGTTTCGCGCATGAGGCGCTCGAAATGATCGATGAGTTCCCCCAACGACCGGCGATATTCCGCGGCGCCTGCATCGGGCGCCGCGTGCATCGCGCGCGCCTTGTCCAGCGCCGCACTTTCGTTCTGGAACAGATCCGGCGTCGGATCGTCGGACGATGTCGATGGCATGCCTACCGTCCCGGATGAGCGATGAGACGGTCGGTGAATTCGATCGCGCGAAAATCGGCCTTCAGTTCTTCGCCGAACTCGGCGATGGTCTCGTCTTCCTCGTCGTGATACCAGTTCATCAATACGCGGCTGCCCGATTGCGCTGCCTGATCGAGCGCGTCGAACATGCTGAACAGCATCTTGGTGCTCGAGCTATTGAAGTAAGTCAGCGCGACGTCGATCGTGACGACGGCTCCGGCATGCTCGGCAAGATACTTGCGCATCTGCTCGATGACGGGCGCATAGAACGCGGCCGCATTCTCGGGATAGGACTCGCCCTTGAGCGACAACGCGTGCTGATCGAAACGCAAATCGACCTCGGGCGATGTCGTCGTGGCGGCAATATAAAAGTTATCCATGTTCTCGTGCCTTCCTGCTCAGATGATGGCCATAAGGCAAAACAGCGTGGTTCCGGGTTCGTCGGCACGCGGATGAAAAGCGAATTCGAGCGGCGCGCTCGCATCGCGCGCCATCGTCAGAAAACCCAGGCCGGCGCCTTTGCTGTCTTCGGGTGTATCCGAACGCAGCGATAGCTTGTACGCCTGTCTTATCTCTTCGAGCGACATGTTGCGAAGCGGCTCGAGCTTGTTACGCAGGCTTTCCACTTCGGCGGTCGCCATCGGATTGACGCATAACATGACGTGATGTTCGCCGTCCTTCGAGATGCATACGGCGCCCTCGCGTATCGCGCCTTCGTCTTCGCTGCCCTGCAAAAGCGCATTCGACGAGTAATGAACGATGTTCTGCGAAAGCTCGACAAACGAAGAGAAGAGCTTGCGGCGCGTCGGACCGCTCACGCCGGCGACTTCCAGTTGCAGCTTCACGACTTCGCCCATGGCCGCGACGATGTTATGCGAGAAATATCCCTTGTGATAGAAGAGAACATTGCGTCGCTGCGCCAGATCGAAAAAGGCGCTGTCCTGATCGAGTAGTTGAGACATGCTTTGAATTGACTAGATACGGGCACAAAAGAACGTGACATCGTCGCGGCGCGGCTGCACGCCTTGCCAATGCGCGAGCGCCTGCCGAACGTGCTCGCAGATCGTCCATGGCGACTCGCCGCGATGTGCGTGGATAACATCGAGAATGCGGCGCCGGCCGAAGGAAATGTTTCGCGGGCCGCCGATCTGATCCGTCAGCCCGTCGGTGCAAATGAAGATCAGGCTGCCGGCCGGAGCCGCAATCGCGCGCAGATTCCACGCGTAGTCCGCGCGGCTGTCGACATAACCTACGCCCATGCGATCGGCCGCGATGGTTTGGAACTCCGCCGCATCGGGCGGGAGAATATGCAGCGCGACGCGCGCGCCCGCGAAATGCAGCACGTTTTCCGAAGCATCGAGCCAGAAAAACGCGGTGTCGAGTCCGTCATTGGATTGATGCCCGGCGGCATCGCCGTTCACTTGCCCGAGCAAGCCCTTGACGTTGCGATTGACCGCCGCGAGCAACGCAGCCGGATCGCGCGGACCGATCTGCTCGATCGCCTTCGACAGCGACGCCGAAGCAAGCAAGGTCATGAACGCGCCGGGAACGCCGTGACCGGTGCAATCGGCCACCGCACCGAACCAGCCATGCGGGAACGCCGCGAAATGATAGAAGTCGCCGCCGACGACATCGCGCGGTTCCCAGACCATCGCGACATCGCGAAGCTGCGTCGACAATGTGTCGTCGGATGCGCGCAGCATGGCGCGCTGTATCACGCTCGCATATTCGATGCTCTGCATGATCTGGCGGTTCTTCTCCGCCTGCATTTGCGCGACCGCGCTCACGAGTTCGAGGCCGCTGCCCACGCCGGAGAACCGTCCGCCGCGCGTGACGATGAAACCATCGACGAGCGCCTTTTCGCCGGCATCGACGGTTCTGAATGCGAGGGTTTCGATGCTCACGTCCGCTTCGACGATCAGCGGCTCCTTGTCCATGAACGCGATGCAACTCTTCTTGTCGTAAAGCTCGCGATGAAAAGGCTTGCTCATCTGCGACATGAAGATATCGCGGTTGATCAGCCCAATTGGGCGCAATCCTTCGATCACGGCCAGGCTTCCCATGTCGCGGCGCGCGGAGAAGATTTCCATCACCAGTGCATTGGAGCCCTCCGCGTCGACAAAGGGGACTTCCCTGCAAAGATCGCCGGCAGTACGAAGATCTCTCTGCCCGGAAAAACCGCGAAAGCTCGAGAACGCTGAGTGCATGACAACGCTGGCCGATGTATGAAGAAACAGTGCACGCTAAGGCTTCTTCATGAACTTTCGGTGACAAGACGCAGCGTCATTCGCCTCATTGTTGCGAAAGCGTTAAAGCGGCCAAATGCAAACGTTTGCCGCCTGTTCCGCGCTGAAACACGATCATTTTTTGTTTTCAGGCCCGGCGTTCGTGATAGATCGCGAGCCATACGGTCGGCTCGACGGCATCCGTCCATGCGACGCGATGCCGGCAATGCGGTTCGATCAGCACATGATCGCCGGGACGCATTTCGAGCAGCGTCGAATCCTCTTCGAATTCGAGCGCGGCCGCGCCCGACAGCAGCACGACCCATTCGGCGCGCGAGTCGTCGTACCAGAATCCTTCGGGGCTCGCGTGCCCCATCGACACGATCCGCTCCACGTTCAGACGCTCTCCGGTGACGAGCATGTCGACACGCTCCTCATTGCCGCGCTTCGCTTCGAAGCTGAAAAGATTACCAGTCTGGATTTGCATGGCTCGACCTCGGTATTGAAACGAACTTGCCGTTCTATCGTGCCCGAGATACGCCGATCGAGCGATCGGAAAAAATACGCGAGTCGAATGGGCGTCGAATTGGCTTCGCACATTCGTGCTAGCCTGAAAGACGGATCTTTCATCGCGAGGAGTGGCGCGTGCAGATTTCCGATCCGACATCGCAGTCCCGGCTGGAGCAGATTCCGGAGTCCGCCTTCGATCTCATCGTCATTGGCGCGTCGGCGGGCGGGCACATGGCCACGGCCAGTCTCGTCGACGGCCTGCCGAAAGACTTGCCGCTCACGGTCGTGCTGATGATGCACCTGCCGCCCGAAGCAACACTATGGGTCTTCGAACGACTCGCGTATCCGGTCGAATGGATCACCGCCGGCTCGCGCATCGGCGGGCGCAGGCTGATGGTCGCCCCGCCGCACGCCTTCGTGGAATTGCTGCCGGACGGTTCCTTCGTGCTGTCGCCGTGTCCCGGCGGCGCGATCGAACGGCCGATCGACCGGCTCTTCGAATCCGTTGCGCGCAGCTTCGGCCCGCGAGCGATCGGCGCGATCCTGACGGGCCTCGGCCGCGACGGTTCGGTGGGCGCGAACGCGTTGCGCGCCGCCGGCTGCCGCCTGATCGTGCAGAGTCAGGCGAGCGCGGAATATCCGCAAATGCCCGCAGCCGCCATCGCCACGGGCGCGGCGGACATGGTGGTGCCGCTCGACGACATTGGTCAGGTCATCGGCGAGATCGTCTGCGGAACGCCACAGCCGCGCATGCGCTCGGAGCTGCGCGCCATCAACCGCACGTTCGGCGATGCCGGCGAGATCGCGCATCTGGCGCGAGAGATCGACTGGTGCCGCACGCCGCTCGGATGCGTGCTCGGCTGGCCTGCCGAACTGCAGCTTACCGTACGCACCGCCATCGATTCACCGCAGGCGATGTCGATCCTGTGGGGCTCCGATCTGATTCAGATCTACAACGACCGCTGGCGCGTCTTCCTCGGCGCGAAGCATCCGCTCGCCCTCGGCCGGCCCGCGCACGAGACGTGGCCGGAGGTCTGGACGGACGTGCTCGGACCCATCGCCAAGGGCGTTCTGACTCACGGCGAGGCGGTCGCGGGCGAAGATTTCCCGATCATGATCGACCGGCACGGCTTCGTGGAGGAAGTTTTCGTCACGTTCTCGTACTCGCCCATCCGCGATGTGCAAGGCCGCGTGCTCGGCGTGCAGAACACGGGCTGGGAGACGACGCGCAACGTCGTCGCCGAACGCCGCACGCGCGCATTGCACACGCTCGCGAAGGCGCTTGCCGACGCCTTGTCGCGACGCGAAGCCTGCGAACGCGCCGCCGCCGCGCTCGCCAGCGCGCCGGCGGATTTGCCGTTCGCCCTGATCTATCTGTTCGACGAAACGGGCCAGCAGGCGAGCCTTGCGGGAGCGGCCGGTCTCGAGGCCGGCTGCGCGGCTGCGCCCTACACGCTCTCGATGAACGTCCGGGACGACGGAAGCTGGCCGATGTCCGCGGCGTTGGCGGCGTCGAGATCCGGCGTGCTGACGGGCTTCGCCGTCGACGATCTCGACTGCCGCTTTCCCGGTCTCGAGGCGCCCGTCACGGCGCCCCGGCGCAGCCAGCGCCCGACGCGCGCGCTGATCATACCGCTCGGCACCGCGACGCGAGCCCGGCCGCTCGGCGTCCTGATTCTCGGTCTCAGCCCGCATCGGCCTCAGGACGAAGCGCACGCGCACTTCATCGATCTCGTCGTTCAGCAAGTCAGCGCGGGAATCGGCGACGCGCTCGCCAATGAACTGGAGCGCGAGCGGCTGGCGCGGCTCGCCGAAATCGATCGCACGAAGACCGAGTTCTTTTCAAATGTGAGCCACGAATTCCGCACGCCGCTCACGATGATGCTCGCGCCGCTCGACGAGCTGCTCCGCCAGCATCCGTCGCTGCCGGAGAAGGCCGCCGCGAACGTCGTGGTCGCGTCGCGCAATGCACGCCGCCTCTTGCGGCTCGTGAACAGCCTGCTCGATTTCTCGGCCATCGATGTTCAGGGACGGCCCGCCGTCGCGCCGATCAATCTCGGCCGGCTCACCGCGGATATCGTCAGCGCGTTTTCCGGCGCGATCAAGGCGGCGGGACTCGATTGCCGCGTCGCCATCGACATGGACATGCCGCACGTGCCGGTCAACGTCGAAATGTGGGAGAAGATCGTCTCGAACCTCATTTCGAACGCACTCAAGTTCACGTTCGAAGGCCATATCAGCGTTCGCCTCAAGGCGATCAGGCTGCATGCGGAACTGGAAGTCATCGATACCGGCGTCGGCATTCCGGCGTCGGAGCTGCCGAACGTCTTCACGCGCTTTCATCGCGTGCAGAAATCCCGCGCGCGCACGGCGGAAGGCGCGGGCATCGGTCTCGCGATCGTGAAGGATCTCGTGCAGCGTCTGGGCGGGCAAGTGTCCGTGCGCAGCGAGGAGCATTCCGGCACCACGTTCCAGGTCTGGATTCCGTTGACTTCGCGCCTCGAAACGATCGAGCGCCCGGACCTGAGCGGGCGCGAGCCGGCGCTCGCCGCACTGCTGGCCGATGAAGCGGCACGCTGGCTTCGGCCGAACGGATCGCTCGAGGACGATGACCTCGTCGAGTTGAGCGCGGCCACGGGACCGAAACGCGGCCGTGTGCTGGTTGTCGACGACAATGCGGATGTTCGCGAGCATCTGCAACGTCTGCTCGGCGCGCGCTGGGAAGTGGACGTCGCGCCCGACGGTACGCTCGCGCTTGCTCAGGCGCATCGGCACCGGCCCGAGCTGATCCTCGCGGATGTCATGATGCCCGGCATGGACGGCTTCGCTCTATTGCGCGCGATACGCGAGGACGATGCGCTCAGGGACACGCCTGTCATCCTTCTCACGGCCTACGCCGGCGAAGACTCCGCGATCAAGGGGCTCAAGGCCGGCGCGGACGACTATGTCGCGAAGCCGTTTTCCGCGCGCGAGCTGCTGGCGCGCGTCGAAGGGCAGATCGAGCTGTCACGCTCGCGCTTACGCACGCGGGAAGTCAACGCGTTTCTGGTGCGCTTCTCGAACGCGGCGCGCGATCTGACCGATCCGCAAAGCATGATGCACCTGGCTTGCCGGATGGTCGCGGGGCAACTGGACACCGAGCAGGTCGAGTGGCTGCCGATCGAAGACTGCGCGACCTGTGAGCCATTCGCGTCGGCGTACGAGCGAGGCCAGTCGGTCGTCATCAGCGATACGCAGGCCGATCCGCGTCTGTCCGCGACGATCAGGCAGAGCCTTGCCGAAGACGGCATCGGCGCGGCTGTTTTCGTCCCGGTGATGGCCGAAGGCCGCTTGCGCGGGCTTCTTCGCGTGACGCAACGCACGTCCCGCCGCTGGATGCCGGAGATGGTCGCGCTGGTCGAAGGCGTTGCGGGCCGTTGTTGGGCCGAGGTCGAGCGCGCCCGTTCGGCGGACGCGCTGCGCGACGCGCTAGAACACGAATCCGCGCTGCTCATGGAACTGAGGCGCCGGGTACGCGGCATCATCGCCGAGATCATCTCGATCAACGCGCGCACCGCCGATGGCGCGGGAAGCGTCGAACGCCATGCGTCGCTCATGAACGGGCGGCTGCAAGCGCTCGCGCGCATCGAGCAAGCACTTGCCGATGGACTGAACGTCGAAGTGGATCTGCACGACATCGTGCGTCTCGAGATCGATGCGCTGGGCGAAACGAACGGCAAGTTCGATATCGACGGAGAGCATGCCGCGCTTTCATCGGAAGCCGCCGAGACGATGACGATGATCGTCCACGAGCTCGTCGTCAACGCACTGGAATACGGCGCGCTTTCGGCGGATGGCGGAGTCGTGACGATTCGTTGGGCGCGCGTCGACCGAAGCGGCGCGACGTGGCTCTGCTTCGACTGGACCGAACATGGCGGGCCCGTGCTCGACGCGTCGGCGAACGTTCGACGACGCGGCTTCGGCACGGAGATGATCGAACGCAAGGTCGCCGACGAGCTCAATGGAAGCGGCCGGCTGGAGATCGGGCGGAACGGCGCGCGATGTCACATCGAGTTTCCGCTGGGCGACACGCGCGGCCGGCCGTGAACGTTACATGAGGCTTCCCCACTCGTAGTCCACCTTGTCGGGATGCAGCGCGAACATGCCAGCGCCCGGCGTGAACGTCAGCTCGCCGAAGTAAATCCGGTCTTTCGCATCGTACAGATCGACGCGCACGAATTCGAAATCGCTCGACAGCTTTCGCGCGATCGAAACGAGCGCATCCAGATTCGCCGGTCGCGGAGCCGGAGTCGGGCTGCGCGGATAGTGGCCCATGCCGATATCGAGAAGATTCCAGTCCGCGTCGTACATGTCGCCGCGCGGGCTTCCGAAACGATCCGAAATAACGAGGATGAATATCTTCGGATCGCCCGACTGCTTGTTGAAGACATGAAACTTCAGATCCGGCGGGACCTTTCCATCTTCTCCGGTAAGAAGTGCCTCGAAGAAAATGCGCCGCTCGATGGTTCGGTAATGTCGTTCGCGTGCAATCGCATAAAAGTCGGTCGATAACCAGCTTTTCGCCATTGCATCGAGTTTCTCGAATGACGTTTCGTTCTTGTCGCGCACGACATGCACGAATCCGCTGCCGTGATTCGCCTTCATGACGAAGGATTGGGGAAGCGCATCGAAAACACTTCTCGTGAAATCGGATGGTTCAGCAACCAGCGGCACGAGATACTCGCTGCCGATCTTTTCCGCAACGTATTCACGTACTTTCAGCTTGTCGCTGAGGTCGCCGAAGCGTGGATCGGGTTCGAGGCAGCGCCGCAGGATTTTTTCATTGAATGTCGTCGGATTGCGCAGCTTTGGAAATCGTCCGATCCGGCGACGATGATAAATGGTCAAGTACAGGTTATCGGGCAACCAGTCCCTTACGCTGTGAAACAACGTCTTCGAGAGAGTCATTTACTCCCCTCCTTTATTCTGTACGTCAGACGAAACCCCGTCCGCCCCTTTCTCCGGCCGCGCGTTAAATGCGAACCGAATTTCGCCACGGCGCTGTTCATTGCCGTCGGCACTTCATCGAAACCTTGATTTTCTGCTGAATCGTGGACTGCACGTATGTACGCGAACGCACACACCCGAAAACCACGGTGTCAGAACACGTTTCCAAAAGTTGCTTTGCTTGCGACGACATTTCTTCGACGTTAAATTTCCTCGGGCCGGCGAATCAGATAACCGGACCGGTTTCTCTCTTTCGATGAGTCGCTGGACTTCACCGACGCAAGTCAGACCATAACGCATCCGGTCGATAGACGAGCGTCGTAGCGACAGGCGTCAACATTTGCGTCAATCGTATCGAGACCGTCTCCACGAGCAAGCGCGTTTCTTGCATCGAGAGCGGCTCGCGATGCTTCCGATGCCGGATGCACGCCACGCATGCGTCGCGCATGCGGCCGCAGTGCAACCCGCAACACCTTCAGAAATCCTTAGGGGCGGAGTCGACACATGCTCAAAGAGAAACAGATGAACACGCGCTGGATGACAAGCGCACTCGCGGCCGCAGCGCTCGCATTGCTCGCCGCTTGCGGTGGCGGCGGCGGTTCGGGCAACGGATCGAGCTCGCCCACGAGCTCGGGCGAAGGCGGTGCAAGCTCACCGGGCGGCGCGAGCGCACCCTCCGGCGCGAGCACGCCTTCGACGACGACCGGCACGCCGACGCTCGCCGCCGCGACTGCAGTCGTCGATGGTACGACGATCGGCGCATCGCAATGGAGCGACGGCTCTACATCGACGGGCGGCACCGGCCAGGCCGTCGCCAATCTGAACTGCACGGTCGCCGGCAATAAATACAGCTATTCACATCTCTCGATTTATCAAAACGGTAAGCAACTCTCGTTGCCGGCGAACGTCGGATACGTGAAGCCGACCATGGCGAAGCAGACGGGTTGCGTGTATCCGGTCCACACCGTCGATGCCTCGGGCAAGATCCGCATGGACGTGACATCGAATGCGTCTTACACGCTCGGGCAGTTCTTCTCCGTCTGGGGTCAGCCGCTCAGCACGACCAACGTGGCGGGCCTCGCGGGCAATGTGACCGCGTGGGTGAACACGGGCGGCACGCTCACCAAATACACCGGCGATCTTTCGAGCCTCGTGCTGCCGGACAAGGGCGAAGTGACGCTCGTCATCGGCGCGACGCCGACGCAGATCGCGACCTATACGTGGACCGATCCGCCGCCGTTCACGTCGACGGTGACGACGCTCAGCTACGGCGGCCTGGTGGGCAATCTGTACTTTACCGATGGCAATACGGCGACGGGCGGCACCGGCGCGCCGGTCGATGGCCTGATCTGCGCGGCGGGCATGGCCGAGACGTTCCACGTTCACTCGCACGTCGCCATCTTCAAGGACGGGCAGTGGCTCGCGTTCCCGAAGAATGTCGGCATCTTGTCTTCGTGTAACTATGAAACGCACACGCATGACAACACCGGCATCATTCATATCGAAACGCCGAACTTCAAGGACTTCACGCTCGGCCAGGTATTCGATGTCTGGGGCATGCCGCTTTCGAGCACGAACGTTGCGGGCATCACCGGCGACATCGTCGTCTATATCAACGATAACGGCGACGTGCGGCGCTACACGGGCGATCCGCGCAACATTCCGCTGACGTCCCTGCGGGATATCACGTTCCAGATCGGCAAGCCTTTGACCACGCTTCCGACTTATTCGTGGTACGAGCCGCAGTAACGACAGCATGAACGCCGCGGTTCAGGCCGCGGCGTTCGATCACTGCCCGCATTCCTCTTTCTTTCAACACCCAATGTCATCGGCGTCTATGTTCGGCACCACATTGAACGCCGGTGCACAAGCTGCTATGTTTTCCGCATCGCAGTCGAGCCGAAATGCGCTCGCGCGAGTATCTGTCATGGCAGAGACAAGCACGGCTCGACGATTCTTTAAACACGACGTTAGCTCGCCGTCGAGTATGATGATTTCAATACCTGCCTTGTCTTCCGGGGTTTTTCCGTCGTTTGACCGATCGTCGAACCCTGAGAGCGTTACGCTCTGCCGTGTCTTTGCATAGGCTTTTCCAAGGGGACTTCGTCGTCGTGAAGATACTGATCGTGAACACACTCTATTTTCCGGATGAACCCGGAGGGGCCGAAGTATCTACGCGACTACTGGCCGAGGGTCTGGTCAGGGCAGGCATCGAAGTCTGTGTGGTCTGCGCGACCGGATCGGGTGTCGACCATGTGGACAACGTGAATGGTGTGAAGGTCTATCGGCTTCGCTCGGTCAATCTTTACTGGCCGCATCTGCGCGAGAAGCACGGCCGCGTCGCCAAGCTGATCTGGCATGCCATCGATGTCTATAACGTCATCATGTCGCGCAAGCTCGCGAGCATCATCGCGCGTGAAAAGCCGGACGTGATCAGCACCAGCAATCTGTCTTGCCTCTCTGTCGATATCTGGCGTCTCGCACGCAATGCCGGCGTGCCGATCGTGCATACGGCGCGCGATTACTATCTGATGTGTCCGACCGCGATCATGTTCTCGCATTCGAAGCCATGCCAGCGGCAGTGCGGCGTGTGCTCGGTGTATGCGCAGCCCAAGCGCATCGCGTCGGCGCGCGTCGCGGTCGCTGTCGGCGTGAGTCGCTTCGTGTTGCAAAAGCATCTGGAAAGCGGCTACTTTTCGCGTGCGTCGCGCACGGCGGTCATCTATAACGCGTGCGAATCGCTTGAAACTTCGACTGCGCCGCCGCGCACGCGCCGTTATACAGGCGGCCCCGTGCGACTCGGCATACTCGGGCGCGTGTCGCGGGAGAAAGGGCTGGAAGTGCTGCTCGAGCAATTGCTCGCGGACGATACGCTGCAATGGACGCTAGCCGTAGGCGGCCATGCGGATGCCGATTATCTTCAGGCGCTCAAGTCGAAGTACGACGATCCGCGCATCGAATATCTCGGCCGCGTGAAGTCGGACGCGTTCTACGACAGTATCGACATTCTCGTGGTGCCATCCATCTGGAATGAACCGTTCGGGAGGGTCACGGTCGAAGCGTATTCGCACGGCGTGCCGGTCGTCGGTGCAAACACGGGCGGCATTCCCGAAGTCATCGAGCCGCGCACGAATCTGGTGTTCGACATCGCGCAGCCCTCTTCGATCATCGGCAAGCTGCATGAAGCGGTGGCGTTGCTCGACGACCCGCGCGTGCACGAGCGTTTCCGCGACTATGCGCGGCGCTTCAACGTCGATGCGATGGTCGAGTCATATCGCGCGCTGTATGAAAGCGTGCTCGAAGAACAGGCGCTGCCACGCGCCGTATGTCCGTAACCTTGCCACGGTCCATATCGTTTTTGCTGCTGGCCACAAGGTAAAAATCGGGCTATCGATTCATAAGGAAGACGCAAAGCATGTAGGCAGCACGCAAATTGAAAAAACGCGATACCCCTTGCTTTCATGGGGTAAACTGGGCCGCACACCTTGCAGGATCAAAGTTCAGCTCGAACGACCGCACTCGATTTCCAATCCTGTCGTCGATCGGATCGAGGTGACGCGGCGCCAACTGTCAGCCATCAGCTCATACGCTGTAGAACCGGAGCCGCGACACATGAAGGGTCATCCGCCCCGTCACATCATCGGCAAGCGCTCAACAAGCTACGGCGCGCGCGAAGACTTTCGCACCGCCAAGCCGCCGGCTCGTAGTGATCTGCATCCTGTCCATACGCCGTGAAAGTACTGATCGCGAACACGTTATATTTTCCAGACGAGGTCGGCGGCGCCGAAGTTGCGACGCGACTCCTTGCCGATGGCCTCATCAAGGCAGGCATAGAGGTTTGCGTGGTCTGCGCGACCGGCACAGGCGACGATCGCAATGAAGTCGTCAACGGCGCGAAGGTCTATCGTCTGCGTTCGACCAATCTCTATTGGCCGCATGCGCCTGGCGAGCATTCCCGCGTCGCCAAGCTGATCTGGCACGCGATCGACGTGCGCAACACGTCGATGACGCGAAAGCTCGCCGAGATCATCGAGCGCGAGAAGCCGGACATCATTCATACTGCCAACCTCTCGTGTCTTTCCGTCGATGCATGGCGCGTCGCCAACAACGCGGGCGTGCCTATCGTACATACGATCCACGATTACTATCTGTTGTGCCCGACGGCGAGCATGCTCACGGCCGGCAAGCCCTGCGCGAGTCAGTGCGGCGTGTGCTCGCTGTATGCGAAGCCGAAGCAGATCGCATCCGCGCAGGTCAGCGTTGCGGTCGGCGTCAGCGATTTCGTCTTGCAGAAGCATCTCGAGAGCGGTTTTTTCTCGCGTGCGGCAAAGACGACCGTCATCAACAATTGCTATCAGCCGGCCATGGATTCCGTCGCGGCACAGCATTCGAGACAAGATGGAAACGCTCCATTGCGACTCGGCATGCTCGGGCGCGTGCTGCCTGAAAAGGGCGTCGAGTTGCTGCTGGAACAACTGCTCGCAGACCAGACGCTCGACTGGACACTCTCGATCGGCGGCACCGGAGATCAGGACTTCGTCGATTCGGTCAAGACGAAATACGCGGACCCGCGCGTGACTTTCCTCGGACGGGTCGATCCTTCGGATTTCCTGAGCAGCATCGATATTCTGGTGGTGCCGTCCGTGTGGAACGAACCGTTCGGGCTGGTCGTCCTCGAAGCGTATTCGCATGGCGTGCCCGTCGTCGGATCGAATATGGGCGGCATTCCCGAGATCATCGAGCCGCGTTCGAATCTCCTGTTCGACGTCGGCCGGCCCGAGACGTTGATCGACAAAATTCACGAGGCGACCGCCTTGCTCGACGATCCTTCTACGCGCGACCGGCTGCGTCAGCATGCGCGCAAATTCAGTCTCGATGCGATGATCCGCTCCTACGTCGAACTGTACGAAGGAATGGTCTGCCTCGAAGATCGAAAGCCGTGGCTCGCGACAGGACGTGAGGCGAATTGAGCCGCGGATGTTTCATGCGGGTCTTCGCGCATCAAAACGACATGCTGTAAGCGCGGTCTTCGTCTTCGACGTTACGCATGCGGCGTTCGAGATCGGCAAGATCGCCTGACGACGCGAGATAAGCGCTGTGCGAAAGCATGTCGGTACGGGAAACCAGAGCTTGCCGAGAAGATGCGAAAGCAGTGCGAACATGATGTGCTCCTTGTCGTGTAGGAGGCGGCGTTTGCCGTATCGCTTCACCGCCTGACGCAGCGCGCATGACGTTCGTTCGTCGAACCTGCTTCACATGCATCGCCGATGTGAAGCAGGTTACTTCCCGTGAATTAGCTTCGAATGAGTGCTTTCATTCAAGCCTTCGCGTAAATCGAGCTTCCGAGCGTCAGTGTCGTGCCGCCACTCGCTGACGCAAAGCGGATCTCATAGAGATCGCGACCGAAGTTACCAGGCACCTTGACCGACATGCCGCCGCGATCGTCCGAAAGCGGCACGAAGAGTTGATAGCGAAGGTCCGTGTTGCCGTACAGCACATAACCCGGCAGTTCGGGCAACGTGGTCAGGTAAGCCGGTTCGTTTCCATCGATGACGATCGGCACGGCCGTTGGCGAATCGTTCGTCAGGGTCCATTGCGTGTCCAAACGCTGCTGCCATGCGGTGTCGAGCGGCGTGAGCGCGGCGAGTTGCTGACCGACCGGCAGCGTGAGATACGCGTAACCCGCGCCTGGCACCACACGCTTCATCAGATAGCGATAGCTGTACGCGTGGCCGTTCTCATCGGTTCCGGAAGCGACCGTGAAGCGATACGAGGCGCTATCGCTGTTGCTCCACCACCATCCGTCACTGCGATACTGGTATGCGCCAAGCTGCGTCCACGCACGCTTCTTTCCATCCCACTGGTTCAATTGCAGGCTGCCGTCCGGATTCGCGATCACCTGGAATGGCGAGTCGGAATTGCCGTAGATACCGCCAGCCGTGACGATGTTCGGCGCCGATGCGGCCGATGGCGCCGTCGTGCTGATCTTGGCCGGCAGCGAGGCGATCGAGCCGTCCTCTTTCAGCGCGGAGAGCACGAGCGATTCGGCGATCTTGCGAGCGTCGTAGCCCGAATTGCCCGTGATCATCAGCGCGAGTTGCGCCTGTGGCACGACAAAGAACTCGCTCGAATAGAAGGCCGTTCCGCCGTCCTTTTCCCATCCGAGGACGCCTGCTGCATCGAGCGCCGGTTGCCTGATCGAGTCCCAGCCGAGTCCCCATTTCCATTCGGGCGACGGATTAATCAGGAGTCCGGTAGTTTGATCCGTGCCCATCTGCGCGATGCCCGCCGCCGATACTACGCGCTGCCCCTGAAACATGCCGCCGCCGATGATCATCTGCGCGAGATTCATCATGTCGCCGGGCGTGGAGCTCAACCCGCCCGTCGCATAGGCGTTGACGAATTCCTGATACTGCGTGCCGTTCGCAAACGGATACGAGAACGAGCCGCTGCTCGGCACGCTCGTTAGATAGCTGGAGTTCGTCATCTTCAGCGGCGCGAGGATGTTCGCTTCCACGAAGCTTGCGAAGCTCTGCCCTGTCATCGCGAGGACGATCTGCTCGATCATCGTGAAGCCGTCGTTGCAATACACGGCAAGCTCGCCGGGGTAATGCTTCAGATGCGTATTCGCGAGTTCGGCTTGCGTATCGGCTGCGTAGCCGGGAACCGGCGCGAACGTGAAGAGATTGCGCGAATTCGTGCCCGGCAGTCCCGACGAATGCGAGAGCAACTGGCGCGTCGTGATCTTCGCGTACTCGGGCGAGAGCATCGTGAATGTCGGGAGATAACGGACGATCGGCGTATCGAGCGTGATCAGTCCGCGATCCTGGAGGATCGTCGCTGCGAGCGCCGCAAACAGCTTGCTGACGGAGCCGATGTTGAAACGCGTCTGGGTCGTCGCCTTGGTTTGGTTCGGCACCGACGATACGCCGAACGCCTGCTGCCAGAACACGTTGCTGCCCTTGAGCATGGCCACCGATATTGCCGCGACGGGCTGCGTCGGATTGCCGATGGCCTGCTGGATTGCCTGCTGCCCCATGGCGACGGTTTGAGGATAGGACTGGGAGTCGGCGTTATCGCTGCCGCAGCCGGGAAGAAGTGTCGCGAGCATTCCGGCGCCGGCCATGCCGAGGAACTGCCGACGGCCCGTGCTCGCTATATTCGGGCTGAAGATTGAAGGGGCGCGGGTACGGTTCGATCGGGGCACGACGTCTCTCCTTGTTGTTATCTGCAAGGCGTACTCTGTGCGGCTCGTTCCTTTTGCGCTCGATTATAGGCATGAAAATCGCGCAATCGAGGGAAGTTTCCGCTACGCGGGCGGATGCGGCAGTGTCGCCACTAATGCGAATGAATCTCGTTGTCGGCTCGTCATCGCCGAACGTCTATTCTGAGTGTGTGGCAACGCGACCAGGCGGGAGACGGTATGCAAGGCGATTCGAAAGTGATTGACTACCTCAATGCCGAGCTGAAGAACGAACTGACGGCCGTGCATCAGTATCTTTTGCACGCGCGTCTCTATCAGCATTGGGGATTTGAAGAACTCGGCGCGCACGAATACGACGAGTCGATGGACGAGTTGACGCATGCTGACAAGCTGATCGAGCGAATCCTCATGCTCGATGGACTGCCGAATTTGCAGGATCTTCATGCGTTGGCCATTGGCAAGCAGACGCTCGAAGCTCTGCAGAACGACCTCAAGCTCGAGCAGGCGGCCCAAGCGCAATGCAAGGAGGGGATCGTCTATTGCGAATCGGTGCGGGACTTTGTCTCAAGAGGGATTCTGGTCGAACTGCTCGACGCTACCGAGGATCACATCGATTGGCTGGAGATTCAGATCGGCCTCATCGACAAAATCGGCATCGAGAATTATCAGCAATCGGCTATTCGCAAGCTGGCGTGAGATGCTTTGAAAATCCCAACGCAAAAACCCCACCTTTTGGGGTGGGGTTTTTGTTTGGAGCATGAGGAGCCTGACGATTACCTACTTTCACACGGGTATCCGCACTATCATCG
>NZ_JARUXK010000008.1:0-33479 GCF_031451435.1 Caballeronia sp. LZ008 | reverse complement strand
GAACGATTTTCAGGTGGGTCAAACCGGCAAGATCGTCGCGCCGCAACTGTACGTTGCAGTCGGCATCTCGGGCGCGATTCAGCACTTGGCCGGCATGAAGGACTCGAAGGTCATCGTCGCGATCAACAAAGACCCCGAAGCGCCGATCTTCAGTGTCGCCGATTACGGTCTCGTCGGCGATCTGTTCTCCGTCGTGCCGGATCTCGCGAGCACGCTGTGACGATGGATCGCGTGCCGCTGCACACGCGCCAGATCACGCTGCAAGGCTTCAGACGCGCGGATGGCCTCTACGACATCGAAGGCCATCTGCGCGACACGAAGTCATACGATCGCGATTCCCATGGCGTGATCGTCAAGGCGGGCGATCCGGTACACGAGATGATGCTGCGCATGACCATCGGCGTCGATTTCGTCATCCGCGAGGCGAAGGCCGAATCGATCATCGTGCCGTATGTCGGCCATTGCGAAACGATCGCGCCCGACTATCGCAAGCTCGAAGGCATGAAGCTCGCGCCGGGCTTCATGCGCGAAATCAGAAACCTGTTCGGCGGCTTGCGCGGCTGCACGCATCTGACCGAACTCATCGGCGCGGTGGCCACCGCCGCATTTCAGACGATGAGCGAGGAAATCAACGCGAGCGGCACCATGCGGCCGTTCCAGCTCGACGGATGTCACGCGCTTCGTACGGATGGTCCGCTCGTGAAGGCATTTCATCCGAAGTGGTACGAGGCGCCGAAGCGCCTGTGACGCATCGGCGTGCGAGCCGTGGCTAGCGCGCGTTGCCAGCAAATGTGTATTCTCTCGAAGTCGTTCCTCGAGAGGAGCATCCGTGAAATACCCCTTGCTTCTGGGCTTCGGCATCGTCGCAATCGACGTGATCGTATGGCGCGCGCGATTGCCCGACAACGACCTGGCCCGGCTCTTCATACGGCTCGCGCTCTTTTTTCTGTTGAGCTGGGTACTCTTTTCGTCGGGTTTGAGTCCGTTCACGCAGGCGCCGTTCGCCGACGTCGTCGAATTGCACTGGGCGGGGCAAATTCTCGAAATCATCTGGTGGTTGATGGGCGCGCGTCTGCTCACGCTCTCACTCGACACGCTGCTGCTTCCACGCGCCTGGAGAAAACAGCGGCTGTTCTCGGACGTTTTCGGTGCCGTGGTGTTTCTCGCGGCGGCCGTGGCGGCGCTTGGCTTCGTGCTCGAACTGCCGGTACGCGGCCTCGTTGCGACATCGGGCGCACTGGCGATCGTGCTGGGCCTCGCTATCCAGAGCACGCTCAGCGATGTATTCGCGGGCATCGTCATCAACACGACGGAACCCTACGCGATAGGTGACTGGGTGACGATCGACGACGTCGAGGGCAAGGTCGTCGAGATGAACTGGCGCGCGACACATCTGTTGACGGGGCAAGGCAATACGCTCATCGTCCCCAACGCTGTCGCGGCGAAGGCGAAAATCACCAATAACAGCAGACCGGGCGACGTCCACGGCATATCGATCGTCCTCGAGATCGAACCCGAGGCGCGGCCGAAGAACGTGCTGGACGCACTCGGGCGCGCGCTTACCGGTTGCAATCTGATTCTCGCGACGCCGGCCCCATACGCGCGCATGAAGCGCACGACGACGAACTCGGTCCAGTATGAAGTGGTGGCCTTCGTCGACGACATGAACAAAAAGCTCGCCGTATGCAACGAGCTCTTCGACCTCTGCTACCGCCATCTCACCGCGGCTGGCGTGGCATGGCGCGCGCTGGGCGTAGCGGCGCCCGCGCTTGCATCGAGAGATGAAAAAGAAGCCTTGTTAAGACGCGTCGACTTGTTCGACAGCCTTTCAGGCGAGGAAATAACGCGGCTCGCGAAGCGTTTGTCGCGACACGAATATCAGGCGAATCATCAGATCCTGGCGCCCGACACCGTGCCCGATAGCTTGTCGATCGTGCATTCGGGCGTGCTCTCGGTCGCGGTCGTCGAAGCGGCAGGCGCTCGCGAGGTTGCTCGCATCGGGCCGGGCGAAGCATTCGGGGAAGCGGGATTGCTCGCCGGAATCGCGATGCAAGTATCGATCTCGACGCTCACGCCATCGGTTCTATTTCAGCTGGCCAAGGACGACATGACGTCGTTTCTCAAAGATCATCCGGAAGTAGCGAAGCAAATGTGCGAGCTTCTGGCGTATCGGCAGGATAAGCTCGGCAAGCTCGCGACTCCGATGCCCGCCGAGCACGAACAAGGCCACTCGCTGTTCCAGTGGTTGATCGGGAAAGTATGGAACGCGCATTCGCTGAATCACGACTCCCGAAGCGATTGAGCATACGGCTCAAGCTGCTTCAGCGGAGATGGGTCGCGCGGCCGGATCGATCACATTCTCGTCAGTCACCGACGCAAAAGCCTGAACGGCCGCGCGTGCCGCCGCTTTCCTCGTCTTGCCCGCACGCGACGGCGGCTGGCAGGCGCCGCACACGACGCCGTGCTGCAAGTCATGCTTGTGCGCGACGAACTTGCCGGTGCAGCGGCAGCAGGGCGTCAATTGCAGCATCTCCGCCTCGAAGAAACGCACGAGCGTCCAGGCGCGCGTCAGGTCGAGCACCGGTTCGGCGTCGTTGCGCGTGCAGTGCTCCAGATACAGCCGATATCCTTTGGTCAGCGCATCGAGGTGCGAGCAGCTCGCTTCGTTCTTGAGGAACAGATAAGTGTTGAAGAATAGCGACGCGTGAATGTTCGAAAGCCACGGCATGTACCAGTCCGCGGAGAAAGGCAGCATTCCCTTTGGCGGCGACACGCCTCGCACTTCACGATAAAGACGGATGAGACGTTCGCGCGAGAGCGTGAGTTCGCTTTCGAGGACCTGCATGCGCGCACCGAGTTCGATGAGCGCGACTGCGCGAAACACCTCTTGCGCTTCTTCGGTCAGGCTTTTCTTTGCAATGAGGTTCATGGAGGACGGCGCCTTAGATCAGCAGTTTGACGGGTTGGCCTGCCAATAGAACCGCAGCATGCGTCGAAGCGATGTCGGCGTGCTTCGGAGGTTGCGTCAGCGCGGAGAGCAGCATGTGATCGTTGAAGCGGAACGCGCATAACAGCTGATCGGAAGAGGCGAGCTTCACGACTTGGGGCAGCGAGAGGCTCATCAGCAGATCGGCAACCTCGGCGGATAGCCCGAGGCGAAACATGCCGATCGCGCGGTCCTCGCGCAAGATTCGCTGCGCCAGGATGAGATAGGAAAGATTGATCTCTCGAATGCTTTCTTGGATTTCGAAGGTGCTCATCTTTTTAGGCCTTGATGTCTCCAAGGCTTTCGTTGCCTTCAATGATTTCAGTCTAGGCGCGCGTCTCCACCGGATCAATCGTCAGAAGATTGATTTTAATTAATCGATTAGCAACACCGTTAAAGGATTGTTATCCCGTTCTCCGGGAACGGAATATGCGCTGCGGGGCGGCCTTGTCGGCACAGGAAAGCGGCTTTGCTCACGATGATCGAGCGGCAGTCGATACCGGCGGCGCTTCAGTATTCAACTATCCGGCGAGTGGCCGCCTACCGAACCTCGACCATTTTCGCGCCACAATCCCGACATGCTTCCACACGGACAGGCTATGGAACGTCGCGCACTGCTTCCCCCGTTGAATCCGACCCGGGCGTTCGAGGCGACCGGACGCCTGCTGAGTATTTCCAAGGCCGCCGACGAATTGGCCGTGACGCCCGCCGCCGTCAGCCGGCAGGTACGCACGCTCGAAGCCTATCTGGGCGTCGATCTGTTCGAGCGTGTGAAAGGACGGCTTGAGCTGACCTCGGCGGGTGCGCGGTATCTGGCGGAGTTGATGCCGCTCTTCGCAGCGCTGCGCGAAGCCACCGACAGTCTGCGTTCGTCGGAACGGCGCGCCCGCGTGCTCAAGATCCGCTCGCCCGCCACATTCGCGGTGCGCTGGCTGATTCCGCGTCTCGCGAGCTTTCATCGGCTGCATGAAAACATCGACGTGCAACTGACGACATCACCGGCTCCGCTCAATTTCGCGCGTGAGGATATCGACGCCGGCATTCAGCTAGGCGACGGCAAGTGGCCCGGTCTGCGCGTGCAACGTCTGATCGCGAACGAACTGGTGCCTGTCGCCGCGCCGTCGAGACAGGTCAAGGCGCGCTCGCAGTTACAGGGCGAAACGCTTCTGCACACGCTCGCACGCCCTGAAGACTGGACCTTGTGGCTGAAGGCTGCGGGCCTTCCATTGAGCGGGCGACGCCGCGAGATGCGCTACGAAACGTCGCTGCTCGCGTATCAGGCAGCGATCGAAGGGCACGGCGTCGCGATCGCGCAGAAGGCGCTGGTGCGCAGCGAACTCGAAAGCGGTCTGCTCGTCGCTCCGTTTTCATTCGAGCTGGACCGCGGCAATCACACGTACTACTTCGCGTGGCCGACGGCGCGTCCGCAATCCGATGCACTGAAGATTTTCCGCCGATGGCTGCACTCGTTGCTCAACGAATAGCGCTCACGAATCGCCGACCCTTTAACAAAAAGTCAAAGGCTCGTTTCTAAATTGTCGATTGTCCGGAAGGCCGGTGAGTACCTATTCTCGTCGGCATGATTCGTCGCGGTGACGAGTCACGAGACAGGACAATCACAAATGCCAAGAGACAGCCTCAACGGCGTGCGGGTGATCGATTTCTCGCATGTCCTCGCCGGTCCGGTCTGCTCGATGACGCTCGCCGATCTCGGCGCACACGTCGTCAAGATCGAGCCGCCCGACGGCGAGATCGGGCGGCGCATCGGCCCGCCGTGGATCAGCGGTGAAAGCCCGGCCTTCATCAGCGTCAACCGCAACAAGTACAGCGTCGCGATCGATCTGAAAACCGACGCGGGGCGCGAAGCCGTTCGCCGCATGTTGCGCGAGGCCGACGTGCTCGTCGAAAACTTTCGGCCGGGCGTGATGGCATCGATGGGACTCGACTTCGACGCACTGCGTCAGTTGAATCCCCGGCTCGTCTACTGCTCGATCTCCGCCTTCGGTCAGACGGGCGCGAATCGCAAGCGGCCGGGCGTCGATGGCGTGATCCAGGCTGTCAGCGGTCTGATGAGCACGCTCGGCACGACGAACGCCGAGCCGCTGAAAGTCCCGATTCCCGTTGCCGACATGATGGGCGGCTATCTCGCATCGATCGCGATTCTCGGCGCGCTGCATCAGGTTCGCGCGGGCGGCGGTGCCCAGCATCTCGACGTGAGTCTCTACAACGCGACGCTGATGCTGCAGCAGATCGGCTTCGCTGCGTATTTCGCGTCCGGCCGCGAGCCGGAAAAAACCGGCAGCGCCGCGCCTTATGCGTGCCCGAACGAAGCGTTCGCGACGCAGGACGGCTGGATGATGGTCGTCGCCTATCATCCGGAACGATGGCGCGCGCTGTGCGAGGTGCTCGCATCGTCCGCACTCGCAGCGGATCCGCGCTTCGCCACCAACGACGATCGCGTGCGCCATCGCAAGGCGCTGCATCACATGCTCGCGGCGCGTTTCGTCGAACGCCCGACCGCGGAGTGGATGGAACGGCTCGCAGCGCGGGACATTCTGTGTTCGCCCGTCGCAACCTACGGCGATGTCATCGAAACGGCGGAATACGCCGAATGCGGACTGGCGCAGACGATCGATCATCCGGTCGCGGGAATCATGCGTACGCACGGCTTCGCGCTCGGTCCATCCGACCGCGCAAGCGTGCCCGACGTGCCAGCGCCGCTGACGGGCCAGCACACGCTGCAGATGCTGGAGCGATACGGCTTCGCCCAAAGCGAGATCGCGGAACTGCTGAATGCGGGCGTGATCCGCCTGGGCCGCGCAACGCGCGAGACCTGCGATGAAGACCGCAAGGTGAGCGCATGAGCGCCGCGATCATACGGAGCGAACGACGCGGCCAGGTCGCGCTCGTGCGTCTCGCGTCGGATAACCCGCTCAATCCGCTGACCGACGCGTTGATGGATCAGCTCATCGACGTCCTGCTGCGCAACGAAGCCGATCCGCAAATTCACGCAATCGTTCTGACAGGGTCCGACAAGGCCTTCGCCGCCGGCGCCGACATCGTCGCGATGTCGAAGCTCGATTACGCGAGCGCATTCTCGGATGACTACATCGGACGAAGCTGGGACCGCATCCGCATGGCCCGCAAGCCGATCATCGCTGCGGTAGGCGGCTATGCGCTCGGCGGCGGCTGCGAACTGGCGATGATGTGCGACATCGTCATCGCCGCGGACGATGCGCTCTTCGGCCAGCCCGAAATCAAGCTCGGCATCGTGCCGGGCGCGGGCGGCACGCAGCGTCTGCCGCGCGCGGTGGGCAAATCGACCGCGATGCTCGCGTGCCTGACCGGCGAATCCTTCAACGCAAGCGAGGCATTGGCATATGGACTCGTGTCGATGGTCGTCGCTCGCGAGCGCTTGATCGACGAAGCGATGCGCGTCGGCGAGCAGATCGCGCGTCATTCGCTGCCGGTGATCGTCGCGATCAAGGAAGCCGTCAATCGTGCGTTCGAGTCCTCGCTGTCGGAAGGTCTGTTGTTCGAGCGAAGGCTATTTCATGCGGGCTTTGCGCTCGCCGATCAGAAAGAAGGCATGGCCGCGTTTCTCGAACGTCGTCAGGCCGCATTCCAGAACCGGTAGTTGCCGGCGAAACTATCAGGAGACTTTGTCGTGTCAGCTTATTCAAACGATTCGGGTTCGCTGGTCGAGTCATCCCTCGACGACGGCGTGCTCGTGCTCACGCTCAACAGCGCAAGCGACGGCAACGCGCTGAACGTCGCGATGACAGAGGCGCTGTCGGATGCGCTCGAAGAGATCAACGACCGGCGCGACGTGCATTGCGTCCTGCTGCGTTCGTCGTCGCGGCATTTCTGCACGGGTGGCAACGTGAAGGACATGCAAAGCGGCAGCGATCTGATGAGCGGCAGCGTCGAAGACGTGCGCGACCGCTTGCATCGCAGCTTGCACCGGATCACGCGCGCATTGAGCGGTCTCGATGTGCCTTCGGTATGCGCGGTCAATGGCGCCGCAGTCGGAGCAGGCTGCGATCTCGCGTTGATGTGCGATATCCGCGTGGCGAGCACGAAAGCCGTTTTCGCAGAGAGCTTCTTGCGGCTGGGACTTGTATCGGGCATCGGCGGATCGTGGTTTCTCGCGCGCATCGTCGGCTATGCGAAGGCGCTCGAGCTGACGCTGACCAGCGAGTTCATCGATGCGGAAGCGGCGCTCAAGCTCGACATCGTCTCGAAGGTCGTGCCGGAGGATGCGCTCGACACCGAAGCGTTGTCGCTGGCGAAACGCATCGCGCACAGCCCGCCGACTGCACTGCGCATGGCGAAGCGGCTCGTGCGCGAAGCGGCCGATGCATCGCTTGAAACGACGCTCGAAATGGCGGCGAGCATGCAGGCCATTCTGTTGTGCGGCCGCGAGCACAAGGAGGCTGTCGACCGGTTTCTCGCGCAGCAAGCGGCGAAGAAGCGCACGCACATGTGATGCGCCTTACGGCCACTGCGTCGATCGCGCGGGGCCTCACGAACTGAATCACAGGAGACGACCATGTCCACGACTTCCGGCGCGCGACATTCAAAGCCCGGCATGCTGCGGATTATCGCGACATCGAGCCTCGGCACGATGCTCGAGTACTACGATTTCTTCGTCTACGTCGCGCTGACATCGACGCTGACGCACTTGTTCCTGCCATCGACGGATCGCACGGTCGCCGCGATGGCGGGCGTCGCCACGTTCGGCATCGCGTATGTCGCGCGGCCGCTCGGCACGATCATCTTCAGCCCGATGGCCGACCGCATCGGACGCAAGAAGACCTTCGTCATCACGCTCGCGATCATGGGTATCGCGACGGTGGGCATCGGCTGTCTGCCGACCTACGCGATGGCCGGCCTGCTTGCGCCGATCGGCCTCATCGCGCTGCGCGTGGTGCAGGGCATCGCGCTCGGCGGCGAATATGGCTCCGCGGTCGTCTACGTCATGGAGCATGCGCCCGCGGGCCGCAAAGGCATGGCGACGAGCGTGCTGCAAAGCACCGCGAGCCTCGGCCTTTTGCTCGCGCTCGCTATCGTGTCGGCGCTGAAGTTCGCGCTCGATGCAGCCGCATTCGAATCGTGGGGCTGGCGCGTCCCGTTCCTGATCTCGGCGCCGATCGTCGCGGTGGCGACATGGATCCGGCTCGGCATGAAGGAAACGCCCGTGTTCGCGGAGATGAAAGAGGCGGGCCGTCTGTCGAAATCGCCGCTGCAGGACACGTTGTCGAGCGCGACGTCGTGGAAGGCGATTCTCGTCGCGATGTTCGGCGCGCAAGGTGGAACGTCGGTATCGCTTTATACGTCGATCGTCTACATGCTGTACTTCCTGCAGAACGTGTTGAAGGTCGATCCGTCGCGCGCAAATCTCTGCCTTGGCGTCGCTATCGTCGTGGCCGCGCCGCTTTATCCGGCGTTCGGCCGTCTGTCCGATGCGATCGGCCGGGCGCGCGTGATGCTGATCGGCATCGTGCTCTGGATACTCGCAGCGTATCCGGCATTCGCGGGCATCAGGACGAATGCGCTCGCGGGCGGCTGGGTCACGGCGACGCTGCTCGTCGCGCTGCTCGCCGTGTTGACCGCGATGATCATGGCGCCGCTGCCCGCGTTCATCGCCGAATGTTTTCCACCGCAAAGCAGGACCACGGGCTTCGGATTGTCGCAACAACTCGGCAATGTGCTGTTCGGCGGGTTTCTTCCGCTCATCAGTCTTTCGCTCGTCAATCTGACGGGCAACCCGCTTGCGGGCGTCGGGTATTCGATCGTTTCGCTGTTGCCCTGCCTTGCCGTTACCTATTTTTGGGGACTGCGGCAGGATCGGCTCATTCGTCAGCGTCATTACGAAGTGCAGTGCGCGAGCCCTGCGGACACGGCTCAATTGCCGGTACGTTGAATCGGCGATGACACGAAGCGCGGCATCGCGATGCCGCGCCTCGCGTGGTTCAGGCGAGACCGGCCATCAGCGTGTATTTCACATGCACATATTCCTCGATTCCATGATGACTGCCTTCGCGTCCGTAACCGGATTGCTTCACGCCGCCGAACGGCACCGAAGCCGTGCCGACCGAGCCGGAATTCAGAATCACCATGCCCGCCTCGATGTTGCGCGACAGCCGGAACGAGCGGCCCAGATCGCGCGTGAACGCATAGGCGACGAGTCCATATTCGCTGTCGTTGCTGCGTGCGATGACTTCTGCTTCGGTCGAGAAGCGATAGATCGGAAAGACGGGACCGAAGATTTCGGTCGATGCGATCGGCATATCGTCCGCGACATCGACGAGAATCGTGGGCGCATAGAAGAGTCCGCCTTTCGCGTGCGCATGTCCGCCGAGCACGGCCTTGGCGCCGCGTTCGCGCGAATCGTCGACGAGCTTGCCGACCTTGTCGATGGCCGCACGATTGATCAGCGGACCGACGACGAACCGGTCCTGCAGCCCTTGATCGACCGGGATCGCTTCGACGAGCGCCTTGACGCGCTGAACGAACGCATCGTGGATGCTCGCCTGCACATACACGCGGTTCGGCGAAATGCAGACCTGTCCGCTGTTGCGCAGCTTCGCGGACACGAGCGCTTTCGCGGCTTCGTCGAGATCGGCATCGTCGAAAACGATGAAGGGCGCGTTGCCGCCGAGTTCCATCGTCATTTTCTTCAGCGTGCCGGCGCACTGCGCGGCGAGCAGCTTGCCGACCGCGGTCGAACCCGTGAACGAGATCTTGCGAATGCGCGGATCGTCGGTGATGAGTTTGCCGATCTGAACGGGGTCGCCCGTCACCATTTCGAACACGCCTTCCGGAATGCCGGCGCGGCGCGCGTATTCGAGCAGCTTGTATGCGGTCAGCGGCGTTTCCTCGGCAGGCTTCAAGAGGATCGTGCAACCCGCCGCGAGCGCGGTCGCGACCTTGCGCGTAATCATCATGAACGGGAAGTTCCACGGCGTGATCGACGCAACCGGCCCGACAGGCTCTTTCGTGACGATCACCGCTGCGTCTTTCGCGTGCGTGGGGATGGTATCGCCGTACACGCGTTTCGCTTCCTCCGCGTACCATTCGACGAAGCCCAGGCCATAGTCGATTTCGCCGAAGGCTTCCGACATGCACTTGCCGTTCTCGCGGCACATCAGTTCGGCGAATGCGGTCTTGTCGGCGCTGACGAGGTCGAACCATGCGCGCAGCAGTGCGCTTCGTTCGCGTGCCAATGTGCGCGACCACGCCGGAAAGGCCGCGCATGTGCGGTCGATGGCGGCGCGCACCTGCGCTTCCGAATGATGTTCGACTTGCCCGACGAGCGTGCCGTCGGCGGGATTGAGTACATCGATCATGCTTGTTCTCCGAGGTGAGTTGACTTGCATGATCGAATGTTAGGCATATGGCAACGCGACGAGAACGCGTGATCGTCTGCAAAGCTTGCCCGATTCTATGAACACGCCTTTATCGAACTCGACGCATGAAAACGCACCGCCCGCCCAAATTGCCGACGATGGAAACCGAAGCCGCCGCACTCGCTCGCGTGCACGCTTCGATGGTGAGCCGGCTGCTGGAACTCGCGCCGAACGAAGGCTATAACGCGACGCCGATGCCGGACATTCGCCTGTTGCGATCGAACCGTCCGCTCACGCGCACGCCGGTGCTGTACGAGCCGGGTATCGTCGTCATCGCGCAAGGCCGCAAGCGCGGCTATCTCGGCAGCAAGGTGTATGTCTACGATGCGCAGCACTATCTGGCTGTCGCGTTGCCGCTGCCGTTCTCGATGGAAACCGACGCCACCGCCGACGAACCGTTGCTCGCGGTGTACGTGCGTCTCGATGCGACGCTCGCCGCCGATGTATTGCTGCAGATCGACGAGCGCAATGGCGTGGTGCCCGGCGAGCCGGGCGGCATGGCCACGACGCGGCTCGATCTGGCGCTCGGCGAAACCATGCTGCGCTTTCTCGACGCAATGCGCGATCCGCTCGAAGCCGCGCTATTGGGGCCGACGCTGGTGCGCGAGATTTACTTTCGCGTGTTTATCGGCGAGCAGGGCGCTTCGATGCGCGCCGCGCTCGACCTCGATGGACATTTCGGGCGCATTTCCAAGGTGCTGCGCAAGATCCATTCGAGCTATGCCGAAGCGCTGACGATCGAAACGCTCGCAAGGGAAGCGGCCATGAGCGTGCCGTCCTTTCATATGCACTTCAAGGCGGCCACCAATACTTCTCCGCTGCAGTACATCAAGTCGACGCGACTGCATCAGGCGAGGCTATTGATGGCGCGGCAAGGCATGACGGCTGCGGCGGCGAGCGCGCGAGTCGGCTATGAGAGCGCATCGCAGTTCAGCCGCGAATTCAAGCGGCTTTTCGGCGGCACGCCTTCGGAAGAATTACGACGAATGAAGCGGCATTTCGCGGTGCCGGAGGCGGGGCCGTCGCCTTATGTGTCGTCGCATTGAACCGACGTTCCTCGTTAAAGCTCATTGCGTCGAAGCTGCTCGTCGCGCTTCTCTTTGCATAACTCGATGAACCTCTGCACCGGCGCCGTCGGCGTAGCGCCGCGACGCGTTGCGATCCCGTACGGCGCGCCACGTCGCTCGATACGGATCGGCAGCACCGCCATCATGCCGTGCGCCTGAAAGTATCGCGCGACCTTCAGTGGCATCAGCGCAACGGTCCCCGCGCTGGCGCGCAATAACGACAACGTCGCGAACGTCGATGACGTTTCGATCGCGTATCGCGGAAAAGGAACCTCCGCGTCGTCGAAAAGCTGTTCGAGCAGCGAGCGCATCGGCAGGGCGGCTTGCGGCACGATCCACGGATTGTCCGCAAGCGCTTCGAGCGTCAGGCGCTGCACGCTCGCGAGCGGATCGGCGCCATCGACCACGAGACACACTTCCTCCACTTCGAGCGGAATGAAATCGTAAGCCTCAGGGTGAACGCTGATGCTCGGCCGCCCGATGACGAGATCGAGCAGACGCTGATCGAGCATCGACAGCAAACGCGCGCTGTTGTCCTCCCAGACCTCGACGGACACGTCCGGCTGCACTTGCCGCAGCGCACGCAGGATGGGCGCGAGCCACTCGGGCATCGAACCCATCACCGCGCCGATGGCAAGCATCCCTCCGCCGCCGCGCATGATGGCCGCAAGCTCGTCGCGCAGCGCGCCGATCTCCGAACGCACCGCGCGCGCGTGACGAATCACGCAGCGCCCGAGTTCGTTCGGCACGATGCCGCGCGGCGAACGGGCAAACAGTTCAGTGCCGAACATCGCCTCGATTTCGCGCAGCGACTTGGTCGTCGCGGGCTGCGAGAGCGACACCTGTTGCGCCGCCTTGCGCAGCGAGCCATGGTCGTCGAGCGCGATCAAAAGCGCGACGTGATTGCCGCGCAGCCGCCTCAATATCGCATCGATACTGGTTATCACCGATATAACTCCAACGTCTCACCTGATCGGAACGTTTCATTATCTGGCCGCGCCGATGCCTCTTTAAACTGGCTCGGTCGATGTTCGTCACAGCCGGGCGCTCGACGGCGCGGCTCGATCATGCCGGAACTCACGCGGCCTCGGCAAGCGCAGCAGAAATCACGCATACACAGGAGAGAGGCAAATTGAAAAGAATCGGACTCGATGTCGGCGGCACCTTCACCGATGTCGTGATGGTGGACGACGAAGCAGGGCGCATCTGGTCGACCAAGGTGCCGACGACGCCGAAGGATCGCGTCATCGGCACGATTGAAGGCTTTCGCAAGATTCTCGAACTCTCGGGCACCGACAGCGCCGACGTATCGTTCATCGGCCACGGCACGACGATGGCGACCAACATGGTCGTCGAGGGCACCGGCGCGAAGACCGCGCTCGTCACCACGCGCGGCTTTCGCGACATCCTCGAACTAAGGCGCGTGTCGCGTCACGACCGCGCCGATCTTTACGATCTGCTGTTCGAGAATCCGCGTCCGCTCGTCGAGCGCCGCTGGCGGCTCGAAGTGAACGAGCGCCTGCGCCATGACGGCAGCATCGAAACGCCGCTCGATCACGCGCAGCTCGAAGCGCTCGCCGAAGAGATTCGCGCGTCGGATATCGAAGCCGTCGCCGTGTGCTTTCTGCACGCGCACGTCAATCCGCGGCACGAACGCGAAGCCGTCGAAACGCTGCGCCGTCTGCTGCCGGAGCGCTTCGTGTGTGCATCGCACGAAGTGAATCCCGAATCGATGGAATACGAGCGCGCGAGCTCGACGGTCATCAACGCGATGCTCGGTCCGGTCTGCGGGCGCTACATCGGCCGGCTCATCAGCGCGCTGGCGCAGCATGGCTTCGCGGGCAAGTTCCTTTTCATGCAGTCGAACGGCGGGCTCGCGAGTCCGGCCATGGTCGCCGACAAGCCGATCGTGCTGCTCGAATCCGGACCGGCGGGCGGCGTCTCGGCGGCGATCCGCAACTGCGAGAAGAGCGAGCTGAAGAACGCGATTCTCGGCGACATGGGCGGCACGACCTTCGATGTTTCGCTGATCCGCGACTCGCGCCCCGAACTGCGCAACAAGAGCCTGCTGCACACGTACACCGTGCGCTCGCCCAGCATCGACATCGATTCGGTCGGCGCGGGCGGCGGCTCGATCGTGTGGATCGACGCGGGCGGCGGCGTGCGCATCGGACCGGAGAGCGCGGGCGCCGATCCCGGACCGGCGTGCTACGGGCGCGGTGGCACGCGCCCGACCGTCACGGACTGCAATCTGGTTCTCGGCTATATCGATCCCGACAGCTTCCTCGGCGGCGAATTCAAGCTCGATGCGCAGGCGGCATGGCGCGTCGTCGATGAAGTCATCGCGCAGCCGCTCGGCGTCTCCGTGCCCGAAGCCGCGCAGGTCGTGCGCTCGGTCGCGAACGCGTTGATGGCGCAGGCCATCCGCATCATGACAGTCGAGCGCGGCTACGACCCGCGCGAGTTCTCGTACATCTGCTACGGCGGCGCGGGGCCGGTGCACGCGGTCGATCTCGCCCACGAAATGGGTATCCGGCGCGTGGTGATTCCTCCGCTGCCGGGTCTTTTCAGCGCGTTCGGCATGACGGTCGCGGATCAGCAATACGACTATCAGCGTCCGCTGGAAAGCGATCTCGCGATGATCGACGACGCGACTCTGAACGCCGCGCTCGATGAACTGGCAGCGCTTGGCATGGAAGAGCTTCAGCGTCACGGCGTCGAAGCGCAGGGCGTGAAGGTCGTGCGTCTCGCCGATTGCCGCTACGCCGGCCAGCCCGATGTCATCACGGTCGAAGTGCAGGCGGACGCAGTGGGCATCCGCGCGGCGCTCGCGCAAGCCTTCGAGGACGCGCATCTGCGGCAATGGAACTTCATCAGCAAGGACAAGCCGGTCGTGGTCGCCAACGTGCGTCTGCAACTCGTGACGACGACCGGCTGGCGCGGCTCGGTCGCGAGCGCCGATGGTGGCGCGCTGCCGCAGCCGGTTCGCACCCGCGAAGTGTATTTCGATGGCCACGCGCGCACGCTGCCGGTGTTCGCGCGCACGCAGATTCCGGTCGGCGCGACGATCGAAGGGCCGGCGGTCATCGAAGAACACAGCAGTTGCGCGGTGCTGAAGGCGTCGCATGTCGCGCGCGTCGATCCCGATCTCAATCTCGTCATCGAACTGGCAGCCTGAATTCATGGACATCGTTACTTACGAAATCATCCGCAGCAGTCTCTTCGCGATCGCCCGTGAAATGAAGATCGCGATGATGCGCACCGCCGGCAGCCCGCTCATGCACGCGAGCGGCGATTCGTCGGCGGCCATTTTCGACGCCGACATGCAGCTCGTCGCGCAAGGCAACGACATCCCGACGATGCTCGGCTCGGCCGTCATCTCGACGCGCGTGTCGGTGGAAGCGGTCGGGCGCGAGAACCTGCGTCCCGGCGACGTCATCGTCAGCAACGACGCCTATGTGGGCGGCGGCAATCATCAGCCGGACGTGCAGTTCACGCGGCCCGTTTTCGCGGGCGGCAGGATCGTCGCCTTCGTGATGACGCGCGGCCACTGGACCGACATCGGCGGACAGTCGCCGGGCAGCTATACCGTCACGACGTGGGACGTGTTCGCCGAAGGCATCCGCATTCCGCCGGTGTTTCTGTATCGTAACGACGAGCCGGTGCAGGACATGCTCAACCTGCTCACGCGAAACAGCCGCAACGCGCACGAACTGCTGCTCGACATTCAGGCGCAATACGCGGGCACGTTCGTCGGCGACCGGCGCATCGGCGAACTGGTGGCGAAGTATGGCGCCGATGCATTGCGCGACGTGATGAGCCAGAGTCTCGATCACTCGGAGAAGCTCATTCGCGCGGAGATCGCACGCATTCCGGACGGCGTGTACGAAGCGCAGGAGTATCTCGATCCGATCGAGGCGCCGGGCTGGAAACAGGAGCGGCCGCTGCTCAAGGTGAAGATCACGAAGACGGGCGATCACATCACGTTCGATTACACCGGCACCGGGCCGCAGGCGCGCGGCGGCATCAACTGTCCGCTTTCGGTGACGTGCAACAGCACCTGGTTCACCGTGAAAGCGCTGACCGATCCGGGCATTCCGACCAACCAGGGTTGCTATCGGCCGGTGACGATCATCGCGCCCGAGGGCAGCGTGCTGAACTGCCGCTATCCGGCGTCGGTGGTGTCGGGCAACACGGAGACCTCGCCGCGCGTGATCGATCTGCTGCTCAAGGCGCTTGCGCCCGCGGTGCCGGAGCGCATCACCGGACAAAGCAACTGCGCGTCGTGCGCGGGCATTTTCAGCGGACGCGATACCGATGCCGCGCGCATCGCCCGAACCGGTCAGGAGTTCGTCACCATGCACGACGTTCACGCGGGCGGCATGGGCGCGCGCGCGCAGAAGGACGGCGTGAGCGGCGTGCGCGTCTACGTGGGCAACGCGGGCAGTCAGTCGATCGAAATGATCGAAGCGACTTCGCCGCTGATGGTCGAGGAATGGTCGCTCGTCACCGACAGCGGCGGCGCGGGCCGCCAGCGCGGCGGGCTGACATCGCGGCGCGTGTATCGCGTGGAATACGACGAAGCCACCTTCACCGTGTCCGGCGAACGCGGACGTTCCGCGCCCGAAGGTCACTTCGGCGGGCAGGCCGGCACGCGCTTTCTGTGCGTCGTCGAACGCGCGGACGGCAGCACGCAGGAGGTCGCGGCGAAGGGCGGACAGACGGTCGTGTATCGCGGCGATCGCGTGACCGTGCAGCCCGCGGGGAGCGGCGGCTATGGCGATCCGCGCGAACGCGATGAGAAGCGCGTCGATGCCGATGTCGCCGATGGCTACATCAGCGCCGATGCCGCCGCGCAAGTCTACGGCCGCACGCGCGAAACCATCGACGCACCGCTCGAAGTCACCGCCGAATGAGCGCGAGCGAAGCCATGAACCAGCCTTTGCCGCTCGCGGGCGTGTGCGTGATCGAGATCGGCCACAGTCTCGCCGCGCCGTATGCGGGCATGATCCTCGGGTCGCTCGGCGCGGACGTCATCAAGATCGAAAGCGCGGAACACGGCGACTACGCGCGCGATTGGGGCCCGCCTTTCGTCGATGGCGCGGCCGCGTTGTTTCATGCGGTGAATCACGGCAAAAAAAGCATCGCGATGTCGCTGTCGAATCCGGACGAAGCACAGGCGTTGCGCGAGCTGATCTCGCAACGCGCCGATGTCGTGCTGCAAAACCTGAAGGCGGGCGGCACGGAGAAATACGGTCTCGGCGGCGAGGCGATGCTGCGCATGAAGCCGTCGCTCGTCTATTGCAATCTCGGCGCGTTCGGCACGGCCGGGCCGCTGCGCGACAAGCCCGGCTACGATCCGCTCGTGCAGGCGCTTTCGGGCCTGATGAGCTTTCTCGGTCAGCCGGGCGAGCCGCTGTCGCGCATTCCGGTTTCGGTGAACGACATGGGCACCGGACTCTGGGCCGCGATCGGCGTGCTCGCCGCGCTCTTCCGGCGCCAGACGACGGGCGCGGGCGAGATCGTGTCCGTGTCGCTGTACGAGACGGCGATCAGTTGGGCGGGCATCCAGATCGCCGACTATCTCGCGTCGGGCGTGTTGCCGGGACGCTGGGGATCGGGGACGGCCGCGATCGTGCCGCATCAGGCCTTCGAATGCGCGGACGGCACCATCATGGTCGCCGCGGGCAACGACCGCCTGTTCCGCCGCTTGTGCGACGTGCTCGATATCGCCGCGCTCGCCGACGACGCGCGCTTCGTCACCAACGGCGCGCGCGTGACCAATCGCGTCGCGCTGATCGACTTGCTGCATATCGAGTTCCGCAAGCGGGGCACCGCGCACTGGCTGGAAGCGCTCGATACGGCGGGCATTCCGTGCGGACCGATTCAGACCGTCGATCAGGTCGTCGAACACGAGCAGACCAAGGCGCTCGATCTGCTGCGCATCACCGACGACGGCGCGGCGACGGTCGTCGGCGTGCCGATTTCATTCGGCGGCGTGCGGCCTGCGCGCACCGGCGTCACGCCGAAACTCGGCGAACACAATCATCTGCTGGCGAAGAAAACACTGGAGACATCGTGAAACTTGCATCGCAACTGGTCGGCGCGCTCGACACGCTGACGCTCGAAGAAATCGACGAACAGATTCTCATCGTCAAGCTGAACCGTCCGGAAGTCTCGAACGCGATCAGCACGACGATGGGCGACGAGATCATCCGCGTATTCGGTGCGCTCGAAGCGAACCCCGCGCTGTATCGCTGCGTGATCCTGACGGGCGCGGGCGAACGCGCGTTCTGCGGCGGCGCGGACCTCAAGCAGCGCGAAGGCATGACCGACGAGCAGTTCGGCGTGCAGCACTATCTGTTCGAGCGCATGAACCGCGCGCTCACGTATTGCCCGGTGCCGGTCCTCTGCGCGGCCAACGGCGCGGCGGTCGCGGGCGGACTCGAACTGCTGCTCGCGTGCGACTTCGCTTATGCCGTCAGCCACGCGACGTTCGGCTTTACCGAAGTGAAGCGAGGCATCATGCCGGGCGGCGGCGGCACGCAGCAACTGCCGCGCGCGATCGGCGTGCGGCGCGCGAAAGAGCTGATTCTGCGCGGCGGCAAGTTCACGGCGCAGGAAGCGCTCGCGTGGGGCGTCGTCAACCGGCTGTGCGAGCCGGGGCGCGTGCTTGCCGACGCCATCGACGCCGCGCGCGACATCTGCACGAGCGCGCCGCTTTCGGTCGCGCAGGCGAAGAAGGCGATCGACCTCGGCATGCAGGGCGATCTGCGCACCGGGCTCTATCTGGAAATCGAAGCGTATAACCGGCTGATTCCGACGGAGGATCGTCTCGAAGGCATCAGCGCTTACAACGAGAAGCGCGCGCCGCGATTCAAAGGCCGCTAGATCAAAACCCGGACTCACCGGAGGAGACAGACATGACACCCGACATCGGCAGCTTCGACAGGCCCAAGGCCGAAGCGACCTACGGCAAGATCACGCGCAGGCTCATCCCCTTTTTGTTCCTGTGCTATGTGTTTGCGTTTCTCGATCGCATCAACATCGGCATCGCGCAACTCGACATGAAGCACGACGTGGGCTTCAGCGATCTCACTTACAGCATCGGCGCGGGCATCTTCTTTCTCGGCTACGTGCTGATGGAAGTGCCGAGCAATCTGCTGCTCGCGCGTATCGGCGTGAAGCGCACGTTCTCGCGCATCATGATTCTGTGGGGCTTGATCGCGGCGGGCACGGCGTTCGTCACGCTGCCATCGCATCTCTATACCGTGCGCTTCTTTCTCGGGCTCGCGGAAGCGGGGCTTTATCCCGGCGTGATCTTCTATCTCACGCGCTGGTATCCGGTCGAGCGGCGCGCGAAGGTCATCGCCATCTTCACTTGCGCGACGGGCATCGCGGGCCTGTTCGGCGGGCCGCTGTCGGGCGCGCTGATGACTTACTTCGACGGCTATGGCGGCCTGCACGGCTGGCAGTGGATGTTCATCGTGCAAGGCTTGCCCGCGAGCGTGCTCGGCGTGATCGCGTTCTTCTTTCTCGATGACGGCCCGCAGCAGGCGAAGTGGCTCACCGAGAACGAAAAGGCGATCGTGCTCGACGACATCCGCAAGAGTTCGAGCGTCTCGACGAAGCACGCGGAGCATACGTTCGGCCGCGCGCTGAAGGACTTTCGCGTCTACGTGATGGGCTTCGTGTGGTTCACGCAGATCGCCGGCGTATTCGCGATAGGCTTCTGGCTGCCGACGCTCATCAAGAGCGCGGGCGTGTCGGGCGCGTTGCAGATCGGCTGCTATTCGGCGATCCCGTACTTCGTGAGCTGGATCGCGCTCATCGCGCTGAACCGTCATTCGGATCGCACGATGGAGCGGCGCTGGCACTGCGCGATCGCGATGGTGTTCGGCGCGGCCGGTCTCGTCGTCGCGGCGTTCACGACGGGCAACCTTGCGCTGTCGCTCGCGGCGTTGTCGGTGGCCACCGCCGGCATCCTCGCGCCGAATCCGCTGATCTGGGCGATCTCGACCGATTACATTCGCGGCAGCGGCGCGGCGGGCGGCGTCGCGGTGATCAACTGCGTCGGCCTGCTCGGCGGCTTCGTGAGCCCGATGATCATCGGCTCGATCAAGACGATGACGAACAGCATGGCGGGCGGACTCGGCGCGATCGCGCTTCTGATGGTGCTCGGCGCAATTGCAGCCGTGGTGCTTGCGCCGTCGACATCGGCGGTCGCAAGCGGCGCAGGACATACGGATGAAGGCAGCGATGCCGTCGCGGACGCGACCATCTGAAACCGGAGCAGACATGAAAGAAAGAGACGTGCAGATTCGCGAAGTGGGCTTGCGCGATGGCTTGCAGATGGTGCGAACGATCCTCACGAGCGGGCAAAAGCTCGAATGGTGCGCGCGCATGGTCGATGCGGGCGTGGTCGATATCGAAGTGACGTCGTTCGTGCCGCCGAAAGTCGTGCCGCAATTCGCGGATGCGGTCGAGGTCGCGGCAGGCGCGCTTGCCATCGACGGTCTTCATGCAGCGGCACTGGTGCCGAATCTGAAAGGCGCGCAACGTGCATTCGATGTGGGGCTGAACAAGGTGCATTACGTGCTCTCCGCGAGCAACGAGCACAACCTGAAGAACGTGCGGCGCAGCACCGCGGAATCGGTCGCGGACTTCGAGCGCATCGCGGCGGCGCGTGACGAACTGAATCGCGATGTCGTGCTCGGCGCGGGCGTGGCGACCGCGTTCGGCTGCACGATCGCGGGCAAGGTCGATGAACGCACGGTGCTCGGACTCGTCGAGACGCTCATCGATGCGGGCGCGCAGGAGATCACCATCGCCGATACGGTCGGCTATGCGAATCCCGCGCAAGTGCGCGCGCTGATGCGGCAGGTCATGTCGCTTGCGGGAGCGGTGCCCGTCGCCTGTCACTTCCACGATACGCGCGGGCTGGGCCTCGCCAATGTCATGGCTGCGCTCGATGCAGGCGTGCGTGCTTTCGATGCATCGCTCGGCGGGCTCGGCGGCTGTCCGTTCGCGCCCAACGCGACGGGCAACATCAATACCGAGGACACGGTGTTCATGCTCGAAGCGCAGGGCTTGCGCACGGGCATCGACATAAACAAGCTGCTGGCGATACGCGAGACGATCGCCGCATGGTTGCCGGGCGAGCCGTTCACGGGCGCGATCGCCCGCGCGGGACTACCCGCGACCTTCGTCGCTCGCGAGGCCGTCGCCGCGTAACTTCAGTCAGCGGCTCAGGATGCCGCCGCGAGCCGTTCCAGCAGATCGGCGAGCAGGCCGGGCGCGAGCACCATCGCGTCATGGCCGGTGTCGATGCGCTCCCAGCCCCAATCCGGGCATTGCGATTTGACATGCTCGCGCACCGGCGCGAGCGTGTCGTATGAAGGATTCGCGCAGTGCACGTAAGTGCAGGGCAGGCCATTGCCGAGCGGCGATTGGAGTTGAAGCGGCGTCGTGTAGGTCGCGAGCGGATGGGGCGTGAGCCGCCGGTAAACCCACTCGGCAAGCGGATGATCATCCGGAATGCCGGTGCCTTTCAGTCCGTTGACGGGCATCGCGATTGCCTGGCCGCTTGCGCCGACCGATGCCATGCGCTCATCGACGACGCTTGCGGGCAGCACATCGAACGCGGACTGGCCGCTTTGCGCGAGCAGGCTGTCGAGGAAGACGATGGTGCGCAGCGTGTGCGCGATGCGATCGGCGACGCCCGACGCGACGAGTCCGCCATAACTATGGCCGACCAGCACGACGCCGTTCAATTCCTCCGCCTCGATGACGTTGACGATATCCTCGATGTTCACATCGAGCGACGTGACCGACTCAATCAGATGATGGCGCTCGCCGAGTCCGGTCATGGTCGGCGCGACGACGCGATGACCACGCGCGATCAGTTCATCCGCGACGAAGCGCCAGACCCAGCCGCCATGCCATGCGCCGTGAATCAGGACGAAGTTGAACTGCGTGTCGTTCCGTGGACTGCTCTTCAAGTCGGTCTCCTGATCGATGTGCACGAATGCACAAATCGTCTCAGAGATAGCGCGGCCACGCAACCGGTTACGCATGCAACTATCGCCGCTGCTTACTGGTTATCACCGATATAACCCGCGCGTCTCACCTGATCTGATCTTTTCACTATCCGCGTCTATCGATGTTTCTTAGACTGGCTCCATTGCTCGAATCGTGGCCCACGCCGTCAATCATGGAGAGCGCGAGTGAACCCGTCCGTTGTGGAATCCGATCCGGCGTCAGCCGATTCTTCGCAAGTTCCTTCCACCGCACTCGCGCATGAGCGAGCGCTCTACTGGCGCGTCACGCTACGCATCGTGCCCTTGCTTTTCGTGTGCTACGTCGTCGCGTTTCTGGATCGCATCAATGTCGGCTTTGCGAAGTTGCAGATGCAGGACGCGCTCGGTTTCAGCGACAGCGTGTACGGCCTCGGCGCAGGCATCTTCTTTCTCTCGTACTGTCTGCTCGAAGTGCCGAGCGCGATGCTGCTCCGGCGCATGGGCGCGAAGAAGACCATCGCGCGCATCATGATCTGCTGGGGCATCGTCGGGGCATGCTCCGCGTTCGTCACGAACGTCACGCAGTTTTATATCGTGCGTCTGCTGCTCGGCGTGTTCGAAGCGGGCTTCTTTCCCGGCGTCATCTTCTATCTGAGCTCGTGGTTTCCGGAGAGACGGCGCGGTGTCATCATCGCGTGCTTCATGGTCGGATTTCCGGTCGCGGGTCTTGTCGGCGGTCCGGTCTCCGGTTGGGCGATGACGAGTCTCGCGAACGTCGCGCATCTCGCCGGATGGCAATGGCTTTATATCGTCGAGGCGTTGCCGGCGGTCGTGCTCGGTCTCGTCACGCTGATGCTGCTGGACGACAACATCGACAAAGCGAAATGGCTCACCGAAGCGGAGAAGGGCGTGCTTCGCCAAGGTTTCGATGTCGAGATGGAACGAAAGCGAAGGGCCGGGCAACACGGTCACGCGAAGCTCGCCGAGGCGCTCGCGGATCCGAAAGTCTATATGCTCGCGTTCATCGATTTTGCCTTCGTTTGCGGCACGTATTCAGTGACGTTCTGGCTTCCGACCGTCATGAAAGACTCGGGCATTACGAATCTTTCGCTGCTCGGATGGCTTTCCGTCATACCGTACGGAATGGGCGCGATCGGGATGGTCACGATAAGCCGAAGCTCGGATCGCATGCTCGAACGCCGTTGGCATGCGGCGATCTCGGGTTTCATCGGCGCTGCCGCGTTGTTGATGGTTTCGCATCCGACCAACTCGCCCGCGTTGACCGTTGCGTTGCTGACGGTGGCCTGCGTCGGCATCTTCGCGACCAACGTGCTGATCTGGTCGCTCGCAGCGGATTATCTGAACGGATCGCCGGCGGCGGCGACGAGCATCGCGTTCGTCAATTGCATCGGCTTGTTGAGCGGCTTTTGCAGTCCCTTCGTCATCGGATGGCTGAAGACCGCGACGGGAACGCTCGTCAGCGGCCTCTACGTGATGACGGCGATACTCGTCGCGGGCATTCTCGTGATGCTGCTCGGCTTCAAACGTCATACCGAAACGCAGGCGCGCGCCGCGCTGACGGCAGGAACAGAGTGAACCCTATGCATAACATCGCCATTCTCGATGACTTCCAGAACACCGCGCTTCGCTTCGGCGAGTGGAACAGCTTGCGCGAACACGCGGACATTACCGTTTTCACGGACCCTATCCGCGACGAGAACGAACTGGTCGAACGTCTTCGACCCTACGACATTCTTTGCGTGATGCGCGAGCGCACATGGTTCACGCGCAGCGTGCTTTCGCGATTGCCGAATCTGAAATTGCTGGCAAGCACGGGGCCGTGGAATGCAGCCATCGATATCGAAGCCGCCGATGAACTCGGCATTGCCGTATGCGGAACCGCATCGTCGCCGACGGCCGCCGCCGAGCTTGCATGGGCGCTCATCCTCGCCGCGACGCGGCACATCCCGAGCGAAGTGGCATCGTTCAGAAGGGGAGGCTGGCAGGTGTCGGTGGGCGGCGATCTGCACGGCAAGACCATCGGACTGATAGGACTCGGCTATACCGGCGGCGCGACCGCGCGAGTCGCGCAGGCTTTCGGGATGCACGCCAACGCATGGAGTCAGAACATGACGCAGGAGTCCGCCGCGAAATTCGGCGCGCGCTACGTGTCGAAGGAAGAATTGCTCGCATCGAGCGATATCGTTTCGATTCATGTGCGGCTATCGGAGCGCACGCGCGATCTCATCGGCGAGAAGGAGCTCGCGACGATGCAATCGCACGCGCTGCTCGTGAACACGGCACGCGGACCGATCGTCAACGAACGCGCGCTGATCGATGCGTTGACCGCAAAACGAATCGCGGCCGCCGCGCTCGATGTTTTCGATCAGGAGCCGTTGCCCGCCGATCATCCGTTCCGATCGATGGATAACGTGATCGCGACATCGCACATCGGTTATGTCACCGATGACTCTTATCGCATCTACTACGGCGAGTCTGTCGAAAACATTCGCGCATGGATCGCGGGCACGCCCATTCGCGTGCTGACGTCCGAGAAACGCGAGATCAGTTACGTCAGCGGGGTCGCATAGCGGTCGCTAGAACCGATACAACTCAGCGGGATTATCGACGAGTATCTTGCGGCGAACCGCGTCGCTTTCCACGAGCCGCATCGTCCAGTCGAACATGCGCGCGTCGTCCGGAACGGGCTTGACGTTCGGATGCGGCCAGTTCGACGCCCACACGCCGCGCTCGGGAAAACGCGCCGATATCGCGCGCACGAGCCAGGACACGTCGTCGAAATCGGGCGCGCCGGTGCGCGAGCTTTCATACGGCGCGGACAGCTTGATCCAGCAACGCGGCCCGTCGAGCAGGCGGCACAGCGACGCGAATCCATCGCTTTGCGATGTGACCGGCGCAAGGAACTTGCCGAGATGATCGATGACGAGATTCGACGGCAAACGCGCGAGCATCGCTTCGTGCTGCGGCAGCGTGTGGCCGTCGAGCTGAAGGTTGATGTTCCAGCCGAGCGGTGCAATGCGCGCCGAGATGTCCGCGAGTGCGTCCCACGGCAGCACGCCGCCCGGCAGCATCATGAAGCGCACGCCGCGAATGCCCGCATCGTGCAGACGCTGCAGTTCGTCATCGCCGATATCCGGCGGGACCACCGCGATGCCGCGCGCGCCGTCGCCCAGTTGCGCGATGGCCGCGAGCGTGCAGCGATTGTCGAAGCCATACCCGGTCGGCTGCACGACGATCGCGCGCGAAAAGCCCAGCGTGCGCTGCACGTCCCGATACGCCGATGCGGGCGCGGGCGGCGGCGCGAACGTCGCGGTCTTGGCGAGCGGATAGCCTGCTTCGTAGACGTGAATGTGGCAGTCGCAAGCGCCTTCGAGTTTCATCGCGCGTGCTCCTGCACATCGAAACCGGCGAGACGGAACGCTTGCGCCGCGTTCACCGCGCCCGCGGGCACGCGGCCTTCGAACAGCGCTTGCGTTTGTGCGACCGTTTCCATCGATTGATGCTCGATCGCGCCCGGCGTCAGCCCGCCGACATGCGGCGCCGCGATCACGCGCGGATGCGCCGCGAGCACCGGCGCGGGCATCTGATCGGCCGCGCGTCCGACATCGAGCGCGCATCCCGCGAGATGGCCGCGCTCGAGCGCATCGAGCAGCGCGTCATCATCGACGAGTTCACCGCGCGCGGCGTTGATGAAGTACGCGCCGCGCTTCATCGCGGCGAAGGCGCGCGCGTTCATCAGATTCGCCGTCTGCGCATTGGCCGGCGCGAGGCACACGACGAAGTCCGACTGCGCGAGCAAGTCATCGAAGCCGGTTTGATGAAGCCGCGTATCGTCGATCGTCGCGTAAGGATCGGACACGACGACGCGCATGCCGAATGCCAGCGCCAGATCGCAAAGATAGCGCGAAATCTGTCCATAGCCGATCACACCGAACGTGCTGCCGCGCAACTCGCGGCCCATCATCGGCGCGGGCGCTTCGTGGCGATGATAAGCCTCCGCATACGCGGTCGTGCCGCGCGCGAGATCGAGCATGGCGCCGATCACCCACTCCGACACGGACGGCACGAAGCCCGCGCTCGCCTGCGTGACGAGCACGCCGAGCTCGCTGGCGGCATCGACATCGACGGTGCGAATATCCACCGCGCAGCGCACGAACGCGGCGAGCTTCGGCAGCGCCTCGAACAAGGCGCGCGGCGCGGGCGTTTGCCGGTACGCGATGATGACATCGGCATCGTGCGCGGCATCGGCGAGTTCGGCGGTCGTCAGCTCGCGATCTTCAGTGTTGTACGCGACGTCCGCGAACGCCGCGAGCGCAGCCGAAGCGCGTGCGCCGAAGTAATGATCCAGCATGTGCCGGGGATGACTCACGAATACCTTGTTCATGTCCTCGTCCTGATTCGTTTCGCGGGCGCGGCGACCGACTCGCGCTCCACCAGCGTGATATCCGTGAACAGCGCCTGCTCCGATGCCGGCATGGGTTCGTCGTGTGGACGCATCGCGCGCTCGACCATCGCGGCGGCCATGGCGGGCACGGGAAGCTGCACGGTCGTGAGCGCGGGATTCGAGATCGCCGCCAGAAAATGTCCGTCCATGCCGACGATCGACACGTCTTCCGGCACGCGCAAGCCGCACTCGCGCAAACCCGCCATCAGGCCGAGCGCCATCAGATCGTTGACGGCGACGATGCCGGTCGGGCGCGCATCGTCCTGCGCGAGCAGACGCGCGAGCGCGCGGCCGTTTTCGGCGATCATCGAATCGCCGTATTCGTTCACCGGGCCGCTATCGAGCACGCGCGCCGTCTGCGCGAGACCTGCATCGTTTGCGGCGGAAAGAAAGCCGTTGATCTTGTCGCGCCGGCTCATCGTCACGCCGGTCAGCGTGGCGAAGGCGAGCCGCGTATGGCCATGTTCGATGAGATGCCGCGTCGCGATGCGCGCCGCTTCGAAGTTGTCGGGCGTGACGTGCTCGACGCGCGTCGCTTCGCCTTCGGTCGCGCGCCGGTCGTAGCTCACGACGACCATGCCGCGCTCGACGGCGGTTTCCAGATGCCGCTCGTTCGCGAGCGACGAGATGACGATCACGCGCCGCACGCCTTGCGAGAGCAAGTCTTCGAAGAACGACGCTTCCTTCGCCGGATCGCGATACGTGTTGCCGATCATCACGCGATAGCCGTAGCGCTCCTGCGCATACGTTTCCACTTCGCGCGCGATATAGCCGTACATCGGATTGGCGATCGATGGCACCAGCAGTCCGATGATCGGCGTCTGCCCTGTCTTCAACTGACGCGCAAGCGTGCTCGGACGGTATTGCAGCGCGTTCATCGCGGCCTGCACGCGTGCGAGCGTTTCCTGGCGCATCTGGTCGGTGCGGCCGTTCAGCACGTTGGATACCGTGCTTACGGACACACCGGCCTCGCGGGCGACATCCTGAATGGTGCTCATAAGGTTTGACATCTGCCGGCTACAGGCCGAGCCGGGTCGGCAACCACAACGAAAACGACGGCACCAGAATCAGCGCAACCAGTGCGATGAACAGCACCAGCAGATATTTGAGCATAGGACGCGCGACGGCTTTCATTTCCGTGCCGGTGATGGCGCAGGTCGCGAAGAGCCCGAGCCCGACCGGCGGCGAGAAGAGACCGAGGCCCATTGCGACGACGATCACCGTGCCGAAGTGCAGCGGGTTGATGCCGAGCTGCGTCGCGATCGGCGTGAGCAGCGGCCCGAAGATGATGAGCGCGGGCGCGCCTTCCAGCACCGCGCCGAACACGATCATGATGAGCACGGACAGCAGCAGGAACATCGTCGGGCCGTATTGATGCGCGAAGGCGATCATCGAATCGGACACGAGCGCGGGAATCTGCTCGATGGTCAGCGCGAAAGACACGCTCGAAGCCGCCGCCACGATGAACAGAATGCTGCTCGCCATCGACGCGGAGCGCACGAACACGCGCGCCACCGACTTCGGCGTGAGCTCGCGAAACGCGATCCAGCCGACGATCAACGCATACACGACGGCGAAAGCCGACACTTCCGTCGATGTCGCGATGCCCGAGGTCACGCCTTTGCCGATCATCGTGATCATGACGAGCGCGACCAGCGCGCCGCCGGCGAGCGGCAGCCACTTGCGCGGGTTCGTGAGCGCATCGGCGAGATTGATGCGCCGGCCGCAGATCACCGCGACGATCGCGAGCGCCACCGCCAACACCGCCGCCGGAACGACGCCCGCGAGAAACAGCCCCGCGATCGAAATGTTGGCGACAAAGCCCATGATGATCATGTTCACGCATGGGGGAATGGTCTCCGCCATCACGGCGCTGCACGCGAGAAGCGCCGCCGCTTCGTTCGGATCTTCCTTGCTCTGGCGCACGGCAGGCATGACGACGCCGCCGACCGCCGCGATATCCGCGAGCTTGGAGCCGGATACGCCCGAGAAGAACGCCGTCGCCATGATCGTGATGAGGCCGAGTCCGCCGCGCACGCGCCCGAAGATGCGCAGCAGCAATTCGATCAGGCGCGACGACATGCCGTTGGTTTCCATCAGCAAGCCCGCCAGCACGAAGAACGGAATCGCGAGCAGCACGAAGTGGTCGGTGCCGGCCATCACTTGCTGCGAGTAGACGAGCATCGGCAGGGTCGGTTCGGCGAGGAAGTAGAGCAGGGCCGAGAACGCGAGCACGAAGCCGATCGGCACGCCGAGCACGAGTCCGCCGATGAAACCGGCCATCAGCAGAAAGCCGGGCTTGAGCGCGTGGGCGGGCACGAATGCGTTCCACGCGAACACGGCTGCCGCGAGCAGCACGCAGCCGGCGAGGGTGCCGAGCACGGTCTTGCGCGCGCCGTTCAGCGCGTTGGCGAGCGCGAAGACCGTCATGAAGACGCTGCCGATCACGAGCGGATAGACGTTGATCCACGCGGGCAGGCCGCTCGGCGTCATCTGGCCGTAGGAATCGACGAGCAGCAGACACGACGACACGCACAGATTGCCCGCGACGCCCGCGATCACCCAATGTCCGACGTGCACGAGCGCGGGTTGCCAGCGCCTCGGCAACATGCCGCGAAACAGGTCGACGCCGACGTGCTGGCTGCGTCCGAGCACGGTGGCCGCGCCGAAGAACACGAGCACGATCATCAGCGCGCCGGCGACTTCCTCGGCCCAGTCGAACGGATCGTGCAAGAAATAGCGGTAGATCACCGAAAGGAACACCACGATCACATCGGCCGCGAGCACGGCCGCGCAGAAGTATTCGATCCAGTGCATGAGGCGCGCGAGGCCGCGCGCGAGCACGGTCTCATGGCCGAAGCCGGGCGCGGCGAGTTGCGCCTCGGGTCCGGGCGTCGCGGAGAAGGTGGTCATGGTGTCGGCCTCTTTGGCGTCGTTGGCTGCGCTCAAGCGCGCGCGGCGGCGATGGCGGTGAACAGCGGCGCGGTCGCCGGATACTGCTTCGCGAAACTCGCATACAGCTGCGACTGCATTTCAGCGCGTGCGGTGTCGCGATCGGCCTTCGACATCGGGTAGAAGGTCATGCCTTTCTTCTTCAGTTCCTGCTCGGCGGCGGCGGCGGTCTGAATGGCGGCGGCGCGCTGCTTCGCGGTCGCGTCCTGCGCCGCTTTCTGAAACGCGGGACGCAGGTTTTCCGGAATCTTCGCGAGCGCGCGGCGGCCCGTCACGACGACGAGCGGGCTGAACACGTGCTGCGTCTGCCAGCACGACTTCACGACTTCGTCGTACTTGCTTGCGAGGACCGTTGCGCAATCGTGTTCGAAGCCATCGACGACACCGGTCTGCGCGGCCATATACAGCTCGCCGATGGGAATCGGCGTGGGCACCGCGCCCATCAGCTTGAAGGTTTCCATGAAGGCGGGTGTGGGCAGCACGCGCAGCTTCACGCCTTTGATATCGGCGAGCGACTGCGTGGGCTTCTTGGTGAACACGTTGCGCGCGCCGAAGGAATAGCCCCACGTGAGCACCGAGCAACCCGCGCGCTGTTGCAGCAGCGTATCGAACGATTTGCCGACGGTGCCGTCCATCGCGCGGCCGACGTGATCGAAGTTGTCGAACACATAGCCGAGATCGAGCATGCCGAGCTCGGGAAGCGCGGTTGCCCAGATCGACGAGCCCGTCACCATCATGTCGACCGCGCCGACTTTCACCTGCTGGACGACGTCGCTTTCCTTGCCGAGCTGGTTGTTCGGGAAATAGTCGATGCGAATCTGATCGCCGACGCTCGCGTTCAGGTTCGCGGCGAGGTTCTGATACCAGACGTAGTGGGCGGCGTTTTCGTTCGGCGGCATCGATGACGACAGCCGCAACGTGGCCGCGGGCTGCGCGCGCACGATCGCGGGAAAGCCCGCGCCCGCCGCCGCGAGCGTTGCCGCCGAGGCCGTCTGAAGGAACCGTCGGCGGGAAATGCCTGAACCGAATTGCATGGTGTTGTCTCCTGGATGCCGCTCTGGGCGCGGGCGGAAATAGGCAGCCCGACACGACAGGCGTGGCGCGACTGTATCGATTTAGTGTATCGATACAGTAAAGGGAAGCGTGGGTGGGTCATATGGGCGTATACCCGCGGGCAATCACGCGCCGAGGTGGGTTCGAAGAGGGAGAAAGCGCTGAAACTCGAACCGCCGCGGCAACCGCACTCCACCGCATCCTTTCGCGGCAGCGCTTCTAACCCCCCAACACCTCCTTCTCCGCCACCAGTTCGTTTCGCAACAGCCGCGCCCCGGGCGACAGCGGCGCGCCTCGCGTGGTCACGAGCTCATACGGCTCGCTGCGCGAGGTGAACGACAGCGGCAAAATGCGCGTGGCTTCGTGCCTGACGAAGAACTGAGCCACGTCAATGGACACCAGCGCCACGAACGAAGGATTGTCCTGAAGCAGGCTCAGCGTCGCGAAGGCCGACGTCGTCTCCAGCAGGCTCGACGGAAAACGAATCGCGGCTTGCTGAAATTCGCGCTCCAGCAGCACGCGCATGGGCATGTTCGCGCGATAGACCACCCAACGGTACGCGGCCAGATCCTTGAGCATCACTTTCTTCGCCTTGCGTAACGGATGCTGCACGTTCGCCACGACCGCGAGCGTTTCATCCTGCAGCTTGATGCTCTCGTACATCTCCGGATGCTGGCTGACCGAGGTCCGGCAGATAGCCAGGTCCAGCCGTCCCGCATCGATGAGACTCAACAGCGTCTCGCTGGCGTCCTCGATGATCTCGACAGACATTTCAGGCTGCCGCGCGATCAGCGCGGACACGGCCCGGGTCAGCAAAGGCACGGCGCCCATGATGACGCCGACCGCGACACGTCCGCCATGTCCCCGCAGGATGCCCGCGATCTCTTCCCGCATGTGCGACAGATCGGTGTAGATCAGCCGCGCATACCGGATCGCGCAATGGCCCGCGTCATTCGCTTCGAGCCCGCGCCGCGTGCGCGTGAACAGCGCTGTTCCAAAGGTGGTTTCGATTTCCTGAAGCGCCTTGCTCGCGCCCGGTTGCGTCAAGCCGACTTGATTGGCCGCTTTCAGAAGCGAACCATGATCGCCCAGCGCAACAAGCAACCTGAGTTGCCTGACGTGGAGGCGCGAGGCGATCGAATTCACGTTGGGTGTCATGAGACTTGAGAGAGAGTTATATCAGCATGAGAACTTCTCAATTTTGCTCCGATGCGCCGCTCTCTATACTTCGCCGAAAGAACGCATGAAAACAGCGCGCCTCGATCATTTCCGGAAGATGGGCAGCGCAAACCGACAGCGCGTCGAGTATCGGAAACTATAACGGAAGGTCATCATCATGTCTCTCATCAACTACGTTACGCAGATCCAGTTCGACTTCGGCGCGGTGAACCTGCTGAAGAGCGAATGCGAACGCCTTTCGATCCGGCGGCCGCTGATCGTCACGGACCGGGGCATTCGTGCCGCGGGCATTCTCGACACCGTGCTGAAGGTGCTGGAGCGCGCCGACGGCGAAATGATCTACGACGCCACCCCGCCGAATCCCAACGAAGCCGCGGTGCGCGAAGCGGTCGCGCTGTACAGGCAAGCGGAATGCGACGGCATCATCGCAGTGGGCGGCGGCTCGTCGATCGATCTTGCAAAGGGCGTGGCCGTCTGCGCGACGCACGAAGGCCCGCTCCAGAGCTTCGCCGTCATCGAGGGCGGCGCGAGCCGGATCACCGCGAAAACCGCGCCGGTGATCGCGGTGCCGACCACGGCGGGCACCGGCAGCGAAGTCGGACGCGGCGCCATCCTGATCCTGGACGACGGCCGCAAGGTGGGCGTGATCTCGCCGCATGTCGTGCCGAAGGTCGCGATCTGCGATCCCGGCCTGACGGTCGGCCTGCCGCCGCAACTCACCGCCGCCACCGGCATGGATGCGATCGCGCACTGTCTGGAAACCTTCATGTCGCCGATGCGCAATCCGCCTGCCGACGGCATCGCGCTGGACGGGTTGCGCCGCGCCTGGGCGCATATCGAACGGGCCACGAAAGAGCCGACCGACCAAACCGCGCGGGAAAACATGATGATGGCTTCGATGGAAGGCGCACTCGCTTTCCAGAAGGGACTGGGCTGCGTCCATAGCCTGAGCCATTCGCTCGGCGGAATCGACCCGCGACTGCATCACGGCACGCTCAACGCCATCTTTCTGCCGGCGGTCGTGGAGTTCAACCGAAGCGCTCCGTCCATGCGCGACGAAGAAAAGATGGAGCGCATGGCGAGCGCCATGCAGTTGCGTCAGGACACGGAGATTTCGTCGGCACTGCGCGACATGACGGCACGCCTCGGCTTGCCGACCGGCCTTCGGGCGCTGGGCGTCACGCGCGAGATGTTTCCGCGCATCGTGTCGGGCGCGCTCAAGGATCACAGTCACAAGACCAATCCGCGCGAAGCATCGGAAGCGGATTATCTCGGCTTGCTGGAAGCGTCGTATTGACGAAGAGACGGACGCCCGGCCAACGAGGCGTCCGCGCATGACACGGACGGAGACACCGCATGAACAAGAGCAAACGGATCGTACGGATCCAGCGCATTTCGATCTTCTTTCTGACCCTCGCCGGCAGCATCAACTATCTGGATCGCAGCGCGCTCTCCATTGCGAATAGCGTGATTCGCGGCGAGATGGGCCTGAGCGCGTCGCAGATGGGCCTGCTGCTGTCGGCCTTCTCGCTCGCCTATGCGTTCGCGCAACTACCGGTCGGCGCGATGCTCGACCGTTTCGGCGCGCGCGTGATGCTGGGCTGGGGCATGATCCTGTGGTCGGTCGCGCAGGCCTGCTGCGGGCTCGTCGGCAATATCCAGCAGTTCTTCCTGGCGCGCGTGTGTCTCGGCATCGGCGAGGCGCCGCAGTTTCCGGCCGGCGCGAAGGTCATCGGCGAGTGGTTCGCGGTGCGCGACCGCGGCACACCGACCGGCATCTTCGTCGCGTCGACGACCGTGGGCCCGGCTATCGCGCCGCCGATCCTCACCGCCATGATGCTCGCGCTCGGCTGGCGCAACATGTTCTTCGCGACGGGCGTGTTCGGCGTCATCGTGGCGATCGGCTGGTATGTCGCCTATCGCAATCGCGACGAAGTGAAGCTCGCGGCGGAGGAGACCGCCTATCTGAACCAGGACTCGCAGGAAGACGAAAACAGCAAGCCGCTCAGCGGCGCGCAATGGCGCAGCCTGTTCCGGCAGAAGACGACGTGGGGCATCTTCTTCGGCTTCATGGGCGTCATCTATACCGTGTGGCTCTACCTCACATGGCTGCCGGCGTATCTCGAACACGAACGCGGCCTGAGCATCGCGAAGGCGGGCTGGGTCGTCTCGATTCCCTATGTCTTCGGCACGCTCGGCATGCTGAGCAGCGGCTTCACGGCAGACCGCCTGTACCGCAGAGGCCTGCAGGCGATCACGAGCCGCAAGTGGCCGATCTGCATCGGTCTCGTGGGCGCGGCGGCGTTCACCGTTCCGGCGGCGCTGACGCCGTCCACCACGCTCGCC
>NZ_JARUXK010000007.1:27360-74428 GCF_031451435.1 Caballeronia sp. LZ008 | reverse complement strand
CGCATCGTTTCGGTCTCAGTGTCGTTCGATTCCTTGAATCAACGTTTCTCCCTTGCGCACGGATGACCCACGCAGAGGGTATTTCAACAGCCTGCTAGACTTGGGGTGTGAGAAAGAATGCGTACCTCCAAAAGACCGTATCAAGCAAAACTCTAAACAGGTCTGACGTTGTCCGCCCGCTGCGGGATGACTGTTCGAATGCGCCCCCTGCAGCATCCGGAGTCTCCGATGTCCCTCATTTTCCTCTACGCACCTGAGTAGGTGCGACCTCGTGAACGCGTCAGGCGACGCCAGACCTTCAGCGAATATCGCTCCGCCATAGATCGCAAGGCGACGTGCTGATCACGCGCTGTCATGTTCGTGGAGTACAAACGCAGTATGCGATGCTGCGCGCTATTGCGTAGCGGAGGCGCTCGCGCCTGCCATGCGTTCGCCGCGTCATCAGCTTCACCCGAGATGTGCCAACTTGGTTGCGACACCTTAAACTGCAGCAGGCACGGGACATTCAGCCAGCAATGGAATACGGCATTCTGGCCTGTGTTGCTGGATAAGCCTTAGCCTCTGCTCCATTTCGGCATAACGGACCGACAGCGGACTACGTTTTGAAGAGGAACGAGATGCCACGGCATTCCGATGATACGAACCGTGATCCCTCGGCTCGTGATGCCCAGGTACTACGAGCGCTGCGCAACGCCGCCGTGTCGGCGGTCTTGTTCGATTATCGGGCGGCTTGCGCGCTTCTGAGGCTGTCCGACGCAGAAGTCGGACGACTCTTCAAAATTCGTCTTATGCACGTCGCCGGACTTTCCACTGCGTTGAACCTCGACCTCCGGTCCATTCGAGATCTACCCCAAGCGGGACCCCCCGAGAGCGAACACCCTACGTCCCCGCATCGCCATTTGGTTGCCGAGGGTAAGTTGCTACGCGCATCGCACTTCCGCTTAGCGTCAGGCGTAACGAAGAAGAAACTTCGCAAAGACGTCGCGTCCGGCCGTATCTTCAAGGTTACCATTGAGGGTCGAGCGTTCTATCCGGCGTTCTTCCTTGTACGTGAGCTTGATCGAAAGAGCTTGTCAAAGCTCGCGAGACGCCTGGCAAGCCAGACCGGCTGGCGCCGATGGGAGTTCTTCACTTCGCCGAACGTGTCGCTCTGCGATCTCACGCCGTTGCAGGCACTCATAAGTGGCGAATTTAAACCAGTGTTGCGGGCGGCGGCGGCTTTCATTCATGAGTAGAGGGCCTTTTCCGCCGACGACGTGCACCGGCCGGCCGAGATCGGACGAGGCTCTCGTTGGCCTCGCCTTCCGGCGCGGGCGTCACCACTCAGAACTCACCTTCTGTCTTTGGCGATGCCGTTTTTGCGACGGCTCGTTTGGTTACTACCTTCCGCGGCTGCTTTCGCTGAAGCAGCCATGCCCAGCTCATATTAAGGCAGACCGAATCTGTCTCACAACCCATCGCGGCCCAAACACGTGAAAGTGGGTTCAAGTGAACGAACAATTACCACTGTCCGCGCGCCTGCTCCGGAAGTCAGACACGCCTTCAGAAGACCTCAGTCGCAGCTGGCACCTCGAGATGTCTCCGCTCTGCAAGAAGTTTATCTCCGGCGACATGACGGGGAAATGGTGCATCTTTGTGTCCCGAGCGGACGTCGATGCGGCGTGGAACAAAATCAAACACGCCCTCGAGCACAATCAGCTGCTGTGTGCCAAGGTTTCCACCGCCCTACACAGCATGGCGCACGGGAGCATTCACGTCATCTGCGTGTACACTGATAATTGGACCAACTTGCAAGATCTCATGCACGCACGCGACGTTTTGCGAACGTTGGGATTCACGGAGGAACTGGGCTACAAGCGCGACGTTGATACTCAGAACGGCCGTACCGGCTCCGATGAGTGGTATTTACGCGTATAGCCCATACGCTTGCGATCGCCACGTCGTCAGTCCGGAAACGCCTCTGGTGCTGCCAATCGTGCCGGACATATAACGTAGACGCTTCACTTGCGCCCAGGTGTACACATGAGCCAAAAGCATCTTCCCGCCGACTTCCCAAGGACGACCGCGCAGGGCTCGATTTCCGGGGCGCAGCCCAAACTTCTGCTGCGAAAAATCGGTGACACGTACCAAGCGGGACCGACCGATGATGAGGTGTATGACAGATACATCGTGTGCGACGACCTCGCGCAGCAACTGGCAGCGTATGCGTCCCGGAAGATGACGGCGAACGCGTGGTCCCTGCAGACGGCGGTGTCCAAAGTCGAGGCAGGAGTATTCAAAAAGGTCCACAGCGGAATATGGGACTTTTCGACCGCGGAGGTTACTTGGACGATCGAGCGCGCGCGCCAGATTTTGACGGATGCTAACGCGGCTCAAACACGTGTCGGATCAGACTCGAACACCCCGAGCCACCCTCGGGACGACAGCCATGAAGAATGAGCGCCTCGAGCTTGTATTAGGCCGGCCCACGCCTCAATCGATGCGGCGATCGGGCTCAAAGATTCGCTCGCGGGAAAAGACGCAGTCCGAAAACGATTCCGGAAATCGTGGCTTAAGTGGCCGAAGAAGTGAAGGGCGTCACCTCCCTTTTGCGCCCGTTCCAACCGCACGCCGCCGGTTCCTGAGCGCTTCTCACGCCCAAGCCGTCAGCCGATGTAGCAACGCGGCAATGCCGTCCTGGTGGGTGAACCGAGAAAGTGTGTCCCGCAAATGCCGTTCTTTGACGTATCGGACGGCACCGTCCTTTCCAGCGAATTCGAACAACTCTCGCATGACGGTGAACCACATGTAGAAGCCGCAATCTCCAAGCGCCCGAGCACGTTCGTCGAACCAAGCGAAGTCGTCACACAGTTTCGCCGACACCATCTGACCGATGATTCCGGAGTCGCTTGAATAGCCAATCAGTTCGCGAAATGGCCCCGGACTTTCCACGTCGTGAATCAGCCAGTTAAATCCGCCCAATTTCGCCAACTGGTCATGGTACGCGTTGAATTCGTCCTCTCCTGCCGCAACAACGAACAGGCGCTCTTCTTCGTATCGGTAGGGACAACCACCCACCAGTCCTAGAGCGAGCGAGGGTCGTTCGCCGTCGAGACTGACGACGAATGCATTTTTTTGTTGGCGCCGGTAACCGTCGCCGACCTCAATCGCTTCCACTCCTTTGCAAGCGAGGAAAAAGACAGACATCGAATTGAAACCCTCATTTAGTTGAATGCTTGTGTCGATTGCGAAACAAGAGGTCGCTTTACTGGTATTGGTACCAAACTGCCCCGTCATTCTTGGCGTACTCGAACATCTTCTGCATCAAGCCAAACCAGTAGTAGAAGCGTTTTCCGAGTGCGAGCGCCCTAACATCCCACGCCGCGAAATCAGCGGCCAGCTTAGCCGAGGTCATCGGGCCGATAGTCCCGAATTCGCCCGGGTGACGAAACAGTTCGCGGAACGGCCCCAGAGCATCTGAGGCCGCCGCGCGCCAGTTATAGCCGACGAGCCCCGCCAACTGCTCCATGCGTTTGGAAAACTCGCGCCGCTTCCTCGCAACCGCGAACCACCGCTCTTCCTGGAATTGGTACGCACCGCCGACTTCCAATCCCTCTGCGACATGCGGGCAGTCCGGATTGCCAACCACTTCGACGACATTGTCCACGCTCATCGCCCAGATGTCCGTACTGAACTTCCCATCCAACTTTTTCAAACCCTTGCGTGCTACGAAAAACACCGGCATGACACATTCCTATGTATTGAGATTAAGAACACGCCGCCCGCGTTGAGTCGGGAGCAAGGCGCGTCGACGATCGAGCTGAATCAAACGTCGCCTAACGTATAACGCGATTGGAGGGGCATAACGGGGCGAGAAACTGACGAATTGAACGGCAGATCTTTGGGAGGCCGAATACAGCCTCAAATGGACGGAGTTTTTCGCGGCAGGTTGGGCGACTTTTTTGATTGTTGAGCCATTTTCTTGGCTGTAATCGGTGTCGCCGATGCGTTCTTTTCCTTCGCCAGTGTGCACCGCACGGGCACGTGCTGCTCGTGTTGTACGCCGGTGCCGCGCGAGCAACATGCCGCCGGACCAGGCCGTCGTGTACTGAAGCTGGCGGCGGAATTCGCGCCAGCCCTAGCCAAGAATGGACTTATTGAGCTCGGCCGTTGCCCGGATGTACTTGCCCGTCGCTCAATGGTATCCCTTGCCGACTTGCTCATGCTGATCACCTGCAGGTCTTCGATTCATACGAGCGCGTGGGTTTGCTGATCGTTGTAGAAGCTTTGTGCGGGAAAGCTTTGTGGGGTCGACGTACCATGGCCGACGGTCACAAGCGCGATCGGCATAGACGTCGGAATCGCTCGCTTCGCCACGCTGAGCGACGGCTCGCACATCGCCCCGCTTAACAGTGTCAAGAAGCATGAGAAGCGCCTTGCGAGGTATCAACGACGCATCGCGCGCAAAGAGAAATTCAGCCATAGCTGGAAGAAGGCCAAGGCCCGCGTCCAGACGATTCACACCGACGCTGGCGAACCACCTCCCGCCGGACTGGCTGACCGTGACGTTGCACACGTCGCCGAGTAAGGGCCGACTATTGCGGTAGCGGATGTAGCCGAGCTTCGAAAACGCCGGGTGTTGACATATCTACACAAAGCGATTTCGATACATGCTCGCCGTCGCCGGTGTAAAACGCCATAGGAACTCGTCCTTCCTGCTGCCACTTATCCACTGCTCCCAAGATTTCCGGAACAGCTAATTCCGCAAGCCAACAGACCTGAACATCGCCAAACTGAAGTCGAATCAGAATCAGTCGACTTTCGCCGACTGCGAAATAGCCAACGAAAACGTTAGACGGACTGCAATCCGTCCTGATGTGGTCGGCCACAGAGGATTCGATTCGGCATGTCAACACTGGAGTGGCATCCGACATTTCGACCGTTCCCTCGGGCCTTTGCTCGAAACAGGACAATCGTACCAAGGCGGCAGTTGCGAGGTACTCTCTACGGTCGCTAGTTACATGAATGCTTGGCATATTTCTTCGTCATATCAGTTGTAAATCTCGTTGGAGTCGTATAGCGCCATCGAGGGAGCATGACGAGCCGAAAAACTAACGAGCAGAATGGGAGATTTTTTGGGCGGTGAATACTCCCGCGAATCGAAGGAGTTTTCCGCGGGTGGTTCGCCGACTTTTTTGATGTCGAGACACTTTGTTGGTTGTGGTCTTTGTCCCCGATGCCTTCCTTCCGCTGCGCAGATTCGAGCTCCGCCGCCATGGCACGATGCATTTGGACGAACTCCCATTCAAGTTCTCGCCGTCGCGCCGGCAGGCAGCGCATCGTGGTCGCATTCAACACAGCGAGGCGTCGTGATGCAGGGTCTATGGGGCACGTGCGAGCTTCCCGCCGGTCCTTTGCTCTCGCCGTATCTCAGATGGGACGGCGATCAGCTCTGCTATAGGGCGAACGGGAAAGAGTGCCAAGAAATCTTCGTTGCCGCTTCTTCGAAAAAACGTCGGAGTTGCGGCGGCCTCGGCGGCGGCCTGGCTGCTCAAAACACAAGCGCGAACGACCTCCGGCAGTCACGGCACCAGGCGATTGCGACCGCGCCGCCTGGTGGCAGCAGACGGTGGCCAATCGAAATCCGCCTTCGGCAGAAACTTGGCTATCTCATCCGGCGACATACTGCCGGTCCGCTCCAGCCGGCCATCGGGCCCCGCCCGCGTGGCGCAAACGCGATGACGCACGAACCGCCTCAGGTCAGCGAGGAGCTGCGAGGAAGGTGTTGATAGCGGTCAAATGAAAAAACATGTCTTGGCAGAACATCTTCAATCTTCACGATTGTTCAAGAAATCCAAACGACATATGTATCGGGAATCGATTGGTTCAGGTATGAATTGAATTCTAACGGGAGCGAATTTCACTTGAAAAGATATGTGTCGACGCGCAAACGCATTGGCAATTCGCGCTGCGAAAAAACTACGGGTGATTATTACCCGATTTTCGGATTAGATCGAAAACTCTAAGTGTCGAGCCTATGGGTACATTAAGGCCTCGGTACCACCTCCGGCGTCTCCGAGCGTCGACATCTCTCTCATTGATGCCTCGATCGACGCTGCGTGGACGTACATGTAACCGGAACGGACCGCGGTTGCGCGGAAGAGCGAGCCGATCCCACGAACGGGTAGCCAGTATCGCCGTTGTCCCAAACCCCGTGATTTCTCGTTGGCAACCAGGGAGTGACGTACCTCGCTCGCCGGCGCCTTTCTGCGTGCTGCCGCGCCTTCTTCCCTGCCGCCCTCATCGCGGTTGCCGACACCGAGGCCGCATTCTTGGTTGCCGGCTTGTTTGGCGCAAACGTCGCGTTGACGGTCTCCGCCGCCGCGCTCTTCGACCGACGTTCGTCACGACCGCCGTCTTTGCGGCGCACTTCTTCGCCCGAGCGGCCTCCAGAGTGACCATCGCACCGCGCCAGCAGCATCACACATTCCGCACGATATTCGACATCAGCCGCGCCCCCATGTCCCGCAAGTGTCCGGCGTTCGGTGCGGCCGACCGCCAGCGCGACCTGCCGTCCAGCATGAACTCCGCGAGCTGCTAGTTCCACATCCGCGATCACATGCACTGGATGACGATCTCGACCATGCAGCCCGTCTTCGTGACGGACGCGTACCGTGAGAACAACAACCCTGCTGCAAAAAGACCGCTTATTTACTGGCATATTTCTCTTTAAAACCCCGTAAAATAAAAATTATCAACTTATTTTTATCTTTGCCATAGAATTTTGTGTTATCTTTCTCGCATTGAGCGCTACGAACGATCGCACCTAGCACGCGTGGCGCGGTAGCCTTCAATCTCGACGACGATCGCCAGTGTGACCTGAGGATCGACAAAGTCGTCGAAGCGGCTTGGCACCTCTCACAACCCAATCGCAAAAACATGAGCACCACAGAACTCAGTCAACAAACCGCCACGAAGAATTTCCACGAAGTGGCCAGAACCATCGTAGGGTTCATGACCGACTGCGGCCTCCAAGACGCCGACGTGAACGCGGGGAATCTGAGCCTCGCCTTCGAATACGGGTACAGACCGCTTCCAACATTCTGGCGCGACTTCGACTTGACGGCGCTCCTCGACGCCATGTCAGAGCGTTTTCCCAATTGGCGCTCTGCCGTCCAGAGGCGCGACCGGACTACCGAGGAAGTATTGCGCCAAGTTCAAGAGATTTTGCATTGCCACGCGTTTGACGAAGCAAACGCTGAGATGCTGATGGCTCTGCCCAAGCACGCTCGTCCAACGGACAGTGAAGCAGCCTCCCGTTGGATTCGCGCAGAGCTTCTTAAAAGGAAGCTCGAAGCGGAGCTGAGATTCGCGCAACGCGATGGCAATCGTTGCGGCGAAGCCGCATTGCAGGAATTGCACTGCCTCGAGTGCGCTGCGAACGACGTAGAGTTCGAAAGAATCGGAACTAGCGTCGCCCGGACCTGGCGCAACCGGGCGTTGGCTGAGCGAAAAAGGCATCTGCAAAAGCCCCAATGACTTATGCCGAGATGGATTTCGGCCCTCTACCTGCGGTACGGCACGCGCAGTACGCTTCACACTGCGGCTTTTCAGTTGTCGAAACCAACCGCTCCAGCGACAGCGCCGAAGCAGCCAGGAAGGAAACGACCCGCAGCCTTGCAAGACCAGCCCTTTGCATTCCTAACCGATGTCTTCCGCATCATTGGGGGAAACGTGAAAGAAGCCGCTCTAATCGTTCATGTTGATGTGGAACTAAACCGGGTGTCGCCTGAAGTTCGGTGACTCGAGCGCGCCAATATGTTCGGCCGAACATAGAATCGGCCCCCTCACCTGCGAGGACTCGCTCGAGATGGTCGATCTCTGCGTCGACACTTTGAGGCGCGCGAACGCATCCGCGCCCCGTGTGCGGGGACGGTTTTTTGGTCTGCATGGTCTCTCAGGTTTCAGCCTCAGCGAAGCGGCGACGCACCGCCGCCTTCGCTGTACCTTTGCAGGTATGTTCTAAATGTGTAGAAAGCGTACATCAAAAATTTCACATGGCTGGAGAGGGAAAATGCGGATTTCTTCGGCGCGACCTTCTCAGCCCCGCGACCGCATGAGTCAACGAGGCGCTCCTTGATCGTGAGAGACATATTTCGACAGGGGCTTTCTTCTTTGGCCGCCATGAACTCGTCAACGGCCGAAGCATGTTGTAGCCGTCGCCGCGGCTCGACTCCATAGCGGCTAACGCGCCATGCCGTGGCCCGATCGTCCGTGATCCGCTCCAACGAGGTTTTCACGGCGATATCGCGCACCGATTTTGATCAGCGAAAACGCCTACTCCTGCCTCCAGGCGCAAGGTTTGCGTTGCTGCCGAATGGAGGCGCACCATGGAAGCGACTGGATTCTTGGAACAAGCCAAGTGGGGAAGCGAAAATTGCGCTCTATGCGCTGGTCATTCGGCATGACGCTGTTAGACGATGACAACCCCCCATCACGCTGGCGCGTCAACTTCAAGGCGGAACTTACGCGCATCGATGGGGCTTCAGACGGCCGGCGTCAAGCCCCAGCAAGCGCTCCGTCCTCCGACGCTCGACCGGCGCGACGGCAATGCCACGGGATGACGGGCGCGTTCTCTTCAAGCAATCATTCGCTTTTCGAAGCGCACCACTAGAATAAAGTGTCGGGCGGTTTGGACGCTTTCGGGCTTGTTTCCCCTTGGCCACAACATCCTACGTTCCGCACATCGACTTTTGAACGATCGTGCGATTTGATGACGCCGAAGGGAGCACGTATGTCGCGCAGAACGCGGATAGACCAAAGGCTCGCTGCCATGTTGCGAGTCTTTCACGGATTGCTGCTAGTCGCGATCGCGCACTCCACCCAAGCCCAGGGCATCACTACATTCGCAGGCGACGACGGCGCTCAGGGAATTCAGGCCGAAGCCATCGCGGCTGACCGATGGGGAAACATTTGTACAGCCGAACCGACACATCACGTTGTTCGGCGGATTAGCCATACAAACGTCACGGTGACGATCATTTCCGGTACCGGGCAGGCCGGCTATACCGGCGACGGCGGCCCAGCCACGCAGGCGCTACTCGACTATCCGACAGGGGTGACGCTTGACCGCGCCGGTAACGTATTCATTGGCGATTCCGGTAATGCGAGAGTCGTTCGAAGCGTCGATCGTGACACCGGCCTCATAACCACAGTGGCTGGCCCGGGTACGCCCAATGTGCCCAACCGCGGTGACGGCGGTCCGGCCACGCAAGCAGCGGTATTTGCCAACGATGTCGCGGTGAACCGGGATGGCGATCTCTACATTGCCGATTCAGCAGCGGGCAGGATTCGGCGCGTGGACCATCGAACAGGCATCATCTCTACCGTCGTCGAGTTGGGCGCCACGTACATCGTCACCATGGCATTCGATTCGCACGGCGCCCTTTACATGGTGGATCCCGCTCCGCCCAACGTCACTGGTTTGAGGCATCGACCGGTAAGGTCAGCCAAGTAGCCGGCACAGGAGTGACGTGCCAGCAGGTGGGCGGCTCGGCGTGCTACAACGGAGATGGCATTTCGGCGACCGACGCATTCTTGAACTCTCCGACGCACATCACATTCGATTGCGCGGGCAACCTGACGATCAGCGATACCTTTAACTTTCGCGTGCGCCAAGTCAATAGGCACACCGGCATCATCACGACCATCGCCGGGAGTGGCATGGATGGTCATCGCGGAGACGGCGGCCCTTCGACGCAAGCTGGCATCATAGGCGGTCCTAGGGGACTCACGTTTGGGCCCGAGGGCGATCTATTTTTTGCGGAAGCCGCGGGGAGCACCGGATACATTCGTAAGGTGAGCGGCCTGCCGAAAACCGGGCACCGCTGCGAAGAACGTGACGAGGAGCGCGACCGCCGGGATGGCGGGGGGCGCGGTGACGGCCCCGATTCAAGCGATGGCGGTACTTCGCGTCCGTGGTGGTGGTGACACCGAGGCATTGCGTCAGCGGCGCGCGCGATTGCCCCACGCGTCGGCATCGTTCGAACGCCTGCAAGGGAAGCCTCGGTCCGTCTCAAGTCGAGTCGCCGCTCAGTTCCACCCGGCCTGCGGCGTAAAACCGGACTCATGTCGGCTAGTGTAGGTGCATGCCGTACATAGTCCGCCGACGCAGACCGCATCGTCGGCGATAACGCGATGTCCGATGGGCGATGGGCGAACTGAAGCGAAACGATCCGTGCGCGGAGCTCCTGGCCGCTTCGGCCGACCGCCCACAGCGATCCCTGCCGGAGGACCGGCAGGGCGAATGGGTTCGACCTGGCTGCCAAAATCCGTCGGCGCTAGACTGGAGGAACACCCCTACGTCAGGATCGCAGAGCCTTCGCTAGATCCCGAACTCTTCGATGAATGGCATACACCGCCACTAGGCTACATCTGCAGGCGGCTGCCCGGTCGCTCCTCCGCCTGCGTCCAGGAACTGTACTTCGCCAAACGGCCCATAGCGGTGCCGACCGCGCCAGCGGCATCGGTCGTGCAGAGGCTGCCATGTCCGCCGTCTGCACGGATGAAGGCGTGACCTTCCGCGACGCCGGTTTGGATCGGGGTCGGCCAAAGTGGGTGAGGCGTCCATCGCCGGACAGACGGCTCAACGCGCCCCGGGCGCTGTTCGATCGCCTGCGCGCCAAGGAAGCACTGGTGAAAGTCGGCATCGCCAAGTCGACCTTGCGCGGGTCGCGAAAGCGCGTCGAACTCTGGCAGCTTACGACCGAACCGGAGTGCACGTCGATCCGTCGACGCTTACCGCGTAGTGATTCTTGGTTTCCATTTACTATTTGTGGACTCCGCCGACGAGGTGCTCGATGCTATCTGCCTGCGTTGGTGGCACCGGTCGCCGGGCCATGTTGAGGTATCGTTTGGCCTCCGCCAGTCCGACGTAACGCATTAGGAAGTTCATAAACGGCTCAGAAAAGATTCCGTTGTGCCCGTTGATGATGGTGTCGTCGACATCAACAATCATGAACGGCTGGTGCTTTGCGGCGCTCCGCCCGGGAGCCGGCTCACGCCCTTCCTTTCGGGTTTGGCGAACGCCAACGAACTGGACATTCCCAGAGAAGTCGAACTTTGCGATCTCTCCTTCGAGATCGCGCTGAGCAAGCGGGTTCTTATCGTTAGGTAGGCCAAAGGTTTCACCGGGGATTACGGAATCCGGCCCCGTTGGCTCCTCCCATTGCAACCACTCGTAATAGCCTGAGGCGAGATCGCTGTCAGGAGACCGACTTTCTCCGATGTGAGATGCAGTGCACAGCGGGTCTCGGGTCATTTGCACCTGTTTGATATTAACCGTCCTATCTCCGGCGGGTCTGAGCTCATGAGTCGCTCCAACCTGGGTCTCGTCATAAACGCCAAGCGGGTTGCGTTCGAGACTGCGCTCGGTGGGATCCGGGACATGGGCTGAAGTCGTGAATAGTTCTCCGGCTATGCGGCCCGGCTTGAAGAGATGCTGCCTGACCCAGTCATTCTCTGCGGAGAATGTGACTAATAACGGTGACTGTTCATCGGGGAACGATAGCCCTCGCGACAATTGATTGATTCGTTCGTAGGCTGACGCCTCTATGGCCGGGTTGACTAGCACTACTAGATCGCCGAATCCGGCAACAGGGGATCGTATCGGAACAGCGGGCACGCCTTCTATCCCTTTTCGCAAGAAACCGCTGCGTGCATTGACTAACTCTAACTGTCGTTCAAATTCGAATGAGGTAGCCTTTAGGAGAGCCGCCCCCCCGAAGCTGTGCCCGATCGACACGAGGCCAAAGAAAGGCTTTGGACTCTGCCTAGCGTTTTGCTCATCGTAGAGCATTTGCAATCGATGCATGAATTCCCGCAAATCGCGAGTACCAAACGTCTCAGCCGCCGTTTTTCGTCCCCAGAAAGTAGCGTAGTCAAGATAGCTCGGCAGCGAGCGCCCTCTCCAACTCACGAAAATTCCAAAGATACGCAGCTTCGGTACTTTTGCTCCATCTCGGGACGGGCGCGAGTCGACGCTATTGCTTGTCGCTAGGCGCGTGACAGTGTACGTTTCCAACTCGGTATCTAGACGTGCGAGAACGTTCTTGAACGCTTCCAAATTTTCGTCATAGCACTCCGATGAATGATGCCAACCGTGCACGAACAAGACGACGATTATGTTGTCGGCCTCAGACTCCCTTTTTATCGAAGAAAGCACGTTGTCAGCCTGCTCGGGATGCCAGAACCATCCACGGTCGTCCGCTTCAACGTATCTCAAATGGTATTTCGAACTGTCCTTCTCGATAACAGTCACCACACGTGGATCAGCGCTTTTTTCTCGATTCGCGTGCGAGTAGAGGCTGCATGAACCGCTCATCGCGATAAGCACAACTGCGGCACAGACCAAACCCACGCGAATTGATGATGCGATGGTTACTTTCATTGTTCGCTCCACCTTCAACCTGGTCATATGCGCAAGGCGGCCACGCTTCACTGTCCTGCCCGCCAAAACTCCTTCCGAAGCATTTTTCGATCGCTGCCAGCAGCATCGTTTGAGAGCGTCTGCATTGAAACCACTTTCTAAAGGCCAACTTGGAATTGCCGCTTGAAGAGGAAACGTACTAAACTCCCCAACCGGAAGTTTAGGATAGCTTTCGAAAGTATCAAGAATGTTCAATCCTTACAGGTAGAACGAGTGTTTGATCTGGCAATTGGAACTGAAGGCAGGGATACGACTCTCGTCGCAACAATTCGGCGTAGGTGGACTTCAATGGCCCCTTCTCTTGCCGATGGCTCAGAAGATGTTATCTGGGCGATAGAGGAACGCGCATACCATCCGCTGCCAACTTGGGGAAAGCACCGCCGCGGGCGCGCGCTGGAGTCTCAGCGAACTGTCTTTGTGCCTGACACGCTGACGAATCCCGGACCACCTGGGCGCAGATGAAGGCAGGAGTGACTGCTTCAAGTCTCGTCGTCATGACTCTGTTGAATCTCGCGTGAACGCCCGAGAGAATCTCGCGACTATCTGACATGGGCATCTGCAATAAACAGCCCGGTTCAACCAAGGAATCATCCGGGGACCATGTCGCTCAGTTCGCCGTACTCAAGTCGACTAGGCACGGATGCTCACATCTGGACTTCCAACGAGCGCTCATCGGTCCGTACATGCCGCCAACGATCAAAACGAGCGGCGGCCTGCTCCCCGGACGGTCAGTTTAAACTGCCCAATTTTGGTAGCTTAAACCCGCACCGGGGTGAAACAGGACGAGCGCCGCTCGATGTCGAGTAGCGAGAACTGGGGAAAGGTTCCAATTTGGGCGGTGCGCATGTCGATACCGATAGTTGACCAGTTCTTCATACGCGAATTGAGCCGATCTCGAAGCGCGGCGCACCGCACGAACACAAGCGCCTCACTCAGTGACTAGCGTTCCTACCACATACATTGCCCCTCTGAGACGTTTAGACTAATCGAAGAGTAATTCTTACCGCGCGATTCAAGGCAGCTGCCGAATTGCGCAGCGAAAGCAGGCATAGCCGCTCCGGGTGAAGCGATAATGGCAGTCAAGCCGGCTGCACTGACACCTTGTACGGCACACTGCTGAAGATCGTTTTGAATGCTTCCCGCGTCAGGAGCGTTGATTCTTGCGGAAGCGTAGACTCGTTGCTCAGCCGTCCTTAAAGTTGGTGAGGGGAGGCCGGCGAACCCGTTGTTATTCCATTCTACTTTCGAGCACGGGGTGATGTTACCCCAGCCCAGTGGAACATCCATTTCCTCAGCGAACGCTACGCCTGTGAACAGTCCGGAAAAGGCCACCAGCGCGGAGATTGCGGCCGGGGCTCTGCGAGATTTGATTGCACTGCACGTGCATCCTGTCCGATAGTTTGCGATTGTCTTTCCAACTGAAACCCGATTCATTTCCGTCTCCCAGGTTAATCGGCGATCAGTGCCGACGTATGAATAGTGGGATAAGTGAGGTCTCTCGGAAATCCCCTTTTTGTCATCCCAATGTCGGATAGATGTCCTGCGCCTACCCCGACAGATGTCGAATGCTTCATATAGGACATCTGTCGGATATCCATAGACGAGCGAATGAGATAAAGTGATCTCAACTAGAATGAGGGAACTGGTCATGACTCCGGAGGCGCCTCTGAGCGTGTTATTGCTCGAAGATGAAGGAATTCAGCGCGCCGGCACGAAAGCGCTTATCCAAATGGCGGCCCCTAAAGCTCAAATATACGAGGCAAACTCATACCGCGAAGCGATGAAAAGATTTTCCGAATTTTCATTCGATATTGCTTTTCTAGATTACAACCTTCGAGATGAGCATAGCGGACTAGATGTTTTGAGAGAGATGAGGCGTTTGGAGCTTGATACTCGCGCTATAATCCTTTCGTCTTATCGCGAACGAGAGCTCATTATCGCTTGCATCGATGCAGGTGCAAGCGGATATATTACAAAAGAGATGGATGCCGCTGGTCTTTTCGAGAGAGCACTAGACGTCGTCTTCCAGGGAGGGATATTTCTTCCGGCAACGGCACTCGGACGTGGCGCGTTCTCGCCGAGCGTTACGGTACCGCAGACCAAAAAATCGACTGAATCATTGGGGTTGCATGGAAGAAAGCTGGAAGCTTTATATTATTTATGTCAAGGCCTGCCCAATAAAATAATTGCCCGAAAGATGGGAGTGGCGGAGGACACTGTTCGGAAAGATTACAATCCTGCACTTTTCAGAATTTTCGGTGTTGCGCGGCGTACGGAGTTGATAATCGAGGTCTCCCGCCGTAATTTGATTATTCCCAAACCCGTGTCTCGTCATAATGAGGAATAGCGCACATCATCTTATGAACCAGATCCTCCGGAAGGAAAGGCTTGGAGATCGTCAACGCCGAGCTACAAAGCCAAGAAGGGTGTCCCGCTCCGTCTAAAATATAAATGATCGGGATCTTGACGTCGAAAGACGCGCTTGTGCGTTCAACCTCGCGCATATCTGGTTCGGGATCACCCACGATTACAGCAAGCAGAAGAATGTCCGGCGCCATCTCAGCTTTCCGCATCATGTCATTCAGTTCCGCAAAGGAAGCGACCGCCCTGGCAATCGCGCCGAATGAACTTAGGCAGTCGGTGATGCACTCGCGCACTAAGGTATCGCGTTCGACGACGACAACATGAAGGTGACGCAATCTCCTTGGAACGTAAGACCTGCGATTCGTTTCCAAGAGTACCTCCGATGAGGCTTTAATGATCGGTACATGCACGGAGAAACGCGTGCCTCGGCCCTCGACCGAGCGGAACTCGATTCGATGTTCATCGAGCCGAGAAATCATAGCATTGATCAAGGAAAGCCCCAGCCCTATTCCTTTATCGTTGTCGTTTAAGCTATTACTGATTTGAAAAAATGGCTTGAAAATCTCTTCCCAATGCCGCTCGCTTATTCCGACTCCGTTATCCATAACATCAATTCTCGCGGAGTGGCGCAACCGGACAACACTGATCACTATCTTTGGCGACTTGAATGCGTCCCGATACTTGATGCTGTTGCTTATCAGGTTGCATAGAATCCTATGCAAAAAAGAATGGTCCGTGCGAACCATAAGATCATCGTGTCGGCTGGGCTTGACTTTTATCCAAACCGCCGAATTTTCCGCAGAGATGCGCATCGAATCAGCTACAGTCTGCAGAATGCGGTTCGGGTTCACACTGCAGTAACTCGGCGTCACCAATCCCGACTCCATGCGAGAGAAATCAAGTACATTATTAAATGAGGCATTCATGATTTCGCCCGCGTACATGAGTCTCTTTAGATGTGCGGCGAGCACGTCGAATTGCTTGTCATCCAGCGCTTTTTTTATAGGATGTAGTAAGGTAAGCATTGCGGTCGCGGGCTGCCTAACATCGTGGATAGCGCACGATATAAAAAATGACTTCTCCTTATTAACCTCCTCGGCAAGACGCCTGCGTTCATCCATGCTCTTAACCAACGCAGCGGTCTTGTTCTCGAGATCCATCTGGGCATCGCGAAGTTCTTGGTTAAGTTGTCTAAGCTTAAGGTTTTTTTCCTGCTCATCCGCCTTGGATGCATCAAGCTTTTTTTGCCGAAGAAAAGATGCACGTGAAGTTCGCTCAAGTTCTGTGACAACGGCGATTCCCACCAGGATAATCGTACCAAGATAACTCGCGGAAATCCAAAAATAATAAGGTGCGAATGGAAAGACTGTGTTGTCGAAAGCGGGATCTTCGCGTCGCAAATACATTGCTATCAGTGTAACTGATCCGCACAGAATGCTTAAGTGAATCGTAGGCCTTGAGAGAAGACGGGAAAGCCCGTATATAAATATCAGGATTAGGCACGGCCCACAAAAGAAGTAAATAACGAAATAAGCCGTTGGTACAATATAGAAAACTGTTAATTTAAGAACGTAGACTGCGAAGGTGTGCGACACGATAAGGCGGGTAGCCTCGACCTCGTTAGCAAACGAACCACGGCGAGTCTTTCGTACAAAATCTAAAATTACAATCAAGCCGAGAGCACGAAGCAGCACGACTCCCGGTGCAATTTGCGCATAACTACCGTCCGTGTAGGCGTAAATCGCGTCCCAGCCGATAAATAGGACCCAAGTAACGAGTGATAGCACTACTGCCGCTTGGCGATAAGCTACGTAATGCGGGCCATAGTAGGACAGGTACTGCCGTTCGAGCGACGCGTCAAAGCGAGCGGGGGGAGTGAAGATAGTCCACCAACTGAAGCTTGGCGCGGTCATTCCGGTTACTGGCCGGTGTCTCAAGCGAGAGAATAGTTGCATGGCACCTCCGCGCTAGTTTCTTAATCGGAATCTTGTGACGACGGTGGAAAGGATTTATTGGAGAATGGTCGGAAAAAAGGAGCCAAGGGAGCTCTGGGATCACAGCGCGCGTTGCTATTGCCAATTCCCCAAAATGCGGAATCTCCATTCTGCTCCTAAGCCATACTCAGCGAAACCGTGAAGACGCTTAGGTTAGCAGCAAACTTCGTTCGTCCTTGAGATTTCGCGCTTTTGCATAGCAGGTTCCCAATTCTTGAGCTATTTGCGTTCCCTATCGGGATTTTCGTCAATGCCACGAAATATCCGGGATAATTTAGCGCTTGCCCTTTTGAGCAGCAAAGTACCGTATGAAAATCAGCGTTGCTGGAATCAAAGGAGAAAGTCTTTTCCCGTTTGCTGAACGGTCTCGGAAGGTTGCAGGACCCGGCGAACGTCAAACCCGCAAGTAACACGACGAGAGAGTGCATTGCCTTCACCTCCTTCGACTGCCGCTGCGATGCTTGTCAGATCCCCATCGGCTTTACAGGGGCTGTACAAAGCAGCCTAGGATATCAACGTGAAATTGACAACGCTACTTTTGGCGGGAATTTCCTAGCGCATCTACTCCGTTCAACACGGCCGATGCGACGAAGCACCTATCAAAGCGGACATTGGTAGAAACGCGATGTCAGCATCTTCCAGTTATTCGCCTAAGCTTTCCAGGGGTTCCTTGCTCATGAAGAGCAACCAATAACGCTCGTGAGCGCTATGTAGCTCAGGAGATGACATGCGCAGCAGCGGCAGACGCAAATTCTTCAGGCTCGCCGCTGGCGGAACGCTGGTTGCGGTGGATTCAACGCATGCTGTTGGTCCGGGCGTCACGCGAACCTCTCCCGATCGAACCATCGAGAAGCTCGGCTTCGACGCCTATGCATTTAGTGACGGCGTTTATGAACACATGGTCTATTCGAAGGGTGCCGGTCCGGTTGTGATCGTGATGCACGAGCTTCCCGGCTTCGACGATCACGCCGCTAACTTTGTGGATCGACTAGTTGCACGAGGCTTCTGCGTTCATGCACCTCATCTCTTTGGTTCGATGCTGTGGAGCACACCTAACCTGAACTATTTGCGACTTCGGTGCATCAACGCGGAGTTTGCGAATCTGCGGGCGAATCGATCTGCACCGGTCTGCGACTGGCTCCGCGCACTGGCTCGATTGCTTAGCGAACATAGCGCGAATCCTCGCATCGGCGTGATCGGCATGTGCCTGACCGGCGCGTTCGTCATTCCCATGGTGATAGAACCAGGTGTAGGCGCAGGCGTTATTTCGCAACCAGCCATCCCTTTTTCGGTGGGCTATCGAATGTCTGGCGGAACGCGCGGCGAGGGCGAATGGATGCGGGAGATCAACGTCTCCGACACGGACCTCGGAACTGCAAGCCGTCGATGTGCACGCGATAGCATCCCGATCATCATTCAGCGCTTCGAAAGCGACCTTCTAAGCCCACGTGATCGTGCCTTGCGCATCGCCGAGGCATTCGGTGACAACGCCACGCTTGACGAATACAAAAACTCAGGCGCGAATGAGCATCCGCATGCACTGCTGACCGAAGAATTCGACGAAGCCCTAGACGTCGATCCCACCGACCCGACTAAGCCTAATTCGACTCGGATCGCTCTAGACAAGGTCGTCGCCTTCCTGCATCAGAACCTTGACACGCAAGGCCGCCCGATCTAGTCCCAACCTCATCGTCATTGACATCGTTGTTGCGGAACCCCGGCAGCCAGGTCAAGCAGTCACGAAAGGCGCGCACCGACGAAACGTGAGCCGCGAAGGTTGTCGCGCGAAGACTCACTCGACGTTCAGACGATGCTTCATCCGGGACAGCGTCCACAGCGGCGCTGTTTCCCGGGACGCCAGTCGACAACGCGAGATGCATCCGCGACGCAGACATCCGCTCCTTGGCCGCATCAAAGGCGAAACATGCGGGACAGTCCTCCTCTGAGCAGACCAGTGACGAGGATGCGCGCCACGCTGCCAAATGCGCTTGTTTGTTAGCAACGGGAGAAGGAAGCTCGCTGCAAGCATCCGCTCCTGGCTGCCAGCCGCGCAGCGGCCCTCATAGGATGCCCACCACGAGAGCAAAGCATAGCCTTCCGTAAGCATATGCTTCTAAGATTGAGCACATGCTGAAGTGAAACATGCTCATTTGAGAATAGAAAAACACGCTCACGTAAGCAGATCCTAGTGAGCATATCTTCCTTTAGAGTAGCTAGGAATAGCCGGGGCCCCTGCCAAACACCGCAGGTTCCCCTTCCACCATCTCGTTCTGAAATGGCTCCGACAGACTTCGAGGTCGCGGCTCTCTCTTCGCCACCGCCCGGACTATTTCAACCTACCCCCGTGGTAGTCCGATTTCCCCAGCGCGCCACCGGTCGCACCCGTCCACGCTGGAGGTCACCGCCGGAGTTCTTCAATCGGAAGAAGCGGCATTAACGTAGGGCGGCTCAGTGCTCGGCCCACGCGTGACTATTGATGTATAACACCGAAGTCGATTATTGCCAATCGAAGAGTGGGCCAAGATCCGCTCCGGGATTTCATTCACGGTGAAATCCTCCTTTATTCGATGAGCGTTTTCTCAAACCGCTTCGGATGAAGAATTTTGTAACAATACGAAATCCCGTTAGGATCGCCTCCGTCACTTTCCGCATGCACAAGGAGACTCAAGCGGTCAGCACGAGCTCGAAAAGCATACGGATCGGTCTTTGCTACAAAGATGGCCTCGCCCTAATCAAGGTAATCTTGCGTTCTCGCGCCGGATGGCGCAGGAACGTCGGACCTCGACAGCCAGGCTCCGGCCGGATTGATATCAATTTCTCTGGTGGCCAGGAGAAGACAGCGCGCGAGCGCGTAGGGAGACCACAGCGTGTCGCGCGTCACGTGGATCATTCCGATACCGACGTACTGCTCTCCCCGGTTTCCTGGTGCGTCGCGGATACCTGCGACGCGCTCTCTGGAGCTTGAGGTACCACCTTGACAGCCACTTTCTTTGCAGCGCCCTTCTTCGCCGCCGCCTTCTTGCTTGGCACTTTCTTCGCGGGAGCAGTGGTTGCCGAAGCCTCGCTCGCCCCACTTGCAGCGGCTTGGGCCGGCGCCTTCTTAACTGCTGCCGTTTTTGCAGCGCCTTTCTTCACCGCAATCTTCTTGGCCGACGCTTTCTTCGTCGCGGCGGTCTTGGTTGCCACCTTCTTGGCTGCGACCTTCTTTGTCGCCACTGTCTTGGTGGCTGCCTTCTTGGCTGCCGTTTGGGCCGGAGCCTTCTTGACTACCGCTTTCTTCGCTGCCGACTTCTTCGCTGCTGCCTTTTTCGCAGTCGCCTTCTTCGCAACAGGCTCCGCTGGTTCCGAAGAGGTAGTACCCGACGCATTAATCAGAAATGCTGTGCGATCCGCGGCTGACGCAAGCCACCCGGGCGCCTTTCCTCGGCCGCTCCACGTCGCACCACTCTGCGGGTCGCGATATTTCGGCTCTTGTGGACCACGCACATAGTTGCCGGCTTTCGGCTGCTTCGTCGCCGGCGACTTGGTCATCACCTTATCGGCATCAATCAGGAACTTGCTACGGTCCTTTGCGCTGGCGATCCAAGCGGGCGCGCGTCCATGGCCGTTCCAAGTCGCTCCAGTCTTTGGGTCCGCGTATTTTGCAGCGCCTGCATTCTTCGCAGAATTTTGAGTACCTGCCTTGCGACTTCGACTCGTATTTCGCAAGCTGTCTTCAATGTCGGCGAGCGTAAGTCCGTGCCTTTCAAGCAAGTCGTGAATCTTCTCTACTACGCCCGACGTTTGCTTCTTCGCAAGGGCTTCCGCTTGCGCCTGAAGCTTAGCAATCTTCGACTGAATGTCTTTCAAAGTGACCATGGCTGCTCCTCAGGAAATTTGTGGTAGCACTATGCCACACCTAAGGCAGTAAGTCCCTTTTAATAGAGACAAACCAAGACAGTATCTCTAAGCGCTGCGCACTGTGTTAGACAGTGGGCTCTGCTGCCACTGCACGAGCTTTCAACTAGTCGTGGGGAATGTTGACGACTCGCCACAGGGATCGGCATCCCCTCTTGGGACACTGAACGCGTGGAATCACGACAAAGGCAAGTAGTAGATACTGCCGGGAACAATACCAAACTGGAAAACCCCTAAAGTGGAGCTAAGGCACGTGACTAACACCCGGGCCAATCACCGAAGGTCCACTCGTCGATTGCTGGTTCGGTAGCGAGAATCGGGATGGACCCATGCTGTTCATCGATACTCACCGCCTCGGACTAGGTCCCGGAACTTCAGGAATCTATTAACCTTTTAAGGGTATCCTGAATTCGCAGCCTTTCTTCTTCATCTTTGCGCTGCTTCTCCAAATTAGCGCGCTCTGCAGCAGCCCTCTGTTGAGCTTCCTTATGCAGCATCTGTGCGTACACCTGTGTTGCCTTAGAAAGCCAAGTCTTAAAGTGCTGAACAATATCAGAAATCTCAGCTTCCCTTGCGCCGATCCTGGCCTCGGTGCCGGTAAAATTGAAGCTCTCCGGCCCCTTCCCCATAACAGATGAGTAGTTTCCCATATTCCTGATCGCATTTATCCACGTCTGATTGACAGGCTGACTCAATTGGAGCTTCAAGACTCCGTTCTCGTACTTCGCATCGGTCAGTTGCATTCCTTTTGCGGCAATCGGATCATCGAGTTCATCTACGTGAACGACCGTCTGGTCGATCTGGCTGATCTTCTGGCGACCAACGAACGCACTGTTCTGAAATTGAATCTCACGTTTGAGTGCATCGATTGATGATGGACGTTTCGCCGGGTCTTGACGGAGCATCGATTCGACGATCGGATCGAGCCACGCGAATTCCACCGCAGCTTCACCGATTTTTCGATAGTCGGTACCGTGCGGGACCTGGCCGGTGAACATTTCGTTCAACATCAGTCCCAGGGCATATAAGTCCGCTGGAATATTGACTTCCTGTCCTCGTACTCGCTGTTCCGGTGCGGCGTACAAAAAGTTGGCCAGGCGAGTCGTCGGCTTTGTCTCGACCGCAGTGAGCAAGTCCTCAGCACTAAACCGGGCGACGCCAAAATCGGCGACCGCGAGCCGTCGGGTCGCCGAACGGTAAAGAACGTTTTCAGGCTTCAGGTCGCGATGCACGACTCCCTTCAGATGCGCTGCTTCCACGCCGTCGAGAATCTGACAGAATAAAGGCAATACCTCCGCCGCGGGAACACCATTGCGTTGCTCCATGAGCAATCGAAGGCTCCCATCGTACATGTCCATGATATAGAAAGGCGCGCTTTCCTTTTCGTCCGACCGCACTCCGTGATCCAGCACGCGCACTACATTTTCATGCCGGGTGTTTTGGAGGAAACCAATCTCGTTCTTGAACCGTCGGCGTTTGTCGCTGGTCACTCCTTGACCATGCAACAGCTTAAGCGCGAAAGCGTTGCCTTCCTCATCCCTCACTCGGAAAACGCGGCCCGCCCCGCCCTCGCCCAACACTTTGTCTGTCGTGTATTGCGCGAATGTCGTCTCGAAGACAGTCTCTTTCGAATTTTTAGCCATTTGTGAAATTACGGTTTTCCGCCCCAAAAGGGGCTTTGCGTCAGAGTGATCGACTTTTTTCCAGCAATCTACTGCTGCAACACGCGGCTAGCAGAAAGTCGCCGCGCCATCGGGACAACTCGCTTTTTGTGTTAGATCGACTCTTCGGCTCGAGTCGAACGAAGACGCTGCAGCATGGTATCGCCAACGCAAGCTGCGAGCACGTCATCGTTCATTCCGAGCACGGCTTCGGGCGTCTGGGCCCCCGCCTGTGCCAACGCAAGGCACTGCCCACGTGTCAATGCCGCATCAATCTTGCGGAGGGACAAGCAAGACTCCGGGAGCCCAAACTCAAGCCGAGTAAGTAGGACGTCCACTCCCTCGAGATATGACGGTTGGTCGGGGAAGAGCGCGGCGAGGATGCGGTGAGCCGAGCGCAAGTGGAACCGCGCCCCATCCGCAATGCTCGTGATGTCACCGTACCGGATCGCCCCAACATAGGGGTTGGCCGTGTAGCGCTGCTCTATCGCATCAACCGAAACACCCGCTACCCAGTCATAGAGAATAGCGGCACGCTTGCATCGACGCCAGAATTCGTGCTCGCCGTCTGCAAATCGTTGCAGTGCCCGCAGAATGGAGTTGCCGTATCGCACGATGACATCGTTGACTCGTGCGGCTTCTGACCTTCCTCGCGTGAACAGCGGCGTGTAGATGTCCGACATCTCTTGCAGAACCTGCACAAGTGCCAAGATGTGCAGCGGAGGTGTCGTCGTAACGTCAACACTGCGGAGCAATTCCACCAACCGCAGTCCAGATTCGAACGAGAGTGTTGAGCCACCGACAGCTTGTCCAAGCATCGTCAGCTGGAGGGTGTCGTTGGCCTCTTGCTCAGCGAGCCCAGTTTGCAAAAGGTGTCGTACAAAGCTTGCGATTCGTGGTTCGACCATCGCAACCCAGGTTGGATTCGCGCGAGCTGCCGCATAGCCTCCGAAAGTGTTTACGAGCAAAGTCGGGATGTCGGTTGCCTTAACACCACGAACCTGGCTTAGCAGACGAAGTACCCAGGTCGACAGCGCTGCCTCAGCAAACGAAGACGTGACGTCTTCTGGCGCGCCTTCAACGTAATGGCGGAACAGTCGGACCCTCTCAATCGGGGTAGCCGCGAGGATAATGGCCTTACCGATTTCGTTGAAGCCCAACCGACCAGCTCGGCCTGCCATATTCTTGTATTCGGCAATGGTGAACGGTCGTCCGTCTTCACCACGGAACTCCTGCTCCGCGAGAATAACAGTCGACGCCGGGGTGTTTATCCCCGCCGCCAGGGTCGTCGTCGATCCCAAGACCCAAATGCCGCCGTTTGGATCCCGAAATCCGTGCTCGATTGCTTCTCTTTCCGCTCGTAACAGGTTCGTACTGTGAAACGCCGTACCACCGCTCAAACACCGCCGCAGGTCACGAGACGCCGAGGTAAGATCTTGTGCTGGCAGCGCATTGAGGGTCGCTGTAGCGGGGCGCTTTCCTAACTCGTCGGCGAGGTATCGAGCGCACCCTTGAGCTTTCCCACGCTGATTCCGGAAGACGATAAGCTTCTCGTTAGCGGCAACAAGCTTTTGCGCCAGCGGAACAATGACGTCTTGTGAACCGGGCTTCTCTTTCCGTATGCGGATGCTGTGCGGCGCCAGAATCGCGTCAACTTTGGTCATGCCGTCAACGTCGCGGTACTGAAATGTCCCATGCCGGTCTAGTACGCCTTCAATCAAAGGTACCGGACGCTCCCGTGAAAGTAGCACCGGAATGTCGAGCCACTGATCAAAACCATTGAGGCGACCAATGACGGCGGACAAGAGAATCAATTGCGGACGAATTCCTTGAACGCGTGCTCTCAAAAGGAACGCCAGGATTAACTCGACGGTGATGCCTCTGCGAGGATCCGTGATGAATTGTGCTTCGTCGACCACCACGAGCCCGAGCCGATTGAGAAGGTGCGGGGCGCCGAGGACGAGATTCAGAAACATCTCATATGTAAGGAAGCCCAGATCGTATCGACTGGCCAGCACGTTCCCGATGGAATCGGTCGCATCGCCGGTGCAGCGGACAACGCGTAACCCAGCTGCGCCGTACCGCTCGCTGAACTCCTCGAACTTCTCGTTGACGATCGCACGGTACGGGAGCAAAAAAACGGCCTTCTTTCCCGCGATCACGGACTGGACAGCGGCGAGCTCGCCGATCATCGTTTTGCCCGAACTCGTCGGCGCAACGGTCATGAGCGAACGACCCGCAAGAACGCCATAGTCGTTGACCGCGCGCAGTTGCAAGGCGTTAAGTCCGCCCGGAAAGCGCGCGACCCATTGGTCCACGATCGATGACGGAAAGCCGCTATCAAGCAGCTGCTCAAAGGGCCCAGCCATCTGCTCAACGGCATGCGTGGGAAAGGCTGCCCTGTAGTTCGGGCCAAACTCGAGTCGCGGAAAGACAAGTCCTCCTTGGATGCTGCCCAAGAACACGGGGGTCTGCGTTACGCCGATTCGGTCAGCCTCAACACGTGCGATCTGCACGATCTCATCTGCTACCGCGGGAAAGCTGACTTGCTCAACCATGTTCGCTGTCATCGCTGAAATCACGGCGTGCGTGAGCAGCCCATGGCCGGTCCCTGGCTGCTCCCATGCAACCTGGCGCGCGGTGCATGCAGCGAGCAGAATCCTGCCTTCCCCGGCGACAGCTTCGAGTGCGAAGACGCTCCTCGGCTGTGCTGGAACCTCTAGCACGCGAGCCGGCGCGTGTCCACTGAAGCAGCAATCGAGGATGCAAAGTACCGCTCGCGCCTGTGTGGCTTTGAAGGCATCTCCAAGCTCTGCCATTGATAGCGTGGTACCCGGCAAGTTGGAGCAGAGCGTGTCATAAACCGCGATTCCTCCATCGGGCGATCCATGCCCTGCAAAGCTTATAACGATGACGTCGTCATCCGCAGCACTTGCTAAAGTACCGAATATCGACTCCGATACGTTAGCTTTGGTAGCGTGTTCGTCCACCAGAAGTTTTGCGCGGAAGCCAGGTACAGAATCAAGAAACAGTGCGTTGAGCGCTGTAGCGTCACGCACTGCTCCAGTGAGTTCGTCGATGTTGGGATCGAGTTGCTTGTTGATGCCGACGAAGATTCCTTTGATGGACATGATGGGCTCCTCTTCGCCTTTTGAGAGTTAGACGCGGCCCGACTGGATCACGCGGATTCTGAATGCGGAAAGAAAGGCGTGCTGTTCCGGTTTCGTAACTGCTACACGGTTATAGGCGGTCTCAACAGGCCGCTTCAGAGCACTTATCAGGTACCGACCGGGCCCCTCGATGAAACTACTATCCGGGTCATCGAACTTTGCCACGGCTTCTAGCTTCCACTCTTGCTGGTATTTCCTGTCGCCGGCGCTGCCGGCGCGGGACTGCTCGGCGGTGTGGGTTTAACACTTTGCATCGGAAGTCCAGTCAAACCACGCTGCACCGTTCCTGTCGGCCCCTGTACCTTTTGCATTGCCATTCCCGTTACTCCGTCGTAGATAAGCTTGTTTGTTCCGGCCGCGTTCGCACCTCGAAGATTTGTTGATACAAAAAATGTCGTGAAGATCAAGGCGACAGCGAATGCAGTTGCGGACATCCAATGGTTCACATGATTCGCACAATGATCCCACCACGTCTGCTCGTTCATCGCTTCGTCTTCGGACTTGAGGTAGTACCTCTCAGCTCTATCCAATTGCAAGGTCACGACTCGCAAGCTCAAGACGTAGGACGCAATAACGAGCACCATCGCCAACGTGAAGAAGAACCAAGAGCCGTATAGCGCCCATGCGAACTCAGCTTGACGAATCGGAATGAAGTCCTTCAAAAACCCGAGCGAAAGAGCGAGGCCCGCACCCGAATACGTCAGGATGGACTTGTCGAGATTCTCCGCGTTCGAGATCTGGCGCTTCGACAAATCGTCCCGGTTACGCTCGTACAGGCGTTTGCGCTCAGCGGTATCGTCCGCCGGCTCACAAAGGTCTTCGTACATCTCTCGGCCTGCTATTTCGAGTTCTCGCCGCCTTGCTTATCGCCATTCGGATTACCAGCTCCTCGAGTGATGGGCTGCATTTTTTGGCCAGTCACTCCGCCGTGAACGGTTCGCGTCGGGGCCTGGAGGCCTCGCCCTTTACCTACAGGCAACACAAAGATCGGCAACTTCGTCATCGTCGCATCTCGAAAAAATTTCTCGGTTGACCCGCGCTAAGCAGAGTCAGGCGTTCGCTTGTTTGGCACTGTATATAAACACAGATCGGATCGAATGTCCACAACACTTTGACGTGAATCGCTAGTAAAGCACAATATATAGTGTATATAGTCAAAAAGCATGGATCGACTATTTCGATAGAAACTACAATCATCGGTTTTTTGTCGCCCCGGTTCTGCTTGCGTGCTTCGACGTCCAGGGCCTCTACTCGCCTTCATGCGACGGCCCGCTTTCTCGACCGGCGGGATCTCATGCTCGAATTCGAACGACGGCGGTTCTTTCTCGTTCACCTTTGCAACGCCGGCGACAGAAAAGGCCTCGAGTGGGACACCGTTGGTCCGACAAGGACCATCGAAGCAATCCCGGAAAAGCTCACCTCTTGTGGCAGCACCGCGGCTAACCGGGGCTATGTGTTGTTCAAACGGCGCTGGGTGAAAGAGATGGCCAATACCAAGAACCCGGCGAAAAGGCGAACACCTCCTGCACCTGTCGCGCCACGAAAGGAAAGCGACAGCCGGTCAGGTTTAGAGGGTACTTGTGAGGAGGCCGAGCCTTTTCCGCCGACATGAAGCGGTAGCGGTACGCTTCATGCATCTAGGCGTGGAGCACCCATTCGCGTAAGCCCAGCGAATTGGGCTGCGGCAATCGACTAAAGGAAAGCATCGTGGACGCGCTTCCGATACATCGACTAACCCTTCCCGCCTTCGCGCTTCTGCTCGCCGGATGCGTCGCCGACGGGGTGCCATACACCGGCAGGCATCTAAGTCCGACAGAGTGTCACGACCTGGCCACCCTGAGGAGCAATTCACCGCCGACCATGGCGCAACACCAAAGTGAACTAGGGGCGCTGCGAAAAGCTGGCTACGACCCGTCGCCGTGGTATGACGACCCTTACTATCCTGACGATCTGCAGGCGGCACAGCGACTTGTCGACTATTGGTTCCAGACAGAGTGCCAGCAGCCTCAACCCAACTGAAAGGCACACGTGAAGCGGGACAGCAATGGCTTCACGCTTCCGGTGAACTCGATACACGGGTCCGGCGGCCGAGCACAGAAAAAAGCCCGCTCATTCGGCGGGCTGAATACACATCGGTGAGACATGGAGGAGACGGCTTTAGTATAAACCCGTATATGACGTTTGCAAGCGCTTTCGGTCCTCGCATGGCTGCTTCCTGCAACTCGGCGATTGCATGTGGCCATGCAATTGGGTCACCGGCATTCCAAAAGGCGGCTCGAGGCAGCGCGGGAAGCGGGCCTCCGTTACGCCTTTCGGGCAAGTCTCGCGTGAAAACGGTAACAGTTCTCGCAATCGCTTCCAGCGCCCGAAGGAATGAGCCCCTCCGTTCGTGCGCTGCATGGGACCCGACTGCCCGACCATCCGCATACGATGGCGCGGCAACCGGCTTTGAATCGCCTGTCGAAGGCGGTGGAGCGTTGCTATCGCCGCAGGGCGGTCTCGGCGCTAACGTTTTGCAAGCACTGGGCCGAGTCGAGTTGTTCGGTTGCGCGAGCCTCCGGCAGTCCGCAGAGTGCTCGCCGGGTTTCCACCGATCAAGTCACGCCGCGGTTTGCCGACAACAATACTGTCGCGGATGTCGGCGGCGCAATCGACCATCCGGGGAGACTCAATGACTAAACTTATCGCCGCGCTGATCTGCATATCGTTCGTCGCGCCGGTTATCGCGGAAGCGCGTAGTGGCCACTATGCCGGCGGACACGGCTCGTCGCACAAGGGCGGCCACTACAAGAATTCGCGCACCGGCGATCACTACGAAAAGCGTCGCTAAGCGACATTCAGAGTGCGCTTCGCGCATCGAAAAAAACAAGTCGCGTTGGATCTTGTTTTACTACTCGGATCCAGCGAGCATGTCTCCGAGCGCATTTGCATAGTGCTCAGCCTTCTGAACCATTTCGGCCCATCCTCGCGACGGGTCGTTCTGCTTATTTGCAGCCCCGGCGCCGCCACATCAAGAGAAATGCGCCTTGATCGCGTGCACCGGGCGTTCGCGCTGCACCAAGAGACTAGCACGTTGCTAACCTAGTAGCTGAGCGCGGCTTCGACGTCTCGCGCTTGCCGACTGGAATAAGAAGACAGCAGCCATCCGAATATCTAGCTTGTATCTTGTCCGGCCCTGCCGGGGAAGTTCGACAACTAGGCGAAACAACCCATCGAAGCGCTCCTGTGCGTACTGGCGAGCGCCCTCAGGCTACTGGTCGCAGCCCGTAATTCGTTCGCAAGGGTCGTTAGCTCCGCATTCTTATTCTTCCGGCGCCTTGGCCACGGCGTTGTTTTTTGAGAGACAAATGAAACACGTGCCTTGCTCTAAGGGCTCTTCCGATTGCACATTGCCGTGACGGTTGCTACGCTAGCCGACAGCTTACGACGGCGCATGTGCTGGGCCTAGACGCTCCGGGGTGCTTCGTCTTAAGCAGCATTTCATTCCCGAGGAGAGTCTCAATGGCAACGAAGAAAGCTGCTGCTGCACCGAAGAATTCCCCCCCACCCACCAAGAAAGCTGCTACTGCTCGCTCGGCCGCTGTACCGAAGAAGGCCGCAGCTACAAAAACTGTGCCGGCGAAGAAGGCCGTCGTCACTGCCGGCACGCTCAAGCCTGTGAAGGATCAGTTCACGAAGTCTTCGCTCACGACCCACGTTGCAACCCAAGCAGGCGTTGAGCCAAAGCAGGTGAAGGCCGTGCTCGCTGCGTTGGAAGAAACGATTCTCGGCTCGGTGCACAAGAAGGGCCTCGGAGAGTTCACCCTGTCGGGCTTGCTTAAGATTAACGTCCAGCAGGTGCCGGCGAAGAAGCGTCGGTTCGGCAAGGACCCGTTCACAGGTCAGGAACGTTGGTTTGACGCCAAGCCCGCCACGGTGAAGTTGAAGGTGCGCGCGCTCAAGAAACTGAAGGACGCAGCGGCGTAAGCACGATCGCGGCGTTCAAGGGCTCGCTTCGTGCGGGCCTTTTTTTCGTCTGTCGCACAGTGCACGTGCCTCGCGTTAAAAGTCCCTATCAAGGCCTCGGCTCAAACAGCGGTCGATGGCAGATATTGAATTTTCATGCAGCGCAGTGTCTATCGTGCTTTCGTTCTCAGCGTTCGTGGCGCTTTCCCGCGGTCCTGCAACCAGGGCCTTGGGCCGAGCAAGAATCATGAGAGTTCGCTGCAGCCAATACAGCACGGTGGGTCGAATCCTTTGTGTCCGTTCCGCACTGGATTTGCTTTGCAGGCCTTTGCGTAGCGATGTCGTGATGTTGGCCATCCCGACCCATCGGTCACGCCACTAGGCGCAATGTCTCCAGCGCGGCATCGACCAACCTTTGCTGTCGCTCTTGAACTGAGTTGTCGTCCTTCCGGGTGATCTTGTACAGCGTCGCGGGTGCGGGAGCATCGAGCGCAATACGATGCACAGTGCAGCCGGTGACCTCTTGCAGCGACGGCGCGAGAAAGTTTGCGACGATCGCCCAGGCGCCATTGCTCAGAATCGGCGCCAGCATATGCCCCTTGTCGACGGTCGTGGTGATTCGCGATAGTCCGCGGCGCGCCCGCCACAAATCGAACGTCGACGACCATGGCAGGTAGATTTCCCGCGAAGGATCAAAGTCCGTCAGGTCGACCATTTCGTCTAGCTGCTTGTCGCCCGCATATGCGATAACCATCGCGTAGTCACGAATCTCCATCGACACGAGGTCGACGTGATCAGCGGGCGTCAGTGTGAAAGCGACGTCGAGATGCCCGGATGCCACCCGGTTGAAAAGCTGGAAGTACCGGCTGCTCTCCAGATGTAGGCGAACTGGAGGTCGCTGATCTGCTAGTGCCGTCAAAAACGGCGGTAGTACGTGAATCGCGACGGCATCAACTGCGCCGATTGCCAGATGGCGGTCATTGCTCGCCTTCAACTGTTCAGCCTCAATTTCCAGCATGCTCCAGCGCTCGGCAATGTCCAGGAAGCGCTCGCCCTCGGTGGTCAGCGAAATTCCGCGCGATCCGCGCGACCGCAGAAGCAGCGGATGGCCAATGCGCCGCTCGAGCGACTGAATCCTGTACGAGACCGTCGACTGCGTGGCGCAAACGATCTCCGCTGCTTGCAACAGGCTTCCCGAGCGGACCACGGCAAGAAACGTGTTGATCTCATCGCTGAACAACATATCGAAGCCCTCGATATCTGGTCAATAAAGACACGCATTGACCGATATTTAGCGCGTCTCTAGCCTAGAAGCAAGTCCAAAGAAAGTCGTCCCTGTTCAACGGTCTGCTCACCGGAGCTTCCATGGCTACTACGCGAATCAGCATCGACGAACTGCCCACCAGTCCATTCCACAAAAGGATTGCGCTGGTCGCCGCCGGCGGTCCTTTCTGCGACGGTTATCTGCTCGGCATCATAGTCGTGGCCTTGCCATTCATCGCGCAGGATTTGCATCTGGACGCCGTGCAGATGGGGCTCATCGGCGCAGCGAGTCTTATCGGCATGTTCCTTGGCGGCATCGTTTTCGGGCCGATGACCGACCGCTTCGGCCGACAATCGATGTATGTGCTCAATCTCGCGGTGTTCGTGTTGTGCTCGATCGCGCACTTGTTCGTGCACGACGTCACGACTCTCTTCTTACTGCGCCTCATGATGGGCGTCGCGCTTGGGGCTGACTATCCGATTGCCACCGCCCTCGCCTCCGAGTTCCTGCCGAATAAGCTGCGCGGGCCGATTCTGTCGAGCCTCGTGCTATTTCTGTGGGTCGGCTACACAATTAGTCTCGCAACCGGGCTGTTCTTGAACGGTATGGGAAGCGGAGTGTGGCGCTACGTGTTGGCGAGTGCGGCAATTCCATCGGCAATCTTTCTGCTGCTGCGCATGAACATTCCAGAGTCGCCGCGCTGGCTGATCTCTGCGGGACGTAAGGAGGAAGCGCGCCGAGTTGTCGCGCAATATCTCGGCGAGCACGCCGATTTCGATGGCCTAGTCGCCGAAACGCGCGTCGCTTCGGACCGTCGCGGGCTCGGACTGTCGAGTATCCGCGAACTGCTGGAGCGCGGATACGGACGCATGCTCGTCTTCTGCTCGATCTTCTGGATGTGCCAGATCGCCCCGTCGTTCGCCATCAAGACTTTTCAACCGATGCTGCTCAAATCCCTCGGCGTGACGCAGGCGCTCGCTGGATCGCTCGTCATCATCGCGTTCGCGATCGTCGGCACTGCGCTCGGAATGCTTGTCATCAACAAGATGGGACGCCGACCGCTGCTCATTGTTTCCTATGTGCTCGCCACCCTCTCGCTGACCCTTCTCGCGACGCCGTTGTCGAATATGGCAACAGTCGCCATCGGCTTGTTCGTCCTATTCACGGTCGCAGAAGCCGCCGGCTTGAGTCTGCAGTTCGTCTATCCGAACGAAGTCTTTCCGACTGACCTTCGTGCGACCGGCATGGGCCTCGCGATGTCTGCCAGCCGCATCGGCGCTGCGGCCGGCACATTCCTTTTGCCGATGACGCTGGCCCGCTTTGGTAGCGCCAACGGCCTACTGATCGCCGGCGCAATTAGCGTCGTCGGGCTGCTCGTATCCGTGCGCATGGCGCCTGAGACGCGCGGGATGTCGCTCGGCCAATCGCATCGAGTGCAGAACGCTCCGAACACCACCACTGGCATTAACGAAAACGAGGCACGCACATGATCGAATCCGCACCTAAGGTTGTCATCGTCGGCGCAGGCATCATTGGAACCACGCTCGCTCACGATTTCGCGAGCCGCGGCGCACGCGTAACGGTACTCGACAAGGACGAAGTTGCCAAAGGCGCAACGTCCGGTTCCTTCGCGTGGATTACGAACCAGACGAAATTCCGCAACGCTGACTCGCTGGGCGAAGAAGCCGCACGGGACTACTTCACTTTGCACCGGCTATCGCATTTGCGCTGGCGCTATTTGCAAGATGTCATCGACGACCTGCCGATTCGCTGGTCCGGCTGCTTCCAAAGCGCGGAACCCGGCAGCGACGAAGCCAACGAGCTGGCGGCCGAGCTCGACCGGCGTATTCGTTGGGGAAGCCCGTCGTATCGGGTGAGCGCGGATGAAGCGCGGGAAATTGAGCCAGGCTTCGAGCCCGGTGATGAGTCGTTCATCTTCTACACGCCCGACGAAGGGATGATGTCGCCGGTACAACTCACATCGAGGATGCTTGAGGCCGCCATCGCACGCGGCGCGCACTATTCACCGCACGATGCGTATGAAGGCTTCCGGAAAATCGCGGCTGGCTACGAGATCACAAGTAGGAGCGGCAAGCGAGAGGCGGACATCTTGATCTTTGCGGGCGGCATCGCGAATCCGGAACTCGTCGAGGGCACGGAATTGAGAGCACCGCTCACTCACAGCACGGGCAGCGTTGTACATCTCGCCCCATTGCCGCGTCTTTTCGATTCGGTCATCCTCGGCGCGCATGTCCACGCGATCCAGCGAATCGACGGCCGTGTGGTGATCGCCAAGCATTTCTCGGGCTCGCCCGTCGGCGACCCGAGCGCCCCGGATCCGGAGGAGCTTGTGCGCATCGCGGCGCGCGTGTTGCCGGGCCTGAAGGATGCGTCCGTCGAGAAAGTAACGGAGACGCGGCGTGTGATTCCCGCCGACGGCCTTCCTGTCGTGAGCCGTTCGACCTCGTTGCCGGGCATCCTGTCGATCACGACGAACGCGGGTATCAGCCTCGCTGCGGGACTTTCGCAACTTATCACGACCGAGTTGCTCGATGGGGTGAGCGTCAGTCAGCTAGACCCGTATCGCGCCGGACGCTTCGATCAGGCAGCGGTAGCGAACGCAACAGTGTGACTCGGGCGGTCCCTCTAGTCCTATCTCTTTGGCTGCCAGGCTTGTGAACGACGCCACACTGGATTGCGGCTCCCGGGCGCGCCGCACCTTCGCGGTCAAAGACACAATTTGTTCCTCTTTGAGAATAAGTACGCTCACGCCGTTTAGCATGAGCAATTGTTCAACGGCGTGCGTATCAAGACTTCGATCGTCGGTGCTTAACAGGAAACACTCACCTGGACGGATCGATCGTCCCTTCCTTGCCCGTGTACGGATTGACATTTCCTTTCGACGACCAGTTGTCGTACTTGGTATCGTTCGGATTTGTCTGGTGGTGGCCGGCCACGTATGTCCCGTTGCTGCGCGTGTACCCGTTCACGTAGTGCTCCCCGGTCCCGCTCGAGTGATAACTGCTGTGACCTCCCGAGTAGCCTCCGCCGCGCGCAAACGAAGTCACCGAAATCACGCACAGCGCAAAAGCGATTATGTTCTTCGAAATCATATTGGTCCCCATCGAACTATAAGTTTTCTTTGTCGGTCTTCAATAAACTACCGACGGCTTTTCCCACCATGTCAACTACACTAAAACCGCTACTCCCTCGTCAATCTATCCGACCAGTATCCGCAATGTGGGAAAGCTCTGTTAGTTGGTCAACGTACCAACGAACAAGACACTCACGGTCGTGGCACACATTTTCACGATAGTTCCATTGCTGCCGCGTGCGTTCCTTGAACGCGCTTTTGTCATTCACCACCGTTTTTGCCTTGACGAAAAGCGACGCGAGCTCGACGTCACGAGACGCAAGGTCGCCGTCCGAACAAATCAGCCTTTCCGCGTCTGACTTCGCTTTCGCGCAGTCAAAGCTGGGAGCGATCGCAGCAGCAATTGCGACAGCGGGTGCTGGACCGATCGAGGAAGACGGGCTAAAGTTCACCGATTGAACAGAACCATCCGAGACGGGCCCCGCAGTTTCGACGAACTTCGGCGGATCGTCCTTCTTCGTGAGCACGTACTTGCCACCCGAATACTGATAAACGTGGTCCGCCACGTACACGGCTTTTCCTGGCAGGCGATAGGAAATCGCAACCTTCACATCGTAATGTGAGGGATTCTTGCCCTTGATAAAGGTTGTCTGTGCTAGCAACGTTTCCTGATCAGACGTGCCGGTATCGCCATCGTCTATCGCGCTAACAAAGCGACCTTCCTTTGTTCGCACGAACGCTGTTGTCGATACTGTTTGGTAGCCTTGATGCATGTCGTCGCCGCCCACCACCAGTGCATACAAGTCATCTCCGGCTGGTACCCAATCGAAACGGTCTCCTACTGAGCCCAATGCCCCCATCGAAGCGACGTACGGTTGATTGGACTCAACCTTCCACTTGTCGCCGTCCTTCGCGAAGACGGCGACACCGAGTAGGCCCGTACACGCGTGACAGCCGCCGTCTTCGGGCATCGAGTCGGTTACCAATACCTTCTTGGTTTTCCCCGCTTCTAAGAAGTCGAACGTTGCAACGCCCTTCACGCGCATCACGCCTCCGGCCGGCAATTGGAGGTTTTCCCGCCACGCCAGATCGGACGGAACAGCCGCATCTTCCCATCGAGCAGAACCGCTCGACTGATCGTACGGACCGTACAGCAATTCGAGCGCCGCAGGTACATTGAAGTTACCTGCGATCGACCTCGAAGCCATCGCGATTCCGCAAGCCGTTGACATCAACTCGGCCATGCCTGGCTCCGACTTCGCGCTAACCGTGCCGTCGTTACCGGGATACTCCTTCTCCGCCGTGCCATCGGCGCGATACTGGGTACCCGAAAGCCTCCGAGTCGCGTCTCGACAGTTAGTGGCGACGTCAAAGCGGGCGTAGCCCTGCGGAAAGGCTTTCAACGCATGGATGACATAGTTGCTCCCGCTTCGGGCGATGTCAGAAGAGTTAAACCACAACTGCGCAGCATCTCCAGAGGCACCTACCTGCTGGTATCCCGGATACGCATCATTCGATGAACCGGATGCCGATTTGCTCCCCTCCTTCCCACAAGCAGCTAGTCCAAATGTGATCGCGACAATGGCCCAACCAAGACGAGCGATTGGACGCGACGAAGAGAGCAGCTTCATGCCGTCGCCACCTCGTGCTTACGTTCCGCGGATGCGCGAATTCTTTCGTCCGATTGCCGCAGTGACCGTGTGTTCCGTTCAATCGCGAGAAGAACAAGAACCAGACTGAAAAGCGCGACGAGAAGGAGCCCGCCAGCCGTAACCTCTGCGACGACCTTCAACGTCTCCCATTTCTGCACATTCTTCGCAGCAGCCGCCTTGTACCGTTCGCTTTTCACTTCCATGTATGAGTTGATCGCAGCAACGACGTCAACCTTCTTGGCCTCCGCCTCGGTAACGACCGCGCCCAGTTCGTCGAGATACGCTTGGCGTTCAGCAACAGGCGCGTCGTCGAGGTGACGCCTGAGCACTTTGGCATTGTCGCCGGAAACGTACTTCTGGAGCGCGAAGGGAATCTTGTAACCTGCGAGCGGACTTTCTTCCGGTCCTTGCTGTCCCGGTGGCTGTGCTCCCCTCGGGCCAGCGACCTCCTCTGGCGTGGTCTGTGGCGCCTTCAACGGTTCGACAATCTCTTGTGGCTGTACCTTTGTGTCAATCTGCTCCTGCCAAACAGACAAGCCGTAAATGACGCCTCCGGCGATGATGAGGAGAAAGGCCGTCACACAGATTAATGCGACCCCACGCGTGATATTAAAGAGCGCTTTTCGCTCGAAGCCCTCGACGATACTCATGGTCTACCTCGGATAAATTTTTAATTTTCAGTGTGAAGCGCATTCAGCGCGCAAATAATATATCCACTGCGACCAACTGGCTATCCGGTGCACGTGGCAGTTTTCCAACGATGTACTGAGAAAATTTCGATTCCTTGAATGTTGCGTGCCGCAGTGAGCGAAGTTTCTCGAAATCTCTAAAGTTTCTCGAGCCAATGCCGTAAACCATCTCGTTTAGAACACGACGCAGGCCCCGTCTCGACAGGATCTGCGACCTTCTGTTCGCTTCCTTCACGGTCTAAGGTCCGAGCGGGAGAGACACCACACCCGATGATGGCGCGGCAGATGCAATCCACGAGCGTCTCTCCGAGCACCACTTGGCTTCGACGTGCGCGAGAACGCTAGTACCGGTTGGACTCCCGTTCGCGGAGGCAAAACTCAAGGAGCCTGGGTTTGATCTCAAGGTTCGCCATGCGCAGCCGTTAGACCGACGAACGGTAACGAGAGGAGCGTCTCCTTGAAGCATGTTGTGATTATTGCGCTGGTCGCGTCATTGACGGGGTGCGCGAGTTGGTGCGACAACAGTGACGACCGCGAAAAATGTCTGAATCGTGTGCACGTCGCACAAGCGGTAGGCGCGGTGGTCGCCGTCGTCGGGGTCGTTGCGCTCGCGGCTCATGGTGGCGGGGGCGGTGGCACGAACGACAACTCGTACAAAGGCAATTGCCAATACGACTGGCAGATCGCGGCAGACGGGTCCCGATGCGGACTGAGATCTGCCGAGTCGAGGCCGGGTGGCTACTGAGCATGAGTGCTTCGATTTGCAGCAAGCGGTCGCGCTTTATCATCGATGAATCTTGTCGCGTACTCTTAACAGCACGAAGCATCGATGGAAGCTCTATGTCTTGCCTCCACCACCCGACTTTGGTAGGCAAACGACGGCTCATGACGGTTTCCTGCTGAGGCGCTACGCGACTAGGTCGTTCGCCGCGAACGAGAGACTCAGGCTACACGCTGGTGTGTTCATCGATGCACGGTGCATCGACACAGCAGAAATGCCGTGCCCACGGCCCATGCTCACAGAGCCGTCCATGTATGGCAGTCTTTTCGGGCTGCCAGGGCCGAACGGTCTTTGCGAACTGAGTCGTGACTCAAAGTTCACGACCTCGGCCAATGCACGGCTTCTGTGCGATAACAGTCGCTTCTGGGGCTCAGGTTTCAGGGAAGGTGCCGGGGGGGATACGAATCGGCGTTGCGCAAAACCATCTGTCAACGTCGGACTTAGTTTCCCCAAAACTGTCGGAGTAAAGTTCCCCACCCTGTATTTGCGTGGTGATCAGCCGTTCTCAGGATCGTGTGAGCTCCTCCGGGGGCGGCCTGGGCGCCGGCGCGGCGTTTCGGCGGACGCCGAGTGTAGAGATGATGGGCGGTTGCGTAGATGGTCAGGGAGTAAATCGGCGTGCTCGCGCAGACGGTAGGAAGATCCTTCAATCTGCACCACGATCGCGTGATGCAGCAACCTGTCGAGCAGTGCTGCTGCAACGACACTGTCGCCGAATACCTCGCCCCATTCACCGAAGCTGCGATTGGAAGTCAAGATGATCGCGCACCGCTCGTAGCAGGCGTTGATCAGTTGGAAGAACAGGTTGCCGCCGTTTGAGCCGATGGGAAGATATCCGATCTCGTCGACAATAAGCAGGCTGTTGCGCGCGAGGAAGCGCACGCGTTGCGGCAGATTGCCTTCGCGCTCGGCCTTCGCCATCGAGTTGACGATTTCAGCGAGCGAGCCGAAGTACACGCTCTTGCCGGCGCGAACCGCTTCGACACCCAACGCGATGGAAAGGTGTGATTTACCGGTTCCAGGCGGCCCGAGAAAATGAACCGCCTGTCGCCGCTCGATGAAATCCAGTTGCGCCAGCGTCATGATCCGATCACGATCGAGGCTCGGCTGGAAACTGAAGTCATATCCGGCGAGCGTCTTGATTGTGCCCAGTCTTGCTGTCTGTAGTGCCATCCGAATACGCCGTGTCTCGCGCGTAGTGAATTCCTCGCCCAGCAGCGTCTCGAGCACTTCCAGCATTGAGCTGTCGCCCTGCTCAAAGCGCTTCAGAGTGGCATCTAGAGCTTCGAGAGCGCGTGGCATGCGCAAGCCAACGAGGTAACGCTGTATCCGCTCGACAGTCGAGCTTGGAACGCTGTTCATGCGTGCCTCCCAACGTCAGCTAGGCGCTTTGCGACCTGATCATAGAACGATAGGGGCCGGCGTGCGACGCCTGCATTTGAAGACGGCAGCGCGCGTCCGGTTTGCGGCTTGCGCTTACCGGAGCGCCTGTGGCCAGGCAGCAGTGACGTTCGTCGTCGGCCTTCCAGCACGGGGTGCACTGCCAGCAGTTCGCCCTGCTCGTAGATCCGGATCTCGTGAGCCAGACTGTGAACTTCGAGGGTGCGTTTGCGAGTTCGATCGGGCACGCTATAGTAGTTTCCGCCGACTGAGACGAGTCCTTCGTGACTCACACGCCGCTCGAGTCGGATCACGCCATTAAACAAACCGGCGGGAAGCGCTTGCAACGTCGGGCGCTCCTCAAGAAAATGCTCCGCGACAACTCGGTGCGTCGTGCCATGCACACGAACATTGGCTACTGAGTCAAGCCACTCACGTAACTGGCGATTCATATCGGCAAGATTCTGAAATCGTCGAGCGAGGAAGAAGTCCTGACGGATGTATCGAAATGGGCGTTCGACCTTCCCCTTAGTCTTTGCGCGATATGCCTTGCATGCGCGCGGAGCAAAGCCATAGTGCTGCGCGAATGCGACTAGCTTTGCGTTGTAGACGATGTGCTTCTCGACTTCGCCCAGCACGGCCGCCTTCATGCGGTCGTAAAGCACCTCTCGAGGAACACCACCGATGTGCTCAAACGCTTCCATGTGACAGCGCAAAACCGTTTGAAGGTCTTGGTGCTCGACGAAGCGGCCCCACAAATAACGGCTGTGTCCAAGCACGAGCGAGAACAACCAGATCGAGCGCCGCTGTCCAGGGACGTCATCAAATTCGACATTGAAGTGAGCAAAGTCCACCTGTGCTTGAGCTCCAGCCGGCGTCTCGAAGCGCACCTCGAAGCCACGCTGCTTGGGTGGACGAACTTCTCGGATCAAATCACCCAATGCTGTGCGACCGCCGACGTAGCCCATCGCCTGAACCTCGCGAAAAACTCGTTCGATGCTCAGCTCGGGGTACTCACGCATACGCTCGGTCACGTAATGGACAAACGAATCGACGACACAAGGACGCGGCGCACGCGGACCATAACGAGGCGCCTGCACACCATTCTTAATGTATTTGCGAACAGTCTTGCGATCCATATGTAGTCGAGCGGCGATAGCCGATATGCTCAGCCCCTGCCGATGCAATTCCAGAATCGTCATAACCTCTCCCAGCTCGACCACCGATATCTCCCCGACGGATGCGAAGGCATATATGGTCGGTGATCGACGGGGCGCCACCGCTTACGCGGCGGCGCCAAACAAAAAACTGGGGAAATTTACTTCGACGAAAATGAGGAGTATCTATCCGACGCTGACACCATCGGTTGAACTGATCTTTCGACCGTGAAAAGACTTGATATTGTTTGCGCTCGAAGCGCAGCTACGTCCTGCTTACTGTGCGTGGCCAACTAGCAATATCGTCGAGGACTTGGACGCCGGCGTGATCCACCTGACGCGAAGGTGGGCGTGAACCTTGCTGCGTTGCAGCATCACCACCCATAGGAGGTTGTGATGCGCCCCTCTAGCTCCGTTATGTCGTGCATCAATGTTGCCGAACGTTTGATTTGTGCGAAGTTCGACCCGTCAAAAGGGCAGTTGCGTGTCACCGACGGGTCGAAGGTGCTGCATAAGCTTGATCCTCCCGACTCCTGGCTTGCTATCGCATCTGTTAGTCAGTCGAGCGGATGGGGAACGCACCCTGCCGAGGCTGATCTGAAGGCCTACCTGGAAGCTTACGCGGTTTCGCTGCAGCAAAGCGAAGCGCCATAATCTGGTCCAACCGTCGATCCGCCCCGCCCGCGTCGAGTATCGAAGATGCCCAAGGTCGGGTGCTCGCCGGAAAATCGAGGCACCGATGTTGACATGCGACTTGGGTTGGCGGGCACCTCGCAAGGCGTACACGCTCAATGAACGCGACCGCGCCGTGGGAGAAAAAGCCAGCAAGGCTGCTCAGATTTTTGCCTTGGGACCGATCGTCGAGAGCTTACTCTTTCCACGCCGATGGCGTGTCTCGTCATTCGCCCCTCATTGCAACCTCTTCTAGCTTTTTAGCGGACCGCTCAAAGGCTTATTGACTGGCACCGGCGCCCACCCCAGCCTTCTTCTGCGCGTTCTGTATATCTTGGGGATAATTCGGGTCGTTAGCCCTCGCCGGATTGTAGCCAGCGTCCTCAAGCTTCTTCAGTTCCGCATTTTTCTTCGCGCGTGCCTGCTTTCGCGCGGCCTTTTTCTGTGCTCTTGTCGCCGGCGCAGCTTGCGCCGTGTCAGTGGCGGCCGACCCGGTATCCTGCGCATACGAGCCTTGGGCTGCTGAAGTGCCCACAGCGGCCACGATCAATGACAGAGCAACGGTTGCGATCTTCGTTTTCACAATATCCCCCTTAAGCATGGATTCGAGTACACGTATAAATGCCAGCAAGGTCACCGACCGGTCTGGAAAGCTCTCAGCCAAGTCTTATATCTGACATCGAACCTTTACCGTAACGGGCTAGGAATCAGATAGGCGAGCTGGGTTGCAGCGAGGCTCAACTGCCACCGAAGACCGAAACTCCACGGCCCCGGACAATGGGGCCGCCGGCAACCAACCTTAAGTTTTTCGGCCGCTCGACCGGGTCGTTGCAGCTAAGGACGTCCCGCAAGCAATCCACAGGGCGAGGCGAGAACTTTTCAGCGTCGCCAGTGACCGTTTGACGAGCCCCGGTCACTCCCCATTAAGTCATTTGGGACAGCAATTTGTCGAGCGTTATAGGGTAGTCACGAACTCGGGCACCCGTCGCATTGTAAATTGCGTTAGCGATCGCGGCACCGACTCCGCAGAGACCAAGTTCGCCGACGCCCTTTGCTTTCATGGGTGAGGAAGTCGGGTCGATCTCATCAAGAAATACGACCTCCTGGTGAGGAATATCGGCATGAACCGGAACCTCATAGCCGGCTAGGTCGTGGTTCACAAAAAAACCATAACGTTTATCGACTACTAGATCTTCCATTAGCGCAGCACCCACACCCATAGTCATTGCGCCGATTACCTGACTACGTGCCGACTTCGGATTGAGAATTCGTCCAGCCGCACACACGGCCAGCATCCGTCGCACCCGAATCTCCAGCGTCGCAGCGTCGACGCCCACCTCTACGAAGTGCGCGCCAAATGTGGACTGCTGATAGCGCTTGGAGAGGTCACCATATTCCATCGAGTCTTCAGCGACGAGCTCACCTGCCGCTGCAGCTTCAGCGAGCGCGACGCGGCGACCACCCGCGCGAACGTAGCCGTCAGCGAACACAGCATCGGCGCTTGACATGTTCAGTCTCTTGGCAACCGCTTCTCGAAGCATTACGCACGCCGCGTAAACGCCTGCGGTCGAGCTGTTGGCACCCCACTGGCCGCCAGAACCCGACGAGACTGGAAATGTCGAGTCGCCGAGTCGGACCGCGACCTTTGCGAGCGGCAAGCCCATCATTTCGGCGGCAGTTTGCGCGATGATGGTATAGCTCCCAGTGCCGATGTCCGTCATGTCGGTCTCGACAGTGACGGTTCCCCGCCGATCAAGTCGTACCCTTGCACCCGACTTCATAGCGATATTGTTGCGAAACGCGGCGGCAGTCCCGACCCCTACCAGCCATCGACCATCGCGCGTCTTCCCGGGTACAGGGTTGCGCTTGCTCCAGCCGAATCGCTCAGCACCTACCCGGAAACATTCGACAAGCTGGCGCTGCGAAAATGGCCGATTCGGGTCTTCCGGATCGACCTGGGTGTCATTGATTGAGCGGAACTGGATCGGATCCATGTTTAGCTTTTCCGCCATTTCGTCGACCGCCACTTCGAGGGCCATTAATCCTGGCGCTTCACCTGGCGCGCGCATGGCATTGCCTTCAGGCAGATGAAGCGTTGCCAGACGCATGGCAGTCATTCGGTTTGCTCCCGCGTAAAGCAATCGGGTCTGGCCGACAGCGGTCTCGGGATTGCCGTGCGGCTGATCTCCAGACCAACTTTCATGGCCGATCGCAGTGATCTGTCCTTCCTTGGTGGCACCAATACGGATTCGTTGGATCGTTGCAGGGCGGTGCGTGGTGTTGTTGAACATCAGTGGCCGTGTCAACGCAACCTTTACTGGTCGTCCTGCGGCTCGCGCGCCAAGCGCTGCAAGAATCGCGTCGGCCCGCACGAACAGCTTACCGCCGAAACCTCCTCCAACGAAGGGCGAGATCAAACGCACGTTCTCACGTGGGATTTTGAGCGTCTTCGCAACGTCCCCAGCACCCCACGCGACCATCTGATTGGACGTCCAAAGGGTCAGTCTGTCGCCGTTCCACGCGGCAATTGACGCATGCGGCTCCATCATAGCGTGGCCCTGGTCGGGGGTCGTATAGGTGGCGTCGAGCCGTACAGGCGCGGCGGCCAATGCGCCGTCGAAGTCACCTACGGATGTCGCAGGTTTGCCCCAGTACCCGCTACCTGCTATCGGCGCGGAATCCTTGGCAGCAGCTAAGTCAAAGTCACCGTCTTCGCTTCTGACATAGCGAATTACAATTTTTTGTGCAGCGTCGCGCGCCTGCTCGAATGTCTTGGCGACAACGACAGCGACTGCCTGATGGTAGTGATCGACATCAGGTCCGGCAAGCAGTTTCACGGTGTTGTAGTCGCCTTTATCCAGCGGCCCGGCGTTATCCGCAGTCACAACCGCAAGGACACCCGACGACGATTTCACAGCTCGAAGATCTACAGATGCAATACGGCCTTTGGCAATCGCGGCGCCAACTATGAATCCGTATGCAGCATTGCGCATATCGTCGTGCCATTCGTACGCATACGTCGCTGTACCTGTGACTTTATGGCGCCCGTCGATGCGATCGGTGGCGCGGCCAACGTGTGTGAGCTGATCTATCGGATTTTGCCCGGCGGGCGTATCGAACTTCATAAATCAGCTCCTTGCTTCGGTCATCACGGCGTCAAGCGTGCGCTCGACGAGTTTTAGCTTGTAGGCATTGTCGTCAGTCGGCTTGGCACCAGACAGAAGGTGCGATGCAACAATGCGCGCACCCTGCGGCATCTGTGCCTCAGCAGCTTCCACTCGCCAAGGTTTGGGAGCGACCCCGCCAAGCGCGACACGTCCTGTTCCGTCGTTCTGCACGATCGCTGCGACCGACACCAAAGCGAACGCATATGAGGCTCGGTCGCGCACCTTGTGGTATATCTGCTTGCCACCTATTGGCTTCGGCAGCGTGACACCTGTAATGAGCTCCCCTGGACGAAGCGCGTCTTCGAGATGCGGAGTGTTTTCCGGCAATCGATGAAAGTCAGCGATCGGGATCACACGCGTAGAGCCATCGGCGCTCACGGTGGCAACGGTCGCATCCAGCGCCCGCATCGCCACTGCCATGTCGCTAGGATGCGTCGCGATACAAGCGTCACTACCACCAATAACCGCGAGCGAACGGCTCACGCCGCCGATAGCAGAGCAACCGCTGCCCGGTGCGCGCTTATTGCACGGCATATTGGTATCGTAAAAGTAGGGGCATCGTGTACGCTGCAGCAGGTTACCGGCAGTTGTCGCCTTGTTGCGCAACTGACCCGATGCGCCGGCAAGCAATGCGCGCGACAACAGCGGATAGTCTCGACGCACACGCGAATCGGCCGCCAGATCCGTGTTGCGAACTAGTGCGCCGATATGCAAACTCCCGTCTGCCGTTGTTTCGATACGGTTGAACGCCAGCCCATTAATGTCAATGAGATGAACCGGCGTTTCGATCTGCAGTTTCATGAGATCAAGAAGATTCGTTCCCCCGGCGATGAACCTAGCGCCAGGTTGACGGGCAGCGGCGGCAGCGGCCGCCGGTGTACTCGCACGCTCGTAGGTAAATGGCCTCATGACTGACCTCCCGCGACTTCCGCCATTGCTTCCGCGATGTTCGAATAAGCGCCGCAGCGGCAGATGTTGCCGCTCATGCGCTCTCGGAGCTCCATATTTGTCGCACGAGGTGCAGCGACCAAGTCCGCGCTGACATGGCTGGGGATTCCGGCCTTGATCTCGTCAAGTACGCCTACGGCCGAGCAGATTTGCCCGGGCGTGCAGTAGCCGCACTGGAAGCCATCATGCTTAACGAACGCGGCCTGCATCGGATGAAGCGTCGTCCGGGTACCAAGACCTTCAATGGTCGTTACGTGATTACCCTCGTGCATAACCGCAAGAGATAGACAGGAGTTAATGCGACGGCCGTCGACAATGACCGTGCAAGCGCCGCATTGTCCGTGATCGCAGCCTTTCTTGGTGCCGGTTAGATGCACATGCTCTCGCAGCGCGTCGAGTAGCGTTGTGCGCGTGTCCAAAGAAAGTCGATGCTGTTGCCCGTTGATGAACAGCGAGACACTTGAGACAACTGCGTCTGTTTCGCCGCGCTGTTCTTGGGCCACTCCTGATCCATTCGTTACGGACATAATGCCTACCGATGCCGCGCCAGAGCCGGCCATTTTGAGAAGAGCCCGTCGACTAATTCGGAAGCCGCCATTTTCCTCTGCAGCGTCGTCATCGACTGGTTTCGTGTTTCCTACCTTGTCGGTCATGAATTTCCCCTTGGAAGCTGCGGGAGCGAAACACATACTATAAGGCCGCAATAGGCGCAGATTAGTGAGACACATGCATAGGTCTGATGAACCAAGCGAGTCAATTGCACTGAAAGTCAGAACAAAGTTGACCTGATAAAAGGCACGACCAGCGCACGCGGAAGCCCCCGATCGCGGGTGCGCTGAAGTACAAGTAATGTTTTACCGGGGACTCAGGACAAGACAACGTGGAGGTCGAACCTCGGTTCTGCCTCGAGGGGCGAGAATAAATCCGGCATGGCAACGACCTGCCGGCGGTTCACCCCTTAGAAAGCGCCGCGGACTCTGTGAAGCGCACGGTGCAAGTCGAGCACCACCGCGACGGAGACGTCGGCTGTTCGCGTGTGCCGGGCGCCGCCGCCAACAGGGAACGGGCCACCAGGCTGGAGGGCCCGCGAATATGCGATGCCCAAAGCGGCTACTTTATCGCATCGTCCGAGAATGGCGGTTCCGGTTGCCGACACTGTATCGACGACGTGCCGGTCGGCTTGCCCGAATGAAGATAGCCAACTACTTTCCTGTCTCTTCTCGATGGAGAAGACCTCTAGTCTGGTCGACGCTCCCGCAATGCTTGCTTGGGAATACCGCGCGCGATAGCTACGCCACCAAGGATGCTAATCGCCGCTATGACATACAGACCCGTCGAGATACTGTTCGTATGTGTTTTAAGCCATCCGAGCAACATCGGGGCGAGTAACGAACCAAACTGTCCGAGGCTGCTAATCATCGCTATTCCGGTTGCTGCGGCCGCCCCGCTGAAGTACGCTGGCGGTATCGTCCAGAAGGTACCGGTCCCGCAAAAATACGCCACGCCTACTAAGCACAGACACGAAATCGCCATTACCCAATCATTGCTGAAATAGGTAAGAAGGACACATCCCGTAGCGCCGATGAATGTAGCGAAAAAGTAATGCCATCTCCGTTCCAGTGTTCGATCCGAGTGCCAGGCGTTGATGAGCATGGCCGTCGCCCCGACGACGAACGGAATCGCAGATAAGAGTCCTACATGCCATATGTTTTCGATACCAGACTGGTGAATAATCGTCGCAGTCCAGTAATTTAGGACCGTTCCCAGAAGAGGCACGGTCGTGTAACCGAGAATGACCAGATATACACGGGGATCGCGAAGAAGATGAAGAAAGCGGTGTCCGTGCGCCTTGGTTTTCACCGACTCATCCAGCGTTAGGTTGCGTAATATGATTTCGCGTTCGATTTCGGTCAGCCACCTGGCATCTCGAGGCCTATTGTCTAGAAAGAAATAAGCGACGATACCGGCAATTACGGCGGGCATACCCTCAAGCACGAAAAGCCATTGCCAGTTCCTAAACTCGAGCACTCCGACCATGTTGTTCAAGATCCATCCGGAAATTGGACCGCCAACGATGCCTGAAACGGCAATGGCCAGGAGAAAGCGCGAGGTGATGCGTGCCCGACGACCCGAAGGAAACCAATATGTGAGGTAGAGTATGATACCGGGGTAAAACCCAGCCTCAGCCGCTCCCAAAAGTGTGCGGGCGATGTAAAACTGAGTCGGTGTGGTGATGAATGCCATGCTGCACGAGACGACGCCCCACAGCACCATGATCCGGGCAATTGTCTTTTTCGCGCCAATCTTTTCCATCAAGGCATTACTCGGTACCTCGAAGAGTATATAGCCGACGAAGAATAGCCCGACGCCAAGGCCATATGCAGCGTCGCTTAGGCCAAGGTCCTTCGATAGTGGGATCTTTGCGAAGCCGATATTGACGCGATCAATGTAGTTAATGACCCAGCAAACGAAAAGGAACGGGATCAGGCGTACCGTCAACTTCCGATACAAGGACTCTGTTTGCGCACGTTCCACCGCACTACCTTGTGTGCCAAGCGCTACTTCGCCGGCGCTTCCCTGTACAACAGATGGCATGGTTCACTCCGTATTGAAAGATTGCAGGACTGAGCATCGGCGTGAAGGGTAGCGGGGGGGGGGGCCGGCCCCCCCCCCCCCCCCCCCCCCAAAAAAAAAAGGGGCGGGGTGGGGGCGGGACGCACCCCCCCCAGGGGGGACCACAACCCCCCAACCCCCCAAACAAAAACCC
>NZ_JARUXK010000007.1:0-27350 GCF_031451435.1 Caballeronia sp. LZ008 | reverse complement strand
GTTGTCTCCTCTTTTTTTTTTTTTTGGCGGCCCTGTCTTGGGGGTTTTGGGTTGGGGTGGCGGGCCTGTCCCGCGCGGCCGCCCGCTACCGTCAACTAAAAGGGCTGCGTTAGGTTCGGAAAGCTCCCGTCGCAGTTGGTCAAGTCAACCCGCTTCAGCGCAATCAGAAAGCCCTGCCCCTGCGCCACGAGCGTGTGCGAATAGGTGCCGCCGAAGACGCGCTGCGGCTTGCCGTAACGGTCCTCCAACATGATGAACTTCGAGCGTACGAAGAAGCGTGTTGCGTCCTCCTGCTCCCGTACGTCGAGAACGGTGACGTTCGACACGACACGGATGCACTGTGACTCGGGATCCTGGCAGTGCATCATAGTGTGATTGAGTCGCTGCACTCGCGTCTTCAGCGTATGCTTGTCATCGAAAAAAAGTGATACATGGTCGAGCCATGACGTCTGTCCGCGCTCGGCCGGAACCCAGTACACCGCGTCGTCTGCGAACAGGTTGCTCCATTCGTCGAATTCACGTTCGTCGAGTAGTTGAGCTTCGGCTTCGATAAACGCACGAACTTCTGCCGCGCGGGGGTGCTGCAAATGAGCTTTGGAAAGCGTCTGGATTTCGTTTTTCATAGTCACTCCGTCGCCCCTTGCGCGCCCATCAGATCGCGCCATGCGATATGCTGCGCGCGCTGTCCAACTTCACTCGACCTGGGTCCGAACAAGACGCCCTTACCTTCGTCGATTTCATCGCCGAGACCCTTGGCGACAAGGAACCACTCGGCACCTTCTGTCGCTAGTCCTTCCTGGCAGCGTTCAAATGCTTCAAGATCGTCGCTTTGTATGAACGACGATGCCGAGTGCGTGATGTTTACGTACTTGACGAGATCCGTAGAGATGACGTCGGGCGCACCAACGAGCCTGACTGGCCAGATTTCGATCTCCGTGCGGTCAACTGCGACGGCGCGGATGACGCGAACAGACGTCTGCGCAATCAGGATGTCTACGCTCGGGAATAGCGTCATCGAATGGCGGCGATTCTTTAGAATGTCCTTCGTGCGCTCTTCGCCGTACGCATCGATCATCATCGCCCGGTATTCGTCCCACACACCTCCCGACTGCTCCTTGTCGAAGAGGGAGGCTTCCGAGCTATGCCCTTTGAGGAAGCCGCGCACGCCCGTCTGCGCGACGACGGCTTCGCCATTGGCCGTGAAGAACGCCGCGTCCCCGCCCTGCTTGCCGGCACGTCGTTGAAATTGTCGCCCGTCGGGTCCCACAGTGGACGCGTGGCATGCAGCGGGGTGATACATGTCGGCCTGATTCTCCAACTGTAGCTTCCAGTTGCCATCGAAGTGGTAGCGATGACAACCCGAGGCAAACTCAATCTTGCCGACGGGCGATCTGTCCGTCAGCTCGTCAATGCCGCGGCGCGCTTCACCCAGATATTCTTCCAGTGACTCGACGTCCGCATTGAACGATGCAAACACGAAACCTCGATAGGTCTCCACTCGGGGCAATGCGACCATACCTGAGGCCCGCTCTTCGAGCACGCGGCCGGGGAAGTCCGCCTTCATCGGAACGCCGGCCAGGGTGCCGTCGGGTTTAAACCCCCAACCGTGATACATGCAGGTGAATACTTTAGCGTTGCCGCGCCTGCGGTTCAGCACCTTGGCACCACGGTGGCCACAGCGGTTGAAAATGACATTGACGCTTCCCTCCGGACTCCGGCTCAGCACGACTTCCTGTCCGACCAGCGTCGTGCAGTAGTAGTCGCCTGGATGTGGAATCAAGCTTTCATGCCCGACGTACATCCAGACCTTCTTGAAAATCTTTTCCTTTTCAAGTTCGAAGATTTCGGGGTCGACGTACATCTTGCGATGCACGCGGTCTTCCCTTACCAATGAACGCAGGTAGTCACTGCTGTAGGGCATCAGATACTCCTTTTTTGACGCAGACGGACGCCAAGTATGAGGACGGAGGAAATGCGACCGCTGAAACGCCGGTCTCTTCAATAGATGGTCGGCACACGAGGCCAGGCAGGCTGCCACATAAGGCTACGCGCTTCCTCTGGTGGCCTGCGACAACTATTGGGCGTCAGATTATTGGCACAATAAAATGTCGTCACCCGATGATTTTTCATCCACTGACTGAGAAAAATTCACCCTGCCATGAGTCGCCCGGTCCCGCTGACTGCGTTGAAAACGTTCGAGGTTGCAGCACGCCTGCTCAGCTTCAAGCGCGCCGCTCAGGAACTCAATGTCACGCCAACGGCCGTCAGCCACCAGATCCAAAACCTCGAAGAGATGCTCGGCACGAAGCTGTTCCGGCGACTACCCAGCGGACTGGAACTCACAAGCGCTGGCGAAGTAGCGTTACCCAGCCTCAGAGATGGCTTCGGCAAGCTGAGAGAGGCCGTCGAACTGATTGGCAGCGCAGGAGCCGGCGACGTGCTAACGGTTCTCGCGCCGCCCTCCTTCGCGATGCGATGGCTGATGCCGCGCCTGCACCGCTTTGCGATCCGACATCCCCGCATCGATGTGCGCGTCTCCACCAGGATGCGGCAATTCGGCTATCGGACGCTAGGCGGAACGCGCGCGACCGACTCGGGCACCCTGCAGTCGTGGTGCGAGGAACTCGACGTCGTGGTCACGTTTGGCACCGGGAACTACGCGGGGTTGGCCGTGACCTCGTTATTCCCGGTGACTATCACACCTTTATGCGCGCCCGAGCGGCTACCTGCGTCCGGCATGAACACCATCGACATTGCACGTATTCCGCTGTTGCACGACGACCGTGGCCTGATGTACGACCAACGCTCTTACTGGGACATCTGGGTGCAGGCGCAAAGCCTCACCGGTATCGACACTACGGAAGGGATGCATTTCTCGCATTCGATACTGGCGCTCGAAGCAGCAGCCGAGGGTCTCGGCATCACAGTGACTACGCCGGCGCTCGCCCGCGAAGCGCTGGCTACCGGCAAGCTGGTTGCACCGTTTTCACTTGAAGTGCCCCTGCACTATGGGTACGACCTGGTTTCAAATGAGAATGTGGCTCGACGCGAGGCGGTCGAGGCATTTCGTGTTTGGGCAATTGAGGAGGCGCGCGCCGAACGCGAACTAAACGAGCGAATCGAACGGCGACGTGAATATTGACTTACCGGCTGCGGGCACAGACTATGCACGAGCCTCGTTATCGAGCAAGCGCTCGCGCAAAGCATAAATTTCCTGCTCAACTCCAGGGTCGTCGACGTTCAGGCGCCTGGAGATCAACAGCCATTCATTCAACGCGTCACAACGTCGTATGAGCCCCTGGCATGCCAGGAGCTCGTTCAAACTCGCCTGGCGGCGTTCGAAACGCAAGAGCGTGGCGTTCGCTTTTTCCAGGTCACGCGCGAGCGCTTCGGACCCATCCTCCCCGAAATCGTCGAGCGCGCCGAGATCGGCCACTCGACCTAGGATCAGGAACCATGCACTGGCACATAGCAACACTGTCTCGGCCGCTCCGAAATGCCGCGCACAAAATATGACCGCGACGAAAAGCGAAGCGAGGTGCAAAGAATAGAGCAGGGAAATCCAGCGCACGGTGTCGCCTCACGCAACGTAGTTCTCGAGCGCACCAATCTGGGGGACCGAAACACGTACCCGGTCACCAGGTCTCAAATAACGTGGCGGATTGAAGCCGAGCCCGACACCCGCTGGCGTGCCCGTCGCTATCACATCGCCGGGTACGAACGAAATCGACCTGCCGATCGTCCGAACCAGCGTGGGAATATCAAATATTAACGACGATAGCAACGCTTTTTGACGCACCTCGCCGTTGACCTCGCAGCGAAGCTCGAACGCGTTCACATCGCCTGCCGCATCGGCGGTTACGATGGCGGGGCCCATCGGACAAAAGGTATCGATACCTTTGCCTAGCAGCCACTGACTGTGATGCTTCTGCAATCCGCGCGAGGTCACATCGTTTATAAGCGTGTAGCCGAAGATAAATGACCATGGGTCGTCTGTCTCGGTGCAACGTCCCGCCTTGCCAATGACGACTGCGAGTTCGGCTTCATAGTCGACACTTTCCATAGGATCTAGCGCCGAGTCTATCGCCGCACCGGGACCAATAACAGAGCTCGGCGGCTTCGAAAAGATAATCGGTGCGGGTGGCACTGCGCCACGCGCGGCGCTCGAGTCAAACCCGCTACTGGCAAACTCGTGTGCGTGATCGTAATAGTTCTTGCCGACGCAAAAGATGTTGCGATGTACGTCGGGTATCGGCGCCAGTAGCGTCACACCCGACAACGGCTCCCTTTTGTCACCGGCTTCCACTTCGCTCTCCAACGCATCGCGCAGACGCTCGTAACGTTCAATGAGTACGTTCATGTCGTGCGAGCCGACGGTCTCAGTGACGTCCACTACAAGGTCTTCGCCCGTCAGTGCGCCAATACGTCGTTCGCCACCAAGTGCAAAGCTGATCAGTTTCATGTCATGTCACCCGTAGTAACTTAGTCTCGAGCCCGCACTACCGCCTCGACTTCGACCAGAAACTCTTCCTTCACGAGTCGGTCTACGATGAGCAGCGTGTTGGGTGCATACAGGTCAGTGGCAAACAGCGATGGGAACAGCTCAGCCCGGCAGCGCATGAAGTTCGGTATATGCTGCGATGCGACGAGGTAGGTGGTGAACTTGGCAACGTCGTTGAAGTCACAGCCAACACCTTTGAGCACGTCCCCGAGATTTTTGAAGACCTGCTTGAACTGCGCATCAAAGTCGCCGACGCCGACGACCGAGCCGTCTGCCCCCACCGCGAGCTGTCCTGCAACGAAAATCATCTCTCCTGCCTTGACGCGTGCGAGATGGGAATACAGGCCTTGCGCCGGGCAGGCGCCTTCAGGATTCACGTACTTGACGGACTGACTCATGAAATGGTCCTTGTCGGTTGAAGTTGCTAAGAAATGAAGCGCAAAGTGGTATCGACCGTCTGAAGCAGATGGCCGATACGGCGCGCCTTGACTCGAGGCGGTTGGCATCTCGACTTCAATATTGCCTGGAAACGTTCGCGAATAACGAACACGTGACGATGATACGAATCTACGAAGGCACCGCGCTCGGTAAGCGAAGCCGCTGATCAGGTGCGTAGCAAAGGATCACTGCACCAACCGGCCGCTACCACTTGCTTCATCGTATTCGTACACACCGTTAAGGAAGATCTTGGTGCGTTCATACCATTTGCGCTGCCGCGGCGGGGGGGGCGTACGATCGATGGGTCGCCCGCCCTTGAAGATGTAGTCGAAGTCCTTTGGCCTCTGGAGCAGACTGATGTCATCAAGGGGATTGCCGGGTACCACGAGGACGTCGGCAAGGCGCCCTACTTCGAGCTTACCGACTTCATGACCGAAGCGTTGCAAGAGACGCGTCGCGGCAAGCGTGTTCGCATGGATTGCCTGCAACGGGGTAAGCCCGAGCAGATCGACCAAGAGTTGCATTTCGCGTGCATGCCATTGGCCGTAGGGCACAGGTGACCAGCCGCTCTCGCTACCAGCGATGATGGGCACGCCAGCTTCGTAAGCGCGACGCAGGTTTGAGCTCGCCGCCTCGATTTCAGCACGGAAGGCTGCGGCGCCCGATGCGCCGGCATTGCTCTGCTTCGCTTCGACAAGGTTCACTAGAAGGGTGAGCGTGGGCGTGATGACGCATCCATTTTTGAGACAGGCCTCGATTCCTTCGTCGTCGATATATGAAGCATGGAAGAGGTTGTCGAATCCGGCCTGCGCCGAATAGAGCGCGGCGTCTCGCGAACGCGCGTGAACGCTGCAGATCTTGCCGAGCCGGTGTGTTTCCTCTGCGATAATGCGGAACTCCTCCAGCGTAAATGCCGACGAGCCCAACGCGTCCGGCGTTATGAGGTTGTCGTTTGAACCGGACACCTTGATCGCATCGACTTCGTCCTTGACCTGAAGACGTATCTGTTCAACGAGATCTTCGCGCGTCTTCACGAGCACAGCGCTCTGCCCAAGCGGAAACGGCATCTCGTTAGGAAATGAGTCCTCGAGTCCCTGGTGATTCGTGAGCTGCTTGCCCGACACCGCAAAGCGCGGCCCCTCGAACATACCCGTATCAATCGCATCTCTGACGGCCTGTGCGATGTTATATGTCGTGGCTGCGTCGAACGCGCTAGTCACGCCTGCCTGCAATACTTTCTTCGCGTAATAGAGGGCCTTCGCTGTGCGGAATTCGACCGGCGTGTAGAGGGCGTTTTCCTCCTCCGACCGCGATTCGCCGAACGAAATATGCGTGTGGCCGTCGACCAGCCCGGGCATGAGCGTACGTCCGGGCAGATCGATGACCTCCAGCTGACGGTCGGTATGTGCCGCCGGCAAATCGCGCGCGGCACCGACCCACGAAATTCGTTCGCCTTCGATCACAAGCGCGCCATCCTCGACCGGCGAGTTCAATGTGCCGTCGATAATCCTGCCTTTAAGCAGATATCCGTTCGAAGTTGCCATGGTATAGAGGTCCCTTACTGTCAGTTGACGCGTCCGAGCGCGGAGGCAAATAGTCGATGCGCCGTGGCGAGAAAAACGTCGGCACGCTCGAACGCGACCGAATGTGAGCAGTCTGAAAGCAGTGTGAGGTCTGCATGCGGCAGCCTGGCGGCGATCTGTACCGAACTGGATGGGGGAAAGGCAACGTCCTCGCGACCATGCAAGAGCGCGACGGGACATTGAATGCGCGCGAGCGTCGCGTCATCCAACACTGCTGCGCGGATATATTGCGACGGCTCTCCGGCGAACATGCTATTGAAGTATTCAGCATAGCCCGGCCCGAATATGACAGGCTCGCGGGCCGCAAGGTACGCGCCGTCGATGACCGAGGCGTCGTAGATCAAGCCCCGAAGCGCGAGGACAAGTTCCTCTCTATTGGCCGGGCAGCGCCAACAACGGCGCGTCGCGTCGGTTGCTTCGAACGGCGCGCCCATCGTGCCCGTTGTTAGCACGGCGGCGATGCGTGACGACGCTGCTGCAAGGTTCAACGCAATGGCGCCGGAAAGTGAGTGGCCAATTACTCCCACTCTCTCGCCTGGAACCCGCTCAAGGAGCGCTTCAGCCTGACGCAGCCATAAGCCAAAGTCGAAGTAAGGGATAGCTTGCTTTCGTGCACTCTTGCCGAATCCAATTAGGTCCATCGCATAGACGTCGAAGCGAGCAGCAAGCGCAGGCAACACGGCACGCCAGTTGCCGATGCTCGAAGCGCCAGGGCCCGACCCGTGGATCATTATCAACGGCGAGCCCCCGCCCGCGCGATAGACCGTAACCGGCATACCTTCGAACTCGAACTGCTCTTCGCGCATTTCAATTGTCGGCATCTTCGGGGCCCCGTAGGTAGATCGCCGAAACAATTCTACGTGCCAGAATCCATTTTTCAAAATTAAATCCATCTTATATTTTTTGATGGATCACTGGCATCGGAATAGTTTTATCGGGCGATGTCGTGCTATCCTCGCAAAGACTCTTCTCTTGGCTGCAGGGCATGCGAAACACAAACGATGGCCGGACGTTAAATGCGGCGATGTTCGATCAGTTGCGCGAGGAAATATTGACAGGCAAGCTGCTGCCAGGGCAGCGGATCAAGGTATCGCTGCTGGCGCAAACGCACGGCGTCAGCTTGAATGTGGTACGCGAGGCGTTGAATCGCCTTGCTGGCGAACAATGGGTCGAAATCGAGCCGCAGCAGGGCTTTCGCGTTCGCGCGCTCACGGCGGACGACCTGATTGACCTCGTGCGCCAACGAGCCATCTTCGAGGGAATCGCGCTACGTCAGTCCATCGCACGCGGCGACGTGGAGTGGCAATCGAGGGTCGTTGCAGCTCACCATCGGCTCAGCCGCACGCCTGTGGCTCTCGACTCGCAGCCAGAACGCGTGAATCCAGAATGGCTCGCACGCCACGAGGAATTCAATATCGTCATGATGGAGGCTTGCGGCAGCCCGCGCCTCGTGCAGATCGTGCGCCAACTGGCAGAGGCCAGCGCAATGTATCACCGCGCTTTGTTGCCGGCTGTCAGCGCTGAGGGCGAGTTGGAAAGCGAGCACACTGCCTTGCTCGACGCCATATTAGGGGGGGATGCGGACCTGGCAGTACGCGTGTTGACATCACATCTCGAGCAAACGCGCGATCTCATGCTTCCGATGCTAGCGAAATCACTTGCCCCGACGGACGTCTCCACGGAGTCCGACCACGAACAGCCACTAAATCTAAAGCGCCGCCGGGGACGTCCGCCGGGTTCAAAGAAAGCGCAAACCGCCTTGGCAAAATAAGCTCAAAGCAGGCGGTCAATCACACAAAGCTACGACAGCGGGTTCGGCATTCACGATTGCCCATCAAACTCGTCGTTGCTCTCAAGGCAATGCATCCAGGGAAACCGGCGCTTTGTCCAAATCTGGCGTACCGGTCTTCCTAGTTCGTATCGTTCGGCTAAGGCGCCGATGCGCAACGAGTAGGTTGTCGGATTCTCGGCCGCGCACGAATAAACCGGACCGCCGCATTGCTCGCAGAACGCGTGAATTCGCCTTGCGCCGCTCGTGCCCGTCTTCACATATTGCCGAGGACTTCCTCTGACGAGCAGGAAACGGTCGGCCGGCGCAGGAACGTTAGCGCGAAAGACCGTCCCCGAAAGCATTTGACAATCTTCGCAATGACATATCGAAACGGTCCCGGGTTCGACATCCGCTTCGTATTGGATTTCGCCACAATGGCAACGACCGTGGACCTTCATTCTCCGCTCCTGTGCCACTCCGTTCACGACGATGCGAACCGTAAGCAAGCCTTTTAAACCGGACCACCGGCGCTAATCCACGTTCGACGTCTGGCGGCTGCTCGTCCTTGCGCTCGACATCACGCATGGACGGCAGACTGAGAAGAACGCCTGGGCCGAATTCACAGATTGTCGACAGAGTGCGCGCTTCGTCCGGCCCTACCCTCGCTTTCTCAGAAACGATGCACAATCCCGATACCGGCGGCAAACTGACTTCGCGATGACGACGGTGTTGCATTGAATCCGTCACCGACTGTCGCAGTGGCACCGATGATCTGAGATTTCCCCGGTGTTCCGAGCGTCTGGCCACCTGCGCGTTGATATGCCTCCAACGCATACAACCCGGTGCGCTTCGAAAGACTGTAATACTGGGACAAATTGTACTGCTGGTAGCTCGCCGAGCTGGTAATTCCGTTTGCTCGCGTCGCGCGAGTGTAGCTGTATCCGGCCCCCAGATCGATCGAGGCGATAGGCCTCCAGTGAAGCGCAATTCCCCCAGTGTTGAAGATGGCAGTGTCCGTGAAAGCCGAACGCAAGCCTGGGATGTACTGCACGTTCGAGTATGCCAGCGACACGTCCCACTTCTCGTTGAACCTGTAAATGCCGTCGACTGCAAAGCGTTGCTGCGCTTGTGCTGTTTGGTAACCGTTGGTCACCGCAGACACACCTAGCTCCGCGCCATTGTTCGACATCGTCGAATCCGCGCCCCATGGCCCGCCGCCGGGAGTCGAGTTATTCGTCCTTTGGAACCCTGCGGCCACGCCCATCGGTCCCAGTTCGTATTGCAGCGCTCCCGCCCACGTTGAACCGCTATTGAAGCTCCCCGGTACGCCACCGAGAGAATACGAACCGTATGCCGTGAGGCCATAAAACGTCGGCGACTGATATTCTACTGTGTTGTTCGCACGATACACCGTATCAAGGCCGTCCAGGTCTCCTGGATGCGCTCCGAAGTACCCCGTCAAAACGTTCGTTGGACTGTACTTCGATAGCGCCTGGTAATAAGCAGCATATTGACGTCCGAGCGTCAGCGCGCCGTACGCCGGATGTGTCAACCCAACGTATGCGGACCGTCCGAACATCGCATTGGTGTACTGTTGCGAACCATTCGTGCTGTTAAAAGCCCCCTCAAGACGAAACACAGTCTTGAGGCCGGCACCGAGATCCTCCGTTCCGAGAAATCCAAACTTGCTCGCGTTCCAAACCCCCTGAGACATTTTAACTACCGATTTTCCACCGCTTGTCGACCCAAGCGACGTTTGGCTACTAACGTACGCGAACCCGGTATCGATGCTGCCGTACAGTGTCACGCTGCTTTGAGCGAACGCCGATACTGCAAAAGCACTTCCCGCTCCGATCACAATTCCTTTAAACACAAACTGCGGTTTCATTTTTTGTCTCCTTAAGTGACGTTTTTATTCGAGTCGCTCACAGAACGCCACGGACTCCAACTTTCGAGCAGCGGCGTTCCGAACGTGACCCGCCTTCTAGCAACCCCGTGCGCCGATGAAATTTCGACGGGTGCAATTCGCAGTCCTAAATCCATAATTGCGCGTGACTGTTTGACTCGTCCGCGTTTGTCAAGCCACGCCGACGGGTGAGGACTTACCCGGTCCTGGGCTTGTCCTGCTGTGTTACTGCGTCAGTCAGAGTGTGAGCAACGCCGGCGCGCGATCCAATCTAACGACGATCCCTTCAAGCTCCTTGTTCGGTGCTGGATACATTTTCATGACCAGTGGATCGTGCCCCGGGATCACATGATCCATTGAACCGTTCGCCAACTGGAGGATGGTCCGGTAGCCTTCCATCATCTCGTCGACTCGATATACCGAGGGAAACGGTGCTCTTTCTTGTATATTGAAGTAGAGGTGCGATGAATCCGAGGCGAGGACAACCCAACCTCTCTCGGTCCAGACGCGCACGACCTGAGATCCGCCAGTATGTCCGCCTGTTCGATGGACGGTCAGTCCACTCGTAATCTCGAAGGTCTGATCTGCAAACTCAACGCGGTTCGCATAAACGCATTTGACGAGATGAAGGACGTCTTCCACGTCGTATCCCCGCTTGAGAAGACGGGAACACATGCAACGACCCGTTGCGTACGCAAGCTCCGTGTCCTGCAAATAAAACTTCGCTTTCGGGAAGCGGTCCACCATTCCCGCGTGGTCGTAGTGAAGATGTGTGAGGATGACATCCTCGATCTTTGCGGGGTCCAAATCTAACAATCTGATTGCCTCGCTTGGAACCCGAAGCAGACCGTCACCGCGACGTTTCGCGGTCTCCTCGCTCATCCCCGTGTCGATCAGGAAAACACGATCCGCTCGTTTCGCGACCCAGATGTAGAAATCAAGGTCCGAATGTTCCTCATGAAGGTCGCCGCCGATTACGTTTTGGCTAGCTTTCCTTGACCCGTTGTGCCCATAACGGATCGCAAATAGTTCGAATGGTTCCATTGCCGTCCTTCAAGGTGTTTTCTGGTTCTCGTGGCACGCCGCCTTCAGGCGTTCTCTACCCGGCCACAGGTCACGAGTCCGCGCCTTCCCGATGCTGCCCATCGTAGAGAGCGTTGGCGCCGGCGACGAATGTTTCAACTCCGAGCAATGCAGCAAGCTGGAGCACCTCGAGAATCTCCTCACGGGTCGCGCCGCACGAAATTGCGTTCCGCATGTGGATTCGCAAGCCTGGCGCGTAGGTATGTGTCACTGAGCAATCGATGCCGATACAGATCAGCTCCCGCTCCTTTCGCGTCAACGAACCTCGCTGCCAGGACTCAATGCCGAGCTTGGTCAATGCTTTGAAGTATTGCGGAATGAGCCGCGCCAGCGGTTCGCGCTCTGAATTCCAGAAACCTCGAACTTCAAGGAAATTCTCTTTGATCTTGTCGAATTCGGGATCGACCGGCGGGAGACTCGCGGGCTCCCTCCCAGCTGCCTTCAGCTCCTCTTCAAGAATGGGTACCGAAAAATACAGAGCGTGGTTCGCGAGGCCGATAATCGAAACCAGTACGTCGAGAATGTCGTGATCCGTCGCTCCGGCCTGCTTGGCCCGTTCAACGTGTCGCACCGTCGCATCCTGATTAAGAGCTGTAGCCGATGCATGCATCGCAAGGAGTATCAGTTCCTTCATGCGAGGGGTGAGATGTGAGCTTTCGAACGGCGCACGCCAGAATTCGGACACGACCTCGAATGAACTTGGCCACGCGGTCTTCAGCTCCTCCACGACGTGTGCTTTGGCAAAAAGTTGTCGCAGGTCACCGAAATCCTGCTGCGTGTTGTCCTGAACCATAGCTGCCTTCTCAAAGTGTGATGTTCATGAAGTGGTGGTAAGCGCTTGTCGCGACGGACATACTGCTCCGCAGGCGCAACTCAAGATCTAGCGACCGGATACGGAAGCCGTCGAATCTAGCCCGAGACGCATCGCCGGCCGTTCTTGACTCGGCGGGAAGATCCGCCACGTGCCGTCTTGGTGACGAAAGAAAAACATCGCAACCGGCCCTGCCGCATTGGAGGTCTCGACGCGTACATAACATTCCCGTGTGGATCGCCTGTTTCTGAACCGAGTGACGCGTACCTGGTCATCGTGCGCTGGACCAAGCCAATGCTCGATCATATGGCGCAACGATTTATCAGCACTTGCCATCGACTTTTTCCTTCAATACGACTGTGTAACAGTTGGCCGGCGCGGTTACGCCGACCGTTGCCCCACCATAATTCCGAGACCATTGGCCATCTGCAGAGAGTTCAATAGACACTGCTGACTCGGGACGCTGATAGGTCAAGTTGCGATTTTTGCGATTGCGCTTGCGTCATTCAGCATTTCGATCTGCCAGCAAGCGGCTGCGAGCTCACGTGCGCGTGCAAGCCCGATCACGGGTTGCACCTGGTCTACAAACTTCGCCTCAAGCTGTTCATCCGTCATCGGATGCTCAACGCTTCCTACGTTATGCTCGACGACCCTCTCCACGATTGTGCCGCTCTTCAAATGGATTTGAAGTCGCGCGGACTGGTTTGGCAAATCATCGTGACCGGACACTTCTACAACCGAACGTAGTCGCCGTATTGCCGCGTCGCTCACCGCAGCAGCCGCCCCCTCGGCAATTCCGGCCCTACCCCGAACCGCCGCAGCCGCTGCCCAATGTTGGATACTGAACTTCGCCTCCAGATCATCTTTGGGGTCTGCCCGGGATGTTAGTGCCGCGGCGCCAGTGCTCACGGAAAGAGAGATTCGCTCAATATCCTCAACGACAAAGTTACGGTCAGACCTTGCGAGGAGGACTGCATCGATCGAGGGGTGAATCACGATGCCGCACGGATACGGTTTGTATGTGTTTTGAGATATTTCAAATACGTCACCGATGCCTGCGGTTATCGCCTGCAAATGGGCCTTATCGGCGAACGTACTTGCGAATCCAAAACGTCCCTCGATTGCTTCGTCGGGACCGGTGAAGCCTCTTTCTGCGAGGATTGCGGCGCGGATTCCAGTCTGAGCGGCGTGGCCGAAGATCAGCGCGGCGGACATGCTGCCATGACAAATACGCGTCCCGCTGGCTTCCGAGATGGCAATCCCAAGCGCCCACGACATCTGTTCACGATTCAAATGGAGCAGTTTCCCGGCCGCCAGCGCTGCGCCCGCTCCGCACGCGATGCCCGTCTGTGACCACGCGATCGAGCCGTTCGCGGGAGGGGTCGTAACGCAGGCCGTCAAACGACAGGCGGCCTCGATCCCAACCGCGAAGGCAGCCAGAAAGTCCGCGCCAGAAACCGGGGTCCGCTCGGAAACCGCAAGGATGGCGGCCAGCACCGGCCCACTGGGATGCAGCAGTGCGTCTGAATACGTATCGAAGAACGAATACGCTGCACCCGCCGTCGCGTTCAGCAGCGATGCGTGTAGTGCATCGCACCTCGCGCTTCGCCCAAGGACAGTAGCTTGCGGCGGCCCAAAGAACTCCACCAGCGATTTATGCGCAATATCGACGACGGGAAGGCGAGACCCTCCGACGCAGCATCCGACCGCGTCCACGAGCGCCCGCGTACATTCGTGTGAAACAGACGCAGGCAGTGAGCCTGCGTCGAGTTCCATCGCGAACTTGACAAGGGATGATGTGATGCCCTGACCCGAATGCTCGTTCACTGTCTAACCCACCTGCGCTCTTTGCGAAGAATCGTTATCAAGTTATGCATGGCATGCATACAATGCACTTAGTCTGATAGATCGCGTCCGCGTGTCTCTGGAAGCAGCCTCACAGCAATCAACGCGATGAGGCATAGCGTCATGAAATATGCTGTGAATGCCCATGGAGAGACATATTCTGTCGCCCAAGCCCGCAGATAGGGGGCGGTTCCTCCGAACAAGACACCGCCTAAAGACGACGGGATGCTCATAACCTGCGCACGCACCCGGTTCGGAATCAGCTCGTTAATGAAGGCAAGCTCGCAGGACGCTGTAGCAGCCCACACCAACAACCCGATCGTCATGGGCAACGCTATTTGAAGCAGCGACGGTCCCAGCATGAGTTGCAACGGGTAGGCCAGAAGAAGCATTCCTCCCAGGGCTACGGAATAGTTGAACCTTCTGCCCATCTTGTCCGAAATCTTCGCCCAGGCCGGCAGTGCGCACATGAAAACTGCTTGGGCAATCAAGGCCGCCCAATAGGCGTCACGAGGATTCGCTTTCACCATTGTTATAGCGTATTGGCTGAAGCTGACCGACAGTGTGTATGCTCCTGTGGCGGCTGCAGGCCAGATGGCGAAGAGGATCAAGATGATTTTCCGGTATTCCCAGATGTTTCTCCAGTATCCCCGATCCTCTGCGACGGCCTGCTTTTTCGCCTTCTCGTATGTCCCGGATTCCTCCATCCCACGTCGAAGAAGGATGATGAAGAGGCCGTAAAGTGCGCCAATAGCGAATGGGATCCGCCATCCCCACGAATGCATATCTGCGTCGCTGATCAGCGAGGTAAGAATTGCACCGAAGAGCGTGCCCTGCATAACACCGAGGTTCAGTCCGATGGGGTACGCACAGCTATGAAAGGCTCGTTTTGCGGGGTCTGCGATTTCGGCCGTATAAACAAACGCCGAAATGCTTTCCATGCCGTGTGCGAGGCCCTGTAGCAACCGCGCAAGAACAAGTATGACCACCGCAGCCAGCCCGATCTGACCATAGGTTGGGGTTATCGCCAAAGCGAGACTGCCGACAGCAGCAAAGGTGAGAGCAAGGATCATCACCGGCTTACGGCCTACCCGGTCCGCAACCCGGCCGGCGATCATCGCTCCGATTGGGCGCATTGCGAATCCCAGTGCGAACACGAGCAAGGTGTTAAGGACCGAAACGACTGGATTCCCGGTAACAAAAAACTGGTTCGAAAAAAACGGGGCAAAGGCCGCGAATACAACGTAGTCGTAATACTCGAAAGAAACGCCGACCACTGCGCGGATCAGCATCTTTCTTCGTTTCTGCGCCGTCATAGTGACTTGCGACGGGCTACTCGCGTCAAAAGGAATGTCAAGTGCCACTTTATGTCTCCTCATCCTCTAATTTCCTGCATATCGGGAACCCCATGCCTGCGAGATTCGCCGTTCGTTCAGAAGCGTCCACTAGCTTCCGTCACGAGGTGCTGAAAAGCCCGACGACATAGCAAGTGTCCCACCGTCGATGCTGAGGGCCACGCCGTTGATTGCACTCGCTTCCGACGATGCGAGGAAAAGAATCGAGTGGGCAACGTCTTCCGGATAAGCGCCTTTGCCCAACGGAATGCGTAACTCCCTTTGCCTCATCATTTCCGGATTCTGTGTCGCGACATACTTCGCCAGCTCCGTGTAGGTCAGACCTGGACAAACGGCATTTATGCGAATACCGAACTGTCCCCAGTCCACGGCCAGCGCCTTGGTCAGCCCAACCACCCCATGCTTTGCGGAGACGTAGGCGGCACACCTGGGGATTCCGGCGAGACTTGCGCCCGACCCGACGTTCACGATAACCCCTTTTTTTTCGGGGATCATGGAAGCAACCGCGACCCTTTGTGACCAGAAGAACGTGCCTCCGAGGCAAACGTCAAGCTCCCGTCGCCAGACCTCCTCGGGAAGTGCCTCGGGGGCATGATAAGAAGTGGTCGCGGCATTGTTCACCAGCACGTCGATCCGCCCGTAACGCTCCATGATCTGATCGACATTCAATCGCACCTGGGAAGCATCACTCACGTCACCTACAACGCCAAACGCGTGCGCTCCTCCCTCCGAGATCTTGGCCACCGCCTCGTCGACAGCACGCCGGTCCAAATCACAAACTACGACTTGAGCCCCTTCGTTCGCCGCCATCTGTGCGACCACGAATCCGATCCCACGCGCAGCACCCGTAACGACTACCACCTGGTCTTTGAACCGCTCACGCTCACTCATATGCACTTGGCCTGTCTTCAAGAAAGTGTTGGTCGGCGCTGGAGGTCACGTCCCCTTTCCATCGCACAATCAGCCTGACGGTCTATGGCGCGCTGATGCCGCGAAATAGCGTCCACCGGCTCCCTTGCGTCTAAATATGCCGGAATATGAGACTTCTTTAGTATCAGTGTTTGCCCTAACCGTACTGCGCCGATGTGGTCGGCGAGGTGGCACGGCGCGATGGGCCGCTTCTAGGCGGCCCGCCTTGTACCTTGGAACTTGCGCGCATCGGATGACGAAGGGACGCCTAGTGCAGCGCGGAATTAATCGGACGCTTTTGCTCACCGCCGAACAGCGGATCAACAAGCTTTCAAACATGGAAGTTGACTTTAATCCCGTTACACGAGATTATTTTCACGTACACACGCGCAGGACGGCGCGGTGGTTCACACTTTCAAACTTACGAAGAGCACGCAGCCACTATGAACACGCAGGTCATCAGGCCCAATCTGCACGTGTACGCAGGTACTGCCGGCCATTCCGCATGGTTTTCCGAAGACGGCGGTGAAACTTGGGTTCATCCGAACAGCCACTCGGGGATGTATCTCGAGGCGCGAGTATGGACATTCGCAACTCACCCGTCGACGCCCACACGATTGTTCGCCGGGACTGATATGGGAGTGTTCCGTTGGGATGAAGAGAGCGCCCGGTGGACGCACCTACCCTCGCCTATGACTGACGTCTGGGCGCTCGCGCAACACCCACAGGATCCGAATCTATTGATTGGGGGCTCGAGGCCGGCGGCTCTTTTCCGGTCGCGCGATGCTGGCATAACGTGGGAAAAGCTGAACGTGGAAGGAGTTGATCAGTTTTCCACAGTCAATATGGGGCCCACGCGCGTCACCCAGATCCTTTTTGACCCGGTCGATCCGCTCATTGTCTGGGCCACGGTCGAGATCGGCGGTATCTTCCGCAGCGGTGACGGGGGAGACACTTGGGAATCCTGCTGCAACGGATTGGTTTCGCGTGATGTTCACGGGATCCTTGCGATCCGCGACGGAAGCGGTAACCCGGTCGTCTTTGCGACAACCAACATGGGCTTTCATCGCAGTGACGACCAAGGCGCAAGCTGGAAACTGCAGCAACTCGACGCGCCATGGCAGTACACCCGATCCGTTGTGCAACACCCGACTGAACCTTCGATGATTTTCGTTACGACCGGGAACGGGCCGCCGGGCAACGACGGCCGTCTGCTCCGCAGCCGTGACTACGGTCGCACTTTTGAGACTTCTCCCCTTCCGCTTCCGCTCAACAGCACAGTTTGGTGCCTTGTAGCAGATGCAAGCTGGCCCGATGTGCTGTTCGCCTGCACAAATCTCGGGCGAGTTTACAGGAGCGATGACAGAGGGGATTCCTGGAAGAAACTAGATCACGAGTTCGGCGAACTGCGTGCGCTCACATGGCGATGCTTACCGGCCGGCATTCGGAAGTCGGACCATTCTATTACGCGCCGCACTGTGCGTGCCGAGGAAACAACGCAAGATCAAAAGGAACTTTCAAAATGACTCGACGAATCATTATCACCTGTGCGGTGACTGGCGGCGACGACGTAGCAAACCGCTATCCGAACGTGCCTGTCACGCCGGAACAAATCGCCAACGCGGCGGTTGATGCCTGCAAGGCCGGGGCAGCTATCGCGCACATTCACGTTCGCGACCCAGAGACCGGGAAGCCGGCGATGCAGACGAAGCTATATCGCGAGGTTGTAGAGCGCATTCGTGATAGCGGAAGTCCTGTGATCGTTAATCTGACGACCGGACCGGGAGCTCGTTTTGTCCCGAGTGACACTGAGGCCAACACCGCAGCCGCCGGGTCCAATCTCAGGCCGCCCGAAGAACGTGTCGCGCATATCCTCGAACTACGACCTGATATCTGCAGCCTGGATATGGGGACGTTAAATTTCGGACGCGGTGCACTCATCAATGTGCCTGCCCATATCGAAGCGATCGCAGCCGTCATTCGCGAGTCTGGGGTAAAGCCCGAGCTGGAACTCTTTGACACGGGCCACCTGGCGCTTGCAAACAACTTTATTGAGCGTGGACTGGTGGATCCGTCTCCGCTCTTCCAGATCGTGCTGGGCGTACCATGGGGCGCACCGGCAACGACTGAGACGTTGGCCGCATTCAAGAGCATGCTGCCGCATCAAGCGAACTGGGCCGCATTCGGCATTGGGAGGACGGAATTCCCGATGGTCGCGCAATCCGCGCTGTTGGGCGGTCATGTACGCGTCGGCATCGAAGACAACCTCTACATCTCGAAGGGCGTGCTGGCCAAAGACAACGCCCAACTCGTAGATCGCGCGACGGAGCTCCTTGGGCTTATGGGATTCGAAATCGCCAGCCCGGAACAGGCTCGCGAGATGCTTGGTTTGCGTCGCGGGGCCTAACTTATGTCGCTCCGAATTGCTTGCCTGCAGTTGAATCCCGGAGATGACATTCAGAAAAATGTTGAAGCGGCGCTCGCTCTGGCCCGCGAAGCGTGCGACAACGGCGCTCAGCTACTTCTGCTCCCGGAGTTCTCTTTCGTTTTACACGCCAGCGGTCGGGTCATGAGAGAAACGGCGGTGGATGAGCCAGGTCACCCGGGACTTGCAGCTTTCCGCAAATTGTCAATGCACGAGGCGTGTGGACGCTCATCGGTTCTGCCACAGTGAAAACGAGCGATGAACGGATCGCGAATCGCGCATATCTGATTGACAGCGTCGGCGAAATTGTTGCGTCTTACGACAAGATTCACATGTTCGACGCAACATTGCCTTCAGGAAGAACCATTCGCGAATCCGCCATGTACCGCCCTGGCGAACAGGCAGTAATCGCACATACTCCCTTCGCTACCATCGGCATCACCATTTGCTACGACTTGCGATTCCCTCAGTTGTATCGCTCACTCGCGCACTCAGGCGCCGACCTGATCGTCGTGCCGTCCGCATTCACACACGCAACGGGGAAGATGCACTGGCACACGCTGTTGCGCGCAAGAGCAATCGAGAACGGCTGCTTCATCGCCGCGCCAGCGACTTGCGGCATGCACCCTGGCGGCCACCAGACCTTTGGTCATAGTCTTGTCGTTGACCCTTCCGGAACAGTCATCGCTGACGGGGGAGATGAGCCAACTGTGTGTTACGGGGATATAGACCTCGAAGAGGTAAAGCGAGTCCGGGAAAGGATGCCCACTTTGAGTCACGACCGTCCCTTTACCGCTGCACATAGCAAACAGCACATTGAGGATTAGAGATGCAACGATTCGAACCCTTGACGCCCGATGCGATGACGCCCGAACAGAGCGCCGTCGCAGAGCAGCTTTCCTCGGGTCCTCGCGGCGGCGTGCGAGGTCCGTTTTTAGTGCTACTTCACCATCCCGAGCTTGCACGCGTTGTGCAGGCGCTCGGAGAGCACTTGCGGTTTGGCACGGACTTCCCTGATTCACTGATTGAGATCGGCGTTCTGGTCACCGCTCGACACTGGACTTGCCAGTATGAATGGGTCGCACATTCAGCGCTCGCAAAAAAGGCTGGGGTCAGCGAGGCAATCATCAGCGCGATAGCTGAAGATCGCGTTCCACAGTTCGATTCCGCCGACGAGGCATTAGTCCATCGATTCTGCGTCGAAACGAATACGCTGGGGCAACCGTCTGACGAGGCCTACGAACAAGCCAGAAAGCTTTTTGGTGCGCGCGGCGTGCTCGACTTGTTGTCGCTCTGCGGATACTACTCAATGCTAGCAATGGTGCTCAACACTGCCCGACTCCCACTGCCCGCGGGCCAAAGCGACCCTCTCGCTCCGCGCGCTACGTAGCGCGCATTTGTCAGCCGCCGCCGTAGTCATCGCGGCGGTTCGACGTCCAGCGACTAACTTACCGCCTCTGCTTCCGGCAGGCGACCCGTTGCTAGCGCTACTTCCCATTTCAGGCCGCCGTGTCATAATGCGAGATATTTTCACATCGCGAGACGCTCTCATGGAACAGCCAGAGGCGGAGAAGAAAGCAAGCGTTCAGCAATCGCGGCCCCAGCGCGCCGGTCGCGTCAATGCTGCAGCCGCTGCCCTGCCATCTTCCTCCGACGGTGCGGGCAGCCTAGTGCGCCTGCTCCAGATTTTTGACCTCTTTACCCCTGCCGCGCCATCGTGGTCGACGGACGCCATTATCCGCGCGGTCGGGATGTCCCGGTCGACCGCCTACCGTTACATCAAGGCGTTGGCCGATGTCGGGTTGCTCGCTCCGGTCGCTGACGGCCACTACATCCTTGGTCCCCGCATCGTCGAGCTCGATCTGCAGATCCGGCAATGCGACCCGCTTTACAATGCAGCCGGCCCAGCCATGAAGCAGTTAGCAACGTCGAGTGGCCATTCAGCCCTCCTGTGTGCCTTGTATAGCGGGTCTGTCGTATGTATTCGCGACGAGCTCACGCCTGACAGCCCCCCGCATCTCTTTGCGCGCGGACAAACGAGACCTCTTTTTCAAGGAGCAGCTTCCAAGATCATCCTCGCATATCTTAGACCGCATCAATTGCGTGGACTGTACGGGAAACATGCGAAAACAATTGCAACATCGGGCTTGGGAGCGGACTGGACAGCCTTCCGAGCGAAGCTCGCTGAGATTAGGCGCGCGGGCGTGATTACCAGCGTCGGAGAATTCAATCCAGGAGTCATCGGTATTTCTGCTCCGATCTTCAACGGCTCGAAACAGATACTTGGAAGTATCGGGGTAGCGGGCGATCGATCCAAATTCGACCGGGCAGAGCTCGACCGCGTTACTGAACTTGTCGAAACGGCCGCGTCCCTTGTCACCGAACGTATCAGCGTCGTAAGTAGTGGGACTGACAGACCAGCTCGGGCGATCGGCTAACAACGCCCAGCCGTGCCGAGGCCGTTGTTGAGACGGATCCCCGTCCTGCGGCCAAGTGCGCATACGTGCGTTTCTTCGCAGCCAGGAGCGCAAGCGCAACTATGCTCTAGCGGGCGGCACAGAACGCCGTTATCGCAAGCTGTAGGGCGCTTGGCCTTCTTGGTCGCCGCTTGCCCAAATGTGTCACCCGCGTTCTCCGGGCAAAATCATTGCACGCCCCCTACTATCGCGAGCCTTGGCCGAGCGCCACAGCAATCAGATTCGACTGGCTCATCTCGGAGCCAGGAAACACACCGGCGCGCCTAATGCGCCCGAGAAGCCAAGATGGCTCGTGTACGCCGCGCCACGTCATGGGCTCGTGCTTTAAGCGAGTCACCGGCATGCGCGACTGCCGGCGCTTCGACAGCGACCGGAATTTCCGACGGCAAAACATCTAGCATTTGCGCTAGCGGGAGTGCGCCTTCGCCGGGATAAAGGCGTCCGAATCTGGCCTCTTTCTGCACGTCCTGCGGTGCTTCAGCGGGCGCATCACAAATCTGGAAGCAGGACAACAATGATTTGTCGATTGCCCCCAGCGATTCTGGCGTGCCGCCCGAGCGTTGGAGATGGAGCGCGTCCACACAGATGCCCAAGTTCGGGTGATCCACCAGATTTACAAGCCGAACGGCTTCCTCCAGTGTCCCGACCCCACGAAAGATCATGAACTCGATTGTAGGCTTTATACCGTACCGAGATGCGAGTTCGCACAGCTCCCGCAGTTTGCGGGCGGTCGGCCCCTCGTCTTCTGGCTTGTAATCTCCGCGTAGCGGTGCCGTAACCGCAAAAGTCCTCGCTCCGACCCCCGCTGCAAATTCCAGACTCGGCTGCAACCCTGCGATATCGGTGTTTGGAGAAATTCGCACGACTTCGACATCCAGAACTTGCAACCCCGACGTTGATAAACGCTGTTGGATGGCCTTCTGAAGCCCCCGATCCGCCAGCACGTCTACATCTGTCGGCATCACCGGAAACAACCTTAATCCGACAGCATCGAAACCCGCATCGAGCGCAACGTCAATCAGTTCTAGAGGAGAACAAGGCAGCAGCGTAAGCGGACTCAGCGAAAGCATTGGTCAGATCCTTGGAACGCGATTATTCAGTCAAACTAGGCGAATGTTCGAAACTGCGGAACGTTTCGTCCGGTAGTGCCGACACAGCAGATGCTTTTACAAGATCCGCGGCCTTTTCCCCAATCATTATGGTTGGCGCATTGGTGTTTCCGGACGTGACCACTGGCATGATCGACGCATCCACGACTCTCAATCGTTCCACGCCACGGACCCGCAGTTGGTTGTCGACTACCGCCATCGGGTCGCTGCCCATCTTGCAAGTGCCCGCAGGGTGAAAGACCGATCCTCCCTGGCTTCTCACGTAGTCGCTCAAGTCGTCATCGGTGGCGATTGCGCTACCAGGGGCGATCTCTCCGCGCACCTTCGACGACAATGGATGCGTCGCGAGAATGCGTCGAAAAGCCTTGATGCCTTCAACGGTCGCATCGACGTCCTCTGATTCAGCAAGGTAGTTCGGTTGCACGAGCGGCGGGACCAGGGGATCAGCGGACTCTAGCCCAATGTATCCCCGTGACGCCGGACGGACCCGATAAACGGACCCGCTGATGGCATCGTACGAATCGACCTCGACTCGTCCCGTTGGATCTGTAGTAAATGTCATTGGCCGAAAGCTGATCTCAATATCAGCGTATTCCACAGAAGGCCGACTTTTGAGGAAGGCGGCGGCAGACGACGTTCCCAGTGCGAGGTATCCACCTTTCGTGAGCAAATAGCCGGCACCCTGCAGGTACTTCCGCCATCCACGAAGATCCCGATTGTATGAGCTTTCCCTCACGGTTTCGGCTTGAACCCGGACCATATAGTGATCCTGGAGATTCTCTCCAACACCAGGCAAATGGACCACAGCGGAAATCCCTTTCTGACGGAGCTTCTCCCCGTCACCTACCCCCGACAGCATAAGAAGATGAGGCGATCTTACGGCTCCGGCTGAAAGGATAATTTCGCGGCGCGCAAACACTCGACGTACGTGAGCGTTTTGAGCCAATTCAACCCCAACCGCAGCGCGATCTTTGAACAAGATCTTTGAAACCTGCGCGCCAACCTCGACCCTCAAATTCGAACGATGTCGGACCGGCTTTATGAAGGCGTAATAGCTTGACTCACGCTCCCCGTTCCTTATCGTAAATTGAACGGGCCCGGCGCCTTCCAGATCGCCGGCGGCTAGGTCGTCGCGTCTCGTGAGCCCGCATGCCTGCGACGCTTCAATGAAGTCATCAACTGTCGGATGCAGGATCGCCGGGTTACTTACGGAGAGGGGGCCATCTGCTCCATGAATCTGGCTACCTCCTCGTTCATTAGATTCGCTGCGCTTGAAGTACGGGAGAACGTCGTCCCATCCCCAACCGCTATTTCCCAATTGAGCCCAGTGGTCGAAGTCGCGACGATCGCCGCGAATATAGACCATCCCGTTTATGGCGCTACTCCCGCCTAACGCTTTGCCCGCTGGAAAATACAACTTGCGATCGCCAAGAGCAGGAACCGGCTCAGTGACATAGTTCCAGTTGTACCTCTCGGACTTGTGAAATCGTGCGACGCCGGCAGGCGTTCGGTTCCAGAAGCCATCCGATGCTCCGCCCGCCTCCAGCAGTAATACGCTGACGTTCGGACCATCGCTCAAACGACGAGCCATGACGCACCCGGCCGAACCAGCACCGACTACGACATAATCGTAAATTTCCACCCGAGTCTCCTTGCCGACGTCTCTTTATAGTGCGTATGAAACCCACTTCAATCATCGTGGGGAGCAGTCGTCAGCGGTGGTGTCCGCAACCGAAACTGCTCGGCTCACCCTTACCCAGTTCCCGCCGAGGTTACAACCGCACGATCACCGGCTTAGTCTGCGTGAATGCGTCAATCGACTCAGGGCCCATCTCTCTGCCGAGCCCCGATTGCTTGTATCCGCCTGTCGACATGATCTGATCCACTTCGCCATATGTGTTGATCCAGACCCTCCCGGCTTGCAGCCTTCTCGCCACTTTATGGGCCCGGCTCACGTCTCGAGTCCATACCGCAGCGGCCAGGCCGTACTGAGAGTCGTTGCTTTGGAACACCGCATCGTCCTCATCCTTGAATGGAATAATCGACAACACTGGTCCAAAGATTTCTTCCTGCGCGATCTTCATCGAATTGGCGACACCGCTGAACACCGTGGGAGCTAGAAAGTAGCCGCAATCTCCGACCCGCGAGCCCGCGAGGCTCAGTTTGGCGCCTTGCTCGTTTCCAGCATCCACGTAGGAAAGCACACGATCCATCTGCTTGGCCGAAATCAGAGGGCCAAGCTCAGTACCTGCTTCGAACGGGGAGCCGACCTTGTAGCCAGACGCGATCTTTGCTACCTTCTCGGCGACCTCCTCGTGCAGAGATTCATGGACGAAAAGTCTGGTGCCGGCCGAGCAGATCTGACCAGAGTTTCGGGTGAAGGAGCTCGCGGCCGCAGCCACGGCGGCGTCGATATCCGCGTCTTGGAAAATGATGTTCGGCGACTTACCGCCGAGCTCAAGCGTCAGCTTCTTCATATTTCCCGCCGACGCAGCGAGGATCTGCTGACCAACTGCGGTCGAGCCGGTGAACGAAATCTTGTCAATGCCCTTGTGATCCGCCATCGCAGCGCCCGCGGTAGCGCCGTACCCGGTCACAACGTTGACCACCCCGGGCGGTAATCCTGCTTCCTGGATAAGCTCGCCCAGTCGTAGCGTCGTCAACGGAGTCAGCTCCGCGGGCTTGATCACGACGGTGTTACCGCATGCCAAGGCCGGTGCGATCTTCGTTGCTGCCTGGTTAAGGGGAGCGTTCCAGGGATTGATGAGACCGCAAACGCCCAGCGGCTCCCGGATCACGTATATCAGACGGCTGGGATCGGACGGCATCGTCGAACCCGTGATCTTGGTCGGCCATCCAGCGTAATAGCGGAACGTCTGCGACGAGTAGCTTACCCATCGTTTGGTCACCGGCAGAGGTGCGCCATTGTCGAGGGTTTCAAGAACGGCGAGCTCATCTGCATGTTGATCAATTACATCCGCGATTTTCAAGAGCGCTTGAGTCCGGACGTGCGGTGACATGTTCGCCCATGCAGGTGCCTCGAATGCCTTTCGGGCAGCCGCCACTGCGGCGTCTACGTCCGACGAAGCGCCTTCCGCAACTTCCACAAGAACTTGTTCCGTCGCCGGATTGATGGTCTGAAACGTCTTGCCGGAAACGGCACCAACCGACTTGCCGTCGATCAGCAGAAGCTTCGGCCCGGACTTGAGCCACTCGAGGGCCGCCTTATACCCGGGAACTTCCGACAAGTTACTTGAAGCTGTCGACACTTTTCACCTCCTCCGATTTCTGCACTAATGCTGAAAGAATAGATTTACTGACCACACCTGACCGCAAGCGCAGGGTTCACAGAATCCCTAGCCGGGCGTTCACGAGAAAATGTCTGCGACAAGGGGCGTATGCGACGATGGAGAATCCACGCACTGGCTGCGAACCCGCCACATACTCCGTGCGCCTCCGCAATCGCGAAACCAAAAACGGTTCACAGGTGACGCGCTGTTTCCTTACCAGCCGATCTTTAAAAGCGTGCCTCCCTCGACGGGCAAGGAAACACCGGTAATGAACTGCGCCTCGTCGGAAGCGAGAAAGAGCGCAGCGTTCGCAATATCCCAGCCGGTGCCGCCCTGCTTGCGCAAAGGCACCTTGCTGTTCCGCTCAGCGATAATCTCTTCACGGGATCTGCCGCTCACACGCATCCGCGTATCGACCGACATTGACGTCTGCATGAGACCGGGAAGAATACAGTTCGCACGGATGCCGAATTCAGCGTTGTGCATCGCGAACAGCTGCATGAAGGCGATCATTCCCGCCTTGCTGGTTCGATACGCGACCAGCGGAGTCAGTGTTTCGATGGCAGACATGGATGACACCAACGTCACCGCTCCAGAGCGCTGTTCGCGCATGATTGGCGCGACGAATTTGCTTGCCATGATGGCGCCGCGAAGATTGATGGCGTTGACCCGATCGAAAATTTCGTCGGTCATGTCGTCGAGAGTCTGTGCCCCGCCCATGATGCTAACGCCGACGTTGTAGTGGAGGATGTCAATCCGTCCCCACCGCGACATCGCTGCGTCGATCGCCGCGCGCAGATTTTCGCTGTTGCTGACGTCTGCCTGGAACGTGAAAGCATCGATGCCTTCTTGACCCACCATGTCCAAGCTCTCGCGCGCCGACTCTTCGTTCAGATCCACCGCGAGAATCGATGCACCTTCTTGAGCAAATCGGATTGTGGTCGCGCGACCGTTCCCCATCTCTTCACCAGGGCTCTGTCCTGCACCGATGATCACCGCAACTTTCCCTTTCAACCGATCCATCGCGTCGCCTCACTTCCTCGTGTTGTTTGAAGAAAATATACGGCTGCGTCCATCCCCCTGTCAATCTAAATTCTCGCAAAGCGGGATTTCTTTACGTTTTGTGCGGTGCAGCAAAACTGATATGCGGCGCGCCGGCGGGACTTCCGCAAGCCAAGCGGACTCAGTCGATGCCTCCGGTCTCAGGCAGTTGCAACCGATCCCTGCAGAGCCCTGTTTTCGCGTGCGCGAACTGTTGCTGACTTGCGAGCCGTGAATGGTGGACCATCGCCCGTAAGAAGCCGCCTGGTTTAGATGTCGCGAGCCGAGGGGCGACGACTGGTTGGCAGGTCGCGGTAATGGTCGAACTTGGCATCGTTGCGTAGTGCAGCGCCGGGCTCTCGAAATCGACGCAGTTGACGCAGCTCCTGTCACCTGTCCGCAAATACCCGCGAACAGGCGGCGCAATGGCTTTCCTTCAGCACCTTGACGGCAATGAAAGTGAGTATGGCGCCGGCTTCTGACAGGATGACGCTGACAGCGACTGGACCTGCGATACCAACCGCGTCGTATGCGATATCTATTACGCGGAGGTCTGCCTGTCGCGAAGCGGCATCGCGCGGGATAGCGCATAGGCAGGCAACCAGAGGGCGACTCAGTCGCGTTACTCACGGCCAACGAAACGTGGTATTCGGAACTCTTCCGCAGATACTGAGCGACGTTTGTGATGCGGCGATCGTCATATCAAGTGTAAGCGGTCCATCTTCGACGTCTGGCAGTGAGCGACAGTAGCGAGGAGCATAGGTGTCCACCTATCTTGAGGTGGACACCTATGACTGGCATGGACT
>NZ_JARUXK010000006.1:0-88208 GCF_031451435.1 Caballeronia sp. LZ008 | reverse complement strand
TGGAAGATGCCCGCAGATCTCCGCTGACCCACTTCGCTATCACACATCACGCGCTCTACCATCTTACTCTGAGGGGCGTCGTTCGTGGATCGCTTACTATCAAGTCTCGCGCGCCATTGCCTGCGAAGCCGGTCGCCCTGATCGGTTGCGGGCAGCGTATCGAGTCCCGAGTCAAGGGTAAGCCCTTCGCACGCGGCCGGTAGGCGGCGCGGGACGCCGCAAAGCCATGGGTAACCTCTCGGTAGCGCACCGACGCCGAACGAGCCGTCACTCCGCCGGTAACTTACACGGTCAGCGCGTCTAGGCGCAGTTAAAAAAGCGGAGTTAGGCAGATCGACTGGCTTGCCGTTCTTGCGTGTAGACACCTGCGCCCATATCCGCAAATGTGACGGCGCATGCGGTCGAAGACCATGTTCAGTCGGGGCAGTACGTCTGCGATAACCCTTCAAAACAGCGCGGAACGTGCCGCCAACCTGCTGTAGACGACGCGACTCTTGAATCGCGCACCCAGGATGCTGCGCACTTAGAACGTGCACCACTGTTCCCTTTCAAATGCAAATGCCCGGTACGCAACCGCCAAACCCGCGCAGGCACGAACACTAACCACTCCACGCGAGGGACGTCGAGAGAGAGCGCTGAACAACGCTCGGAGCTACGCCTGGCTCCGCACTGAAGACGGGCGAAACACGATCGTCGCGCCCGACAGTCACTCCCTGGCTGCCAGCCGCACCGCGGCCCTTGAAGCGCTGAACGCTAAAAGACCAAAAGCATATGCTCAAGTGAGCATATGCTTTTAACGATCGAGCATCTCCTTAAGTGAGAATTTCTTTTTAGAGATATGTAAACATATGCTCACGTTAGATATCCAGTGAGCATATGTTTTTTGAGGGTAGAAAGGCAATACCGGGGCCCCTGCATGCTAGCGCAGGCGCTCCTTCCACCATCTTTGTTTGAATGGTTCCGACAGACGTTCAGGTCGCGGCTCTAATCTTCGCCACCGCGCCGGACTTTCTCAACCCTACCCCCGTGGTTGTCCGGATTTCCCCGACGCGCCACCGGTTCCACCCCGTCCACGTCAGCGGTCACCACCGAGGCTCTTCAGTCGGAAGAGGCGGCTCTACGTCGGGCGGCTCGTGCTCGGCCGACGCGTGACTATTACTGTATATCACCCCGATGAATGCATCGTCAACACTAAACCACAAGGAGATTTTAATGCGGGCTCGGGCCACGAGAAAACTCTCTCCAATCAAAAGGAGATTTTGGAGAATGCATTAATGAAGATATTTTTCTCAATACATATTTGTGCAGGAATTGAAAAGTCTGCGGACGAATCGCCGTTGGAGTTCGATTGCGAGTCGCACGTCGAAAGTCTTTACTTTGGATGTCGCCGTCGGCGGCGTATTCGCATAAATGCGACTGGCACATCGACAGCCACGCGAGCCCATTCCGGTTATGAGCCTCGTAGTGCTCTGCCCCGGTCAGCGCTCAACCTCTGGATGCACTCTTGCAGACTTCACGCGAAGGACGTTGCCTTCCGGCGTGATCTTTCGGGGAATGTGGTTGAAGGTCGGGTCGGATGCAGCCGAAGGACGCGACCTCCTTAGAGCGACGGCCACGGGAAGAATCTGGCGAGTGCGAGCCGGCGCAGTGCGGATAGCAACGCGCCGTCGTTGCATCGACTTATAAGAGCGGTGCGTCGTCCGTTTGACAACCACTGGCCCGCGCGCTTCTGGCGGACCTCAAACTTCGGAGTAGTGCCCGCCAGCAATGGCTGCCGGCGCGAACGTGGCTACAAGCAAGCCCGAAAGCGTATGCTTCGTTGACAAATCCTATCCTCCCGTCGCATCTCCCGCACCCTGGGCGAATGGTCAGGCGCGCGGCATTTTCGCACGCGTGACAACCCTCGGAGGGGTATTGGGAACTTCGTGTTGGAACAGGTTCACACGAAATTTCCATATCCAGCGCTATAGGCCTTTTGTGAAGGTATCGAACTGCTCCTTCCAATCGGGATGCCAGCGCGAAAGCGCGGGACGGTTCTGCGCTACGTCTTCCGCGCCCCAACGGATGCGGGCGGCATCGAGGGCAGGCGACACCGTGTTGTCCGGACAGACAATGTAGAAGTCACCTTTTGAGACCCGCTCGACCATCAGGTCAACCACCTGGTCGGCAGTCCACGCGCCGGCCGGTTTTGCGCTTCCCGAGCCACGAGTCATGCCGGTGAACGTCCACCCGGGAACAAGAAGATGTGCACTGACCCGAGCGCCTGTTTCCTCTCTCAACTCGTGCTGAAGTTGCTCTGTCAGCGTCCGGACACCGGCCTTGGCCACCGCATATGCGGGATGACCTGGAGGGTTGGTGATTCCCTGTTTCGATCCAGTATTGACAATTGCCGAAGGCCCAGCCTGCGAGATCATCGCGGGCGCAAAGGCATGGGTCCCGTTGATAACGCCCCAAAGGTTGATGTCAAGCACGCGCCGCCACGCCTCGATGCCGCTCCAGCTCTTGTCCTCTTGACCCGAGATCGCCGCATTGTTCATTAGCAGATCAACGCGCCCGAACGTCGCAAAGGCTTCATCCCTGAGGCGCTCGATGTCTCCCATTCGAGCGACATCTCCGGCGACGACCCGGACGTCGGTTTTCAGTTCTCCCGCAAGCTCGGTCAGCTTTGTTTCCTCGAGATCGAACAGGGCCAACTTCATGCCCCTCGATGCAAAGAGGCGAGCGGCCGCAGCGCCTATGCCACTCGCCGCGCCCGTGATAACGGCCACAGCGTCCTTCACGAATACCTCTTTCATCGGTTCGTCTCCATGCAGTTGGTTTGGATAGAGTGTCAGCGTTTGGCTATCCTACCCCCTCGCACAGGTGGGAATCGGCAGGATACCCGCGGCCTCGGTCATTCTCTTGCCGAGCGGCGCGCCGTTTTCCGCCGCCGCGTCGTTCCTGATGAACGCACTGCCTCCCCGCACCGCGCTCGATCACTTAAGTTGCCAATCGGCTCGACGTTGCTGGTCACGCGATCTGTCGGTGCAGTTTGCGCCTACGCCATCGCACTCACCAGCCACGAAGACTCGCGCCTGGTGGCAGTTCGGCAATCTTGAATGATGAATTCCGTTTCGGCGAAAGCAGCGCAACTTCGCTCAGAGCGGCCGACCAAAAGCGCGCTGTGTCGCCAGCGCCTAGGTGAACTGAGCACTGACACCACGTGGCTGGTTCACACGCGAAACCGCCAATAAGAAAACGTCACATTCACTGGTCAGCAGTCGATGTCGGTTCGCGCGAAGTGTCGTGCCACGCGCTGCGGCTTTGATCCGCTCCCAGCAGTTCGACAACTTTGCGCTGGGTCCGGAAGTCTCAAGCCTGACGAACCCCGCCACGGTCCTCGGGAACAAGGTCCGCGAACAAAGTCGAGACGCTATCGAGATCTTCAAGTGTCATCAGACGCTCGACCGCTTTTTCAACTTGCGCTGATGAAAGGCTCGCGCTTGCGTTGGCGCGGAACTTGCCGATAAGGTCTTCGTCGCTTGCGCGATACTCTTCATTTTCTAGCGTCAGCCAAAAAGCGAACTCTGCGCTTTCGATAAATTGTCGCCCCCTAGCCCGCACCCGCACGCGGCACGGTCGGCGCTCAATATACGATCGGCCCTCAACAGCAAGCTCCTGGTGACGCGTTTCCTCGGCACGAGGATAGTCTGAGATGGTGACCTTCTGCATAAAAGCTCGAACACGTGTGTCGTCGCGTACCGCCTGGCTTTGCCACGCAGAGGAGACACGGACCCTATGCGCAGCTACAGCAATGGCGTATGCGAGGTTGGTTTGAGTGTCAACGTTGTGGCGAATTTCGTCGAAACGAAACCGTGGCTGTAGGGCGAAGGCCTCGTTCTCGATGTGCACGGCTTCAATTTCGTCCGGGTAAAGATCATTGTCGCCGATGAGCTTCGAGAATGCTCCGAGCGGCGCCTGCAAATTGCCAGCGCAAGGCCAACGCTTGTACATCACTCGTAGCACGTTCCATTGATCGCCCAACCCCTTCGTAACGCTCTCGGAATCAAACTTCGCCGATCCAACCATCGCCGCGAAACCGTATTCACCGTCCAAGACGCTTCGGTCGCCCTGGTAACCCATGCTCGCGAGAACGGCGGCCGTTACCCCCCCTTGGGCGGTCCATCCGGCAGGGCCGTACTTCGCCATCCCACCGCCCTCGGGCGTCGAAAGAAACTTGTTGTGCGACGGCACCGGTGCCAGGTAACCCGAAAGTCCTAGTGCATCGGAAGTGGCCGTTTCAGAAAGGCGCAGAACTTTGGCTGCGCCTGCTGCGGCCCCGAAGCTATCGAAGCTGAGCCCCCAACTGGGGGAGATCCCGCCAGTTGCAAGACGCATCGGGGAAAGCGCGAGACCAACACGCGATGCGACCTCATGCGCCAGAGCGACAGCGACGACCAGATCCTTGCCTGATGCGTCGCTCGCATCCGCCAACACCAGTGCGGGAGCGGTGACATACGGAGAAACGTGCGCGGGCGGAAGTATCGGGCAATGGTCCGTCGCATGAATCAACTCCGCGTTTGCGAACGCCGCCGCGGCGACTGGGACCCGGTGCCGCGTTCCGAGGATTGCCGCCTCGGGATGTCCGCCTGAGCGCCGCGCAAATTCAATCGCTATCCGGCCTTTGTCAAGGCTTCCAGAGCCAAGCGCGCATCCGATCACGTCCAGTAGGATTCTCTTTGTCTCGCGAACCACCGTATGCGGCAAATCGTTGAACGTTGTCCTCGAAACGAACTCGGCCAACTCTTGCGTAGTGTTCGAAACCGCTGTCATCTCAGGCCCCTCCGGGCGTGGAGGATCGCGTTGCAACGGGTGATGCTGCCCCGTGCGTTTCCACGTTCATCTCATCGTAGCTGGAGATTCTCGTGCGCACCAACGCGAGCAGTACGACCGCAAGGGCAAGACAGACTGCCGGAACGATCAAGCCGAAAGCGACGTTGCCGTTGGCAGCAAGCTTTCCGATGAGTATTGGAGCTACAAATCCGGCGAAAGAAGCGATAGAGGTCATGATCGGGAGGACCACGACTCTCTGGCTCGTACTGAGCAGCTCGGTGATGAACGCCCACATCGGTGGGCTGTAGGACACAATACCGATCGCAAGAATACAAAGACTGACCAAACCAGGCACCGGTGCGTGGCGGAACGCCATACTGGCCACCAGGCCCACTCCTCCGATGACCAGACAGGCAATGACGATACCCCGCCGGTTCGTCAGTCGATCTGAAATACGACCGACCACTAACATCGCTATGCCAGCGCAGATATAAGGCAGCGCTCCGACAAACCCAATGTTTGCCGCCGAGTACGTAGGGTTCATTTGCTGAACGATCTGCGGCAAGAAGAACGCCATACCATAGTTCCCAATGCTGCTCAGGAACGCAACAGCAGAGAGCAAAATCACTCGCGGGGTGCGAAAAGCGCGAAGGATGCCGCCAAGTTGATGCGCTTCATTGGCGTCATTCGAGGGAACGGCGGCGCTCTCGGTTTTGATCCTGCTCTCGAGCCAGCGACTTTCGGCCGGTGTGAGCCAGTTTGCCTTGGTGGGGCGATCAGCAAGAAACAAGAGGATATAGATACCTACGAGGACTGCCGGCATTCCCTGCAGAATGAACAGCCATTGCCACGGCTCGAGGCCCAGCCAGTGCCCGTAATCGAGAATAAGCCCCGCGGTTACGCTGCCGAGGATGAGCGCAACTGGCTGCGCGAACACCATCGTCGCCAGTGCTCGGCCACGATTCTCTCGAAGAAACCAATAGGACAAGAACAGCAGCAATCCTGGGAAAAGCCCAGCTTCCGCGGCGCCCAAGGCGATACGGGAGACGAAGAGGCTGGTTGTGTCCCATACGAAACCCGATAGAATAGTCACGATCCCCCAAGTAATCGCGATCCGGGACAACCAAATGCGCGCACCGACGCGCGACAGTATAAGGTTACTTGGGAGTTCCAGAATTACGTACGCGATAAAGAAGATGGCCGCCGCAGTTCCATAGCTGGCAACGTCGATGTGCAGCGAATGCGACATCTGCAACTGAGCGTAACTGATGGTCGAACGATCCATGTAGCTACACATGTAAAGCAGGAAAGCAATCGGTAGGATGGCGCGTTTGACTCTCGCGGTAACACGCGCCCCGTCTACCATCGCCTCCCCTTTAGAACCAGCGTTCTCACGTTCCGGCATACGCGCTCCTTAAGGTTACCATTACTGTTAATGTGCAAAGCGAATGCGGGGCGCGGTGGTGAGGGGGCGAATACCCATACGTACATCGTATTGCTGCCTCACCAATCGACGACCAACGTGAGCACCGATCTCGAACGGAGAAAGCGAGCGCGCTGAGTAACTTGCCGCAGGTCGCCCGACTAGCTGAACAGCGCTGAACCAGCTGCGGATGCGAAGAACCTGGCGAACTGCGGTAGCGCTCGCGCCGGGTGCCAAAAAACCTCGTCCGCAGCGCCGCGCCTCGCGCTACTTAGCAGCACCAGACGCGTCCCAGGTGATCAATCGGAGGCCTCAACCCGACCGTACGAACGCAGTCGCTGTAACTGGCGCAGGCTATGAAAATGACCCGCGCGGCATAGGCTCTCCGTCATCCCTAAAAGCGGAATCAATGCCAACAGGAAATCCGATGTGCTGTGGGTTCGAGCATCGAAAGGCGGCGCCTGCTATCCAGGACTGGCGGGCATCTGAGAAGTCGTCTCCGTAGTCATAAGACCTAGATATCGTTGTGACTTAATTCTGCACCTCCTCCACACTGGGGGTACAGTTTGTTTTTCTTTGTTCGTTGGTAAGCTGGCGTGACCTTAAGCGCCTCCAGCTCTGCGCCTACCCAGCACTCACGATCCGTCCGAACAGCCCCCACTCCTCCCGACTACCAAAGTCGAGCGGCGACGCCGCGGACCGTCAACATCTCATGCGCCATCGCGTTCGACGTTATAGCGGAGCCACACCACGCCGCCGTCAAGTGTCGCTGTCGACATGTGCCGGAGCGACTGTCCCGATGCAGGCTTTTCGTCAGTTTCACCCGAGTATTCAAACACGCTCGGTACTCCCGCAAGTCCATCAATTCCCGGATAGATGAGAAGACTAATCTCGTCGATCAGGCCTGCCTTCAGAAAGGCCCCGTTGATGATTCCTCCTCCCTCCAACAATATCGAGCGCACGCTGAAGTCCTGTGCGAGCCGTTCCATCGCCATCCCTAAATCATTGCCGTCCGGGCCTGCGAAAAGGTATGACACACCAGACTCTTGTAACTCGTGAAGGTAGCTGTCTGGAACGTCATCTCCTAGCACGGCGATTACATGATTTCCCTCCGCAGTGTTTGTGTGGTAGTGCAGCTTCCCGCGTGGGTCGATGGCTACGGAGAACGTTTTGGCTGACGGGTCCGCCACATATGTAGAACGGGGAAGATTCCCCGATATAGTCCCCTCGGACGGCTTTCCCTTCGCAAAGTCCTCCATCGTTTTTCTACCGACCATCCATCCGTCTGCGTTCAATGCTTTCGCCACTTTCTCATAAGTCGGGCTGATGATGCCCTTCTCAACACCGCTAGCAGGCGGCGTCCATCGTTCAGTGAGAAGGCGGCCATCGATGGAACTGATCATGTGGCAGATAATCCTAGGGCGCATAAAATTCTCCTTTTCTAAGGCCTTTGGTGCGCTGCCTATGGCATTTGGCTCGGGCGAGGACCGGCGTCGACGTGCCCGATACCGCCAGCCGTTCCCTTCCAAATCACGGCGACAGCACAGACACGGAATAATAGTCGCTGAACAAGCTGCAATTCGTGAGACTCTTTCATAGGCGTGATTAGTGGCGATACGAACGAATTACAAGTCTAGAACCAACCGATCCGTCATCGACTTAGAGACGCATGGTGCAATCAGACGGTTACATTTGCGCTCGGTTGGAAGAAGAAATGAGTCTCGATGGTCCGGAATCCCCTCCAACACGGTCGAAAGACAAGAACCACAAGTGCCCTCAAAGCACGACGACGGAATCACAATTCCTGCTTCAGCGCAGGCGTCAATGATTGACTGCCCGGGAAGGACGGAAAGTTCGATATTCGAGCGTTCAAGCCGGACGCTGAATGCCTCCAACGCGCCTTCGGCAGCCTTGCGGGCCCCGGGCTTCGGTGCAAACCATTCGGTGTGGAAAGCGCGACCCGCAGCAGTCGCAGCGGCTTCCAGGTCGAGCAGAAATCCCTGCGAGCCGCAAGCATAAACGGCAGCATCACCACTTGCAGCCAAGAGGGCATTGAGTTCGGGTCTTCCCGTCGAAGAGGTCACGTGGACACGCGCCTGTCTGTGCGCACATACGTCTTCCACGTATGCGAGCCTATCGAAACTGCGTCCGACATAGTCCAGCCGCCATTTTGCACCGGCCTTATTCGCGGCCTCTATCATCGAGAGAATCGGGGTGATGCCGATCCCGCTCGCGAGAAAATGGTAGCTATTAGCCGGCTTCAGGGTGAAATTGTTCCTTGGCCAGCGAACGCGGACGGTCTCGCCAACGTTCATCCTGTGAATCGCGTCCGAGCCACCGCGCCCTGCGACCTCGTGCAGGACAGCGATTCGCCACTGGCTCACATCCTCGGGGTCGCCGACCAACGAATAGGACCTTGTAACGTCGCCGGGAAGCACAAGGTCAATATGCGCCCCCGCCGACCACTCGGGCAGCGTAGCGCCCACTGGCGGTCGCAGTTCCAGTTCAACAATGCGCTGCGCCAACGGGCGGATCTGCGAGACCGTCAGCACCAGTTCCTTGTGACCGGATCTCACGCTCGTAGCTGCTGTCCGCGCCGACCGCGCGATGAATCGTACCGGCAGCTTTGATGGTCCAAGGTGAGACCATGTACTGAATTCGGGTTCGCCGGTCAGCACGAAGTCGTCCGTCATTGACAGCAGCTCTTCGACTGCAATGCGGAGTTGCGCACGGGCCAAAGACGCGCCGACGCACCGATGAACACCGTATCCGAAGGCGATATGCTTATTCGGCCTGCGATCGATGTCGACGGTATCCGCATTCTCAAACTTCGCCGCATCGCGGTTCGCCGCGGCGACCATCAAAGCGACTTTTGATCCTTTGGGAATATGAACACCTTCGACGTCGACATCGCATGTTGTTCTTCGGCCTACCAGCCGGACCGGTGTCCAGGCGCGAAGAATCTCCTCGATCGCCTGCGGAATGAGCTTCGGTTCATCTCGCAGTCGCTTCTGGTCGTTCGGCGTCGACGCCAGGTATCGAATGATGCTACCAAGAGCATTAGTGGTCGTTCCATGGCCCGCCTGTAGGAAGAGGCGAATCGTCCCCGCTACGTCCTCGTGAGAGAGCCTTCGGCCGCCGACCGTTTCGTTAAGCAAAGCGCTAATCACATCATTCGGGTCATACGGCGCCTTCCTTCGGGCATTGACCACTCCGTCAATGTAGGCATAGATCTGGTCGTTCGACTCCTTATGGACGACAGTGTCGCCTGCCGCACCCGCGTCGATGATCCTGTTTACGATTGTTTTGATCGTATGAGCGTCTTCCACCGAGATACCAAGAAAGATGCACTGCACCTGGATCGGCATGAAAAAGGTGAACGTCTCAACCGCGTCCGTTTCACCGAGGGAGATACAACGCCCTATCAGGTCGCGCGCGGCTCGGCGGATCACAGGCTCAAGGTGGCGAATGCGATCCGGAGTGAAGAATCGATTCAGGATGTCTCGAAAATCGCCGTGAAGGGGCGGATCCACTTCGGCAGGTGCACGTGGAGGGCGATCCGGCCCTGTAGCTTCCGGAATCGGAGTCTTCTGCGCGCTGGTGAATGTCTGAAAGTCGAGCGCAGCCTTGGTCACGTCTTCGTAACGAGTAAGCGCATAAAAGCCACCGAATCGGTCACTCCAGGCGACCGGGCATTTCTCACGTAGTTGTGCGTGAATCTCCGTAGGGTCTCCATGGTGAGCGGGGTCGAGGGGATCCCAGTCGGGCGATGGCTTTGACGACATCTTTAATGCTCCTTCAAAATCAATTGTCGAAATATGAAAACTTCTCGGGGTCGCTACGTCACGCACGGCGTCGACCGTGGGTAAAACCTGGTTGCCTGATACCGACCGATCCGTGCGCTCAAACGGTGGCTGGAGATGGGTCCCCAGCCACCCGTTGGCATCCACCGTCTAGTCGTTTCGAACCGGCGTCATGATCGTGTCGCCTATCGTGTCGGGCTCCGAATCCGGATCCAGGGATTCAAGCGACCGCCGGTTGGTCTCAATCCCTGACACCGCCATCAGCAACGCGACCGCAAGGTACGCTGCTGAAAGCGCTCCAATCACTCCACCGATCCCATAGTTATTGAAAAGCGCCAGCACGATTGTCGGCGACACAATAAGTCCCGCGCGCCCGATCGCTTGTGCCAAGCCTGCGCCACGGAAGCGGAACTCTGTGGAGAACAGTTCGGGGTTGCATCCCGAGGCCATGATTAAAAACGAGGAAACCGACGAGACCAGTAAGAAGCCCCCAACCGTGATAACAAGGTCCGTTTTGAGAAACGGATAAGCGGCGCCGAAAATCGCGCATACAACCCCGAACATCACGAGCAACCAACGACGTCCCAGACGGTCAGCGATGGTCGCGCAGAGCAGCGGCCCAGCGATCCATCCCCCCATCATCGCCGCATTGAAGCCGAGCGACCGCGTAACGCTCATGCCCTGCTTGACGAAGAACGTCGGCATCCAGCCCGTCAGGGTGTAGGAGCCAAACAGTCCGACCACCATGATCGCGATCGCCAGCAACGTACGTTTGATGACCGGGCGTGAGAACAGAACCGAGTAAGGGATCCATCGGGGCTCTGACTGAGGGACAGGGATAAACGGAGGCAATGGTCCCTTGCGACCGACCTCTTCCTCAATGCGCTGGAGTATGACTTCCGCCTCATCGCCTCGTCCCATGCGTTCAAGCCAACGGGGCGATTCTGGCAGCTTGCGTCGTTCCCACCAGATCCAGAGCGTGCCGAGCCCTCCAATCAGGAACATTGGACGCCATCCGAATTCCGGAATCACTACCCATCCAACCAGCGAAGTGACGAATACGCCAATCCCGCCCACGAGCCCAAACCATCCAAGGTATCTTCCGCGATGGCCTGGCGGTACGAATTCGGTGATAAGACCCCAGCCCATAACGTACTCGGCGCCCATGCCAATCGCCATGACCGCGCGCATTGCAATCAGCCAGTGCATGTCCGGAGCCATGGAAGACGCCACTGCCAGCGATCCAAAGATCAGCAGATTAAATTGGTAAGCGAACCGTCGCCCCAACCTGTCGCTGAGCCATCCGGCCGCTGCCGCACCGATCGTCAAACCGGCGAACGTGACTGACATGAACAAAGAATTCAGTTCGAGCGTCGACCAGCCACTCTTCAACAATGACGCGAGCACCGAGCTCGATAGCGTGTTGTCGAAAGAATCGAAAAACCCTCCCCACGCTACCAGCCAAAATACGCGCCGATGAAATGGACTAATCGGAAGACGGTCGAGTCTTGCCCCTGCATTCACATTGGTCGCCATCATCGATTTACTCCTTCAAACCGCGCTTCGCGGTTTCCGACAAGAGCGTTATCTGAAATGAATGCAAGCCTTTGAGCGCAGGCAGTTAATAAACCCTGACATTTTTCGCGTTTACCAATAATTGACCATCTCAACGAGACGAGAAACGCTCTAATCCAAGCTCGAGGACGTGCTTTTCCCATGCATTTGATGCCGTTCATGGTAGTCTCCTGTGTTTCTTATCTAACTTCTATAATTTCGAATCGGCCTGCGAAATCGCCGGACAGCCCTGGCCGCTCAGGCTGATGCGGCCACACAAATCCTCTGCAAAACACGCGTTACGGTGCTCTTACGAGACGCCTCGTGTTACCCTTTGGTCGTCGAAGACGATCCCAAAAGCAACTTGCATAAACGATCTCCCTCTCACTAAAAAGCGAGATATGAATCTAATAGCGTGGCGTGTTTCCAGTCCGATCTCTCTCGACGAAGAAACCCGCTCAGGAAGATATCCTCCATCGCGGAATGCCATACTCATATCCGCTCACGCCTTACTGTTCGACTCGCAGCCTTATTATTTGAAGGCCACAGTCATATCATCCCCAGCAGCCCATTCCGGGTCAACGAAACGGCTTCTTTCCCATAACCGCGGGTTATATGCGTGTGCGCTTTCCTATCGTTTACGACGATGCCAAATGTCTAGTCAACGTGCGAGGAAGGCGATCAGACTTGCTACGATTGGCAAGGAGCCTTTCAACGTGGGCAGAGGCCTTGAAGCGGTCACGCCGTCAGTCGCGAAACCTCAAGCGCCGGTGGTTTGGAGGACGCGCGCTCGGCGCTGCCGTCAAGGAGCCCATCTATTCGCCCGGACAGGGTGCGGAACCTCCATGTACCCCGCCGTCATCGCGACGCTGCCGACGCGCCCCCAGCCGTCCTGCCCTCCACGACTGGGAATCAGGCTGCGAATGACGTATCGTCTCTTGACGATGTCGGCCCAAAACCCGCTTAACCAGTAGTGCCTGTATCCATGTCTGATAGAGAACATTTGACGCGACCTGGTGATTTCGATGATGCAGTTGGCGATTTATCCGCTTTAGCTATTGACCCGCGCAAGCTCCTGTATCTGGCTACCGCAATCGAGGAAGGTAGCCTTTCGAAAGCCGCCAAGACACTGGGCATCTCGCAGCCTGCATTGACGAAGTCGATGAACCGGCTCGAGCAGGAGTTTGGGAGGCGGCTGTTGATGAGAACCGCGAACGGCATAGTTCCAACGGCTCTCGGCGAACTTATCTATGCTCACGCCAAGCTCATACGAGATGAAATTGGTCTGGCAAAGACACGGTTGCAATCGGAGACAGCAGCAACGGACATTGTTACGGTCGGCACCCTCCCTAGTCTTGCGAGCCGGGTTCTGCCTCTCGCTGTCGCGCGGTGGAGAGACCTGGCGCCAAGGGTCTTGTTGAGAGTAATTGAAAGGAGGCAGGTTGATCTGCTGATGGGAGTGTTGCGGCGCGAGTTCGACTTTGTCATCGCGCAAACGGAGTTCTACGACATCTTCCCCGAAGGGTTAAAGCAGCGTGTTCTTTTCCGCGACCGACTCACAGTGTTCGCTCGTCCAGGCCACTGTCTCTTTGAACGACCTGCTCTAACTTGGGCTGACCTCTCGGAGTTTCCCTGGGTATGTCCGATGTTTGGGTCCCATCAACGTACCATTTTTGAACGGCTACTCGACGCCGAGAACGTCCCGCCTCCGCGCCAACTGATTGAAAGCGGTTCGATTGAGTTCACGAAAACTTTAATTGCGGAAAGCGACCATCTGGCGCTATTAGCAGAGCATTCCACTATGACAGACGTTCGGGAAGGTTTGATCAAGGCCCTTCCAGTTTCTTTCCCTGCAATCAAGCGCAGCATCGCAGTCATCTTTCGTGAATCAGCTCCGCTGACGGATCTACAGCGGGGATTTGTCAACGAATTAGAATGTGTCGGAAAAGAGCTTTGTGGCGACTAACAGTTGTTAGGCAATACCAATGCGATGCACGCCGAAGGCCTAGGCCTCGTACCTTAGCGGGGCCGCCACAAGGTAGGTCGATTGCGGTGGTGGGTAGCTTGTTCATACGCGTACGCGAGACTAATCAGTACTTTCTCGTCCCACTGACGACCGACGAAAATTAAGCCGAATGGGGCGCCGGACGCGTAGTAGCCGGCTGGCACTGTTACTCCAGGCAAGCCAGCGATATTGATTTCGCTTACCGTCGTTCCCTTGATGGTGTCGGTGCCATGCAGCGGCGGCAGCTCACATAGCATCTGCGGAAAAACTAGGGCGTCAAGTCGGTTCGCGGTCATGACTCCATCAAAGATACCCAAGTATCTATCCCTGAGCTCGTTGAAATCCGAAAGGTCGGCAGGTGCAGACGGCTCAGCGACCGCCTTCGAAAATCGCGGCAGAGCGTTCAGACAAGCCAACGGACCCGTCGCTCTAAACGGGTCTTGCTCTGCGGTCACTGCAATGAAGTCAGCGAACCCTTTGAGCGCGGAATTCGGGCCTAAGCGGCGAAGGTAATTCTCAAGGTCGCATGGAAACGACTCAAGTCCCCGAGCATCGAAGCTGCGCGACGGCGGCGTAGGCTTGCGCAATTTGGAGAACCCGGACCCGGCGAAAGGATCGTCAACGAGGATCGCGCCGGCGCTCCGTAGTTCGAGCTTCGCTCGCTCGTACAACAGCGTAGCCTCGCCGGACAGAAGTTCAGTACGCCAGCCCGGACCATACAGCCCGACGCGCTTGCCCACAAGCGCATCGCTGCTGAGATCGGCCGCATAACTATGGGTCGCGCGACGCCCTGCGCGGGCGAGCGGTTCCGGTTGGTCGGGCGAGTAGCCCGCAAGGACATCTAGGCAATGCGCTGCGTCGCGTACATTGCGCGCGATCGGTCCCACCACGTCTCGGCTGCTTGACATCGGCAGCACGCCGCAGTTAGATACCAGCCCTATCGTCGGCTTTATGCCGACGAGATCCTGCGCCGACGCCGGATTCTGTATTGAGCCGCCGGTCTCCTCACCGAGCCCTAGCACCGCCATCGCGCTGGCGATGGCGGAAGCAGTCCCCGCACTACTGCCACCTGGCGCTCGGTCGCGCATCACAACGTTGTAAGTGGGGCCGGCCCAACTGTCATTCGCATGTGTGCCTGAATGGCTCATCACCGGCACATTTGTCTTGCCAAGCAGAATTGCTCCAGCAGCCCTCAAGCGCTGCACCACGGGCGCATCTGAGTCCGGAATTAAATCGACACCGCCGGCCTTCCCGTACAGCAACGACCAGCCGGCAGTTGTAGGGAAACCGGCCACGTCAATCGTATCCTTCACGACCACGGGAACGCCCGCGAGCGGCCCCAACGTTTCACCCGCGGCACGCCGGCGGTCGATCTCTCGGGCGTCGTTAAGCGCTGCATGATTGAGGAACACGACCGCGTTGTACGACGCGTGATACATGTCGATCTGCTCGAAGCAGTGTCGCGCAAGCGACTCGGCAGAAAAGCGCGCTTGCGAGATTCCCTGCCGCACCCCCTCAACCGTCAGAACGCTCAGATCAATCTCGCCCTGCGGTTTATGTCGATTCTTCATGCGTTACCCGGCTATGGTTGGACACTCCTGCGATTCAAACCGGGAAGGCTAAGCGGCCTTCCATCCAGCGACCGCCTTCGATTCCAAGAATTCTTCGATTCCCCATACGCCGCCTTCCCGTGCCCTGCCCGATGCTTTGATTCCGCCAAAAGGCGAGCCGGGCGCCGGTGACGCTCCATTTATTTCAACCATGCCGGAACGCATTCGCGCCGCCACCCTCGTGCACCTGTCAAGGTCCGACGACTGCACATAGTTGGCAAGGCCATAGGGCGTGTCGTTCGCGATGGCGACCGCTTCGTCCTCTGTAGCGAACGGGATCATGCACAGTACGGGGCCGAAGATCTCTTCTCGAGCGATCGTCATCTGGTTGCTCACGTCTGCGAATACTGTTGGACGCACGAAATAGCCGCGCGAATGTTCCGCGGGCCGCCCGGTTCCGCCTGTGACTAGCCTCGCGCCCTCTTCGATCCCCTTCTGTATCATGTGTTGCACCCGTTCAAACTGTGTTTGGGATGCGAGAGGTCCCATGTGTGAGCCGGGCAAATGCGCCGCGTCTAGCCGCACCGCTTCAGCACATTCACGAGCTTCTTCGACAGCCCGCTCATAGATAGAGCGCTCGACGAGCATGCGCGTAGGCGCGTTGCAACTTTGTCCCGCGTTACCGAAACATCTGAGCACCCCGCGTCTCACTGCCTCGGCGTCTGCGTCTGCAAAAATTACATTGGCCCCCTTCCCGCCCAGCTCAAGCACGACCTTCTTCAGCGTAGGCGCGGCGTTAGCACTTATCGCAATTCCTGCGCGCGTCGAACCAGTGAAGCTGATCATCGCTACATCCGGATGCGTTGAGAGGCGAGTACCCACGCCCGAACCGTCGCCGTTGACAAGGTTGAACACCCCCGGTGGAAAGCCTGATTCGTCGATGTATTCAGCGAACAACATCGATGAAAGTGGTGCTATCTCCGACGGCTTGAGTACCATGGTGCAACCGGCAAGCAGCGCCGCCACGACTTTCAAAGTCACCTGGTTCATGGGCCAGTTCCAGGGCGTGATTAGCCCGACCACGCCAATCGGCTCCATTAAAATTCGGTCGTTGGTCGCATGGTTGCTCAACGGCCGCAGAAAATCGAATCGCTCAAACGCGCTGAGGAAGTTGCGAATGTGCCAGCGCCCAGCACCCACTTGCTTCTGGAGCGCCATGTCGATCGGGGCACCCATTTCCATAGAAATGAGTTGGGCCATCTCGGGCGCGCGTCGCTCATACACGTCGAGGAGACGTTTGACCAGCCCGATCCGTTCCTGGGGCGGGGTCTGTGCCCAGTCCCGAAACGCTGCACTGGCGGCTGCCACAGCGCGATCTGCGTCCAGTTCGCTGCCAATCGAAATGACGGCGCATGCCAGCTCAGTCGACGGATCGATAATTCGTGACTCAAGACACACGGATTCTGGCGACACCCATCGGCCGTCAATATAAAAGCGCTTTCTCTCAAGCATCACACTCTCCAAAATGGGTGCTTCAGATGACTAGGTCAATTAGAAACGGTCCCGCCTGCCGAAAGCTCCGCTTCATGAGTTCGGCACATCCTTCAAGGGTCGTCGCCCTCGCCGCCTCGACGCCCATGCCGTTAGCGAGTTTCACCCAATCGAGGTCCGGATTTGACAGATCCAGCATACTCATTGCGGTCTCACCCGGCGTCGCGCCCACGTTCCGGTATTCGCCGATCAAAATGTTGTACTTGCGGTTGTTAAGCAGGACGGTCGTGCATGGGAGGTTTTCTCGCGCCTGCGTCCACAGCGCCTGTAGCGAATACATCGCTGAGCCATCGGCCTGCAGACTGATGACTCGCCGCGCACGCTTTGCAGCGATTGCAGCGCCAGTTGCAACCGGAAGACCGTCTCCGATAGCGCCACCGCTGAGATTGAGCCAGTCATGCGCCGGCGCACCGTGAGTCGGTCCATGAAGCGCCCGGCCGAATGTCAGGCTTTCGTTCGACACGATTGCGTCTTCTGGCATCAACGCTGCCAGCATCTGCCCAAGCCCCTCAGGGGTAGGTGGCCCAGAGGGTACGGTCGACGGTGCGCGTGCTGTCGGGAACGCAGCATCAGGCGCGTCCAGTTCCTCTAGGAGTGCCTGCAGAGCCTCCTGCGCGTCTTGATCCGGGCGCGACAGCACGTGGATCTGTGTACCCGGCGCGAATTGCGCCGACGGCTTGCCTGGATAGGCAAAGAAGGCAACTGGAGCCGTGGCATTTACGAGAATGATGTGCTCGTATTGGCCAAGCGCGTCGATGGCGAGCGTAGTATCGTAAGGCACACGCTCAAGCGGCAGACGACCGTGACCGCGGGCCAAATGCGCATTTGTGTTGCTCGCAAGCAGGGTCGCCCCGGTTGCTGCGGCAACACGCCAGGCGAGTTTCTGCGCTGGGGCAAGGACGGCTTGGTCGGCGAGCAGGATAAGAGCCCTGCGGGCCGAGCGAAGGATGCGTGCCGCAGTTTCTATCGCATGCGGATCGACCGCTGGCGGCCGCAGGTCGGGCAACGGCGAAGCAACCTTGCCACCAATACCCCAGGAAAGATCTGCCGGCAGAATTAGCGTAGCGACTTGCCCGGCGAAGGAGCGCGCCGCCTGGACAGCAGCGGCGGCATCACGCCCCACCCCACGGACATCTGTGCAGGTACGCACCCAATGAGACACCGCACGCGCCAAGCCCTCGGTGTCCGCGGTGAGCGGCGCATCGAACGGCCGATGGTAGGTCGCCTGGTCGCCAACGATATTTACAATTCCAGCTCGCGCGCGCCGAGCGTTGTGGAGATTAGCGATGCCGTTTGCAAACCCCGGGCCACAGTGAAGCAACGTGCTGGCGGGCTTCCTCGCAATGCGGTAGTACCCGTCCGCCATTCCTGTGACTACGTTCTCCTGTAATCCGAGCACACAATGCATTCCCGGAATCCTGTCGAGTGCGCCGACAAAATGCATCTCGCTTGTGCCTGGGTTGGCAAAGCATGTATCAACTCCGCAAGCGAGGAGTGTGCGGACCAGACTTTCCGCACCGTTGAGTTCGTCAGCGGAAACAGATGATGTCATAGATTTCTTCGCGGCAATGCGCGTAACTGTTGAGGGTGTATGACTTCGGACCGCATCGTGGCGTTCAGGCAGCGGATTTCCAGACGTTTCGGAAGCGCGGAATCTCGTCCGGTATCCAGAGATGGTTGTGCACCACATTGCGCATCGCCGCATACTCGACGGAGAAGAACAGCGGCACATAAGGAAGGTCGTGCGTAAGGATCCCTTCGATCTTTCGGTACGTCTCTGCACGCGAAGCTTCGTCGGTCGTGCTCCGGCCGACAGCAAACAGTCGATCAACCTCCGGGTTGCGGTATTTCGTAGAGTTTTGCGCTCCTGTGCTGGCAAAGAGCAGCGGCATCAACCCGTCCGGATCGGGCCTTTGCGCCCATCGCATCGGACTGAAATTGATCGCACCTTGAATTACGCGCGGGTACCAGTCACTTTGCGCGACCGGATCGAGCCGCACGGCAATGCCCACGGCTTTAAGTTGCTCCTGAACGAGCTGGTTGATCTGCTGCATTTCGAGAATGTCCGGCGTTGCCAGCGTTAGCTGCAAATTCGACAGTCCCGCTTGAGCAAGGAGCGCCTTCGATTTCGCGGCATCGTACGGATAGGACCGCAACGCCGGATCAAACCACCAAGCTCCGGGCGGTGCAATCGATTCGGCCAACGGCACCTTTCCACTCATCAGAATATCGACCATCCGTTTGCGATCGAGCGCGTATGCAATCGCCTGTCGCAGCGCGAAGTTATTGAACGGCGCACGATCAACCTGCCACTGCAGCGCGTACCACCGGCTAGCGGGTCCACGATCCAGCCGTATTTCAGGTTGGTTCTGAACTTGTCGAATATCGATTGGAGACAATGCCGAGACATAGTCCGCTTCGCCGGTGCGAAGCCGCTGAACTCCGACCACGACATTTGCGACGTCATTGAAGACAATGGAATCGAGATAAGGCTTTCCCGGTTCCCAGTAATGGGGGTTCTTAACGACAGATAACGAGTTCCCCGGCGTCCATTGACGGAACAGAAAGGGGCCTGTGCCAACCGGATTCGTCGCGAAGTCCTTGCCGTACTTACGTACCGCCGTCGGCGACGCCATGAAGCCCTCCCGCTGCGCCAACATGCCGAGCAATGCCGGACTCGGTGTCTTTAAACGCAATTCGAGCGCGTAGGGTTCCAAGACCGTGACTGAGTCAACTATAGCGCTAAGCCCGGATCGTAGTGGCGACCCTGTCGCCGGATCTAGGCATCGGTCTAGATTGAACTTGGCCGCTGCAGCGTCGAACGGCGTGCCGTCGTGGAACAAGACGTTCTTCCTGAGATACAGCGCCAATCGTTTCCCGCCGTCCTGTGTCTCCCATTTCTCAGCCAACTCTGGACCAATGGACGCGTCTTTGTTAATCGACAGCAGTGTATTGAAAATCAGGTACAAGGGCTGGCGCTCGGTCCAATTAACCGAAAACGCGGGGTCTAGCGTCTTGAGATCGGATTCCAAGGCTACCCGTAGCGTGCCACCATAAACGGGCCTGTCAGACGTTGCGTCGACCGCACCTGCGGCAGGTGCAAGAGCCATTTGTACTGCTACGGCAGGACCTCCAAGCAGGAATGTGCGACGACGCATCGGTCATAACCTCCATAGGATGTTGGACGCTCAGATGGGATGTAGAATGATCGTATGTCGTCTGACAATCAAGCTTTTTCTTTTTTATTGCGGGTTAACGAGATCGTGCCCACCTTTATCCAAAGGTAAGCACATCACGAAGGGAGACAGAATTGCGTTACTCGAATCTTGTCGAGCGCTTGCAAGGTGAGCGCACATCAGCCTGGGACATCCATACCGCAGCTAAGCAGGCCGCCGGACGCGGCGAAGACGTGATTATTCTGAGTGTCGGCGATCCAGACTTGTCGACGCCGTCGCCTATAGTCGAACGTGCCATTGCTGCGCTACGTGAGGGCGATACGCATTACAGCGGCGTTGTCGGAAGAGAGAACCTGCGAGATGCCATCGCTGCGGAGCATCGGGCGGATACGGGAATTCCAGTGAGCAAGGCCAACGTGTTCGTTTGCGCGGGCGCCCAGAACGGGTTATTCGCCTCGGCGCTTTGCCTTTGCGAGCCCGGCGACGAAGTGATAGTTCCCGAACCGATGTATTTGACGTACGAAGCAGCAATACGGGCGTCCGGAGCAACTCTGGTGCCGGTTCCGGTAGATTCAACAAAAGATTTTCACCTTGATTGCGACGCGCTCAAAGCGGCTGTCACCCCTCGTACGCGCGCGATCTTTTTCGCAACGCCCTGCAATCCCACCGGTGTCGTCATGCCGCGCGAGCACCTCGAGGAGATTGCAACGATCGCACGCAAACACGATCTATGGGTTGTGTCAGATGAGGTCTATGCAGACCTTACGTTCGAACGTGAGCACGTGAGCATCGCCTCGCTGCACGGAATGGCAAGTCGAACGCTTACCATCGGAAGCTTCTCCAAGTCGCACGCGATGACCGGTTGGCGCCTAGGCTGGGTAGTTGGCCCTGAACCAGCTATTGGCCATCTCGGTCGACTAGCTCTTTGTATGTTGTACGGTTTGCCCGGATTCATTCAGCAAGCGGGTATTGTTGCACTCAGCGACCGACGTGCTGTCGTTGCGCAAATGCGCGAGTTGTATCGTCGTCGCCGTGATGTGGTGTTTCAGAGGCTGAGCGCAGTGAAAGGGCTCAATTGCAAGCTTCCGGAGGCGGGCATGTTCATGATGATGGACATCCGCGGTACTGGATTGAGCACCTACGACTTCACCTGGCAGCTGTTTCGCGAGAAGGGTGTCTCACTGCTCGACGCGAGTCTCTTTGGACATACCGCAGCTGGTTACGTAAGACTAGGGCTGGTTGTGGACGAACAGCGTCTGATGGAGGCCTGCGATCGCATCGCGGAATTTACTCGAGCCCGCTGCTAACGCAGGACGTTCGTTGACTGAATCGGGCCGCCGGTGCGAACGTCCCAGCCGGCCCGGTCTACAAAAATCTACGCTTCGAGACCCTCTGCTTCGCGTTGAGTCGAGGCTTCGCGCATCGCGCCAGTAAGGATCTGCAAGCCCTCATCGAATTCGGCGTTGCCGATAGTGAGCGGAAACAGGAAACGAATCACATTGGCGTTGACGCCGCATACCAGGACAATCAGACCGCGTTCGAGTGCAAGCGATTGAACGGTCTTCACGAACGCAGCGTCGGGCGTCCGGGTACCCGGGACGAAGAACTCCGCCGCAATCATCGCCCCTGGCCCACGGACGTCGACCAATTCGGGGACGACTTCGCGCAGAGATTGCAGCCGCTGCTTGAGGCGGTCTCCGAGCATCGTCGCGCGCTCACATAGCTTCTCTTCTTCGACGACGCGAAGCACAGCGAGCGCCGCGGCCACGGCCAGAGGGTTGCCCGCGTACGTGCCGCCCAAACCACCGGGAGACGCGGCATCCATCATCGCCTTTCGTCCAGTCACTGCCGAGAGCGGAAACCCACCGCCGAGGCTCTTGGCCATGGTCGTGATGTCTGCATAGACGCTGTGGTACTCCATGGCAAACAGCTTGCCGGTGCGAGCAAAGCCCGTCTGAACCTCGTCCGCAATAAGCACGATTCCGTGCTGGTCACAGATCTCGCGAAGCGCGACCACAAAATCGGTCGGTGCAGGATTAAAGCCGCCCTCGCCCTGCACAGGTTCGAAGATGATTGCCGCGACGCGCTGAGGATCAACGTCAGTCATAAAAAGCGTGTGAATCGCAGCGACCGCATCGCCCGTGCTCACGCCGTATAGCGGATTGGGGTACGGGGCGTGATACACCTCCGAAGGGAACGGGCCGAACCCCAGCTTATACGGCGCAACTTTACCGGTCAGCGCCATACCCATCATAGTGCGCCCGTGAAAGCTTCCGCCAAACGCAATCACTGCTGGTCGGCCAGTCGCAACACGGGCAATTTTTATCGCGTTCTCAACTGCTTCTGCGCCGGTGCTGAAAAGCGCTGTCTTTTTGGCGAAGTCGCCCGGCACCTTAGCGTTCAGTGCCTCTGCAAGTTCGACGTACGATGCGTAGGGCGCGACTTGATAACACGTGTGTGTGAAGCGTTCAAGCTGTTCGCGCACGGCTTCAATGACTTTGGGATGCCGGTGGCCGGTATTGAGCACCGCGATGCCGGCGGCAAAATCGAGGTAACGGTTGCCCTCGGCATCCCAAAGTTCCGAGTTTTCTGCGCGGTCGACGTGAAACGGACACATCACTCCAACACCGCGCGGTGTCGCAGCGTCCTTACGCTGCACAAATTCCATGTTGTTCATTGCTAAGATTCCTTGTTGTATGCTGGTGCTTCCAGCAACGCGACGTTCCGGCCGAAGTTCAGTCGAGATAAGACGTCGTCGTCGGGTTTAATCGGCGCATGTAAGCGTCCCATTCGCGTCGATACGGATCGTCGCCGTCAGCCTGCGAAATGCCCTCCCACTGTTCGTATTGAGAGGCGGTCAAGTCGCATACGTCATCGCTGAGCGGGTGCGGAGCCTGCCCGCTTGCCTGCACTGCGAGCTGCACGCGGCAAGCGCGGTCGAGATTGAGCATCAGGATGAGGGCCTCGGCGACCGAACTGCCACATGTCAGCAGGCCGTGATTGCGCAAGATCATCGCCCGATACGTGCCGAGATCGGCGACAAGTCGTGCGCGCTCCTCGAGGTCGACCGCGATGCCTTCGAAAGCGTGATATGCGATGCGCCGATGAAACTGCAGCGCCCACTGGTTACAAGGCTGTAGCCCGCATGCAAGCGACGCAACTGCGACACCTGCGACGGTATGCGTATGCGCGACGCATTCCGCATCGTGCCGTGCCTGATGGATTGCGCTATGGATGACAAATCCCGCCGGATTCACAACGTGATCCGTCCGTTCGAGAATGCGGCCTTCAGTGTCAATCTTCACCAGCGACGATGCGGTGATCTCTTGGAACAGCAGCCCATATGGGTTAATCAGGAATTGGTCGCGTGTTCCCGGCACCCGCGCGGAGATGTGCGTATCGATGCTGTCGTCAAGGCCGAAATGCGCTATAAGGCGATATGCGGCCGCGAGATCCTCTCGTACGCGTTGTTCGCGCTCGTCACGCTTCGAGTTCTGTCTCGTTTTCAAGCGATACCGCCCATGCAGAGGTATTTGATCTCAAGATAATCGTCGATGCCGTACTTCGAGCCCTCGCGTCCGAGACCGCTTTCTTTTACACCGCCGAATGGCGCGACTTCAGTCGAAATCAATCCTTCGTTAATTCCGACCATGCCGTATTCGAGCGCCTCAGCAACGCGCCAGATTCGACCGATGTCGCGCCCGTAAAAGTACGACGCAAGGCCAAATTCTGTGTCGTTCGCGAGCTCGATAACCTCTTCCTCCGCAGAGAATCGGAAGATCGGCGCGACGGGTCCGAACGTCTCCTCGCGGAAAACCTTCATGTCGCGTGTTGCCCCGGTGAGAAGCGTCGGCTGAAAGTAGCTCGTGCCACGGGGATCGGTCGCGCCACCGACAACGAGCTTCGCACCACGTGAGACTGCGTCTTCGACGTGTTCGCGAGCTTTGGCTACTGCCTTTTCGTCGATAAGCGGGCCGATTTTCGTTTCAACGTCGAGTCCATTTCCGACTTGGAGACCTGAAATTGCCGCCGTGAACTTTTCGACAAACGCGTCATGCACGCCGTCCTGCACGAAAAAGCGATTAACGCAAACGCACGTCTGACCGGCATTGCGGAACTTCGAAGCAATAGCCCCGGTGACAGCGGCATCGAGGTCAGCATCGTCGAAGACAATGAAAGGCGCATTGCCCCCTAGCTCCATCGACGTCTTCTTAACAGTGCCCGCACATTTCTGAAGTAGCAGCTTCCCGATTTCAGTCGATCCGGTAAACGACACTTTTTTGACGACTGGATTGCTGCACAGCTCGTCACCGATCATTGACGCGTTGCCGGTCACGCACGACAGCACGCCCCGCGGTACACCGGCGCGTTCTGCGAGTACGCAAAGCGCAAGCGCCGAGAAAGGCGTCTGGCTTGCAGGCTTCAGAACCATCGTGCAGCCTGCCGCAAGTGCAGGACCGATTTTGCGGGTGAGCATTGCCGCCGGGAAATTCCAAGGTGTAATCGCGGCACACACGCCGATTGGCTGCTTGATTACAACGATTCGTCTATCGCCGCTTGGCGCGGGAATGGTATCGCCGTAGACGCGCTTTGCTTCCTCCGCAAACCACTCGAGGAAGGACGCTGCGTAGCCGATCTCGCCGCGACTTTCGGCGAGAGGCTTACCCTGCTCGCACGTCATAATGACCGCGAGGTCCTCTTGGTGCTCCAGCATCAGTTCGTACCACCGTCGCAAAATTGACGCGCGTTCTTTGCCGGTTTTCTTTGACCACGCGGGCAACGCGCGCTGTGCAGCGTCAATCGATGCGCGGACCTGTTCCAGCGTAGCGCGTGGCACGCTGCCGATGGCGCGTCCGTTTGCTGGATTAGTGACGACGATCTGGGCAGATGCATCAGATGAGGTCCATTCGCCAGCAATGAGCGATTGCTCCCGAAAGAGCGTAGGATCGCGCAACGCGGGCATGGCGAGAGGATCAAGCGACAATTTCGACTCCGTAGGTGAGATTCGACAGCATTAGGTGCGGCGCGCTGAGGGTGCGCCAGCGGGTGCAACGCTCACAGCACATCGTCGCGAATACACGCCTTAAAGTGCATTGGCGCGATCTCGCGAAGAGCTGGGCGTCGCTCCGCGCATTCTGGTTTGGCGTAAATGCACCGCGTGCGGAATACGCAGCCACTTGGCGGCGACACTGGATCCGCGACATCGCCTTGCAGGACGATGCGCTTGCGCCTCATGTCGGGGCGATCGTCCGGCACCGCAGAGATAAGCGCCTCGGTGTATGGGTGCTTCGGTGTTTGCGTTATGGCCCTCGCCGGTCCGATCTCCATAACCTGCCCGAGGTAGACGACCGCAATCCGGTCCGACAGATATTCCATCACCGCAAGATCATGCGAGATGAACAACATGGCCAGATTAAGCCGTTGCTTGAGCTCATCCAGCAGACTTACGATCTGGGCCTGGATCGACACGTCGAGCGCCGATATGGGTTCGTCAGCAACAATAAATCTGGGATTGACTGCAAGGGCACGCGCAATGACGATGCGCTGGCGCTGACCACCCGAGAGCGCCGTCGGACTACGATCCTTGTAGTCATCCGATAACGAGACCAGCTCAAGCAGTTCGCTTACCCGCCGGTCAATTTCCGCTTCAGATTGGCACAGCTTCTGTACTCGCAGCGGCTCCGCAATGACTTCGCTGATCTTCATGCGCGGATTGATGGACGCGAACGGATCCTGAAAGATGATCTGTGCGCTGCGTCGGTAGTCACGCAAGCCGGCGGCATTCAGCTCCATCACATCCTTACCATCGAAGCGGATCGAGCCGTCCGTCGGTTCAATAAGGCGCAAGATCGACCGGCCGATGGTAGTCTTACCCGAACCCGACTCGCCAGCGAGCCCTAACGTCTCTCCGGGAGATATGTCGAAAGATACATCGCTTACCGCGTGCACGTGACCAACCAGCTTCGAGAACAGGCCGCGCCGGATCTCGTACAGCTTGCTCAAGTGGCTGACGCTGATGAGAGGGGGAGCCGCCGTGCCCGCATCGGTTACGGCGGCAGTGGAAGAGGATGCGGCTACATCAATGGTGAGCGTCATGTGGTTTGTCCTTGCAAGACGGGCGAGCACTGCGTCGTTTCCTGCAGTTCGCGCCAGCGCAGGCAGCGGACTTGATGCAGTCCGTCGTCGGTGGTCTCGAGCGTGGGCACTTGCCGGTCACACCGGCCCTTGACGGCGTGCTCGCAGCGCTTGTGGAAGGCGCAGCCAGTCGGTAACGCAGCCGGATTCGGCGCGCCGCCCGGTATCGGCTTGATCCGATGGCGCGAATCGCCCAGCCGCGGGCGGGAACGCATCAGCGCCTGCGTGTACGGCATCAGCGGTCGGTTAAACAGCTCCGCAATCGGCCCTGCTTCGACGATTTGGCCTGCGTACATCACCAGCGCTCGGTCGGCGATTTCCGCGACCAGGGACAAATCGTGAGTCACGAAGAGAATCGCCATCTGAGTCTCTTCCTGAAGCTTCTTCATCCGCTCGACAATCTGCGCCTGAACGGTGACGTCAAGGGCGGTGGTCGGTTCATCTGCAATCAAGAGCGCTGGATGGCACGAAAGCGCAATCGCAATCATCACCCGTTGTCGCATCCCCCCTGACAGCTGATGCGGATAGCTCTTCAGGCACTTCGCAGGGCTGGGAATGCCGAGCATCGACACAAGCCGCAACGCCTCGTCGGTCCGCTCCTTCGATGACATTTTTCGGTGAACGGCTAGCGCCTCCTCGATTTGTGCGCCGATGGTATAGAGCGGGTTGAGTGACGACATTGGCTCTTGGAAGATCATCGCCGCATCGTTACCGCGAACTCGCTGCAGATCCCGTTCATGCAGCTTCACGACGTCGACGCTTTTGCCGGCTTTCGTTGCGAGCGAGATAGAGCCTTCCACCAATGCGTTGCCATCCGGGTTCAACCCAAGCAGCGCAAGACCCGTGGTGGATTTGCCGCAGCCGGACTCGCCGACGATTGCGACGATTTCGCCTTTGCCAACCGAGAACGAAACGTCTCGCACGACGGGGACCGGTGCCGCGGTGCGTTTGCCAGTGCGGAACGCCACCGAAAGGTGTTCGACTGTGAGAACGCGCGAATTTTCGAATGTGGCCGTCATTTGATGCTGGTCCCGATCAGATAGAAGCCAAATACAGTAGCTGCGACCGCGGCGCCGGGCGCGAGGCTCATGCCCGGATTCATCGCGAGGTAATCGAAGCCAGCGCGGACCATGGCGCCCCAGTCAGGCGTCGGCGGTGGCATGCCCAAGCCGAGAAAAGAAAGACTCGCAGAGGTAAAGATCGAATAGGCGACCGTAAGCGCAAATTGCGCGGCGACAATACGCGCTGTGTTCGGCCATATATGCTTGAGCATGATCCAGTCGGCGCGCGCCCCGACAGCCTTCGACGCCTCGACAAACACCGACTCGCGCAGCGCAAGCGTCTGACCTCGCACAAGACGCGCGATGCGAGGCCAACTGACGAAGCCCAGGACCAACACCAGATTCAAGAGCGTGGGGCCAATCATGGCGGTGATGATGAGCGCGAGAATCAGGCCTGGCAGTGCGATGAAGACATCGATGATCTGCGTTGCGAGAAGGTCAACTCGTCCACCGAGGTATCCAGCAATCAGCCCGACCGGAATACCGATAATCGCAGCCATGACGGCCGCGCCGATCCCCACGATCAGCGACGACTGACCGCCATAGATGAGTCGCGAGAGGATGTCACGTCCGAGTTCATCTGTACCAAGCAGATTTTCACCTCCAGGCGGAGACAGAAACATGACACTGCTCGCTATCGGATCATGCGGCGCAATGAGCGGTGCGCACACTGAGACCGCAATCATCACAAGTAGGATGAACACACCAATCTGTACCTTGGGACGCAAAAGAATTTCACGCACGTGAAGCTCCTAGTTCAAGCGAATCTGTGGGTTGATCAGCGTATAGACCACATCGGCGAGCAGGTTCATAACGATGACCGCCACGATGATGAACATGCCCACCGCCAGCATGACCGGGTAGTCCCGCGACAAGATCGACGTGACAAACAGCTTCCCGATGCCCGGCATAGAAAACAGTGTCTCGGTGACGACCGCGCCGCCCATCAACTGACCGAGACTGATACCGATGTAGGTGATCACGGGAAGAATGGAGTTCGGCAGGACGTGCCGGAACGAGACCCGATGCGCCGACAGACCTTTGGCACGAGCGACGCGCACGAACAGCCTGTCGCGAACCGCTTGATATTCGGCTCGGTACACAAGCGTGAAGGCTCCAAAGTAATACGCCGCGAGCGTGACTGTCGGTAGGATCAGATGCTCAAGATGAACAAAGAGACCGCGATCCCACGGCACCCATCCGACCGACGGTAGCCAGCCGAGCTTCACCGAGAAAATGAAGATAGCAACCATGCCGAGCATGAAGTTTGGCACCGTCATGCCGATGATTGACAACACGGTGACAAGCGGCGCGATAGCCCGTTGCCCCCACGTCAGACTACTCAGCCCGACCGAAACGATTGTCGCGAGTAGGATCGCCAGCACGGCAAGTTCGATAGTGACGGGAAGCGAGCGCAGCATCATCTCGGCGACAGTCTGATGCGTCGTGTACGACCGACCGAGATCGCCAGTCAATGCGTGCCCCACCCAACTGAGATACTGCACTACGACGGGCCGGTCGAAGCCCATCTGATGACTGAGTTCTGCTATCGCTTGCGGGGTTGCATCTTGCCCGAGCATCAGCGCGGCTGGATTACCGAAAAATACCGCGACACTGAAAAACAGCAGCACGGTGACAAAGATCAGATTGGGAGCGGCCCATACGAGCCGCCGGCCTATCACTGTCAACATATTTGCCTATCCTTGGATCGGGCGCGGGCGCCTCGTTTTACGAAGCGCCGCGCAGGGTAACGTTTAGCGCATCACGAACGGATCGGCTACAGCCTCGCCGCCGACCTCAATCATCACTGCCTTCGTTTCGGTGTAGTCCTTCAAGGCGTCGATGCCTGCTTCGCGGCCGTAGCCGCTTTGCTTGAACCCGCCGAAAGGCACGTTCACGCCCGTGACGCGATACGTGTTAATCCAAAGGCGACCGGCCTGCACGGCGCGTGCGGTACGCATCGCACGAGGGAAGTCGCGGCTGAAAATGCCTCCTGCGAAGGCGTAGTCGCTATCGTTGGCGATTGCGACGGCTTCGTCGTCGGTGCGGAACTTCAGAACAGAGAGCACCGGACCGAACAGTTCCTGACGCACGACGGGATAGTCGCTACCATCGCATACAACAATAGTGGGCTCGAAACATTGATTGTGCGGCAGCCCCTCGACGCGTTTACCGCCGACGACCACCCGCGCGCCCTTCTCCACTGATTGGGCAAGCAGCGTCTCGATTCGGTCACACTGCCTTTCCGTAGCAAGCGGCCCCATGTTAGTCGAGGCGCTCATCGGATCACCGATGGCAATGGACTTGACGCGCTCGACCAGACGCTCTACGAGCTCGTCGTGAATCGACTCATGAGCGATCAAACGCGAGCCCGCGGCGCAGCTCTGCCCGCTTGCGCCAAAAATGCCCGCGACGATGCCATTCACGCAGCTGTCCAGATCAGCGTCATCGAAAACGATGACCGGAGACTTCCCGCCAAGTTCGAGCGACAACTTTGCAATGTTGTTCGACGAATTCGGAATCAGCTTACGGGCTGTTTCAACACCGCCCGTGAACGCAATACGGCGTACCAACGGATGACTCGTGAGGGTAACTGCGCAAGGGTTGGCACGACCGGACACGAAGTTGATTACACCTGCAGGAAAACCGACTTCGTGCGCCAGCTTCGCGAGCGTCAGCAGCGGCGTGGACGCGTCCTCGGAGGCCTTGACGACAATAGTGTTTCCGGTTGCAAGTGCTGGTGCGATCTTGTATGCCGACAGCTGAAGCTGCGAATTCCATGGAATGATTGCTGCGACCACGCCGACCGGCTCGTGGAGCACGAGGTTGAGCATGTTCGCGCCTGACGGCGGAATGTCGCCCTGTAGCTTGTCGGCGAGTCCCGCGTAGTAAGTGTAAGCACGGGCGGTATGCGCTGCCTGCCACGTCGTCTCCTTGAGCAACTTGCCCGTATCTTGTGTCTCAACGTATCCAAGCCGCTCTTTGTGCTCAACGAGCTTGTCTGCCAGCTTCTGCAAAAGCAAAGCCCGTTCGCTTGGCAACATCTTTGGCCAAGGTCCGCTCACGAACGCTCGGTGTGCCGCCTGCACGGCACGATCGACGTCGGCGGCACTGGCATCGGGGATAGTCGCCCATGCCTGACCGGTCCAAGGATTGATGCTTTCGAAGGTACGGCCATGATCCGCCTGCACGAATTCGCCGTCGATATACATCGCGAAGGTTTCGGTTTGCTGAGTCATTGGTGCGCCTGGAGAATGTGAAGGAAGTAGATAGGAAGGACGCGAGCAGCGGCGTCAGTGGCTTCTCGCGCCCAGTGGACGCGTCTCGTAAGTAGCGGCTAGTGCTTGCAAGTCGGATTCATCAAGCCTTAGATCAAGCGCAGCGACGGCACTCGTTACATGCGCAACCTCGGTCGCGCCAAAGATTGGAGAAGTAATGCCCGGTTGATGCAGCGCCCAAGCAAGCGCGACCTGGCTGCGTTCGACGCCATGTTTCCCGGCGATCTGGGCAACGCACTCGAGCGCCGCGAAGTCGCCGGGACGGTGATAGTGCTTAACAGTGTAGTCATCGGACTCATGCCGGGCGGTGCTATTAGACTCATCACGCCGATCGGCGGAAAGGAAACCGCGTGCAAGCGGACTGAAAGGCACGAGCGCGATACCGTACTCGATACAGAACGGGATCAGTTCTCGTTCGGCCTCCCGGTGGCAGACGTTGTATTCGCACTGCATTGAAGCGAAAGAAGCGCGTCCCAACTGGCGTGCCAGGTTCACGCACTGCACGAAGGCCCACGCAGGCATCGTCGTCGCACCGACGTAGCGGACCTTGCCGCTCTTCACGAGATCATCGAAGGCAACTACCAACTCCTCCAAGTCCGTATCCGGATGCCAGATGTGCGTCTGAAGCAGATCGATGTAATCGGTCTTCAGTCGCTTCAAGGATGCATCGACTGCGGCCAGCACATGCTTGCGCGAATAGCCACGGGCATTTGGATGTTTGCCCATTGGATTGCCAAGTTTCGTGGCGAGCACAATCTCGTCTCGCGAGGCGTAGTCCCATAGGGCGTCGCCAAGTAATGCCTCGCTCGCGCCGCTCGAGTAGAAGTCGCACGTATCGATGAAATTGATGCCCGCCTCGACTGCAGCCCGGAGGATCGGCCGCGCTGCGTCTTCCTCCAACACCCATCTGCGCCATGTGGAACTGCCCATGCCCATTGCGCCCAATCCGATGCGCGAAATTCGAAGGCTTGAGCGGCCGAGTCTGAGGTACTCCATTAGTCCACCTCCTGTTCCATTCGATCTGAAACCAAGTCTAGTCGAAATGATTTTTGTCAGCTAGTATCTCGTATACCAACAGATAACCAAGGGTGGCGCAAGTGGAAAAATTTCATGCGAGAGACGGCCTGTCGCTGAGCTACACGGTGCGAGGACGCGGTCCGTTCATCACGCTTGTTCACGGCATCGGTGCGGACCATGCCAGCTGGGACGCTATCGCTCGCCAGCTCGAGGCACACTTCACGGTGGTTCGCGCGGATCTGCGCGGACATGGGGAATCGGGCCGGATGGAGCGTTGCTCGCTCGACGATTTCGTGACCGATCTTGACGCCCTGCTCAATGTCGTCGGCGCGGACAAAACTCACCTGGTCGGCTTTTCTCTGGGTGGTCTGATTGCGCAAAAGTATGCGGTTGAAAACTCGTCGCGCCTCGACCGGCTGGTGCTGATAAGCTCGGTCGCCGAGCGGACCGACGATGAGCGGGCTCGCGTGCTAAAACGCGCCGACCAGATCGACCGAGAGGGAATCGCGGCGGTCGTCTCGGCTGCGGAAGACCGCTGGTTCACGCCTGCGTTCAAAGAGGCCAATCCGCAACGCGTTGCGGAGCGCCTGGACCAACTGGTAAAAAACGACCATAGATCTTACGCGGCAGCGTACCGTGTTTTCGCCGAAGCTGATCGCGGAATAGAGTTTGAAAAAATCAACGTGCCGACGCTCGTCATGACCGGCGAAAACGATCCCGGATCGTCGCCACGGATGTCACGTCTCTTACATGAGAAAATTGCCGGATCGCAGCTTCGCATCCTGCCGGAGTTGCGGCACAGCGTGCTGCTCGAAGCCCCAGATTTGATTGCAGGGCTGCTGCTCGAATTTCTTCAGCCGAATTAAAACCCAGCAAGGGCCGCGAGTTGCGGCCCACACATAGACACAAGGTGTAACGATGACAGAAGACGCAACGGTCGCCCAGGAACTCGGCTTGAACGTCGCAAAGAATGACACGATCCGCATGAAAACGCTGACCGTGTTGCGGGAGGCCATCATTGCGGGCAGACTGGCGCCGGGTCAGAAACTGATCGAGCGAGAGTTGTGCGAACAGACCGGTGTGAGCCGAAGCAGTATTCGTGAGGCATTGCGCAACCTCGAATCGGAGCGGCTTGTCGAAAGCCTCGATACGAAAGGCGTGGTCGTGGCGACGCTCACGCCCGAAATCGCTGCCGAGATTTATGAGGTGCGGGCCGCGCTCGACTCCGAAGCCGCGTTACATTTCGCAGAACGTGCAACGAGCGACGATCTTGCCGAGCTCGAAAAGACCTTCATGAGCCTAAAAAAGACGCCTGTAGAGAACGACGAAGCGTTCCTGGCGGAATCGAACCGCTTCTACGCGATCATCTACAAAGGCGCACGCAACGAGACGGCCGAATACGTCATGCAACTGCTTGGCGCTCGCATCAGTCTTCTTCGGGCAACGACTACACGTCGGGCCCCGGTAGACCGACGCCATCGCACGGTCGAACTGATGGGCAAAATCTTTACGGCGCTGAAGAAGCGCGATGGTCAGGCCGCCGCGCTGGCGGTGCGGGCACTCATCGAGAGATCGGCGCAGTCCGCCACCGCGTTGCTGAAAGAGGCGCAAGGGGCTCGCTAACCGCAGTGCAGCCTTCGGCGACGGCAGACCGTCCGCACGAAGGGCCGAGATAGACAAGCGACGGGACAGAAACGAACAAATGCGTATCTGTCCCTTTTTTACGTCACTGCGCCGCATTCTCGCGCTCAATTTCCTTCATATCCTGGTGGCGATCACCAATGCGTGCGTGCGGTCGTCCGCCAGTCGATGCGCCAAGCACCACTACGATTTCGTCTGGATTCGGTGCATCCGGAATCGCGAACTCGAGCGTGATGAAATGTGAACGCGCAGCTCCATCATGAATGTGCTTGATAGGAATCTGCAACGACGTGTTCAGCCCGCCGCGCTTGTTGGTGAACGACAGAAAGCTCTCAGCCTCGACAGCATGGCGATAGTGATTGCCGAAGCGCAAATTGTGAATTACCGCGGACGCGTGCTCCACCTCACCGGCGCTACCCACAACCGCAGATTTTCCGTACGCTTCTACAGCCTGCTTACCACCGATTTCGTCGAGCATACGCCCGACCATTGTCTCGCCAAGAATACTGCAACCATCACGTTGTTCCGGCGACAGGTCCTCGATGAAACCTCGACCGAACCATGGGTTGCGGATTACCGCAGCGACGCCGACCACCGTTACAGGCGTCGGGAGCGCCTTGGCGCCTTCAATCAGAGTGGTTTCCTTGTAGACCACGATTTTGCGAATCGAAAACGGCATTGTCATTCCTCGGAAGGAGAAGTGGGTTGGGAAGCGGCGGTGAGTTCGGCGAGCACCTTACGCGTCACGCGAAAACAGTCCACGCCAACAGGAATTCCGCAATACACCGCGATTTGAATAAGCGCTGCGCGCAGTTCGTCGTTGCTAATACCATTCTTGATTGCGCCACGCACATGCAGCTCGAATTCATGCATCTTGCCGAGCGCGGCGATCATGCCGAGGTTCAACAGACTGCGTTCCCGTGCCGCAAGCGTTGAATCGCCCCAGCAGGCTCCCCAGCAATACTCTGTAACAAGTTCTTGGAACGGTCGGTTGAACTCGTCAGCATCTTTGAGCGACCGATCGACATATGCATCACCAAGTACATCGCGGCGACGGCGCTCGCCCACCTCGAAGCGTTGTATATCCATTGTTCTCTCCGGCTACTTGCTTGCGGTTATCGAGGGCTCACGCGGTTGGAGCCGGCATTTGGAAGCCCGCTTGCATCCGCGAGCGCTCCGACGAGGGCGCCCACGTACGCGTTTCGAGCTCGTACAGGAACCGGAGGTCTTCCGCCAGGACGTCGACCCCATGCGAATAAGCGTGTTGTAGAGCCCGGCTTACGTGCTTACAGGTGACCCCGGTCCGGCGCGACGCTCGAATGGGGAATTCGTCTATCGGCACAAACGGAAACGCGAACAATTCGACTATGTGCGCATCTGGACAAGCGCGATCGTAGTTATCGTCTAACTCGAGGGAACAAGTTTTCGTAACAAACTGCGGGCCAGCGATCTCGTGTATTGAGTTCAGCAATACATCTACCGATGGGCCTGCGAGGCTGCCCTCGATCGAAATAACCTCTCCGTCACGCGTTGCCGCGTAGAACTGCCAGGTAGGATCAAGTCTGCCGCAAATGACCAGAAGGCCAACTCCCCGTTTCGCTGCGACCGTCGCAGTGCCACGGAGTCCGATGGTGTCCGCCAGATGCTGTACCGTCAGCCGTACTGGGCCGCCTTCTCGTTTCGCAAGTCCCGTGATTAGGTCGATCGCGCGCGGGCCGACGTCCAACAGCGAGCGCCCCGATGCGTCGACTACGCCCCTCCCCTCGCCCCTCACGAGAAAGCGTGGCTGCTCTCCCCGGAACGCCGCGAGCAAGCTCGCTTCATTGCGGCGCAGCGCCGACAACGTCTGCCCGTCGAGCGCCTCTGAGTATGCAAGCACACGCGCCATTGCCTCGACCGCTCCGACGGGGCAACCCAGCGCGCGCAAGCTCCACCACGCGACGCGAACTATCTCCGACATTGCGGTCGAAATGGTCGTCTGCTGGCTCATGAAAGTGTCTCCGTCTGAATCGCGGGTTCAATGGGGTATCGCCAGTCGCGGTTAGTCCCTGCAGCGATTTCGGCCGGAAGCGGCATGCCTTGAAAGAACACCCCGCGCACATAGCGGATCGACAGCGGCGTCGAGCACTCAATGCCGAGCGATGCAAGGAAAAAGCGGATCAATTGCGCTGGAATGAAATCCCGGTGGATGAGATTGTCCCTAATCTCGGCGTACGGCAAGCCATCAAGATATTGAACACGGGAGACAGCCATCTCCAAATCCGGGTTCGCGAACATCAGCTCGCCGACAAGCGTGTCATCGTCGTAGCTCATGGCAACACAGGCAAGACGCTGGATTAAGCCAATATGATCAACGAAGGATTCGAACTCTTCATGCGGATCAAGGATGCGTTCACCGCGACGTTGCTCACCGTTATCCGTAGAGTGGTACCAAAAGTGCTGACGGGTCTTTGACAGCAGCATGTCGTAGCGAAGCGCCCACGCGTAATTCTTGCGTAGCAGGCGCTGCAACTCGGCGACAGTCATCTCGGGAACGACATCGCGCTCACGTGCCGCACCAATCGGCAGGTAATCAGCGAAGCGGTCCGCCACGTCCGGATAGAGATCGATAAGTGCGGAATTTAAGTACTCTTGGGTTTCCGCGTCAAACGATGATGCCGCGCGCGAAAGGTCATCCCACAACGAAAATCCGCGAGTTTCGAGCCAACCGAGGATCGTGCGCAGGTTCGCTGCGATGACGCGGTTCGGCACTACGTAGTCCTCGGACTGAGTGCGAACGGTGTCGCAGTATGCGGCAAGGCGGGAGAGCAGATCGCGCAGACGGAGGGTGCTGCTGCCATCGGTGTGCATCGATTTCGCGTAAGCAAGCGCGGCTTCACGCACAACAAGCCACGTCGACACCCAATGCGGCCAGCGCTGCAAGGCAACACACATGCCCTGTCCGGAGGAGTTGCCGACCGCGAGGTAGCGAGCGATGTCGTCGGAAAGCTGCGCTGCGTTAGGATTGTGCGCGCGTGCGATCGCATTTACGAGATCGATGGACACCTGGCGCACCATGTACAACCCGAAGAGGTCCGCGAAGAACGGATGACACAAGGGATGCCCTGCGGGAATCCCAAGGTACGACACCGAACCGTTGCGGCCGCTGGCTTGGAAGCCGCCATTTCGAAGCAGGTAAGCCGAGGCGCTCCCAATTAGTCCGGCCTCAGGTTGATGGCCTTGCGCAAGCGCTTCGACAACGTGGTCAAAGATGCGCGCGCTGCGATTAGCCGGTGTCCACCCCAGCACCATCGCATCGGTCCGCATCGCTTCCACATTCTTCAAATCGAAGGTCGCGAATTCTTTCTCGATACGCGCAGCGTCCGGCTTGCCTAGGAACAGCGCGCCGAACATGTCGCGGTTCGCACCGTCCGAACGGCGCCCCACCTTCTCCTTACCGTCCCACTCATATGCCCGCGCAATGTAGGTGAATTCAACGTCCCGTGCGCGAATACGGTACACCAGGCGGCCCTGCCCGCTTGTGTCGGCCTCACAAGACTCGAGCACGATTTGCCAACGTTCATCGATCATGCGGCGCGCCAGCGCGTACGCGAAGCTGACTCGCGACGCTTTCATAGCACCCATAGATGGGCCGTTCATTATCGATTGCGCAGGCCGCATAAAGCTCGCGATTCTCTCTGGCGCTTCGACGCCGGAAACTTCGATTGCGACTTCCCTAAGGAAAGGTGGCAGTTCCAATGGCATGACCATACCTTCTCGTTGCTCGACCGTAATTGTTGTCGGTTAGTATACCAACAGATAGTCCGATGTTGAAGCCAAATTTCCCGACAAACGGAAAATGGATCTGATGGGTGGACGGGCACGTCGTGGCGGGATCGATATGCGCCCCCGCAAAGGGGCGCCTTATCACCCTCAGAGGCGTTGCTTGGACTTAGAACCGGTGTCGGATTCCGCCAACGGCGACCACCTGCCGATTCGTGGAAGACTGAGTGGCAAAGGCAATCTGCGCCACAGCAGGCGCACCCGTCGAATCATGTCCAGACGCTTGCTGATAGATTCCCACCAGATAAAAGTCGGTCCGCTTCGAAACGTTGTAGTCGAAGCCCAAGTTGACTTGGTGATACCGCGCGCCTGATAAACCTCGGAGGCTTCCAGCGGCTGTGTACGCATACGAAATGCCAACTTGCAGCGCGGGGGTAAGCAAGTACCTTCCGTTTGCTTCGACAACATTGAATACCTCAGTGCCGCGAAGAGCGTTTGAGGCGCCGGCCACTGCAGTGCTCCCTAGGTCGTCGAAAGAGGTGTGGCTGTACACGACACCGATGGAGCCGTCGCCCAACTTGTATGTCGCTCCAACTGCTGCGACGTCCTGTGAACCTGCTGTCGAAAGCCCCGAAATTACCGGACCCGACATGTTCGAGCCTGTGGCACTGTCATTCGCTTTGTTTCCCCACAATGAGAAGTTTGGATTGTTGACCTTCGTGTATTCCGCAGCGATCGAGAACGGCCCCATGTTGTAGCCGGCTGCCACCGAGTAGATCTGATTGCGGGAGAAATCGCCTGCGACACCGCCGAATGAATAGGTACCACCAAACGAGAAGCCGCCGAAGTTCGCCGATTTGTACTTGACCGAGTTGTTCACGCGATAGGTGCCATCCAGGTTGTCGAGATCGGCCGGGTGGGCCCCAAACCCGGCACCGCCCAGCGCCCACTGCCCTGCCGCCGTCATGCTACCGACATAGTCGTAACCAGTTGGATAGTGACGTCCAAGCGTTACGGTCCCCCAGTTGGGTGCTGAGAGACCGACGAAGGCTTGACGACCAAAGATGTCGCCGTTCTGCCCCAGCGCGCCTGTCGACGCATTAAACCCGCCCTCAATCGTGAAGATAGCGGCCACCCCACTTCCGAGGTCTTCCGCCCCGCGCAGGCCCCATCGGCTGCCGGACATACTGCCGCTGACAAGTGCATATTGCTGACCGGTTCGGGCGTTATTGTTAAACAACAGCCCCTCATCGACGATGCCGTACAGCGTTACACTGCTCTGCGCCACCGCGACACCCGAAGTTCCCGCTACCAATAGGACTGACAAAGCAATTTTTTTCATCTTCTCCTCACCAGTTAGGAAGAGCCTCGGACCGTTGATGTAGTCACGGCCTTTGGCACATTGTTAGTACAACTACTTGGCTCGCAGGCGCGCCGACGCCTCCCCGCAGCGGAGGACCTCATAAGGGATATGTGCACGCCGGAGGACGGAATGCGCACCGGCTTACAACACCGGGTTTCCGCCTCTTGCTATTACAGCAACGGCAGCTTATGTCGTGCGCCGTTGCACAACCAGGAGATCAGTACATCAGCCCTGCGACTTCCACATGTTACGGAAGCGCGGAATTTCATCAGGGAGCCAAACGTGGTTATGGACGTTATTACGCATCGCGGCATATTCGATGGAGAAAAACAGAGGCACGTATGGCAGGTCGCGAGTGACGATCGTTTCAATCTGTCCATAAAGCTTTTTTCGCTGCGCCGTGTCAGATGTGTTTCTCGCTTGGTCCAACAGATTGTCGACCTCAGGATTGCGATACTTGGTTGTATTCTGCGCACCCGTGCTGCCAAACAGAAGAGGTAAAAGCCCATCCGGATCCGGGCGCTGTGCCCACCGAATAGGGCTGAAGTTGATGAGACCTTGGGACAGCCGCGGATACCAATCGCTTTGTGCAATTGGATCAAGCCGCACTGCAATTCCCACCGCCTTCAACTGTTCCTGCACCAGTTGGTTGATCTGCTGCATCAACATAATCTGTGGTGTCGAAAGGGTAACCGACAGATTACTGACGCCTGCTTGGGCAAGCAGGGCTTTGGCTTTGGCCGGATCAAATGGGTAGGACTTTACGGAGGGGTCGTACCACCATGCACCCGGGGGAGCGATCGAGTCGGAAATCGGGACCTTCCCGCTCATCAGAATATCGACCATACGCTTGCGGTCGACTGCATGCGCCACCGCCTGACGAACTAGGGGGTTGTTGAATGGCGGACGGTCGATTTGCCACTGCAATGCGTACCATCGGCTCGCGGGGCCAGGATCGAGGACAATGCCCGGCTGCTTCTCAATCGGCCGAATGTCGATCGGCGACAGCGCGGAGATGTAGTCGACCTCGCCGGTGCGCAACCGTTGCATGGCGACGATAGGGTTCGAGGTGTCGCTGAACACCACCCGATCGAGATAAGGCTTGCCCGCCTCCCAATACTGCGGGTTTTTATCGACTGTCAGCGAATTTCCGGGTATCCACTCTTTGAAGATAAACGGACCGGTTCCGACTGGATGGGTCGCGAAGTCCTTGCCGAACTTCTTTACCGCCGTCGGCGACGCAATGAAACCCTCCCGCTGGGCAAGCATGCCGAGCAGCGCTGGACTTGGCGACTTTAGCTGAAGCGTGACCGTTTGCGGATCATTGACCTGGACATTATCTAGGATCAGCGCCAGCTGAGGGCGCAAAGGCGACCCGATCGCCGGGTCCAGCCGCTGGTCCAGGTTGAATTTGACTGCTGCCGCATCAAACGGTGTGCCGTCGTGGAAAGTTACGCCCTTTCTCAGATGCAACACGATCCGTTTGCCGTTCTCCAGCACATCCCACCGTTCAGCCAATTCTGGACCGATGGAAGCATCCGCATTAATCGATGTTAGCGTGTTGTAAATGAGATAGAGCGGCTGACGCTCAGAAAAGTTGACCGAGAAGGTCGGATCGAGCGTCTTCGTGTCCGATGTAAATGCGACGCGCAGAGTCCCGCCGCTCATGGGCTTGGTCGTCGTGTCGACAGCAGCATGCCCTGTTTGGCCAAACCAAAAACCGGCGGTGGCAGCACCCGTGGCTGCCAGAAAGGAACGACGGCGCATCTCGACAAGCTCCTGAAGGTGAATGGCTATCTGATTGCATGTAGAATGATCGTATTCTGTCTGACAAGCAAGCGGAAAAAAATAAGTGGTTGTCCTTGGTTCGCTGATGTCGAGACCGCGCCCGACGGGAGTTATGGGGTATGTGCGGTCCTAGCCGCACCAAGGAGCATGGCAAAACGAAACGAAAGGAAATTTTGCGGCTTGCAGGACCGATTGCGATGCTGCCTGCCCTAGGGGATCGGGACTTCCTTCAGCAAGACGGCTACGTCCGGCCGCGAGACTGCTCGATGTGCAGCCGCCTTGCGATCCCGCGCCGGAGCGGCGCGATGTCATCCGCCGAGGAAGGGTGATACGGGCGGAGTTATTTCTGAGTCGTGCTCCGAGCCGCAGCTTCTCGCGTCGCGATTCGGTTATTCCAAGACGCGCTGTGCCTTCCGGCCCCGTGCGGCTGCAGCACGCACAGGTCCGGGTAGAAACGCCCTATGGGCTTCGTCGATTTAGACGCCCGCGTCATCGCACTCGTACTGCAGCCCGGCCAGCAACGCGCTCCTGCCGCATCCAGCACGCACTCCGCCACCTCGCCATACCGGTTCGCGCGAGCATTTGCGCGTCCACGTTGCAAATGAAGACGGGATCCTACACGTTCACGAGTGCGGTACCGACCTCGTCCAGCGCGTCCTTGCCGCACGCCTTCAAATCGCGTGAAGTGCTGCTATAAGCAGCCTTCTCATGAAACGCCGGACCGCAGCGATAGTCGGCTCCGGCCGCAATGAAAGCGGGCGCGACCTTAAAACCGACTCTCGCGGTCAGAAGATCGTAGCGGCCCATCGCGACGCAGCTGACGGAATCGGCTAGACGAAAAGAAGCCTTGGTATAGAACTGAGATGCTCGTCGGTACTCTTCTTAGCGCCCTTGTTTCGCGCTGAAAGGCATACCCAGGAGCGGCGTGACGGTCTGGAGCCTCCGCAGGCAAGCAGCGCACTCAGGCCCGAGTGAGCATCACCCTTAAAGGATTCTACGCCCGGCGTCGAGAGCTGAAGGTTCCCGTCTATACGACCGGATTCTCGAGCATGCCGATCTCGTCAATCGACACGCTTACGTGATCGCCCGGGTTCAGATATTTCGGCGGAGTGAAACCGAGCCCTACTCCGGCTGGCGTGCCCGTTGCGATGACATCGCCCGGGACAAAAGAAATTGAGCGGCCGATTGTTCTCACTAGCGCTGGGATATCGAAGATCAGCGCAGAAAGACTAGCTTTTTGACGAACCTCACCGTTCACCTCACAGCGGATCTCGAAGGCGCGAACATCGCCGACAGCTTCGGCGGTCAGAATGACTGGCCCCATCGGGCAGAAAGTATCGATACCTTTTCCAAGAAGCCATTGACTATGCTGCTTCTGCAGACCGCGTGAAGTGACGTCATTGACCAGCGTGTAGCCGAAAACGAAGGACCAAGGGTCGTCGAATTCGCGACAACGCCCGGCCTTGCCAATAATGACAGCCAACTCCCCCTCGTAATCAACCGAGTTCATCGGGTCGAGGGATGAGTCGATGGACGCGCCAGGGCCAATCACCGAACTCGGCGGCTTTGAGAAGATAATCGGCGCTGGCGGTACATCACCTTGCGCGGCGCTTGAGTCAAAGCCGCTGTTGGCGAACTCCCGTGCGTGCTCGTGATAGTTTTTGCCGACGCAGAAGATGTTCCGCTTTGGCGCAGGCAGTGGTGCGAGAAGCGTTGTCTCCGCGAGCGTCGCTACAGTTACGCCTCGCTCCACGGTGTTCACCAGAGTGTCTCGTAACGTTTCGTGTCGCTCGATCAGAACGTTCATGTCTGCCGTACCGACCACGTCGGTTACGTCGACAACTTGTTCGTCTTTCAAAGCGCCGATTCGACGGGCGCCGCAATGTTCGAAGGTAATGAGTTTCATCAATTTGATGCCGGATCTAATTCCGGGGAAAGTTGACGTGACACCACAAAGCGATCGAAAGCCCAGAATTCGATATGAGACTTCACCTTCATGTAAAGCAACGATGGTGCAAACGTCCGCGTTTTGCACGACGCACGCATTCTCTCCAAGCTACTCGTATGACTGATCAGGAGGGACAGGTTAGGGGATCGCGAGCGGATGTTCAGTGCCAAGGACAGCGGCGTACTGTGCTCCCGGCGCTTTTACCAACGAGCGCCGAAAGTTGTGCGAAGTTCCTCAATGGCTTCATCCGGCAGGGGCTCGGGGCGTGGCATTGCCGCGAGATAGAGCTGCGCCGTTTCTTCTAGTTCCTCCAGCGCATATGACGCCTGCGACACCGATTTTTCCCAGACCACCGGGCCGAGCCGCTCCAGCAAGACGGCGCGTACTTTGGACGCGAGCGCCGCTACTTCCTCGGCGACCGTGGCATCACCCGGACGCCGGTAGGAAATCAGCGGCACGTGGCCGACTTTCATTAGGTAGTATGGTGTGATCGGCGGCAACACATCGTTTTTCGTCCATACTCCGGCAAGCGTCAATGCCACGAGATGAGTCGAATGCGTATGCACGACACCGTGCGCTTCCGCATTGTTTTCATAGATCCGTCGATGCAGCGCTAAGGTTTTGGATGGCCGCCCGCCCGACACGTGATTCCCCTGCGCGTCGACTTTCGCAATCTGCGCAGGATCTAGCCGCCCGAGGCACGCGTCAGTCGGCGTAATGAGCCATCCGTCGTCGATCCGTGCGCTGATGTTTCCCGCGCTACCAACCGTGTAACGACGTTCATAAAGGCTCTTTCCGGTAATGCAGATTTCCTCGCGGATGCGGTTTTCGCTGTTCGATACCATGTTGAGGGTCTTCAACCTATGTTTGAGAAACGACCAGTGTTGGAGCCTTGCCAGATTCATTCCAAAAAGGCAGCGCATGGCGTCGTTGCACCGACGACTTGGGTCGCGCGTGCGCTTGGGTCACTCCGGATACGCCGCGCAACCACGTAAGGCTAACTCGTTGGTATTGAAAAATGCGCTTGCGTCAGTTGTATCCCAAGATAGCTACTGTCGCCAGGTCGGGGCGGTCGTTCACACTGCTCACCAGGAAGGCAGTCGGCTCTTGCAGAATCGACCGATACAACTTGGTATGCGATTCTCGAGTTTTGCCAATGTCCGTAGGGTGTGCGGTGCCGTCTGTCTGACCAAGGTCTGGAGAAGTCATCGTTACGTCCTAAGTGTCTAATGTCGGGGTTGCGACTAGGGTAAGCCACTCGTTTAACAACCGAGTCGCCCGTTGCCTAAAGATGGCGCGGCGACAAGCGCGGAAGCCGAGTTGGCGCTCGTACGCGGACGGATTCTTTTTAGTGGAACGACCGCCCGCCGTCCGTTGCCAGGGCTGCGCCTGTCACGTACGAAGAGTCAGACGAAGTTAGGAACAGGAGCGCCTTCGCAATCTCTACGGGATCGGCGAGCCGCTTCAGGGCATAGTTCGAGATGTTTGCTCTTACACCGTCTGCCATCGGAGTGTCGACCATGCCAGGGCAAATACTGTTGACGCGAATGTCCGGAGCGAGCTCCGCGGCGAGTGCACGAGTCAAGTTAATTACCGCACCTTTCGATGCAGCGTAGGCCGTGTATTCCGGCGAGTTGGGCAACAAACCCTGCGCGGACGCAATGTTTACGATCGTGGCGCTCGGCTGCTGGCGAAGCCAAGGCAGGCAACTGCGCACGACGATATACATGCCGGTGACGTTAACGTCGAGGACGCGCCTCCAAGTCTCAACGGGTACATCGAGTACAGCCCCACGCAGCATGATGCCCGCAGCATTGATCACGCCATCGATGCCACCCATCGCGGTTGCGCCCAGTCGCACAGCCTCGTCGACTGCATTCTCGTCACGAATATCAACCGTAAACGGATGCCCACCAGTCTCGTCGGCGGTCTTGGCCAGGCCGACTGCATCAAGGTCGAGCAAAGTTAGAGACGCACCTTCGGCCGCGAAAACCCGAGCTGTCGCCCGTGCGATACCCGATGCCGCTCCGGTTATCACGATGTTTCGGCCGCGGAGGCGGTCCGAAGGAATGTGGGTCCGTGGGTCGTCTTGCTGCGTCATGCTCTGTTCCATTGTTTCCCCTAGAAAGTATGCGTTTGGATTCGGTCAAACGAGCCGGTACGCTGGACTCACGCTAACGTAGGTTTGGCTCAAGGGCCGTCGTTTATACAGCGACGGTGCCGCCAAGATATGCGTTCTGAACCTCATCGCTCTCAAGAAGCGCTGAGCTCTTGCCCGCGAGGACCACGGAGCCGGTCTCAAGAACGAATGCCTCGTCCGACACGCGCAACGCTAGCTTGGCATTCTGTTCAACGAGGACCACAGTGATACCTTCCTTATTGATGGTCTGAACCAGACGTCCGACTTCGACGACAAGTTTCGGCGCGAGTCCGAGCGTCGGCTCGTCGAGCATTAAAATCCTAGGTCGGCTCATCAAACTGCGAGCAATGGCAACCATCTGCTGTTCGCCCCCCGAAAGGCTCGACGCAATCTGCTTCTGACGCTCAGCGACGCGCGGAAAGAGACTGAATGCGAAATCCAGACGTTCGCGAAAGTGCCGACGGTCGCTGACACGAAAGGCGCCCATCCGCAGGTTCTCAAGGACCGTTAAGCTTGGGAATAGACGACGTCCCTCTGGACAAAGCACAATACCCCGCTCGAGACGCTCATGAGTAGGCAGCCGTTCGATGCATAGCCCCTCCATCCTGATCTGCCCGGCTGAAGGCGTGACAAGTCCTGCCACTGTCCTTAAAAAAGTCGACTTCCCCGCGCCATTTGCACCGACGATCGCGACGACGCTCCTCTCTGGAATCTGAACAGACACGCCGCGTAGAGCATGCACCCCACCGTAATCGACGCTGAGGTCCTCGATCTCAAGCAAACTCATAGTCTTCTCCGAGATAAGCTTCGATTACTGACGCGTCGCTTTTTATAGTTTCGGGGCAACCGAGGGCCAAGGGCTTTCCTTGATTAATAACCATAATGCGGTCGCAGATGCCCATCACTAGCGGCATATCGTGCTCTACTAGCAGGATGGTCACACCAAGTTCATCCCGAATCCGTCTGATCGTGCTGGCCGCCTCTTTCTTTTCGGACGGGTTAAGGCCAGCGACCGGTTCATCCATTAAAAGCAGTTTCGGGGAAGTCATCAAAGCCATTCCCACACCGAGCATCTTCTGATGACCGTACGGCAGCGAACCGGCGACGCTTCGCAGAAAGCCCTCGAATCCCAAGAACTGTGAAACTGCGTCCAGCTTTGCCTGGATGCCTTCAGATGAAGCAGTGAAGTAGGCAAGAGGACTGTGCCGGCGGGAAATCACCGCCGCTCGTCGGAGGTTCTCAGCGACGGATTCGCTTCTGAATAGATGAACGGCCTGGAAGGTCCGCGCTATGCCGATACGGCCAATCTGATTGCTGGTACGCCCCGAAATCTCTCGGCCCTCGAATACGATTGATCCCGCCGATGGGCGATAGTGCCCGGCGATAACGTTAAACAGGGTCGTCTTCCCTGCGCCGTTGGGGCCGATGACACCAAAGATCTCCCCGGTCTCCACCGAAAAATTGATATTCGAGCTCGCCACGAGACCACCGAAACGCTTCGAAAGCCCTTTTACTTCCAGCATGTAACTCATTAAGCGGCTCCACGACGTCGAACGAAGAGTGAGACGATTCCTTGCCTAAAGAAAAGAACGAAAAATATCAGGCAGAAGCCGTAGACGAGCAGTTGGTATTCTTTCGCCTCGCGCAGAAGTTCGAGAAGCGGAACAATGACCAAAGCGCCGAGGACAGGTCCCAGAACTACTCCTGACCCACCCACCACATTCATGACGATGAGATCGATTGTTGCCTGGAATCCGAATACGTCTGGTGAAATGAAGCCGATATAAAACGCATAGAGGCCGCCGGCTATCGCTGCCATGAACGAGCTCATGACGAACGCGGCTACGCGCCAGCTGTGTGCATTGGAACCAATGGAACGACAGAAGCTCTCGTCCTCATTCAATGCCCCGAAGATCGCTCCCATATCAGATCTTTCGACCGCCAACATCGCAACGAAAAAGATCGCAGCCACCACCAGCCCAAGCGCGTAGTAGCTCGCTATCGAGTCGAATGACCACCCGAGAATTGAAAACCGGGGAATCCCGTAGAGCCCATTGTTCCCGCCAAACAGCGAGGTCCACTCCTGGAAGATGAGATTGACGACCTGGCTGAACGCGTATGTCAGAAGTACGAAGTAGACCCCTTTGATACGCAGGAAGATCGGCCCAAAAACCAGCGAGATAATGATGGCTAGCAATCCTCCCGACAGCAGGGCCAACACTGGAGGCACGCCGAGACGCATCGTAAGAAGAGCACTGGCATACGCTCCAACCCCCATGAATGCAGGCTGAGCGAGCGAAAGCTGGTCAAGCTTGAGCGTTAAATTGACGCTCAGGGCTAGCGGAATCGTCAAGACCACCATCGTGGCGATGTGAAGGATGTACCGACCTCCAATGATCCATGGTGCGACAGCTGCAGCAACCAGTATGGCGAGCAATATAAACTTTCGCATTACACTACCCTCCGGCCGAGCAGCCCTGACGGACGAACCACAATAACCGCTAGGACGATCACGAATGACGCAATAAGCGCGATCGTCGATCCCAGCGTGGTCGCGAGCGCGGACTCACTGAGACCGAGAACGAGCCCGCCGAGCACTGCCCCTGGAACGCTTCCGAGGCCGCCGAGGATGACCACCACAAAGGCCTTGAGCATCGGCAATCCGCCCATGTATGGGCCGACCGTATAAACAGGCGCCATCAGAGCCCCTGCCAAGCCCGCCAGCATGCATGCAATACCGAAGGACATCGCGTAGATCGCCCCAGATTCAACGCCCATGAGACTTGACGTTTCACGGTCCTGGGCCACCGCCTGCATCGCCACTCCGTATCGGGACAGTTTGAGAAAGCCGTAAAATCCGACCAGGATAATCACGGCTCCAATCGCGACTACCGTTCGATCCCAAGGTGCGACCGCTCCGAACAGGCGCCATGTACCGCTGAATGGTCGCCGCATGCTTTCTTCAGCCGGGCCGAACGCGAGCAAGGCAATTGACTGGATAATGATCGAGATTGCCAGCGACATCAGCATCCCGGGCAATTCCGCGCCGACCAGCCGGCGAAATAGGACCTTCTCGCAGACAACGCCGATCAGGCCACTCAATAAACCTGCAACACACACTGCGGGGAGAAACGGCCAGCCGAGATGGCCGAACAGCAGCATCACCAGGACCGCTCCCGCCATATAAAATTCACCATGCGCAAAGTTCACGATGCGCATGATGCCGAAAATCAGTGTGAATCCCAGAGCCATCACGACGTACATCAGGCCCGAAAGCATTCCATTGATGACAATTTGTGTAATCACAGTGCTTGTCTCCGATTCACTGTAACTTTCCTGCTACAACCGGCGTGCCATCCTTGATAACGCCGACGTAGTCCACAGTCATGATTTGTTGATGTCCGAGCGTGAGCGTGTCTCCCTGCAAGGACGTCATGGGAAGCGCCTTCGAGAAAGCTGCCGCTACCTTCGTCGTGTCGTCTGGGTCCCCCGATGTCTGCATGGCCTTCACCAGGACTCGAGTCGCATCGTAGAAAGTTACAAGGATTTCGTTCGGGTCCTGCCCCACCTTGCCTTTATATGTCTTCGCCAGATTCAGGTACGCGTCGTTTCTCGGATCAGCGTACAGTACGGTGACCATTCCCTCCGTCGCTTTTGTTCCGGAAGCGGCAACGACCGCTTTCCACCCCGGTCCACCAGTCTGAACGAATCTGCCAGTGAACCCGAGCTCACGAGCCTGACGCACAATGAGCCCTGCTGTGGCAGGCGGCGTCGATCCAAAGTCCATGAGTTCCGGTTTCATCGCGATCAGCTTTGTTAGAACCGGTGCAAAATCCTTCTGATCTCGTTCGAATAGCTCGGCGGAGAGCACGTTGAAACCGTTCTCTTTGAACACCTTGGTAGTAAGGTCCGACTGCCCCCACCCTGTTTCATCATTCGGATTCAAGGAGACCACAGTTCTCTCTTTCAGATTGCTTTTCATCCAAGAGATCAAAGAGGGCACGAAATTGGAGCCGTTCTGATAGATCCTAAAGGTGTATTTGGTGCTCTCGTCGATGATCTTCGGCGAAAAGGCTGCACTAAGTAGCACGACCTTGTCCCGTTCGGCATTAGGTCTCAGCGCTAGGGTCGACGCCGAACTTTGAAGCAGAATGTATTTGACCCCGTCGAGGTTCACGAGGCGGATGTAGGCTGAGATGGCTTGTGCAGGCTTTTGCTGGTCGTCGTACGCGATAACCTCAACCATATATCTCTTGCCATTTATATCGATACCGCCGGACGCATTGATTTGCTCGGCAACCGCTCGTGCCCCCTCTCTTGCGGCGAGACCATATTCGGCCGGGCCTCCAGTAAGTGCTCCGACCACTCCTATCTTGATTGATTCGGCCTGAGCGACGGGGCAAAGGGCAGTCAATGCAGTGATGCCAAGAGCAAGCGCGCTCATGGCGATGCGTACAGCCATAACGTCTCCTGATGTCGGGGCTTGGTCTTTCCGATTTCAATGCGGTCGAGTCGACAATCTCCGTTTCTCTTGGAGATAAGTCGCGCGTGCCCTATTTTGGGCTCAAGCTCTATTTGCTTTGAGGTGGTACTGACGTGATGATTCAGTTGGCCGGATACGCGAGCCAGTACGATCAAACTGAGTCATCGTGAAGGTGTGGGCTTTTCCGCCCTTGGTTTAGACATCGTCGCCTGTCTCCATCTATTCATGCATGAACCTTGTCACAAGTTAGTTTGCGCGTAAGCGTTCCTAGTTGTACAGGCGTTTTTCCTGTCTCTTCGGTAAGTTTCCCTGACCTGCCACGCCGATTGTCCCAACTTCTACTTCCCAAGCGCGGTAAGCAATGAGGGCCTGTCAATCCGGTCGGCGCGTCAGTATTTCGCGCCGTGGCGTTAGTCAACGTTTCTTACTAGAGAGCAAGGAATCTAATACATCGCCCGAGGCCGAGTGACATATCCGCGAGCCTTAAGCGGGACCGCGCCGTTGATAGGGGCCGATGCTCATCCCGATCAGGCTAAGACACGACCGTCAGGCAGCAAAGGAGAATAATCGACTCTCTGTCATTACCGTCGGCGCTCTCTCATTGCTCATAGCAGATTCAATACTGTCATTAGGAGGAAGCAACCCTCGGTTTCACGCTGCCGTCATGCGTGCGCCGTGTTCCCACTAGAACCACGATCGCCGCCGCTAGGAGATTCACCCCGGCCAATACGAGCAGGCCGACTTGAAAGCCGCCAGTGTGGTCCCGGAAAAAGCCCATAATGGACGGACCCGTGAAGCCACCTAAGTTGGCAATCGCGTTGATGACAGCGATCGCGCCAGCGGCATTTCTACTAGGAATGTTTCCGAAACATAACGCCCAGAACACAGGCATAACGGCCCAACAACCAATCGCTGCGCAGCTGAATGCAATCATTCGTGCGGTTGGATCGGACAGTAGTGCAGCGGCGACGAGCCCAATGCTCGCGAACACGATGGGAACGAAGGCGTGATAACGCCGCTCCAATCTGGCGTCGGAACGTTTTCCCCACCACACCAGACTGACTGCAGCAAGTGCATACGGTACGGCCGAGAGGAAGCCGGTCTGAAGATCGCTTAGGCCGAACTCCTTGATGATCCTGGGAAGAAAAAAACTCACGCCATACGCAGCTACCACAATTGCGAAGTTGGCGACGCCGAAGAGTAATACGCGAGAATTGAAAAGCGCTTGTGAAAGGCTACGGTGTTCTGCCGCCGTGCATTGCCGTGCATCGATGGCAAGACGCTCGCCGAGTTCAGCCTGTTCGTCTGGCGCAAGCCATGCCGCGTCTGAGGGACGATCCGTCAAATATCGGAGAACGACCAGCGAAAGGACGAGCGCTGGCAATGCTTCGACAAAGAACATCCACCGCCAGCCAGGTATGCCAAAAAGACCATCCATCCCGAGGATCGCACCCGAGACAGGGCCTCCCAAAGAGAGCGAAATCGGCGCAGCGCATAGGAAGAAGGCCATAATCCGAGCGCGGTACGCGGCCGGGAACCAGAGCGTGACGAAGTAGGTGATCCCGGGGAAGAATCCGGCTTCAGCAGCGCCCAGAAGTAGACGCAGCGTATAGAAGCCCGTTTCGTTGGTCACGAAGGCCATCGCCCCAGACATCGCTCCCCATGTGAACATGATTCGGGCAATCCACCGGCGTGCGCCATATCTTGCGAGCAGCAGATTGGATGGTACTTCGAGCAAGAAGTAAGTCACGAAGAAAAGGCCCGCTCCAAACCCGAACGCCGAGGCCGTTAATCCAATGTCGTGGCTCATATGAACCGCCGCGAAGCCGACGTTCGCACGATCGAGGTAAGCGACGAAGTAGCAGATTACAAGTAGTGGCATGAGTCGCCAGAATGCCTTCCTAATCGGCGGGTCTTCGAGGATCTTCATGTCTGTCTCCAATATTTATATGTAAAGGCCAGTGTCTAATCGGGGACGCACATCTCGAGGCGAGATCTGCCGAGATCAAAGGTTGTCGAATCAGTGGGCAGCCAGGAAAAGATATGAATCGCCTTTGTTACCATGCGCATCAGATCGCTCAGGTTCAGTTGGGCGAACGACCCGTCGAAGCTCGTCGGACAGACCTCTGCTTCAGCAACTTCGAATTTGTCGCACAAATCTTCCCCGTCGCCCCGATGTTCCGGCAGATGGGGCAAATGCCAAAGCTAGCGCAGGCCCGCAACAGCCATACCGACGGCCGTGCTGACGTTGTTGACGATTCAGTTTTTGAGCTGCCTGCCGAGTTTTTCGCCGATCATCATGCACGCCGCGTTGATGTTTCCACTGATCAGGTCGGGCATCACCGACGCATCGGCGATCCAGAGGTTCTCAAGTCCTCGTACCTTGAGGTCCGGCGTCACTACTGCCTTTTCGTCGATTCCCATGCGGCAGGTGCCGGACGCGTGGTACGCCAGCCCGGCGCGGGCCTTGACGTACTCGACTAACGCCGCTTCGGAGGTAACGTGCGGGCCCGGTTCTACCTCCTCGATCACCATGTCCGCCAACGGTGACTTGGAGACGATACGACGCAGAAGTCCTATCGCTTTCACCAACGTTTCCACGTCGCCATAATCTCCCAGAAGGTTGGGTTCAATTAGCGGTGGCGCCTTAGGGTCTGCGCTGGCCAGCCGAATGGCGCCACGACTCAACGGATAGCTCTTGTCGAGCACCATTGAGAACGACGGAAATGGCAGCACTTTCAGGCTCTTGTAGAACTTTAGTTCGTCATCGTTCACCGCGCCTGCGACCGAGAAGAGCATATGTACATCCGGCACGGCTTCCGACGGTGAGGTCCTCAGGAAGCCCATGGCCTCGGTGATCGTGGCAAGCGGCCCTTGTCCCGTCAACAAGAACTTGGCCCCAAAGCCTGCCATTCGCAACCAGTTCCCCGTGGGGCTGTAGCTAGGCCGCTTCACGCGCCAAGTCGGCCTGATGAGGGGATGCTCCATCAAGTTTTGTCCAACGCCTGGCTGATGCAACACAACATCAATGCCGTGCGCTTGCAGATGCTGTCCGTCGCCGATGCCCGAAAGCATCAGTAACTGCGGCGTATTGATCGCTCCGCCGCACAGGATGACACGGCCGGCTCGGGCCTCGCACTTTACGCCATTGCACTCGTAGGTAACGCCCGTGACCCTTCCGTCCTTAACCAAGAGTTTTCGTACGAGTGCCTCGGTGACCAACTTAAGATTCTTGCGCTGCAACGCCGGCTTGAGCCACGCGTCGGCAGAACTCACTCGCATTCCTCGGCGCTGGTTGAATTGTCCGTAGCCAACCCCTTCTTGTTGCGCACCATTGAAATCGTGTGTGCGCGGAATTCCGGCGGCTTGTGCAGCTTCGAGAAAGGCTTTCGTGAGTGGATGGCAGTGCCGCACCTCTCGAATGGGCAGCGGGCCAGAATCGCCACGAATTGAGTAATCAGGCGGCGAATGGTAGCCGGGCTCGCAACGCTCCATGTCCCGGAACAGGGGCATGACGTCATCGGCCGACCAGCCGACGTTGCCCATGGCAGCCCAACGGTCGTAATCGGCACGCGCGCCGCGCACATAGTTCATGCCGTTGATACTGCCGCTGCCACCGACGACGCGTCCACGCCTCCAATGGTCGGTTCGCATATTGCGAGTGGAATCGGACTGAGACCAGTAGCCCCACTCGAAGCGCGCGAAGTCAAGATAATAGCTAAGGCCGAACGGTTTCATGAGCCACACATCCGGAGGGCCGGCCTCCAGGACGAGGACGCGTCTCGAGGTATTCTCGCTGAGGTGAGCAGCCACCACGCAGCCGGCGCTTCCTGCTCCTACGACGATGTCGTCCCACAAGTTCGAATCTTGGTGTGTGTGATTCACTTTGTATCTAATCCGTGCGTGAAGCTTTATTCAGCGGTTGGTGCGGTATTCGGTCAACACTGGGGCCCCTCACAGAAAGCGCGGTGCGTTTCGCGTTCTCAGCGTGAGCGATCAGAGGTGCCGTTGACTATCGCGTGAAGGCTTCCCAGAATGTCGCGGCATCATCCAGCGACTCTAGGTTGCGTGCCATCTCTTGTGCCTGCTCGATTTGCTCAGGCGCAACAGGGCAGGCGGCAACAGATGCACAGTCCCGGAACTTTGCGACGATTGCGTCCCATGACAAAGGTGCTTCGGGGCTACCAGGTGTTTTGTCGCCTACGCGCCCCAGCCTTCGACCGTCGCGAGTAATGATCTCCATACGGCCGTCGGGAATCTTCACTTTCCAGTCGAGGCTGCTATCCTCAACCGGCACGACTTTCTGCGCGATGGCGAGCACGTCGGGATCTATGAGAACTGAAGCGCTGAAGTCAGCGACCCGGATTCTTCCGCGGACGGCTGCCAGCGCTACGCAGAATAGAAGGCTGAACTTGGCATCAACGAGGGTTGCAGGTGCGCGACGCAGTTCGAGCGGATAGCACATGCGCTGATGAAAATCTCCGACAAAGACCTTAATTTGCTCGATATCGCTCGCCGTAAGGTCATGCTCTTTCATGAGCTCGATCGTGGCATGGATGTAGGTATGAACGTTCCCAACGGCCGGCCAGGCCTTGTACATCATTGAAGCGCCCAGATACTCCTTGCCCAGGCCCTCCAGCATCTTTTCTCGTTCGAATTTCCCGTCGAAATAGACGTTGAAGATGCCAGCCTTCCCCTCAAACAGTTCAGCGATGCCTGTGATGCCCTTCTGGGCGAGTAGCACCGACGTGACGGCGCCCTGAGCCGTGAACCCTGCGTACATACCGCGTAGGTCGCTCCCGATTCCGAAAATCACCTGCATGGTCCCACTCGACTGCATGCTAGCGATGCCTAGCGCATGAGCGATCTGCGCTCGCGGTAAGCCTTGCACATATGAAGCAGCTGCAGCGCTGGAAAAGGCACCGACTACCGACGAGAGGTTCCAGTCCTGCCGCCACCCAACATTGCAGCGCAAGCGTACAAAAAGATCCTGTCCCAACGCTACGCTGGTAATCAGATCTCTTCCTGAAACCTTCCCTCTGCGTTCGGCCAAGGCAAGAACAGCCGCAACAACTGAACTGTCAGGGTGTGCCCCCCAAGGCGTTTGATCATCGAAATCAAGACAATGAGCCATGACGCCATTGACGAAGGCCGCCGACGACGCTGGTACCTTGCCACCAAAACCAAGCACAGAAGCTTCCTGCCGCCCTCCCGCCTCGAGCACCACCTCAGCTACTCCCCGCACCGCCGGCTCCATACCACTGCCGGCAAGTGTCACACCGACTGTGTCGAGAATCGACTTCTTGGCCGCTTCAACTGCCCCCTCCGAGAGATCGTCGAAGCGTGCCTTTGCGACATGGTCAGCGAATATTTGGCTAATGTCAGAATCAGGGAACATGGTGGGGTTGGAACAAGGAACTGAAGACTGTCCGATTGCGCCATGGGCGCCGTTCGGCCAGCTACGCAACGGATCAAGGTCCAGTTTGATAGGAGATTTACCAATCAACAAGCGACGAATGCTGAGCTACTCTTAAGAAACTCTTAGGAATGCCCAAGCATCGCCTCTCACATGCCTTTCCCCAGGTTCACACCGAGACAGCTCTACGCTTTTGTCGCCGTCGCCGACGTCAGGAGCTTCGCCAAAGCTGGCGAACGGCTTTCGTTGTCCGCGTCTGCCGTCAGCCAGCTCGTGAGCGAATTGGAGTCCTCGATCGGGTTTCGCCTTTTTGACCGAACCACCCGCAGTGTCTCGTTGTCTCCTGCAGGCCGAGAATTCCACGGCTCCGCAAAGAGCGTGTTGAGCCACATGGAACTTGCTCAGGCAGCTGCGGACGATATTCGCAATCGCGCCGCCGGCGTCGTGCGCATAGCTGCACCTCTCATTATGGCTAGTACAGTTCTGCCCGCCGCAGTTAAGGCTTATGCGAACCGGCAACCGAAGGTTCTCGTTCGGATACGAGACGCATCGGTCGAAACCCTCGTTGATATGGTCGACAACGCGGTGGTGGATCTGGCAGTCGGACCTGACCAGGCAGTGAACGAAGGTACTGAACGCCTCGATCTGTTCAAGAGCCCGTGGGTTTTATGGTTTGCCCCGAACCACCCGCTCTCGCAGCGAAGCGACGTCTCATGGGCTGAACTGAGGCACTATCCACTGGTAGTCGCTGGACGGGACTACGAACGCACAATTTCCCTGACACTAGGTGAGTATCACGAGAACGAGCAGCTTACACCGGTCGACATCGTCGATAACATCAGCACAGCACTTGGCATGGCCGCAGAGGGGCTTGGCCTAGTGATCGCCCCCGCATATGTTGGCCTGCTCGGGCGGCGGTTCGGACTCGTAATGCGCCCAATTGTGCAGCCCGAGGTAATACGTCAAGTTTGCCTTTACCACTCTTCAACCCGCCCGCCCTCCCCGGCAGCAGAAGGGTTCCGAGAGCACCTGATAGCCTGGCTCGCGGGCAAAGATGACCTCGGGCAATGAGGACGCACCGCCCTGGCAATGGAATTGCATCTTTCATAGAGGAATCTTCACGAACGCTTAGAATTATTCACCAATGCCCGCAATGCATCGGTTAGGCTTCTAAGCAAGCGCGTGTGGGTCGCTCGCACGAAAGCACATAGCCAGACTCTGGAGCATCTCATCAATGATTGATTTCCCGATCATCGACTCGCATATTCACCTGTTGGACAGACAGCGTTTCGACTACTCATGGTCTAGCGGCTCTCCATGGGCGACCGGGGCGACGAAGCTTAATCGCAATTGGACAGCAGACGATCTCGCCAGTCACTCTAAGCCCTACAATGTAGAGGGATTCGTGTTCATTGAGGCTGATGTCGACGTGCCTCAGCATCGCGACGAGGCAGATTGGGCCGTCTCGAATTCTGCAATCGACCGCCGGATAATGGCCTGCGTTGCTTGTTTGCCACTCGAGCAAGGCTTGTCGATTGAGCCAGAGATAGCGAGGCTTGCGACGTTTCGACCAGTCCGTGGAATAAGGCGGCTCATACAGAACATGTCAGACTCGGCCGTCATCTTGCAACATGACTTCCTGGAGGCGCTGAAACTACTGTCGAAGTATGACCTTTCGTTTGACATCTGCATCGATCCACACCAGTTCGCAGACACCATCCAGATGGTGGAAAGATGCCCGGAAGTGTCCTTCGTCTTAGACCATATGGGGAAGCCGGATGTGAAGGAAAATAAACTTTCTGCGTGGCGCGAGCACATAGTGCAAATGGCGGCGCTGCCGAACATTGTCTGCAAGATCTCAGGCCTTCTGACTCAGGCAGACCATGCGGCCTGGCGCGAAGATCAGGTGATACCCGTAATCGAACACGCCATAGATTGCTTCACGGTGGATCGGGTGCTCTTCGGCGGGGACTGGCCCGTTCTAGAACTGGCTGGAAGCTATCGAGAATGGGTCGATGTAGTTGACCGCGCTACTCAACACCTGCCGGAGGCGGACCGACGTAAGGTCTTCCGCGACAACACCATCAAGACTTACCGCCTCAACGTTTGATTCAATTCGCGGCGCAGGGCATAGCGCCGCGGATCGAACGCATAGGGATGAGGTCGACCTCGACTTCCATATATCAACAGTCTCCGTTGTGCCCCCTTTGGCCATGCCGAAACGGAGACTGGTCGGTTTTATCTCAGTTCCTGGACGACGCCGGGTGCGTTGTCCCCGGTAGTTGGACTCGCAGAGGTACGCAAACTCACACCTTTCGTCTCAGGCACAAACTGCGTCAAGATGAGACATACAACCGCGACTAACGCCACGTAATATGCGGGAGCAAGCGGCGACCCAAATGCCTGAACCAAAAGTGTCCCGATGAACGGTGTTGTCCCTCCAAAGATCGCGACAGTGACCTGATAGGAGATCGCATGGCCCGTCGCCCGGAATGACGTAGGGAAGAACTCTGGCGCAGCGACAAAGCAAGCACCTCCATAAAGGCCAACCCCGACCACCAGCAAAAGCTGGCCAAGCAACGCACCGGTGATCGTTCCGCTCGCGGCGAGATACACACCGGGATACGCAGCAAAAGCAAGCCATACCGCTCCGACCGACAGGATTCTTTTACGCCCGAATCGGTCGCTCAGCATTCCTCCAAGCGGAATCATGAATGACAGAACAACAATCGCTGCGCCATTGGTGAGCAGAGCGGACGTAGAGTCGAGTTTCGCGACCCGCACGAGGAACGTGTACATGAATCCCAGCAGCAGGTAGGATCCAACAGTCTGGATGGGCTGAATCATCGCGACGTGCAACATTCCTTTCAGCCCGCCTCCGCGAATGGCGGTCAGCAGTGGATTCTTCGAACCCGTCCGACGGGCCGCTTGCTTGAACTCATCAGGTTCATCCAGGTTGCGCCGAAGCCAGAAACCGACAATCCCAATCAATCCGCCGGCGAGGAACGGGACGCGCCAGACCCAATCGGCATATGCGGTTGCTCCGGCAGCAAGCTGGAGACCGATAAGAAGGCCCGCCACAAGTGCATTAGGCAAATGTGAAAAGATCAGGGTCAGTCCGATCCACCCGCCTCGACGATCGTTCGGAGCCGACTCCAGGATGAAGCTAGTCGTGCCCGTTGTTTCGCCACCGAGCGCTAGACCTTGCGCTATGCGACACACTACTAGGAGAACCGGGGCAGCTATGCCGACGGTGGCATACGTCGGCAAGATTCCGATGACGGCGGTACCGAGTGCCATCAACCAGACGGTCATCGCCATGACCTTTACGCGTCCGACCTTATCCGCCATCATTCCGAACATCAGCCCGCCGAGAGGCCGGGCAAAGAACGCAACCGCGTAGACCGCGAATGTGCTGAGCAGCGCAGCGGTACGGTCACTGCCAGGGAAGAAATGGGCGGAAAGAATCGGAACGGAAAAACCGAAAACAGCGAAGTCGTAGATCTCTCCGAAGTTCCCGATTGAGCCGGCCGAAAGCGTCCGGATTGAACTTTGCTTTGCCACGTTTCTCCTCCACATATAAGTTCATGAGGCGTACCCGAAAGCGTCGCCCGAATCATTCTCAAGTCCCACTGGCCCCGCTTCAATGCTGTTAGGTCCGCGACCCGTCATACGATGGCGTCTATCACACGATGGCGACGTTAATCAGGCGGCTGAGTCGTAAAATATCCGGGAGGCCGAAATCTCTGACCTCAGGCTGAGCGTGGCCTCGAGAAAGCGCGACTTTTACGGCCAACTCGTAGGCTAGTGACCGTTCTCGCAAGAGCGCGCTTAGGCCATCCGACAATAGGTCCCTGTCAGCCGCACTCAAGGTTTCTAGGTATGTAAAATCGCTGCTGGTCATGAACGGTTCCTGAAGCAGTCGATGATCCGCGACTGGTTCGAGCACCCTGCACACGCGGATGATGCTTTGATCCGCGCAGTCAGGATCATGTGATGACCTGCACTATCTCGACTGCGCGGCGGTTGGCACTCAAGTTCCCGCCACCTATCGCCTACGGCGCCGCGAACCGCCCACGGTGTATATAGCGGCAGCCGTGACGACTACGGTCCCCTCGATGACACCCTGATAGTTCGCGCCGAGGTTAAGGATGTTGAACCCGTTCGTCAGGGTGAAGAGAAGCAGCGCGCCGGCAAGCGTCTTGATAACGGAACCTGCGCCACCGAACAGCGAGGTTCCGCCGAGAATTGCAGAGGCGATAACCGTAAGTTCTGCGCCTTGCATCGCCGTCGGATTAACGGCGCCAAGTCGGCTACCGAATAAAACACCTCCAAAGCCCGCCGCGGCACTGCACAGAAGAAAACCGGCCATTTTGTATCGCTTGACGTTGATACCGGACAGCCGAGCAGCCTCCGGATTGCCCCCCACAGCATAGACACGCCGGCCGACGTTCGTCATCGTCAGAACGAACCAAACCACCAAGGTGAACACGGCCATGTAGACAACTGGCTTAGGCATTGCCAGCGACAAGCCGCCCGCCCACACAAGAGCGATACAGCAGATTCCCCCGGCAATCATGCCTAGGGAGGTCGCGGATATGTTGCGGGCCGCACGACGAGCTCGCAGCACGTACCAGCAACCCGCCAGCAAAAGGATGGCGCCGATGATAAGAAGCGCGATGCCGACCGGCAGTCTGCCCGATTCGAACGTACGCATCGCCTGGAGGGCCTCCGGGGTTTCCACGGACAATGACCGACCATCGGTGTAGATCTGAACCATCCCACGAATCGCGGTCAAAGTCCCCAACGTAACAATAAACGCATTAATTCCGAGATACTGAACAATCGCTCCATTTAGCAAGCCGGCAAGGACCGAGACGAGCATCGCGACGAGCGCTGCCGGCCAGAAGCCAATCGAATCGGCGAGGCCCACCAACACCGCCGCCGAAAGAGCTGCAACCGATGCAACCGAGAGGTCGAAATTCCCCGTGATCAGAATCACCGTCATCGCTACCGCTATGATGGCGACCAGGGACGACTGGTAAAGAACATTCGAAATATTGGCAACGCTGAGATAGCTAGGTCGGCCCGTGTAAGCCGTGACGCCCGAAATGATCAGCACCAGCAAAATAAGAGCGTAGTACACACCCATTTCGCGAAGACTGAGCAGTCGGCGCCAGTCAGTCGATTGGTGTTGCGACATCCCCGAAGCGCCGTCGATTGGACTACTTGAAGACCCGTTGCCACCATGGGAAGAGCCGGAATGTGTGGAAGTCGTCAGATTCATAATCGTCACTCTGTCAAGATTGCACGCCCGCTTGTTGCGGACTAGCCGGGTTCGCACTCTTACCGCCGGCCAACAGCACCAATTCGTGCTCCGAGGTGTCCTGTCCGGCGCGTTCGGCGATGCACCGGCCATCACGCATCACGAGGACACGACTGCTTACCGCCAGAATCTCCTCGAATTCAGACGAGACGATGACGACCGCCTTTCCTGCAGCGGCAAGCTCGCGCACCAGCAACAAGATGTCCGTCTTAGCCCCGATATCGATCCCCGCCGTCGGTTCATCCAATAGGAACACCTTTACATCGCTGAACAACCATTTCGCGATCGTCACCTTCTGCGCATTCCCACCGCTCAGTTCGGTCACCAGGATGTCTGGCGAACTCGCCTTAATCGACAACCGACGAATTGCCTCGGCTCCGCGCTCTTGCTCTTGCGTCCGGTCTGGTAGCCACCTGCCTCGTGATACGCCGTCCAGCGCTGGAAGCGTCGTGTTGCGCCAGATCTCGAAGCCTGGAACAAGGCCTTGCGCCATACGGTCTTCTGGAACGAGACCCAAACCTGCTCTGACGGCGGCGGCAGTCGATCTGGCAAGCGGCCGCCCCTCCAGGAGAACCTCACCAGTCGCGTCCGTGTCCGCGCCAAAGATCGCATGAAGGAGCTCGCTTCGGCCCGAGCCGAGTAGCCCGGCGACGCCCACGACTTCGCCCGCTCGTACTTGCAGCGAAATCGGTTCCAGCTTATCGGGCGACGCCAAGTTTCGAAGCTCAAGCAACACGGGTGCTCCCGCGTCAACTGGCTTGATCGTTGCGCGTTCGAGCGCGACGATCTGTCGGCCAACGATGGCTTCGGCTATCCGAGACTCATCGAGGTCACGAGTTTCCGCATCTACCACTGCCTGACCGTCTCGGAGAATCGTTACCCGGTCTGTGAGCGCTACGACTTCGTCCAGAAAGTGTGAGACAAAGACGATTGCCTTGTTCTCGACGCTGGAAAGGTGGCGCACGATGCGATAGACAACCTCCCGCTCGCTTGCTGCGAGCGAGGCGGTCGGTTCATCCATCACAATGAGGTCTGCGCCCGTTCCAAGCGCCTGGAGGATCGCAACCATCTGACGCTGACCAATCGACAACTCGCTCACAAGTCCGTCCGGATCGAGCCAGTATCCGACGCGATGACAGAGATCCATGTACTGCTGCCGGCTCCTGACATTGCGCCGCCACCGACCCTCATCCCCCAGGAAGACGTTCTCAAGAACCGACAGCGTCGGCACCAAGGGGATGTGCTGATGGATAGTCGCGATGCCCATGTCGTTGGCTGCTTTTGGGCTCGAATACTCGACGGCAGACCCTTTCCAAATGATTCGTCCGCCAGTCGCGGGCAGCGAACCGGAAAGTATCTTAATCAGTGTCGATTTTCCGGCGCCGTTCGCGCCCAGCAGCCCGTGAACTGTGCCGCGCGAGACCTCCAAGTCGACACCGCGTAGCGCGGTGAGTCCATTTGGGAACGTCTTCGTCACGCCCTGGAGTTGCAAAAGGGGTGTTTCGTTTGCCATTTGGCTGTCTCCTACGACTTCAGTTGACCTGGCACTGGCTTACCATTCGGGCACGCACTGCGCCAAGCTGGCTTTGGTGACCTCAGGAGTGTTCACATCGACGAACTGCGCTTTCTGCGTGTTTGGGCTCTTTACTGCCGCATACAGTGCCTTGAATGCAAGCTCCCCCATCTTTCCAGGTTGGATGCAGACGGTCCCATCTACGTCGCCAACCTTGATGGCGTTAATGCCCAAGCGCGAGCCGCCGCGACCGATAAGCTTCGCGTGCGAGCCGGCCGAGCGGACGGCCCGAGCGCAACCGATGACCATGTCGTCCGCCTGATTGAAAAACAGGTCGATGTCAGGGTGTGCGGTCAGCATGTTCTGACAAACCGACTCACCTTGTTCCGGCGTCCAATCGGTCGGCTGCGACGCGACGATGCGATACTTAATACCCGCCTTATCGAGTCCTTCTTTGAAGCCTTTTGTCGTCTGCCAAACCGTGGGATAGCCGGGCGCCCCCTCGACGATTGCAATGTTCGCCGTCCGATCCTTAGGAAGCAGAGTTGCGGCAATCTGGGCGGCGTTGTATCCCGCGTGTACTTCGTCGCTCGCAACGAGCGCCGTCAGCTTCGGATAGACGTCTTTGATAGGACGCTTCTGGGGATCACCAATTTGCGTCGCGACTGCCACGAACGGAATGTTGTGTGAGGCCGCTCGGTCAACCCAGGATTGCGCAACAACGGCGTCAATCGGCAACACCGCAATACCGTCGACTTTCTGAGCGATGAGATCGTCGACCGCGTTTCCTTGTCTCTCAACACTCGTCTTTGCATCAAGGACAATCGTTTTCACACCGGCCGCTTTTGCCGCCGCCTCAAACCCTTTAGCGGCTGCGACATTGAATGGGTACTGCATGCCTGCTGCGACGTAGCCCAACGTGATGTCCTTTGCTACAGAAACATCACACAGGAACGCCATTGCGCCTGCCAAACCAAGCGCGCTGAGCCTCTTGAGATGCATTTTCATTTCCGTCTCCACACTTAATTTTATGTCGGCCGCCGTTCTGTCCAAGGATGATTGAACGAGTCGGACGGTTACCTATTTGTTGGTCTCACCGCCTCGCGTCCGGGAAGGAGGCAGCAGCGATGTCAATGGTCTGTCACCACTGAGGGATGCAAGAAGAAACATTCTCCTTGGTTATGCCGGGGGTTGCGATTTCTACGAACTTACCCTTCGGTGCTTCCGGATTCTGTATAGCCGCGTAAAGTGCTTTGAACGCTTCCTGCCCCATCTTCTCCGGCGCTATGCAGACTGTGCCGTCGACTTCCCCAGTTTTGATCGCGTTGATGCCAAGCCGGGAACCTCCCCAGCCAACCAGCTTGGCTTTTGAACCGGCCGCACGCACCGCACGGGCGCAACCAATTACCATGTCATCAGCCTGGTTGTAGAACAGGTCAACGTCTGGATGAGCTGTGAGGATGTTCTGGCAGACGGCTTCGCCCTTCTCTGCTGTCCAGTCGGTTGGCTGAGACGCCACTACCTGATACTTGACGCCTGCCTTGTCCAGCGCTTGCTTGAAGCCTTTGGTGCGCTGCCAGACCTGCGGGTAGCCGGGCGCGCCTTCTATGATGGCAATGCTGGCAACACGGCCCTTTGGAAGCAGTTTGGCCGCAATCTCTCCAGCGTTGTAGCCGGTGTGAACCTCGTCGCTCGAGACCAGGGCGGTGAGCTTTGGATAGACGTCATTGATCGGACGCTTCTGCGGATCACCAAGCTCGGTAGCAACGGAGACAAGAGGTATGTTGTGCGCAGCTACGCGATCTGCCCAACCTTGGGCGACGACGCCATCCAAAGGAAGAAACGCAATCCCATCCACCTTTTGTGCGACAAGGTCATCGATCGCATTTCCCTGCTTTTCGACGCTAGTCTTTGGGTCGAGGACAATTGCTTTTGCACCCGCAGCCTTCGCCGCGTCCGCGAAGCCTTTTGCAACCGCAACGTTGAAGGGATACTGTAGACCCGCTGCGACGTAACCGACAGTAACCTCTCTAGCTTCCGACCCTCCGGCGGCAGCGAGAAACACGCTCGCTGCGCCTATGCATGCAAGACGCCTCATGAACGTTCTCACAGTTGTCTCCTATATCTTTTTAATTAGCACAACACCTTTTTACGCCCGTTTGAAGAACGGGTCTTCTGGTAAGACCGCTTCAGATGCGTACTGTCTTCTGCAGAACGGTTTTTGTAACCATATAGGCGTCTAGAGTCGACGGGCCGCCCTCTCTTCCGATGCCACTATCTTTAACGCCTCCAAATGGAGTGTCTGCATCAGGGGTGCCGAAGTGGTTGATTGAAAGAACGCCACATTCGAGTTCACGACCAATGCGCTCGGCATCCTGAAGCGAGTTGGTGAAGGCGTAGGCAGCGAGGCCTACGGACAGACTGTTCGCTAGGGCGATCGCATCGGCAAGGTCGTTCACGCGTACACAGGCTGCGACAGGCCCGAATGGCTCGAGTGTCATGGCGTCTGCGTCAACCGGTACGTCGGCGAGGACGGTCGGTTGAAAGAAGTAGCCTCGGCTTCCGATTCGCTCTCCTCCCGTCGCCACGCGAGCTCCGCGCTGTTTGGCGTCCGCGACGAGCGATTGCATCGCCGAGAGCCGGCGCGCGCTCGCAACAGGTCCCATCTGCGCGTTCTTATTAAATCCGTCGCCAACGCGAACTTCGCCGACTGCGCCTGCAAAGGCCGAAACGAAGTCGTCGTACACGCTTGTATGAACGATGAACCGAGAAGGGGACGCACAGATCTGACCGCTCGCATTCGTCTTTCCGCGCGCGGCAAGCCGTCCTACAGCTGCGCCGTCCACACCTTCGCAGACAAGTACCGGTGCATGACCGCCGAGCTCCATAAGCACGGGTTTCATGGCCGCCGCCGCCAATTGAGTAAGGTGCTTGCCGACCTGCACCGAGCCTGTAAACGTCACAAGGCGAATGACAGGCGAGGCAATCAGCGTCGTTGAGATCTCTGCCGGATTGCCAAACACCAGGTTGAGCACTCCCGGCGGCAGGCCGGCGTCTTCAAAAGCTTTTACGACAAGACAAGCCGTAGCAGGCGTTTCTTCAGCAGCTTTCAGAATGACTGAGCAGCCGGCAGCGAGCGCCGCGCTCACCTTGCGCGCCGCCGAACTGATCGGAACGTTCCACGGCGTGAAGGCTGCTACCGGCCCAATCGGCTGGCGCAAGATGAACTTCTGCATCTGCGACTCGCCAGGTACGATCAAGCCATAGTCCCGCAGCGACTGCGCCGCATTCCATTCAAAAAAATTCATGGAGCGGTCCGCTTCCGCATATGCATCGGAATAAAGCTTGCCGTTCTCGAGCGTAATCGTCGTGGCAATCTGCTCAAGGCGCTCGCGCATGAGAGCCGTCGCTTTTTGGATTACCTTGACGCGTTGCTGGGGTGGCGTGTCACGCCACGCAAGGAAGCCACGCGCTGCTGCCGCCAGCGCACGCGCCAAGTCATCGCCGGACGCTTTCGGGACTTTTCCCAATACTTCTTCAGTCGCCGGATTTCTCACCTCGACGGCCGTCTCCCGGTCGTAGATCCAATCACCGTCGATGTAGAGTCCCACGCGCGGGTATTCCGCTTTAACCGCGCGCACGTCGTCCTGAAGACTCGAAGTTGACATCAATGAAACTCCTCTCTCTTACTCGACCTAACCATGCAACAAGGCTGACATTTCAAAGTCGTCGCATGACCTGTTTTTTGGTAAGCTGAAACTCTTTTAGCTGTCCGTTTAACGAATCACCCGTCATCGCCTGCGAGGAGTTGATGGGCTGCCTATTCACGAGAAGTACGCAAGAAGTGCCCGTGTGCGATGAAGGTTATTTCGCGTCCCTTGGTTAGGTCCAGTTGCTTTTTCTGCCGTTGAGGGTAAGCATTGCTAAACCGTCTCGGTCAGCGAAATCGCATTTCTTGGAGACGCCCGTTCCAGCGCGTTCCGAGGCACCGGAACGGTTTCGGACGCGAAATCCATGCTCTCAGGGGTAAGGGAAATCCTTAGCCGGGATCTCGCCCGAGCCTGCGATTTGGGCGAATCGATGAGCGACCGGGTGGCAGGCGCACTTTCCATATCAAAAGGTCGCGTATATGCTCGGCTTTCCTTTTCTATGTTGACAGGAGAGAAGCATGTCCGAGATTTCCGCGATTGCGATATCCGTTGCAACGCCTGGATGCGAGGAGAAGCTGGCCGACGCCCTTGAGTCATTGTTGGCACCGACTCACAACGAACGGGGAATGCTCCAGTACGAGATGTACCGGGATGTGAAGGAACCACGTTGCTTCGTTTTCATCGAGCGTTGGGAGGATGAGGAAACCTTCAACGCACACTGCAACTCATCGCACGTCATCGCCTACCTGCAGAAGACTGAAGGCTGGGTCGAGAGCAACAAGATTCATGTTCTGAAGAAGGGCAAATAGCAGCTCGTAGGGCGAGCAGAATTCGCCGTTTCTTTGAACCTTGCGCCGCGACCCTTGCTTTGGAAACGGTCCGACTCCAAAAGCCCATCCACGATTTATAAATGCCTACTCCAGCGCGGCTTCCTCGGGCGCCCGTCCCAGCCTATGCCAGGCAGTCAGCGAAGCTTACCGTAAGGCAACAAAAACGAACTAGACCTAACGTCGGTCAAAGCAATAATCTAATCTCGAAGGAGACGTTTCACCGCGCATATTCAAGAAGAGAATACTCATGAAAGAGCATCACGCGACGCTCGTGGCTGACGGCTTTATTTTCCTCGAAGCGCCACGGTGGCATGACAGTCGCCTTTGGGTATCCGACGTCTTCGGCATGAAGCTTTATACCGTTACCGAAGACGGTGAGCGGACTGAGGTCTGTCATGTGCCGGGCCGCCCGGCCGGGATCGGGTTCCTTCCGGATGCAACGCCCCTCGTTGTGTCTTGCGCACAAAAGAAATTGATGAGGGTGTCCGACGGCACTCTCTCCGTCTATGCGGACTTGACCGACGTCGCGGCAGGCGACCTCAATGACCTGGTCGTTGACGACGCGGGCCGCGTTTATATTGGGAATTTCGGTTATGACCTGTTCGGTGGCGCACCGATAGAACTCACCGAAATGCATGCCGTGGAGCCAGACGGATCAATTCGCGTGGCCGCTACCGAGCTTGAATTTCCCAATGGAGCCGTCATCAAAGACGATGGGCGCACACTGGTCGTCGCCGAAACATGGTGCGGGAAACTGACCGCCTATGATCGAGGGGCGAACGGCGATCTGTCCAACAGGCGCCTGTTCGCCGACTTAAACGGAAGACAGCCTGACGGCATCTGCGTGGACAGTCGCGGAGCAATATGGGCCGGCTGTTACAACACAGGCGAATTCATTCGTGTAGTTGAGGGCGGCGAGATAACAGACCGCGTCAGGTTTCATGGGAATGCAGTCTCCTGTGCTCTGGGTGGCTCTGAGGCAACCACGCTGTACTGCTGCGTCTACCTGGGAACGGATGAGCAACTGCGAGCCCGAGAGCCGCGCAGCGCGATCTACCGAGTCGAATTGGCCGACTAGGTCGTCTGGGGCCCATCAAGGATGCACGCAATGTAGGCAGTACACCCGGTCCAAGGCGTTGCGAGCCAAGGGGTGCGTCCTCTATCTCACCAACCAATATCCCGTTTTCTCTGTGCATCCCTCTCGGCCGGCTGAACAACAGCCTTATTGGCGTCAGATCCTGCCGAAGACCAAGACTTGCTCGACTTGAGCAAGCATTTTTTAAGGAGATAGGAATCAATGACGACTCATCGCAAATGGAACTTTGAAGGTAAAGTGGCCTTCGTTACCGGTGCAGCGAATGGTATCGGGCAGGCCACCGCTCTCGCCTTCGCCCAGGAAGGTGCCGACGTTGTAGTGGTAGACCTGTCGGAGGACGGTGCGAAGGCGACGGCACGTATGATCGAGGAGCAAGGCAGACGTGCGCTCCCCGTAAAATGCGACGTTTCCAAACCGGCAGACGTCCAGGCCGCACTGACGGCAACCATTGACAAGTTCGGTCGACTGGACTTCGCTTTTAATAATGCGGGAGTTGAACAGCCGCTCGCCTTCACGGCTGACGTCAGTGACGAGGTGTTCGAGCGCAATCTGCGCGTCAATCTTGGCGGTGTCTTCTATTGCATGAAGTATCAGATCCCTCTCATGCTCAAGAACGGTGGGGGCTCGATCGTGAACACATCATCAGGCGCGGGTGTTGTCGGGATTCGTGGACAGGGAGTCTACTGTGCTGCTAAGCATGGCGTCATTGGCCTAACTAAGTCTGCAGCCCTCGAGTATGCGAAAGAGGGCGTTCGCATCAATGCTGTCTGCCCCGGCATCATCGACACGCCAATGATTGGGCGCTTTACCCAAGGCACGGAGGAAAACAGGCAACGGATGATTGCCCAAGAGCCGATAGGTCGCCTGGGCCGTCCAGAGGAGATCGCAAACACAGTCCTTTGGCTTTGCTCAGACGTCGCGGGCTTCGCGATTGGTCACGCGGTTGTGGTCGACGGCGGGCAGACGGCCGGACTCTGAAGGACCGTCGGACACGCACGCCAAAAGCGAAGTCGGGGCAATTTTATGCTCGCCGACCTCGCACGGCGTGCGGCGCATTAGTACGGTCCAGCCAACGACACCGACTCGCTCACCTTCGTCGCATCGACGCTAAGCGCTCGGTGCAAAGAAACCAGCTCAGCGAACGAATTCGTGAGCCAAATTCATAAGCGTATTCGGGCAATGCTGCTTAATGCGCCCGCTGTTTTTTCATAAAATCGTCGCTTCGGCGCGCCTTGATTCGCGCTACGAGCGCTAGCTCGGTGGTGCGGTACCTTTGAGAGTTGGGCGTCGTCGCATCGCGCTTAGCCGCTCGGTGGCATCTCAGGAACATAGGAGTTCCACGAGTTCCGGGGATGCAAAGACACCCTTGCCGACTGCGAGACGATCCGTTTGAACCAGATCAATGAAGCGTAGGACGGAAGAGGCGCGAGCAGACGTACGTCATCGCTTCGTGATTGACATGACTACGGTAGAAAGGCCAGCCTGACCTTTCGGCATGACGGACGAAGGAGCCCTGCTGCCCCGACGCGTCTTGACCGATCATATGCGAGCGGAAACGCCCGCTGTGCCGAAAGCGTTCGAGACGATTGGGCGTACCTTGGCGGCTGTAGCGGTTTTCGCAGAGACCGCCGATGGACGTCCCGGTTGCCCTACGCCTATCCAACTGTGAGCTGCCCGAGGCTGGGTCCCTCGCTATGACTGCTCAATGATGTAGCAACCTTTTATGTCACGTGCATCAATCAGCGTCCGCAGAGCCCGTTCCCCGGAGCTGATCGCTCGAGGCGACGACTCCAGAATGGTTTGTGCAGTAGTCAACCGCCTCCCTTGGGGGTCGATGCCCGCCTCCCTTCCGTGAGGTGAAGGAGGGAGGCTTGGGCCACCGATGGCAGGCTAGTTGCAGTGTTCGGCTTCGCTGCCCTTATTGCTCGCCAGTTGGTTGCCAGAGACTTCTGCCCTAGCAGTCATGACCTTAGCGGAGGCGGCTTGGGCGTCGTCGACCCAGGTGCGCGGATTCATACGTGCTGGATTCCACCCGGCAGCAGTATATTGAGCGGCCTCGTGTCGGACCTGCTCGCGCGTCAAGCTCTGCGTGGTCGATTGCGCCGAGGCAATCAACGGCATCGAAATACCGAGGGCGACAGCGAGTGTTTGAAGTAGGCTTCTCATGATCGTAGCTCCAGAAAGGTCTGTAGTGGTCTGTACGCCGGCTTGCAAAGGATCTCACCGGCGCAACAGCATCGATGCCCCACCAAGTGCGAAACCTCCTGACCGCGCGTATGTTGTGAAGTCGCCGCGCACGGTTTGCATGCGATCTCCGTGTTATGTAGATTAGGGGTTTTCCCGGATCTGATTAAGTAGCTACGGTCACTTGGGCTTATTAGTTCCGTTCATGATTCGGATTTGAAGACGGCGGCCGACTGTAACCAATCGGCGAAACCTTTCGACCACTGCCATGAATTCCTTCAGTATGAGTGCATAACGCAAGATGCCACGAGAAAACCTAAACGACATCCTTGTGTTTCTCGCCGTCGCACGCGAGAAGAGCTTTACCCGCGCGGCCGCTAAGCTCGGTGTATCGCAGTCCGCCCTGAGCCATACCATCCGCGATCTCGAAGCCCGCTTGGGGCTGCGGCTCCTTACACGGACCACAAGAAGCGTTTCGACCACCGAGGCAGGCGAGGAGCTGTTTCAGGCGGTAGCGCCACGAATCGAAGAGATCGATGCTAGCTTGGCAGCGTTATCGGACTTCCGAGACAAACCGGCGGGGGTGGTCCGGATCACTGCTACCGACCATCCAGTTGACACCGTGATATGGCCGAAGCTGCGACAGTTTCTGCCCTCTTATCCCGATATCAGGGTCGAAGTCACCGTTGATTATGGTCTTTCGAACATTGTGGAAGAGCGATACGACATCGGCGTGCGCTTCGGCGACCAGGTGGCCAAGGATATGATCGCGGTGAGGATAAGTCCTGACATTCCTATGGCAATCGTTGGCTCCCCCTCCTACTTTGAGAAAAGAAGTCACCCTAAAACGCCTGAGGATCTGCTGAACCACGATTGCATCACGCTGCGCCTGACTACCACCAAAGCGCTGTACGCCTGGGAATTGCAGAAGGGAAAAAGGGCAACGCAGGCGCGGGTCAACGGTCAGTTGACTTTCAATACGCAGCCGCAAATGATTCGCGCGGCTCTTGATGGGTTCGGACTCGCATTCATTACAGAAGACTCAGTGATCGAGCACATTCAGAAAGGCGAACTCCTGAGCGTCCTCAAGGACTGGTGTCCCGTCTGGCCTGGGTATCACGCCTACTATCCGAGCCGCCGTCAGACATCACGGGCGTTTTCCCTCGTGATCGACGCGCTAAGACATCGAGCGTAGGTCGCCGTGCCAGCCGCCACTGATGCTCCCCATTCTGCGTCCGGCGCGAACAGGCTTGACTCCAAGCCGCTAGCTAGCGGCGATCTCAGCATCAACACGCGAACGATTAACCACGTCGTACAACGCTCATCCGCACCGCTGTACTTAGGCGGTCTTCAGCCAGGCAAGCGGTCAGAAAATTTGCAACACCGAGTTTGGATGATCACGATGATCTATAGGCAGGGCATCATGCGGGTGCCCCCATCATTTTCCTCGCGCGCAGCTTTGCAGGCAGACGGCGGGGATGTCCAACTTCTTCAGCATCGTTCAAAGTTGAGACATCGGCGAACCTACTCGAGGTTGCCAGCCTGCAGCGAAGATGTCGGCAGCGTGGGCTCGCCCGACAGGAGGCGATGCCGGTCCTTCTTCAGCCTGTTAAACGACGGTCCACAGCGCGCATCGGTCATCGCGCCCTGCACGGCACCGCTGAGATCTGCAGTCAATTCAGACGCTACGGTAGTGGAATAGATGGCGATCGCCTGGACAGACGTTGTTTCAGTCGCGCTCTATGCTGACCTCGAGAGTGCCGGAAACAGAGAACGCCTCAATCCCTGAATCGAGGCATCCCACATTGATGATGCCGGGGGATGGAATGCTATCTCCGTCCTGCCGATAGTAAATCGCTAAGTCGTGACCTGGTGACCAGTAGCCAATGTCGCCTATCGCGTAGCTTTTGCTATGAGGACCGCCTACTGAGATCGCTCGGGGTAGCGGGCCGGCCTTCTCTCGCCCAAATAGGTCGCTCATCGTGATGCGAACTGGCAACTGAGTCGCGAATTCATGCGCAGTCGGGTTGTTCGCGAGTGTTGCATGCAGTTTCCTCCCCGACACCGTGATGACGATTTTCGTTGCGTTGGGAGAATTAACGCGATTGGACTCGGCGCATGCAGACCCGCTATCGGGCGCGACGCTTTCTCCCTGCGCCGATCGTGTAACTCGAGCCAGGATTAGTGAAAGCATAGCGAGTAGTAAAAGGCTTTTCGAAAGTCGGGGGCTGAACATTGCGCCTCCTGCGCGGCGTCGGGGACGCGATGACGCGCGGCTCAATAAAAACACCTCGAATAAGTACCCGCCGGGAGTGCCCACAAGCCTGCCAATCGGCTTTATGCCTACGTTGAGTTGGTTGCCGCCTTCTCTCTGTTGCATCGGTGAGCCCCGCCCCTCACGCAAGTCGCAAGATAGCGGTCGCTGCTACCGCTAACAGCAGCATTTCAACCACGCCGAGGTGCACGGATTAAGTGTTCCCGGCTGATTGAAGCTATTAGCACGATTCATAAATGACTTCAGAGCTAGATGGGCTGCGCCGGCCTGCGCATTGGGCGACGCAGAAATTCGCGGTCGTCACGCCTCGCGTCCAAGGCGACGGCTTTCCCAAAGCGCGTATGCGGGCCAGTGTTTGTACTAATTGATAACTTCAGTTCATGGGTTCAATCAACTGGCGTGGGTTTATCCCATGTCGCTGCACATCTAAACTACCTATTGATAGTCCAGTTCAACTGCTGGCTTTAGTTGTTCACACCGCCTGCCTGTCGTTGAAGCCACTCCAAAAGTGCGACAGGTGAGTCTCTCGGCAGTTCAAACCTCGTCCGGGCGCTGGCGCCGGTTGATCGCTCGTCGGTTCGTGCAATCGACTGCCATATATTGGCCGTCGCGCTCGCCTATTGTAGATGCGGTTTAGGTGCTTGCCGGAAGAGGCTCGCGAGGCAAGTTTAAAGGAACGTTGATGTCCACCCTGACAGGTCAGTCCGCCGTTTCGAGCCGCCAACTATGGAGCGCAGTCGCCTCGATGGCGATGTGCGCAGCCATGTTGATTGCTTCGGAATTCATGCCAGTGAGCCTTCTCACGCCTATCGCATCCGACATGCGAGCCTCGGTCGGCATGGCTGGCCAGGCGATTTCCATATCTGGGTTGTTCGCCGTCGTCACAAGCCTTGTGATCCCCGCGGTTACCCGTCGTCTTGACCGTCGCCACGTGCTCACCGGACTTGCCACGTTGCTGCTGATTTCACTCATCGTCATCGCGACGGCTCACAACTTTTCGACGCTGATGGCGGCCCGCGCGCTACTTGGAATTTCCGTGGGTGGATTCTGGGCGCTCGCGACTGCGACAATAATGCGACTGGTCCCGGAAGAATCGCTGCCTAAGGCACTTGGCGTTCTATACACTGGGAACGCTGTCGCGACCTCCTTCGCTGCACCCGTCGGTAGCTACCTCGGAAGCATAATCGGATGGAGAGGCGTCTTTTGGGCGTTGGTGCCGATCGTCGCCGTCAACGTCGTCCTCTTGCTCATCACGCTGCCCTCGATGAAGACGCAGGGACCGCAACACAGCGGAAACGTCTTGTCACTGCTACGGCGACCCCACGTAGCCTTCGCGATGTTGGCCGTGATGCTGACGTTCGGAGGTGCGTTTGCGATTTTCACCTACTTCCGGCCGTTTTTCGAGACGTACACCCACGTCAGTGTCTCACAACTGTCTTTGCTCTTGCTCGGCATGGGCCTGGCTGGTTTCGTCGGTACCTACGGTGCCAGCGCGTTCGTGAATAGACGTCTCTCCCGCCTTCTAATGGGGCTGCCGCTTGCATTGGCAGCCGTCACTGTCGCCATGCTGCCTGTCGGACATCATTTCATGGCAGTTGCCGCCCTTGTAATGGTCTGGGGCGCAATTAACGCCGCAATTCCAGTGGCATGGTCGACTTGGCTGTCAAAAGGCGTTAAGGACAAGCCTGAAAGCGGCGGCGGACTGATGGTTGCGTCGATTCAGCTAGCGATCATGGTTGGCGCAGAACTTGGCGGCACCTTGCTCGACGACTACTCTATCGCGGCAACTTTCACCGGGGGCGCAGCCCTGCTTGTGCTAGCCGCGATCGTGATTGGAAGCGGGAATCGCCTAGCACACCGCCAATGAGCGCCACATGGGTCGCAGTAGCCAACGAGCGACCTGACAGCGCCCCGCCGAATCCTTCAACGACACAAGGACTGAAGCTCTCCGGTAAGTGCAGCTTTCCTATCGAGAAGTAAAACCGACTCGACGCTTGCATCCGTCGTGTAGAGAATCTCGGTATCAACAGCCTTTTACAGAACACGCGGAAGACGACGCGCCTCGGCAACCCTGTGTATCACCGCCCAAGCAACGGGTCAATCAGCATAACGCCGGCGGCACAGGCGCTGCCAGCGGCGGCATCGGCGCGCAATGCTTGCTGCGACTTTTCTGCTCACGGAGACAGACAGATGAAGAAGTATCAGTTGTGGATCGACGGAAAACCCGGAGACCCCAGCAACGGGCAATGGATCGACACAGTCAACCCATACACCGGCGAGGTGTGGGCACAGATTCCGCGTGGCACAACTGAGGATGCGGCACGAGCAGTCGAAGCGGCCAGGCGTGCAATGCACGAGGGGCCGTGGAGCAAAATGACCGCCACTGAACGCGGCAAGGTGATGCGCAACATCGGGGACCTCATCGTCCGCAATGCAGCGCGCCTGGCCGAGATCGAGACCCGTGATAACGGCAAAGTCCTCACGGAAATGCAGGGCCAACTCAAGACGATCCCTGAATACTGGTACTACTACGGCGGACTGGCGGACAAGGTCGAAGGCTCTGTAATGCCTGTCGAGAAAGCGGATGTCTTCGCATTCACGACGCACGAACCCGTGGGAGTCGTAGCAGCGCTGACAGCGTGGAATTCGCCGCTGCAGTTCTTGTCGCTGAAATGTGCACCGGCACTGGCTGCCGGTTGTGCAGTTATCGTGAAACCGTCAGAGTTCGCGTCAGTCAGCTCACTCGAATTCGCGGCACTCACGAAGGAGGCCGGGCTGCCCGACGGCGTCCTCAACGTCGTGACTGGCTACGGCAATGAGGTCGGCGCGCCGCTGGTCGAACATGACGACGTCGCGAAAATAACGTTCACCGGCTCGGACGTAACGGGCGCGCGCATATACGAGACGGCGGCACGAGGTATGAAACGGGTTGCGATGGAACTCGGAGGCAAGTCTCCGAACATCGTCTTCGAAGATGCGGACCTTGAGGCGGCAGCGATCGGAGTTGTATCTGGGATCTTTGGCGCCGCAGGCCAGATGTGCATCGCCGGGTCACGTCTTCTCGTGCAGAATTCAATCAAGGAAAAGTTTACCGAGCGGCTGGTTGCGCTCGCTCGAGATGTGCGTCTGGGCGACCCGATGCAGCCCACCACGAACGTCGGGCCTATCGCTACCCCTCCTCAGTTCGCAAAGGTCATGGATTACATCGAAATTGCACGAGGCGATGGCGCCCGTTGCATTCTCGGAGGCAAGCCGGCCGTCGGTGCTGGATTAACCGGGGGGCAGTTCGTCGAGCCCACTATCTTCACTGATGTGACCAATGACATGCGCATCGCGCAGGAAGAGGTCTTCGGACCCGTGCTTTCCATCATCGGATTCGACGACGAACAGCACGCTGTCGAACTAGGTAACAGCGTGATCTATGGATTGGTTGCTGGTGTCTGGACAGGAAACATCGGCCGCGCAATGCGGATGACTAAGGCGCTGAAGGCCGGAACGGTCTGGGTCAACACTTACCGCGCGTACAGCTTCATGATGCCTTTTGGCGGCATGAAGATGTCGGGTCTCGGTCGTGAGAATGGGATTGAAGCAGTCCATGAATTCCTCGAAACCAAGAGCGTGTTTCTGTCAACGTCGGACAAGCCTCCCGCAAATCCGTTCGCGCAACGTTAGGAAATCGTCGTTTGACCTAGTTGGCGCATGTCCACGGCCGGCATAGCGACGTATCGCATGATTTTTCTCCTGGGTTCGCCCGCATCCGTGCGGGCATTTTTTTATTGGGAGATTCAACAATCTGCGTCCATAGCCGCGCTTCAGTGCGTGTACAACAAGTTCGACTAGCCGGAGCCGGACATATGTGTTTGCCGCGTAGTCGGTTGTTGTAATCCGCACGGTTCCCGCCGCCGGTCCGTCACTGCGCCGAGAGATTCAAGCTCGATTCGTGCGCTTCAATAACGGTGGGCCGAATCACTCTTACTAGGCGGGTACCGTGCGGCTCAAGGCAGACTGAGAGATTCGAAGCTGCGCAGCTGCCCCGCGAAGCTGCGCTCGCGCGCGACGGTCATGAATGGCACCGGGCCTTGAAGTTCTCGATGATTAATGCTTCACAGCATAGGTTCATGCCGATTTGCCATCTAGTCGCACGGACGAAGCGGCGCTAAATTAACCCGAACTGGTGACAGACGCCCGATGTTTGGGGACCGCCGGGCGGAAATAGTGACATTCGCACCAAAGATAATCATTCCGGACACGGGATGAATTCAGAGGAACATCGCGGTGGTTGATTCGTGTGTTGTAAAAGGGGCCAAGCGTTCCGTTGTCGTCGCACTTATGCCGGTCATGGCGGCGGTGCTCGCGGGGTTCTTAATCATCGGCGCGGCGCTTCCCGTGCTCCCTTTACATGTCACCAACGACCTTGGTTTCGGAACCCTCGTGGTCGGCCTCGTGGCGGGCGCGCAGTTTGCGGCGTCCTTGATCTCGCGTGTCTGGGCTGGCTCCTTCTCCGACAGACATGGTGCAAAACGCAGCGTGCTCGTGGGCCTGATCGCAGCCGGAGTCTCTGGAGCGTTCTACCTGCTGTCGCTCGTCGCGTTGAACAGTCCAATGCTGTCCGTCGCCGTATTGCTCATCGGTCGTGCGGTCCTCGGCGGGGCGGAGAGCTTTATCATTACCGGTGGGATCGCTTGGGGCCTTGCCCTCGTTGATCAGGAACATGCTGGCAGAGTAATCGCCTGGGTCGGAACGGCGATGTTCGCCGCCATGGCATTGGGCGGACCGATTGGTACTGCCATTTTCACTTCCTTCGGATTCGCTGCGATTGCGCTGACGACAACGCTAATTCCTCTATGTGTCTTGACGATGCTTTTGCGACTTCCCGCTCCAGCTCCTCATGCTCACGGAGAGCATTCCTCTATCAAAGCCGTAATGGCCGCCGTTTGGCTACCAGGGTTGGGCGCAGCGCTCGCCAGCATCGGCTACTGTTCAATTCTCGCGTTTGGATCTCTCTTCTACGCTGAAATGCAATGGCGTCCAGTATGGATGGCATTCAGCGCCTTTGGCGCCGCACTGATCGTCGCGCGCACACTCGCGGGCCACCTCCCGGACCGGCTAGGAGGTGCCAAGGTCGCTCTGACGTTCGTGATCGTCCAGGCAGCGGGCCTCTTGCTGATGTGGCTCGCCGGCAGCGCGTGGCTCGCCTCTGCAGGAGCGGCACTCGCGGGCGTGGGCTATTCGCTTGTTTACCCGGGGCTCGGCGTTGAGGCTGTCAGGGGGACAACGCCCAAGAATCGGGGTCTCGCGATGGGAATTTATACTGCCTTTCTCGATGTGGCGATGGCTGTCGGCAGCCCAACTCTCGGTTGGGTCGGAGGGCACGCCGGCGTCGCAAACGTCTTCCTGGTCGCCGCCGTGGTCGTCCTCTGCACCATTGGGGTGGCTCTACAGCTGCTTCGGCGTCAGCGCACAGGCGGATAGTCTCCGCCTACGTGCTACGGCGGCGGCCATCCCGAGCTCGCCTTCGCCTCCAAATGGCCTCCTCCTTGGCGCCATTCTCCGGCACTTGCTATGTGAAACCGTTAAACCGCGGTGTTGATCCTGACTACATGAGATGCAACCACACCACGCATTAGAGCGCATTCTTCCAGCGGTAAGGTCGACTTACCGGCACCTCGAGAAAATGCGACTCGACGCCGGTCGAGACAAAGCGCACGATAACGTAATGTCGCTTTTTGGTGCGGCAGTCCGCCGAGGACAGCATCGGCAGTAGAAGTCAGGAGGAGATAAATGCGCATCGGGTATATCGGGCTGGGCGCCATGGGTGGTGCGCTCGCCCGTCATCTGATTGGCAAGTATCCGCTGAGCGTATTCGATTTGAACCAGAAGGCTGTCGACGCCTTCGTCGAACTCGGTGCGACCGCAGCGGCTACGCCCGCAGAACTAGCACGTAACAGCGATGTGGTGTTACTTTGTTTGCCAAGAAGCTCTGACGTCTATTCGGTGCTTTTCGGCCCGAGTGGCGCTGCAGAGGGGCTTTCCGCCGGAAAGATCGTCGTCGATCAGACCAGTGGCGTCCCGGCAGAAACCCGCGAGTTTGCCCGTCAGCTTGAAGATATGGGCGTCACGTTGTTCGACGCTCCCGTCTCTGGCGCGATGGCGACGGCCATCGCTGGAACGATCTCGATCATTGCGTCAGGGCCGCAAGACGTATTTGAGAAGGCTCTTCCGGTGTTGAAATCGATCAGCCCGAACGTATTTCACTGCGGCGAACGTGTCGGAAATGGCCAGACCATGAAGACCGTTAACAACATGATGAACGTCAGTTGTCGTCTGGCGACGCTTGAGGTTGTCGCAATGGGTCGCAAGTATGGCCTACCGCTTGAACTCATGACTGAGGCAATTAACGCAACGACGGCACGGAACTACACCTCTCAAGGCATGCTTCCCGCCATCGCAGAAGGACGCCAGTCGACGAAATTCTGGCTCGCGCTTCAAGTAAAAGACATCCACCAGGCTATCTCCCTCGCGGCCGAGCAAAAGGTTCCAATGCCAATCGGCGGCGTCGCACGTTCGATCTTGCAGATCGGTCTGAATTCCTTGGGTAAGGACGCGCAACTCGAGCAAATGATTGGTGTCATCGAGTCGATGGCCGACACGAAGTTTGTTAGTGCGCCGTCGACCTCGACGTCGAAGGAGGTCAAATGACGACGATTGGATTGGCTGGAAGCGGTGAACTCGCCGCATTCGTAGCACGGCAACTGGCGAACAAATATTCTGTACGCATCCTTGACTTGGGCAATGGCTCTCTGCGCTGCGATGGCGCCTCAGAGGTCGATAACGCGACAAGTCTGGCCGAGGGTGCCGACCTTCTTGTGCTGTGTACAGACTCCGATGAAGCGCGAGACGCCCTGCTTCGAAGCTCAGAATGGCTCAAAGCAAGCACCAACCAGAAGCGAATCGTTATCGACATGGGTCAAAATGACCCCGACGATACAAAGTCGCTTGCCGAAAAGCTGGGTGGGCTTGGTATCAGTCTCGTTGATGCTCCTTTGCATACTGAGAATACCGCCACAGCACCCGAAACGTCAGCGATCTTCTTCGGAGGGCCGGCGTCTGTCCTCGATTTGACGCGCGAAATTCTGCGGGACATTTGCCCAACCATTATTCATTGCGGCGACGTAGGTAGCGGTCACGCAATGCGCCTTGTTGTCTCAACAATTGCAGCGTGTAACCGCCTGATCACGTACGAATGTGCGGCGATGGGAACGCGAAACGGTCTGACAATCGCCGACATGGGCATCGTTCTGAATAAGAGCTCAGGCTACAACAGCGCTTCGGCGCGCGTACTTCCGGCAATGGTGGCGAATAAGCGCACGGCCAATGTAACGTTGGGCGCGTGGGCCGACGACCTGCGAAAAGCCTCAGCAGTCGCCATGCGCCTGGGGGCACCGATGCTTATCGCAACAATGGCTCGCTCTACCTTGGACGCTGCCGCTAACAGACTCGGAGGATCAGCGACAGTGGACCGCCTCGCCGACATCTGGGAGATTGATTCCGGCCTCCCGCCATCGACCGTCGGCTAGATCGCAAGGTCCACGATTAAAGGTAGGTGCGACGCGGGCATTCCTAGCCCAAGTGAAACTGGGACCGGCCGCGCGCCGCGTTCACAGATTGCATGGAGTGATTGCCCGTTTCGCGTAAAAATGCTTGGCAAACCGGTTCGTGTCGTCAGTACACCGAATTTTACAAAGGTCGCTGAAAAGAGTTGCTTTACTTGCTCGCAAGCGATCTCGCGAATATGGATGAATCCACCGGCGGCCGTAAGTCGAAGAATGTTCAGACACTGAAGCACAACAACAACAAGCAATGTGCCCTCATGTTCAAGGGCGGATCGCGATGGAAGCTCACCGTTTGCGTACGCGACGAGTGAGTCTCGCAGTCAATGAACTTTTCCGGGTGTTGAAGTCCCGAAGGAGCGAAGTAATGGCGCAGGCACTGCTCGGCTGCATCGCCGACGATTTCACCGGCGCGACGGATCTCGCCAACATGTTGGTGCGTGGCGGTATGCGCACGGTACAAACGATCGGTGTACCGGATGCCGACATCAGGATTGATGCCGACGCGCTCGTCGTCGCGCTCAAATCGCGCACTGCACCCGCAAGGGAAGCCGTGCGTCAATCACTACAGGCGCTGGAGTGGCTACGGACACAGGGTTGTCGCCAATTCTCTTTCAAGTACTGTTCGACGTTCGACTCGACCAACAAGGGAAATATAGGGCCCGTCGCGGACGCGTTGCTCAACGCATTGAAGGACGATTTCACCATTGCATGCCCCGCTTTCCCAGAGAACGGCCGTACGATTTTTCGGGGCAATTTATTCGTTGGGGATGTCCTGCTCAACGAGTCCGGCATGGAGAATCATCCACTTACGCCGATGTCGGACCCGAACCTAGTACGGGTCCTTCAGCGACAGACCAAATCCAAGGTCGGCCTTATCCGTTATGACACCATTGCCAAAGGCGCGGAAGCGATCCGAGCTCGAATCGACGAACTGCGAGAAGACGGCGTAAGAATTGCAATCGCCGACGCGTTATGCGACTCCGACCTCTACACGCTGGGCAAAGCATGTCGTGACCTCTCGCTCGTTACGGGTGGCTCAGGCATCGCACTTGGATTGCCGCAGAATTTCCATTCGGCAGACCTGCTCGTGTATGCAGGGGACGCTGCCGACCTCCAAGAGATTGAAGGGCGATCTGTCGTGCTGGCAGGCAGCGCGTCAAGGGCTACGAATGCACAAGTCGCTGATTGGCGGACTTCGAAACCTAGCTACCGCATCGATCCGTTAGCGTTGTCCCGCGGCGAACCGGTCGTCGAGAGAGCTATCGATTTTGCGCTTGAGAGTGATGAAACGGTACTGATCTACGCAACCTCGGCGCCAGATGAGGTGAAGGCAATTCAGAAAGAACTGGGCGCCGCAAAAGCTGGACGCCTTGTGGAAGAAGCGCTCGCATCGATTGCCCGCGGACTACGGGATAAAGGAGTGCGGAAGTTTGTTGTGGCTGGCGGTGAGACGTCCGGGGCGGTCGTGCAAGCGCTCAACGTTCGATCCTTGCGCATTGGGCCGCAAATCGACCCAGGCGTACCGGCTACGCAATCGATCGGCGAAAACGGTGAACTTCCACTCGGGCTCGCACTGAAGTCGGGCAACTTCGGTACCGTCGACTTCTTCACCAAGGCACTAAAGGCTTTGGGCACCCAGCGACAAACAACCGAGATCTAAACACTCGGTCATTAAGGCAATACAACGTAGATATCAATCCACAAGACGGAGGAAGACGCAGTGAGAAGAAAATTGAAACCGGCAAACCTGGTCATGGCAGCAGCAGGCGTTGCAGTCGCCGCGCCCGCTCTGGCCCAGAGCAGTGTGACACTATATGGCATCGTTGACGACACGATCACTTACCAGAGCAGCCAGACTTCCCTAGGATCAACTTCCGGGGGTCGCTCAAACGTCAAAATGGCCGCAGGTGTGTGGGCCGGAAATCGATTCGGCTTCAAAGGTTCAGAAGACCTTGGTGGTGGGAACAAAGCGATCTTTCAGTTAGAGTCAGGCTTCAACCTGAATACTGGGGGTCAGCAGTACACGAATGCGCTATTTGGTCGCCAAGCTTGGGTTGGTCTGACTAACCCGGCATACGGCACACTCACTTTCGGCCGTCAATACACTGCGTATTACACGTTAGTTTCTCCATATAGCCCAACAAACTGGCTCACCGGATTTTTCGGCGCGCATCCGGGCGATCTTGATTCTCTCGATACGCTGTACCGAGCTAACAATTCAATCGTATTGACCACGCCCAAGCTTTACGGCTTTACTGCGAGCGGCTCCTACTCACTCGCGGGCGTTCCGGGGAGCGCTTACCAAGGATCGACGTGGTCAGCAGCACTGCAATATGCGCAAGGTCCCATTGGTGGCACAGTCGCATTCATGCGCACGAACAATTCGACCAATGGGGGCGGCGCATGGGGTGCAGACTCTACGACCAGTTCGGGCGGACAAGTGGGCGTTTCGGCGGTAACGAACGGCTATCAAGGCGCACAGGCTCAGCAGCGATTTGCGGTGGCCTTGGGTTATGTGTTTAACAGCGCATGGGACATCTCGGCGACGTACACCAACGTGCAGTATATCCCCGGCATCAACTCGAAGTTCACCGATGAAGCCGTCTTCAATACGGCGGGAACGGTCCTCCACTGGAAGCCAGCGGCTGCATGGGATCTAGCGGCAGGCTACAGTTATACATGGGCTAGCCAGGCGAACGGTATCAGCGATCCAGCGACGTATCACCAGTTCAACCTTTCACAGTACTATGCGGTATCGAAGCGTACAGGCTTTTACCTGCTCGAAGCGTTCCAGCGCGCCAATGGTCGCACCCTCGGCACACCGACTTTCACGCCGACGGGTCCAGTTAATCGTCAGATTGACGCGACCGCATCGATCGGCGACGGATTCCAGTCGGCTCCCTCCTCTTCACGGAGTATGTTCGCGGCTGGCGCCGGCATAATCCACCGCTTCTAAAGCGCGTCGGCACCAAGATACGTCGGAAAACGTGAGGCATCAAATGCCTCACGTTTTATTCGCACGACGATATTCGTGCTTTCTGGTCTATAGGTTCGTATGCCAACTAAAGCGTTCCGGGAACCTTGGCCGTGGTAAGCCGTGCTTTCCATCCGACAAGCAAATCCGACTCGACGCTTAGCTTGTGCCTGTGCAAAATTATGACGATGCAGCTTCCCTCACAAGGCACGTCTCACGCGTGCGCATTCCGAATGGTCCCAAAGCTGCGAACCAGCTTAGTCCTGGAGCGCGTCGGGCACTATTCTTAAAGTTACGAAATGAGTCCGCATCAGTACGGAGACGACCACAAAGTGCAGTCCGGCAAGGGTCTTAGACAAGCGCTCGTAGTATCGAGCAAGCAGCCGAAAGCGGTTCAGCCAGCCGACGCAGCGCTCCACTACCCAGCGACGTGGCAAGAGCCCGAGACCTTTCTTCGCCTTCGCCAACCTGATCGTCTGAAGCTCGATTCCCTCATCAAGTGCCGGCTGCGCCGGTTCCTCGCCGGTATCTCCCTGTTCGGCGAACGCCACCTTAACCGTTTAACCCGTGGCCAGTCGGACCTGACCCGCCAGTTCCCCGACTTGCGCGCGCTGCCGTTCATTGGCCGGCCTCACGTCCAAAGCAAGCAACTGTCCCTAGCTCTCAATTGCCAAGTGAACGTTGCTGCCTTGTGTGCCCCTTATAACCGTCGCAACCTGTGCGAGGCCTACTCTCGGAGGTCGACCGCAGTGGCGCCCGTCGAGAATGACGGCCGCTGGCTAGTCATGGCGGTCCTGCGCGCCCGGATAATTGAGTGCATCTCCCCGGCGTCGTTGTTGACCGGCAAGACCATCGCAAGGGACAGTGGACCACCACAGCAGTCAAACATTCTTTTAGCCAGCGCCGCCCGTGGCGACCAACTGCGCGCTACGCTCAATTTGCTTTCGTAAGGTGAACCATGACGAACTATCCGTACCATTACATCGACGGCGCTTGGGTGGCTCCATCCGGATCCGACAAGCGCGAAATGGTGGACCCTACCACCGGAGTCGTGTTCGCGACCGCCGCCAACGGCGGCACGGCTGAGGACGTAGATCGTGCCGTGGTCGCCGCGCGCCGCGCATTTGAGACCTTTTCGCAGACCAGCATTGCCGCGCGGGTTGCCATGATCGACCGCATCATTTCCGCCTACGAGCAGCGTCTGGACGAGTTCTCCGATATTCTTGCCCGCGAAGTGGGCGTGCCACGCTCGGCGCGGGCGCAGGTCACTGGCCCCATCGCACACATGAAGGTTGCTCGCGATCTGCTGCAGTCGTACCGATTCGAGACTCGCGTCGAGGACACCATCGTTCGCCGCGAGCCCATCGGCGTTTGCGCGCTCATCTCTCCCTGGAACTGGCCGATCCAGACGCCGGTGATCAAGTTCATCTATGCACTTGCGGCTGGCTGCACATCGGTCATGAAAGGCTCAGATGCATCTCCGCTCAGCAGCATTCTGTTGGCGGAGGTCATTGACAAGGCGGCGCTGCCCCCCGGGGTCTTCAACCTTATTCTTGGCCGCGGCAGCGTGGTGGGCGAAGCGCTGTCGCGACATCCCGATGTGGACTTGGTCTCCTTTACCGGGTCGACGGCCGCCGGCATCAAGGTCGGCGAAGCAGCGGCCCGCACAATCAAGCGTGTTTCGTTGGAACTCGGTGGCAAGTCTGCCAACATCGTACTGAAAGACGCCGATCTAGAGGCGGCCGCGCGCTGGAATATCGCGCGCTGTTTCTTCAACACTGGCCAGAGCTGCCACGCGCCCAGCCGAATGCTGATCCACGAGGACCAGGTGGAGAAGGCGCTGCCGTACTTGGTAGACGAATGCAACAAATTTCGCTTAGGCGATCCCCGCGACCTCGCAACGACGATGGGACCGGTGATCAATCGTGCACAGTATGAAAGCATTAGACGCTACATCCAGTCCGCCATCGACGAGGGTGCAAGGCTAGTCTGCGGTGGCCTTGAACCTCCTCCTGGTTTGGACCAAGGTTTCTTTGTTCGGCCGACCGTGTTCAGTGACGTCACGCCCGACATGACCATCGCAAGAGAAGAAATCTTCGGCCCAGTCCTGGCGGTGATCCCTTATCGACATGAGGAGGAGGCGCTGAAGATCGCCAACGACTCGATCTACGGATTGGGCGGCTACGTGTTCGCTGGTGACCTTCAGAGAGGCTATGAGTTCGCCAATGGCTTGCGTGCTGGACGGATCTGCGTTAATGGAGCCGCAACCAATTCGGTCACTCCGATGGGCGGCTATAAGCAATCAGGCATCGGCCGTTCAATGGGCGTGTTCGGACTCGAGGAATACCTCGAGATCAAATCGGTGTATGGACTAGCTAAGAAGGCCGCTGGTTTGCCCGAACTGGCCCACTGACCGGAGTTCACCAAACATTGACGCGGTGTGTTCTCAATTCGGTCGAAGGGTGGCACCGTCGGAGATTCTGCGCGCGCCGTAGCAGTTGCGAAGCGCGCAATGACCGTTGTCCCATTGAGCAAGATGACCGCCACGGAGCGCCTCAAGATTAGGCGTTGCATTGGCGGTCGCTCACAACGCCAAAAACCTGGCGGAGATTGAAACCCGCGACAACGGTAAGGTTCTCTCGGAGACGCAGGAGCAGTTGAAGTTCAATCCCGAGTACCGGTGCTACTACGGCGACCTGGCGGAAAAGATTGAAGGTTCGGTCATGCCAGTCGAGAAGGCAGATGTCTCCGCATTCAACACTCATGAGGTCGTGAGCGTCGTAGCAGCACTGACTGCATGGAGTCCTCCCCTTCAATGCCAGGCGTTGAAGGGTGCTCCCGCGCCGGCAGCCGAATGTGCTGCCGTCGTCAAACCATCTGAGTCCGCGTCCGCGAGCTCACTTGAGTTCGCGGCTCTCAGCAAAGAGGCGGGCCTACCGGCCTACCTGCCGGTGGCCAGATGTGCATCTACGGGTCAGGTCTTCCCGTACGGAATTCAATCAAGAAAAAGCTAACGGAGCGGCTGGTTACGCTCGCTCGAGACCTACGGCTGGACGACCCGATGCACCCCAAGACGAACGTCGGGACTATTGCGATGCCTCTGCGACCTTCACGTCGACGGGCCCAGTCAATCGCGACCGCATCGATCGGCGACGGATTCCAGGCGTCTCCCTCCTCTTCCCGGAGCATGTTCGCGGCTGGCGCTGGCATCATCCACCGCTTCTAAAACGCGTCTGCACAGAGGTAGGTTGAAAATCCGTGAGGCATCACATGCCTCACATTTTTTGCGCGACGATATTCCTGCTTTCTAGTCTTCGACGGTCAGTTGCTTGTGCATTTGCCTCGCGCGAAAAAATGCCTCACCCCCCTTGCAGGCAAGCGTGAGGCAGAACAGACGCGATAGATCAACCTCGCGCCCCTGAGAGCCAGATAGCAACCGCCTAAAGCTTAAGCTTCAAACCCGATCATTGCCTTCACCTCGAGGTATTCCTCCAGGCCGAAGACTCCCATTTCCCGACCATTTCCTGAGCGCTTGTATCCACCCATCGGAGCCTCAGTATTACTAGCAGCGCCATTCAGGAAGACGCGGCCTGCTTGCAGGCGACGGCCAACCGACAGGCCTCGTTCGCGATTAGATGAAAACACGTAAGCGCCCAAGCCGTAGGGTGTGCCGTTTGCGATCTCAATCGCCTCTTCTTCCGTGCGATACGGAATTACCGCCAGAACTGGCCCGAAAATCTCTTCCTGCCCGATGCGCATTTCAGGCGTCACATTAGAGAAAATGGTCGGCTTCACGAAGTACCCTTTCTCGAGCCTTTCGGGGCGACCGGGGCCGCCCACGCGAACGATGGCGCCTTCCTCAATGCCGATCTTGATATATTCCTGAACCCGGTCGAATTGAAGCTTGTTAACCACCGGCCCCATGGTCACCTGAGGGTCAAGGGGATTGCCCACGTTGACCGCCTTTGCTTCTTCCTCCAGCATTGCCAGCACTTCTTCCATCTGGCTTTCGTGCACGAGGATTCGCGTCGGCGCGTGACAGGACTGGCCCGTGTTCGAGAACGCCCGTGTGACGTTCCACTTCGCCGCGGCTCTGAGGTCGGCGTCGTCAAGGATCACGTTAGCCGACTTGCCGCCCAGCTCTTGCGCGACTCGCTTGACAGAAGGCGCCGCCGCCTCGGCAATCAGTACACCTGCTCTGGTCGACCCGGTGAACGAGACCATGTCGATGTCCATGTGCTTGCTGATCGCATTTCCCACTGTAGGACCATCGCCAAGAACCAAGTTGAACACGCCCTTTGGCACGCCAGCCTCATGAAGCACTTCCGTGAGGTGGATCGCACTCAGCGGCGTGAATTCACTTGGCTTAAGAACGATGGTGCAGCCAACCGCCAGCGCATAGGCGAGTTTCGTTGCAAGAAGTTGAAGCGGCCAGTTCCATGCTGTAATGAGCCCGCAGACTCCGATCGGCTCTCGACGGACCAGATTGGGACCCAGATGGTATTCGAATTCGTATTCTCGAAGGCTTGCCAACGCCTGCTTGAAGGATCCGAGCGCCGCCGGGGCGTGGATCTTCTGCGAAACAGGTGTACCGAGCTCGAGCGTCACGATCTCCGCAAGTTTTTGTTCGTGACGCACGAAGCGGTCGATTATCCCTTCAAGCAGCTCGATACGCTCAGCCTTCGAGGTTTTACTGAAGGAGGCGAACGCGTTCCGGGCAGCCTTCACAGCTACGTCGACGTCTTCTGCACCAGCGAGTGCGACAGTTGCAAAGGCTTCTTCTGTCGCCGGATTGACCAGCGTCCAATCCTTACGGCTCAGCGGCGAAACCCATTCTCCGTTGATGTAACACTTCTCGTACAACTGCATATCAGTCTCCTGCTAATCAACCGGCCAACAGTTGCCCAGTGGCCGCTCTGACGCTCACTAGGCCGGAAAGCAATGTATTCGTTGCGGCAAGAAGCAGCCTCTCGGACGAATGCTCGTGTGCTGTTTCTGGCTGCTGCGCTGTCGCCCTAGGAGCCACGTTTGGTCATTTGCAAGTGGCCGCCTGAAGTGGCGTTTCCGGCCACCGGATCGGCATCGCTAACGCCTAGAAACCGATCCTCATCGCCGGCCGCCGGCGCTCCGGCGGGAAGACACACCAGCTCCCGTCATCGTGGCGGAAGAAGATGAAGGCTATTGACGACTCGTCTGACGCGCTCTCGATGCGCACAAACCTGTACTGCTCTTCGATACCGTGAATGAATTGCGTAATGCGTATGCCACCCGCTGCTCCAATCCATTTGTCAACAAGGGTGCGTAATGACGTTCCCGAAAGGCTCACTGAAGTCTCCTGCTCATACAAGTGCGTCCCGCCAATTAGCGCACCGACTATCCGCCCCGTATCGAGGGATAGACCTATCGCTTGAATGCACCGGCAGCAATGGCGTCTCGGCTAGATGAGGCGACGTCCCGGGCCTATCCGGACACTAGCCAGTCGCGCCAGCGTTCGCTGCGACGATGATAGAAGTTTGAAATCGGACCGCCGTAGGGTCAAGTCAGCTATTATGGTGCATTGGTAAGCGGCGCTAACCGACCGAGGAAGTCCTTGGTGCTTGGTGCCTGAACGCTGTAAAAACGGGCGGCTTCTGACGACCCGGTGCTTGTTGTGAGGAGACACAGAAAAAGATGGAACTTCGACATCTTCGATACTTTATCGCCGCAGCGGAAGAAGAGCACTTCGGACGAGCAGCGGTACGTTTACACATCACTCGACCTGCCGTCTCGCAGATAATCGCCGACCTCGAAGGGGAACTTGGGACGCCGTTGTTCGAACGTCTTGCCCATACGGTCAAGCTCACAGCGGCTGGGCGCACGCTACTGCCTCAACTGGTCCGAGTAATGGACGATTTGAACGAAGCGATAATCCTTACGAAGCGCGTCGGACAGGGCATGACCGGAACGCTCCGGATCGGCTACGGGTCGCTCACTTTGATGCACTCGATATTCAAGGCGGCGGTGAAGCTTTTCCGTGCGACCTATCCTGAGATAAATCTCTCGCTCGTCGAACTCTCCACCTCCCTACAGCCGAAGGCGCTCGCGGAAGGAAAGATCGACGCCGGCTTCATGCATCTGGGACCGAGTCCCCATCCGGGGAAGCGGCGAACCGAGATCAACATGGAGCGTGAAGGGATAGTCCTCGATTCGATATGCATTCAGACGGGTAGCGTGGGCGTCGCCGTGCCCAATGACCACCGATTTGCACGAAGAAAATCTCTTACGCTCGAGGATCTGGCAGACGAACCACTTGTTGTAGACCCTAAGTCCAGCAGTAGCTTGAGCTACGGCCAACTTTATTCTCTGTGTCAGGCAGCCGGATTCGAGCCAAACATCGTCCAAGAGGTCAGTACGATCGCGTCTCAGCTGAACCTCATCTCGGTAGGCATGGGTATTGGACTGGCAGTAATAGGTAAAAACTTTCAGTACCCGAGCGACTTGACCGTTATACCTCTTGCCAACCTGAACTATTCGACCCGATTCATATTTGGATGGGTGCGCCGGCAGAACGATCCTATCCTCGAAAACATGATCGAGATCGTGAAGAGCCTGTCGAAGTAACGACGACCTCACACAAACACCAATCCAACGACATACGCCTCTGAGCCGGGAGGTCTCAGAGGCGTATGTCGTTAGGTGCGGCGACGGTGCCGGACGGTCACTGCAAAGCGCTTCTCCGTCTTGACGCGACGTCGTCAGCCTTTAGTAAGCGATCCACGAACGACGCCCCTCAGAGTAAGATGGTAGAGCGCGTGATGTGTGATAGCGAAGTGGGTCAGCGGAGATCTGCGGGCATCTTCCA
>NZ_JARUXK010000005.1:0-156528 GCF_031451435.1 Caballeronia sp. LZ008 | reverse complement strand
AAAAACGACCCGGACGCACATGCGACCGGGTCGTCAAATCCCGCCCTAAACGGTACACCGTTCGCTATCTAAGAAAAGACCTTAACTGAACGGCATTACGGCGCGTGGGGGCTTTTTTCAGTTCGACACGGGTCGGCTGATAGTGCACGGCTTGAATCGACCCGAAGCGCTTGCGCTGCAGGAACCACTTCGTTTCGCAGCCACGCTTCAACGCACCGTCGCCCTCGCGCAGCGCGCGAAGTGCGTTTCGCGGCACCTCTCTGTCTGACGCGTGATCGCCGCTTGCGGCTTTTGTGCGGACGAACTTAGCCATCTCCGTTGGGCAGCGTAATGCTTTTCCGCTGCGTAGTTCTCATGGCAGCCTCGGCTCAGTAGGATCCAATCCTGCTCGCTTCGGCTCGCGCGTGCGATGTCCTGTCTGGCGCGCCCCCTTCGTCCAAAATGCGACGCTTACAAAAAGGGGCAAATTAAATATATTACTCGATTATTGCACACCCGGAACTTTTTCCCGATTCAGCGGTCCAAGAGCGGACTTTTCGTTTTTATCAGTCTGATGGAGCAATGCCACAGAAGTCGTGGCATTGCTCCATCAATGCCCTCCCCTGTGCAACGTGCGTCTTTCCCGCGAGAAACGGTGGCGGCGGCAATCCTATTGACGATTTCAACCTTTAGTTTAGAATTGTGAGCAATACGGCCCAACCCTCTGCGCAGTTTGCACGGTTGGGTTTTCTCGTTAACGGGCCACAACAACATCGATGCCTATCCCGTACGCGAAGCCGCACCTGACCTACGCCCAGCAGTTGAAGCTCCTCAGGGAGCGAGGTCTTACGGTCGACGACGAGCAGCATGCTCTCTGGCACCTTGAGAATCTGGGCTACTATCGGTTAAGTGGATATTTCTACCCGTTCCGTGTTCTGCCTTCACGTGATGGTGACGGGGCCACCAACGATCAGCCGAGGCAGCGCCTGTCGGAATTCACCCCCGGATCGACATTTTCGCAGGTTGCGGACCTTTACAAGTTTGATCAATCTCTGCGGCTGCTCGCGATACAGGCGATCGAGCGACTGGAAGTAGCGCTTAGAGCGAAGATCGCCTACCAGATGGCTTCGAAGCATCCCTGCGCCTATCTCGAGCCCACGCTTCTAGACCCAAAGTTTTGTCAGATCCCAAGCTGCTTACCGGGTGAGGAGCCTCGCAAGTCAAATTTCCAGACGTGGGTCGAGCAACATGACAAGCTTATCGCTAGGTCGAAAGAAGACTTCATGAAGCACTATCGGGGCAAGTATGAACTTCCGGTGCCACTCTGGATCTCCATTGAAGTTTGGGATTTCGGTCTGCTCTCGTACTACTATTCTGGGCTTCGGCAAACTGATCGTCAGGCGCTGGCCTCGGAGCTCGGCATTCCACGAAACATCCTGCTTGGAAGCTGGCTGCGTACAATAAGCCACTTACGGAACATTGCCGCTCACCACAGCCGATTATGGAACCGCTCGCTGACTGATAATCCAAAACCTCCCGGTCGCCACGAGGTGGATCCGCTGTGGCATCTTGCAGGGCCTCAAAATGCGCATTCTCGAGATCGCGTATACGGCGCGCTGGCAGTGACCCAATACCTGCTACAAGCGCTGCGCTTCGACGACCATTGGAAAACCTCACTGAAGGCGCTCGTTGACTCGTTTCCGACCTGTCCGGGTGTCGCCACGGTCGAAGCGATGGGATTTCCCCCAAGCTGGCAGTCGCTTGATCTTTGGAAATAGCTCTTCGTTGACCGGAATCCGTCAACGTATAAGTAACCCATCGGGTCCTGCATCATTTAGGATAACCACTCTAACCGACGACCATGTCACCTATGTCAACTCTGCGGCAATATCGGTTATGTCAAGTTAGCATACCGAAGGGATGAGGCCGCCGATCGGTTAGTTTTCTGCAGAATCTCTTGTTGAATTGCAGGGAGAGAAAACCCTCTGCAAGCCTCTCTTCGACGCGCCGAAAGACGGCTACGCGCGGATGAAAGCGAGAATGTCCGCGTTAATCGTGTCGGCATTCGTCGTGTGCATACCGTGTGGATAGCCGGGATAGACCTTGAGCGTACTGTTCTTTAGCAACTTGGCCTGAAGTAGCGCTGCGTTCTTATACGGAACAACCTGATCATCGTCGCCTTGCATCACGAGCGTCGGCACCGTAATCGCCTCCAGATCCTGATGATCGGTCTCGGAGAACTCCTTGATGCCTTCGTAGTGAGCTTTGGCGCTGCCCATCATGCCCTGACGCCACCAGTTCTGAATGATGCCTTGGGAGATCTTCGCATCGGCACGGTTGTAACCGTAGAAAGGCGTATGAGGGAAGCGGCAAGGGATATATCTGGATGCAACCGTTGAGCGTGGACGACCGCCACGTCGTCCCAATGAACCACGGCTCATACGTCGACCACGATGCGTCCCTTCAGGGAGCGTTCCGCGAATCGCTGCGCGGCATCGATCGCCTGATCGAGCGTCACCGTCTGGGTGATGCGAGCCAGCTTATCCCGAGGCAATTCGGTGGCGAGACGAGCCCACGCCCGCTTTCGCACTTCCATCGGGCACATCACCGAGTCGACACCCAGGAGACTGACGCCCCGTAAAATGAAAGGCGCAACGCTGCTGGCAAAGTCCATCCCCTGCGCGAGTCCGCATGCCGCGACCGCGCCGCCGTAGCGGGTCTGAGCGCACGCATTGGCGAGTGTGTGCGATCCGATGCTGTCGATCACGCCGGCCCAACGCTCCTTTTGAAGCGGCTTGCCCTGCACGGAGAGGGTCTCGCGCTCGATCAGCGAGGAGGCGCCGAGTGCGCCGAGGAAATCACCTTCCTGTGCCTTGCCGGTGGAAGCCACCACGGTATAGCCGTTTGCGCTGAGCAGCGCGATGGCAAAGGTGCCCACGCCGCCGGTCGCGCCCGTCACCAGAATGTCGCCGTCTTCCGGCCTTACGCCCTGCCGCTGAAGCGCCATGACGCACAGCATCGCCGTATAACCGGCGGTGCCGATCGACATGCAGTCAGCGGTAGACAGAGGCGGCGGCACGCGCTGCAACCATTGCCCCGGCAGACGGGCCCGTTCGGCGAGACACCCCCAGTGCGTTTCGCCGAGTCCCCAACCGTTGATGAAGACCTGATCGCCCGACTCCCACCGGGGATCTGCGGATTCGAGCACCACGCCGGCCCCGTCGATGCCCGCGACCATTGGCCACTGACGCACAACTGGCGCGCGGTTGGCGATCGCCAGACCATCTTTGTAGTTCAGACTCGAGTGCCTAATGCGAACGAGCACATCGCCCCGCGCGAGGGGGTTGTCGTCGAGCGCTGAATCGTCGAGGGATTCGAGGTTCGCCGAAAAGCCGGTTTGCTCGTACTTGCGCAGACAGATCGCCTTGAAGGTCATTCGGTGTCTCCAGAGTCGACCACGCCGTTCAGGCGACATTGGTAAAGATGGGTTTGCGCTTTTCCAGGAAGGCCTTCACGCCTTCCACCGCATCGGCTTCGCGTTCTAGCACGCGCGCCGTGCGATGTTCGAATGCCTGTGCGCCCGGCACGCCCGAGGTTTCCGCGAGCAGCACCCCTTTCTTGATCGCGCTGACGACTGCCGGCGCATTCGAGGTAATCGCGCGCGCCAGCGACAGTGCCGCTTCGAGCGCCTGGCCGGGTGGAACCACCCGGCTCACGAAGCCGCATCGGAACGCATCAGCAGCGGACAGCGGCGCGCTCGTCAGCATCAGTTCAAGAGCGGCGGAGCGCCCCATCAACAGCGGCAACCGGCCGATCTGGCCACCTTCAGGCAACATGCCGAGTCGCGCGCCGGGCGATCCGAACGTCGCGTTCTCGCTCGCCACCCTCAGATCGCAAGACATCGCAAGGATCAGCGCGGCGGCGTAGCAATGCCCATTGACCGCGGCGATCACCGGTTTCTTCATGCTCATCGGCTTTAGCATGGGGCCTTCGTCCGTGCCGGCTGCATCCGCGCCGGTCGCCAAGTCGTTGAGGTCGTGACCGCTGGAAAAGGCGATGTCGCCGTCCCCGGTCACGATCACCGCGCGAATCGCCGGATCCGCATCGGCTTGCCCGAAGAGGGTCAGCAGGTCGTCGGACATCGAGCCTGCGAATGCGTTGCGCTTTCTTTCGTTGCTGATGGTGAGGATGCGAATCGCATCGTGTGTCGCTGCCTTGATTTCGGGCATGGCTTCTCCGGTTTCGCAGGCGGCGGCTCGCCGCGATGTCTTGAATGGGTTCGATAAAAAAACGAGAAACGGTCAGCGCCAGCACTGCTCCTTGAGGTCGTAGGCACCGATTCGAAGGTCGGCCTTCTCGCTGCGCAGCACTTTCTTCTGCACGCGCTGAGAATCGGTCAACGGCAATGAATCGCGGTACTCAACGTAACGAGGGAGTTTGAACGCCGCGAGCAGCGGCCGGCAAAACTCGACTATGAGCTCGGGCGGAACGGCCTCGGCCGTAAGGCCCGGAGCGAGCTGGATGTATGCTTTCACCTCTTCCTGGTGGTATGGATCGGGAACGGCGATGACCGCTGCGTCCTGAACCTCGGGCATGCTGCGCAAGACGCTTTCCACTTCCCGCGCGGAAATGTTCTCGCCATTGCGGCGGACCATGTCCTTCAGGCGGCCGACAATGTAGAGATAGCCGTCTTCGTCCTGGCGCGCGATGTCACCGGTTCGGAACCAGCCGTCCAGATAACATTCGGCGGTCGCGTCCTCCCGTTTGTAATAACCCTTGAAAAGCCCGCGCCCGCGCACCATCAATTCACCCCGCTCGCCAGCTTTCACTCGCTGGCCGTTTTCGTCGGCGACCTTGAGCTCGCGAAAGGGTGCCGCGATGCCGCAACTGCCCGAGCCGCTTCGCAACTCGAGCGCGTCGGCCGGCATGTACGCCGCGCCGCCAATTTCCGTCATTCCGTAGAACTCCTGTCCCCGTACATCAAAGCGCTGCTCGAAGTCCCGATGATGGGCCGGCGAGAACGCGAAGATCGTGGCGATCTTCAGTATGTTGTCGGCGTCATCGGGCGACGGCGGTTGCTTGTAAACCATGTCGAACAACGCGCAGTAGTCGCATCCGTGCGCCGATACGTCGCGCATGAACCGCTTCGCCCCGGACTTACGCGGCAGGATTGCACAGCCGCCGCTCACCATTGCATTCAAGAGAATCCGTTGCCCCACCATGTAGAAAAGGCTCGAACCGACATAAAAGCGCGACAGCGGCGTGCCGAAGAACTGCGCCGACGTATGCGCGAGGACGAGCCAGTAGTCGTGCGAAAGCATGCACGCCTTGGAAAAGCCCGTGGTACCCGACGTGTATTGCAGATTCATGAGATTGTCGCGGTGACGAGGAATCTCGCGCGGACGGCTTCCCTTTGCCGCGTTCACGAACGTGTCCCACGCCAGCGATCCCTGTGGCGCCTCGCCGTTCACGATCACGACATGCGCCGGATCGACGCGCGCAGCGGCGATTTCGTGCAAACGCGGCAGGAATTCGGCCTCGATCACAAGATACATCGCGTCGGACGTCTCCAGCGCGTAGTCGATCTCGCGCGCCGTGTACGTGGCATTGACGGGCACGATGACCGCCTGTTGACGCGCCAATGCAAGCCATGTCAGCGCGAACTCCTCACAGTTCCAAGTCATCACGGCGACGTGCGCGCCAGGCCCCACACCGAGGCGATCGAGCGCTGCGGCGACGCGGTCGACGCCGTTCAACACGTCCCGCCAGTTTCGCTTCTCGCCGCTGTCGATGAAGTGCCATGCCGGCTTGTCGCCATGCGCGGCAACGGTCTCCAGCAACTGGTCATAGATGGACTCGGGCAGCGTCGTGGATTCGACGCGGCGGCGCAGTGAAGCAGGGTCTTCCTTATCGAACTGAGCGAACATGGATGTCTTTAGCCTTTCAAGAAGGATTAGCCGGCCGGGATTTCGCGCGAGGGCTTGTGCAGCATCCACTCGGACAAGGACACGGCCAGCACTGTGACCACGATCAGCAAGGTGGCGACGGCGGCGACCACCGGGGTCAGGTCGTCGCGCACGTTCGCCCAGATACGCATCGGAAGCGTTTCGTTGCGGCCCATGATGAAGAGCGCGACCACGAGTTCGTCGAAAGAAACAAAGAACGCGAAGATCGCCGAGGTCGAGATTGACGCGCGAAGGGACGGCAACGTGACATGCCAGAACGCCCTGACGGGCCCCGCACCCATCACGCGCGCCGCGAGTGCGAGTGTTTCTCCGCGCTGACGCAAGCTGCTCGCCACGTTGACCACGACGAAGGGCATCGCCAGCATGCCGTGCGCCATGACGATGCCGACGGTCGACCCATACAGGTGAAAGCGGTTGAAGATGAGCATGACGCCGAGCGCGACGATTATGACCGGAACGACTTGCGGGCTGAGGAGCGCGCCGCCGATCAGCCGGTCCCAGCGCGTCGAGCGTCGAAGCGCAAAGGCGGCCATCGTGCCCAGTACAGTCGCGAAGAGCGAGGACCAGAATCCGATGACGACACTGCGTATCGTCGCGGCAATCCACTCGGGACTGGCGAAGAAGCCGGCAAACCATTTCAGCGTGAAACCGGTCGGCGGGAACTTTAGATAACTGGTCTCGCTCACCGACATCGGTATCACGAGGCACACCGGCAGCACGAGAAAGGCCAGCACCAGCGCGACATAGGCCGGCAGCAGCCACGTGCGCGCGGAACTCGGATGGGCGGGCGTCATTTCGTTCCTCCTTCGCTGGATAGCAAGGTAAAACGCCGCAATACGACGCTGAACGCCGCGACGATTAAGAGCCCCGCCGCAACCAAGGTCATGCCGAGGGCCGAGCCCAGTCCCCAGTCGAGCGTCTCGCTGATTTGCTGGGCGATCACGTTGGCGATCATCGCGTCCTTCGGCCCGCCGACGAGCGCCGGCGTGATGAAGAAGCCGAGCGCGAGCACGAAGGTGAGCACGCCGGCTGACACCGCGCCGCTCACGCTCAGCGGCAGAAACACGCGAATGAACGCACGCGCCGGGCTCGCGCCGAGAATGCGCGCCGCGCTGAGCAATGAGCGATTAATGGTGGACATCGAGGAGAACATGGTCAGAATAGCGATCGGCAGCAGCACCTGAATCATCGCCGCGTAAACGGCGCCGCGCGTGTACAAGAGGTGCAGCGGCGTGTCGGACAGGCCCAGTGCCGCGACCACGCTGTTGATTAGCCCCTCTCTTCCGAGCAACACTATCCAGCTGTACGTGCGGATCAGCACGCTTACCCAAAGTGGAATCGTGATGAACAGCAGCAACAGGCGCTGCTGTCGTGGCGGGCGCATGACGAGAAAGTAGGAAACGGGGTAGCCGATTAGCACGCAGGCCACCCCGACGACCAGCGACAGTCGCAGGGTGCTCATCAGGATCGTGCGGAACGCGCCGTCGGCGAGCACCGGCGCGAAATGCGCAAGCGTCCATCCGTCCTCGCCGCGCACGCTCCAGACGGCCACCTCTCCCACCGGCACGAGAAACACCGCGATGAACAGCAACGCGCCCGGCAGCAGTGGCCAGTAGCGCCACGAACCGAGGCGCCGGAGACCCGCCGGCCGCCGCGCGGGTGCCTCGTCGATGACTCTCGTCGAAGTCATGCTCGCGTCCCCCGTGCTCATTTCAGCCGCCATGCTTGCCAACGCGCCAGCACGTCCTTCTGATGGTCCGCCCAGAAATCGGCATCGAATGTGAACTGAACCGATGCGTTGGCAGTTGCCGTCGGCAATCCTTTAGCTTCATCCGCGCTTAGAATTTTGTACATATCGGCGTTGAAGCCGGAATACGGCAGGCTGCGCGCGATCTGCGCAAGGCGCTCAGGATCGTTCCAGCAGAACTTCATGAATTCCATCGCCGCTTTCGGGTTCTGCGCGCCCTTCTGCACCGAGTAATAGCTGACCATCTGCGACCCGCCATTCCACACGATTGACACGGGAACCTTGTCTTTTTGCAACTGCGCGATGCGGCCATTGAAGGCGGTGACATAGTAGGCATCGCCCGTCGCGAGCAACTGCACCGGCTGCTGGCCCGTCGTCCACCAGACTGTGATGGCGGACTTGATCTCGTCGAGCTTGCGAAAGGCGCGGTCGATGCCGCCGGGCGCCTTCAGAACTTCATAGACCTTGTCGGCCGGCACGCCGTCTGCGATGAGTGCGAACTCGAGGTTTTCCATCGGCGAGTCGCGTAGCGAACGGGGTCCCGGAAAGTTCTTTGTGTCCCAGAAATCGCTCCAGCCGTTGAACTTCTTGCCCGCCGCAACCTTGTCCGTCCGATAACCGATCGCCGTGGTGTACGCGATCGCGCCCATCGCATACGTCTTCCGCGCGATCGCCGGCAGCTTGTTGTCGGGATCCACGACCTTCCAGTCGATCGGAAGCAGCCATTTGTTGCGCTCGGCGACGGGCAACGACGCGCCCTCGGTCGGCGAGATGTCCCAGAGAACGTTGCCTGTCGTTTGCTGCACGCGCATCTGCGCGAGCGAGTCGCCCGTAGACGCATTATTGACGGTGACCCCCGTTGCTTTCGTGAACGGGTCGCCGCACGCGGTTTTGAGAAGATTGGCCCACGCCCCGCCATAGGTAGCCAGAACCATCGAATCCGCCTGTGCATACGCCGACGTGAGCGCAAGCGCCGCGATGATGCCGCACGTCGCATTCCTACGAAATGATGCCATCGACAACTCCAATATGTACCTAAAGGGCTGAATCAAAGGTCCGGAACGAGAGCGGACGCGCGGGGGGAAAAGGCGAGCGAAACTGCGTCGCCGCGGTGCAACTGCGTGGCGCTGGGACTGCGAGATTCGCGGAAATGCACTGCCATGCCGCTGCTGTGTCGCGCGCTGAAATCGATGACGTCGCCGAGAAAGATCGCCTCGTCAAGCGTGACGTCGATGCGCACCTCGTCGTCGCCGCACGAACGTCGCGCGAGGTGTTCCGGACGAACGCTCACGAAGTGAGAACCCGCCGTGCTCGACGCACGCGCGTCGGACCACGACACGCCGAGGCCGGGAATCGAGATGTATCCGGGCGCATCGACAGTCGCCGAGAACAGGTTGGTCTGCCCGATGAACTGCGCGACGAATCGGCTGCACGGGCGGTCGTACATCTCAAGCGGTGTGCCCACTTGCGCGATGCAACCGTCGCGCAACACCACGATCCGGTCGGACATGGCGAGCGCCTCGCGCTGATCATGTGTGACGTAGACGACTGTACAGCCCAGTTGATGCTGGATCGACTTGATCTCGAACTGAAGCGCCTCGCGCAACTTCAGATCCAGCGCGCCGAGCGGCTCGTCCATGAGAAGAACTGGCGGTTCGAACACGATGGCGCGCGCAATCGCCACACGCTGCTGCTGTCCGCCCGACAACTCGCGAGGCATTCGAGCGAAGTATGTGTCGAGCCGAACCGCCTGCAACGCGCGCCTCACCTTTCCATCGATGTCTTTCCGGGGCACGCCCCGCATGCGCAGAGGGAACGCAACGTTTTCGGCTACGCTCATATGAGGAAAGAGCGAATAGTTTTGGAACACCATCCCGAGATTACGACGTTCGGGCGCGAGGTCCGCGACCGATTTTCCGGCAATTCGAATATCGCCGGATGAGATCGACATGAAACCCGCGAGCGCGTTGAGCGCGGTGGTTTTGCCGGAGCCGCTACTGCCCAGAATCGTGATGAATTCGCCTGCTTCGACTGACAGCGAGAAATCGTGCAGCGCCGTCACCTCTCCATAGCGCTTGCAAACGTGGTTGAAATCGATGGTAGAGCCGGTTTTCATGTAGCAAATCCTCATTTGCAAGACCGCATGGACACAATCATCATGACGTGCGGCCGAGTACTTTGTGAGGTAAAATGACGCAAAGTTCATTTTTGAACACATCGTCATTTACGGACGGTAAGTAAAAAAATTTTGATCGTCAAGGGCTGGTTTTCCCTTGTCGTCAAGGAGGAGCGATGCCAAGGGAAGAAGTTGTGCTGCAGGCGGACGACTCTGCGCTCAAAGGAATGGTGATCGGTGAAGGCGAGCGCTTCGACGAACTGCTTAACGCGAAAAGCCGGGACCGGGCGCTGCCTAAACGCGATCGAACTCGTTGCGCCGTCATGTCATGTGTCGCGCGGCAACTGCTGGTCGACCCCGGAAGGCATCCTGCGATTGAAACAATCCTCGATGAGACCGGACTGTCGCGAGGAACGTTCTACAACTACTTTGACGACATCGACATGGCGATCGAAGCGGTGCTCGTCGGCTTTTTCAATGCGCTCTGGTCACCTCCGACAACGCGCCGAGGCAAGAACGCGGCGAAGCACAAAGACGCGGTGTATGCGGCCAACCTTTGGTATTGCCAGGCCTATGAAACCAATGCCGGATTGTTCGCGGCGTTTTCGCATGTCTCGGCGTACACGCCGTCGCTGGTTCGCATGCGCGAACAGATGAACGCCGTTTGGGTCGAGCGCGTGACTGAGGCCGTGAGCCGCGACCACGACGTCAAATTTTCTGCGTCGATGCGACGAGACTTTCGGGGCGCATTACGTTTGCTCATCGCGATGTCGATCGAGGCGCTCCGCGAACGGCATGTTCACCAGGACCAGTTGCTTACGTCGTCATTCGAAAATGCGCATGAACTTGCCGCCGGCCTCACCACGGTCTGGACGGACGTCATCGACGCCTACGTGGCGCGCGCAAAATCGAACGGCAATGGATCATGAAGAGTGCGGGCCCGGATGACTCACACCTTGATGACGTGACTCGCAACACCGAAACCTGCACATCCAATGGTAAAGATTGCAACCTCCATACCGTTTGCACTAAATGGGTAACCCATGCGCTCCAAACTTCCATCGCTTCAGGCTCTCTTTGTCTTCGAGGCTGCTGCGCGTCATCTTAGTTTCACAAAGGCAGCCGGTGAGTTGAATGTCACCCCGGTTGCCGTCAGCCGCATGGTTGCTCGGCTCGAAGACTCAATAGGCATCAAACTATTCGAGCGCGGGAAATCAGGGAACACCTTGACCGATCAAGGGATTGTGTTGCTGCGCTCTGTTGGGTCCGGATTCGACCAAATCGCCGGAACGTTGGACCAACTTAGCCGCGAACACGCGCAAGGCAAGACCGTCACCGTGTCGGTCGTGAACGGATTCGCATCGCAATGGCTGCTCCCACGCTATTCCGATTTTCGCAAGCAGTTCCCATCGGTGAGCCTTCGCCTGGAAATCGCCGCGACAACGGGCGTCGGGCCGCTTGAGGCTGCTGACCTTGGCTTGCGTAAACACGGGCGAGGTGCGGAAACAAGCCCGAGGTATTTCTGTCCGGAGGTCATTATTCCAATCTGCAGCGGGCGGTACTTCGACGAATTCGGCTCACTCAGCGAAATGAACCTGCGTCGCGGCCACAGCCTAATCCACCTTGATCCGACCACGTTTACGTGGGCAGATTTTTTTCGTATAACCGGTCTGCCCGAGCCCACTTCAATACAGCCTGTTCATTGTTCAGACGCGGGAATTTCTGTTCAGAGTGCAATGCTCGATCAAGGGATTGTTCTAGGTTGGCTGCAAGCGGTTGCGGCCCCCCTTAATCAGAAAAAGGTAATCCCAGCATCCAGATACTGTATCGCTACTGACCGGCACTACATTCTTGAATATCGAAGTGCTGCTCCCCCGACGCATGTACGAGAAGTCGGCGAGTGGTTGATCGGCGGCATGCGAGAGGAACTGGAGGCTACGCGGTCCCTTCTGGAAGGCTTGACAATCGTTCGGACTTGATTGGAGCTTGCCAACCAACGGGAATCCATCTTCGAGGCACAATTCCACCATCACCGGTCGACGCTATGCGCGTCGGTTGGCAAGAAAGCTTGTTCTGTTTTACGTGGGCCGCCAGTTTTATCTGTCACTTGCTGGTAGCTCATTTAAACATTCCCCGGCCTTCTGTTGATCGTCTTGTGGCGTGTTGAAGACGTCAGATTGACGTGGTCACGAACCGACATGGCGCCCCCGGAGACTGAGAAGCACAACGTCGAATTAGGTCGCAACCTCTCCCACATTGAAAGACTAATAGTCGGTTGACCAATTCACTTCGTGCTCTGTTGCGACGTCTTCCAAGTCTTGTCGTCCGCAGTCTCTGGCAATAATGATGGCTCCGAGTGGCGCTGTTGTGGACGAACTCAGACGCCGAGGTGCAGAAAACGTCGAACCGACGCTTTGCAGCAGAATTCGCGCGTCGGAATCTTCTCCCGGAACGATAGCCTTGATGCGCAGCAATCGATCTCCAAGGGCGCCTGCGATATTCTCGAGCCAGTCCAATGCCGCTTCCCACTCGAGGCTCTTGTGGATTTCCGCTCGGAAGACCCGAACGCGCGGATGTAGCAGCCGCCGGCGTTCGGACGGCGCGCTTGACGTGTCGCCGAAGACTACACCGCCCTTCTCCGGCGCTTCGAATGCCTGACGCGCTCGTACCGAATCAGAGAATTGGTTGACGACCCGTGCAAAAGGGTTTATCGCGGTGACTGCGCCCAGTGCTTCCTCACGTCTCGCACTCGAAACGAGGTCAATTTTCGTGAGCACGATAGTGTTGGCCGCAACAAGCTGTGCCGCAGCATCGTTGAAGTCGCCTGTCAGCAAGGCCGGGCGACTACAGTCGTACGTGGTCACTAGATGCAGCTTAAGTCGAAGATCCGCGAGTTCCTGCAACGACGAGACAATCGGGCCCGGCCGAGAGAGGCCGCTGCATTCAAGCACTATGCGAGAGAACGGCTCCTTACCGGCAATCTCGCGAGACTGAATCAAGTCTTGAATGGTGGTAACGAGGTCACTCGTCAGCGAGCAGCAGACACATCCGTTGCTGAGCGTTGCCATCGACATACCGCGGACGGATTCCGAGAGCACCGCGCCGTCTATATTGATTTCACCGGCTTCGTTCACAATTACGGCGGTATTGGAAGCATCTTCGCTCGCGAACAGGCTCTCCAGCAGTGAAGTCTTCCCGCTGCCGAGCATGCCCGAGACGATTACAAACTGAGACCCGGATTGCATATCAACCTCACTTCCTCGCCTGAGACGTCGATGAACCGGTCCAAGTACCGGCGACCATCTCCCGAACGTCCGCGAGCAACTCTTCGACGTCGTACACCATTCCGCCGCGAATGGTCTTCTGCAGACAACGCTTGAACTCCGGACCGTTCGTTTCTTCGTTCAACCGGACCGCGCCAGTGCCATACAGTAGCTTGAAGTCTGTCATTGGATCTTGGTCGTGAATCAGAATGTCTGCGCGCTTGCCGACTTCCAGCGTCCCAGCCTCGTCTTCGACACCAAGCAGTTCGGCAGCATGAGATGTCGCGGCACGCATCACCTCAAGCGGAGAGAAGCCTGCCTCTTGCAGCAGCTCAAGCTCACGGACAAAACCGAAGCCATAGACTTGATACATGAACCCGGAGTCGCTACCGGCACACACACGCCCGCCGCGGTTCTTGTATTCGTTCAGAAAGGTCATAAGGATGCTGAAGCTCTCCTTCCATTCGACTTCATTCTTCACAGACCAGCGGTAGAAGTATGCGCCGTGCCCACCGCGCTGCGGCTGGAAGTATTTCCACGTTGTCCTGTCCGTGTACTCGTCATGCCAGTCGGCGCGACGGGCGCGCATAAGGTCACGATTGCTGTCGTAGACGTTCATGGTCGGAACGAACGTGTGTCCCGCTTCCAAGAAGGCCTCGAGGACCTCATTCCACTTCGTGCTACCCGGCCGCGCTGCTTGCAGGAACGTCTGCCCGGCAGTCGCGAACCGCATGTATTCGTCGTTGTAGTTGTAGTCGTCGCCGACAGACTGGAGCGTGCGGCCGTCGAACAGCGCTTCTGGAATGCCATACGCGTGCTCTGTGCTCGTGAGGCCCCAACGAGCGGTACGCAGAGCATTCATGCGCCCGACAGAAAGCTGCGCATGATGACAACACGTCCTCAGTCCAAGCTTCTTGCTTTCGTCCAGTGCGGCTTGCATGATTGCTGGCGGTGCGCCGAAATACTTTACGCCTCGCGCGCCTTTTGCATGTGCCTTGCGCAGCCACTCCCGACCTTGCTCCGGCGTATAGATGGTCTTCAGGTAGTCATTGACCGCAGGGAAATACACATACGGATAGAGCGTCGGCGCGGCGATTTTGCCTTCGTCGGCGGCCGCGGCCTGCTGCTGCGTCCATGCAAGGCCGTTCATCGTACCGGCTTCACGGACACTCGTTACCCCGTGAGCAAGCCATAGCTTGTAGATGTAGTCCGCGGGCAACATCTCGCCGTTCTCTGCATGGAACGGTGTACCGATGTGGGCGTGGCAGTCGATGAAGCCAGGTGTGACGAACTTCCCGGTGCAGTCAATCTCGTGGTCGCCAGCTTCGGGACGACGCGCCGGGTTGATTGGTAACCCTGGAACGCCTACCGCGGCAACGAGGGTGATGCGCCCATCCTCGACGACGATGTCGGCGGGCCCCCAGGGAGGGGCACCCGTGCCATCAATGACCATCGCACCGCGCAGCACGAGCCTGTGAAAAGGCCCGACCCCGCGGTCGCGAGTCGTCGCTGCCTGTACCTGTCCCAATCCCTTCTTGGCAAAGCCAGCGACCATTTCCTCGCCAACTTCAATCTCTGCTGCGGGCGCGTTCATTTCGTCTCCATCGTTAGTGTGCCCTCGGCGGGCATTCGAATGCTTTTAGAATACTTTCGTGCCAGGCGCGACGTCGCGCTCAGGCTTCAGATAAACCACCGCACCGTCCGCATTCTCAACGCCGAGCATCAGTACTTCAGACTTGAAGCCGCCGATGCGGCGGCTCCCAAGATTGACTGCACAGACGACCATCTGGCCCACCAGTTCCTCGGCGTGGTAAAGCGCCGTGTACTGGCCGCTCGTCGCCAACTCTCCGAGCTCGCCGAAATCAATCCAGATTTTGTACGCTGGTTTGCGGGCCTCAGTATTCAGTTCGATTCGTGCGATACGGCCAGCACGCATGTCGACCATCGAGAACGCTTCGTAAGGGGTAGTCTCGTTCATGTTGTGACTGTTCAAAAAACTTTGCAATTCAGTGCGCGCGGTCAGTTGCGCTTTGAGCAATCGAAACGCCCGCTGGTCGCCGACGATACTAAGGAGTCGATGGTCAGGTATTTTGCGTTCGGAAGTTCGGACGGATGGCTAAACCTGATTACAGGAACAACTGGGCCTTCTACGTCCTCGCTGCACACACGCATTGACGGTGTCGCGTAGTCCAAAACCATCGGACGGAGTCGTCGCCCCGCAAAGAGAGGTTGCTCGCCAGCTAACGCTGCTCCTTCCAACAGGGCTTCTTCGACCTGCTCTGATATCAGGGCAGTCGCAACATCGTCGATGACCGGTCCAATGTCAGTTTCGTCCTCAAGTGGGTCGCCGACCCGAAGGGCGCTCATCTTCTCGACAAGAGCCCGGACAAATGAATCTGCGAGCGAGTCGTGCACATACAGGCAGGAGACGCGCTCCGCGCAAGGCAGCAGTGGTTGCAGAAAAGCACGGCCGATAATGGCATCGCTGGCTGCCTGAGCATCAGTTCGGGCATGAAGCACAAGAGGAAGGCGCTCACTTGTAGAGATGGTCACTGGCGCCACAGCTTCGTCGCAAGCACCTGCTACGAAAGCCGCGACGTCACGACTACCGCGAAAGCGGACTTCGGTCACGTGAGAACTCATCAGCGCCGCGCGGAACATTCCGATAGCGTCCGTCGAGGGAGCAACTAAGAAGAGCGCGTCAAGCTCGTTGTCATCCTGCCAAAGCGCTCCGACTGCCTGGGAAGCCAGCGGTGCACGGGATGACGGCTTAAGAACAAGGGCTCGCCCTGAACTCAAGACGGTCGTGGCCTCAGTGACCGTCGAGAACACCGGGTCGCACCAGTTCAGAATGGAGAATGCCGACTGTGCGGAAGTCGAATCGCGAACGAACGGTAGCTCGGGACACAGCGTGAACGCGTGAAGAGCAGAGATGGCTGCGGAGACCTCTATGCGAGCAAGACGAATCGGCTTGCCCGTCTCGAGACTGACGAGTTTCGCAAGTTCGTCACGATGCGCTTCAATCTTTACCGCCCAGACACCGAGTCGACGCTGAATGATTTGACTGCTGCGGAGCGTGCGCGCCAGGCGCGCGCCCTCAACAAAGGTCGCTTCTAGGGTGCGGCATTCGATGTCTGGCGCCTGTCCGACAAGCGCTCCATCAAAGGGACTGAAAACGTCAAAACGACGCTCGGCCCTCGGCTTCACCTCCGCCGCGTGAGCAGGTGAACCGAGTTCCAACGCGTCGTTCCGTCCTTCAGACATCGTTTAGGCCGCAGCCTTGGCGGCAGTCACCGCGCGACCGAACATCCCAAGTGCGTCCGATACGTCCTGGTCCGAAACCGTCAGGGGCGACAGGAAGCGGACCACATTGCGTTCAACGCCGCACTTGATGATGAGCAGGCCCTCTTCGCGTGCTGCGTCGAGGATGCGTTGTACGAGAGCGCTGTCCGGGGACTTCGTACTCGCGTCGGAGACAAACTCGACAGCGACCATCGCGCCGGTTTGACGGATTTCGCCCATTTCCGCGTGCTGGGCCTTCAACCCTTCGAGCCCAGCGCGGAGTTGCTCGCCGATTTTGACGCTGCGCTCGAGCAGGTTTTCTTGCTCGAAGATGTCCAGCACGGCATTCGCCGCCGCGCAGCCCAACGGGTTGCCGCCGTACGTACCACCCAATCCGCCGGGCTGCGGCGCATCAACGATTTCGGGGCAACCCACAACGCCCGAGATGGGCAGACCGCCTGCGAGACTCTTCGCCACCGTCACGAGGTCAGGCTGAATGCCCGAATGCTGGAAGCCAAACATCTTGCCGGTGCGGCCAAAGCCTGTCTGGATTTCATCGCAAATCAAGACGATGCCGTGCTTCTTCGTGAGCTCGCGCAGAGCCTGCATGAATTCGGCCGGCGCTGCCAGGAAACCACCATCGCCCTGTACGGGTTCGAGGATGATTGCCGCAACGCGGTCCGGCTGAATCTGCGTGCTGAAGATGGTCTGCAGTGCCTTCAGCGCATCGTCCGAGCTGATGCCATGGTATGCGTTGGGATACGGAGCATGGTAGACATCGGGCGCGAACGGTCCGAAGTTCTGCTTGTAGGGTGCGCTCATGCCCGTAAGGGACATGCCGAGGAGCGTGCGGCCATGGAATCCGCCGCGGAAGGCAATCACGCCAGGGCGATTCGTGTAGCCACGCGCAATCTTGATGGCATTCTCAACTGCTTCGGCGCCGGTCGTCAGAAAGACCGACTTGTAGCCCTGGCCGGGAGCGACCAGTTCCGACAGACGTGCCGCCAAGCGAATGTACGGCTCGTAGCCAACCACTTGGAAGCAGACATGCGAGAAAGATTCGAGCTGCTGCTGCACCGCTGCGACCACCGCCGGGTGGTTATGGCCAACGTTGAGCACGCCGATGCCGCCTACGAAATCGAGGTACTTGCGACCCTTGTCGTCCCACAGGTACGCACCAGCCGCACGGGTAGCGATAACGGGGTGGGCCGTTGCCACGCCGCGAGCAACGTAGGTTTCGCGCAGCGCCGCGGCGCTCTGATTTTTGTCGAGTTCCTTGTTCATCAAATCACCTCCTGAGATGGAACCCATGGTAGGAAGCCATAAACCGTGCGAACACCTACGAAAAGTAGGAATTTCGTCGATAGTTTTCGTTTTTTTTGGCCTAATTCATAGTTCTTGCACTAATCTACAAGCTCCCGTTCCTACCAAACATGGGTAGTTATGTGATTTCTGGCTGAGTTCAATGAGATACGGCTGGTTCCTGACCGGAACCGAACCGACCATTGAAAGCGCTAAGTACGCATCGGGAGCGGAGATGAACACAGTAAATTTGGCAGGAACCTACGTAGACGAGAAAGCCGCCCGACGGCGGGCCATTGTTGCCACCGTGCTGGGGAACGGCTTCGAGTGGTTTGACTTCATGGTGTACGGCTTTTTCGCCATCACCATCGCAAAGCTGTTCTTCCCGACTGGCAACGACCTCACGTCGCTGATGCTCTCGGTCGCGACGTTTGGTGTCGGCTTCCTTGTTCGCCCCTTTGGCGGCATTCTCATCGGCATCTACTCCGACCGCGCCGGCCGGAAAGCTGCGTTGTCGCTGACGATTCTTCTAATGTGCGCCGGTACGGCAATCATCGGTCTCGCCCCGACGTACTCGCAAATCGGCATGGCAGCCCCCTGCCTGATTGTCTTTGCGCGCCTGCTTCAAGGCTTTTCGGCCGGCGGCGAGATGGGCACCGCGACTGCCTTCCTGACGGAACACGCACCGAAGGGAAAGAAGGCGTATTACTCCAGCTGGATTCAGACGAGCATCGGTTTCGCCGTGTTGATGGGTGCCTGCTTCGGAACGGGTATCACGCTCGGCCTCTCCACTGCCGACATGGAGAGCTGGGGTTGGCGCATCCCGTTCCTCTCGGGCTTGCTCATCGGGCCAATCGGCTTCTTTATTCGTCGCAACCTGGATGAAACGCCGGTCTTCCTTGAGGCAGAGAAGTCGAAGACGCCGCTGAAGGAGGTTCTCCGCGATTACCCGTGGCAAGCCTTCGCAAGTTTCGCGATGGTCGTGCTCTGGACCGTTTGTATCTACGTGATTCTGTTCTACATGCCGACGTTCTCGGTGAAGGTCCTGAAGCTTCCGCAATCCGCATCGTTTATCGCGGCAATGGTCGGTGGCGGTGTCATCACTGTCTTCTCCCCGTTCACCGGCTGGTACTCGGACAAAGTGGGCCGCAAGTGGCTGCTCGGTGGTGCGTCCGCTGCGATGCTTGTTCTCGCTTGGCCCATGTTTGCGATGATTGTGAAGGCTCCGTCACTCGCGACGCTGTGCGTTTTTCAGGCTGTGTTCGGCGTGCTCATCGCGATTTATACGGGTCCTATCTTGGCCGCTCTCTCGGAAACCTTCCCAACTAAGGTGCTGTCGACTGGACTCTCGGTCGCCTACAATCTGGCCGTCATGACGTTTGGCGGCTTCGCATCGCTCATTCTGACGTGGCTCATCAGCACGACAGGTACGGCTATGGCGCCGGCGTTCTACGTCATCTTCGCCGCCGCCTTCAGCTTGCTGGGCGTGCTGTTCGGTTATCGCCAGCCCAAAGAGGTTTAACTGTTGCCGCGGTGTCACGCTGATACCGTGGCGAAACTTTTCGCCGCCATGAAGCTTGACACCGCAATTCGTGAAACTGTCTTACGTGAAGCAGAGGTCGTCGCGGGGGAGGAAAACCTCCAACGCGACATCACCTGGGTTCACATGGTCGACCACCCAGATATCGTCAACTGGGTTAAGCCTGGTGAGCTGCTGCTGACCACCGGCTACAACTGGCCGAGCGACACTGAGGCTTCGAGACGACTGGTACGCGACCTGAGTAAAGTCGGGCTGGCGGGGGTTGTGCTGGCGGTTCCTCACTTTCGCGACCACTTTCCTCAAGAAGCCATCGACGAAGCGCGAAGTGTTGGCTTTCCTCTTCTCGAGCTCCCTTGGGCTGTTCAGTTCAGCCAAGTCACGCACGAAATTCTCGCGAAAATAATCAACTTTCAGGCCGAGATAATCGAGCGCTCGGAGCAAATGCACCGTGCTTTGACTAACGCCGCGGTTACAGCGAATAGCCTGGGTGACATCGCAATCACGCTCAAAAAGCTGGTCGGTCGCGAAGTAACATTCACGAACATCTCCGGCGAGGTGCTCGGTACGTCGGCCGCAGAATCCGAAACGCAGGCGCTTGAGGAGCAGTTCCTGAGCTCGTTGTCCGACGCACCCATCGATTCCAGCAGTTCCTCGCGCCCCATCCGGGTGAAGTTCGTCATTGCAGGCCGCTCCCTTTATCGGCTCAGGCTGCCAGTTCGACTCCACGACTCGCTCGTTGCAGTGAACTGGCTCGATTTGGACGGCGCGGAGGTCGATGAACTGGACACTCGAGCAATGGAGCATGCGAGTGTGGTCGCCGCACTGCATCTAATGCATCAACAGCAGCTCGCGCAACAGGAAGACCGGCTGGGATACGCGCTCGTAGCCGGACTGCTCGACGGTGAGTTCACTTCGACGCCAAGCGCGCTCGAACGCGCGCGAGTATGTGGCTGGAGTCAAACGGGCCAATATCGCATCTGCCTTGTGCTGCTCGATGAGCCCATACCCCTGACCACGGAAGGCCTGAATCGTCGTGAGCGCTGGGTCGAGTCGCTCAAGCATCAGCTTCGGGCATCAGGGCAGCCCGAGTTGCTCGCAATATGGCTGAACCAAATCAAGTTCATCCTGCCCGCAGATGCTTCTCCTGAGACGCTGTGGGACGCGGTCAGTGACCAGCGCGCTGCGATGGCAATCAGTCGCGTGCACTCAGGTGTCGACGGGATGGCGGTAGGCTCGAAGGACGTTGATGCTCTGCTGCCGACATTGCGCCCTGGAAGACTGCATCGATTCGACGAGATTCTCTTTCCTCGAGCGCTTCTTGGCGACGCAAACGCCCGCGACATGCTCATCGAACGGCTCGTCACGCCACTTGTCTCGCGGCCTCGCGGCGAGTCTCTGTTAGAGACGCTATGCACGCTCGCAGATGAGGGCTTCCAGTTGGTCAACGCGGCACGTTCGTTGGGTATTCACATCAGCACGATGCGCTATCGCCTCGAGCGAATCGAAGAAATTCTCAACGTCACGCTCGAGGACCCCAAGATTCGATTCCAGGTCCAGGTCGCGATGGCGCTGTACCGACTCCGCGAAGATTGACGCCAGCCTTCCTACTTTAAGTAGGAAGACTTCCACTTTGTGTCGCGTTTTAATTTTGGAATGACGCGGGATTTGATGGCAAACGCGCAATTCGCGTGGAGCCGCAGTCTCGCCGCTTTTTCCGGATTGCGCGACCACATGACTTCGAACTCGTCCTCCCCACGCCCCGACCTCAACAAGCTTCTTTCACTGCAGCGCCGACTGGCTCAGACAAGCGACGCTGAAATCAGGTTCGATGCAGGGTCTCGAGCAGCCTACGCGTCAGAAGCATCGAACTACCGACAGGTGCCCATCGGCGTCGTACTGCCGCGCACAGTTGAAGACGTCGTTTCGGTGATGCGCGCCTGTCACGAGGCCGACGTGCCGGTGCTCACACGTGGTGCGGGCACCTCGATGTGCGGCCAGTCCGTGAACGTCGCGGTCATCATCGATACATCGCGACACCTCACCCGCATTGAGCAACTCGACGCCGAGCACCGGACCGCTCTGGTTCAGCCTGGCGTCATCTGTGACCAGTTGAAGACCGCCGCTGCACTCAAAGGTCTCACTTTCGGCCCGGACCCCGCCACGCATAGCCGCTGCACGATTGGTGGCATGGTGGGCAATAACTCGTGCGGCGCGCACTCGGTGATGGCCGGAAAGACTGCCGAGAACATCGAGTCGATGGAAATCCTGACCTATGACGGAGAGCGTTTTTGGGTCGGACCGACAGACGAGGCGGCATATCAAGGGCACATCGCCGCCGGGGGGCGTCGAGCCGAGATTGTTCAAGCACTTCGCAAGCTCGCCGACCGTCATGCGGATGAGATTCGCATGGGGTTCCCGAAGCTGAAGCGACGAGTCTCGGGCTACAGCCTCGACCAGCTCTTGCCAGAAAACGGCTTCAACATTGCTCGCGCGCTCGTCGGTTCGGAGGGCACATGTGTGTCGGTCTTGCGAGCAACGACAACGCTCGTGCGCAATCCGACCGCGCGAGTCGTCACCGTCTTCGGATTTCCGACCATCTTTGACGCAGCCGATTGCGTTCCCCAACTGCTGCCGCTCGAGCCCATTGCGATGGAAGGCTTGGACACAGGCATTGTCGGTGGGCTACGCGAGCGAGGGCTTGCTCTTGCTGACATCGCGGAATTGCCTGACGGCAATGCGTGGCTGATGGTCGAGTTCGGCACGGATACCCTCGAATCCGCAGTGGAGCGTGCACAAGCTGCCGCAAATCTTGCGGCGTCGTTGCCCGGCTCCCCGAATGCGCGCGTCGTATCTGACGCAGCAACGATGAAGCGACTTTGGTCGATTCGGGAAACTGGCGCATCCGCTACCTCTATCGGCGATGACCCATCCAAGCCAGACCCGGTTGTCGGCTGGGAAGATGCGGCAGTCGAGCCTCGCCTGCTAGGCGCTTACCTTCGCGAATTCGCTGCATTGGTCGAGCGGTACGGCTACACAACCAACATGTATGGCCACTTCGGCGATGGCTGTATCCATTCGCGCATCAACTTCGACCTGCGCAACAGCCAGGGTATTCACACATGGCGCGAGTTCCTACGGGAAGCAGCGCTACTCGTTGTCAAATATGAGGGGTCGCTGTCTGGGGAACATGGAGATGGACAAGCGAAAGGCGAGCTGCTTTCGCTGATGTACTCGCCCGAGCTTATGGATGCTTTCCGCGAATTCAAGACTATCTGGGACCCGAAGAACCGGATGAACCCCGGCAAACTCATTGACGCGATGCCTGTCGATGAGAACTTGCGACTGGGGCCGACCTATCGCCGAGTCGACGTTCCGAGCCACTTCTCATTCGGCAATCTTCAGACGCCAGACACTTTCGCGCGCGCGACCGAGCGTTGTATCGGCATGGGTAAATGCCGCTCGCTCGACGGTGGGACGATGTGCCCGAGCTATCGTGCGACGCGCGAGGAAAAGTACTCCACCCGCGGCCGCAGCCGCTTGCTTTTCGAGTTGCTCAAGGGCGAAGTCATCACTGACGGTTGGGACAACAAGGACGTCAAGGACTCGCTCGATAACTGTCTCGCATGCAAGGGATGCCGCAGCGACTGCCCCACGCATGTTGACTTGGCGAAGTACAAGAGCCACTTCTTGTACCAGCATTATCAGAAGGCAAAACGTCCTTTGATGGACACGATGATTGGACACATCGGCACATGGCTGCCAATCGCGACCCGCATCAGCGGCGTGGTGAACACTGCCATGAAGATGCGTCCTTTCCGCGCCGTGGCAGAAAAATTTGGCTTGGCTTCCCACGTCAAGTTTCCCGCCGTAGCGTCCACGGCTTTCAGGAACAGCGACACCTGCAAGCACCTCATACAAGACGCGCGTACTGCAAGTGCCCAGTCAAAGACGGTCCTGCTGTGGACCGACACCTTCAACAACGGATTCTCTCCGGAGGTTCTTGAAGCGTCTGTCAGAGTGCTGGAGTCATATGGCGTCACGGTCCGCCTCATGAGCAAGCAAATTTGCTGCGGGCGTCCGTACTACGACGCCGGCATGCTCGACCACGCCAAGCGCAACCTCATCGACATCATGGCGGAGTTGAAAGAGGTCATTGCCCTGAAGCTTCCGGTGATTGTGCTGGAGCCGAGTTGCCTCTCCGTGTTTCGTGATGAACTCCGCTCGCTCTTTCCGAGCGACGAGAACGCCACCGCGCTGGCCACCTCAGTCAAGACATTGGCCGAGTACCTCGAGGCGCAACGCTTCGATGTTCCGAAGCTCGACGAGAGCGTCTACGTCCATGGTCATTGCCATCAGAAGGCGTGCGGTGGAGTCCAAGCTGAGTCTCGTCTTGTCGACAAGGCCGCACAGTCCGGGGCGGTCCTGCAGACGGGCTGCTGTGGAATGGCGGGTGCCTTCGGCTATCACACGAAGACGGCAGACGTCGCGCGTTCGGTCGCCGAATCCGAGTTGGTGCCCAAGATTCAGCCGCTCGATGGAAACGCCGTCCTCGTGAGCGACGGCTTCAGTTGTCGCTCTCAGATTCGAAACACCACGGGCCGCTCTGCGATTCACCTCGCGCAGTGGCTTGATGGAAGAACCAAGAAAAGTCCGGCACAGCGCCAGGTCCAATCGCCCAAACAGGAGGAAACCGTATGAATCGTCGTCACTTCGCAAGCCTTGCCGCAGTCAGCGCTTCGGCGCTGCTCCTCTCGCGCACGAGCAACGCCGCCACGAACATCAACGGCAACGACCCCTCGGCTACGCTCGCTCAAGCCCAAACTGCTATTCGGCAAGCCACCTCGCGCGACGCGGCAATTCAGGCGTGGCTCGAGGTTGTGAAGCCACGACTTCCGTTTCTTCAGGCGACTGCTTTGGTATCGCGTCCGCGCCCCGAGGCACCGAAAGAGCTTGGTGCCGTCCGCCGGATTTACTCCACTGTTCCGAGCGCTTACCCCGTAGGTGGCTGGAAACAGCTTTCGGGTTCCGACTGGGCCCGAAAAGTCCTCGAACGCGGAGAGGTTCTCGTCGCGAACAACGACGCGGAGCTCGAACACTACTTTCCCGACCACAAGCTACTGAAGTCGCTCGGGACTGCAACGCTCGTCAACATTCCCGTAGTCGTCTGCAAGCGAACCGTCGGCGCATTCGCCTTTATGTGCGCAGAGGTCGTCCCTGAAAGCGCCATCACCGAAGAAATTCGACTGCTGACCGCACTCACCGCTCCTCTGTTTTCAGACGACCTGGTGCCGGCCGCCTGACAGCAGAAAATGCTGAGAGGAGCCTATGGCTCGAGTGGGCAAGTCGAAAAATGACTTCTCTGGGCGAAACCAAATGCTGCAGGCTCCGGATACTCTAAGGATAGGCAGACCCCTATCAAGGATTGTGAAATGTCACTCGCAACGCTCATTGATTCAGACCGCAAGCATCTCATCCATCCCGTCGCCAATTACCGCGCGCATGAGCAGCGCGGCGTGACGGTCCTCGAACGCGGTAAAGGTGCCTGGTTGTATGACGCCCAAGGCAACGAACTGCTTGATGCGTTCGCGGGTCTCTGGTGCGTCAATACAGGGTACGGCCACGAGAGTATCGTGAAGGTCGCGGCGGAGCAGATGGCAAAGCTCCCCTATGCGACGGGATACTTCCACTTCGGCTCGCAACCGGCCATCGAACTGGCCCAACGTCTTGTCGACATCACGCCCAAGAGCCTCCAACACGTCTACTTTTCGCTTGGCGGCTCCGATGCGGTCGACTCGGCCCTACGCTTCATCACGCACTATTACAACGCCATCGGTCGGCCGGGTAAGAAGCATTTCATTGCTCTGGAACGTGGCTATCACGGCTCGTCGTCCATCGGCTCTGGCTTGACAGCAATCGCCAGCTTCCATCGCAATTTCGACGTTCCGCTGCCGACCCAGCATCACATCCCGTCCCCTTATCTTTATCGCAGCGAGACGCCAGACGATGCTCAGGCGCTCATTGCGAAATCAGTCAAGTCGCTGGAGGACAAGGTTGCTGAGCTTGGCGCAGAAAACGTTGCAGCTTTCTTCTGCGAGCCAGTTCAAGGCTCGGGCGGCGTCATCGTTCCTCCGAAGGGGTGGCTCAAGGTGATGCGCGATGCATGCAAGCGGCTCGACATTTTGTTCGTCGCCGACGAGGTCATCACGGCCTTTGGCCGAACGGGTCCGATGTTCGCTTGCGAAACCGAAGGTGTTGAACCCGACCTGATGACTATCGCGAAAGGCCTGACCGCTGGCTACGCCCCCATGGGTGCAGTGCTCATGTCCGATGCGGTCTATCAAGGCATCGCTGATGGTAGCAAGCCGGGAGAAGCAATCGGCCACGGCCAAACGTACTCGGCGCATCCGGTAAGCGCCGCTATCGGACTTGAAGTTCTCCGGCTGTACACCGAAGGCGGACTCCTTGCAAATGGCCAAGCTCAGGCACCGAAATTTGCGAGCGGTCTGGACAGTCTTCTTGACCACCCGCTGGTCGGGGACTCGAGACACGCCGGTCTGCTCGGAGCAGTCGAACTGGTCGCAGACAAGACGACGCGGGCCCGATTCGACCCGGCACTTCATCTCGCTGACCGCATTTTTGACGCTGCTGCTCGCAACAAGATTATCTTCCGCGCCTTTGGCGACAACATACTCGGTTTCGCTCCGGCGCTCTGCTACACGGAAGGTGAAGTCGACATGTTGGTTCAGCGCGTCCGTAAGACGCTCGACGACGTTCTCGAAAGCGCCGACGTTCGTCGCGCAATCAAAGGTTAAGGGCTTCGGCTCATTTGCCGGAGCAACACGAAAAGTATCTATCGAAGGTATCGAGTATGGAACTGAAACTGAAACGCGAAGAACTGCTGCGCCGCCAGAACCTAATTGGTGGCGAATGGACGGACGCGGTGGACAACGCCCGCTATCCGGTGACGAATCCCGCCACGGGCGGGCTCATTGCTGAAGTCGCGAACAGCGGTAAGGCCGACGCCCGTGCTGCTACTGACGCAGCGGCGAAAGCGGGAAAAGACTGGCGTGAGCGTTTGCCCCGAGAACGGGCAGAGATTTTGAAGCGCTGGCATGCTCTAATTGTCGCGAACACTGACGACCTCGCTACGCTCATGTCGATGGAGCAAGGCAAACCGCTGGCAGAAGCTCGCGGCGAAGTCGCGTATGGGGCGTCGTATGTGGCCTGGTTCGCCGACGAAGCCACGCGCATCTACGGTGACCTCATTCCCCAGCAGCAGCGCGGCAAGCAGATGCGCGCCATCAAGGAGCCGGTCGGAATCGTTGCCGCCATCACCCCGTGGAACTTCCCGCTGGCAATGATTGCCCGCAAGATTGCCCCCGCGTTGGCTGCAGGCTGCACGGTGGTCGGGAAGCCGGCTGAGGACACGCCCCTGACGGCACTGGCGCTTGCAGCACTCGCTCAAGAGGCGGGCGTTCCTGCCGGCGTTCTCAACATGCTGAGCGCGTCGCGCGACCAGGGCATCGAAGCAGTTGGTGACTGGCTTGCCGACGACCGCGTGCGCAAAATCACGTTCACTGGTTCGACAGCGGTCGGCAAGTATCTCGCGCGCGAGTCGGCGGGCACGCTGAAAAAGCTTTCGCTCGAACTTGGAGGCAATGCGCCCTTCATCGTGTTCGACGACGCGGACCTTGATGCAGCCGTCGTCGGCTTGATGGCAGCGAAATTCCGCAATGGCGGGCAAACGTGCGTTTGCCCGAATCGCGTCTACGTTCAGTCGGGCGTGTTCGACAAGTTCGCCGAGCTGCTCGCTGCGCGAGTTGGTGCCCTGAAGGTCGCACCTGCGACGGACCCGCAAGCGCAGATTGGTCCCATGATTAACGCAAAGGCAATCGACAAGATTGACCGTCACGTCAACGACGCGGTTTCGAAGGGTGCGACCGTGCTGACTGGCGGCAAGCGTTTGACCGAGATGGGCCCGAATTACTACGCGCCGACGGTCATCGCCCATGCGACCAACGAAATGCTTGTCACCTGTGAAGAAACCTTTGGCCCGGTGGCGCCGCTGTATCGTTTCGAGTCCGAGGAAGAGGCAATTCGCCTGGCCAACGACACGCCGTTCGGACTTGCCGCGTACTTCTACACTCAAGACATGCGCCGTGCCGACCGAGTCTCGCGTCAACTTGAAGCCGGCGTCGTTGGCCTGAACGAGGGCGCGGTCGCGAGCGAGGCAGCGCCTTTCGGGGGCGTTAAGGAATCGGGCTACGGTCGTGAAGGGTCGAAGTACGGTCTCGACGATTACCTGTCCATCAAGTACATCTGTCAGGGCGGTCTCGACTAATATCGTGTCGAGCCCCAGGCCATCGTCTCACAAGGACGATGGCCTTTTTCGTTTCCGCTCAGAAAGCCTGGCGCATGCCGACACGCACGACCACCTGATTGCTTGTGCTCGACGGCGTCACGAAGGCCATCGCGGCCACCGCCTGTTTGCCAGTGGAGTCCGTTCCGATTGCGTGTTCCCACGCGGCGATTGCGTACAGCATGGTTCGCTTCGACAGGTCGTACTCAGCTCCGACGTTCACCTGACTGTACTTGGCGTTCTCTGCTTTCGTATAGTTGTAAGCTGCGCCGACAAGCACATCTGGCTTGATACGGTACGTCGCGTTCGCTTCGATGCTGTTAAACGTCGCAGTGCCTGAGAATGGTGTGGAGTTCGTTGGCACCACATCTTCAAAACGCGTGTTGGTGTAGAGCACACCGATGACTGCGTTGCCAATCGAGTAATTCAGGCCACCCCCGGCGATTTGCAAGGTATGAGCCGAAACATAGCCGCTGAAGGTCGGGTTCGTAATCGGATTGGTGAACGCTGCGCCCGCCTGCGGAGTCGCGGTAGCGTCGTAAAGCGAGGTCGCCGGATTGTTGAGGCGCAACAGCGCGGCTGATGCAGTGACAGGGCCGCCCGCATAGGTCAGGCTCAACCCTTCACCACGTCCTTGGGAGAAGTTGCCTGCGACACCGCCAAGGCTGAATAGCGCGCCGAGTTTGAAGCCAGCAAAGTCCGGCGTGTAATATTTGATGGTGTTGCTGACCGAATAGTCGCCCCACACATTATCGACGTCAGCCGCGCGCGTTGTAAGCACCCCACCAAATTTAAGAGACGAAGCCAAAGGCATCAGCGAGTCCGCGATGAGGTCGTACTGGCGACCCAGCCTGAGACTGCCGAACGGGCCGTTCAGCGCGACGTAGGCCTGCCGCCCAAAGAGGCGGCCTCCGTTACCGAGCTTGCCGGTGTTGACATCAAAGCCATTCTCTAGCACCGCGACCGCGTTCAGACCGCCGCCGAGGTCCTCGACGGTTCGGAAGCCCCATTTGCTGCTCCCGCGGCCGCCATTCACCATCTGATAGTTGTGGGAACCTGCCTGGTTGTTAGTGAACGAAAAGCTGTCGTCAACAACGCCGTAAAGCGTCACCGAACTCTGAGCGATGCAAGTCGTTGAGCCAACGAGCATTGCGGCACATAGCACTGTCTTCTTCAATTGTCCCCTCCGGACAGTATGGAATTTCCGCCCGGCAGCGAGACCGATTGAACGACGGTCGTTATAGACCTTGATTGCCGGGGCTATCGGAGGTCAGTATTCCTGCAACTATTTTTGGCACCAATCGACGATAGGTAGGAAACCGGTAGCCCAGGTTCGAATGTTTCGTATGACTGCATTTTGCAAGTCCGTCGCCGTGCGTAACGAGCTCGGTCGCGGGAGGAGTCTTTAGAAGCTCAGAGTGGAAGCGAGTTACCGGAAGGCCGGATATGGCCCGGGAAAATCGGTGCGGAGAAGCGCTACTCAGTGCAGCATGGCTGCCAACTCAGAAGCACACCATTTCTGAAATGCTGTCGTACGTCCGTAGTTCATGTGATAACCGAGGGCAACGACCGCTCGGTGGCTTAGCAGATACCCGCGTCCGTCGTTACGCTTGAGGTCTTTGTCCGCGTCGATTTCGCCAGTAGCGCCGACCTGCCAGAGTAGCTTGGCTGCCTTCTCTGGCCTGATGCCGAAGAGATGCGCAACCTGATGAAAGTCGAACCATGCGGCATGCCCGCTCAGCTTGCCTTTAATCATCCTGCTGCTGGATGCGCAGACATACTGCACCGTCGTCATCCCGGTTAGCTCCATTAGTCGTCGTCTTCCGAGAGCAGTTTATCGAGCGGTACCGCATGCTTGACGAAGGTCGACCGAATCACGATATAGCTGAAGTACTTCTCGATTCCAATATTGCGGTCGACTAGCGTCTCAATGACCTCTTGATAGTGGCCGATATTCTTGACGATGAACTTCAGCAGGTAATCGTATCCGCCGCTGACCAGGTGGCATTCGGTTATCTCTTCGAAGTCGCGAAGGTTCGCCTCAAAACGAGTGAAATCATCGCGACGATGGTCATGGAGCATGATTTCGGTGAACACCGTCACTGTGCTTGTCAGCTTTGCCAGGTTCAGATGCGCACCGTAGCCTGTGATGATTCCCGCAGCTTCCAGGCGTTTAACACGTTGCAGGCACGGACTTGCTGACAACCCGACCGCGTTGGCGAGGTTTGCGTTCGTCATATTGCCGTTCTTCTGCAACTCGGCAAGGATTTTGACATCGGTCCGGTCAAGCTTCTGTCGCATATCGTGCGTGTTCGAATCGGCTGTGTGTCAATCGAAGGCAACTATGCCATGCTCGAGCAGGTCCTCATGGTGTGCTTTCACCAACTGCGCCATGCTCGTAAATTTGTAGTCAACGGATGGTTCGACCGAGTACTTCACGTTCGCACCAGCTCCGCGCTGCTCGTAGCGACGCTGAATCCAGCATGAGCGAAGCTGCAGTTGGCTTGCAGGCTGATGGTCGTGATAGACACTATCTGCGACGTGAAGTGTATCGTCCTTTCCAATGCCCATAGAGGCAAGCGTCGAGAACAGATATTCGAAGTTGCTTCGCGAAGGCTTGTAAGAACCCACATCCTCAGCCGTCACGATTGCGTCGAAATCGACAGCGAGCTTCCTATTTGTCGCTCTGAAGCTGCGGTTATCAACGTTCGAGACGACAACCAGCTTAAAATACTTCTTCAGATACTGCAGCGTACTCGCCGAGTCTGGGAACGCTGGCCAATCTCCCACGGAGGCACCGTAGGCGACCGCTTCCTCCCAGCGATAGGGAACGCCCCATTCTTCGGCAATTCGCTTGAACACAATCTGAAGCAAGCGGTCATACGGCATGCCAGGCGTGACTGTCTGCTGATACGACTCGTGGCGCGCGTGGGCTTCGAGAATCTCATCGCGCGTGAGAGGTTCGGCAGCTCGAAGCGCAAGCTCCGACAGGCCCGACGCGATACCTGACTCCCAGTCGATGAGAGTCCCGTAGCAGTCAAATGTGAGTGCCTTGAAATCCGTCAAAGCCACAACGCCCCCTTTGATTCAATCGCCTGCTGATAAATCTTAACCTGCCTCAATGGTCTCGTCTGCCTCGACCGCGCAAATCGGCTTGCAGCGCCCCGAGGCTGACGAGACTTCATTGTCTTACTTATTCGCCAGTTCTTCCTGGTGCGCCCTCGCGAGGTCCGCCATGCTGTTGAAGCGGAAATCGATGTTAGGTTGCGTGCCCGGGTTCATCGTCGCACCGAAGCCCGGCTGCGAATGACGACGATAAATCCAGCACGACGCCAGGCCAAATTCGTTTGCAGGCTTGTGGTCATGGAAAAGGCTTTCTGCCGTGTGCAGAATTTTTTCCTTCTTGATGCCGCGGTCACCAAGCTTTTCGAGCATGTATTCGAAGTTGCGCGGCGACGGTTTGTACGAACCCACGTCTTCTGCCGTGATGATGGCGTCGAACTCGACTTTCAGCTTGGCGTTGCTGTAGGTAAAGCTCTCGTTGTCGATGTTCGACAGGATGACGAGCTTGAAATGCTTCTTCAGATATTGCAGTGCCTCGGCGCTGTCTTCGAACGCCGGCCAGTTCTGGACCGAGCGACCATAAGCGACGCATTCTTCGTGCGTGAACGCCAGACCCCATTCCTCGGCGAGACGTTTGTAGACGATGGGCAGCAGTTCTTGATAGCGCTTCGCCGGCGTGTACTTCTGTTGCGACGACTCGTGACGGGCATGCGCCTCCAGCACCTGGTCTCGCGTGAGCGGCGTCTTAGCCCGGTCCAGCAGGGTCTTCAGACCTTGGAAGATTCCGCTCTCCCAGTCAATCAAGGTGCCGTAGCAGTCGAACGTAAGGGTGTTGAAGTCGGTCAGTTTCACGGGTTACTCCTCTCATGTGTCCAGATGGAGACCACAGTTTATTGAGCACCGGCAGCAAGCAGGACTTTAATCGAGGGACCGAGCAGCAGGTTTCACCGTCCTGAGCCGCCGCGGCAGCAGCTTCTGCTGCCTTCGTCTTTCTGCCTCCAGCCCCAAGTGTTTTCCCTTACGAGGAGGTCCCGCAGAACAGCCAAGAGCATCCCGGCACGGTTGCTTCCGGCTCTCGTCGGCATCAGCGTGGACCCGGCCGGCATTCGTGCTCCTTGGCGCACAACTACAAAACGACTTCGACGTTTTCCTACTACAAGTGGGAAGACAGCCGTCGATGGATAACGCAGATTCAGTCATTTTGAAGGAGCCATGATGACTACCATCGGCGTGCTCGTGACCGTTTTCATGTGGAGCACGCTTGCGACGAGCGTGGACCTCCTGCATGGCACACCCACATTGTTCGTCAACGGCATCGCTCTAACAATCGGCGGAGTCATTGGTCTGCCGTGGCTTCGTCACTGGAGAATGCCGCTGACGTTACTGCTTGCCGGGAGCGGTTTGATGTTCGCTTATCACGTCATTTATTTTTACGCGCTGCAACTCGGCGACCCAATTGGTGTAAGCCTCGTGCACTACCTGTGGCCAATCATCATTGTGTGCATGACGGGCTGGCTGGCACCGGGAGAACACAAGCCACGGTTCCTTTATGCCAGCGCGCTGCTCGGCTTCGGAGGAGCCGTCGCCGCTTGCTGGTCGATGCAAGAGCCTTCGTCGACGCACGACGCAGCGGCCTCGGTGGGCTCGCATGTGTTCAAAGAAATCGCGGCTTACCTTCTCGCGTTACTTTCGGCTCTTGCCTGGGCTGCGTACTCGGTTCTTGGTAAGCGATTCAAATCGATTTCCAGTCTATCGGTGGGCGCCTTCTCGCTACCCGCTGGTCTAGCGTGCCTTGCGATGCACTTCCTCACGAGCGACTGGCCAAGCCTGCCAGCACAGGACTGGCTCGTACTTGTCTACATGGGGCTTGGCCCCATGGGTACGGCGTTTTATCTTTGGGATTCCGCGATGAAGAAGGGCAACACAGGTCTCACGACGGCGTTGAGCTACGCCACGCCCGTTCTTTCGACAATCTTTCTCGGTCTACATGTCGCTCAGCCATTGCCGCCCACGTTGTGGCTCGGCGTCGCGATGGTCACCGCCTCTGTCGTTATGGCACGTGCGTGGCGCCGTCCGGACCCCATAGCGACAGATGGACGAGCGCACCCGAGCACCAGCGAAGGGTAGGTGCCGCGTGCATTTAACTGCGGCTCGCTACAGTAGTAAAAAGGCTCTGTGCTCGATACAAGCTTCCTTCTAAAACCGAAGCAAAAGAGCTTCTTATCCAACGGCGTCCTATCAGCGAAGACCACAGTTGGGTCCGAAAAACGTCCGGACAGCGGCAACAAGGTCATAAAAAGGTGAAAGCGTTGCGAGGCAGAGGTAACGAACCTGTACGCTCTTGAAGCGTCATTCTCACAGCTTCGGCGAATACGCTGGCCGCGGTCGACCGTGTTTTTCCGATGGGGTATAAAAACCCGTATTCCATCGGCATCCCTTCACTGAACTCTCGAAGGACGAGATTCTCAGCTCCGGTCGAAATGGCGACTACAGGGTCTGCAAGTGCAACGCCCAAGCCTTGGGCAGCAAGTTCGCAAGCGGTGAGTCCGTTCGTAGCCTCATAGCGAATGTCTGCCTTTCGCTTTTCATTGCGGAACAGGCGCTCCAGATGTTGTCGCAGTAGCGAACGCGAATGAGTCGCGACCAACGGAATGCCTAGGATGTCCTTCAAAGAAACGACCTTTTGGGCCGCAAGCGGATGGTCAGTCGACATGGCAATGACGGCTTGAGTCCGTAGAAACGGCTCGACGTCAATCGTTGCGTTGTCGATGGGTAAGATGCTCAATCCGACGTCGAACTGCTCTTGCGTAATCCACGTCTCGATGTCAAGTCGCACTCTCGACGCTACTTCGGCCGTGAATGTCGGTAGCCTACGCTGGACTTCCACGAGTGCGGGTGACACGAGCGCATTCGTCACATGCGGAGCCACCAGGATTCTCAAATGCTCTGACGAGCCGGTTCGAATTTGCTCGGCCGACCGTGTGAGCGACTCCAGCTCCCTTATCACTCTATCGACCTCGCCATAGAATCGCCAACCTTCGGGTGTCGCACGAAGTCGCTTCCCGACCCGGTCAAACAAGCGGAAACCGACCGAGTCCTCCAATGACGCGAGCAGTCGACCAACTTGAGGCTGAGTTCGCCCAAGTCGGTCCGCGGCCAATGTCACGGAGCCACATTCGATGAATGCTCTGAAGGCCTCGAGTTCTCGTAGGTTAAGCATACGCCCTCCATATGCGCTTTTCGCACATTATGAATTGTTTTTCGCATTTGACGCATGAAATCGCCGGTCGTTAAATCGAACCCAGCGGCCCCATCGGGCCACTGACGAGAGCCCGTCTCAGGAGGCTCCTCGTGACCACCGAATCACATGCTCTCGACATGGTCAGAGAGCGGAGGAGATGGCATGTCTACCGTTGCAGCGCGCCTAGAACGGTTGCCGTTCTGCGGCTTCCACAAGAAACTTCTTTTGATGGGCGGCTTGGGCTACACGTTCGATGCCATGGATTCGTCATCGTTGGCATTCGTACTGCCAGCGATTACCAAGGCGTGGGGTCTCACGTCGTTCCAGACCGGCCTTATCGCAAGCAGCACATACACTGGCTTTTTCTTTGGGGCGATGCTCGCTGGACTCTCCGGCGACCGTTTCGGCCGCCGATTTGTGATGATGACGGCGTTGGTAATCTTCTGCATTGCTTCGCTCATCAGTTCGCAGATGGACCATTGGCAAGCCTTCTATGCGACGCGCATCTTTGCAGGTTTCGGCGCAGGCGCCGAAAGCGCAATCGTCGCCCCGTTTCTCTCGGAGTTCGTCGCTCGAAAATATCGCGGTGCTTTCACTGGAGCGCTGGCCGCCTTCTTCGCGTTCGGCTACGTTTTGTCAGCAACCCTCGGAAATTTAATAATTCCGCACTTTCATGATGGATGGCGATACGTTGTAGTCATCACGTCATTGCCCATCTTTCTGCTTATTTGGTGGCGCCGGGAACTGCCCGAATCTCCTCGCTGGCTGGAGAGCAGGGGCAAGCTCGCGGAGGCAAACGCTACGCTAGACCGCATCGAGGCCCTTGTTCGCAAAGAGGGACACTCGTTCGAACCGGTCAAGGAATCGCTTGCTCGAGCGGTTCCGCAAGTTACTGAGTCCACCTTCTTCGGCAACTTTAAAGCCATTTGGTCGCCGAAGCTGCGAAGGACAACCGCCATGTCCTGGGCGATGTGGTTCGCCATTGCCTTCAGCTACTACGCGTTCTTCACTTGGATTCCGAGTCTGCTGGTCCAGCACGGGATGACCATCACCAAGAGCTTTGGCTTCTCTCTGCTCATGTATTCAGCGCAAATTCCGGGCTACCTGTCCGCTGCGTATTGCAATGAACGCTTTGGTCGGCAAGCAACGATTGCTGGCTATATGGTTTTGGGCGGGCTGTCGGCGATTGGGATGGCACTGTCGGATGCGACGTGGCAAATCGCAGTCGCCGGGATATGTCTATCGTTTTTCATGAACGGTACGATGGGCGGCGTCTACGCCTACACTCCTGAAATCTTTCCCACACATCTGCGCGCGACCGGCGCTGGCTCGTCGTCGTCTTTTGGCCGAATCGGTGCGGTCATGGCGCCCATTCTCGTTGGTGTTATCTACCCGACATTCGGCTTCGCGGGCGTGTTCGGAATGACAACCTGCATCTTGCTCGCCGGCGCAGTGGTAGTTCTGGTGTTCGGAGTACCAACCCGCGGTTTGTCGTTGGAGGAAATTTCAACGTCGGGCAATCAAGCTCAGCCTGGCCACTCTGAATCAATACCGGTTCCATCGCGGAGCGACGCGTGATGCCTTGTGACCAACTTCTCGCTCTGATGCTTTCCATTACAGCATCACATGCGGCGCGGCAACAACCGCAGACGACATTCGAGGCGCTAGACACCGCAATGTCTGAAATGGTCGGGCGCAAATTGTTAACGGTGCTAACGGTAAATCGAAGTCGAGACACCGTCGAACGAGCCTACAGCAACCAGAGCGGCACATATGCGGCGGGAGGGACGAAGGGCATCGAATCCGCACCTCGCCTGAAACAGGTGCTTGCGACCGGGGAGGCGTTCATCGCCCGCAATCGCCACGAAATCCAAACGAACTATCCCGACGCCAGGGCAATCTTCGAAACCGGCTGCTCGAGCATCTTAAATGTCCCGGTCATATGGTCCGGGACCGTCGTGGCAACCGTCAATCTGCTCCATGACGAGGAGCACTATCAAGATGAACACATACCTATCGTTCAGGGATTGGCGCAGGCAGCAATGCCAGCCTTCCTTGAGTGCTATCTGGCACTGAGAGCCGCCTAAATCTAATAGACCCAGGACTATAACCATGTCTGACCGCGACGATAAAAATTCTGCTTGGCATGTGCCACCCACCCAGTATCTTTCCACTCGGCCAGCCGAGTTCGACCTCCCGCTTGCTCCTAGCTCACAATACATTACGATGCGCGACGGATGCCGCCTGGCAGCCGATATTTACGTTCCACAAGGCGGCCGCGCAGAGCGCTTTCCGGCCCTGCTCATTTTCACACCGTACTACAGAAGGTTTGACACGAATGGAGACGTGGCAGAAGACGCTCCCGCCGCGGCTCGCTACAGGGACTTCTTTGTGGTCCGAGGCTACGTTGTAGTGGTGGTCGACGTGCGCGGTACGGGAGCGAGCTTCGGCACCCGCGATGCATTGCGTTCACCGACGGAACGAGACGACTATAAGGAAGTCGCGCAATGGACCGTCGAGCAATCATGGTCCAATGGAACCATCGGCTCGACGGGCATTTCGTACGTTGGCGCAGCCGCTTGCTTTCTGGCAAGTACTGGACATCCCGCAGTCAAGGCTATTGCGCCACTGTTCGGCGTTTCCGACATCTATAGCGAACAGTTGTATCCGGGCGGCTTGCTCTCGAAAGTATGGACCCAAGCCTATTCCGACCTTATGGTCGCGATGGACCATGACCGGCGTGACCTCATCCGCAATTTTTCATACTATGAGGACCCTGGATTGCGAGGACCGCATCGCGTCGACGACGATGTGGATGGCAGTCTGCTGGCTGCGGCAATCAAAGAGCACCTGAGCAACTTTTCGTTAGCCGAAGCAGCACCTGAGTTCGCTTTTCGGGACGAGGGGATGCTGCATGACCCCGAGTTGACCTTGGCGGCATGCAGCCCCTATCACTACCTCGACCACATTCCGCATAATGTGCCAATCTATTCCGTGTCGGGCTGGTTCGATGGAGCTGGCTACGCTAACGGTGCGATAACGCGCTTTCTCACTCGCAGAAACCACGATGACCGTCTGCTTCTGGGCGCGTGGGACCATGGTGCTCGGACGAACGTCTCTCCTTGGCGCGAACAAGAAGCTCCACAGTTCAATCTCCTTGCAGAATTGCTTCGGTTCTTCGACACGCACCTCATGAAACTAGACACGGAGCTAGATTCAGAAGCGCCCATTCACTACTACAACGTACACGCTGAAGAGTGGAAAGCGACGAACGTGTGGCCTCCTGTGGCAGAACCATCAAGGCTTCATCTTTCATGCGGCAAAATGTTGGCCGAGGTTCCAGACGACGTCCGGATTGACGAGTTTCATGTCGACTTCGAGACAACCAGCGGGAAGCATACGCGTTATGAGCGCCTCGGCGCTGCGGGTATCGTGAACTATTATCCCGACTGGTCGGAGCGTTCGGCTTCGATGTTGCACTACGAGACCGCGGCACTATCGAAACCGATGAGCGTCGCAGGACATGCGGTCGCGACACTGCGTATGACGGTAGACCAGGGAGATGCGTCAATTTTTGTTTACCTTTCCGAAGTCGATGCGGAGGGCCAAGTCTTCTATATGACGGAAGGGTTTCTCCGGGCAATTCATCGAAAGACGTCATCCGTACCTTCGAACTACGTGACTGCCTGGCCGTTCCGGACATTTGGCAGGTCGGACGCCGCACGCCTTGAGGTCGGACGACTGACGGATTTTGTTATTCCCTTATTGCCGGTCGCATGGACCTTGAAAAAAGGAAGCAAACTACGAGTCTCGATTTCAGGCGCGGATGCAGGCCATTTCGTGCCGATGCCTTACGGCCGACCTCCGGTCTTCTCTGTTCATACCGGAGCGGATGGAAGCTTCATCGACTTGCCCATTCAAGCGGCCTGAAGGTCCGACTAGCGGGCGAGGTCAATCGCGCGCCTACTTCCGACCGACACGGTGTCGGTGGGAAGTCGCGTCTTCCCATGTGACTGCGCTAGCAACGCTCTTCGATTTGGTTTCGATGACGAACGGCGAGCGGCGGCATTCCCAGAGCGCGGTGTTGGGCTATTCTTCGGCGTACCTCCCCTGATGCGTACATTCCCGCCATGGCCCTCTCCCCCTTGCCGCCACTGCCCTGTCTCCACGCTTTCGAAGCCAGTGCACGCTACCTGAGTTTCACTAAAGCAGGTCAGGAGCTTCATCTATCGACATCCGCCATCAGTCGGCAAATTTCTCAGCTCGAAACGTTCCTCGGTCGTCGACTCTTCCTGAGAGAACACAATTCGCTGAGGCTGACGCCCGCCGGGGAAACCTACGCGGTGGACGTTCGCCGCATCTTGGAGATGTGCACAAGCGCCACATCAAGCCTCATGGCAAGGGTTGTCAAGTCTCGCCTGACGGTCTCATGCACTGCCGGCATCTCGACGCTCTGGTTGGCGCCAAGAATCGGGTCGTTTATCGACGCCAACCCGGACGTCGACCTTCGCATCATCGTGCGAGACCATTTCGGCGTAGTGTCCCCGGCCGAATACGACATTGGAATCTTCCTTCTCCGCAAACCCGACATGCCGGACACTCACACGATAAAGCTGTTCGATGAGAAGGTTTTCCCGGTCTGCTCTCCAACCTATTTCAAGGCAAAGCGTTAACACCAGCCGAGCTACTATCGCGCACGTTGCTAGTGCTCGAGGACGCGGAAAGGAGCTGGATGTCGTGGCACAGCTGGTTCGAGCGCGCAGGGTTAGAACGGCCATCGTTAAGCCAGACCATCATCGTCAACAGCTATCCAGTCATCGTGCAGCTCGCCGCGCAAGGCAGAGGCGTCGCACTCGGGTGGAAGGGTGTCATTGACCTACTTCTTGCGAATGGAACCCTCGTGAAGGCATCTGACGCTGAGGCCACCTTAGGCAGTGCGTATTTTCTGACTTGGCCATCGGAACGTGGCCAGAGCTCGGCCGCGCGCCGTTTTCAAGAGTGGGTGTTAGCTCACGCAGGAGTCGTCTGATTCCTTGTTCTCCGGAGGGTTGTTGCGTTTCGCGCAACGGCGTTTGCGAAATTAGCGTTATGTCACCAGCACGCCAAAAATTACATTGGGTGCGTGACGAATCGCAAATACTCACCTCGCTAAACGAATTCGGGGAGGTTTAGATGGCAACTGACGTGTCGAAGCAGCTTTACGTGGGCGAACCGCCAGCTCGCTCAGTGACTCGCAAGAAGGCGATTCTTGCAACAGTCATTGGCAGCGGCCTCGAATGGTTTGACTTCTCTGGCTACGCTTTCTTTGCAGCAATCATTGGCAAACTGTTTTTTCCCGCTGGCAACGAGACAACTTCTCTTTTGCTCGCGTTGGCAACCTTCGGTGTTGGCTTCGTCATGCGGCCGCTTGGAGGTATCGCATTTGGTATCTATGCGGACAAGGTAGGTCGCAAGCGCGCGCTTTCGCTTGCCATGCTGGTCATGGCGCTCGGTTCAGCCATCATCGCGTTCGCTCCGACGTACGAAACCATTGGTATCGCTGCCCCATGTCTCATCGTTATTGCGCGAATGCTGCAGGGCTTATCCGCGGGCGGCGAGATGGGTGGTGCGACGGCGTTCCTTACTGAGCATGCGCCAGCGAACCGCCGTGCCTTCTATTCCAGTTGGATTCAGACAAGTGTCGGCTTCGCCGTGGTCATCGGCAGCATCACTGGCGCGGTCATCACCTCGAGTATGTCGCCTGAATCGCTGACTTCATGGGGCTGGCGCATTCCGTTCGTTATCGGGATGCTCGTCGCGCCCGTTGGCTACTACATCCGCCTGAGAATCGAAGAAACGCCTGAGTTTGCCTCAGAGAAGCGTCACGCGAGTACGCCGTTGCGCGATGTTATTCGGGAATATCCGCGGGGCGTCTTCTCGAGTCTTTTGATGGTCGTCCTCTGGACGGTTTGCACCTACGTCATCTTGTTCTATATCCCGACGTATGTTGTGAAGTACCTTCACATGCCTCAACGCGAAGGTTTCATCTCCGGCATCGTTAGCGGCTCAGTTTTGATGGCGATGGCACCCATGTTCGGCGCGCTTTCGGACCGCGTCGGCAAGCGACCGGTAATTACGGTCGCGGCCGTTGTGATTCTCTTCGCCAGCTATCCGCTGTTTTCTCACCTCATTAAGTCGCCTACCTTCGGTACGCTGCTCACATTTCAGGTCATATTCGGCGTACTCATTGCAGCATACACCGGCCCTATCTTGGCACTCTTCACTGAGATGTTCCCGAGCCGCGTGCGCACGACGGGGCTATCTCTTGCGTATAACGGTGCCGTGACAATCTTCGGCGGATTTGCATCCTTCATCATTACTTGGCTAGCTCAAGCCACCGGCGATGCTGAGTCCGCTTCCTACTACATCATTTTCGCCGCTGTCGTAAGTTTGTTGGGAACGCGGTTGATGAAGCCATACCTGTCGTGAGGAAAAAGCAAATGAGTAAGTTAGTCCTTGAAGGCGTCGCCGTTTTTGACCCAGTCATCGGGAAGCGTCAGACGAACGTGAACCTCTGTATTGCTGACGGGAAGATAAAGGCTATAGGAGATGTTCCACCGTACTTCAGCGATGCACGGAGAATGGAGTTGCCCGGTCGCACGGTACTTCCTGGTTTCACCGACCTCCACGTCCACGTTGCCGCTGCGAATGCCAACTTGGGGGTCAGCGCTTCAATGCCCAACTTCCTCGTGGCGCTCAAGACTCTGCCCGTGCTTCGAGGCATGCTTAATCGCGGCTTCACGACGGTACGAGACGCCGGCGGCGCAGACTACGGCATGTGCGAGGCGGTGAATAGCGGTGCGCTGTGGGCCCCGCGTATCCTCTCGTCCGGAAAAGCGCTGTCTCAGACAGGAGGCCACGCAGACTTTCGCCAGCGTAATGACAAGCTGGATGATGCTTGTGGCTGCTTGGGTCGTCAGGGAGCTATTGGACGGGTAGTCGACGGAGTAGACGCCATGCGACTTGCGGTTCGTGAAGAGTTGCTCAAAGGAGCAACTCAAATCAAGGTGATGGCTTCAGGTGGTGTTGCTTCACCGAACGACCCCATCACGAACACGCAATACTCAGAGGAGGAACTTCGCGCAGCCGTACAAGAGGCGGAAGCCGCCGGCACTTATGTAATGGCGCACGCGTACACTGCGCGCGCCGTTCGACGCGCTGTCGAGTGTGGCGTCAAATGCATCGAGCACGGCAATCTAATCGATGAGGAAACCGCCCGCCTGTTGGTTGAGCGCGATGTCGCTTGTGTTCCTACCCTCGCCACTCTCGACCGACTGTCCGAGAAAGGCGCGGGACTCGGCTTCCCAATCGAGTCACTCGAAAAAATTGACGGCGCCCGTTCGGTGGGCCGGAAGGCATTAGCGCTGATGCAGCGCACGGGTGTGCGAGTCGGCTTCGGCTCTGACATGCTGGGAGACTTACACCCATTCCAGTCGGACGAGTTTGCGGTGCGGGCTGAAGTGGTCGGCAATATCGAGGCCATTCGCTCCGCGACGTGCGTTGCCGCCGAAATCACGCGGGAAACAGGTGTGCGCGGGACCGTCGCAATCGGGGCAGTCGCGGACCTCGTGGTCGTTGATGGCGACCCGGTAGAGGACATCTCCCTCCTATTAGGTCAAGGCGAGCACATCCCTGTGGTCATCAAGGGCGGTGTCGTAATGAAGGAAGCAGGTCGACTGCTCGAACCGGCTGGAAGCTGAGGCACTTGCCCAAGCCGTTGTGGTTGGGGCGGCTGTGTGCCGCCCTTACTCATCTGCTCAGATGCGTATCAACTACTGCGGCGTGATATCCCGCTGAACCCGATGGATGTGCTGCTCAACATAGAAGGCCGCGGCATCGCCGTCTCCGCAGATTATGGCTTCGTAAATTAGCCGATGTTCTGCGACGTAGAGTCGGATGCGTGACGGGTCGTAAATCCCGTCATCCTTCAGCCTCTTCCACAGCGACTGGTCCATGGTCGAGGCAATTTCTTCGGCAAGCTTCGCGAGTAACACGTCGCCGGTCATCACGGCGAGTTGCCGATGGAAAAGCCTGTCGCTGTTGTTCCACAACGCTCGCTCCTCAGGCGTCGCGACGTCGGTCAACGTCTCCATCTGCTCAAGATAGTGCTCGGCAAGTCGGTCGCGTTGCTTGTGTACTGCCGCGCGTCGCGCAATTGCCGGCTCTAAAATCAGCCGCACGTCGAGAGTAGCCGACGGACTAAAGTCCGACATCGACTCACCGGTGACCGGGTCTTCGCCCGGCGCCGTTGCAAGAATTTGGTTTGCTGCCGGAGCGACGTAAGTTCCGGAGTTGCGCTTGGTTACGACAAGGCCCTCGTTCTGCAGCGCGCCAATGGCTTCACGTACCGCCGGGCGCCCGACGCCGAACAGTGTCGCCAGTTCACGCTCCGACGGGAGCCGAGCGTCGGGCAGGAATCTGCCACTCCGGATTTCAGCCCGAATCTTTTCCGACACCTGTTCGTAAATCTGCAGAGGACGAAAGTTTCCCTCTAGTTCGAAGCGTGCGGACGCCATCGTGTGCTCTCTAATCCGGTCATGTGGTTCTCCAATATACCACTCCGTTTAGAAATCGCACCCATCTGTATCGTAATCAATCAAACGTCGCTTCAGAACCGGGTTCGACCCGAAGCCAGGTCTTCGCTTACTTGGGCCGCAAGAACGTCGTCTGGTCCTCTATATGTCCACGAATGGCCAAACAGGCTCCATATTGGCTTGCAAATCGCTCCAAGGTGGTATAAATTTAATCCACACCCTGGCGAGCAAAACTGGATGAAATGGAGCCAGATTCCGCCATCGTCCGAAGACCGATTCCCGGCGGCCCACTGAACCGCAATTCGAGGTTTCCAAATGACGTCACGCAGTATCCAAACCTTTGACGCAACGGCGACTGCGTCGCTCCTTGACTATCGTCTGCTGGTACGCGTTCTTGCCGATACCATCGTCCAATACAGCGACGGGAAAGTGGTTAGCCCCGAGCGGCTGGCAATCCCAATCCAGGAAGGCGGCCTGATGCTCTCAATGCCTGCCAGTGCGCAGGACATCGCGATTCATAAGCTGGTCAACGTCTGTCCTTCCAACGCGACACGCCAATTGCCTACTATTCACGGGCAGGTTATCGCATGCGACGCGTGCACGGGCGAAATGCTCTTCGTCCTTGACGGACCGACGGTCACGGGACGTCGCACAGCTGCGGTGACGGCATTGGGCATCCAGACCCTGCACCGCGAGCCGCCAAAGCAAATCATCATCATCGGCACGGGGAAGCAGGCGTCGAATCACGCGGAGGCATTGGCTGCCATATTTCCGGAAGCGCAATTGCGAGTAAAAGGCCTCTCGAAGGCCGATGCAGACAACTTCGTCGCCCGCAATCGCTCAGTGGCGCCGAATCTCGTCGCGCTGCCCGACGGTGCAATTCCCGAAAGCGCCGACGTTGTCATCACCCTGACAACCAGTAAAACCCCTGTGTACACAGAATCCGCCCGCCCGGAGCGACTCGTAGTCGGTGTTGGCGCTTTCACACCGGACGCCGCTGAAATCTCGAAACAAACGGTTGATGGCAGCGCCGTTGTGGTCGACGACCCAGTCGGAGCGAAGCATGAGGCCGGGGACCTTATACAAGCCAACGTCGACTGGAGCGCGGTTTCGCCCCTGGCGAAAGCTCTCGCAGGTGACTTTCAGCCGACAAAGCCTATTCTTTTTAAAAGCGTTGGATGCGCAGCGTGGGACTTGGCGGCGTGCCGTGTCGCCCGCAACGCGTTGCGCTAGTAGTTGGTTGTGACGGGCTCGCCTGCAACGGTTGGGCCTCGTCACAGCGCAGCACTTACAGTCCTCTCGCGTGACACCAACAATTGCGACGCGGAGAAGACGCTCCCCAGAGTGCTCGTACGAAGACGACATAAGACTGCTTCGTAACAGCCGTCTCCAAGTTTGCGGCGATGGGCTGACCTCAGTTCATCGCCATGTTCGTTTGGAAAAGAGTGATTCGCCATGTCAACTCCCGCCGCAACCTCGCAACAGTCGGCTCCCCGACAATCAGTTAAAGGCCCGTTCAGTCAGTTCAGCGCTGAATTGATTCCGCAGTCACGCTTGCGTGAGCTGATTACTGCCGCCTATCGAGAACCTGAGACCGAGTGTGTACCCCGAATCATCGAGCAAGCCCGGCTCAGTTCACCTGCCGCGAAGGCGACGGAGCAATTGGCAGCAAAACTTGTCGAAGCGCTGCGCCGGAAAAACACGGGCTCAGGAGTCGAAGGGCTCATTCAGGAGTTTTCCCTGTCAAGCCAGGAAGGTGTCGCGCTGATGTGCCTTGCCGAGGCGCTCCTTCGCATTCCCGATAGGGCCACGCGTGATGCACTGATACGAGACAAGATTAGTCGCGGCAATTGGCGCTCTCACCTCGGGCAAGCGCCCTCGATTTTCGTGAACGCGGCCACTTGGGGCTTGCTCATCACCGGCAAGCTCGTCGGGACGAACAGCGAGGCGACGCTTGCGTCATCGCTGACCCGCATCATTGGTCGCGGCGGTGAGCCATTGATTCGCAAGGGCGTAGACATGGCCATGCGCCTGATGGGCGAACAATTCGTCACTGGCGAAACCATAGAGAAAGCCCTCGCGAACAGTCGGAAGTTGGAAGCTCTGGGTTTCCGCTACTCCTACGACATGCTCGGGGAAGCTGCGACGACCGCCGAAGACGCGAAGCGTTATTACCAATCGTACGAGAGTGCGATTCACGCCATCGGGAAAGCGTCGGACGGACGCGGCATCTATGAGGGTCCGGGCATTTCCATCAAGCTCTCGGCCTTGCACCCACGGTATTCGCGTAGTCAGCACCGCAGAATGGTGGAAGAGTTGCTGCCTCGCGTTCGCTCGTTGGCACTACTCGCACGACGCTACGACATCGGGTTGAACATCGACGCGGAGGAAGCGGACCGGCTCGAAATCTCCCTCGACCTTCTCGAGGCGCTTTGTTTCGACAAGGACCTGCAAGGGTGGAACGGCATCGGTTTCGTCATTCAGGCGTATCAAAAGCGCTGTCCGTTTGTCATCGATTTCGTCCTCGACTTGGCGCGTCGAAGTGGCCATCGAATCATGGTCCGCCTGGTCAAAGGGGCGTACTGGGATACAGAAATCAAGCGCGCGCAGCTAGACGGCCTCGACGGTTACCCGGTCTATACGCGCAAAATCTACACGGACATCTCGTATCTCGCCTGCGCAAAGAAGCTGCTTGCTGCGGCCGACGCGGTCTATCCGCAGTTCGCTACCCACAACGCCTATACGCTTGCTGCAATCTACAATCTCGCCGGTCCAAATTATTACCCTGGACAGTACGAGTTCCAGTGCCTCCACGGAATGGGCGAGCCTCTCTATCAAGAGGTCGTTGGTCGCGGCAAGCTGAACAGACCATGCCGCATCTACGCGCCGGTCGGTACGCACGAAACCCTCCTCGCGTACTTGGTGAGACGACTGCTTGAAAACGGTGCCAACACTTCGTTTGTGAATCGCATCGCTGACAAGAGTGTCGCCGTCGCGGATTTGATTGCTGACCCAATTCGCGAAGCGGAGCAGTTGTCCCCACTCGGCGCTCCGCACGCAAAAATCCCGTTACCGCGAGAACTCTACGGAGCGGAGCGTCCGAACTCGCAAGGCATTGACCTCTCGAATGAGCGTGCTTTGCAGGAACTCGCGAAATCGCTGAACTCGAGCGTATTGAGGGCATGGACGGCAGCGCCAATGCTTGCGACGGAAGCTGCCGTGCCGCCCACCGGAGCCCCGGTTCTTAATCCCGCGGAACACCAAGACATCGTCGGTACGGTTGCTGATGCGACTCCCGACGACGTGGAACTTGGCCTTTCGAATGCGACTAGCGCCTATCACGGATGGGCCGAAACGAGCGTCGCGCACCGCGCGGAGTGTCTGAATCGAGCTGCGGACCAGCTTGAGGCGGAAATGCCGACCCTGATGGGACTGGTCATCCGCGAGGCTGGGAAGTCGCTTCCCAACGCAATCTCCGAAATCCGCGAAGCCGTCGACTTCCTGCGTTACTACGCCGCCCGAATTGGCGAGTTCGACGGGCAGGCTCACGAGCCGCTCGGCCCGGTAGTCTGCATCAGCCCTTGGAACTTTCCGTTGGCGATTTTCATGGGCCAGGTAGTCGCGGCACTGGCCGCTGGCAACACGGTCATCGCGAAACCTGCAGAACAAACCCCGCTAATCGCGGCCCAAGCTGTCCGCATCCTCCGCGAGTCCGGCGTGCCAGCAGGCGTTGTTCAGCTGCTTCCTGGCGATGGCGGGAAGGTTGGGGCCAAGCTCGTTGCGGATTCACGTGTACGCGCGGTCATGTTCACAGGGTCCACTGAGGTCGCGCACCTCATCAACAAAACGCTGGCAGCACGCCTTGACGCGGAAGGTCGTCCCATCCCGCTGATTGCAGAAACTGGCGGACAGAATGCAATGATTGTCGACTCCTCGGCGCTTGCTGAGCAAGTCGTGGTCGACGTGCTTCAGTCGGCTTTTGATTCGGCCGGCCAGCGTTGCTCGGCTTTGCGCGTGCTGTGCATCCAGGAAGAAGTCGCCGACCGCACGCTTGAGATGTTGCTGGGCGCGATGCACGAGCTCGTCGTCGGAAACCCGGACCGACTTTCGGTCGACGTGGGGCCAGTGATTGACGCCGAGGCACGACAAGGTCTGGAGGCGCATATTGCCTCGATGCGTGCCTCGGGCCACCGCGTCACTCAGCTGTCGCTTCCCGAAAGCTGCAGAAACGGCACGTTCGTTCCGCCGACGCTCATTGAAATCAATTCTCTGCGCGAACTCACCCGCGAGGTCTTCGGCCCCGTGCTGCACGTGCTGCGCTACAAGCGCACCGAACTGCAAAAGTTGATGAGTGAAATCAAAGATACCGGCTACGGTTTGACGCTGGGCGTACACACTCGAATCGACGAGACCATTGGACTCGTCCTCGAGCAGGCTCATGTCGGAAATGTGTACGTGAACCGCAACATCGTTGGCGCAGTAGTGGGCGTGCAACCGTTTGGAGGCGAAGGTCTATCTGGCACAGGACCGAAGGCTGGCGGAGCGCTGTATCTGCGCCGCCTTTTGGGCAAGCGTCCTTCTAGTCTGCCCGAATCGTTGACTTTTACGCCTACGGCGGTGGCGGACTCTGCCGTGCATCCGAACAATGTTCTTGAGCAGTTGCGTCGACACTTCCATAGCGTGGGTGACGAACAGTCAGCTTCGCGTTGCACGCGGTACATCCAGCAACCTGTCTTCGGCGTGACCGCCGCGTTGCCTGGACCCACCGGGGAGCGAAACACCTATTCGCTGGCGCCGCGCGGGACCGTACTCTGCGTCGCGAACTCGACCGAAGGCGCGCACGCGCAGTTGCTCGCCGCGCTGGCAACAGGCAATTCCGTTGAGCTCGCTGGGTCTGTTGCGGAACAGGTCTATCAGGAGCTGCCGCAGGGACTTCGACAGCACGTGGCGTTGATTGACGTAGCGTCGTCTCAGCCGGACGCAGCCCTCTATGACGGCGATGAAGCAGGCTTGCTGTCATTGACGAAGATGTTGTCGCAGCGCCATGGCCCCATCGCGACGGTGCAAGCTCGTCCGCGTCGGGAAGTGGTGGACGGATTTGAGTATGCCGTTGACCAGCTTCTCGTTGAGCGGACGGTCAGTGTCAACACGACCGCCGCCGGTGGAAACGCTAATCTGATGACTCTCGTATGACGTCGGTCTCAGGCACGCCGTCATATCCTTGACGGCGCGCCTGCACGACATTACCCGCAACAGAAATGCGCAGGCTCTGGAAGGTCCTGCGCATTTTTGCATCGGTGCCTCTGTAGAAATCGGTCTATTGCTACATCGACTTTGCCGTGAGAGCAATAGGAGGAACGTCCGAATGAGACACCAATGCAGCAATGAAGGGGCGACGAGTCAACAAGACAAGAAAAAGCGCAGGCTCACCTGAGCCTGCGCGTCTGTCCTTCGCCTATCGCTTAGCCGAACGTTAGCTCTATCGGAGCTCGCGGACTGCTGAGATTCTGCTCCCGTCCGGCTGAAGCCCCACCTGCGGAACGTCGACGCCGAGGCCCGGACCGCTTCCGGCACATGCTACGCCGCCCTTGATGGCGCCTGCGTCATCACGATACAAGAAGGACAGATGGTCATGAAAACAGTGAAATTCGGCTGAAACGACGTTCGCACGTGCCGCCGCAAAGTGAAGGGTTGCAGCTTGAGCAATCGAGGTGGAGAAACACTGAGGCGTGGACGACACTCCCGCCCGGGATGCCATCGCATCAAGCGCAAGGGCGCCACTTACGCCCCCACAAAGTGGCAGGCTAAACTGCAGGTGCGTAATCGCCTTTGCATTAACGAGTCGCTGGAGCTCGTCATGACGATACTCAGCTTCCGCGGCAATGACGGGCAGGAACTCTCGATTGATGTGCTGCATGAGCTCGACGTCATCGAAGGCGACGGGAGACTGAATAGCGTCAGGCGCGAATCTCTCCAGTTCGCTGAACCACTGCGCGCAAGAGACAGCCGTGAGCTGATTGACGGCGTCCACCCAAAAACACGCGCTGTGGCCGATGGTCGCTCGGACGGCTTCGACCCGCCCCATGTCTAGGGAGAGCGGTATGCCGGCGATTTTCATCTTGAATGAGGTAAATCCGCTGTCAACATACCGCTGGAACTCAGACGCGAGCGCCTGTGCGTCTTGCCCGTCGCGATAGAGGCCACCACTCGCATACACGGGGGCTAGCGCATCGCCGCCACCCAGCAGCTTCCAGAGCGGGAGATTGCGTCGCTTGGCAGCAGCATCCCACATGGCAATGTCCACCGCGCTGATGGCGGCGGACAACGCCCACGCAGGCTGCATCGCTTGAGACATGCGCAAGAAGTTATAGGCGCCGCTCGCTGAGTGGAACGTCCGCCCAACGAGCGCTGGCCCGACTTCATCCACGAGTAAGCTGAGAACCGACTGGCAGTCCGTGTATTTAGACCACCCCTCCCCAATGCCGACCACACCGTCCTCAAACTCAATCGAAACGAGCGGTGCACGCCTCTCGCGCCACCGGAAGACGGGATTCCACACCGTCCCATCCAGTTCTCGGCTGAACTCCAAAACAGATACTTTCGTGATTTTCATTGCAGTTCAGCCGGTGCGTCTACCTTCGCCGCGGGATTCGGTTTTGACCTCAAGCGGTCGCAATCTCGGAAAGGAAGGACTGTGCACGCGGATGCTTCGGGGAGTTGAAGAATTCGTCGGGCGCGCCCGTTTCCAAAAGCGTGCCTTTGTCCATGAACCAGATGGTGTCAGAGACGTCCCGAGCGAACTTCATTTCATGCGTCACGCACACCATCGTCATGCCTTCTTTCGCCAACGACTTCATGACGGAAAGAACCTCGCCGACCATTTCAGGGTCAAGAGCACTCGTCGGCTCGTCGAACAACATCACTGGCGGCTTCATGGCAAGGGCGCGAGCAATGGCCACCCGCTGCTGCTGTCCGCCTGACAACTGGCCAGGAAATGCCGTCGCCTTGTGACTGAGGCCGACCTTGTTCAGAAGCTCGTGAGCAAGTGAAACCGCCTCGGCCTTCGGAACTTTTGCCACCCTGGTTGGCGCAGCAATGATGTTGTCGAGTACCGATAGGTGCGGAAAGAGGTTGAACTGCTGAAACACAAAGCCGACGCGGCTACGGAACGCGTTAATGTCTAGGCCCTTCGCGTGAATGTCCTGCCCGTCGACCTCAATGGTCCCCCCATTGATTTCCTCAAGGCGGTTCACTGTCCGGATGAGCGTTGATTTACCGGAGCCGGAAGGCCCGCAGACGACCACGACCTCGCCCCGTTTGACGGTGGCATTGACATCCTGCAGAGCGTGATAGCCACCGTACCACTTCTCGACATTCTTGAAAGTAATCATCTCCGGCTCCAGCAATTAAGAGGACACGACAGGCGTCACGCCTTCTGCTTCAAGTACGGCATCTGTGCGTGCCGCAGTACGCTTCTTCGACACTTTCGCCTCGAGATGTCGCGCAAGCTGAGTGAACGTGAAGCAGATGACGAAGTACACCAGGGACAACAGGAAAAACACCTCAAATGGCTTGGTAAGCGTGTTGTTGTTCACCTGGTTGGCAGCGTAGGTCAGTTCCTGCACACCGATGACGTAGCCAAGCGACGTGTCCTTGATTGCAGTCACGAACTGCCCGACCATACTCGGCAGCATGTTGTACAGAGCCTGTGGAAGAATCACCACGCGAAATCGCATCCAGTAGCTCATGCCGAGTGCCGCCGCTGCTTCAGTCTGCCCCCTCGGCAATGCCTCGATACCAGCTCTCACGATTTCTGCAAGGTAGACCGCTTCAAAGATGACGAGCGTCCACACCATCGTGGTAAAGCCGGTGACCTGGTGTCCGACCAACACCGGAATCACGAAGTAAGCGCCGAAAATGAGCATCACCAGTGGAATGCTTCGAACGAGGTATTTGATGGCAATCGCGGGCCGCCGAATCCAGTTGAAAGGACTCAACTGGGCAAGCGCGAGCAAAATGCTCAGCGGAAAGGCTAGGCCAATGCCAATTACAGAGAGAATGAGCGTAGCCGCCACGCCACCGAGCGGACCGCTCGGATAAGAGCCAATCAAAATCAACAGCCAGTTGTCTCGGATAATGTCAAACATGGCTTACCTCGAAGGGATATGGAATCTGCGCGCGAGTGCGGCTCCCGCCCACATCAACGCCAAGGCGATGCCGACATAAATTGCTGTGCTCAGACCATAGATGTCGAACGCTTTAAAGGTGCTGTTTGCGATTTCTTTGGTCGCGTAGGTGAGCTCAACGGCTCCTACGACCATTGCCAAGCTCGTCGTCTTCATCAGAAGAACGCTGCCACTTACCATCGGTGGGATAGCGTTTCTGAGAGCCTGCGGCATGATGATGTAACGCATAGCGTTCAGGTAGTTGAAGCCGACCGCACGGGCCGCTTCATGCTGGCCGTAGGAGACGCTACGAAGACCACTTCGAATATCCTCGGATACGTAAGCCGCGTAGTACAGACCGATGGCTAATGCTGCGAAGTACATCTCGCCATGATGCGCATTCGCCACCTGTTGCAAGCTGACAGGCAAGAGATTCGAGACGCCGAAGTACCAGAGGAAAATGTGCACCAGAGGCGGAACACATCGTTGGTATTCAACGAATGCGATGACAAGCCATTCCAATACACGGATTCTCGTCATCCGAATGATGGCGAGGAACGTCCCGAAGATGAACGCCAAGAGCCAACTGCCAACCGAGAGAATGACCGTCGCGGCGATGCCGCTTGCTAGCAGCTTGATGTTCTGGGGCGTCAATATAGAGAGGTGGCCTTTCCACCCGGCTGGTGGTGCGGCTTTCTGAGCGCCCTTATTCGGCGTAACAGCCGTTGTCCTCGGAATCGGCGAAATCTTGAACTCGCGCGTCATCTTGTAGAGCGTATTAGGTCCGAGCCATTTGTCGAATATCTGTTGCGCCTCGCCCGAGCGCTCGATGTCTTGGAGGGCGCTATTGACCGCCTTCAGAAACGGCTCCTCTCCCTTTCTAACGCCGAAGCCCCAAATTTCACTGCCGATGGGCGGCTCGAGAATCTTGAATTGCGTGGCTGCGAGTCCGAGTTTGTTCACGAGTCGGCTTGCGACCTCCTCGGAAACGCTGATGGCATCGCTCTTTCCCTGTGCCATGGAGGTGAACGCCGTTGGCGTATCTTCAAGGCCGACGAGAATCGCGCCCGGCACCTCTTTCTTGACGTAGTTCTCGGCGATGCCGCCTTTCGTGAAGGCAATCCGCCTCCCGTTGAGGTCGGACACCTTGTTGATGCCATGGTCGACGCGTACGGCGAGGATGTGCGGGCTAACGTAATAGCCGTCCGAAAAGTCGACCTGCGTTGCGCGCTGTGCCGTGTAGGCAAGACCCGCCGCCATGATGTCGATACGACCCGCCTGGAGCTCAGGGATTCGCGCATCAATCGCCATGGGCCGGACCTCGGCGGTGACCCCAAGCCGTTTCGCCAGTGCGTTGCACATGTCAACGTCATAACCCTGCAGCTCGCGGTTTTTGCCGACGAAGCCAAATGGCTCAAAGGAACCAAGGACGCCGCAGCTCATCGTCCCTTTTGCTTTGACGTCTGCAAGTTCGTCCGCGCTGGCGGAGGCCGAGACGATGCTCGAGAGCCCGACTAAGCAGGCAACCACGGCCGGAAAGTGTTTTCTCATCATGTCCTCGGAAACAGGCGCCTGTACCAACGTGACGCTCAACATCGATCTGCTGTGGTGAAGTTTCAACCAGAGTCCGGGGTAGCACCCCGGTTGCACCTAGAATGTGGAACGGATACTAGGCCAGAAAAAACGCCAATTCAAGGTCTCAAGGCTGATTTTGGTCCATCGTTGACCAGTTTTCGGGGAAAACCACTATGCGAGCACAAAGCCTTTCACGAACGAAGGCGTACGGGAAAACGGGCTTATTGGTACAGCAGGAACCAGAGGACGGTTTTTTGTTTTTGAAATAGGTTGAATTTGGACCAAAATGCGGTTAATGTGGTCATTCATAAGTCCAATTGTGGAGTGTCCATGCGCCGCTTAGTAACAACAATGACCGCCGTGGCAGTCGCCGGCTTTTCCTTATCGACCAATGCTCAAACCGTTGTAACAATCGGTCACTCTGCTCCGTTGACAGGCCCACAGGCACCGAACGGAAAGGACAACGAGAACGGCGCGCGCCTCGCGATAGATGAACTCAACAAAGCGGGCGTCACGGTCGCTGGTCAGAAAGTGACGTTCAAACTGGACTCGGAAGACGACCAGGCGGACCCGAAGATTGGCGTGCAGGTCGCGCAGAAGATGGTGGATAGCGGGGTCGTTGCCGTTATGGGTCCGTACAACTCAGGTGTCGCTATCCCGGCATCGCGCGTGTACAACAGCGCTGGCGTACCCATGCTGCCGGTTGCATCCAACCCGGCTCTAACCAAGCAAGGCTTCAAGAACATCTTCCGTATCGGCGCAAGCGACGAGCAGCTCGGCGGCACGATGGGTCAGTTCGCTGCTAAGACACTGAAGGCAAAAACCGCCGCGGTTATCGATGACCGTACCGCATATGGCCAAGGCGTCGCCGAACAGTTCGTCAAGGAAGCGAAGGCCAACGGAATCCAAATTGTCGACCAGCAATTCACGAACTCGTCGGCGACCGACTTCCTCGGCATTCTCACGAGCATCAAATCCAAAAACCCGGACGTCATCTTCTTTGGTGGGTACGCTTCACAAGGCGCGCCGATGGCCAAGCAAATGAAGGCCCGCGGTCTGCGCGCCAAGCTGCTCGGCGGCGACGGCATCTGTTCAGCTGACATGGGGAAAGTCGCAGGCGACGCAGCATCCATCGTCTATTGCGCACAAGGGGGGATCTCCCTCGACAAGACGCCGGCCGGCCGCGAGTTCCTTCAGAAGTACAAGGCCGCGTACAACACGGACACGCAGGTGTACGGCGTCAGCTACTACGACGGCGTGAAGCTGCTCGCGGATGCCATGGTCAAGGCGGGCACCACAACCGACAAGGCGAAACTCACGGCCCAGCTCGCGAAGACTGACTACAAGGGCGTAGCCGGCACGTACTCGTTCGATGCAAACGGCGACCTGAAGGGCGCCCCGACGACTGTCTATGTCATCAAGAACGGGCTTCCGATCCCGTACGGACAGTAACGCCTCAAGGAACGACGAAGAGCACATGAAAATCACTCGCACCATTTCGACTGTTGAAGTCCATACCGGCGGAGAGGCGTTCCGTATCGTGACGAGCGGACTTCCTCGTCTACCCGGCGACACTATCGTGAAACGTCGCGCATGGTTGAAGGAGAATGCCGACGAAATCCGTACTGCGTTGATGTTCGAGCCACGCGGCCACGCCGACATGTACGGCGGATATCTGACTGAGCCGATTAGTCCGACGGCCGACTTTGGAATCATTTTCCTCCACAACGAGGGCTACAGTGACCACTGCGGGCACGGTGTTATAGCGCTCTCTACCGCCGCGGTCGAGCTGGGCTGGGTCCAGCGACAAATTCCCGAGACACGCATTGGCATCGATGCTCCTTGCGGCTTCATCGAAGCGTTCGTTCAATGGGACGGTGAGCATGCCGGTAACGTTCGGTTCGTGAACGTTCCTTCCTTCATCTGGAAGCGCGACGTCACTGTCGAGACGCCGTCGTTCGGTGCAGTCAAGGGTGATATCGCTTTCGGTGGCGCTTTCTACTTCTATACCGACGGTGCACCTCACGGGCTCGAAGTTCGCGAGTCCTCCGTCGAAGAGCTCATTAAATTCGGGGCTGAGGTCAAGCAAGCTGCGAACAACGCCTATCCGGTCGAACATCCCGACATCCCGGAAATCAACCACATCTACGGAACCATCGTTGCCAACAAGCCGCGGCATGAAGGCTCTACGCAAGCGAACTGTTGCGTCTTTGCGGACCGGGAAGTGGACCGCTCACCGACTGGCTCGGGCACCGGCGGCCGCGTCGCTCAGCTTTACCTTCGTGGCGAACTAAGCAAAGACCACACGCTCGTGAATGAGTCCATCATCGGTACCGTCTTCAAAGGACGCGTGCTCAGCGAGACGATCGTTGGTGATTTCAAAGCGGTCATCCCCGAAGTCGAAGGGAACGCCTACATCTGTGGCTTTGGGCAATGGATTGTGGACGAGCGTGACCCGCTGACGTACGGGTTCCTCGTTCGATAACCGGCTCCTAGTGGTACCAGTTAGCGCGGAAAGCTGCGACCCAGCATTCCGCGCTTTTTTTTTGCTGTTCGAGTGCGGACCTAAAGGCTTGTGTTGTCGCACAGCACAGGCCGTTAGTGATTTGCTTGACGTGGGCTGAATCCAGTCCCCGGGCACGCCAGTGTTGCCGGGCGATGGTCAACGGGAGTTTGCTCGCGTCAAGTTGTGCAGGAACTGGATGACTCATAAGCCGAAAGGCGGGATCTTCTACCCGCGCGTTTGGCCGTCGCGCGCGCATTGATGGACTTAATCGACTCGACCGGCGCGAGCAATCGATTGCCCGCTACGGCCAGTTAATCTGGCGACCCCTGCCCGCTTCGATGAAGCGGCAACGCGATGGTGGGGAAGCAAACTGCCGGCAGTATATGACCGATCGCTCGGTGACTTGTTAGACTCGTCAAGTGACTTCCGGCGACAAATGCGATGAGAACCGATCCTGAGATCGTAAGAGCTTAAGGCGACCCGCCCGGCGACGTCCGAGATCTCACACCGGAACCACGCACTCTAATCCTGATAACTCGTACTATCAGGATTAGCTTTAATGGTAGACGGTGTTTTCATTTATAAGTACTGCGACACAATAGATATGACGGCATTATGTCAAGCGGGTCCAAGACGAGGATATTGGTAGTTGAAAGAGAGCTTTGATAGTTCGCTGTTTCATCCAGACACGTCAACGTTCCTGTTCACGCCGTCAAAAGCGATGCGCCTTTTTAAAGCTGGCGCTTTTGCGCCAGCCACAGTCCTGAAACGGCTAACGTCAAAGCATTCCAGCAATGCGACGAAACCAACCTTCGACCTCTGCCGCGGGATCGCGTTGTGCCAGGCGGGCTGCCGTCATCAGCGGGAATGCTCTATTCGCAAGGCGAAGCTTGGCTAGATTGTCTTTCATAGTCCCGTCGTACTTCTGCTGCGCGGAAAACGCCTTCGCGAAAAGTTTCGGGACGGCATTTCCATCGTCGTCCGGCTTATCGCCAACGACAATTTCTACGCCGAAGGCCTCCTTGATGGCGTCGGCGTGCAGGTAGCACTCGATTTCGTACTTCGCGGTCTGAACGGCCCATGACCCGTCGGTGCGCTGATTGACCTCGTTCACCCAGTTCGCATAATCCGCAACATCGCGATCGTAAATATGTACTTCCCTGCGGTTGAGCGGCTTCAAGTAATGGTCGTTCACCCAATGTTTCAGCGTCGATCCGCCTAATGGTACGAAGGCGATGCGCTCGTCCGTCGTCAGATCGGGAATGGACGCGTCAGCGACATGTAGCGCGCGGCTGAGATATTTCAGGGCGATGATGTCCGTTGGCCCCTCCACGCAAAGCAGCACTCTCACTCGGCTGTCGGGAACTACGCCAAGTGTTTCGGCAACTTGTCCAAAGACATTTACGCCCTCTAGAATGACCGGCTTGAGAGCAACGTCGCGCGTAACGAACCGGATGCTGTCGGTCGGTAGTTCCGACGCGAAGCCTGGACTATGCGTCGTTAGAAGGACTTGGCAACCTGGCTCGGCAGCCAGTGCTTTGAAAGACTCGATAAGGATGCGCTGATTGTTCGGATGTTGCGCGGTCTCCGGCTCCTCGATCCCGTAGATGATGCTGCGGCTGACGCTTGTTCGAACCCGGCGCTCCGCTTCGGCCTTGAAAAAACTGACCAGCACGAGGCGTCGCACGCCGCTGCCTCGCTTGTTAAGTGGAATCCCGTCGTCCGTGTCCATGCCGACCGAAAATAAGCCTGTCCATTTGGTCGCCGACGGCGGCGTGAACTGCGGCGTCAGTTCTTTGGCGAGGTTCGGGTCGATCGTCTTCAACGCGTCGTGAGTGCTCTTGGCGATCAGTTCGGCCTTTTCTTTAACCTTTGCCTGGATGCGGTTGATATCGTCCTGCACTTCCGCGATTGCGGCGGCTACGGCCGCTTTCATCGGGTTTTGCACCTCACCATCCGAATCGCGGCTGCTGCGATCACTTTGGAAGAGCGCGAACATCGGCAGATACGTCTCAAGTTGATCCCAGATACGCTTGCTGTCTTCCTTTGGTTTAGTGACAGGCAACTCGACCTCCTGCAGTTGAAGATCCGACGCAGCCTGCCACAGGGCTTGCCGCATACCTGGATTGCCTTTAAGCGCCACGTCGAGCTTCTGGTCCTGGACGCGCTTCTGAAGGTCTCTCTCCTTCAGATCGAGTAGATCTGCGACGCCAGCGGCAGTCGGATGGTTCGCGAGAAGAAAGACCTCGGCGGAAGGAGTCTTTTTACTGCAGTCGAACACTTTCCGAATCTTCAACGTGCCGGCGGCGGAAAGCAGGTATTCTGACGCCAGGGAAGTTTCCGCGCCGGCGTCAAGCGTCAGCTTCGGCGGCAAGTCAAAGAATTCGCAGGTGATGGTCACCAACTGGTTTCCAACGTTGTAGATATTCGCATCGCCTTGCTCGAGCTTCACCGTCTCGTTATTAAAGAAAATTTCCAGTGCTTCAAGCGCCGAAGATTTGCCAATATCGTTTTTGCCGACAAAAGTGGTCAGGTCGCCAATTGCAACCGTTACTTCTTCGCGGTAGCAACGAAAGTTTTTAATTGAAACCGATTTTAGTCTCATTCTAGTTTATCGTTATATCAATGTGTTTGTTGCTTCCTGTGCCGTGGCGCATGTGAACCACGACTGACAGGTTCGATTAGCTGTCTAGCGGATGTTCCTCTGCAGTCTGCCCGGATAGTACGAACGAAAGAATACCCATTGTTACGATGAAAGGCACGGTGTGTCAGAATTGCCACAGAAGCTGGGAATCCCGAGGAAATGCGCCCTAGGCTGGAGCACGGCGTGACTAAGTGCGTGGCCCACCCCAACCCTCGACAGGACCTGAGACTCATCCCGTGGCGTGCCTTCGAAGAACTCCGCGAAAAAATGCCGTTGCGGACAGCGACGGCGGTCCCGGGGGCATACGTGCACCATCTTTAGCATTTGCCTTGCTTGCACAGATAATGCAAGCAAGCTATGCTTGCATCATTTACATGCAAGCACGGGGTTTGCGATGAAAGATGAATCGAAAGTGTCGGGTGGCGTTGCGCGGGCCAAAGCTTTAACGCCACAGGAACGAAGCGCCATTGCCCGGAATGCGGCACTTGCCCGTCATGGAAAAGCGTTTCCGAAAGCTATCGCAGAGGGCTACCTTCAGATGGGCGACCTCAGGCTTCCGTGCGCTGTGTTGGACGATGCCGACAATACGCGTGTTCTTACGCAGGAAGGTTTTCTTAACGCTATCGGACGTGCAGGTAAGGCGAAAGGAGGAGAAGGCGCCTCGATTGACGGAAAGCCCGCTTTCCTTCGCGCCAAAAACTTAGAGCCGTTCGTTTCTGATGAGTTGCTGGCCTCTATGACGCCGCTTGAATTTGCGCCACTGCGAGGGCCCGGCTATGAAGGAAGGGCTTTCGGGTATCGTGCCGGTTTGCTTCCTGGCGTCTGCTGGGTCTATCAGGATGCGATGACCGCCGCACAACTGCTGCCAAGCCAAATGCATATCGGCCAGGCATGCAGGGCATTGTTGAAAGCCCTTACCAACTATGCCATCGAAGATCTTATCGACCAGGCGACTGGCTTCGAGGATCTCCGCAAGCGTAATGCGATCCTTAAGATTATCGAGCAACACGTCCGCAAAGACGCCTTGCCTTGGGTCAAAATGTTCGACGTTGATTTTTATCGACACATTTATCGGCTCAACGGCTGGAATTTCGATCCGGCAAAGACTGCACGGCCGGGCGTCATCGGTCATTGGACAAACGACATCTACGATCGACTCGCACCGGGAGTTAGGCCGGCCCTTCACGATCGAGTACGTCGCAACGCCAACGGTCGGCCGACACAAAAGCTGACGCAATACCTTACGCCCGAAGAGGGAAAGCCCCGCCTTCGCGAACTGCTCGAAGGCGTGAAAGCTCTCATGCGCATATCCACGACATGGGAAGATTTCACCCAAAAGCTCGATATAGCATTTCCTAAATTGAATAGTACTCTTCAATTGCCGTTCGACACTGAACCGTTGAGATTAAGCAAGCAATAATCGACGTTAAAGAAGGTGGGAAGGCCTCACCTCAAATGGCGGGAGCGTCTTACTTCACTTTCTCGAGCCATTGTTATCGCGGCGGAATGACTGCCTACTTCGCAGCCTCGACGAAGGCTTTCAGGTCGTCGAGGCGATGATCCCAAAACAAAGCCACTTCCTTGTCATTCTGCACGATCTCAAGGTTGGTGGGGCTGAAAACACCATTCATAACGGCCGCCGCGATCAAGTTAGCGCGGCCAATTTCGCGATGCCAGATTGTCGCTTTCCCGCCGGTGTCGTGAACGATCCTCTTGTAAGAGTTCACGGACGAATTTGAGACTTTGCACTCGATTGCCATTATCCGGCCATCACGCAGCGTTGCTACAACATCGGCTCTCGCGCCGGCTAGTGGGGTCTCGCCCATAAACTGTCCTGGCTTCGGGGCACGAGACGAGTTGGGGATGTCATGTTTTTTGATCTGCTCGAAACCGATCGACAATAAAAGGTCTTTGACTTTGTTTTCCTGCCGATCCTTGGCGTCATTGCGGCGGAACGTCTCAACCTTCCGCGCGGCTACCAGAGCGGACGATGCCACGATCGCTGCCGCCCGCTCCTCGGGCAGCGGATTGCGATTTTCTTCGATCCACGGGAAGCGATGCGGATCGAGGATCCGAAATACGATGTCGCGGATGCGCGTCGCGCTGTCCGGGTTCGACTTCAATGTGCCTGGTGCAAGCGACGCCTCGGCAAGCGTCTTGAGATCATCCTCTGAGATCGGCGGCGCCGTCAGATAACAAAATGCGCGGCGTGAATCGCCATCCCGCATTAAATCGGCGATCACGTTCACATCAAGCTGCGGCTCTTTCAGCTCGGGCAAGCGATCGACAATCTTCGCGAAGATGCCGGAAAATGTCTTGAAATGCTGGGAATAAAGTTCGAGGGGTTCGTCCAACCGTTCTCTGCGGAATGCGATCGTCGCGGTTTCTGCGTCGTCTCTTAGCTGCTGCACGGTCCATTTCTGCGGTGATGACGTCATTCGAACTCTCTAGCCGGGACCGTGTCCGCTTCAATCCTTCGGCTCTCACTTATGAGTCCGCCGGCTTCGGCCGCCCCCTTTATGGAGCCGTTATTGTGCGGGAAAGCGACGACTTGGTCCAGCGCCTCTCGCGGCCAAGCGGCCAAGCAATCGTCGATTAAATGAATTGTTCCTTTGGGATGAGGATGCGTTCAACTTCTTTGGGCTCAAACTTCGTCAGCCCACCCGCATAGGTGCGGCCGCTCTCGACTTTAACGTTCTCACGAAGCCACGCGCCCAGGCGATCCAGAGTTTTATCATCAAGCGCCTGGCGCGGATAGACGCCATGCGCGATGTTGATATGCCGCGCCCCACATAAATTTCTCACGAAGGCCGGCGCGCGCCGGGCCATGTAGGTACAGATAATCGGCGCGGGCTCTTTCAGGCCCACAGCCCACCAGGCGCGACGATGCTGCGCGATATAGGATTGATCGGCGCCATGTTGCTTCGCCCATTTCAGAAAACGGCGGACGGCCTTCAATTCTTCAGGATCGTCGAGCTCGTCGAGATCGGCCGGCAGGTCGATGACTTTGCGCAGGGCGGACGCATCCTTCAAAACCTCGCCAGCATTGAGCAGATCCTTTGCCTTGGTGATCGTCGCTTTCAGCACAGACGCGGGCATTCCCGATACGTTTTGCCCCGCTATCCAGACGGCATTTCCACCTGTCACCTGGCCGCGATGCACACGACACAGTTCGCCCAGCTCGATATAGCCGGCTGGCACCGCAGCGCTCGGCCGGATGATCGTCGACCAGCGTTTCGATTGGGACACGACGTCCCACGGCATTTCGTTTCCTGCAGAAAGGCAGTTCAGGCTCGAAAGCGTTTCGACCTCACGCACCTTCAGCGTTTCCGGTCGGCGGCCGACATTGAAGCAGGCAATAGCGCCCGTCGTCGTAGCGTCGGAGAACGGCATCGCTTTCGGATTAAGAATATGCAGGCCGACGCCGCCCAACTCTTTTGCCAGAAGCGATCGAAGGGCTGAACCGTAGTTCACGTCGAGCCATTCAGACGACGTAATGAACGCGCCCACGTCGCCATCCTTCGCCAGCTGCAACGTTCTGACGAAGAAATGAATGTGCAGGCCGGCCAGCTTGCTCGCCTTGACTCCAAATTCTGCAGCGGCATCCCCGAACCAGTCTTTCCAAGCCGTGCCGATATTGTGGTGTCGCACATAGGGCGGATTTCCGATAAACAGACTTTGCCCTTTGACGGCCGGAAGCAACGCCTGCCGATAGTCGTCGACGATGACGGTCGACCGCTTCTCCAGGCCACGCACCGCCAAATTTGCGCGCAGCATAAGCGCCGCCAGCGGGTCCATCTCGATCCCGATCAGCTTCGCTTTCTTAAACCGTTCGCCGGCCTCCAAGAGGAAGCGGCCGCTGCCAGCTCCTGGATCGACGATCCGAGCGGGCGAAGACGTCGACGCCGCCCAATTAACCATCGATTGGATAATGGACAAAGGCGTGTACGTTGCACCCTGGCTGCGGCGTTCTTCAGGCGATCGAATTCCGGAGAACGCATCGCCGAGAGGATCTTCGCCGTCCTCAATCCGGGCGCGGACGGACGCGATCAGCTGCGCGTCGACGACCCGTTTCGCCACACGCTTTAGGAGCGCGGCTTCGTCTTTGGACAGCATCGTTGCGGAGCCGATCAGCGCGGCGGAGATCGCGACCAGGTCCTGCTCCGTTCTAATTTCTTTCATCTTTTCGCTGCCGTTTGTATTGCTCCCACAGCTCAACAAATAAATCCTTGAGAAGAACGCCCCGATGGGACGCCTCCGTTTTCACCTCGCGCGCCATCGCTTGCGGCAGGCGAAACCCGACAATTTGGGTGTCTTCCGGCTTTACGCGGTTGCGACGGGCTGGCTTTTTTGATGAGGTATTCATGGTCCAGGATTTTGTCGACTAGTCGACAGCTTGTCAACTTTTCGATGCGGGAGGACCGATCAGATTGTAGTGGCAAGGCCCCTTGCTGCCGCTGCATCATCCCCGTCCACTTGAAAATCCGGATTTGGCTGCTGCACGAGTCGCCAAAGGGGCAAGGCTTCACTTTGGTAGTCTTCCGGGATGCAGAGCGCGAAGGCGGCGGGATCGGCCGCGACATCGAGCGCGATAGGGCGTCTATCCTTGACCGTCATTTCTGCATAAGCTGAGGTCACCAGAGAGCTCAGATGGCCGATTATCTCGAAGTGCTGCCCTTCATGGGTCGTCTCCGGCCGTGCCGTGATGATGACGCCAAGCAGCTTTCCATCTTCGACGATGGCCTCACTGGTGTCAGGCCACTTCCCTGACCGCATCAGCCTAAAAGCGATCTCTTGCTCGGCAGAATCGACAATCTCTTTGCCGGCGCAAAATAATTTGGCGCTGCGGATGATGAACCGCGCCCGGCCACGTTTGTCGACCGCATGCGCCTCCGCAGGATCAGCGAGCAATTCAATTTTTAGTTCCGGCAAGGTTGCGATCACCACATCCCCGATCGAGGACATCTCATTCCTTGCCATAGCGTTCGGGAAGGTAATGATGAGGTCATCGTCTTCTTCCTGGGAAGACTGCCGCGACAATAGGCACCAACTGCGCCAGCTTGAGAAAAAGACGGCAAACTTCAACGACGCCCCGTTCATGTCCGCGTATCGATCCAACTGGTCGACATAGTCGCGTTTTAACGAGAACGGCCGCTCGATACCGTCGCCGTGACAGTTCTTGACCTCGACCAGTAGCTGGCTCCGATCCCGAAGCACTAGCCGGTAATCAGGGATCTTCACTTCCCCGTCAGCAACGAAGATATCGCCGGCATCCTCTGCTTTCACCATCAGACACCGCCCGAGCGCGCCCGCTACGTGCGCGAATAGAGCTTCGATACGCTTCCCGTGCAGCATGTTGAGGTTGGCTTGGGAAGCTTTGAGTGACTTCTCGACCGCATTGATGAAGTGGTGATAATGAGCCTCGCTGCCTAGGCGATATCCTGCTTCACGGCCGATGGCGGTGAAAAGATTAAGAGGTTCAAACTTTCCGGGGTCTCTCGCGATACGCTTCATCTTCAACCTCTAACTTATCGGCTTGTGCGTTCTATGGCCATCGTGGCAAATTGAGCGGTCACACTCCAGATCCATTTTTCGAGAGCCATACCGTATCGGCGCGACTTTTTGTCAGCGTGCAAACCGTCCTGTCGCAATGTTCCAAGCCTTCACATCGTCGTCGTCAATCCAGCTCGCCGCGAGTTCGCATGCGGCTCGTGCCGCGGCGGCAACGGCATCGCCTTGAATCGCCACCTCAAAGCTGCTCTCGCTAATCTCGGCAGCGATAACGCCCTCGCGCGGACGGGAAAACGAGATCCCCGTCTCGACCAGCAACTTGATTAGATCGTCGCGGGAGTTCAGCGGATCGAACTCATCGAGGTTCACCGGAACGACCCGGTCCGCATCGGAAAACGCGGCCAGTCCCGCGCGCAAGTTAAGTTCTTTGTCCGTCATGGTGTTTTCCTGTATTCCGACGCGGGACGCGCCGGAAAGCGATTAAATTTCGTCAGAGACGCGTGCAGCAATGGATGCGCGTCTCATTGCCCCGTCTTATGCGCGGCGACGCCGGCATAGTAGCGAGCCACTTCTTCGACCACGCGCTGCTTTTCGGCGTGGACATAGAGCGTCGTCGTTTGCAGCGAGGCATGCCCCAAGACCTTCTGCACGACGTCGACCGGGACATCATCGGCAACCGAATGGGACGCGAAAGTGTGTCGTAGGGCGTGCGCGTTTGCCTGTCCGAGCTGCCGCCGCTCATCGAGGCTCAAGTTGTCCATCGTCTCAACCAGTTCGGTGACCGTTCGACTAATCAGCCGGTTCAGTCCATCCGCGGTGTAGCCCGCCTCATTCCCGTATTGCCGATCACCCCCCTGCCCGGTTCGATGGCGCCGGCGTGACGCCTGCGTCCAGGGAATGATAATCGGCGCCAGCAACGGCCCGCTCTGAGTGCCTTCTTCGGCCGCGCCGTCGAAATCTTGAGCCCAGCCGTCTTTAGCCCGGTCCGCCCAGTGAGCGCGCAACGCCGCGAGCGTCGCCGCACTGACCGGCACCGTGCGCTCCCGCTGCCCTTTCCCAACGATCGTCAGCTCCCATACCGGTCGCTCGAGCGTCCCGTACGATGACGGACGCAGATGTTCGCGCCGGGCGCTCGCCGCTTCTTCGCGACGCAGGCCCGAATCGCCCATCAACAGAATCGCCGCCCGCACGGCGCGCCACTGCACGCCGGACGCTGATTCGCGGCTCTGCACGCCCCCCGCTTCGGCCGACCGCGCATCGAGTTCTCCGCGGACCTTGCGCCACAGCTCAGCCGGTAAGGCGCGCTCGATCTTGATCGCCCGCTCCCGCTTGATCACCACCGGATCGTTGACGGCCTTCCATGGATTGCCGGCGAGATAGCGCACATCGACCCACCACGCGAACGCCGAACGGAGCGCCCGGACCGCGTAGCGCTGGGAATCGGGTGACAGCTCGGCCGAGCCGCTCGCAGTGGAGGCAAACGGTCGCCAGCGCGGCGAGTGCCGCGCGAAGCGTTCCCCGACGAAGCGCGCATCGGGGTTTTTGAGGAAGTCCTTGTACGCCTCACAGTCGTCGATCCGCAAATCACTGAGCGCCTTGCCCCTCAGCACGACTGCCCACAACAGGAAGCGCTCGAGCTCCTTGGTGTACGCCCGCAGCGTTTTGGGTTGATCGCGATAGCGATTCAAATACGCCCGCACCGCATCAAGGTCGTGGTTCGCATGGATATAACAAAAGGCGGCCGAGCGATTTTCGCCGCGGGCGTCGGACAGCGCGTACGGCACGGCGAGCCGCTCGAGCGGCGCCAGCGTCAGTCGATTTTCAGAACTCAGGCCCCCGCTTGAACCGCTGCTCGGGCCGCTTTCTGTCACCTTCGTCGCCGGCCTGACCTCGACCAGTTCGGCCGCGACCAGCGGCACGCCCGCTTGCTCGACGGAGTCGACGTCCGCTTCGACCGTCAATTGAAGCGTGCCCTGCTGCTTTCGTAACCAGCTGACGATCGCGCGGGCCCGGCCCGGTCCGATGCGCGGAATCGAGCGCCACCAGCTGCCGCCGCGCCGGGCAGAACGCGACCAAGTCGCCGAGCGTGGCCAGCCCCTCGCCTTTCAGCCGGCGCGCTACACGCGGACGCAGCCAGGCGCCGATCGGATGATCGGCCTGCGGCGGCAGGGCCGCCAACTGCGCGGCGTCGGTCACCATGCGGAACGTCACCGCGGTGAGCAGCGGCCGCCCGTGCTGCCGGATCGACGCGCAAAGGTGATCGGCGAGCGCGGTCGAGCCGTGCGCCAGCGCGAGCGTCACCAGCGCGTCGAGCATCGCGGTGAGATGCCGCTCCATCGCGCCGGGCGTCGCCGCGTGCGCATCCTCGTCGGGATCGTAGTAGGTGCGAGCAATCACCGCCGGCGGAATGCGCTGCACGTAGGCGCGCAGCGCCGTGAAATCCTTGGTCGTGTAGCGCCGCTCGAGGGTGAGGGTCTCGGTGAGCTTTTCCGGGGGCGAGGAGGCGCGCTCAGGCATCGCCACCCTCCTCACCAGGCTCCTCGCGACTGGCTCTTCCTTCGTTGATTGACGGCGGCGCCGGTGCACGCAGCCGCGGCAAGCCGAGCTGGGCGAGCGCCTCGCTCGCCTGCCCCATGAATACCTCGGGCCAGGTCGCGCAGAGAAACTCGAAAGCCGGCCGCGCCTCGCGCAGCAGCTCCGCCAGACGCGCGTTTTCCGCGGCGTACGCGCTGACCTCGAAATGGGTCGTCGGTCGTGCGCCGTACATCACCCGCTGCACCAATTTCACCGCGCCATCGTCCGCGATGGAGTCGAGCACCGGCAGGAAGCGCGGCGCCGCGCTGAGTGCGGCGCCATAGGTTTCCGCGAGCGCGATCACCACCGCCAGCTCGAGGCGGGACGGTCTCACCGGCAAAAGCGGTACCGCATCGCCGTGCGCGGTCAGCCACACGGCGGCCGCACGGCGCCTGAGCCTGATCGCCGCGTCAACGGCCAGCACCACGCGCGCAACCGCGGCGGTCGGCGCCTCATTGGGCCACCGGCTCGAATCATCGTGATCGTAATAACGCTGCTGACGACGATCGGACGCGCGGCGCCGGCCGAGCCGGTCCTGATCGTCGAAATCGTCGTCACCCGCCGCAAAGTCTTGCTCCACGGGCCCCTGCCCTCTCTCAGGTAAATCGGAAACGGCCCATTCTACGCCGGAAACGCCATCCCGATAATAGACATTAACAGGCTTGGCATTTTCAATAGTTATTATTAATCGTCGAGAGTCCGTCCAATGCAAGGACAAGTTGGCGCGCGCAGTTAAGGAGAAAGATTTGTCGCGCTCGTTCAGCGTGGCACATCGCTTGCCAGGAGACAAAAAAGCCTCAAGGTGCGACTACTCATGGTGGAGATGCCATGAAACCCAAGATATGAATCCATGCCTTTGCACGCTTGTGGTTGGCTTAGCGGTGCGGTTTACGCGGTAGGAACTGGAACGACCGGCGAGGCAAGCGCAAGCGAAGGCACGCCGGTCGACGCGGGACAGGTGAGCGGACGTGTCAGCGGTCAAGAATCGGCCGTGGAATGCAGCCTCGCACGCCGGGCGGCGGCTGGCGGCTCAGCGGGTAGCGCTCGCGCCACCAGCAGAAATCGTCTGGCGGCAGTCAGGCAGTCACGCCGGGCGACGCCACCCGAAGCGGCGCGGGCAAACAAGCACCGCCCGCAACGGAATAGCAGGTCTTCGATGCTGAGAAGCGTCGGTTCCCGCTCGCAGAAGCCGGGCGCGAACGTGATGCTGAATGGCACGTGTGTCGATACCGTCCGTGAGGTAGCAAAAATTTGCGCGGGAAAACCTCTGAGCGAAGGGGCCGCGCGCCCGCGCCGTTCCGGCACCGATAATGACGTTGACGCAGCGGGAACCCGAGATATTGAGGGCTCTAGCAGGCTGCGGAAGTACCGCTGAAACGCGTCATCGCGCAGCGTTCGTGAAGCGTTGATAGAAGGAGCCCAGTTACCCGATGAAGATTATGCGCGGCGCCGACACATTCACCGAGAGTCTGTTTTCCATGCGCAAGCTGGACGACTTCATTCCGCCGTCACATCCGCTGCGTGCGATTCGCGTCATGGCGAACGAAGCACTCGCGAAGATGGATCGGCTGTTCGCCGGCATGTACGAAGCCGACATAAAGGGCGGGCGGCCGAGCATCGCGCCGGAGAAGCTGTTGCGGGCGATGCTGATCCAGGTGCTCTACAGCATCCGCTCGGAGCGGCAATTGATGGAGCAGGTGCAATACAACCTCCTGTTTCGTTGGTTCATCGGCCTGGCAATGGATGACATGGTGTGGGTGCCCACGGTCTTCACGAAGAACCGCGAGCGGTTGATCAAGCACGACGCCGTGATCGAATTCTTCAACGAAGTGGTGGCCATCGCTCAGAAGAAGGATCTGCTTTCGGGCGAGCACTTCAGCGTAGACGGCACGCTGATCCAGGCGTGGGCGGGACACAAGAGCTTCGTTCGCAAGGACGATGACGATCAGGATGACGAAGGCAGCAGCGCGGGCGACTTTAAAGGTAGGAAGCGCAGCAACGAGACGCATCAGTCCAGTACCGATCCTGATGCGCGGCTCTACCGGAAAGGCAAGACGGGCAGCGAATTGCGATACATGGGCCATACGCTGACCGATAACCGGCACGGTCTGGTGGTCAACGCGCGCGTGACACGCGCTGACGGGCATGCTGAGCGTGAAGCGGCCAAGATCATGATCAACGACGCGCGGCAAGCACTACAGGATGCGGGCGCAGAGATCACGTTGGGCGCGGACAAGGGTTACGACGCACGGGAATTCATCGAGGCCTGCCACGAGATGAAGGTCACACCGCACGTAGCGCAAAACACCTCGGGGCGGCGTTCGGCGGTGGCCGATACGATTGCCTCGAGCGCGGGCTACGCCATTTCCCAGCAAAAGCGAAAGCTGATCGAACAAGGCTTTGGATGGGCGAAGACCGTGGGACGTATGCGCCAGGCAATGGTGCGCGGGTTAAAGAAGGTGGATCAGATGTTCGTGTTGAACATGGCCGCATACAACCTCGTGCGCCTGCGATCCTTGGCACAAGTCCGTCCGTAGTGACGGAAAACGCGGAAATGAGGCCAGGAATTGGCCTCAAAACGCTTGAAGGGACGTTGAATTCGCATTGAATCTGCACAAAGCGAAAAATCTTGCGACGAGAGTCGCGTAATTGGAGCGTGGCCTCTTTAACTCGGGTGTACTTCAGCAGCCTGCTAGGTCGGCCACTTTCGTGAACCATCCGGACCTTCAGTTGGAGAGCGGTTGGCCAGCTCGGCTGCGGAGCGGTTCGCGTCAATATAGAGCTGACCTGCACATCGCCCCGCGATTGCGCCGCGAACGATACGCCTGGATCATCATGTATCGGCATTCGGTTCAGTTCGTGTCGGCAGCAACACACCGCTTGCGACGATAACTCTCGATTTCCGGGAAAGCTATAGACCACCCCGAAGAAATGTAGTGAGGTTCGTCGGTGATCCTTGCGCTTTTGCCGAACCTCATCGAGACCACGATCAATCTCATCGTGCGAACCGTCGGTCGGCGCCAGCTTGCCAGCGCGCTCTGAGAGGAGGGGCAAGTAAGCAGCGGCGAGATTTTCAGCTCTTCTTCGAAGGCATCTTCAATTCCGCTGGTTGCTTGCGCCGTGCTGTGAAGCCAGCAATTAGTTTAGTTCAGGTGCAAAGCAACGCACCCAAGGACAGAACCAATCCGCCCGGTCAGCCTTTCGTGACGCCTACATTGCGAGAGGCGAATCACGCGAGGTCTGTTGAAAGCCCGGCCAACGTTATATGTGTCGCTTTCGACCGCGAGGCCTGCTTGCGCTCTGCCAGGCAAATGCGCTGCATTCGAGTAAGGGGCGGCCATATGGTCTCCCGAGCTACCGCTTTTTGACGATAATGCTGATCTGGCCATTGCGCTCGAGAATGGCGGCCTCGACATCGTGCAAGTCGGGGGCGTGCAAGTCTTGGCGTACGGTCTCGAAGACGTCGGTCGGCGTGGTCAGGCCCGCGGACAACTGCGCCTGATCAAAATGGCCATTGCGATACACGATTCTCGTCCCGCCAACGAGAAATGACTCGAGCCTTGGGTAGCGCACGCACAGCCACCCTAGCACGCGGTGAATCAGGACGATAACCAGGGAAGCGACAAGCGTCGGGATCGCCGGCGAAGCACCGACTATCGCCCGGCTTAGTGTGGCGCCGAGCAGGATGGCGACGACATAATCAAACGGTGAGCGTTGTCCGAACGAGCGGCGGCCGGAAATTCGAATAAGAATGAGCGCAGCAAAAAATACGGCAAGCGCTCGGGCACCCATTTGCCACGGATAAAGGTCCTTTCCTTCTCCAAATACTGCGACGAGTGCATCCATTTTTTCTCCTTGTGACCGCACCCCGATGATGCCGGTTCAAGGCCGGCCGCGCGTGCTTCTAGAGTGAATCGAAGCACTGCGGCCTATCGCACGTGGCAGAGAATGCTTGCCTCTGTGCGGGTTCGACGGCGCCCGTCTGATGCAGTATTGCCGAGCAGACGCGAGAAGTCGGGCCGCACCGGCTTGTCGAGCAGCGCTGCCGATTCAGCCGCCTGGAACTTCGACCGGCAATGAACGCTTATGTTGTGTCGCCGTGTAAAATCGGTTTATCGTAGTCAAAATGTCGTCGCTCACCTCCTTTCCTTCGAGAAAGTCGTCGATATTTTCATAGCTGATGCCATAGCTGTCCTCGTCCGGTCGCTGGGGCGTGAGTGACTCGAGATCGGCCGTGGGCACCTTCATCACAAGTCGTTCATCCGCGCCCATGGATCGGGCCAGCGCTCGCACTCGCCGCTTTGTGAGCCCGGAAAGAGGCAGGACGTCGGCACCGCCATCGCCGAACTTCGTGAAAAAGCCCATTAGCGATTCCGCGGCGTGATCAGTACCGATCACGACACCGCGCCTTGCGCCGGCGATCGCATATTGCGCAATCATTCGCTGGCGCGCCTTAATGTTACCCAGAACGAAGTCTTCGTCGAAATGGTCGGCATATTGGGCGCCGCCCTCTTCCAATGCCAACAGCATTTCATCCGATGGCTGTTTGACATTGACGGCCAGCGTCTCGTCCGGGCCGATGAATTCCAAAGCGAGCCGCGCGTCTTGTTCGTCCCGCTGAACCCCGTATGGCAGTCTCACTGCCACAAAACGCGCTTCATAGCCGCGGGCGCGAAGCCGCTCGACGCTCAGCTGCGCCAGGCGACCCGCTGTGGACGAGTCCACACCACCGCTGATGCCGAGCACGTAAGTTCGTAGCCCTTGGGAACTCAGATAATCGGACAGGAACGCGATACGTTTCTCGCGTTCATGGTCAAAATCGAAGTCCCTGCTCACCCCAAGCGTCTGGATGACATGGGCCTGCCACTGCCGCCAATCCTTCTGCGTCTGCTGCATCGTAGCCTCCGCGTTCAAAGTTCAGCTTATCGTCGATTTCTCGAAGTAGTGCGCGATGCGCGATAGGGCATAGCGCGCCGCAGCGCTCCGAATCTCATTACGCTCGCCCTCAAATTTTTTCGTCTCGCTGAAAGTCGTGACCTGATCGCCGCCACGCTTGTAGGACCACGCAAAGCACTGCGTGCCTGCAGGCGGACCGCCATCTGGAGGTGAGTCGGCGACACCTGCGTATTTCGGCGAACGTGACCGCCGATTTCGGGAACGTGACCGATTCGGCAAGGTCGGGCGTTGCGCGGTTTCGATTGTAGATTTCCTCGCTAGTTTTGGTCGAGTTCTGGTTCGAGCCCGCTGGGTTGCGGAGATGGTTTTCTGAGAGATTCGCCCGTCAGTTTGATGCGGTGATGACGCTGCATAAGGCGATCTAGCATTGCGTCGGCGATCGTCTCGTCGCCTATCCAGCCATGCCAGTGTTCGATTGGTAGCTGGCTGGTCACGATCGTGGCTTTGCCGGCAGATCGGTCGTCAATCATCTCGAGCAAATCGTTTCGGACCATCGCATCGAGCGGAGCCATTCCCCAATCGTCCAGCAGAAGAACATCAACGCGAGCAACCTGCAGCAACCATTTGGTGAAGCCGCCGTTGCCGTGGAGGACGCGCAGTTCCTCGCCGAGGCGCGGCACACGTAGGTACAACGCGGAGTGCCCGCGTCGGCAGGCATACTGCGCGAGGGCGCAAGCGAGCCATGATTTACCGGCGCCGGTTGGGCCGCTAATGAGCAGGCTGTATCCCGATTCGACCCAGTCGCCGAGAGCGAGGCTCGTGAGCGAACGCGGGTCCACGCCTCGACCAGCGCGAGTGTCGAGATCTTCGATGGCGGCCTGGGGATACTTCAGGCGCGCTTGCTTGAGCAGTCGGGTGCGGCGACGATCATCGCGCCAACTTGCTTCCCGGTCGACCAGCAAAGACAGGCGTTCCTCGAAGCTCAGAGCCGCCGTGCCGGGCTGCGTCAGTTGCTCTTCCAATCCGTCAGCGAACCCATCCAGCTTCAGGGTGCGTAGTTGCGTCAAGGTTTGTTGCATCATCATGGCGGGTTCTCCTTATTGGTAGTAGCTGGGGCCGCGCACATGCGCGTGACTTGGACTGACCCATTCGACAGGCGTGGTCGCTGCCGCGCGGTCGCGGTTGTTGATGAGGATGTCGCGCACGTGGCGGTACCGATGTACACCCAATTCGAGCGCCAACGCGCACGCCGCCTCGAGACGGTCGCGACCATAGCGACGTGAGAGCGAGAGCAAGCCAAGGCATGCCCGATAGCCGTGCTCGGGATGGCGCTGTTCCTGCAGAAGCCGCGCGACGAGCGCGCCGGTGGCGCCGCCAATCTGCTGACCCCAGTGGATAAGCCGCTGCGGAGTCCATTCGAGATGGGCGCGGTGTGCCGCCGGCATGTGCTCGACGACGGTGGTGTAGCCTCCTACGCGATCATTGCGAGCATGGCTGGCCACACGGCGACCGCGATGCAACAACTCGACAGCACCCGCTGTGATGCGCGCATCGAGCTTGAGTCCCACAAGCGCGTGGGGAACGCTGTAGCGATGTTTATCGATCTCGATGTGGTAGTCGATGCCGACCGTTACTGCCTTGAACCGCGCGAGCTCATACGGCTGCACCGGCAGTGGCTGTAGGGCCGGCGCGTCTAATTCGGTGAACGCGCTGGCGCGGCATCCAGGCAGCTTCTGAAACGGGCGCTCGTTCAAGTTCTTCAGTAGCGGGCGGATCGCGTCGTCCACCGACTGGACCGACTCGAACTGGCGATGACGCAGGCGCGCCATGATCCAACGTTCGACCACCTGAACCGCCACTTCAACCTTCGGCTTATCCTGGGGGCGATAAACGCGTGCAGGCAGAAATGAGGTGCCGTAGTGACGCGCGAAGTCCAGCACGGTGTCGCCGGCGCGAGGCTCATAGCGATCGGGGTCGGCGATCATCGCGCGCGGGTTGTCCGGCTTCTGTGCCCGCTGGCGTTATGTGGCCCTTCTTTTTAAAGTAGCGACCGTGGGCCGTTTTGTTGCCTCACTGGCAACATAACGAGTCGTCGTGGCATGTTGATCTTCCCACTTTCCTTGGGAGATTGTCATGCTCGAGAACTACTATGTTCGTCCCGCAAGCGTTGATCGCATCCGGGCTTCGTGGGTCGCTCCAGCGATCGAGCAGTACGTCAACTGGATGGCAGAGCACGGCTACACACCCCGCAGCGTGCTGCATCGCGTTCCGGTTCTGGTCGAATTCGGCGAGTTCGCTAAGACGCACGGCGCGAACGAATTCGTGCAACTAAGCGACCACGTCGAACCGTTTGTGCAAGCCTGGATTCGCCGACGAGGGCGTGGACGGAGCGCCTCCAGAAGAAGCAGGTTGGCCCATGAGATACGCAATCCCGTTTGCCAGATGCTGCAACTGGCAATTGACGGTTACGTTGGTCCGGGTCGCCCGCATAAGCCAGAGAATCCGTTCGAGCGGCAGGCGCCGGAGTTCCTCGCTTACCTTGTCGAGGAGAAGGGCCTCCGGCCGCGTACGATTTACCAGTACCGCTTTCACCTTCGACAGTTCGCAACCTACCTCGATCGCAACGGCATCGGTCTACGCGCTGTGTCTCCGACCGTGATCAGCGGCTTCATCACCGAGTATGGTCCACGGGTCGCCTGGACCACGCTTCGCAATGCCTGTGGAACACTGCGAGTCTTTCTGCGATACCTGTATCGTGAAGGAGTCGTCTCCAGAGACCTGAGTTCGCTGGTCGAGTTTCCCCAATCGTATCGATACGCAGGCATTCCCCGATCGATCGCCTGGGATCAGGTTGAGCGCATCCTGGCGAGCGTTGATCGACGTTCGCCCTGTGGTAAGCGCGACTACGCGATGCTGTTGCTGCTCGCGACATACGGGCTGCGGGCCTGTGAAGTTGCTGCACTCACCCTGGACGATGTTGACTGGCGCAACGAGCGTTTCAGAATCCGCGACCGCAAGGCCGGCAATACGACCACTTACCCGCTGTCGGCGGTAGCCGGAGCGGCAATCGTCGACTACCTCAAGAATGGGCGGCCGGCGACAACGCATCGTGAAGTGTTCATGCGCATGACGGCACCGCTCGCTCCGATCCAGTCCGCGGCTGTGGTGTCGCGGGCTGCTTACTTCATCCGCAAGGCCGGTGTCAGCGTTCCACGGACTGGCTCCCACGTACTGCGCCACAGTTGCGTCCAGCACTTGCTCAACGCCCATTTTTCACTTAAGCATATTGGAGACTATATCGGGCACCGAAACATTTCGTCCACCCAGATTTACGGCAAGGTCGCGATCGAGGAACTTCGCAGTGTCGCACAGGGCGACGGGGAGGATGTGCTATGAGACCCCACACATCTTTCCAGAGTTTTCTTGGCCCGGATATTGAGCAGTTCATCGTTCACAAACGTTCGTTGGGAAGGCGTTATGATGTTGAACAGAAGACGCTCGTTCTGCTCGACGCCTACCTTCTACAGAAGCGCATTGGTCGCCTCTCCGAAGTGACTCCGCCCCTGGTGGATGAGTTCCTGCTCTCGCGTCCACGATCGCGCCCGAGGAGCTATAACCACCTGCGTTGCACGATAGGCCGGTTCTTCTCGTATCTCGTCGATCGCGGCAGTCTCGCCGCGACACCCTTGCAGTCACCACCGCGTCGATCGAGATATGACCGGGCGCCGTATATCTTTGATACGGCAGACGCCAGGAGGCTGTTCGCTCTGGCCAAGGCGCTTCCCGACAACGGAAGCACCATTGAACGGGGTAGTACCTACTTCGTTCTTTTTGCTGTTCTATATGGGCTCGGATTGCGCGTTGGAGAAGCCTGCCGACTGCGTATCAAGGATGTTGACCGTGAGCGGCAGCTGCTAATCATTCGGGAAACGAAGTTTTATAAGAGCCGGCTCGTTCCCTTCGGTCCCAAGCTCGAAGCGTTGCTCAACGAGCATGTGCGGCGACGTCAGATGGACGACGCGCGCGCAGTCTCGGATGAGGCGCCGCTGTTTAGCCTGCGTGGAGGACGGCCCGTCAGTCCCGGCACCGTAAGTCAGACCTTTCATGCTCTGGTTCCAAAGCTGCATCTGGACATTGCACCGGGTGTTCCGAATCCGCATCTCCATGATCTACGCCACGCCTTCGCTGTTGGCGTGCTGACCCGCTGGTACCGCGACGGCCTTGATCCACAGGCGAATCTTCTTGCGCTTTCAACCTTCATGGGCCATGCCGATGTGAGCTCCACCTCGGTGTATCTGTCAACGACACCTGCACTGCTCGAGCAGGCCAACCGTCGTTACGAGGCATTCGCGGCAGCGACCCTCCAGGAGGTCATCTCATCATGACACCATCTCTCGGCCTATTGGTACAGTCGTTCTTTACGGATCATCTTCCAGTGCAGAAGGGGTTGCGCCAAGGTTCGATCCGAAGCTATCGTGACACCGTCCGCCTGTTCCTGTGCTTTGTATCCGAGCAACGCGGCGGTTCTATCGCATCTCTGACCCTCGATGACCTGGGCTTCGAGCAAGTCCTTGCATTTCTGAAGTACCTGGAGCAGCAGCGTGGCAATTCTGTGCGTACCCGCAACCAGAGACGCGCGGCGTTGAATACCTTCTTCTCATACCTCGCCCTGCGAGTGTTGCCTTTCGCCGTAAAGGGGCCGGGTGTTTTCGGCGTAATGGCGCCAGCGAAAGGCGCCTGATTCGGGGCTCGAACGGGGATCAAGAATCCTTGTTTTTACCTCCTTTCGCAAGTGCTGATTTGTTGCTCTCGGGCATCGGGCGTGGAACACGGTAGCTCTCACCGTCGAGCACGACGCGGTACGCGGCATGTCGCAGACGATCAAGCGTTGCAGCGCCGAGCATTTTGTTTGTCGCGAACGCATCACCCCATTCCGTAAAATCAAGATTGCTGGTTAGCACGGTGGATGTACGTTCGTACCGTTCGGCGATCAGATCGTGGAAATCTTCATCTTCGGGCGTACGCATGGGTTTCAGCCCGAAATCGTCAATGATGAGCAGCGGTACCTTGGCAAGCGCCTGGAAGCGCCGGTCGTAGGAGCCGACGGCTTGCGCGTTGCGTAGCGCGCCGAGAAGCCGGGTCTGAGTCATGAACAGGACATCGTGACCTTGCCGGGCGGCGGAGTGGCCCAGTGCCTGCGCCAGATGGCTTTTACCCGTTCCACACGGACCGGCGATCAGCACGCTGACCTTCTCATCGATGAAGCGGCAGGTCGCCAGATCATGGACGACGGCGCGATTAAGGTTGGGCAGCCGGTCGAAGTCGAAACCTTCCAGTGTCTTCTGGCCACGGAAGTTCGCGCGGCGCATGCGGGCGTCGAGCTTTCGATGATCGCGCCGTGCGATCTCGTCCTGGATGAGCAACGTCAGGAAATCGGTATAGGCGAGCTTTCGGTCGATGGCTTCACGGTTGCGCGCTTCGAGCGTGTCGAGGATGCCGGACAGTCGCAATTGCTTAAGGGAAGACGTGAGTTCGGGAATTGGATTCATGTTCAATGGATAAGCAGAGTCTGGGTATCGCGGCAGAAGCGGCCGCCGTGGGTGTAGGTACTCGCGCCCGATTCAATGGGCTCGGTCGACAGCCACGACTGATCAAGGCCTTTCTGCAGGATCAGCTTGACGGCTTTGTAGCTTGGGGTACCGAAGTGATTCGCTCGACGGCAGGCCGCCTCCAGGCGGGACGCGCCGAACTGCTGAGCGAAGCGCAGCACGCCCTGTACGGCGCGCAGCTTGATGAGAACCTGATCGCCGAAGAGCGCGTGAACAAGCGCGTAGCAGGACGGTCCGATACGTTGCGCTTCTCTCAGGCACCATTGGGTGTCGTGCAGTTGCCAGGCCTGTGCTGCTGGCGGCATGTGATCGGCCACCGTGCTACGCGTTCCTGGCGCAGTCTGGCGGACATGCGATGCTGACAGTTCGTGCTCGTAGTAAACCTGCACCATGGTGGCGGTTGCCTTGAGCCACAGCTCTTTACCGGCAAGCCGGAACGGCACGGAATAGTAGGCGCGCTCGAATTGCACATGGGCGTCGCGATGGACCTTCACGCGCGCCCAGGTTGCCAGCTCGGGCGGCACATCGGGAAGCGGCTGCAACAGCGCCCGTTCAACGTCTTCGAAACGCTTGAGCGGCACCTCGCGCGTCGTGCCATGCGTCCGGGTGCTGGCCTCTTGCATCACCCAGGCTTGCGCTTGCCGGTTGGCGTCGTCAAGATCACGAAATTCGCGAAGAGGAAGGAAGCTCGACTTCACGTATTTGACGCCCGATTCGACAATTCCCTTTTTAGCCGGGTCCCTCGGCGGACACGGATCGATCTTGAACGAATACCCTTCGGCGCATTGCGCATAGGCCCGCTGGACTTCGGGTTCGTAGATACAGGCCTTGACGATGGCACACTTGGGGTTATCGATGGTGACGCGTCCCACTACGCCATTGAACCATTCGAAGGCGTGACGATGACATAGCAACCATGTGTCGACGCTCTGGTCGCGGACAAACTCGACGTATTGATGCCGCGACCAGCACAAGGTCATCACGAAGAACCACGTCTTGTGGACGTCGCCCGTGTGCGCGTCCGTGATGGTCGGACCTGCGCCGAAATCAACCTGCGCGGCTTCTGCAGGTTTGAACTCCAGCCGCATCGGTACATCCGGCGTAAGCTCCGCCTTCAATTGCTGAAGTAGCCTGTAGACGGATGAGTAGCTTCCCTCGTAGCCGTGGTTGCGCACCAGCGCGCTGTGAATCGTCGTGCCGGGCACGCCCGCGTCGTGCCACTGCGCAATCTGCTCGCGCCACGGCTCGGCCGACGAGATACAGCTCGCAGGCAGGAACTCCTTTCGGCTGAACGCTGAAGCAAGCTGCGCGTCATCCGGCAGAGCGTTGTCAGGAGAAAGCCACCCCCGCTCGGTTGCGATCTCCCGTACGGCTGCCAGCTTCTTACGGCCCATGATCTTCGAGCGGTCGATATCCCGGTCGGAGTCACCCTGGCGCATTCGCACCAGAACCTGTCGATATTGGTACATCTCGAACTTCCTCTTCAAGCCACCCTCCGGAGCAAATGCGTGCCACGAGGGTAGCGGTTGGCGAAGTTCGAGCGCCCGACTCAGACGCCAGTGGCGCCTTTATGGCGAAAATCTACTGGCGCCTATACGCCGAAAGACTTGTGGCGCCTAAACGCCGAAAAGTCCCCGGCGCCTTTATGCCGAAAACGGTTTGGCTCCTTAACGGCGAAAGTTCACAGCGAGTGCCGGAGATGCTTGCAGCCTGCCAGCGCATCGCCGCGATCCCTGTCAAGCGGACAGCATTGCCTGACACCCACTATCTCGCGGATGATGAGGTGACAGCACTGTTTCGCTCTCTTCCAAAGCAGGGGCGCTTTGCACTCCGAGATCGAATCCTATTGCTCTTTCTGTACAACACCGGTGCCCGTGTACAAGAGGTCGCCGATCTTCGCATGGAACATCTCGATTTCGTCGCTCCAGCCAAGGTTCATCTGCACGGAAAAGGCGATAAGTGGCGCATCTGCCCACTCTGGGAAGAGACGGTTAAGGGTCTTCAGCAACTGCTCACAGAGCAGCATACGTTGCCTGACGGCTACGTCTTCTGTGCAGGACGAATCCGTCCCCTGACTCGCTTCGGTATCTACAAGATCGTTCGACGACATGCTGCATTGTGGGACACGGATATCCCACAGCCTCGGCGAGTCAGCCCGCACCTGTTTCGCCACACCGCCGCGGTCCACCTTCTGGAATCCGGTGTCGAAATCAATGTGATCCGTGGCTGGCTCGGACACGTCAGCGTGGATACTACAAATCGATACGCAGAGCTAACGTTAAAGGCCAAGGCTCAAGCATTGGCAGCCTGTTCGGTGAATTCTGGTATTTCGACGGAATCCCGAGCTCGTACCGCCTGGAAGGACGACAAAACCCTCCTCGAATGGCTCAATTCGCTGTAGCAAATTATGTGCTCAAATATTCGCTCCCCGCCGCCTCAGCAAGGGAACACCGCGCTCGCCGCCACATAACGCCAGCGGGCACAGAAGCCGGATTTTGTTCCCGGGAACAAAATCCGGCACGATCAGTTGTGGAACGCCGCCGTAGAAGGTTAGCGCGCGGGCGATACCACTCAGCCAGTCCTCCATCGTCTCGGCCGGCGTGGCACATGCGAATGTATAGCTCGATGCGCCCATGGCGGCCACGAAGATGTGCGCGCGACGCCCCGTGGTCAACGGCAATGTGGGACCGGCGAAGTCGACGAATAGCTTCTCACCAGCACGGTGGATCTGCCGCATCGAGCGCTTCAGCCGTTTTGCGAACGCCTTATAGTGCTCGCAGAACTGCGTGTAACGGTAAGTCTTCCGATTCGCGAACTCCGCCTGATATTCCTCCCACAACAACGTCAGCGTCACGCCCTTGCGGCGCAGCTCTTGATGTATGCGACCGTAGTCGGGCTGTGCATAGGCCGCGGGTCCGGTGGGCTTGCCAAGAAGCCGTCGCTCGAGCTCGCCTTCGTCCATATCACAGGCGCTGGCCCAATCCAGCCCGGCGGCACCCGCCAGTCCGACGTACTTCGTGACCACGCCCTTGGAAATGCCCAGCGACGCGGCGATTCGATCATGCGAGAAACCGCCGTCGAACTTAAGTCGTAAAACGTCCTTGATCATGCGCATGTTCATCCGGTGCGCGGGCATGCTCTCTCCGGCAAAAGCCGGCGAGCATAGCTCGCGTGGTTGATGTCATGCGCAACGCCAGTCCTGTCCTCCGGTCCGTCCGGTCACGTTCCCGAAACGGTCGGTCACGTTGCCGAAATCGCCGGTCACGATCCCGAAACGGCCGGTCACCTTCGTCCGAAATACGCACACCGGTATTTGAGACGGCCACGTCAGCGCAACAGGCCTCCTGTTTGAGGGCACCCTCTGACATTTCGCGGGCCACCTCCTCACTGGTGAGTCCGAACTGCTTCATCGTTTCCTCTTGCACACCGAGAAAGCCCGCCTTTCCGCTTGGAGAATAGGTTACAAAGCCGACATCGAGACAACTTCCGCTTCCTGGGACCGATGACACCAGCGACGCAATGTAGCCCGCCGTGCAGGACTCGGCCGTTGCCAGCTTCAGGCCGCGGGCGCTTAGGAATGCGACAGCATTTTCGGGAACGTCCATAGAATCTCCGCCAGGTCGATTGCAGCCACAGTCAAGCTCCGCAGCAGCAATGTTTAGGCCGCGGTTTCGCGTTCGCCGTTGCTCGCGCCGACGCGTGTCCCTAGACAAGTTAGGCGCCTGCACGTCCGCCCCAAGGTGAATCCCGCGGAGCACATCCAGCACAATTCGTCGCTTGTCCGATTCAGTCGGAGTTCGCCGAGATCGTCGCCAGCGCACGCTCGCATGGGATGCGACCGATTCTCGGATCAGTAGGTGTCATTAGTCGGTTTGCCGTATGCGCGAAAGGGGCGCAAGATCGTCAAGGAATGCGACGCACGCGCGAAGACAACGGCGCGTATCTTTTCGCAGGGCAAAGCCGCAAGACGCGCTGTACTGGCGCTTCATCGTTGCGAAGAGCAATTCCGGTGGCCCGCACTGAGAACGAGGAACATGATGAGCAAAATCGGACATGCTAAAACAAAAATCATCGACGTTAGCATCCTCGTTCGCTCGACACCTGGCACGCCGTTTGATGTGAATCGGGTTTTCGAGGCGCTGTCCTGCGAACGAGTGAAGGTCGTTAGAGTAGGACCGACATCGGAAGGCTTAGAGCTCATTTGTCGGGGAGAAGTCCGGGATCTGCGGCTGACCGGTGAACGCCTCGCGGGACTACCGTTCCTTGTTGGCGTGTCCATGCAGCGTTGCGACCCCGAGGCCGATTTGTCTCTTTGAAGTTGCCGCGCGACGCGCTGTCGGCTTAAGCGCACGACTGGCCTCGCCGACGTCGGCTAGCGGTGACTTGGCAGATACACTGGCTCGTCCTTCGACGCAGGCGTACCTTCGTTCCCGAATTTAAACCAACATCGAAAGTTGCTCGAGGCAACGCTGCCCAGCGTGCAGCTCAGAAACGCCCAAGCGTTTGGATGGACCAAGCGTCCGGGATAGCCGGTTCGCAACGTTCGGCGCCATGCTCCGAGCATAGAAGGAGGAGATCGGGGACCGAAGTACGCGGTAAAGAGGCGAACCATGCACGTAAAAAACGCTGAACGACTGCATCGGCGAGCGCGTCGTAGGGGTACTCAACGCGCTTTAGCGCGACGGCGAGCCTTTCAGCGGCGAAACGTAGCCCCAGACGCCGATCAATCGAAGGATGGAGGCGGTTGAACGACTTTACAGCCCGGTTTCGCCCCGCTGCAGTGGATGCGGCGTTCAGGACAATCTGCTGGAAAACGTAGTAAAGGGGCACGCGTGAATCTTCCGGAATCCGGGTAAGAAGCGGCCTCAGGGCCGAGCTTGGGTCAGCAGACTCTTCAGCTCCGGCCATGACGCAAGCCAGCCGCGCCCATTCAGCAGCGCGCAGGCCTTCCGTTGAGGCGTTCGCTTCTGCTAGCCGAGCTACCTCGAGGTAACGTTTTGAGCCCTTGGCGCGATTCGCCTTGACGCTCATTATCATGAGGTTCCCCGCAGCGTATGCGCCATCGTTATTGATTCGATCGACGGACCAATCGCTGTCGCGCAGGGCGGCGTGAGTGAGGCTGACAAGCGTGATCGGACAAGTAGGACAGTCGATACGCTTAAGGTATTCAGGGGTGACTTCCGGATTGAGCAATCGGCGGCGCCTGAAGGCGTTCAGGCGAAGCTGCAGCCACTTCGCAATATACCGATTGGGCAGGTGCTGGGGAACGCGAAAGTGCTCATGCCCCGCCGCGAAGCCCGCTCGAATATCAATATCGCGTGTCGCCGCATCTAAGAACCGCCCGAAACGCGCGAAGTCCCAGCCGATGTCAAATGCGATTTCCGAGACGGTGCTGGATACCATTCCTCCTGATTGGGGGCTTTCGCGGCCGCCCTCACTCACGCCCTGAGGCTCGGCTGCCGGAAAGGGAGCAGCTACGGAGCTATGCCGCCCGCCTCCCGGCATCGAGGCGATCGTAGACTGCCGGCTCGCCTCTTTCATTGGACACCTTTTTTCGCAGCGAGCGCCTTGGCCATCTGGAGGTGATGCTCGATGGTCGGAAGCGCCTTCTGAGCGGCTTTCTTGAGCTCAGCGTTCTGTCCTTGCTGCGCTTCCTTTTGAAATGCCTCGACCGCCTTCTCGTGCCCCTCGACACCGACCTTCTTGATATACATAGAATCAAACTCGCGGCCCTTCAGTGGCCTTAGCGCGTCAAGCACAGCGGTATCGGAGTTGTCCTTCGGAACGGCGACACCGTGCGGTGCGGCTATCTTCAGTTGCACGCTCAACTTCGTGTGATCAATCATCATCCGGTGCGCGAAGTCCTTGACGTCCTTGTCCTGCGACTGCTTACTGGCGAGCTTCGATGCGTCAATCTCCGTTGAACTCGATTCGGACGCGGCCTGGACAAATTCCTTGTCGACCGGTGCCAAGCTATTGGCCTGTGTGGTGCTCGCCGCCTGCGTCTGCGCGACGCCGACGGCGGGCGCGGCGACTAGAACCGTCGTCGCGATTGCCGACGCAAGGGTGGTCCGGATTTTCATGACATGTCTCCTGAAGAGCCAGTAATGGAGACGAACCAGCAAACCGGATGCCGACTAATGGGTCAGTGTACGGAGGAACCGCAGAGGCTCCCGCGGCTGGCATCCAGGGGGGCGCATTGCCGCTGCGAGCAGCATCGAACTACGCATTCACGCCATGGCACGTTTCGAGCTTCTACCTGGTAAAGCGGGATACGTACTGCCCGAGGGGCCGCAATGGCAAAGAAAACCGCCAGATCGACAATGTACCCGGAACCGGACGCGAGGCAGCCGGTGCTTGCCGTCATTCGCCAGCAGAAAATGGCGCGTTCGCCTCACGCATACGAACGGGGCACTGCCGCTCACTTCTACGAGTGGATGCAGAGCCAGCGAGCTGGGACGTTCCCGGAGGGGCCGGCCGTATGGATCTGCGGCGACTGCCACCTCGGCAATTTGGGACCGGTCGCGGACGCGGCGGGCGACGTCGCCGTCCACATTCGGGACCTTGACCAGACCGTGATCGGCAATCCGCTGCACGACCTACTCCGTCTGGGATTGTCGCTTGCAACCGCAGCGCGCAGCTCGGACTTGCCAGGCGTGATCAGCAGCCGCATAGCGGACGCACTGTTCGGGGGTTATAAACAGGCGTTCGACGACTCGTGCAGCGACGAGACTGAACGGGCGCAACGGCCGAAAGTCGTCAGGATTGCCATGAAGGAAGCGCTCAACCGGTCCCGGCGTCAGCTTGCCCGGCAGAACCTCCAGCATGTAAGGCCCCACATCCCGCTGGGCAAGCGCTTCTGGCCCCTGTCGAGTGGCGAAAGGCAGGCGATTCACGCGCTGTTCGGATCCGGGGCACCCACGCTGATTCGCGCAATGCTGGGCGACGCGGTAAGCGAGGACTCGGCAATAAGGGTGCTCGATGCCGCCTATTGGGTAAAGGGGTGCAGTTCCCTAGGTCGGCGCCGCTACGCGGTGTTGCTGGACATCGACGGGGCGTGTTCCACGGGCGATCCACCCTGCCTCATCGACATCAAGGAAGCGGTCGCGCCTGCGGCGCCGATCGCTGTGGGGCATCGTCTCCCGCGTGACAACGGAAGACGCGTGGTCGAAGGTGCGCGGCATTTATCACCCTCACTCGGCGATCGCATGATTGCGGCGCGGCTTGACGGCTGCGCCGTCGTTGTCCGCGAGCTGATGCCTCAAGATTTGAAGTTCGACGCCGAACACCTCTCCGAGTTGGACGCGGTCAAGGCGGCGCATTTTCTTGCTCTTGTCGTCGGTCAGGCGCACGCCGGACAGATGGATGCGGCGACTCGCAAAGCTTGGCTCACCGAACTGCGGATCAGCGCACCGGCGTCTTCCGGCGCGCCGTTGTGGCTATGGCGTAGCATTGTCGAGTTGCTGGTGACGCACGAAGCGCAATACCTCGAACATTGCCGCCGTTATGCGCTGGAAAGACCGCTGCAGGGGGCTTCTGACGAAAGGAAGTCAGGCGAACGGCAACACACCTAGCCCCCAGGAGTTTTGTGACGCTTCATCCTGCTTTTTCACGATGGCGTGGAATCGCTGTTCGCGTTGATTGGGTGCAAGGTGGGCCTGAGCGGCCAGCGCGCCGTCTTTGCCTGGATCACGGCGGTTGCGATCGAAATTCCGGCGCAATTACCGCCTACTATCCCTGGAAAAGCATCATCGCCCTGGCGCACAGGATCCCCGCAGAGGCACGCCACCCCTGCGAATTGATTCCTGCTCTGTCGCGCGTGAGCCACGCAAGGACCCGGCGGTTACGCGGCATGTCGATTGCGGGTCCGAAACCGCGTGTCGAGCATTTGGCTTTGCGTTAATCCTTCGACATATCGCACACGGGAGTGGAGCAACAGGCCGAACAGATGTTGCGCGCCCAATCCGGGCGGCTGGAGCACTATCCGCAACTCAAGGCGCGCATCGATCAGCATCTCGAGGAAACGCTTGGTCAGCAAAAAATCGTGGCCGAATGCATCGATCGGCTCGGCGGATCCACATCGACAGTCAAGGATCTCGCCGCGAAGATGATGGCGTTCGCGCAAGCCGCAGGCGGCATGACGATGACTGACGAGGTCGTCAAAGGCGCGATCATGAGCTACGTCTTCGAGAATCTGGAGATCGCGTCATACACGTCGCTGATCGCCGCGGCCACACGATGCGGCGATGCATCGACGCGCGCGGCATGCGAGCGCATCCTGCGCAGGAGCAGGCGATGGCGCAGTGGCTTCTCGAGCACATCCCGTCGATCTCCGTCGAGTACCTCGATCGCTCGGCGAGCGGACAAGAAGCCAAGAAGTAAGCGATACATCGCTACGCTTCCCCGTCGCGGCATAAGTGTTGCTCATTCGTGTTGTGGCCAGTGTATGCAGCCCCGTCCTACAACGCAGCCTTTTCCCCCACACGCCAGCGCGGTTCCGACGCGCTGAGACCGCAGCATCACGACCGTAAGCGACGCATCCGCGATCCTCTTGGCCGCTGCGAGCAAGATATTCTCACATCGACGATTCACGCGGAGTCCGTGAAGGACTTCCGCTCCCTGAAAAAGGAGTCGTTCAAATGTTCGTCCATAACAAACGCCTGCAATACACGGTGCGCGTGGGCGCGCCGAACCCGGGTCTCGCCAATCTCATGTTGGAGCAGTTCGGCGGGCCGCAGGGCGAGCTCGCCGCCGCGATGCGCTACTTCACGCAAGCCGTCAGCGAGGATGATCCAGGTCGCAAGGATCTGCTGTCCGATATTGCGACGGAAGAACTGAGCCATCTGGAGATCATCGGTTCCATCGTGGCGATGCTGAACAAGGGCGCGAAAGGTCAGCTTGCAGAAGCCGTCGAGCAGGAAGCGGAGCTGTATCGATCGCTGACCGGTGCGGGCAACGATTCGCACATCACGCAGGTTCTCTACGGAGCGGGCTCGCCGCTGACGAACTCTGCCGGCGTGCCGTGGACCGCCGCGTACATCGACACGATCGGCGAGCCCACCGCCGATCTGCGCTCGAACATCGCAGCCGAAGCGCGCGCCAAGATCGTTTATGAGCGGCTCATCAACGTAACGGAAGATCCTGGCATCAAGGAGGCGCTGGGCTTTTTGATGACGCGCGAAATCGCGCATCAGAAGTCGTTCGAGAAGGCGCTGCACTCGATACAACCGAACTTTCCGCAAGGAAAGTTGCCGGGTGTGCCGGAGTTCACGAGCGTCTATTTCAACATGTCGAAGGGCGATGACGCGCGCGGGCCGTGGAACGAAGGCGGCGACTGGCAGTTCGTCCAAGATCCGCAACCAGCTGTCGACGGCGGTGACGGCACGGCGACCGTTAGCGTGTCCGAGCAAGACGTGCAGGTGCTGCAGGCGATGGCATCGCGCACTGCTTCGGATCCGTCGGCGGATCCGACCACCGGTGCGGATCTCGGTGCGGGCAAGGCAGATCAGGTATAGACCGCTAGGCCGACGCTTCGAGCTACTATCGACAGCGTCGGCACCCTGCCCGAAATCGGTTGCTCCAGTGTGCTTGCTCGCGCGGCGGCGGAAAAGGTAGCAGCCAGTATTTCGAATATAGCGGATCACCCGCTACCAGCCCGATTAGGACTGCCAAGGACAAGTTGCAACCGGCTATATAAAGCAATCGTCAATGTCGAGCGCAACTGCAGATGCGCTCTTCGAGGGCCGACGGCGCAGTGAAAAACGCCCGCGACGGTCGGGCGGGCATCCGGTACACAGCATCTGCGTTGAAGCGCACCCGAAGCCCCTTTGCCCTGGGAGCTCGGAGCGCCCATGCACAGAAACGCGCTTATTTGCCAACCTCCTCTTCAGAAAGCTCTTGCTTCGCTAACATCGTCAGTTTTTCGTCCGTCGCCTTTTCCTCTTCCAACGTCTCGAGCAAAAGTTTCATACCGTCGGTATAACCGAGCTTTTTCGCCAGCGTGGCAAGTGTCCCGTATGCGGCAATCTCATAGTGCTCGACTTTCTGAGCTGCCGCGATCAACGCTGCGTCAAGGATCGGGCCTTTCTCGATCTCTTCGATCTGCTCTTGTCCCTCTTCGACGAGCCCCTCCATCGCGACGCACTTCATGCGCATCAGCTTGATCCCGGAGGTTTCAACCACTTGGTCAATGCGCTCCACTTGGCCTTGGGTCTCCGCCAAATGGGTCTTGAACGCTGCAGACAAATCCGGGTTGGTCGCCGCTCGGGCGAGTTTGGGCAACGCCTTCGTCAACTGCTTCTCTGCGCTATAAATATCTGAGAGTCCGTGAATGAAAAGATCGTTGAGAGTGGCGACAGCCATGGCGATTCTCCTATTGAGACGGTGGGTGGGGTGCAGAAGCATCCGCAACTGTCGTGCCGCGTCGTGTCTGGCCGCTGCAGCGGTTCGTGCCGTATTCACCGCTCCCGTTCACGAGGTGAAGTGGTTGCCCCGTCTAATTCCACCCGCAAACGGCAGGTTCGCTAGTTCGGCAGCCCTTAACTGTTGAGCGCCTCAGCGATCATCCAGAGTTGAGTTGCCCAGACCAAGCGCAATGAGCCACGCCCCAGCCTTCTCTCAAGGCGCCTCCCCTTCCGTGCGCAAGGCATCTTCCTTGCTCATTGCTACCAAGCCGATGTACGGATTGGTCAGTGCCCTCTCCGGTCGGTCGTCGTTTCCCGGCGGTTGAGGTACCGGGAAGCAGGGGCTGAAACGAACCCGTGGGGCCGTCATGACAAGAAGTCAACATCCAGCGCTGGCGAGCAAGATAATTTTGACGGCGGACGAGCGAAAGCCATATCTGCGAGAGGACGCTTTCAATGGCGTGATCTGCTTTTCGCATCTTCGCTGGGACTTCGTATATCAGCGGCCGCAACACATCATGTCTAGGATGTCAAACCATTATCCGGTCTGGTTTATCGAAGAGCCGGTCGATGTTAACGAGAGACAGGCACGCCTCGACGTGCGGCGCAGCCCAACGGGCCCGATCGTTGTGGTTCCGTGTCTTCCTGTCGGCACAGTGCTCGAGCGCGACGCTGCTGAGAAACGCCTAATTGACCTGCTGGTATCAGAGACAGGCCTGGAGCGCTATCTCCTCTGGTTTTATACCCCTATAGCGATGCCATGCGCGCCGTCCCTCACGCCGGTCGCGACTGTCTACGACTGCATGGACGAACTGAGCGCGTTCAAGGGCGCGCCCGCTTCGCTGCAACTCGCCGAGCGGGCCCTGCTCGCGAAGGCAAATCTCGTTTTTGCCGGTGGGCGAAGCCTATACGAGGCTAAACGGCGGCATCACCGGGCCGTTCACCTGTTTCCAAGCAGCGTCGACGTCGCGCATTTCAGACAAGCCCGAGAGGCGCTCCCTGAGCCGGATATTCAGCGGGCGATACCGCATCCGCGAGTTGGGTTCTTCGGTGTAGTCGATGAGCGCTTCGACACGGGCCTGCTGCGCGAGGCGGCAGCCGCACGGCCTGACATCCAATTCGTTGTGATCGGCCCGGTCGTCAAGATAGATAGGACGGAATTGCCTCAATCTCCAAATATTCACTATCTCGGCAAGCAAGCGTACACCGACCTGCCTGCATTTCTCGCACACTGGGCCATCGCCATGATGCCGTTTGCACTCAACGCATCCACGCGCTTCATTAGTCCAACGAAAACGCCCGAATATCTTGCGGGCGGACGTCTTGTCGTGTCCACCGCTGTTCCCGATGTCGTGCACCGATACGGCGGCAGCCGTGCTATCAGAATCGTGAATGCGTGCAAGAACATCACCTCGCTATCGTCGTTTGTAGAGGCTCTCGATGATGCCCTCGAGCAATCAGCGGACCGTCTCACTGTCGAGCAAGCGGCAGATGAGGCGCTATTGGGTATGAGTTGGGATGACACCTTCGAGCAGATGCACGACGTCGTGTTACAGGCGCTGGATCGAGGGCACGAGGTGAGCGATGCGCAATGACTTGAGCGGGCGCGACTTGGGAATCGGCGGTAACCGCGCCCTTGGTAGCATCGAAGCCGGCGACGCTGAGCGAGGCCATCGCGTTGCCGGCACAAGCCGCACGCCTAGCGAGCCATTCGATTACCTGGTCGTCGGGGCCGGCTTCGCGGGCGCCGTTCTTGCGGAACGGCTCGCCGCTGGCCTCGGCAAAACAGTGTTGGTTATTGACCGCCGGGACCACATCGGTGGGAACGCCTATGACGAACTTGACGCGGCGGGAATCCGAATTCATCGCTATGGGCCACACATCTTTCATACGAACGCGCAACGGATTGTTGACTACCTATCGAGATTCACCGAGTGGCGTCCGTACGAACATCGTGTGAAGGCCCACGTCGATGGCTTGTTGGTGCCGATCCCCATCAACCTGACTACTCTGAACATTCTGTATCGGCTTAACATGACGTCGGTGGAGGCGCGCGCTTTTCTTGCAGAACGGGCGCAGGTGTTGCCCCATGTCCTCACGTCGGAAGACGTCGTAGTCAGCGCGGTCGGCCGTGAGCTATACGAAAAGTTTTTCCGGGGATACACCCGCAAGCAATGGGGCATGGATCCGTCGCAGTTAGACAAGTCGGTCACTGCCCGTGTGCCCACACGTACCGACACCGATGACCGTTACTTCGCCGATACATTTCAATGCATGCCCGCTGAGGGCTACGAACCGATGTTCAAAGCGATGCTATCGCATCCGTTGATCACGATCAGGCTCAACACTGATTTTCGACAAGCGCGCGACGACGTTCGCTTCAGGCACGCCATCTATTCCGGCCCGATCGACGAATATTTCGACTTCTGCTTTGGCAATTTGCCATATCGCTCGCTCCGGTTCGCGCATAAGACCCTTGACATACCGCAGCTCCAACCGGTGGCAGTAGTCAACTATCCGGACGAAACCGTGGAGTACACGCGCATTACCGAATATAAGCACCTCACCGGTCAGTGTCATCCGCGAACCAGCATTTCCCTGGAATATCCAAGCCCCACGGGCGACCCGTTCTATCCGATCCCATGCGCAGAAAACCAGGCGCTCTACAAGCGCTATGAAGCCCTGGCCAATCGAACGTCTGGCGTCACGTTTGTCGGACGCCTGGGAACTTACCGCTATTACAACATGGACCAGGTGATCGGGCAGGCGCTCGCCGTTTATGCGCGGATCGAGGCAGAGTCGCGCTCAGGCGATAGAGCCATCGCGCAGAGCACGGGTCATCGCGATGAGCATCTCATGGCTGACGCCCCACTTCACACCGAGACGGACGTTCCATCACGATGAGGCCTAAGCCTGAATTCAAGTCTTTTTTTTGGGGTGGCTTCGAGTGCGCTAGCCATCGACGAAATGACGGCGTGCGCCTCGACCTGCTGAGTTCGACTGCACATGACGTACATGCGCTCGCTGACTACGCCAGCCTGAGGGAACACGGGATAGCCACCGTCAGGGACGCAGTGCGCTGGCACCTTGTTGAGTCCCAACCCGGTCGGTACGATTGGTCGAGCGTACTACCAATGCTGCGCGCGGCGAGCGCCACAGGAGCGCAGGTCGTCTGGGACCTCTGTCATTATGGCTGGCCGGATCATATCGACATATGGCGGCCTCAGTTTGTCGAAGCATTCGCGAAATTTGCCGCGGCCACTGCTGCGGTCATCGCATCGGAAACCGAAGAAACGCCGATCTTCACCCTCATCAATGAGATTTCGTTTTGGTCATGGTTCGGCGGTGAGGTCGGCGACATTCGTCCCTCGGCTTTCGGACGCGGACTTGAACTCAAACATCAACTGGTTCGCGCGACCATCGCTGCAACGGATGCGGTCCGTTCAGTGTCTCCGGACGCGCGCTTTATTACTACCGAGCCGTTGATCAACGTTGTCTCTCGATTGCCAGAACGCAGGGATGACGCCGAGCGTCATCGCCTTAGCCAATATCAAGCGTTCGACATGCTCACCGGGTCGCTCTGGCCTGGGCTTGGAGGCGCGCAGGCCTATTTGGACATCGTCGGGTTGAACTATTACAGCTTCAACCAGTGGCTTATCGAAGGCGGCGAGCTTGGACCAAGCGACGCATCGTATCGCTCGTTGTCGGATATGCTTGAAGAAGTGTACCGTCGGTACAACCGCCCTCTGGTGATTGCCGAAACGGGCGCCGAAGGGGAAATGCGACGCCCATGGCTGTCATTCGTGGCTGACGAGGTCTTTCAGGCACGCGCGGCCGGCGTGCCGGTCGAGGGGTTGTGCCTGTATCCAGTCCTGGACTATCCTGGCTGGTCGAACGACCGGCACTGCGAGACAGGACTGCTGGGCTACCCCACCGAAGACCGCCAGGGCGTCAAATCACCTAGACCCAACCGACCTGTCTTTCATCCGCTCGCGGAAGAACTCGCCTCGCAGCGACCCCGGTTCGAAAAGCAGCGCGATCCTCGCGCCGCGGCCGACGGGCGACCCGATCCGACCACCGAATTTGCCTTAATGCGCACTCGTCGGTCAGCGAAAGAAGATACATTGCGACGCAGCGGTTCATAGCGTCTTCGCCACCATCAGCCAGAAGATGCCGAGAAACGCGACGAATGCGAGCGCGCCGAGCACTGTCCACGCGGTCATCAGCCGCCAGTAGCGTTGCGAAAGGGACGCGCCGACCATCGCGCACGCACGTGCTTCCTTCGCAAGACGGATTTGTATCCACACCACCGGAAGCCAGCATGCAATGGCGAATACGTAGAGCGCGACGGACCACGCGAGCCACGGCGCGCGCATCGAGAGGCCGGCGATCTGCAACAGCAGAAAGCCCGTGAGCGGTTGAAGGATCGCGGTGGGTGCCGTAAAGAGCCAGTCGGCGAGCACCACGAGCTTGCTGAGGCGGGCGACGGTGCGCGCATCACGGCCGAGCGTGGCGCTCAGTAGATAGAACGCGGAGCCGATACCGGTGCCAAATAGGATCGTCGACGACAGCACGTGCACCCATTTGATGGCGAGATAGATCACGTTGAGTCGGTTCTATCGATGTGAGCGAGAAGGACCAGTGCCGCAAGCATCGGCAGATTTTTCGACAGCGGCCCATAAGGATGCAGCCAGAACTCCGGCAACCGCCAAGTGATCAACAGGGAGTAAAAGACGATGAGCGCGATCTGGCAATGCCACGGGCGCGTCCTTGGGCCAAGACGCGCTGGCCAGAACAAAGAGGACGCGCCGAGCAGCAGATCGCACCCAGCAGCCGCATAGAGCAGAAACAGACGAATGGCCGGCGGAGCGCCCACGCGGGCGAGCAATTCCAAGCTCGCTGCTTGTGGGTAAAGCCACGCCGAAACGATGGCCGTCCAGATCCATACCACTGCAACAGCACCGATAAGCAACGGAACAAGCCATCCGAGTTTCGCCTCGATGCCAAAGCTGCGCGGCATCGAGGGCAATTGCGACAACGCAACTGGCGGCCTGCCGAGCCACCGGCGCATCCCGTCGTCGGGCGCAGTGTTGCCGCGCTCAAGCATGGCGAGCGCATCAACGCTGATGAAGGCACCGGGCAGGCGTTGGCCGATGTTTGCGGCCAATGCCACGAGCCATATCGGCATCGGAAGGAATGTCGGCGGCGCCGCGTTCGCAAGACGTGCAAGTACGCTGAGATAACGTCGCATTGTCATTGATTCGGGACCAACCGCCATTACGGTCTCACTCGCTGCTGCACTCACGTGCGTTGTTAGCACGCCTTTCGTCACCAATTCGACTACGTCATCGATATGCACCGGCTGCACGCGCTGAACGCCGCGCCCTGGAAGCGGAACGACCGGCAGCGTCGACCAGGAGGTGAAGAACTTTGTGCTAGGGCCTTCCGGCGAAAAGATGAGCGAGGGTTGCACGATCAGAGAGGAGACAGGCAGCGCGCGCAATGCATCGTCCGCAGAACGCTTGGTGAGATGGTAGGCGCTTGCCGCGTGCTCGTCGGCGCCGAGCGCCGAAATCTGTACGATACGCCGCACGCCCGCGCGCGCAGCGGCGTTGAAGAGCAAGATGGGCGCATCGGCGTGCAGACGTACGAAGTCGTGGCCCGTGCGATCGCTAAAGATACCCGCCGCATTCACAACGACGTCGACGCCTTTGAGAAGCGGCATCAACGTTGCTTGGTCTCTTACATACGCGAGATCCAAACGAACAAAGCGGCGGAGCGGCCCATTGCGCGCGTCCGACGCATTCGAAGGTGCATGCCGCGCACAAGAGATGACCGAATGTCCCTGCGCGACGAGCGCCGACGCGATTCGCGATCCGAGCAGTCCCGTTGAACCCGTGAGGAAAATTACCATGGCGTTGGGCATCGATGCGACCAGAGACATTCTACTTCCCGGCATCGCGGCAGGGTTGTTGTCAACCGCTGCGCTCGGCGTTTGCGCGCGCTTGCATGGCAAGCACGCAGCCGCCCCGGTAAGCGCAGTTAGTCATTGGCTGTGGCCGCAAGAAGTGAACCAGACCGCGCATCCGAAACCCAGACATTTTGTTGCCGGCCTCACGATCCATCTGCTGATGTCGCTGGGCTGAGCGTCAGGCAACGCACTCGCCGTCGCCGCCGTGCGCCGGTCAATGAACCGGCGCACAGGATGGCACGATGACCAAGAGTGCCGCGCCGCTCTGGCCGCCGCGACGACCGTCGTGGCAGCGGCCGGCGATTACATCGTTGTGCCCAAGCGCTTCACACCGGGTTTCGAGTATCACCTGCCGGTGGTCCACATCGTGGCTGTATACCTCGCGTTCGGAGCCGGGCTCGTCGTGCCGTTCATGTTCAAGCGTTCAACACCGACCAGGCTGATTACCGCATGAACACCAACCCGTCCGCGCTTGCACAGCTTGCCGCCCCCAAGGCCGACGTCGCACCGCAAACCGGCAACCGGAACGATTTGTCACGCGCGCCGCACGAGCGCTGGTGGTCGTTTGTCGGCGCCGGTTCGCTCATCGCGGTCGGCTACATGGACCCGGGCAACTGGGCAACAGCACTTGCGGGCGGCGCACACTATGGCTATCAGTTGCTGTCCGTCGTTTTGCTCGCCAGCCTCATGGGCATGCTGCTGCAATGGGTGGCCTCGCGCGCGGGCGTCGTTACGGGACGTGATTTGGCGCAACTCTCCCGGGAACGCTATAGCCGACGCACGACGCTTCTTTTATGGGTGGCATGCGAAATCGCGATCATCGCATGTGATGTCGCGGAGGTAGTTGGCAGCGCCGTCGCCCTGCAAATGCTGTTCGGCATCTCGCTCACCGCAGGCGTCCTGTGCTCGGCGGTCGGCACTTTCGCCATGCTCGCGCTCCAAAGCCGTGACAGGCGGCCTTTGCAATGTGCCATTACCGCGCTCATTCTGTTCGCGGGTGTCTGCTTTGTGGTGGAGCTGGCGCTCGCGCATCCCGTTTGGGGCGATGCCCTGCGCGGCTTTGCGCCGCCGCGCCTTGCTGCGCGACGCCGGCATGCTGTGGCTCGCCGCTGGCATCCTGGCGCGACGGTGATTCGATGATCTCGCCGATGCGCATCGGCTGATCGCCCCGCTCGTCGGCAGCCACTGGCATTGCATCCAGGTCCGCCCTGCTTGCCTGCGGCTTGAACGCGACCGTCACCGGTACGCTCGATGCATTGACGCTGCCGACGCCAAGCTCACGCCCGCGCATCTCCGCAAATCCATTGAATCGATCACTTTTGAGGCACAACGTTTGCGCTGGATGAGAAGCCGCTGTTGATGGGTGCCTTAGACGTTCACTTACTACCTGGATGATCCCATGAAACTTTTAACCACTCGGGATGGCCTGCCGCGGCTGTCATGGGCTTCGATCATCGCTGGCGTCATTCTTTCGATGATCGTCTACCTGATCATGAGCGTTCTCGGAACGGCCATTGGCGCGTCGCTGCTGTCGCCGATTTCGAAGCCAGATCCATTGCACGGGTTTGGCTTCGGGTCTGGGGTCTGGGTCATCGTCACCACGGTACTGGCGGTCTTCGTTGGCTCGTACTATGCAGGCCGCTGCGCACCGGTGCTCGGATGGCTCCACGGCCTACTGTCCTGGGCGGTGATGACGCTGCTCATCGTGTACGGCATGACCTCGTTGATCACTGGTGCGGCGAGTACGGCGGGCAGTGTCGCGGCAACGACGGCGCAGGTGGGCGCGACCGCCGCAAATCAATCGGGCCCCAACCCCTCGATGGTGGATACCGTCAAACAGCAAGTACAGGCGGCTGTCGCCTCGGCAGCCTCAGCGGCTTCGAGTCCGCAGGCGGAACAAACGGCGCGTGAGACGGCAGATACAGCCGCACGCGGCCTGGCACGCGCGAGCTGGTTTTCCTTTGCCGCGCTTGTCGTGGGCGTAATCATTGCCATCGTCTCGGGCGGCGCCGGCTTTCGTCATCAGCCGCCCTTCGAAGAAAGCGGCGGTTCGGCAACCGGCGTCGAAACGCCGCCGGTGCGCAACCGTGCAGTGCCAGGAGGCGGTCGTCTCTGAGCGACGGGTTCCGACGGCCGGTCAAAGCCGGTCGTCGTACTGATGAGGAGGAACCATGCTTGAAGACGAGACTTCCGGTGCGATACCAACGCCTGATCCGTCCGACTCAGTGCGTGTGTCGGCGATCAAGGAAGCGCCTCAGTGGGCGTCGCAACGGTGGAAACGGGCGCCGTGCGCGTGCGCAAAGTTCTCCATGAAGAAAGGCATCTGGGTCGCTGCAGTTGCACAGTCAGCAGGTCGACATTCGGCGCGTTCCGGTGAACCGGCCCATCGAACAGCGCGACGAGCCACGGCGCGAAGGCAATACCCTCATCATCCCAGTCTACGAATAATGCCGGTTGTCCGAATGCAACTCACGCTGAAAGAGGAGGTGCACGTCAAGACTACCGAAACGCAAGAAGACGTGATCCATCGTGTGCTGACGAGCAAGGAAGAACTTGTCATCGAGCGCCGAGTCGGTCCAGAAGGGCCATGGAGACAAGACTCCCCGGCCGACTGGACGAGATCGGGGGAAGTGGTGCGTATATTGCAAGACTGCGTGCATAGACCCGTTGATCGTTGACTTGTTCGGAGAACTAGAAATGGTACAGACTATAATCGGTGTATTTGATTCGTTCGACGAGGCGGAGCGCGCTCAAAGCCGCCTCGAGTCAGAAGGCGTCGCCCGCACGGCCATGAACGTACATAGCTCGACTACCCGAGACACTTCGTCGACGAGCGGTGATGCGACGGCGCGGTCTCACCGAGACGGGGGAAGATGGCCTTCATGACGGACCGATAAGTGGCATTGAACATTTCTTCAAACGGCTGTTCGGCGGCAGCGACGAGCCTGAGGAAGTCGGCCACTATCACGAAGCGGTTCGGCGCGGAGGCGCACTATTGTCCGTCGACGTCAGCGACGAGATCGCGGTCGAACGTGTCCGGGACGCGCTGTATGCAGCGGGCGCGGTCGACATCGACTCGCGCGTCGCACAGTGGCGTGGTACCGGATATACCGGCCATGACCGCAACGCACCCACCTATACCGCGGACGAGATTGCAGCGGAACGCCAAGCATTTCCCGTCGTCCAAGAAACGCTGGAGGTAGGCAAGCGCGAGGTGCAGACGGGCGGCGTTCGCGTCTATTCACGCGTGACGGAAACGCCGGTCAGTGAATCAGTCAATCTGCGCGAAGAACGCGCGACCATCGAGCGCCGAGCCGTAGACCGCCCGGCGACGGCGGCCGATCTCAAAGAAGGCTCTGTCGAGATCCGCGAGACACAAGAGCAGCCTGTGGTTGCCAAAACTGCGCGCGTCGTCGAAGAGGTCGTGGTCGCCAAGGAAGCATTGACCCGAACAGAGACTGTAAATGACACCGTACGGGGCACCAAGGTCGACGTCGAAAGAACGGACGGTGCGGATGACAGCGCTGCTGCTCAACCCGCCAATAAGCCGCCTCTTTGAAACGGGCCAACTGAGGGCCAAGGGGGCGAGCGCGGATCGTCCGCGGAGTCCCTTTTGGTTCTGGTTCATTTGCCCCGCGCTCAGCACTGCATGATTGCGATTGCAACAGTGACCCTCTTTCTGGTCATTGCGACCGACACTACTTGCTCGGTGAATTGTCGGGCGCCGCGGTTAGGAGGAACTCATGGCTAATATCGTCCACGAACCGGTCGACTCCTCGTCACTGAAAAGGCTGACAGCACCTATGAATTTCCGACCAGCGCAACTCACGGCTCCTCGGACGAGAATCTTCAGCCTCCCCCGTCCGCCAGCGAGAGCAATTTTCGCGAAGCTTCACATTTGTGGGACGTCAAGTCATCAGGTGGCGCACCGCGTGCGCGTGTGAAGGACAAGCTTTCTGATACGCAGGATGCGTTCGTTAGGAAATACAGGAATGCCGCGGATACAACTGATGACTTTGTACGTGAGAATCCCTGGAAGGCCATTGTTGTGGCTGCTCTCGGAGGCGTGATCGTTGGCATGCTGGTTTCGCGTTAGGCGGACGCGAACTGATGCGTGGGCCGCCATACACAGACGTATGGCGAATGATCCCGTGTAGTGCTCACCCATCGCGCGGCGTACTGCCCGTGCACATCGGCAATGTCCGCTCTGGGGTGCAGCGAGTGCCGACACTGACTTCATACGAAATGAGTTCGCTCTTCTAGACTTCGCCGGCGGCCGGCGGCTCCAGTATTTGAGGGGCGCGTATCTGGAGAGACCGACGGGGCCGCCCCTCTGCACATCAATCGTCGTCCGGCTCGGTCTTGGAGGCGATCATTGTCGACGGAAAGTCTACTGTTTTACTTTGCCGGTCGCCTTTCCGTTGGCGTCCGCCCCTGAAGCGCCATCCGGCGACATCGCCTTTTCACGTTTCTGCATAAGTGTCCTGCCACCGGGGCCGCTCGCTCCGCTGGAGGCGTCCGCCGCCTTCCTGGTGCCGGCAGCGCGCTGCGTCGCTGATGTCGGCGCGTCCTGCGTGTCTTGCGCAAACGCGCTGGCGGCCGTGGCTATAAGGAGGACGCTTAACAGAGTTGAGATGCGATTCATGGCGGTCACCTAATGGGGGTTCGCAGCCTTCGATGAGCATCGATCGTGCCTTAGAGACGGAATCAAAAAGACACCGCTGGGGGCTGTTAACCTTTTCGGCAAGCTGTTAACCTTTGGCCATCTGAACAACTGGAGCCAAGGATGGGCGCGCCGATTGTTGAGGACGAACTGTGGGCACTGATCGAGCCATTGCTGCCGATGCCAAAACCACGGCGCAAGAAGTATCCGGGACGGTTGCCGGTTGCGAACAGGGCTGCACTGAACGGCATCCTGTTCGTGCTCAAGACCGGTATTCGCTGGCGCGACCTGTCGACAAAATTAGGATTTGGCTCGGGCTCAACCTGCTGGAGACGGTTGCGCGACTGGCAGAAGGCGGGTGTGTGGAAGCGATTGCACGAACTACTGCTGGCGAAGTTACGCGAGGCAGGCGAACTGGACTTCTCGCGAGCAGCCGTCGACTCTTCATCTGTGCGAGCCGTTGGGGCGGGCGAAAAACTGGCCCGAACCCCACGGATCGCGCGCGACCAGGTTCCAAGCACCACATCCTGGTAGACGCCAACGGCGTTCCAGTCAGCGCGATCCTGACAGGCGCGAATCGCAACGACGTCACCCAGTTGCTGCCACTCGTTGACGCCATTCCACCGATACGCGGCGTACGTGGCCGACCTCTTCAGAAGCCCAAAGTCATCTACGCAGACCGTGGCTATGACTCCGAGACACATCGCCAGAAGCTTCGCAAGCGCGGCATCAACCCGGTGATTGCCAAGCGCCGGACAGAGCACGGGAGTGGTCTGGGCAAATTCCGATGGGTTGTCGAACGTACTCATGCGTGGCTTCACAACTTCCGTCGTCTTCGTATTCGCTTCGAACATCGCGCCGACATTCACGAAGCATTTCTAAAACTCGGTTGCTCCCTCGTCTGCTGGAACATCTTTCAAACGGACGGAGCAGCCTTTTTGAATCCGTCTCTTATGCAAAGCTCGACGCAATGCAGGCAGTAGTCTGTCTCTCCTTCAGTACCGGGGCACAAGGGTGGCCCCAACGGCTTGCGGCAGAAAAGGCAAGGTGCGCGGCATAAAAATCGTCGGTGAGGACGGAAGAGCAAGCGCGCGCACTCTGACGGCCGTTCGTTCGCGCTAGGTTCGGCCGAGCGCCTCGCCCTTGTGGAACGCCATTCCGGAGGCTGGATGTGGCAGTTTTTTCATCCAAGGCGGAGGACGGACGGCACAACCATCGTGGTCGGACAGTCTTCAGAAGCGTTCTCTATAGAAGACACCCGTCTCGACGCAGAGCGTTTCATTGCACGACGTTGCCGCCCCCCCACCGACAGGTCCATTGCGGCGGGAGACAGGACTAGGGCATACCCGTTGCTAGATTCGAACCATGACACTTCTAGATAACGTCATGGTTTCGAAGCCTGGGTTATGGACCGATCGCCGCTTTGACCGTGTTTCGCCGCCGGTCGTCGTGCTCATCGTGGACGACGATATGGCCGGCGCGCAGGCGCTCGCCGCAGTTCTCATGATTGAGGGTTTTCAGACGACCGTCGTGGATGCCGGGCAGGCCGCCTTCAAAACACCGCTGGTGGCAACGCCTCATGTCGTGATCCTTGATATCGAAATGCCCGTGTGCGATGGCTTCGCGGTGGCTTCGGCCATGCGCGGCTCAAGCCGCTTCGCGAACACGCCAATCATCGCCTATACGTCTCTTGCCGAAGCAGAGGTGGAGGCCCGTGGCAAGCACGCGCAGATCGACGCGTTTTGCCGCAAAGCTATTTCGATCCAGCCGCTGCTCGATCTGATCGAATACGTCGCCCCGGTGTGACGTGTCATTCGGCGATGATCTCCGAATCCGGCGGCCACAGGTCAGCGTCCACCCGACGCTGACTTTTGCGGGTACCACGCCTGCCAAGCCCGAACCGACAATTCGGCTCTGCCCGACGACGCTTAGATCCGCTGCAGTCCATCAGCTTCATCATTCTCGGCCTTTCCTCTTCCACCCTTCTCCGTCTTGCGAACGTTACACCGTGCGACGGCCGCCTGAATACACGAGTTGTCCCGTTGTCCGTGAAGCGCCACTGCGGGCCGCGTAACGCGCGCCTCAGGACGATCTGAACCGCCGAACTCCGATTGGCTTCCTCGTGTTGCTTTTGTTCCTCATGCTTCGACGCTGCTCCTACAGCCCAGAGTTGACATCACCCATATTCCGGCGCGGTTTACCGTCCAGATTGGCGACGAAGCCGCCCGAGGCCTGCACCGTGGTGCCACCTCAACTGTCGACCCAGTTGTCTCGCAAGATGCGCATGGCGGATGCTTTTGCGTCCTCGAGGGTGGCGACTCGTGCAACCAGGTCAGAGACGTCGTGGCGGACCTGCCTTTCCTGCTCGAGCAGCTCACGCGCGAGGAATATGCGTTCCTCAATTCCCCGGATGGCCTGCCATATTGCGTTCTCCGATTGCTTGCGTTGCTCGTCTTCCAAGGAAACTGCAGAAAAAGCGTGGCCTGTATGACAGCGATAGCGCAGCGGAAAGCCGCTACCGATTCGCCATATGACGCCGCCGCAGTCTGGACAGGTAAGCGAGCTGCGCGCACCAATGGCCTCGAGTTCAGCCAGTTCGATCTGCCCGCTCCGCATCATCCTGTCTTCGGTCTCGGCCACGAATGCGTCCGCTTTATTCTGCGGCTGCGGACTGTTCATGGTTGGCTCCAGTGCATTAAGGATGGCCGCGCCGAGCACCCCAATTGGAGCGATGACGTCTGCCGTAGTGGCCCGCAGCGCATTAATGGGCATACTGGGTGAGCGGCAATCAGCCGGATCTTGGACGATGGTGTACCCACCGCAGGCGCGAACTGCCTTGAGCCCGGCGGCGCCGTCGTCGAGGTCGCCGGTCAACACCACTGCGATGACGCGTCGCCCGTACATAACAGCGGCTGAGCGGAAAAGAGGGTCAGCCGCCGGACGGGTAAAGTTCTCTTTCGGGCCACTCGAAAGCAGCGTCTTTCCGTCGCACAGCAACAGGTGACGGTCGGGAGGCGCTATGTAGATCGTTGATTCCGCAAAGGGCTCGCCATCCGCGGCGTGCCTCACTGGCAGATCGCACGCGCTTTGTAAGATGGCGGGCAAAATGCTGGGGTGCGCACCGATATGCATCACCACAAAAACAGAGGCCGGTAGGTCACTTGGTAATGCACCGAGCAATTGGCTGAGCGCTTCCAGGCCGCCGGTGGAGGTGGCCACGACGATAATATCTCGCTTTTCCATGTGCTCCTCGTTGGGTGAACACGGCATCGCGACGGATAAAACCGACTGCAAGTCGGTCGGACTCCGGCGCTAATCGAGCAGCGATCGCGAGCAAGCGAGCCGGCGTCATGGCCTGCAAGGGAAGTCGACAAACCGCTGATTGTCGAGCGGAGGTGCGCTTCAACCTTCAGGTTCAGGTTTCTCCCAAGCTCATTCTCAACCGCTCAAGCGACACTGGCTTGGAGATGTGACCATCAAACCCGGCCGCTAAGGCTTCGCGCGCAAGCATCCCCACTTTCGCCGCTTACTGCAAATGCGCGAAAACGCTTCGAGATCTTTAAGCTTCGCGCCCGCTTCATCATTTCGAACCCGGACATTTCTGTCATCCTGATGTCGGACAACAGCACATCGTAGTCGCCCGCTTCGAGCATGGTCAGCCCTTTCTCAGGACTTGTCGTCACGTCAACAAACGCGCCTTCGACCCGGAGCAACTCCGCGAATGCGGACAAGCTCTCTGCGTCGTCGTCGACCAACAGGACACGGTGATTCAAGCACGCAAACGAGCGTGAGCTGTCCGCTCGCCGGGGTCCGGCGGCGGCCAACGGTAGTCTAACGCTAAAGGCGCTGCCCAAGCCCTTCCCGGGCGAGGTCGCTTCAATGCTTCCCCCGTGAGCCCGAACCAACTCCCTGACCAGCGCTAGCCCGATGCCGAGACCGGCACGGCGGGGACCGACGGATTCTGCCGCTTCACCCTGGCTGAAAAGCTCGAAGACTTTTGGCAGGAACTCTGGCGAAATGCCGATCCCCGTGTCGATTACCTCGAGCTTCGCGTAGCGCTCATCGGCGGTGACTGATATGCGGATCGTTCCGCCTGCAGTCGTGAACTTGACCGCGTTCCCAAGGAGATTCCACACGACCTGCTCAATCCGAACGGGGTCACAATCGCAAACGACCGTGTCAGGAGCCTGCACTTGCAGCGTGATTTCTTTGCACGCAACGTCCGGCGCCATCGCTTCGCTAAAGCCCGGACAATTTCCACGACATCCGTTGGTTCGCGACGCAGTCGCAGCTTTCCAGTCTGCACCCGAGAGAAATCAAGCAGATCGTTGACGATTGTTTCTTAAGTGGATACCGCCCGCATGACTGTTGCGCCGATGCGCTGAACGGCAGCAGAATGCCTCGTTTCCGGCAAGCGGACTAACAGCTCTGCATTAACCTGAATTAAATTCAGCGGCTGCTTAAGTTCATGTGCCATCTCTGCGAGAAAACGGTCCTTCAGATCCGCGCCGGCCTTGACTTCGGCCGTAGAGCGCCGCTCTTTAATTAAATCCGCGTCCTGTTGCGATTCCCGCCGCTTCGCTTGGGAAACATCTCGCGCAATTTTGACGAATCCCGCGCCGTCGCCCGTGTTCAATGGCGTCATGACGCCGCTACAGAAGAACCTCGTTCCGTCCTCGCGAAGGTGCCAGCGTTCATCCGAGGCGCGGCCTTCTCGCACAGCGGCACCGCGTTCCTCTTCAGGGACGCCCCGGCTCCGATCCTCCGGCGTGAAGAGCACGTCGATCGATCTTCCCAGGATGTCCTCCGGTCGATAGCCGAATATCGTCGTTGCGCCTTCGTTCCAAGTAGTGATAACGCCGCGAATATCGGTGCTCATAACGGCAAAGTCTCTGCTCGACGCGATGGCATCTCGCAATCGCTCTTCGGTGCGCCGAACGGCGTTTTCCGCCTCGCGCAGCTCGGTAACGTCGATGAATGTCAATACCGCACCCCCGATCTTGTCCTGGCTCGTGCGATACGGTTGGATGCGTGCGAGGTAATGCTCGTCGTCGACGCTCGTGACGCCGCGTTCAATGGGCACCAACTGCTTGAATGCGGCAGTCGCGTCCTCAACGATTTCGTCGTAGCGCAGCCGACTCTTGACATCCATGAGTGGACGACCGACATCGGATGGAATAAGAGCAAACAATCTGCTCGCTCGTGGAGTGAACCGTTTGACTCGCATCCCGGGGTCAACGAATACGGTTGCGAGGTCCGAAGCCTCCATCAGGTTGCGCAAATCATCGTTGTGGCGGCCGGCCTCGTCGACCTTCATGCGCAATTCAAAGTTGACCGTTGTCAGCTCCTCGTTCGCGGACTGTAGTTCTCTTTACTTGTCTCGAGCTCTTCCTTGGCCGAACGCAGCTCTTCGTTAATCGCCTGTAGCTCTTCGTTCGACGCTTTGAGTTCTTCATTGGATATGGCGGAGTGATCGAGCGTGTCCTGCAAATGCGACTTCAACGACCGGTTCTCGTCTTCGAGGCGCTGCATTGCCGACCCGTAGGCGGTGATGTCGCTGCCGCTTGCCTCGGGTAGAGCTGCACCGCTTTGAAGCGGTTGGTCAAAGAGCACAAGCCAATACATCGACTCCCCGTCGGCCGCCTTTGCAGGGCTGACGGTAAGGGTCATGACCGGTCCGGCGGCCGTGCCGTCTTCGTCACTGCGCCTGAAGACGGTTTTTACACGCTGCTGCGATGCACTGGCGCGGTACAACGCGGCGCTCACCTCCAGCCGGATGTCAGGCGCTACGTTATTCAATAAATTGCGCGTTGGCACGCCTTCACCGAAGACGATGAATCGACTTGCGCCAGGAGAGACCCGTTCGATATCGTAATCGGCATTGATAAGCACGCTCGGTGGCGACGCGGCAGCCAGAGCACGATCGTGCAGCGCCTCGAGCGGCTTGGCATGAGGCGTACCGAAGCTGCGCGGTGCGGGCTCGCCCCGTGGACCGGACGGCGTACCGATGTCCATCAACTGCGATGGAATTCTCGCCCGAGCGCTGAGCCCGGCGTCACCTCGTAGCCGCAAACAATCTGCTCGCTCGTGGAGTGAACCGTTTGACTCGCATCCCGGGGTCAACGAATACGGTTGCGAGGTCCGAAGCCTCCATCAAATTGCGCAAATCGTCGTTGTGGCGGCCGGCCTCGTCGACCTTCATGCGCAATTCAAAGTTGACCGTTGTCAGCTCCTCGTTCGCGGACTGCAGTTCTTCTTTACTTGTCTCGAGCTCTTCCTTGGCCGAACGCAGCTCTTCGTTAATCGCCTGCAGCTCTTCGTTCGACGGGTAAATTCGGTGCTGTTTGCTTATCGTCTCGAACGCCGTGCTCATGATGTCGATCGATTCCGCATTGCTGAGGAACAGATAGCCGCCCGGCTTCAACGCATAGGCGAACATGTCGAGAACCACCGCCTGGGCGGTGCGGTCAAGATAGATCATTAAGTTGCGGCAACACACGAGATCGAGCCTTGAAAAAGGCGGGTCGCTCAATACGTTATGTTTTGCGAAGACGATCATTTCGCGTACGCTGGGGCGCACGCGGTACCGATGACCTTCTTCTTTCTCGAAGTATCCGAGTAGCCGTGACTCGGTGATATCGGCAGATACGTTCGTTGGATAGACGCCTGCCCGCGCAATCTCGAGCGCCGCTTCATTGATATCGGATGCGAAAATCTGCACCCTTGGAGGCTGCGGCATCCGGTCCGCATATTCTTGAATAAGGATGGCGATCGAATAGCTTTCCTCTCCAGAGGCGCAAGCGGGTATCCAGACGCGCGCCTCTTCGCCCGCTTCTACGTTGTCCATCAGACACGGGATAATCTCGTCCTGCAGGGCGTCAAACGCCTTCGGGTCGCGAAAGAAACTGGTCATGCTGATCAGCATATCAGCGAGCAGAGGGCCCGGTTCAGCCGGATCGCTCCGTACGAAGTCGCGGTACTCCGCAATGCTAGCGAGTCGGTTCACCCGGACCCTACGCTCGACGCGACGTCGCACCGTGGCGCGTTTGTAATGTCGAAAGTCGTGCCGCGTGCGTACGCGAAGCGCCGCAAGAATGTCGTGCAACGCCTTTTCAGCGGACTTGTCATCGTCTGACCCGCTCTCTGCACCCAGGTCGGACGGCACCGTAGCCTCAGATTCCGATAAGCGTGCGCGCGGGGATTTCGCAAGGTGGATTAATCGCCGACCGATCTCGTCGGCAGTCAAAACCAAGTCAACCGATCCTGTTGCTATCGCCGCCCGGGGCATCTCGCCGTGCTCAGCATCATCGGGCGTTTGCGCAATCGTGAGGCCGCCGCGCTCCTTGATGTGCGCAAGGCCGAGCGACCCGTCTCGGCCCGTCCCGGACAGGACGATGCCTACGGCACTTTCCTGATGCACTTCGCCTAAGGTTCGAAAGAAAAGGTCGATGACTGACGAGGGCCTTTTACGGCTTCCCTCACCGGGTTGCACATGCCCGTCATCGGTAATGAGGTTCGTTGCGGGCGCGATCACGTACACATGACCGGGTTCCAGCAGCGTCCTCGCGCGCACTTGGCTGACGGTCAGCGGCGTGACGCGCTGCAATATCTCGGCCGCGCTGCTTTCATGGTCGGGCGCAAGGTGAAGCACCACCACAATGGCCACGGGAACGTCGGCGCCAAGCGTTTCAAGCAGCGACATCGCTGCTTGCAGGCCACCGGCGGAACCTCCTATGCCAACGACCAGGGGACGTGCTTGGGCATCCTGAAGTGCTGAGAGCGAACCGGCGCCGCCCTGAGCGACGTCTTCCTGATCTTTTTCCATGACTCTGTTGGCTAGACAACCTTTGTTGAGGCAATCTCATGCTGACGACGACGCAGCGTTATGGGCAGCGAGCGCCGCCACGGCGCTTTGCAAAGCGTCGAGGAGAGCCCCGGCTACGCTTATCCAGGTTACTGCGCACGAGCGGGTCTGCTGGCTTGACGGAACAGTGTTGGTTCGAACTTTCATTCGTAAATTTCGCAACGGTGTTTTAAGTTCTGCTCAGTTTATTGAATTGAATGGGTTGCAGGCATGTCCAGTCACGAATTGACTAGGGGCCTTTCTACCAGATATGGTACCGACAGGATGGTGGTTTGCGTCCAGGTCGTCCGCCGCCGCCCGCCCTGCGCATCGCGGGGCCTAACATGGTTCAGCAGATGCGGCGTGAAACAACCCGCGTCATCGACGTCTGGTTTTTGCGGCCGTGCTGCTCGCCTCTGATCGCGATGCTTGGCACGTCCTGTGCGAAATGCAGCCTATCCGGTCGATTCCTCGCTCACGGCACCCCGATAGCGCTCGACTCCTCGACAGGACGACCTCAAGCCCACAACAGCATGCGCAGCTTTTGAACGGCACACCGTTCGCCGTGACGAGCTGCCTCCGCCGCTTTCATAAACCAAATTTCGTCGCTCCCATGGGCAATCAGTTCAGTGATGTTGCCTTGCCGCCGACAAAGGACCCACCGTGACGACCAACGCGTTACGTTATTGATGGGACGCGGGTAACACGCTACGTAGGCCCGCATCGAATGCTCGCCAAAGACAAAATAGACGGGGTGTTGCATCTACCACCTCTACGGCTGGGGTTACGTTATCCAGCATGGCACGTGCCGCGCAGCCTGGCGTCGGAGTGGCAACCACGGAAACGGGGAGCGGGTGCAATGGTGTACTGCGCCTTCGGCGCGAGGTCGTACCGCATCGGCCGACGCGCTGTCCGCCGCTCATGTCGTCGGAACGCTGATGCCGTCGCGCTGAGGCCGTTGTCACAGGCGGGTCAATCGGCCGCCCGTGCGTAGCGTCGACAATGCCCGAGGTCCACCGACGCGTTCAACCGGCTTCAAGCCGGCGACGAAACGCAGTCCCAGACGCCGATCATTCGAAGGAAGCATCATCTCCCTGGCGCAGGATCCTCGCAGCGGCACGCCACTCTTGCGGATCGGTTCCTGCTCTGCCGACCGCGTGAGACGCGCCCGACCCGGGCGGTTAAGTGGCATGTCGATTGCGGGTCGAAACTGCGTGTCGAGATATATCGCTTTGCGCTAATCCTTCGACATATACGCACACAGGAGCATGAAATGACTGAGCCTCAGGAACACCTTCTGGACTGGCTGCGCGATGCGCACGCCATGGAGCAACAGGCCGAGCAGATGTTGCGCGCGCAGTCCGGACGCCTCGAACATTACCCGCAACTCAAGGCACGCATCGAGCAGCATCTCAAGGAGACGCTTGGTCAGCAAAAAATCGTGGCCGAATGCATCGAGCGGCTCGGCGGATCCACATCGACAGTCAAGGATCTCGCCGCGAAGATGATGGCTTTCGCGCAAGCCGTCGGCGGCATGACGATGACTGACGAGGTCGTGAAAGGCGCGATCATGAGCTACGTCTTCGAGAATCTCGAGATCGCCTCGTACACGTCGCTGATCGCCGCGGCTAAGCGTTGCGGCGATGAAGCGACGCGTGTGGCGTGCGAGCGCATCCTGCCGCAGGAACAGGCCATGGCGCAGTGGCTGCTCGAGCACATTCCGTCGATCTCCGTCGAATACCTCGATCGGTCAGCGAGCGGGCAGGAAGCCAAGAAGTAGGCGATGCATCGCTACGCTTCCCTGGCGCGGCATAAGTGTTGCGTTCCTGTTCTGGTCGGTGCGTGCGGCCTGATCCTAACGCGGCGTTTTCCGCCACACGCCAGCGCGATTCCGACGCGCTGAGACCGCAGCATCACGACCGTAAGCGACGCATCCGCGATCCTCTTGGCCGCTGCGAGCAAGACATTCCCCCTTCGACGATTCACGCGGAGTCCGTGAAGGTACTTCCGCTCCCTCAAAAGGAGTCGTTCAAATGTTCGTCCATAACAAACGCCTGCAATACACCGTGCGCGTGGGCGCGCCGAACCCGGGTCTCGCCAATCTCATGTTGGAGCAGTTCGGCGGGCCGCAGGGCGAGCTCGCCGCCGCCATGCGCTACTTCACGCAAGCCGTCAGCGAGGATGATCCGGGTCGCAAGGATCTGCTGTTCGATATCGCGACGGAAGAACTGAGCCATCTGGAGATCATCGGTTCCATCGTGGCGATGCTGAACAAGGGCGCAAAGGGTCAGCTTGCAGAAGCCGTCGAGCAGGAAGCGGAGTTGTATCGTTCGCTGACCGGCGCCGGCAATGATTCGCACGTCACGCAGGTCCTGTACGGCGCGGGCTCGCCGCTGACGAACTCCGCCGGCGTGCCGTGGACCGCCGCGTACATCGACACGATCGGCGAGCCCACCGCCGATCTGCGCTCGAACATCGCAGCCGAAGCGCGCGCCAAGATCGTCTATGAGCGGCTTATCAACGTGACGGAAGATGCTGGCATCAAGGAGGCGCTCGGCTTTTTGATGACGCGCGAAATCGCGCATCAGAAGTCGTTCGAAAAGGCGCTGCACTCGATCCAGCCGAATTTTCCGCAAGGCAAGCTGCCAGGAGTGCCAGAGTTCACGAGCGTCTATTTCAACATGTCGAAGGGCGATGACGCGCGCGGGCCGTGGAACGAAGGCGGCGACTGGCAGTTCGTCGAAGATCCGCAACCAGCCGTCGATGGCGGCGACGGCACCGCGACCGTCAGCGTCACCGAAGCGGACGTGCAGGTGCTGCAGGCGATGGCATCGCGGACTGCGTCAGATCCGTCGGCGGATCCGACGACCGGTGCCGATCTCGGTGCGGGCAAGGCAGATCAGGTATAGCGCGCAAGGCCGACGCTTCGACCTACTATCGACAGCGTCGGCACCTGCGCGAAACCGGCTGCTTCTCGCACCGGCTGAACCGGTAGCAGCAAGCATCTCCCGAGAGCGCATAACTTCCTACCAAACATGGACACGGATAAGAGGCAGCCGGCGATATGCAATGGGCACACGCGCCGCGCGCCCCGTTCACCGGTGAAGGCATGGCGATCGAACCGTGCAGAGAAATGGTCATCCAGATACTCGGCGACACGGACGCGATGAAGTCTGGCACCGCTACGCGGCACCAGTCTTCATCGCAAAACATCGGAATGACAACTACCCGGGAGTAACATGATCCGGTGAGGCAACACGACCGGCCATGCTGCTTGACGCTATCTAGTCGGTCGTCTTTCCGGTCGTGTCGGCGCCTGAAGCGCCGTTCGGCGACAATCGTTTTTCGCGTTTCTGCATAAGTGTGGCGCCCCCGGGCCGCTCGCCCCGCTGGAGGCGCTGCCGGCCGCCTGGTTCGGTCCCTGCCGCGCTGCATCGCTGGTGACGGAGCGTTTGTGTGTTCTGCGCGAAAGCGCCGGTTTCGCGAGACAACTTTTTGCAACGTTCCAATCAAGTCCGACTCGATAAGACGCAGACGTTGTCAAGCGATGCCACTGACCGACCGTCGTGCGTCCAGACTTCAAGCAGGAAGTCTGCTTCCTCATGCCGAACTGTACGAGGCAACTGAAGAGCATTGTCGAAGACGCCGTGCACGTGGTCACCAGATCGCTCACCTTCGTCGGGGTCCATGGAATAACGCCAGTGGCACGCTACGACAGTTCCACTTCGCCGAAGATGTGCCTTTGCTTTGCTGGCGATCTCTCTAATCCCATCGTCACAGACGAAGCAAAGAAACTCACTCAACACGATCAGGTCGAATGTGCCATCGGGCCATTGCTGTGGTACTTCCAGCAGTTCGACCTGCACATTGCTGAGATGAGCCGTCCGAGCACGCGCCATTGACACGGCGACCGCCGATACATCGCCGCTGAGAAGGTGCTCGCAGCGTCCAGCAAGTCCAAGCGTAAGCACTCCGATCGCGCAGCCAGGCTCAAACCCATATGCGTATCGCTGTTTAGGCAGAACTGCAAGCGTGACTTCGCGCTTTCGGCGCTCGTACCAACTCGTCGTATAACTCCACGGGTCCGGCTGTTGCTGAAATAGCGAATCGAAGCGGCGTTGCAAGTTCCTACCCTGGCCCATACTGTTGTGTCCCAGTCGAAAACCGACGACGCCACTTGTCAGTTGCTGTGTCTTCTAAGCACTCACCGAGCCATTCTTCATAGGCATGAGGCGTTCGGGGTCGGTGTGCGACACCGCGGCTTGTTACACGCATGCTCGAGTGCCTCACCCTACGCGCCCTTGAAAATATGCGCGCGGTGGAACTCGTATGCTCGGCGGCGTCCACCTTGAAGTTCCGTCCGCATGCCGCCGAGTATGAGCCGCGATCGCAGACCAAGCAAGCGCAAGCGGGCATGTTCGTCCGCAGGCTTACGTCGCGATGAGTACAATACAATCACTGCCTAGGGTCGCGTCACTCGAGCTGCCTGCGCTGACGAGCTATCTGAAATCGATGTCAGCGGGATAGCTTGGCAGCCGGACTCATTGCGCGAGACTCGCGCGAAACAGGGACCATCCAACTAGCAAAGCAAACTAGCGACCGAGGGCGACGCCCATGCCGAACGCTGTCTCATGCGGCGCGATCCCGGGCAACACTCCGATCCGCGCCGCTGCACCCGCAATGTGCTGACGCCGTTGTCTCGGCTCACTGGCTGCCTCTTGCGCGCAAGCAACGGGCATCTACGAAGGCGCATGCGCCGACCACCACAACGCCATGGAGCCTTTCTGCGAGAGGATGCGCTCGCAGACGAGCTTCGTTTCGAAGAAGCCGCTGGCCTCGGAAGCGGCGGCGATCGCGCGATAAACGTCGACCCCTTCGTGAATAAACTCGCCAACATCCACCAAATCGCGACGCACCTCTTGCATTGGATTTGCCTCGCGCCCATACCGCATATCCGCCAAAACTGAATTTTCCGTTCGCGAGGCTTCTGCATCATCGCAAATTCGTCGCAGGCACTCGCGGAGCGACTGCTGCTCGTCAATGGTTTGAGTCAAGAATGTGTCGATCGCGCTGGCCGGCAAAAGATCGACTGCAAGAGCGTCCTGAATTCGCCTGAGACATTTTTCTTGCCCGGATGCTAATGCGTAAGCTTTCTGAAGCAGATCCAGAAGCTCGCTCCTTAAATCAGTCATGAGAATTCTCCGCCATTCAATGCTCCACTATGGCCCGTCAGGTGCTGGGCGCCGTGGCAACCATCCGGACGAGCCGCGCCGCAGATGCTATACGGACAGTATGCATCGCGCCCGGCACATTTGAGACGTGGCGATTGAGATGACGCGAATGTGGTCGTCGAAAGTCGGCGACGCCGGACGGATTGTGCAGTGATACGCCAAAAAAGCATGCTTGAAATTCTCCACCGCTCTCGAATCCAAGGCATGGTCTACTGCCGGCGTGCGTATCGCGGAAACTCAGCTCCCCCGGTGCGCGCTTCACCGATCAGACGCAACAGCAAACAGCCGTCAGAAACGCACTCCGCGCGCTGCCACCGGCGGCAATCCGGAGTGACGGTCGCACCGCGGCGGAGTCAGCCGTTCAGAGCAACTGCAAAGCGACCGTGAACCAAGCACGAGGCCTGCGCGGCTATCACCGTCACGAGTGTCGGTGCCAGTGAAAACGCCGAGTAGAACGCGACGCCCGCGGCCATCGGCGCACATCGATAGGTGCTGAAGCGTTTAAGGCACGCGGTGGCCAGCCTTTGACACGGCTCACGACGGACGTCTTCTCCGGGAAACGTAACGTCCCACGAAGCATCGAAAACGCCTGCCAGCGCGACGGAGTTGCGGAGCGCGTCAACTTGAGCGGTCGAGAAGGCCGCATGCCCCGACGCGCTACTACTGCCACGAACAAGCGCAAGGTTCGGACTTGGCGCCGCGAGTGCGAGGGCGGCTGGTAAAATGCGCCGCGGCTTGCGCCTCTGGCTGCCTCTGGCTAGTACCGGCATGACTTTCTTGCTTTTGATCAGTTAAATCGTCTAACGAAAGCGGACCGCGACCGAGCCGAAAGCTGAGCTTGACGAGCTCCGCCTCGCGTTCGGCTATCTGAGATTCGATGGCCTCTAACAGAAGCGATGAAGGGCATGCATACGAACACCGTACGCTCGGCGGGGAATGAGACAACATTCGTTTCCCTTGAGGCGCGAGAACCCATCAGCGACAAGACCGAGACCGTAAGCACGTTAGCCCGAGTCCCGAGATCTGCGAATTCGCATAATGGTCTGGCGCGATGTGCTCATGGCTCTGGCCACCTCGGCGACGGTTCTACCCGCAGCGAGCGCATCCAGCACGCGACGTCGGCTCTCCGCGTCGAGGCTGGCGGGACGGCCGATCCTTGCGCCGTGTTGCTTCATGATTTGAGCGGCTTCACACGCTCTCATTTGCCGGACTTTGCTATCGAGTTCCGCTACCAGGCCGAGGGTCGGGATGAGAACATCGTCCCCCACCACGGCAAACCCCTCCGTCGCCGTGCAGATGCAAGCGACTGACGCGCCTTTGTTCTTGATCTCCCGTAAAGTGGATAAAACGTCGGTAGGGCTGTTGCCCAGTGCCACGAGATCGAAAACCACCAGCAGATCGTGCCGCCATAGCCTGCCGATCACTTCTTGCAACACAGGCCGCTCAGACGCAGGTCTCGTCGGGGAAGCGTCGCCCATGTAAATATCTTCTTCGAGGACCTCCAAGTCGAACGAGATGAGCGTTCGTGCAGCGCTCGCCTGACTCAGGCGATCTTCGTCTCGTATCAGTGCGATGATGGTCATAACTGCGCTATCGATAGCGGATTACAAGTAGGCGGACAGGTTGTCTCGCAGCCACCCGCGAACGATCTAACACGCTCGATTGCCGTCAGACGCCTGACGTACAACTTGGCGTCCGTCTCGAATGCTGCTAACCGTGCGTTTCGCCGCGCCTGCAGAGGGGCCATCACTGAGGCATGTGACCTCGGCTCGGTCGTCGGTGTTCACTGTCTTCCACGCCGGAACGGACATACGCCAATGCGGCGAGCGACATGCTTCGGTTGCGCTCGTCTGACGGTCAGTCGCGGCGGAGATCACTGTGCAAAGAGTCAGCGGACTCTGCCGCGGGAAGAATGCGGACGTCGGCGCGAGGGCGCAGTGCACGCGCGCATGCCAGCGCTTCTTGCTCGCTTTTGACGACCGTAATGCAGAGGCCTCCCACTGTCGGCACCTCGACTTGCCAGCCTCCATGGGCGCCGGGCCTTACGATGATTTCGGCGTCGTCAGCGCCTTCTGGCGTCAGCATCTGGATACTGGCTCCTCTGAAACGAGATGAACGCTCCTGATAAACGCCCGTCCTTTTCGGCGATCTCAGCTAACCAGGACTTCCTGGCCGAAGCGTCGCGCGCTAGGCGAGCTGACGGCGATCGGGCGGCTCCCGCATCGACAGCGCGAACACCGTTCGTGTCGCGTGTGTCACGGTTCGCACCGCTCGCGTTCTCGCGCGAGAACTGGCCAACCGCACGGGACTGGATGCCATGATGCGGGCCATCGCTGCCGCTGAGCCCAGTGAATACGACGCCTTGGTCGGCACTCGGCATGACGATCCGTAAGGTGTCCCCCTTCGTATGCGAGCGCCGACGAGCCACAGAAAACGTCGATGTACCGGTGCCCGAGCGGCCCGAGATCGACGTCCGCGTAGTATCGGGCGGATGCTTCCAGCATACGTCGCTTTTCGGCCTTCACATAGATAGAGGTTCTCTGGAGGGAGCATGACCCAGGATGGCCTGAACCACGTCGGTCGGCATCTCGCGCGCGACGGCGCGCATGCCGAACGTGCGGCGAAACGCATGCGCCGAAGTGTTGAACAGTTGGACCAGCGCTTCGGTGCTGATTTCGGCAAGCGCTGCCGCGTCCGATCGCAGGTCGAGCACCAGACGCTGCACGGCCATGCGCACCAGCCGGCCCAATGCGTCGGGTGTATACGGGGCGCCGTCAGCTTGTGCGGCATGGCGCTTCTGCGCCGTGTCGGTGGCGGGGATCCAACTCCGTGCAACTAAGCAGGCCGGTTGACTGGACATCGAAGTCGCGATCGCGGTCTGCCCAATGGGCGCGCAGCGCGTCAAGAGCGGCGGCGCTCGCCGGCATCGCTGCTTGCGCCCGCTGCTTGCGCCGTTTGCCGACGCGGGTCAGGGTCCAGACGGTTGGCGTACGGGCGACTTCGAACGACGCTGCCCGCGAAACGAGCGGTAGCCGTGCTTGATGGGAACGGCGAAACCGCAAAGACAGCGCGTACGACTGGACGTGCGACAAAATCCTGAATGAGGGCCGCTTCGCAGCCGATGACAGCCTTTCAGAGCAGTTGCATAGCGACCGCGATCGCAGCCATTATGATGACGACGCCGGCGGTGAGTGCGCCGATCATTCCGATATCAAATAGCCGGGATTGCCGGCTCTCCAATCCTCGATCGCGTAACGGGGAGACCTTCATCGGACTTTGGACCGAGATGTGTGGCTTGGGAAAGGGCAGTTCTTCGGAACTCAGACTGGACGCGCCGGCATTCTCTTGAGGGGTGGGCGACCTGTTGCTGATGCGTGGCATCGCTCGTCTCGGTTAAAAAGCCGGAGCTTTGTTTATCCCCTACCACCGGCGGGTTGCATGGCGGTAAGGTTAAGCGTTCGTCGGCTTTCGTTGGTTGGGCAACGCGCATACCGATCTAAGCGGTTCCACTGTCGTCGATCGTCGTCACGCCAAGCGCACGCATGGCCTTGCCGCATCGGCGAGCGCTGCCTCCTGGTTTTCAAAAGCTTCAGGTAATTGACCAATAGTCTTCGCGGCGTCGCTACCCGGCGCCAACATGTCGGCAATCCATATCCCACCCGCCGGGTTGGCGTTCGACCTTGATTTCCGCAGCTTCGGCCATTCCAACCTCCCTTGTCGTCAATTCTAGCCGGCTCGATGAAGCCGGCACCTTCCTTGCGTACCGATATGTGGGCTACCGCCGAGAGGCATTTTTAGGGACAACACGATGAACGAAGACCAAGTGAAGGGTGTAGGCGAAAAGGTGAAAGGCAAGATCAATGAAGGCGTCGGAAAAGTGACCAACGACCCGGCTCAGGAAGCGAAAGGTGATGCCCAGCAAATCGCCGGCGAGACCCGGAAAGAAGTCGGCGATCTCAAGGAAGACGTGAAGGACGCCGCTGATGGTGCGGCTGACCGCAATGAGGATGCGCCCGCACCGGCGCCGTGAGCAAAGACGTTGGATGGATCGACTCAGCCACGGCTTGGGTAAGTGGCACCCTCATCGGTCTGCGAGTTTCCATGCCGGCTTCGGCCGGCCTTTTTGTCCTCAGAACAATCGGCCTTCTATCCTTGCCTCGATCACTTCATGCAGCCGGAACAGCGCCATTTTGAGATTGCCCGCTTCTAGGAGCCGGCTTGCCGTCTGCAGCACCTCGTGCTCGAACGGATCGGAGTTGATGAGGTGCCGGGTGTGTTGGATGAATTCAGCGATTTCGACAAAGAACCGGTCGGGATATGGGCCGCCATGTCGGTTTAGCTGGTTCATTAAAACGGTCCACCGGTCGGCAAGCTGTTCCAGCGTTTCCGGGCAGAATGCTTTCATGATGTCCCTTGCGCGAAGGGTATTGTAGGGCTCCGTCCAATTTATCTCGTCGGTACAGCAATTGGTCGTTGATTGCCATTCCCCGTGGTGCTTCGCCCGCTCTCAGCGGGCATTCTTTTGACGGGAGGCCCAGGGACGGAGGTAGGGCCCACAGGTTCAATGTTGTGCTGTCTGCGCTTGTCGTGACAACAGCATGGCGGGACGATCAGTGCCGCCGTGAGCCTTTCGTCATGTTGCCGCGATCGAATCCAGGTTAGACATGGTCTGGGCGAGCTGATCTCCAATGCGGCTCATGGCGCGCCGGCCGCTCATCAACCGACGATCACACGGCCGTTGGTGAAGTGATGGCGCGAGTCGGTCACACGAAGCCGCGCCACAAAGCTCACGACCCCAGCAACTTAGAGGCGTTACCAGCACCACTTATACACAAGGTTTTCAACGGAATCTGTGGATAACAGTGTAGGGGGTATCTGCCAAGTCACTCGGCACAGCGCTCGCGCGGAGCTCGGCTTGAGCGCTGCGCTGTCGTGCGTGGAAGCTGAGCGCCGCTGGCTCATCGATGCGCAGACCGCCGCGCTAACTCAAGCGCGTCCTCCAATTGCACGATCAGCAGCTTGCCACCATCCGGTTGCGCGACCTGACGGCCGCCACGGAGCGGCTTCAGCGCTTCATGCGAAGCGATCGACCCTCCCCCTTGCCGGAGCACGTTCGTGCGACTGTTCGGAAACGGTCGCCGTCGCCATGATGAAGGAGCGGGATCATCCCTCACGCATTTTGTGTCGCGCGCGGCACGCAGTCGAGATCACGGAGCGCCTTGTGGTATCTACCGATGCCTGCCCCGATCGCGCCACGCATCGCACCTGTGGCGAGCAGATGACGCCTGGCGTTGCTCATGACCCGTTAAGAAGCCGGGTCTGTCGACGACATCCGCTGCAAAGCGCCACGCCTTGCACCCCTCCCTCACCCGAGCCGTCGCGCATGCGCACGGAGGTCACTGCTGGGCCTCCTCGTCGGCGTAGTAGCGCGCTGCGGCCTCGAGCATGCGCCGCCGCTCCGCCCGCACGTAGATCGACGTCGTCTGCAGCGACGCGTGGCCGAGAATCGCCTGCACGACATCGGTGGGCATCTCGCGCGCGACCGCACGCGTGCCGAACGTGTGTCGGAAAGCATGCGCCGAGGTATTGGCCAGTTGCACCAGATCGTCCGTGCTGAAGTCGGCCAGCGCGGCCGTGTGCGCACTCAGGCGTTGCACAGCCGTTCGAACCAGGCGGCCCAGTGCATCGACGGTATAGGGCGCGTCATCCGCATCGGCGTCGTGCCGCTCGAGCGCGGCACGCGTGGCCGGAATCCACTGCGGTGCAATCAGCGGCCCCTGTGCTCGCGGGGCGTCGAAGTCGCGGTCACGGTCGTCCCAATGCGCGCGTAGCGCGGCGATGGTCGCGCCACTCACCGGCACGGTGCGCTGCTTGCGGCGCTTGCCGACGATGCTCAGCGTCCACATCGCCGACTTGCCGCGGCCGGATTCAGTCGCGCTCATCAGCGTCGATCCCGGCGCCGGTTGCGGTGTCGAACCCGCCGCGTTGCGATGCACCGATCGCTGCTCGTCGGATGTCTCGGCAATGCGCAAGTCCTCCCGACGCGCGAGCGCGGCTTCCGCCCGCCGCAGTCCGGAGTCGCCCATCAGCAAAATGGCCGCGCGTGCGGCGCGCCACTGCCGCGCCTCGTTCTCCGCGTCAGGCGCTGCGCCAATCAAGCTGTCGCAGCGCGCGTCGAGCGCTGCGCGCACCTGCGCCCAGAGTTTTGCAGGCAGCGCCCGGTGCACTTGTACCGACAACTCACGCGTGACGGTTGCCGGTTCGTGCACGGCGCTCCACGGATTACCCGCGAGGTAGCGCACCTCGACCAACCACGCAAAGGCCGCGCGCAACACCCGCACCGCATACGCTTGACTATCCACCGATAGGCCCTCGGGGACGAACGGGCGCCAGCGGTTGCTCGTCCGAGGTCGCTTGGGTCCCGTGAAAGACGTCAACGGCGCCTTTAAAAAGTCCTTGTACGCCTCGCAGTCCTCGACGGTCAGCGACGACAGCGCTCGATGTCGGACCACCACGCTCCACAAGATCAGTCGCTCGAGTTCGCGCGTATAGGCGCGCAAGGTCGTGGGCCGATCTCGATAGCGGTGTAGATAGGCATGCACCGCCGCGAGATCGTGCTCGGCGCGAATGAAAGCAAATGCCGATGCGCGGTTCAACCCGCGGTGGTTCCCCTCTCCACCGGATAACTCCGCCGGCACAGCGAGATGCTCGAAGGGTGCCAGCCGCGGCTCGCTCGGATTGCCACCGATCACGACGACGCGATCGACACCCTGCCCGCCGTCCTGCACTTCACTCTTCGCTTCGCCCTTTACCGCCGTCTGCGCTGGCACCAAGGACGCGGTGTCGACGTCGTCGGCGACTTTCATGCCGAGCGTCGTTTCATGCCGCCGCAGCCACGCGACGATCGTCCGCGCGCGCAACGCGCCGATGCGCGGCACCGCGCGCCACCAGCTGCCGCCGCGCGCATTGCAGTAGTCGATTAACGCGCCGAGCGTGGCGATGCCCTCCCCGTTCAGGCGCTGCGCGATCAGCGGCCGAAACCACAGGTGCACCGGGTGCGTCAAGAGTGGGACGGCCGCCGCCAGCGTCGACGCCTGTTCGACCATGCGCAAGGTCATCGCGGAGAGCTTCGCGCTGCCGTGCTGTTTGATCGACGCCTTCAGGTGATCGGCCAGCACCGACGAGCCATGCAACAAGGCAAGATGGACCAGGTCATCGCGCATCGTGCCCAAAAACCGTCCCATCGCGTCGGCACTGGCCGCATGCGGCGAACGTTCCGGGTCGTAGTACAGCCGCGCGATGGTCGCGACCGGCAAGCGCTGCACAAACGCCCGCAGCGCCGTGAAGTCGGTGCGCGTATAGGTGCGCGGCGGCGGCAGGGTCAGCTGTTGCGGTTGATTAGCCATGGCGATACGCCCTCCCGTACGAAGCCGCGCATCCGAACGCGTTCCAACGCGTGGCTCGATGCGGTAAGCCTTTGCGGGAGCCGACAGTGAGCCGATACGGGAGCGTGTCTTGTCTGTCTTCTTGTCGCCGCCGGTACTTTACGCCGTAGCCGTGTGCGCGCAGGTGCAGGATAAGTGGCACGGACAGCGGCGCATACTTCGGCCCGCGGGCGGCATGCGACGGAATCCGTTGGACCACGGCATGGCATTCCGGCCGGCTACCGATGGCGCCGGCCTGCAGCGGGACCGAACGCACCCACACTCGGGCCGATGCCGGCAAGTGATGCTCGGCCGGTCTCGGTGACCATTTGACTATGGGCGGTGGCGTCATAATGGATGCGCTCGGTGCCACGGTCTTACCCCGGAACGACGAGGCGCAGCCCCGGCAGGTCAGCGAAGTCGGCGCCATTCAAGGTCATCAGCGCGTAGCCGTGTTCGATGGCTTGCGCGGCGAGCCACAGGTCGTTGTAGCGGGGCCGTGGCGAACGGCCCGACTGTTTGACCGCAGCGGCGAGTACGCCAAAGGCCGCGGCGGTGTGCCGTGACACGTCGAGAATCGGCCGCCGCTCGAGTTGTTGGAGATACGCCGCGCGCCCTGCCCGCTCGACCGGGTCCGCGCACGCGTGCACGCCGAAGCCGAGTTCGCCGAGCGAGATCACGGAAATGAAGACGGGCGCCTCGCCGGCCAGATCGATCACCGTCTGGCGCTTGAGCGTATTGGCCGCGAGCGCGACCCAGATACAACTGTCAAGAACGACGCCCGCGTTCGAGCCTGCGTTCACGGCTGCGATCCTGGCTTCGGTCACGCCCACGGCTCCCGCACGGCGTCATCGAAATCGGCTCGACTGTCATCGGTCCAGGCCTGTCCCTGTTGCGGTGTCAATATCGCCGGCAGTCCGGCCAGGGCCTGCGCCGCGGTCATGACGGCTTCAGGCGGAACGAGGCGTGCGACTGGCGTGTGGTTGCGTTCAATGATGACCGTCTCGCCGTCGCGGGCGACGGCATCGAGGATCTGGCGCGTCTGGCGCGCAAGGTCCGTTGCCGTGATGATCTGCATCGCTGACTCCAGTTTGAATACGTATTTTACGTATTCTAGACCGATTTTCGCTATCGAGTGAGGTGTAGATCGGGCTACGCTCCATTTTAACCATTAACCGCTTCACTGCTAATCATAATTAGCAGACAAGGCTGGTTTTGCTATACGTCGTGATTTCAGCCCGCTGATGCGGTCTTTGCGCCTGCACCCTGCCCTTCCCACGCCCCGATGACCGTTTGATCGCCGGGGCGCTGCGTGCAATTACCGCTTAGGCCGGCTTGATGTTGCCTGCCTGCTTACCCTTGGGGCCCATCTTCTCGTCGAAGCTCACCTTCTGCCCTTCTGCAAGCGACTTAAAGCCGTTCGACTGGATTTCCGAGAAATGCGCGAACAGATCGTCACCGCCTGCGTCCGGCGTGATGAAACCAAAACCCTTTGCATCGTTGAACCACTTGACCGTACCGGTTGCCATGTTGTTTTGCCTTGAAGTTGAGAACGGCGCCGCCCTCGCAAGCGCCGGACGCTATCTTGATCGACTGCGCCATGGCGCGCAATCAAAACAGAATGACGACGGAAGGCTGGCCTATCCCGATAACTGCGCTTATCAGGCTTGAGCGGGATTTCGGTTCAAGCGCAAATCAGCATGAAGAGCCGGGGAAATTCCGCTACTCGGGCGGGTTACTGCAGCCATTGAACAACTTCCCGGCCACCGCCCTGTCCTGCTGATGAGACCATATCCCGACGACCGCCTGGATCGCCGGGGCCGTTACCACTAAGCCGGCTTGATGTTCGACGCCTGCTTGCCCTTCGGACCCATCTTCTCGTCGTAGGTCACCTTCTGCCCTTCCGCGAGCGACTTGAAGCCATTCGACTGGATTTCCGAGAAGTGTGCGAACAGATCGTCACCACCCGCGTCCGGCGTGATGAAACCAAAACCCTTTGCATCGTTGAACCACTTGACCGTACCGGTTGCCATGTTGTGTTGTGCCATGAAAGTTGAGAACGGCGCCGCCTTCGCAAGCGCCGACGCTATCTTGATCGACGGCGCCGGTTCGTGCAATGGCGCATCCCGGAGGGTTGCGAGCCCGTTTGAGATGCTTGATCGGGTGACTCAACCAACGCTGCGCTCATGACAACGTGTCGCGACGACGTGGCCAGCGATTGGCCTCCAGGGCGACTCTTGAGCTTTGCGCTTTTTGGGTCGCCGGCTTGGCAGCGTCAAGATCGCTCATCCTCTGGCGATTGCGGCCGGGGATACACGTAGCCCGTCGCGCACCAGACCGTCTAACTTCGGGGGATCAGCTCTCTCTACCGATAGGGAAGGCGGGTTCACTCCGCCAGCCCTCCGGCAGAAGCGTCAAACCGCACCGACTGCTTTTACTGGGCAAGCGACCTCGGGCCCGCAGCCGCTAGCGGCTCGCGCGGCGCCTCGCCCGTCCGTCGCCCTATTCAGCCCGACGTGATCGATCGCCGAACCCGAAGGCGAACGCGCGCCTGCGTTGGTCCTACCGCGTTCCGCGTCCTGGCTTGGGTCCCGACGCGCACTTCACGACAGTCAACCGGCACCGCGTGTGCAACGCCCGGCCGCCCTCTTCGTCCGCTAGTTCCGTCCCCTCCGCCTCTCTGATCTTCCTCAACCGTATCGCCCGTGACGGCGATGCGGGGACCCATTTAGTCCCGCCAGACTGTCCAAAGCATCCTTAAGCACGGTCGGCGTGTCCGGTTGTCCCCTAGTCGCGCTGAGCGTGGCACGTTGAACGATCCCGCGCATCGATGACAGACGGCGCCTTTCCTTGTTTGAAGCAGCGGCGTCCGCGCTCACTTCCCGATCGTTTCGATCGTCCCTGCGGCCACTGCCACCCTCACCTGTTTTCTCGCGCCGGTCCGGGTCGGCGAAGCTTGCTGCAAGCTGTTTTTCTTGGAGGGTCTGCGTGCTGTTGGATTAGTGTTCGTAGACGCTGGACGGTTAGATCGGTAGTTGCGTTATCGACAGTCCCTCTTCGGTTTGTTCGCGTTCAGCCTCACCCAGTCGCGATTAAGGCGTTCGCTAAACGCTCACCGCCGCTCTTGCCGCAGCACATGCGACGTCTCGCCCGGGTGCACGCGGACCGCGGCTCTCGTCACGCTCCCGCACCTCGCACCCTGAGCAGCTGACGCAGTCCGGCGATATGGTCACGCACGGCGCCCGTGACGGGGGATCTAACCATTCTCAACGGAACGCCTGAGGCCGGTGCGTAGCCGAGCGCTTGCTGCTGCGCGTGGGCAAACCGTTCCAGGTCAAGGGCGGTGGCGGGGCGGAGTTTTCCGGACTTAAGCGCCGCGGCGAACGACGGCATCCATCCGGCGGCCTGCCGTCCGACGCGCTCCGTGAGGCTGAAGATCGTCAGCGAATCGCCCCCGGTACCCACGACGAACTGACGAGCGTTGTCCGCATCAATGAAGGTGCGGCCCGCGTGTTGAAGGGCGATGGCCTGGCCTTCGGCGCGTTGCTGATTGAGCGCCTGCGTGGCGTCGCCATCCGCGCTCCGACTCCGTACGAGATGGGTGAAATCGACTGGGGTGCGAAGGAGGGCGCGAAGGTAGCTGATCGGCGCCTTGGCGAGCTTCAGGTGGTCCCAGGTGGCTTCCACCACATCGGAAAGTCGCTTGCCGTGATCCCGCGCTTCGCGCATGAGTTTGAAAATCAAAAAATCAAAAAAACCCAGGGTGCGAAGGCGCTGAAGGTCCGCAGGCAGTTGGCCCGGTTGTCTCTTTTGAAAAACAGAAGGGCTTAGATCCTTATATATTCCACCGTCTGCCAAGGTGGCAGACGGTGCGGCAAATGAGTTTTGCGCGGGAGCAACTGCTGACGAGGAGGGCGCTTGCGAAGCCTCGCTCTCGTGCGTGCGTGAGGCCTCAATGAGTCCAAGGAGGGCAGCCGCGTGTTCGGTGAGATGAAGGTACGCGCGGCCAAACAAGCCCGCTTCCACGTAGCGGCTTTGGGGGCGACGCTCGATCAGTCCCGCGACTTCGAGATCGTCGAGGCTCCGATAGAACGTGCGCATCGATTGCAGCGCACGGCCTGTGAGCAATTCACGACGAGCGAAGATCGCAGCAAACGGCTTGGCGGCGTCAACGGTCCGCGCGAGGGCAGACAGGACGGCACGGGCCCGGGGAGGAATTTGTTCGATGTGCGCGGCCCGGAACGCTGCACGGAAAATGATCCACGGCAGGTTGGTCGAGTCGCAGCGAAATGCAGTGAGGGCGGCCGAATCTTGGGGATGTGCTTCACCCTCGCCGGCAACGAAGCGTTGCGCGATAGACATGTCGAGCGATCCATTAAAAATGGATTGAATTCGCTTGACTGTCGACCTTGTTGCGCTACACTCCGGGTGTCTGCAGTCCCTTTCCAGTTTCCAGCTGGGGAGTCGCGCGGCAAAGGTTTCCAGCCAAGCCCGCAATCGCAAAGGCCCTCAGTTTCCAGCTGCGGGCCTTTGTCTTTCTTAAGCTAGTTTCTCGTCATTTCGATCCCGGTAGACGGCTGCGTAGTACGAAGTTATTGTTAATCAACGACTTACGGTTTCTGAGTCTGCGCGAGTTGCTCAAGGTGCTTTCGAATAGCATCACGTACCGAATCCGCGATTTCCTCAGATTGAAACTCGATTCGCATCACGTTCTTCGCACTTCGGACATCGCACCAAGTTGTCTTTCCAGAGCGAATTTTGAAGCTTGATGCGGCTGGGGTGGCTTTCTTCGGGGCATCGGACGATCGAGCAAATTTCACTGCCTGCGACTGATCGAGCCTCCGGTCGGCAAGACGTTGGACAGCCTCTAATACCCGATCCCTCTTGCCCGCTTCGACCAACACCGCGAACTCTGCTGCAGCATTTGCGCCAAGAAGAGCTATGTTCGCTTCCAGAATTGTCCGAACATCAGGCGGAAGACGGTCGAAAGACAGCAATGCGCTTATGTGAGACGGACTGATACCCACACGCTCGGCAACGGTCGCCCTATTCATCTCGGGATGCTCAGTCTGAAATCGCTTCAGACCAATATATTTCTCGTAGTCAGTCAGGTCCGACTGCATCAAGTTCGCGAAGAAGGCTCCTTCATCAGCTTCCTCAGCCGTTGCCTCGCCCAGCACGCAGCGAATTGTTTCTCGGCCCAGTTCCCGATAAGCATCGCTTCGATGGTGTCCGGAAATAATCTCGAAACCACCTTCCGCGCGCGGCAGGACAACCACCGGATGAATCAGCTTGTTATGGCGGAGGTTGTCGCGAAGCTCAGCATATTTCTCCGGTGCCATATATCTGCGACGGCCGGGGACTTCATGCAACTCTGAAAGAGGGACGTCAACGGTGCCGCCCATCTGCTTTGCTTCTTGCAGCTCTTTCCGAAGCCGATCAATCTCATCCTGCTGCTGCTCTGACTTTGCTTGAAGGTGCATCAGCTGACCGGGCGCAGTGCGGGGCGTCGTTGCAGCGCGATTCTGTGCTTTGTCCGCCTCTTCATCTGTAAGGCGTATGTTCGCCGCCTTTGAGGCGAAATTTTTCATACTCACGATGCGCTACCTCCTTTCTGCCAAAGACCCGAAACACGATCATCGACGCGATCGACAAACTGGTCGCAGGGCGTTCGAATCCGACGGAGAGTCTCGGCTCCCCCTTCATACGTCGAGATGTCGTACACCGTTGCAAAGCGCATATTGGTGTTGCGCGCTACGTCAGTCTCTGGAATTTCAACTGGGATGACCCGGTTGCCGTACAGTTGGCTAATCCACGACTGAACTGCCTTGGCTGCGGGCTTTGGTGTCATCCGTGTAATAAGGATGTCGAGAAAGTCGAACTCTTTGCGCGACTGTTCTCCGCGCGCTGCCATGCCGGTTACCAAATCCGAGAATAGGTGCCAAAACTGAACCATCGAAGCGAACGATAAAACGTCGGGAACTACGGGTACGATCACCCCGTCGGCCGCAAAAATCGCATTGATTGTCAAATAGCTCAGCGTCGGTGCCGTATCCAAGATGATGTAGTCGTATTTTTCCCGTAGAGCTTCGATTCCAGCATGGAGAACATTTTCGAATCGTTCACCGCGGGCACCCGCTGATGCGCGGGCAGGCAGCATGAACTCAGCATTGAAAAGCTCGGTCGACGACGGGATGAGATCCAAGTTTGGCCAGTAGGTCTCTTGCGGCAACGTCCGCATATCGAACTCATCACCTCGCAAGTAGGCCTCGATCAGAGGCATGATGGTCTGTGAGGCGTCGACCTCCGCATGCGGATTGATCCCATAGAGCGTGGTAGCGCTGCCCTGCGGGTCTAGATCTATGTGGCAGACACGCCGACCACGACGCATCGCTAGTCCCTGAGCGAGAACTGTCGACATCGTCGTTTTAGTGACGCCACCTTTGAAGTTCGCGACGGCGATGATTTTTCCGGGGCCCGACCGGGGAGTCGGGGCGAGTTCTGCACGTACCCATTGAACAGCCTCTTCAACTGTAAACTGCCGCGGAGACCCCCGACGAGCTTGCTTGCCTTGCGGCAGCTCGCCCTTTTTGAGCATATAGGCCATCCGCTGGACGTCGATCCCGCACATTTCCTGCACTCGCGCTGAACTTATCATTGGAGGCACCTTTCTCGGAAAAGGCTCCAGCAGCTCATCCCGAATCTTCTGCAACATGAAGTCGGAAAGCCCAGCGAGCTTGATAAGATCTTCCGGTGTTGTCTTACCAGGGTTGGCGAGATCTAAGTCCATAGTCCATTTTCGATCGGTTTAGATTATTCTATCGCCGAGCCAACTTTTCACCCAACCGATAGAATCAAGTGGGACTTTAGACGGCTGGGATAGTAAACGCAAGTTAACTTTCAACTTCGCAGAAGACTCAGTGCCAGCAGTCTCGGCCATCAGACGCGTTTACCGCGAAACCACATTAAGTGTGAAACGTGGTTACACGTGAAACATACAACGTGGCCGATCGTCGGGCTGCGAGGCAGCCTCATTTTGAAAGGGATCTCAGGGGCTCGAACCTAACTGTGTTAGTTGTGTTCGAAACTCATGGGTGTAGGAAAGTGTTTCGGGCGGGCATGTGGCACCAACAACAGTGTTAAAGACATCTACCCAGCCTTCGCAAACTTCTTCGCTTCGAACCTGAATCATCGTCCAAAGTGGCGTCGGGGCCCTTCGTGCCGAGGCGGCAAGTCGAAGAGCATGCAGCCTTAGATTGCCGAACAACTAGGGTTTCGCAAAACTTGCTTTGTAGGACGGTCGCCTTTCGACGCCGTGAAACCCTGATCGGCGGCGCTCCGCGCCGATAGGGCACACGCACCTGGCGGTGCCTGTGCCGCGGGATTGCTTGTGCGGGAAACACGTCGCCGCGCTCCATCCTTTGTCTGCCGTTCAAAGCGCTTTCATCTGCCCTTCAAAGCCGCCTCTTAATCGACGCATAGCACGAACCGGATTCGGCACAAGGGTCCGCTTCGCCACGTCCTCACCCGTTCGATGCTCGCCTGCGGCTGCGCTTCGCTGCGGCCTCCGGGCGCGCCCTTGCACCGAATCCGGCCCGTGCAAAACATGCCCCGAGGCGGCTCCGAAGAGCAGATGAAACTGAACGACAGACAAAGGAGGTAGTAATGAGCGCAACGACCACCCGCACAACCAATCCCACCAACGAAGCGGGCTTTCCCCCCGCGCCTCCCGAGGCTCACCAACGAACATATGTCGAAGGCGATACTCGAACGGTGACGGTCGACGATTCTCGTATCCAGTTGCAGTACCAAGACGGCAGATGGTTAAACATGACAGTGACACCGCTCTAATTGTCGATAGCACAATAAGGATACCGAATCATGGCCGCAAGATACTTTTCTTGTGCTGGCACCGCCAAGCTGATTCGTCAGTCGTTGGCGGAGTGCTTCAAGGGCGTGCCGTTCTCGGTCCGCACTCAGACTCACGGCGGTGGCGCAACCTTTTACGTGAGTTGGACCGATGGCCCGAACGCCGCGCAGGTCGAGGCGATCACCAGCAGAGTTCGACAAGTGTATTTCGACGGACCGAATGATGATGCGGCAGCCGGTGATCAGAGGCTGGACGCTTACGAGGTCTGCTTCGGGGTAGACCACATCTTTACTGTTCGCGAGCACAGCGATGCAGCGGTGCAATCCGCTATCGACCGCATCTATCGACGTTACGAAAACCTCTTCGCCGGAAACGGTCTGTTCAAGCCGACCGTCGAACAATTTCGCTCGGGTGAACTATCACGACTCCAACTTGCGGAACTGGTTTCGGACACCGCCACCACGGTGCAAACGATGATCCATCAAACGCTTGCCAAACAAAGCGATCGCCTCAAAGTGGCCTGTGAAAAGCCTGCACTCCGATCCTACATAACGCTCCGCGACGGCTATGTCCGCGAATGCGGCGAGCAACGGTCCGTCATGCCGCTCTACGACCGATTTGGACCCATCGACTGAACCGGAGAGGGGAGGGCGATCATGCATCCCGCCGATTGCCTTCCGTTCTACATCAACCTTGTTTCTAACCGGCCAACGACCAACGCGATCCCACTCTGCGTAACTCGGTCGCTGGCATTCTCTGGGAGCTTGAAAATGGATGATCGCAACGACGCCATCGACGTTCAGAAAAATGATGTCGAGCTTGACGATGCAGCAACATCGCCCACGGGACTCGAAAACACCTTTGGCGGCGACAGTGCCATCGAGCAAGTCGCATTGTCACGCCTGAACCCTTCGCCGCGAAATGTGCGCCGCAAAGCCGCAACCGGAATCGACGGGCTCGCGGACAGCATCGCCGCGAAAGGGCTGCTGCAAAATCTGGTCGCTCATCCGATGACGGGAGCACGCGGCAAGAAGCCGAAGCTTTGTGTGTGCGCAGGACAACGTCGACTTGCTGCACTTCAGTTGCTTGCAGAACGCAGTGTGATCAGCGCGGACGAGTTGATTCCGGTGAAGGTCGTCACCGAGGCTGAAGCCGTCGCCGCATCACTCATCGAAAATCACGCCCGCGAGCCGATGCACGGAGCCGATCAGGCGATGGCGTTTCGGATGCTCATCGAGGAGGGCAGGAGCGTAGACTACATTGCTGCGCTGTTCTCGGTTCCAGTGTTGACAGTCCAACGCCGCCTCAAAATCGCCAACGTCTCGCCCAAGCTATTGGACGTTTTCCGCGATGACGGCATGAGCATTGAGCAGGTCATTGCGCTTTCCTTGACCGATGACCACGACTTTCAAGAAAAGCTTTGGTTCAACGCCGCACAGCCATGGTTGCGCGATCCTCATCAGCTTCGCGCCGCGATCACGAAGGAAGAAATCGAAATCCGCAACAATCCGCTTGTCGCGTTCGTGACACTCGAAGCCTACGAGGCCGCCGGTGGGTTTGTACGTCGAGACTTGTTCAGCGATGACGACAACAGCGGGCACATTGTTGATCCCGCGCTGTTGCAGCAACTTGCCACCGACCGTCTGATCGAGGTGGCACAGACCATCAGCGACGAAGGCTGGAAATGGGTCGAAACGCGAGTTAAGCGGGACTACGGCGAATTGAGCGAATATGGTCGCCAGTCGTCACACACGCGCGACATGACCAAGAAGGAGGAACGCGAGTTCGCCAAGCTCCAGAAGGCAAGAGACACGGCGACTGACGCACTCAATGCGTATTACGACGACGAGTCCGCCGAGGAGGACGAGGAAAAACGCGACGCTTTGGAAGAAGCGGCGAATGCGGCGAGCGATGCCTGCGATGCCTTTGTCGAAAGCATGGAAGCATGGTTGCCTGAACAGTTGGAGACTGGTGGTGCGTTCGTGTTCCTCAACTATGCGGGCGAAGTCGTCATCGAGCGGGGCTTTATCAAACGAGACGATATGCAACGGTCAGGTTCTGAGCAGAGCGCCGCCGATGGCACGTCAGGAGTCGAGCCGAAGAAGAAAGCCAAGCCTGTACACAGCGAAAAACTCTGCCGACGCTTGACCGCACATCGAACCGCTGCTGTTCAGGTTGAACTGGCCGCACAACCGGGCGTAGCACTCGCGGTATTAATGCACCACATGATCCCGACTATCTTCGCGGAACACTACGGCCATATGTACAGTGGGCGAACGCTCGAAGCTAAGTTTACTTGCGTGCATGACGGCCTGTTGCGTGAGGCCGATGATCTGGCGGATAGCCGTGCATGGAAGGAAATCGAAGCCGAGCGTGCGAAGTGGACGGCAATGCTTCCGAAGAACAGCGCCGAGCTTTTACCTTGGCTTTTGCAGCAGAGCGACCATGTCACGTCCAACTTATTCGCGTTCTGTGTCGCAGCCACCCTCGATAGTGTCTCCGGGACCGATGGCGGTCATCCGGTGAGCCAGTTGTTCGACGTGCTCAATCTCGACATGAGCAAGTACTGGACTGCGACGCGGGAGAGCTATCTGGATCATGTATCAAAAGGTCGGATCGCCGAGGTCGTAACTGCGGCAGTCTCGGCGGAAGCAGCAGCATCGCTCGCATCGAACAAGAAGGATGAGGCAGCATCGATGGCCGAACGGCTGCTGTCCGATACGGGTTGGATTCCCGACATGCTGACGAACCACAGTTCGGTGAAGGAGAGCAACTTCGCTTCACCGGAACTTGATGACCAAGAGTCAGACGAGGAGGGCAGCCGAGAAGACGCTGACGCAGACGCAGATCAGTGACCCGCAGAAGGTAGCCAAGGAAGGGCAGTAACTTGACCGTTCCGTATTCAACGTCGAACTGGAAAAGAAAAGGCTCGAAGCGCGGCAACGCTTCGAGCCCGACCGTCCAACGTCGCAGGAGTAGAACGGGATCCAACTGATTTCATTATATCCGTGCCGAGCCCGAACACAAAGCCGAACACCAGCCTCCGCGCCTGGCGGCGCTGCGCGCCCCAAGGGGGCTTGCCGGTTGTTTCGCACGGTCTGTCGGATGGTCTGCTCGCCGGAGTCGGCCAGTCGCTCACGCCCTTGAATCTGCCACACGCCCCGGCTTTCCCGGTCAAGGGACTTTCGCGACATATCCTCGACCGCTGCGCGGCCTGCGGTATTTCACGGTTCCCTTGACCGCGCCGGTTCGCGCGGCAGAACGGGCTTACCGCGACCGACCGACTCCGACGAGCAGACCTAGCAAACGGCTTCGCGTGCTCCACGCCCCTTGAAGTGAGACAGGCGCTCACGCGCCCGTCATGATCGAACGATCCGCTCCCTCGCTCGTCCTCGGGGCAGCACCTTTGATGCCAAGACTCGCGGGGAAGCGAGTACTTATCAAGAATATTAAATAGATACTGCTATTGACTTTTGCGAAGGTATCGACCATAATACATATATCGAAGCACGAAACAGAAAGACGCTTCGATACCGAGAAACCAGCGGCGGCAACCGCTTCTCGGCCTTCCACAACGTCGCAATTTAGGAGTACTGTAAATGCAACTCGCATCCAAGTTCGGTTATAACGCGCCCGTTCTCCGTTCGGAAATCCCCCTGACGGATGACCAAATCCAAAGTATCGCGCCGTCAATTTTCGCTGCTGAGAAGCACGAAAGCCGCTCGAAGCGCTACACCTATATTCCAACGATCAATGTACTCAACGGCCTGCGCCGCGAAGGATTCCAGCCCTTCATGGTTGCGCAGACGCGCGTGCGCAACGACGACAAGCGCGATTTCACCAAGCACATGATTCGCCTTCGCCATGCCGACCAGATCAGCGGCAAGGAAGCGAACGAAATCATTCTGTTGAACAGCCACGATGGAACGAGCAGTTATCAGATGCTCGCCGGTATGTTCCGCTTCGTCTGTTGCAACGGCATGGTGTGCGGCACGAATGTCGGTGAGGTACGCGTCCCGCACAAGGGCGATGTCGTTGGCGAAGTTATCGAAGGCGCATTTCGCGTGCTCGACAACTTCGAGGTGGTTGACGAGCAGCGCGAAGGAATGCAGGGCGTGACGCTCGACACCGGCGCACAAAACGCCTTTGCGCGCGCAGCCCTTGAATTGAAGTACGACACGGAAGACGCCGCCGCGCCTGTGACGGAAACGCAGATTCTCCGCCCCCGACGCATGGAGGATGGCGGGTCGGACCTGTGGACGACCTTTAATCGTGTGCAAGAAAACATGGTGAAGGGTGGGCTGCGCGGACGCAGCGCGACGGGCCGCACGACGACCACCCGAGCGGTCAGCAGCATCGACCAGAACGTCAAACTGAATCGGGCTTTGTGGGTTCTCGCCGATGAGATGCGCAAGATGATCGGCTAACGCGGACGGCTGCCGGGCGAGCACAGCCGCCCGGTAGTTCCCTCGGACACATGGAGAGAACACCATGAGCAAGGTCTTTTATATTCCGGGCGAGCCGACCGCGATCGATTATGCGTTGGAACTGACGGATGGCCCAACGGTGACTTACGTGACGAACTGGACACGCGAAACGCTCGACCAGCTCGCGCAGCGGTATCCGGGCGTGGTGATCGGTGAGGAGGATTCCTTCATCGAGCAGCAGGAGCGCGCGTTATCGACTAACCCGGAGGAAATCACCGAGGCCGAATATCACGCAGCCATGTCCGGCCCATGGCCGCCGCTCGTCTGGCAACTGGGCGATGGCGTCGAATCGTTCAAAGGTAGCGAACCCGTCGAGGGGAATATCACCTTGATCTACGCGAGAAAGGGTTCCCGTTACTGGCGATTTCGCGGTGTTGCGACACTGCCTCACCCGTTGATCGCACAGAAGATTCAGCATCACTAAAGCCGCGAGACAGTACGCTCAAAACGCCCCATCCCACCGGATTGGGGCTTTCTGTTGACCGATATTGACTCCGAGCAGATAATCTAGCCCCGATTTCACACATTTTGAAGGGGCGCAAACATGGCAGGAGAGAGGATGACGGCGAAGGACTTCAAATCGCTCATGCCCCGCCTCAAGCGCATGACCGTTGGTAACGTGGAAATTGCCCGCCGCGTGCTGGTTGATGGTATCTCGCAGGTAGACGCCGCTACAGAGAGCGGACTGAGCAAGCAACGCGTCGGTGCGGTAATCAAAGCCGTTGAAGCGGCAGCAAGAGCAATTCCCCCGGATTGGGAACAAGTTGAAGTCTGGCTGCCGCCGGAGCTTGCTGCGCAAGTGCGACAGATGGCCGAAGAGGCAAGGGCACAACTGACGACGGGTGGTGGTATTTTGTCGTCCTCGTGGCCTTCGACGCGATAGCGCAACTAACCATCTCCGGCCGATTTTCACCACCAACGTTGTCGCCGGATTTGACGGCAAGAAGTAGGGGCGCGAAGCTGTCTACAAAGGACGGGGAGAAAAAAATCTCCGCGCCGTCCCGGCGCGCGAGTATGCCGCAGCATCGCGAATGCTTCGCCAACCTGCGGACGTTCACCGAATGCAAAGGTGACGGCAAAGACCGCTCGGGCGGGAAGTCGCCGATTGGCGAACTTTGTGTCCCTCACATGCCAGCGGCCAGCTTACTTCCGATGAAGCCGCCGACGACGCCAGCAGTCAGTGCGAACACTGCGAGCAGCACCACGAGCCGCCGCGCTTTGTGTTCGAGTGCGGCATTGGCGGCTACGAGTTGGACCGCGCCATTGTTGAGTTGATTGCCAACCTGCGCAGCCGCTACGCGGCCCGCCTCCATGAGTTTATTGCTGTTCTGTTCGATGACAGACTCAAAATTGAGCTTTGCCGCGAGGAATGCCTTGGCTGCCGCGTCGGTCGTTGCCCGCTCGATTTTGCCGGAAAGTGCCTCGTCAGCCTGCTCGAAGCGCCGCACAAGCGCATCGGCATCTTGCAATAGCTCTGCCATCAGCGCTTCGCGTGCGGTGGATACGTTGCCACCCATAACGTCCCCCGTTACTTGAATAGCACCTTGTACACGTCATCCAAGTTCTTATGCGCGGACTTTGCAAGCCGCTGCGCCGAAATCATACTGACTGCACGCGCCTTCGCGTCCTCGTCAGTCGCTTCGCGCAGCATTGCTCGGTAGTCGGTCCCATCCGCGACGATCTCTGAAACACTCTTTTTGAGCACACGCAACCGCTCGTAAATCTCGTTTCTGAAAACCGCTGCTTCCGGCTTGAGCGTGAAGCATTTGCGATCTGCATGAAGGCCGAAAACCGTGCTGAACAGGCGCGGCACATCATTCGCATCTTCAAGCTCGACCTTGTTGAACACCACGCGGATTTTCTTGCCTGGGACACCGAGGCCCGCCAGTGTCTCAATGGTGTTGACCGTGTCGATCTGCTGCTTCTTCTCACTCACCGCTGGAACGACAAAATAGTCGAACTCTTCATGCGAGCCGTCGAACTGGCTCATCTGCTTGATGAACTCTTCGACGTTTGATGCGCCGACATCGACGATGGCCGAATCGAGCGTCATCAGATCCTCTTGAAGCCCTCCGTAGTCCTTGCCCTTGAGGCGCTCTGCGCCAGTGCCGGACGATCCCGCATTAATCGTTTCGACCTCAAACTTCGGCGCGTTCATGCGCGGCGCGAGGAGATTATCGACCAGCGTCGTTTTGCCCGGATTTCCACTGAAGTTGATGACGGCGACTTTCATTTGCGGCTCCTTCGTTGCTGTTTGGCCAGGCGTTCGTAACGTGCCAACTTTTCGGCTTGCTCAGCCGGGTCGGGCTTCATCAGACGGTCAAGCTCTTGCATCGACATCGGCTCGTGTGGGGACCCGTTTGAGGTCGCGTGCGTCGATAAGTCTGAATCGCGTATCGACGATGAGTCAGAGTAGTGTCGTTGTGACACAGGTCTGGTGGCGCTGGAGTGCTGGACATTAGCCGAAAGTTTCTGTCCCACAGTCTCTTGCTCGACTTGCTGCTTCTGCCTGTACCGGTAGAGATAGCTTTTCAATGTAGCTTCAGTCAGATCGATTCCGTTCGCTCTCAGGGCTTTGAGAACATCCACGATCCGCACGCCTGCTGAGAGCCTCTGTTCTATCAGTGGCATTACTTCACGTACTTTCGCCGCCTTGGTTTTCGGCTCTAGCGCAGTCAAAGCCTGCACCACATCACGTTTCGGCATTCAAGCATCCTCCAAGCTATTGATACGCACTCCTATTGCATCTCTCACGCATTCTTCATACTACCAACTTGCATCTGTTTTGCAACCTTTGTGCTACTCGATTGCTACTTGATTGCATCCACTTCGCCTACGCCCTTCGGGCTAGTTGATTTTCACGCCCTTAACCCTGAGAGATCCCTGTCCTTAACAGGCCAGAAATCTCGATACACATTACGCACCCCCTGCGGGAGTGCCAACCCTTGATATGACCGGACTCACAGAGAAAGTGACACTACTTTGGCTCTATAGCGTTGCTATAGGAATTCACAGGAGAGCTATGTGTTTGCTCATTTGATACCTATAGACAATACTATAGGTTAGAAGATTGAGTTACTCTAAATTAAGCAACAGGGGATAACGACGCATGAGTACAGGCAAATCGATCCCAGTCTGGTTTTCAGAGGAGGATCGCCGCAGAGTCGAAGAAGCGGCGGCAATCGCGGGCTATAAGCACCTGTCGAAATATATTCGCGACAAAGCGATGAGTCGTGATAGTCAGCGCGAAGCGGCGCGCGACAGCATGGAAACGTGGGCCGAGCGGCAAGAGCTCGTCGGCCGACTGGCGGAAATTGAACGTAGCCAGAAATCCGCGCATACGCTTTTGGCTGCACTACTTTTTTTGATGCGCAAGAAGGCGACGTCGGGCGATTTCAACGATCTCGTGCTTGCATGCGAGACCGCTGTATCGGGCGCCGGGATGCCCACGGAATTGCTTGCCGCTTCGTCTCCAGAATTCGCTTCGCTGGTAACCCGATTCACGGAGGATTCGTGATGTCAGAATCGATTGAGCAGATCGACTCGGACATTCAGGCTGCGCTAGTCGCGCCGAGCGTGAGCGACTGGCTGCACAATGCCCTGCTGAGCGCCTTGCAGCGCGACTGCGTTGATGCGGCGTGTGATGCGCAAATACTGGCTACGTGGCTCGCCCGGCGCCGTGACGCGGTGGTCAAGTCCAGCGTGGCCAGCGTGGGTTAAGCCGATGCAGAAACATGAAGCGGAAAACGCGACCCTGCTATTTGGCGTGAGCTTACCCATTGCCGGCTGGCTTGCCGGTACCTACGCCGCGAACGTACCGCTGCGCCCGTTCCCGGAAGCGCTCACCGCAGCCCTCCATACGACACCGCACAATCCTCTCGTCGCAAGTGGGGTCGTGTTCGGTCTTGGCCTTGCGGCAACCACCGCGTATCTGCTGCACGAATACGGCGACGACGGATTCCGTGGTGCCCGGTACCACCGCTGGCTGCGCGGCGCGCGCATGGCCAACTGGCACGGCGTCAAACACCAGGTGAAGGCCGCAAATCGTCGAGAGAACCGCCGTCTTCGCGCCGAATTGAAGCGCGCGGCAGACACTAGGCCGTCGAGTCTCGCGAGAGCAGACTTGCCTCCCATCATGATCGGCCGGATGCCTATGCCGTTGCATCTTGAGAACCGGAACACGCTGATTTGCGCGACCATCGGCGCCGGTAAGTCCGTCGCAATGGAAAGCATGATCGCATCGGCCGTGAAGCGCCGCGACAAGATGGCCGTGGTTGATCCGAACGGCACCTTCTATTCGAAGTTCAGTTTTCCCGGCGACACCATTCTCAATCCGTTTGATCAACGTTCCGCGGGTTGGACCATCTTCAACGAGATACGGGGCATCCATGACTTCGACCGGATGGCACGGAGCATCATTCCGCCGCAGATCGATCCGACCGACGAGCAGTGGTGCGCGTACACGCGCGACGTACTCGCGGACACCATGCGCAAGCTGGTCGAGACCAATAACCCTGACCAGGACGCGCTGGTCAATCTCCTAGTTCGCGAGGATGGCGAGGTGATTCAGGCATTCCTGGCCAACACCGATTCTCAGGGCTATTTTCGCGAGAATGCGGAGAAGGCAGTTGCCTCCATCCAGTTCATGATGAACAAGTACGTGCGGCCGCTTCGGTTCATGTCCAAGGGCGAATTCTCGCTGTACAAATGGGTGCACGATCCGAACGCAGGCAACCTGTTCATCACGTGGCGCGAGGACATGCGCACGACGCAGCGCCCACTCGTGGCCACGTGGATCGACACGATCTGCGCCACCATCATGAGCATCCCCGATAGCTCGGCGCCGCTCGCGCGTCGGCTTTGGCTTTTCCTCGACGAGCTCGAGTCGCTCGGCAAGCTCGAATCGTTCGTGCCGGCGGCAACGAAGGGCCGCAAGCACGGTCTGCGCATGGCCGCGTCCATTCAGGATTGGGCGCAGCTTGACGAAACCTATGGCAAGGACGCCGCGCGAACCTTGCTCGGATGTTTTCGTAACTACCTGATCTTTGGCGGCTCGAACGCGCTCAATACCGATAAGGCGAGTGAGATTCTGGGCAAGCATCAGGTGGAGCGAGTCCAGATCACCACGAACGCAGGGGGTGGCGCGGGCGGAGGTGGCGGAGGGCGCAGCCGCAACATGGTGACCAGTCCTCCGGAACCCGTTGTGATGGATTCGGAGATCTCGTTTCTGAAAGACCTGGAGGGCTACGTCATGTTCGGCGAAGACTTCCCAATCGCCAAGATCAAGCTGCCGTACGTCAAGTATCCGCATCGGGCGACTGCAATCGAGATCAAGTGAGGGAGGCACCGCCATGCTCAATGTGACACCGATTCGCGGCAACAACCAGTATGCAGCCGCCCATTACTTCTCGTCGGCCGACGATTACTACGCCAAGGAGAATCCGGGCGAGTGGCAGGGCGAAGGGGCGCGGCACCTTGGGCTCACGGGGCCGATCGAACAGGCACAGCTCTCGCGCCTCTTAGATGGCCAGCTTCCCAACGGCGAGCGAATCCAGACGACGTTTGACCCCGTCGACAGCAAAAAGCGCATGGGGCTCGACCTCACGTTCTCGGCGCCGAAGTCGGTTTCGATGCAAGCGCTCGTGGCCGGCGACCGCGAAGTGACCGGTGCGCATGACCGCGCCGTAACCCGCGCGCTCGAACAAGTCGAGCAACTCGCCGAGGCCCGCAAGAAAGTGAAGGGCAAGAGCTACCGCGAGCGCACGGGCAACATGACCATCGCCAAGTTCCGACATGAGATGAGCCGGGCGAAAGATCCTCAGTTGCACACGCACTCGGTCGTGATGAACATGACGCGGCGCGCAGATGGCGCTTGGCGGGCGCTTGCGAATGAGGACATCTTCCGCGTCCAGCATGAGGTCGACGCGATTTATAAGGCCGAGCTGGCGAAAGGCCTGCAAGCGGCGGGTTACTCAATCCGCCTGGTTGACGACAAGGGCAATTTTGAATTGGCCCACGTCAGCCGGGATCAGATCGAAGCGTTTTCAGCGCGTAGCCGCGTGATTGAAGAGGCATTGGCCAACGAGGGTAAGACGCGCGCGAGCGCCACCACGCTCGAAAAGCAGGTGATTGCGCTCGCCACACGCCCACGCAAAGACGAATCCGATCGTGAGATCGTGAAGCAATATTGGGTCGAGAAAAGCCGCGACCTCGGCATTGACTACGGCCCGAAATCACGGCTTGATGGACGCAGTTATGACGTGAACGGCGGGCGAGAGCGCGCAGCTCCTGGTGAGCCCGGCCATACGCGCGATGGGAAAGGCGACGGGGTGACCGGCAAGGTGAATGGGGAGGGAGCCAACGGGGCGAGCAGTGTGGCGAGCAGCGGGGCGAACAACGGCGTCGACGGCCACAGAGGACAGGTTCCTAAGGGCGAAGAGCGCGATCGTGTCGCCGCAACGAGTTTGCCGGCGAGCCTCACTCCAGCACAAGCGGTCGTGCAGTACGCTATCCATCATCTGACTGAACGTGAAGCCGTCGTGCGTGAGAGCGCGCTCATGGCGACTGCGCTGCGCCGAGCCGTGGGTTTGGCTGGCCCCAACGAGGTGCGCGCTGAGATCCAGCGCTTGGGTCGAAAGGGCGCGCTTATCGAGGCGGTGCCGGCCTATCGGTTGGCCGAGCGCAAGGAGGGTCCCGCGCTCTCTGTTGCAGGCTGGAAGAGCTATCTGCAGGAGCTCAAGGGCTGGTCGAACAAGCAGGCGCAGCAGTATGTTGCCAATGCGATCAAACAGGGCTCGCTTGTGGCGGCCGAGAAGCGATACACGACGCAACAGGCGCTGGCCCGCGAAAAGGCTATTCTCGCGATCGAGCGGACCGGGCGCGGGGCCGTCGCGCCGATTCTGGAAATCGCCGCCGTCCGGTCGGCGCTCGAACATTCCACGCTCAATGCGGGGCAGCGTTCCGCCGTAGAAACCATCCTTGCCACGGGTAATCGCTTTGTGGGCATCTTGGGCGACGCCGGCACTGGGAAGACCTACACCATCAACCAGGCCGTCTCCCTCATCAAACCGGCGTCAGCCTCCACAATGCACGATGGCTACCGTACCGTCGCGCTCGCGCCTTACGGTAATCAGGTCAAGGCGCTTAAGAACGAAGGACTCGAAGCGCACACGCTCGCCAGTTTTCTTCGGTCGAAAGATAAGCCCGTTGACGGTAAGACGATCATCGTGTTGGACGAATCGGGCGTCGTCGGCGCTCGTCAGATGGAGCAACTTATGCGAACCGTCGAGAAGGCCGGTGCGCGCATGGTGTTGATCGGAGACACCAAACAGACCGAGGCCATTGAGGCTGGCAAACCTTTCGCCCAGCTTCAACTCGATGGCATGCAGACCGCACGGATCAGCGAGATACAGCGACAGAAGGATCACGAGCTGAAGGCGGCGGTCGAACACGCAGCCGAGCGACGTGTCACTCAGTCGCTTTCACATCTCAAACACGTCGAGGAACTGAAGGAGCCGACGGAACGACACCGGGCGATTGTGAATGACTACATTGCGCTCACTGAAGCTGAGCGCCGCGACACACTGATTGTCGCCGGCACCAACGAAGCTCGACGCGAGATCAACAAGATGGTGCGCGAGTCGCTGGCGCTCACCGGCAACGGGCGGGAGTTTGAGACGCTGACTCGCGTAGACATGACGCAGGCGCAGCGTCGCTTTGCACCGAGCTACCAGCCCGGTATGGTGATTCAGCCCGAGAAGGACTACGTGAAAGCGGGGTTGGTGCGCGGCGAAACATACCGCGTGTCAGAGGCATTACCCGGCAACGCGTTGATCTTGTCTCGGCAAGATGGTACGACGGCGACGATCAATCCGCGCAAGGTCACGCAGCTTAGCGTCTATCGCCTCGAGCGGGCTGAGCTTTCTGTCGGCGACACCGTGCGGATCAATCGAAACGATGCGGGTCGAGACCTCACGAACGGCGACCGCATGCGCGTGGCCGGCGTGATCGGCGGTGTGGTGAGCCTCGAATCGGTCGAGCATCGGGACGGGCGGCCCGTGCGTTCAATTGAGCTGCCGACCGGTCGACCGCTTCACCTTGAATACGCCTATGCCTCGACCGTCCATAGTTCACAAGGCTTGACCAACGACCGGACGTTGATCGCGCTCGACACGAAGAGTCGCACGACATCGATGAATCTGTATTACGTCGCCATCAGCCGAGCACGGTACGAGGCGCGGGTCTACACGGACTCGGTCAAATCGCTGCCTGCTGCGATCTCACGCCGATTCGACAAGACGACGGCCTTGGCAATCCAGCGAGAGCGGGAACTGCAACGCCGCGGTGGGGGTATGCCGCCGGGAGGCGCGGCTGCGGGTAAGCAAGGGTTGCAACGTCAACTACCCGAGGACCATCGCAGGCAGCCGACAAACGGTCGCAAGCCGTCGGATTACGGTCGATTCAGATAGGTCGCTTCGGTAACGAATGCGCGAAATGCGCGCTTATTTATCGGTGTTGTCAGCGCTTCGGCAGCTACTCGTCACGGATCAGCCAGCATCCGCTAGCTCCAGCCGCTAGCCCTACGATCGGTCCGATGGCATCCGTCCCAAGTCGACCAACGCCCGCGAAATCGGCCCTATCTTGATCGCGCAGGCGATCGACATGGCGAAGACCGCGAAAAACGCGATCCAACGTCCGGGGTCTGGCCAAGTGGCCAAGACAAGCACCAGGTTCGTTGCATACCACAGGAGAAAAAAGGCGACCGCCAAGTAGGCAATCAGATCAGCAAGACGGACAAGGGGTGGTCGGGTCATCGATCGTGCTCCGCTTGTAGATTGACGGTGCGCCTGGAGGTTGATGCGGGCGCGACTATTTTCGGACCGCTATCGCGCGTGGCACATGCGAGCTCACCGGTAGGGGCTCACCGACATGCGGGCACACTGATATCCGAGCGGACACTGCTACCAACGCACGCGCTGTTGGTAGGCGTTGTCGATATAGACGTCGATGGCGCGCGGATTCTGCGGTGGCTGCCAGAGCACCTTGTCGAACACGTACACGGTGTACGTATTGTCATAGCTACCGGTCGTGTACGAGCCGATCGACCGACCGACACACGCTCGAGCACCTGTGGCGTAGCCGTTACCGACCGATGACTCCGATAGTTGCGGTCGGGCACTCAGCGAGAATGTCCCGTCGCCGCCGAACCATCCTCCCTTGTTACCGCTCGATCTTCTTTGGCCCTCGACGACATAGGAGCCACGCTCGGCCGGCAGCAGCGGCGCCGGGCAAGGATCGTAGGGATCATTGACCTGACGGGCGTAGCTCGATCCATCATTTCCGTCAGCTTGATCACAACTCGGAAACGGTCTCCCCTTGCTGAGGTCGTGATAGAGCTGATTGATCGGGGGCACGCATTCGCCAACGCCTTTGGGGCCACCGTTCGATGCGGGGTTGGCAAGACAAAGCAGCACCTTGCAGCCGTACTCCGAGGCATGGGCCGGCACTGATGCGCCGAGGACGAGCAAGACAATCACGGCTCTTTTCATCGATTTTCCTCTCGAAAGCGCTTCTCCCGTATGCCAGAGAAGCGTTAGTTCACAAACTGAACGAACGGCGCAGCCTGCTGCGTAGTTGATGTCGTGCTTGTCGATGTCGTTGATCGCTGGACAGAGACGGGCTGCATCTCACGCGAAGCTGAGGTGGGAACGGGTTTCGTCTGGTTGGTTTTGTCTGACGCGCCCTTGGCCGGCGTTGCCAACCGCACTTTGACCGTCGATTCGCGGTTGGCACTCTCGACCGGTGAGTCGGGGGCTTGGTCACGCTGCAACGGACCGTCTGCAAACATCACCCATTGCGTCGCCGTAGCCGTCCGCTTCGCTGGCTTCTGGGATGCCGCGCGTTGAGGCTTAGCGCTGGCATCAGCGCTATCGGGCTTCACGGCCGGCACAACGGGAATGGGCTCGGCTGTGTCTGTCGCGTTCGCCACCACCTTTTGCACGTAACTTCGCTGACCCGCGCGGTCTGGCCGGAAACCGCGCGTGAAGTTGCCGGAGTAATAGCAGCTGAAAGCAGCGCGCAGGGCTTGTTGATCGTCTGGAATCGTTGCCCGCGCGCGCTGGTAGCAATCTCGTAGAATCGCGCTGCCGGCCTGGAGGTTGCGGCACGGCTCAAATATCGTCTCGTATCGCTCACCATATTTCGCGAGGTTGTAGCGATTGACCTGTCCGAGTCCCATTGAAAAATTAAAACCCTGTCGCTCAAGCTCTCGAGCGGTCGCGACTGCTTCCGCCAGGTTGCGCGGCTGACGCTCAAGTCGGCCACCCACGACACCAATCACGAAGGGATTGCCAGCCGACTCAGTGCGCACCACCCCCTTGAGTGTTGTCGGGTGAACACCCGGCGCGCATTCGGCGGCCAGCTTGTCGAACGGTAGAGAGGGTGCCGTCGTCTTAGCGCACGCGAACCGGGCGAAGACGAGCAACACCCCGGCCGTGGCGAGTATGGGTAGAGTGTCACGCGCCTGCATAAACGATCTCCGATATGTAGCGGCCATTGCGCTCGGTGTATTTCCACTGCACAACCACGTCAATACGCCTTCTGACGCGCTCGATGATTTGCTCGCGGGTCATTGAGGTGTGCCCGTCCATCAGCTCGCCAAATCGGTCATACATCTCGGCGGGTGAATCCGTGTGAATGGTCGTGAGCGAGCCTTTGTGTCCTGTGTTGAGCATGTTCACGAATTCGACCGCCTCTTGCCCACGTATCTCACCCATGATGACGCGATCAGGTGTGAGCCGCATGCACGAGCGAAGCAACGTGGTTGGCGTCACGGCAGCTTGCCCCGATGCTTGATGACGGGCGTAGGACAGTCGGACACAGTTCGGTTGCGCCGGCTCGATCTCGCGGGAGTCTTCAATGGTGACGATGCGTTCGTGCGCGGGTATTTCCTGTACCAACGCGTTCAGGCATGTCGTCTTGCCGCAGTAGGTCCCAGCGGAAATGACGATGTTTTTGTGAGCCATCACCGCGCCGCGAAGGAACGCGTCCCACTGCCTCGCCCGATACATCTCCTGCAAGCGTGCATCGGAGTAGGGTTCATCGATCACATTGCCGTTCACGAATCGGAACGCACCCTGTTCCAAGTACTTCGGCAGACTCATCCGAACGAGCGACTGCTTGCGAATCGTCATTGCGATGGTTCCCTCCGGCACGACGGGCGGCAGGATCATTTCAGCCCGGTACGTTCCTCGCTCGAAATCCGGAATGCCGTCATCGAGATTGACCGGAATTTCGGCGGAGAGGATCGGGCTCTCCCGGTCGACTTCGATGCTCTTGAAGGACGCGGTGACATCGGCCAATGACGAAAGCAACTGATACGTCAATCCGGGCACTTCGATCTTCTCGGCGTAGTATGAGTCTTTCTTTCTCAGCCATAGCTCGCCCGGCTTGTTGACCTGAATCTCAGTGACCTCCTTGTCATCAAGATAGTCCGCCAGCAAGGAGAGCTTGGCTCGGAAGGAGGCAATCTGCGACATGTCTCCTCCTCACTGAATGAACGTCACGCCGTCGACGTGCTTTGCCGCGTCGATCTGATCCCTGTAGATCGACGTGAAATCCAGATCCTTGTTCACATAGATACGTACGCGCGAGCCTGCTGGCACCGTGACGGTAGGCTGGATGTTGATGTATGGAGACAGCACTTGTTGCGACGACTGGGCTGCGGCCTGCTGCACCGACTGCCGGTATTGCGAGGCGGAGTTGTATTGATCGCCCGAACTTACGCCCACGTTCGACGCACCGGCACCGATGATGGACAGAAGCGCCGACATGCCGAAAATTTCGGCGAAATGGGTGTCGACGATACCGCCCATGCCGGCCGTACCGAGCTGATCGCTGCCCGGGCTATCGATGGCAACCTGCACGCCGTCCGGTCGCCGCAGCGTGTTCCATACGACGAAGAGACGATCCTGGCCCTTGCGCAGCTCGGCGTTATAGGTGCCGCACACTCGCGAGCCCCATGGAATCAGTTTGAGCCGCCCTTGTGCGCCATACACGTCGCGTTGCACAAGCGCGCACAGCTGACCCGGCAGATCGGAGATGGCCCGAGGTTCCAGGACCGCTTCAATAAACTCGCCCTGCAAAACCTTGTAGGGAAGATTGACGATCTGACTTGCCGTGCTGACCGGGACAGCGTTGCCGCTCACTGCACGGGCAAAGCGCGAATTGGCATCTTGCGGGCCTTGGTCGCCCGACCCACCACCGAGCATCCCGGTGTTTGGCCGCCCCTGACCGCCTGCATCAGGCCCTGCCTGTGTCTGAACGCCCGCAGGCTGATTTCCGCTGTTCGGCGCAATGATTGCCGACTTCATGCGCGCTTCGAGCAAACGTCGCGCTTGTTCCCGACGCTGCATCTCCATTTGCTCGCGCTGCGCCTTCATTGGATCGTCGGCCTGCACGGTGCTGGCCGGGGTTGCCGCGGGTGCGGCGGTGACGGAAGAGGCACTCGCCGGCTCTTGATCCTTGAGCTTCGGGACGGGCTTTCGGTCCGGGATAGAAAGTTCGCTATTGGCTGCCGTCTTGGTCGAGTCATTGCCACTGTGCTTGATTATCCACACTGCGGCGATTGCGGCACACGCTATCGCTGCGATCGCAACACCGCCAAGTCGCTTCTTACGGTTGTCGGCCACCATCGAGGTGTTGGCCTGCTTTTCCCACTCCCGAACGGCTGCTTCACGGTCCTCGGCAGGGTTAATGTTCGGATCCACCATATCAGTGCCCCTCAGCATTGAACGCTGAAGCGGTGCTCACGTCAGCACGGCGATAAGGATTTGCGTTGTTCTGCACGCACAGGTGCGCATTGCCGTTACGCAGCGTGAAGAGACTCGCCGTGCGTTTGACGACCATGTACGGGCCTTCACGGCGTGGACTCACTGCGGATTCGGTGCCGTCCGGACCCACCGTGTAGAACGACGGGATCTCAGCATTCTGGTCGAACAGGAAGTAAGTGAACTGTCCATCGTCAAACGCGCGTTTGAGCGGAATCGCAGTTTTGTCTCCCGACACACCATAGTCGATATTCAGCCGTGCAGGATCAATTCCATTGCTCGCACTGGCGTCGGATCGAGCAGCGCCGGCAGAGCCGCCCATGCTCGCGTTCATGTTCGAGGCTGAGTTCGGGTAAATGAAGCGCACAAGAAACGTCTGCGTCGTTCGCGCCTTTGAGCTCGTGAGCTTGAAGTAATAGGTCCGCTTGTCGGTAACTACGGTCAGGTTGGTTGCGGCATTCGGTTCGACCGGCTTGATGAACAAGCGATTTTGGTAAGGGACTGTTTGCCACGCGATCGAGTCGCCCAGAGAGACCACCTTGACGACCTCGTCGCTGGCAAACTCAATGGAAGTCTGATATCCATACGTGCCAACCACCTCATAAACTTGGTTTGGGTCATAGGGGACTTGCTTGACTCGATCGTCGGTGACAAGAGCGTGAGGCAACTTGGCCGCGAGTGACGGGACGGAGAACAGCGGAGTCGTTACGCTGATAAGGATAACTAACGCGATAGGATCGAATTTGCAATTCATGGTCTGATTCCTTGCTCAAAGCGTGTTACTGGCGGCTCAACTCTTGATCTTTCCGATAACTCGTCGTGGCATAGCCAAGCGCGTTTTCCCAGCGGTCGCCCAATGCGAGCGGTTTGAACGTGAACGTGTAGCGCACAAGCGCCGTGTAGTACTCGGTCTTCGGCGGGCTGCCGGGCTTTTCGATAATCGATTGGAACGAGACCTGATACGCATCCTTTCCGAGCGACGTGATGCCGGTGATCTTCGGATAGCGACGCCCGCCTTGGCCCAACTGGTAGTAGGGGTTGTTTGCGTTGTCGGCGCTGGTCTCCGCGTCATATTGGGCAGCAACTGATTGCGTTGAATGCAGCCGACACAAGTCGGCGAAGCGTTGGCGCCAGTCGGGATCAAACGTGTTGCAGTACATGATGAAGTCGTACACTTGGCTCTGGACGAAGCTTTCCTGTCCGGTGATCGTCTCCTTGTTGACCACCTGCTGTTTCACCACATGTCCGTTTGCGTCGAGCACCGATACGACAGGAACGACCGTGTGAATACTTGCGAGCACCGTGATCGCGCTCGCCATGCCGCCGACCACGAACAGAAGCAGGCCGATGAAGAGATAAGCACGATTGCGCTCTTGTTTAAGCTTGTTTGAGCCACCTAACTGCACACGTCGTGTTGATTCGTCGCCTTTGAACGTGCCTTTTAGGAAAGTCATTTGATTGGCCCTCTGGTTACGGTCCGAGCAGCCATCATCAACAACGACAGGCCTTGCACGGACGCTCCGCCGGCAAGGGCTGCAGCCCAGCCTTTGACTTGCAACATGAAGATAATCAACACACCTTCGACGATGTAGAGATATGCAACTTGCTGAACGTTGATAAACGCAGCGTCCGTTACGCTCGAAGCCTTCCCGGCTTCGTCGATCGCATCGCCAAAAGCGAGGAAGCCAAAGCGAACGATTGCAATCACCAAGATGTATATGAAGCAGAAATTCAACATCTTGCTTAGCCAGTTAATTGCCCACTGCCGAGTTTGCTCGAAAAAGAAGAAGGCTGCGAAGACTGGCAGGAGAACCATCGTAATAGCGAGGCCAAACTTCGCGATCGTCATGTAGACGAGCGCGAGTACAAACAAAACGCAGTTGATCAGGAAAAGACCAAAGCCCTGCAGGATCATTCCAAATTGATACCAACTTACGTTTTGCATCAATGCAGAGACCTGGCCGACGTTGTTATACAGTGCATCGAGCATTGATGCCGTGGACTGCCCCGACATGATGGTTGAAGCCACGCCTTCCATGAACGAGGTGAAGAATCCGTAGATACTTTGACCCAAGCTACCCCAATTTAGCGCAGAGAAGACGGCTGCGGTCATGAAGGCTTTCGAGAGGAGAGCGCTCCATCTCATCGGCTCATATCCACCATAGATTTTGTAGCCGTACACTGCCCAGTACAACACTGCAACTAGGTAGATTGGCGTCGATATCGCGCCAGCCAGCGCCGGATAGGTCTGCGTTAGGAACGATTGAGTAACGCCGTCAGCGGCACCGATCATTCCTTCGATGGTCATTGTCGCCATGGATTGCTCGTGCCGTAGACTTCCTTGAAATGCGCAACCACTTCGGGTGATTGAACTTCCTTGTCCGTGAGCGTCACGCCAGTGTCGGCCTTGACTTGCTCAATCACCTTCACCAGGCAACCCGGAATCATCTTCCCGCCGAAGGAGGGATCTTTTGCGTACAACTCTGCGAAGCAATGGCCGGGGAACCATTTGGCAACGGCAGCCTTATCCGCGCCGAGAAGCGGGTTTTCATTGCTTCTTGCGATTGCTGAAGTCGACGAAGCGGGTCGTTCCGCTTGAGGAGTGACTGTCGGAACAATAGGCTCACGGTTCATGATCTTAAGAAGACCGTAACCACCGACGAGCACTACTGCCGCACTCATCAAGATCCAGGTCCATAGGCTCTTAGACATCGCCTCTTCTCCCCAAGTTGGTCGCGTTGATTGATTCGAAGGAGCAAGCGCACGGCGACTTTTCAAGCTTGCTCGATGATGTTGCGCAGCTGGAAAGAATTGCGCCGGCCACCAAAATTACAATAAGGCGGATGCCGCGTTTAATTAGCCACAGCGGGAGCCACACCGACGCGGTGAGGAATTTCAGAACTAGAATGAAGTGTTTCATTTATAGAATCCCCTTTTTTCGAAATAGGTTTCCTCCTGCTCGAACTAGCGACTACTTCTTCCATTGGTAAAACTTCTGATTTCCAGCGGTGGCCTGGTTTTGCTGATTGACGAGATTCGCTTGCAGGTTCATGTTCATCGCGTTGAGCTTCGCCATAGCACTCGACAACATGCCGTTCTCGCTCGATATACGGTTCTGCAAATCTTGTGCGTCTTTGATGTTCGTTGTCTTATCAACCTGCTGACTCATCACTGAGAGGTTGTTCAGGTGCGTTTGAACCTCTGAATACAGGGAGTCGCCGCCCGCCAACGCCGCACGAACCGAATCCGTGCTCATCTTGTAAGACGTCGCGTTTTGCGCATTGGGATTGGCAAATACGTCTTGCGGCATTGTGTTGATGAGCTTTTCGTAATAACTCTGCCTCGCGCCGAAGGTGCCACTCTGCTGTTGCGAGACGACCTCCTGCCAGGACCCCGGCACGACCGATGCCGCGTTGATGGACTGATTTAGGCCGATCGAACCACGACCGTAGCTTCCGGTCACCGCCGCGTATTGATCTTTGAGTGTTCTGTACTGGTCCTGCAGCTGCGAAAGTTGCTGCTGCAATTGCAGAAAGGTGGCAGCGTCAAACGTCGGGATACCCGTGGCGTAGATTGGCGCCGAAACGCTGAGTGAGAAGCCTACAGCAATGGCAACAAGCGTAGTTTTCACGGTCACGCTCCTTCCTTCTTGAGGTTATGCGTGTTTTCGGAGATCGCGCGCTGCATGAAGACCGGCAACCACTTTTCCGGGTCGTCGGTTCCGAGCTCACTGATGATTTGCTCCATCAGGGCAACGCCCTTGTCGTTCGAGGAGAGCACCGGGATAAACTCGGGCATGTCCGAGAGATCGAACTTGACTCGGATCGACTCATTGCCACGTCGAATCAAAAACTTGAAGCTTTCGGGTGGTGTGTTATGAACGAAATCGAATTCGCCGTCGGTGAGGCCAAGACGATCCATGAGATCGGTCTTGCTCGCCTCTCCGTTCGGGAGGTAAATTTTCGTTGCAGTCTGCTTCTGGATCGAATCGGTCTCGCTGTAAAGATATTTGGCGTCGGGCGTGACGAAGATGAGCAGTCCATTTTTGCGGCGGATCTGCATGATGTAGCTGTCAATCTTCTCGCGCCAATATGCGTGTTTGACGAGATTCTGGCCTTCCTCCAGTACAAGGATGAACGGCTCGCCATTCATGGACTGTTCGATACGGTGAAACGGATAGCTCAAGACGACGGGCAGTTCGGGTCGCGCCACGCCGTCCTTGATGAGCTGCCGCATTTCGAAGCAGTAGTGCCGGCACTGCGTGAGGTCGATGCTGTCGTGCTCGTTGTCAAACACGCCCCAATTGGCTCCATCTGAACCATTTGCGCCGTGCCAAATCCTCATGTCCTTCGCCAGCTCTCCCTGGCCGAAGCACCACGCCACATTACGCAAACGGCGATCTTGGAAAGGCAAAACGTCGTAGTTCTCACAGACGGCTCGTTTGAATCGCTCGATGTCGTCGGGCGTGAGCTTGCCGCCGTAGCACGTGCGCATCAACGTCATCAATTCGACAAGGTACAAGCGGTTCTCGGGCACGTCGGGTAGCTTGAAGGGGTTCCAGCCTGTGTTTCCCTGCACCGACAACGTGGTGTGGGGAGCGCCCATTGCGCGCATGAAAACCTTCGCACCCTCACGGTTGTCGAACCAGAAAACGCGCGGACGCGCCTTGTCAGCCATAGCGATCAGAGCCGACAGGAGGGTCGTTTTGCCTGCGCCGGTGTCCGCGGTCAAGGCCATGTGCCCCGCGACCATCCCTTCCATTTCCCTGTGGAAGTTGAAGTAATAGGCGGTGCCACTTTCTGTCTCAAAGGGCATAATCGCCGGGCCCCACAGGTTGCCGTCGATCTTTCCAATCGCGTAGTTATGCAGTGAAGCAAATCCCGCAAAGTTGCTGGACTTGATCTTGCCTCGCCGGCCGATGAAATGCTGAGCTTGGCCTGGAAGCTGCGACCAGAAGAATGTCTCGACGGCGAACCATTCACGCACGGCCTTGACACCGAAGTTCACGAACGACTTCTTCAGCAACGCGACCGCTTGATCAAGGTCCGCAATCGTTTGCTTTTTGTTCTCGACAGGATCGGCATGCTCTGTTGCGGCAGGCACATGGGCGAGAATCGTCAAGTGATGCAGGCCATTGACCGTCCGGCCACTTGTTAGGTCGCGCAAGCCATCCGTGATTTCTTTCTTGTCCTCCTCCGCACCGCCTTCCCGGTCGTTGACCACGAGACGTCGTCGCTCCTGCTTCATATCGTGCTCGGCAGTAATACGGTCGCAGAAGAAAAACGACTGGGTGACGATGTATTCGACGGGTTGCTGCAAAAACTCGTCAAGCATATGGGACGGCGTGCGTGCCGGCCATTCGGCCATGCTCAGCATTGCACCAGCGCGTGTTCCACTCAAATTCTGCACGGACATCATGTTGCCGACCATCTTGAAATCGAGCCACGACACGGCAAGCGTACGGTCAAGCTGGATGTCTGTGACTGGTACGCGCTCGTCTTCCAGATTGATCAGGTAGTGGAAGAAGCCGGCAATCTCCGAATAGTCCTCGCCGAGATGGTCGTCAATGCTCTCGCGGTCGTAGACCTCACGCACGCCATATTGAGTCTGAAACACTCCCCAGCTCGAATCGTATTCCTGGATGGCTGCCTGGGCGTCCGCCGCACTTATCTGGTCCGTCGTGAACCTTGGCCGACGCCGGATACGCAGTTTTCGCGCGCCATAGGCCGACAGGGTCTGCACAACCAGATTGGTGGCCTCGTTCAGAGCCTTTGCCTGTTCATCGAATGACTCGAGGTCTTCGGATGATAGCTTCGCACCAGACGCGAAGGAGAAGACGCGGTCGAGAATGCCTGGCGCGCCTTGTCGAAAGCGATTCTGAACGATGGTGATATAAATCTCGTTCACGTAGAAGGAACGCTTCTCATAGCGCTCGCGCCACGCCGCGTTGAAGCGCCGTGCGAACCACGTACCGCCATCTCCCTCCGGGTACTGATTGACCTTGCGACGAATCAAGTGAACATAAATCCCGCGATCGCTGCTCGCGACCGAGCGCAACACGGTATGGCGTACGCGTTCGTACTGCTTCTTCTGCGCCGCGTTGAGCGAGTCGTGGAAAAGGCCGCCAAGCTTAATGACCTGCATAACCGCGCCATCTTTCGTGAGGACGCTGTAGTCGTCATAGTGCACAGTGATCGGGATCATGTCACTTGCCGCCATTTCCTTGGCGTCGACGGCTGCCCCGTTAGGCAACGGCATCGACAGCGACATGTCGAACAGCTCTTTCAGAATGTTAGCGGGGCGCATAGCGTCGGCATCTCCAGAAGCGCTTGTTCGGACATACTTTTAGATGCGTTGCGGCAGCCAAAATGTCGAACAAGTAAACGTCTTTGAGGCAGATTAGATAACTAGCGAGCAGCAAGAAGGGGATGGCCATGGCCGGAAGCACTGACCGCACGATCATCGCGGCCATGCCAGGAATGTAGAAGCTCAACACTAGACTCGCGAGCGTCAACCCACCGACCATCGTTGGGCGGGTCATGGCTACAACCAGCGTTTCCCCCTCGTCGTCGTGGAGCCTTTCGCTCACACTCATACGATCGTTCCGGCCGAGCGCGCCTTGAGATCAGAGACGATGTTCGGCGCAAAGAAGACAAGTCCAATGCCGAGCCCCCAGCCGCCGAGGGTCATGAGGTCGATGCGCCCTGTCTTCCAGCGGTATCCTTGGATCGCCAAGGTGATGATGCCGATGTAGTAGCCCCACTCATAGATGAGGAGCTGTGTAATCGATCTCAAAAAGGCAGTGATCCCGCCAAATGTTCCGGATGCGTCTTGCGCGTGTGCAAGCTGCGGTAAGAAGAGGAGGGCGATGACGCAGGCATTAGCCGTCAGGTCGAGAATTAGGTCGAGACGATCGGCCTTCTGGTTTTGAGATGATTGGTCGGAGTTCTGGACTTGCATCTTTCGCCCTCTTATGAGTTGAACCTTAGGGTTCGTTGGTTTTTGAGCACTCTCAGTTGCTGTTATGCAGTACTAATATTGAGGATTTCGTTTTTCTATATCGGAAAGTGTGGTTAGTCGGGTTTTGTTAGATCGAGCGCGATCTTTTCGTCGAGCTGCGAGTGAGATGTTTCCCGCATGCGGATTTTGAGCTCAACGACCAGTTGGGCGTTTCGAGACCGCTCTTCGGCTTTTGCGCGCGAACTGAGCCATTCGTTAAGCTCCTTGGGAATTCGATACTGCGATCGAATAGATTCGCCCATTCTTTCTCCCTCTCAGTTTGTCACTATCAAGTGACTTTTAGTCACTATACGTTAGTGTCTGGGTAGTGTCAAATTTAACTATGGAAGATACCCATCGCTCTCAATATCGCTTGCCTTGGCCGCTGTACGAAGAGCTCAAGGCCGCGGCGGAAAAAAATCGCCGCCCGTTGAATGCCGAGCTCATCGCTCGGCTGGAATCAACGTTCCCGCAGTTGACGGTGAATGCGGGCGCGGACCTGACGGCGCTGCACCTCACCATTTCTCGGATGTCTCTGGCGGAACTCATGACGCCAGCCGAGATCACGATGTTTGCGCAACGAATGTTGGAGCTTGCGCAGCAGCGAGGCGGCATCACCGACGCACCTCGATAGTGCCTATGGTCATACAAAAGCTCGAAATTGTTCGTAATGTAGTGCCACATTCTTTGTAAGAGTTTGTGTCATCACCGTTGGGCGAAGCGCGGCTGCGCGAAGCGCTATTCAGCATTGGCAGTGAGTGTGCATAGCAGATCGGTCCGGGAGGGCGTTGATGGCGACATGAGAAAGGCAATGTCAAAGTTCTACCTGATTATTGCCAGCATCTGCAACCGCTTGACTTTGTCGGTAAAAATCAGGACAGAATTGGTTCAATGCAGCGGAAGGCGAAATGCGGCATTACGGGCTGGATCTGTGACGTGCCGCAATGTCGATGAAGGACACCGATGGCGTGGGTCTGAACTTATGTAACCCCAGAAGAACCTGACCTTCATTGGGACGCTCGGCAGCTTCGGTCGGCAGCGGCCTTTCATCTCCGCAAGCAGAAATTCCTGTCGATGGGACCGCAGTCGCCTCGGGGGCAGCGCGGCGAAGCGACAATAAGCTTCGTCAACTGGGCGTCGTTCTGCAAGGCAAGTTTGCGGCGATCGAGCCCACGCGCATATTGCTTTAGCCGCAACGGAAAATGCATGAATTTCGCGGCGCGGAAACCCGTCGCGACAATCTCTATCAAGCAACGCGACCGAGTAATGCGACCGAGTGCTCGACGGCCTTCCTTCGTCATCAAGCCTGGAGCCTGGCGCTTTATACTCGTTGCCCCGCTTATCTACTGAATCCCTATGTTTTTGATCGATCAAGAGACCTCGACGGATTTGCTCTACTACGAGGCCATCGCAAGGACTGTTGTTCGCTTCGTCCGCGAAACCCCGAGCGCGCCCGTCACGATCGGCGTTCACGGCGATTGGGGAGCGGGCAAGTCGAGCGTGCTGAAGATGACAGAAGACTCGTTTGCGAAGGATAAGCGTGTCCTGTGTCTGTGGTTCAACGGCTGGACATTCGAGGGCTTCGACGACGCCAAGACCGTGGTCATCGAGACACTAATCGATGAATTGCGACGCGCACGACCTAACTCTGCGAAGGTCGCGGAAGCCGCGAAAAAACTTCTAAAAAGGGTGGACTGGCTCAAGATTGCACGAAAGTCGGCTGGTTACGCGTTCACCGCCGTGACGGGAGTTCCTTCGCTGGATCAAGTCAGCGACGTTGTCGGGGCAGTGACGGCGTTCCTAAAGAAGCCCCAGGATCAGATCTCGGTCGACGATCTAAAGTCAGTCGCCGGGCAGGCGCAGGACTACCTCAAGGCCGCGACAGAGGAGGTAGAACGCCTGCCCGAGCACATCCATGCCTTCAGGACTGAATTCTCCGAGTTGATCGATGCGGCCGAAGTTGACCGACTGATTGTCATCGTCGATGATCTAGACCGCTGTCTGCCGAAGACGGCGATCGCAACACTTGAAGCGATAAGGCTGTTTCTGATGGTGCCGAAGACGGCGTTCGTGATTGGCGCTGATGAACTCATGATCGAGTACGCGGTCAAGGAACACTTTCCCGATCTCCCGCCAAGCTCTGGGCCAGTGGGCTATGCGCGTAACTATCTCGAAAAACTTATCCAAGTGCCATTCAGGGTACCCGCATTAGGACTGGCTGAAACAAGGGTGTACATCACGCTCCTGCTGGCCGAGCTCGCTATGCCGGCCGGAGATATGCGATTCCAGAAACTCCTCGACGCCGCACGAGAAGACATGGCGCGGCCGTGGGAGAGTCATGGCTTGGATGTTCAGACGGTCCAAAAGGCGCTTGGCAGCAGCACGATTCCAGATGAGGTTCGTGAAGCGCAGACGATCAGCCTAGTCCTAACCAGGTTGTTGACAGAAGGGACGCACGGCAACCCACGCCAGATCAAACGTTTCTTGAACAGCATGATGCTGCGTCGGGCCATCGCAGAGGAACGCGGGTTTGGAGGCGACATCAAACTGCCCGTCCTCGGAAAGATAATGCTCGCCGAGCGGTTCTACCCGGACTTCTACAAGCAACTCTCCCAACTCGCTACTGCCGAGAAGGGGATGCCGGCGGCGCTGGCGGAGTTCGAACGTAGGTTGAAGGAAGACGCCGACGTCAGCGTCACATCAAAGAAGTCTCGCGGCGCAAAAAGCGCCGGGTCGAAGTCGTCTGCAAAGGAGGACGTCGCCGAGGCAATGTCACAGGAAGTGGCAGATTGGCTCAAGAACGAATGGGTTAAAGGTTGGGCTGTAATCGATCCTTCGCTGACCGATATCGACCTGCGGCCATATGTGTTCGTCACCCGAGATAAGCGGGGATCGCTCGGTGGGTTCGCCGCTTCCGCCCATCTCGAAGCAATCGTCGACCGTTTAAGCAAGAACAAGCTTACCGCACGTGCCGCAGTTGACGATGTCGGGCGGCTGTCTGCGCAAGAGCTTGATGAAGTCTTCTCTGCCGTCGCTGAGCGCGTGATGCAATCGGACGAGATGAAGGGCGAACCTGACGGTGTCCAAGGTCTTATCGTGTTGTCCGAGCGTTCAACGGAAATGGCTCATCGCCTGGTCGAGTTTGCTAGCACGTTGGATATCGGCAAGGTTGGCGTGTGGCCTGTGGGAATGGTCGCAAACATCAAGGCGGCAGAGGTTGTCCCGGAGGCAAAGGCGTTGCTTAGTGAATGGTCCGAGCAGACCGAAAATCCGAAGCTGAAACAGGCCGTGGGACTTATGACCTCGATTGGCAAGAGAGTCTGAAAAATATGGGCACATCGAAAGGATATGGGGGCCCACCCAACAGTCTGATCCCGTCTTGGCTGAGCTCGTCAGAGGAAGGGGACGGAGCTGCCAACGCCGACGGAGCGGGCACGAGTGGTGAGGCTGCCGCAGTCGACGTTGTCGGAGGCGCAGAGAATGGGGGATTTGCCGGGTCCAGAACAGCGTTCACACGATTCTTCAAAACTGGCAGCGGCAGCGCATTAGGGTCCGCGCTCGCAAGCTACATTAATGGCGGAGCTAGCTTCGGTGGCGGCGGCTCCGCCGGAACGGGTGCTCGCCGAGCGGCGCGCAGGATGGGGGCCTCACAAGGTGCGGGTGCCCGTCTGCTGGGTGTCGTCCGGGATTTTGAGCAGTTTGGCGCGGAGGAAGCGCTACGTCGGCTTGACTTGGCCGATATGGTGGATCGTCCGGCAGGGGAAGTTTTCCTTGCCATGTTGGAGTTTCTTTGTCCGCCCGGTGGTGCTATTGATGAGGCTATTTCTCGCCAAGCCATGCTTGAAGCGATTGACAACCTCGATCAGACGCAGTCGGAGGAATTCGGCCTGTTGTCCGGCAGCCAACTTCAGGAATTCTTTCTAGATTTCGTGGTTTTGTCCATTGAAGGCCGTGTTATCGCTGATATCGGTGCCCGCGGCATCGCCATGTCCCCGGACATCGACGCGGTAGAGCATGCCCAAGTACAACTCCACAACTTCATCGAAGGATGCTGTCGGGTGCATTTGTCCGGGCTCTTGGGCGGTTTGGGCGCGCTCAACAATCGAGAGGTTCATGATCGTATGAACGAAATCTACGAGGTAGCGTTCTCTCTCATAGCCGAGTCTGGGGAGGACGCGAAATGACGGCGCATACCGTTATCAGCCGTCTTGGCGTGACCGACACCCAAACGGTGCTGCCTGCAATCACGGGCAGTAGAATCTCGGAAATTAACTTCGTCGATGGCTATGATCGATTAGGGTTTGGCCTCGGTCAGGCACTCGATCAACTCTCTGAACTCGGACTTATACCGGGGGAGCGGGCAATCGACCTTGCTCTTCTTGCCGCGACCGTTACCGCAGCAGATACGCGAATCTCGCGGGAGCTTGCTTCGCAAGACGCGTGGACGCGGGAAATCGAAGTCTGCGTGCCTGTCTCAGACCCGGAAGTCTGGACCGGTACGATCCCGCTATTGCGCACGACCTTGGATTTTTTGACGGGCGACAAGTGGAAACTTCAGTTCCGGGCTCGGCCGGAAGGAATGTCGAAACTTGTGCCCGAAGCCACGACGCTTCGAATCGCGGCTCCCGACGGTGTGTGCTTGTTTTCCGGAGGGTTGGACAGTTTTATCGGAGCAACTGACCTCTTCGCCGCTGGCGCTACCCCGCTGCTTATCAGCCACTATTGGGACGGGATCACGAGTCAGCATCAACGCATGTGTGCCGATGCGCTAAAGAAGCGCTTTCCGAGCGCTGCGTTTCATCACGTCCGCGCACATGTTGGATTTCCCAAGGATACTGTCGATGACTCGGTGGAGGACACTCTGCGAGGCAGATCGTTCATGTTCTTCGCGCTCGCCGCGCTTGGTGCTGATGCGATCGGCGGCGATATCACCGTTCACGTACCGGAGAATGGACTGATCTCATTGAATGTGCCGCTCGATCCGCTTCGAGTCGGGGCGTTGAGCACGCGAACAACTCACCCGTTCTACATGGCGCGAGTGAACGACCTCTTTGCGACCTTGGGGTTGCATTGCCTGCTGTCCAATTCTTATCGATTTCAGACCAAAGGAGCGATGGTAGGAGGTTGCGCCGATACCGATTTTATCGCGGCCCATGCGAAAGTTACGATGTCTTGCTCATCCCCGGGAAAGACACGCTTTGCAAAGGATGAGTCGCTGCGGCAGCCAAAGCACTGTGGGTATTGTGTCCCGTGCATTATAAGGCGCGCTGCTCTCCTTGAGGGCTGCGGCACAGATGCAACTGCCTATCAGCTCTCCGATCTACACGGGCGGTCGGTTCGAACTGATCTGGCCGAGGGCAGCCACATTCGGTCGTTCCAATTGGCCATCGCCAGGTTGCGGAGCAAACCTCAACGAGCGCGTCTGGACATCCATCGTCCAGGGCCGCTCACTGATCACGCGGATGATCTCGATCGGTATCGAGACGTCTATGTCGACGGGTTGGAAGAGGTCGCGCGCCTGCTCGAGGGCGTCCAGGCGGAGCCCCTGTGAAGATGCGCTTATACGAAGGGTATCGATGGGTCGACATGCATTGTCACCTTGACCTGTACCCCGACCATCAAGCGCTAATCGCGGAGTCGGACCGCGAGCGCATTGCCACGCTCGCGGTAACGACGACCCCTAAAGCGTGGGCGCGGAATGCTGAGATGGCGAGCGCCTCATCTCACGTGCGCGTTGCGCTCGGTCTTCATCCACAGTTGGTCAAAGAGCGCGAAGCAGAAATTGTTTTATTTGAGCGGCTTTTGTCGGAAAGTCGCTATGTGGGCGAGGTGGGACTCGATGCCGGGCCTCGTTATTACGGAAGCTTCGAGGCCCAGGAGCGAGTCTTTGATCGCGTCTTGCGCGCCTGCGCCGAGCATGGAGACAAGATACTGACCGTCCACAGCGTGCGCGCAGTCGGGCGGGTCCTTCGCCACATAGAAAATAAACTGCCGTCCGATCGCGCGCGCGTGATCCTGCATTGGTTCACCGGTTCGGCGTCTGACGCGCGCAGAGCCGTCGAACTTGGGTGCTTTTTCTCAGTGAATTCTGAGATGCTCAAATCGGCAAAGCATCGCGCATTGGTTGCTGCACTCCCGATCGACCGGATCATCACCGAAACCGACGGACCATTTGTCCAGTCCGAAGGCCGCCCGGTACGGCCTCGTTCGGTCATCGGCACGACCGCCGAAATTGCCGCCATCCTCGGCTGGACGCAAGATGATATTGCCAAGCAGATCGTCTCCAACCTTGTAACGCTACAGCAAGCCCTATAGGTCTCGACGCTGCATCAGATCGATTAACCATGGGCGTACAGTCGGGGGCAGGAGTTCAGTGACCTAAACTGAATGTGGAGTGCTTAAAAAAATTCGCTAAATTCCTTTATGTCAAATTCATTCGCCGTCTGATGCGTTTAGGCGACCAAGGGCTCGCCCGTCTACTCGTCATCCGGCAAGCGCTGCCGCATAGTCTGGGCCTCCGTAGACGACGCCCACGATCGAGGCGACACGTCTCCAACGGAAAGTAGCCGATCACGCGTTCGCGGACATGAGTGATCCGAAGTCCTGGCAGCAAGTCGTCGCGTGCGACGCCTCGCGCGGCAAAAGTCTCCGGGTTTCATGCTGAAATCAAGGACCGGATCAACGTATCGTTCGGCCGCCATTGGATCGGCCCACGTTTGCGATGCGCGCTTCGAGTCTTCGCAATTGATCGAGGGCTTCGAGCGCACACGGAACGCGCCAATTCATTCTCGGCGCGTGGGGTAATGCCGTTCAGTTAGCGCTGAACGGCATTTTTGTTTGTGGAGCGAGAAGTGGTTGTAAACGGAGCGCCGGACTGTTAACTTCTCGGTGCGATGCTT
>NZ_JARUXK010000004.1:1486837-1490825 GCF_031451435.1 Caballeronia sp. LZ008 | reverse complement strand
ATAGTGCAAGTCGTTGCCCGTCTTGCCGACGGTGCACAGCGCGGTATTGCCCGCCGTCACGCCCGACAGCGCGACGGATTTCTTCGGCTTGAATGCGCCGGTTGCGGGTGCTTCGGTCGATGCCTGATCGGTCATTGTCTCTAGTCTCCTTTGCACGCTCGCGATGCGGCGTTATTTGTCTTGTCGAGATGATGAGTTGAAAAACGGCGCGCATTCGTCGGGCAGCGTCTGGCCGGTCGCGTGCGCGCGGCGCAGCACCGACCAGTAATAGCGATAACTCGCGCGATCGTGCAGCGTATCGCCATGCCGCGTCGGGCCCCACTGTGCGCGCTGTGCCGCAAGCAGAATCTGCGCCGCGAGCGCGATTTCATCGGCGCGCGGCGAGAAGGCCTCGACGATCGGCCTGATCTGATCCGGATGGATGCTCCACATGCGCGTATAGCCGAACGCGTTGCGCGCGCGTGCCGCATCGTTCGCGACGACGCTCATGTTGCGCACTTCCGTCGATACGTTGTGCGACGGCACCTTGCCGTGCGCGTGACACGCGGCCGCGATCTCCAGCTTCGCGCGCCGCACGAGCGGATGATCGAACTGGCCGGGCGAGCGCATCGCGGTATCGGGAATGGCGCCGTTGTGCGCCGAGACGAAGTCCATCAGACCGAAGCTCAGCGATTCGACGCCCGGCAGCGCGGCCAGTTCGAACGCTTGCGCGAGCGCGCCGTGCGTCTCGATCAGCAGATGGCAGGGAATCGGTTGCTCGATGCCGAACTCGCGTCGCGTTGCTTCGATGAACGCGACCATTTCGGTGGCATCGGCGGCGCTGCGGATTTTCGGCAGCATGATGAACGCGGGCGCTTTCTTCGCGCGACGCAGGATGATGCGGACGTCGTCGCGCCACGCACGATGATCGAAGTCGTGGATGCGCACGCCCACGCGCCCGAAGCGGTCGTCCTCGCCACCGACGAACGACGCAACCATTTCCGCATGTTCGGCCTCGTGACCGACTTGCGCCCCGTCTTCGCAATCGAGCGTGATGTCGAACACCGGACCGAGTTGCGCCTGCAGCGCCAGAGATTTGCGGATCATCTTCTCGCTGCCGGCGTAATGATCACAGGTCGGAAGCACGGCGGGTTGCGCTTCGCCGTCAAACAGCACTTCGGCGGGAGTGAGAGCAGGCATCGTCGGCGTCGGGTCCGATTGGAAGTTGGGAAATTCCATCTTGCTCGATGATTCGGACACGCTCGATGTTTTTCAAGCGCGTTCGAATCATGCACGAACGCCGCGTAGCGTTCGCGCAGACGGGAAGCCTTTGCAGACTCCCCCTTGAACGACGTACTTACTTGCCCAGCAGATGCGAAACGCCGTCGCGCTCTTCGAGCAGCTCGTTCAGCGTGCCGTCCATCTTCTCGCGCGAGAACGCGTCGATTTCGAGGCCTTCGACGCGCTTGTACTCGCCGTTTTCGCACGTGACGGGCACGCCGTAGATGATGTCTTCCGGAATGCCGTACGAGCCGTCCGACGGAATGCCCATCGTGACCCACTTGCCGTTCGTGCCGAGCACCCAGTCACGCACGTGATCGATCGCAGCATTCGCCGCCGATGCCGCCGACGACAGGCCGCGCGCTTCGATAATCGCCGCGCCGCGCTTGCCGACGGTCGGGATGAACGTGTTGCGGTTCCACTCGTCGTCGTTGATGAGCTTCGTCAGGCTCTCGCCTTCCGCCGTTGCGAAACGGAAGTCCGGGTACATCGTCGGCGAGTGGTTGCCCCACACGGCGAGCTTTTCGATCGACGCGACCGGCTTGCCCGACTTGGCCGCCAGTTGCGACAGCGCGCGGTTGTGGTCCAGACGCAGCATGGCGGTGAAGTTCTTCTTCGGCAGATCCGGCGCCGACTTCATCGCGATGTAAGCGTTCGTGTTCGCCGGGTTGCCGACGACCAGCACCTTCACGTCGCGGCTCGCGACATCGTTCAGCGCCTTGCCCTGAACCGTGAAGATCTCGGCGTTCGCCGACAGCAGGTCCTTGCGCTCCATGCCCTTCGAACGCGGACGTGCACCGACCAGCAACGCGACGTCGGCGTCCTTGAACGCGACCTTGGGGTCGTCCGTGACGACCACGCCCGCGAGCAGCGGGAATGCGCAATCTTCCAGCTCCATCACGACGCCCTTCACGGCGGCTTGCGCTTGCGGCAGATCGAGCAACTGAAGAATCACGGGCTGGTCTTTGCCGAGCAGATCGCCATTGGCGATGCGGAACAGCAGCGAGTAGCCGATTTGACCTGCGGCGCCGGTTACGGCAACGCGCTTTGCGGACTTAGCCATTGAGAACTCTCCTGGACGGTGCGTGGAACGCTAGGGAAAAACGCCATTTTATGCGCGTTACGCAAAGCGTTGATGAAGACATGCCGGCCATGCCGTGCCCAAACGCTTCGAAGCTCGACCGAGCGTTCGCGCCCGTGCCGTGCATCGGCGTTACGGCTTGACCGTCATGCCATGAATCCTTCTCTTCGAGCGAGAGGCGTGCGGAGTGTTCTGGAAGGACGCGGTGATTTCGCTTGGGTCTGACGGCAACGCGCCCATACGAGACGGCGCTTGACGTTGCGAGGCGAGGGGCAGGCAGCGGCGCGCGAATCGAGTGGCCGATCGGCGTGAGGCGAAAGCGAAAGGGCGTGCCTGGCGGTATGTTGCACGCTGCGCCGGATGCCGTGTTCAGAGCGTACTCGAGGCGAAAAGGGCCATGATAAAACGCGCTGAGCGGCGGTTCCCGTGCTTTCGCAACGACCCGCAAACCCTTGCTCGACAAGGAGTGTAGGAGCCGTCCGAGGTAAAGTCAACACTATCTTATGTCTTATATAAGACATAGGAATCTTCGGGAAAAGTCTGGACGCACGGCGGGCCTTGTGTTGAAATGCGCGGCATGAATTCCAACCCGGCGAGCACGACGACCCCCAACGGCACTGCACCGGCGGCTGAGGCCGCGAGCACGCCGTCGCCGACGTTCAGCCCGCTGTATCAGCAAATCAAGGCGCTCATCACGCAAGGACTCGAGTCCGGCGAATGGAAGCCTGGCGAAATCATCCCGAGCGAGGTCGAGCTGGCCGCGCGCTACAAGGTGAGCCAGGGCACCGTCCGCAAGGCGATCGATGAACTCGCCGCCGACAATCTTCTCGTTCGACGTCAGGGCAAAGGCACGTTCGTTGCGACGCACAACGAAGACCGCGTGCAGTTCCGCTTCCTGCGCCTTCTGCCCGACGATGGCGACGTCCATCCTCACGTAAGCCGTCTGCTCGAATGCAGGCGCCTGCGCGCGCCGGCGGAGATCGCGCGCCAACTGGATTTGAAGCCTGCCGACCCCGTCGTTCTTATCAAGCGCTTGTTGCAGTTCGATGGCGTGACGACCGTGTTCGACGAAATCTGGCTGCCGGGCGCGGTGTTTCGCGGACTCACGGCCGAGCGTCTCGCCGAGTACAAGGGTCCGCTCTACGCGATGTTCGAGACGGAGTTTGGCACGCGCATGATCCGCGCGACCGAGAAGATCCGCGCCGTCGCCGCCGATGAAACCGTCGCGCAGTTCCTCGATGTGGCGCAGGGATTTCCGCTGTTATCGGTCGAGCGCGTGTCCTATACCTATGGCGACCGGCCTGTCGAAGTGCGTCGCGGATGGTACGTCACGACCGGCTATTTTTATCAGAACGACTTGAGTTGATCGAGTGAAGAACCGGCCGCGAGCACTGGCTGAGTGCTCGCGGAACACGCACGTTAGCAGGCCCATTCTCGCGCATGGAGCAACGGTCATTTAGAGGACTTCTCGCTGCAGCGCGATATAAAAAGGCGCTAAAATCGCGGATTAGTGTGTTAACAAGTTGGGGTCTAGCATGGCAGAAGCCGTAAAAAAACCAAGGCCGGAATACCGGAACATCGGGATCGGTCAGATCGCGAAGTATCGCTTGCCGCTGGCGGGCAAGGTATCGATCCTGCATCGCGTGA
>NZ_JARUXK010000004.1:1448916-1483842 GCF_031451435.1 Caballeronia sp. LZ008 | reverse complement strand
CTTGCTGCAGGCGTATCGCTTCATCGCGGATAGCCGCGATCAGGCGACGGGCGAACGCCTCGATAACCTGGAAGATCCGTATCGTCTGTTCCGTTGCCATACGATCATGAATTGCGTCGACGTGTGCCCGAAGGGGCTCAACCCGACCAAGGCGATCGGCAAGATCAAGGAGTTGATGGTGCGACGGGCGGTTTGAAATGGACGAATCTCACCAGTCCGACCCTCTTCGCCGCGCGCGCCTTCGTTGGCGCGCAAGGCGCGGCCTGCTGGAAAACGATCTGATCTTCGATCGTTTCTTCAGCCGATATGAGCATGACCTCAGCGACGCCGACGTGGCCGCATTGACCCGCCTGCTGGAGCTGAGCGACAACGAACTGATGGACTTGCTGCTGGCGCGCACGGAGCCTGAAGGCGACCTGGCGACGCCGGACGTAACCCGCTTGCTGGAAATGCTGCGCACCGTGTGATTCCAGCAGGAATTCGCGGAGTTTTGCAAAATAGGCCTGTTGCACTGCACACAGGCCGATAAAACAGTTTTGCCGCGCAGCTTCCGTCGTGCAAATTATCGAAAACCTGTATCCATACTTCGATTGAGGATGTGCTATGACCCCGTCAGATGTTAAAGCCACGCTATCGTTCAGCGACAACTCGCCGAGCGTCGAAATGCCGATCTACAAGGGCACGATGGGCCCGGACGTGATCGACATCCGCAAGTTGTACGGTCAGACCGGCAAGTTCACGTATGACCCGGGCTTCATGTCGACGGCGGCGTGCAATTCGGCGATCACGTATATCGACGGCGACAAGGGCGAACTGCTGTATCGCGGCTACCCGATCGAGCAACTGGCCGTGAACGCGGACTTCCTCGAAACGTGCTATCTGCTGCTGAAGGGCGAACTGCCGAACGAGGCGCAGAACAAGGAATTCGTGGACACCGTCACGCGTCACACGATGGTGCACGAGCAGATGCACTTCTTCTTCCGCGGCTTCCGTCGCGACGCACACCCGATGGCCGTGCTGACGGCTGCGGTCGGCGCGCTGTCGGCGTTCTATCACGACTCGCTGAACATCAACGATCCGCGTCACCGTGAAGTCTCCGCGATCCGCATGATCGCGAAGCTGCCGACGCTCGTCGCGATGGCGTACAAGTTCAGCATCGGTCAGCCGTTCGTGTATCCGAAGAACGAACTGTCGTACAGCGCGAACTTCATGCACATGATGTTCTCGAACCCGTGCGAAGAGTACAAGGTCAACGACGTGCTCGTGCGCGCTCTCGACCGTATTCTGATCCTGCACGCGGACCACGAGCAGAACGCGTCGACGTCGACGGTGCGTCTCGCGGGTTCGTCGGGTGCGAATCCGTTCGCGTGTATCGCAGCCGGCATCGCATGTCTGTGGGGTCCGGCGCACGGCGGCGCGAACGAAGCCGCGCTGAACATGCTCGAAGAGATCGGCTCGGTCGACAACATTCCTGAGTTCATCAAGCAGGTGAAGGACAAGAACTCGGGCGTGAAGCTGATGGGCTTCGGACACCGCGTGTACAAGAACTACGACCCGCGCGCGAAGCTGATGCGCGAGACGTGCCACGAAGTGCTGAACGAACTCGGCCTGCACGACGACCCGCTCTTCAAGCTCGCGATGGAACTCGAAAAGATCGCGCTGGAAGACGAATACTTCGTGTCGCGCAAGCTGTATCCGAACGTCGACTTCTACTCGGGCATCGTGCAGCGCGCGCTGGGCATTCCGACGTCGATGTTCACCTGCATCTTCGCGATGGCTCGTACCGTCGGCTGGATCGCGCAGTGGAACGAGATGATCGCCGATCCTGAGCAGAAGATCGGCCGTCCGCGTCAGCTGTTCATCGGCCAGACGCCGCGTGAAGCGAAGCCGCTGGCAAAGCGCTAAGCTGATCGAGTTTTAGTTGTATCGAAGCCCCGGCGCGAAATCGCCGGGGCTTTTGCTTTTTGCTCGGCGCGCGCAGAGACGGCGCCGGATTCAATCCGCGAACACCTCCTGCAAGGTATGAAGCGCGTCGGTCAGCGTGTTGTCCGCGATGCTGCCTTCCCGCTTGATGAGCCGCAGCTTGTCCACCGTGCGAATCTGATCCAGAAGAATCAATCCCTGCTTCCGCTTGAAAGCAATGGGAATGCGGAAAGGCGCAGGTTTTCCCTTCGACGACATCGGCGCGACGATGACCGTGCGCAGATGGTCGTGCATCTCCGGCGGCGACACCACTACGCAGGGACGCGTTTTCTGAATTTCGCTGCCCAAGGTGGGATCGAGCGCGACCGACCAGACTTCTCCACGCACTACCATTCGAGCTCCCCGTCGTCGTCGTTGCCGAATTCGCCCATGACGAGTCCGTCCTCGCCGCTCTGCGCAATCAGCTTGCTGGCTTCGGCCCAACCTTGACGCGCTTTGTCGCGAGGCCGACGCAGGACGATCGCGTCGTTCTCGACCTCCATGTCGACCTCGTTCTCCAAGCCCAATTGCGCGAGCAGCGGCTTGGGAATCAGGATGCCCTGGGAGTTGCCCATTTTTCTGATGGTGGTTCGCATGTCGTCGACTACTGAAGAGTATGGAAGCACGATGTTATTACCTGTCGAAAGAGCCGTCAATACAATGTTATTACTGCGCGGATCGTGAGCGCTGACGACAGCCTATTGCGCGTATCGTGCGGCGAACATTCGGCCAAATGGCATAGGATCTAAGGACAGCGTCGCGATGCGCTCGAGGTTCAGCCGGGTAGTCGTCATCCGGGTACTGGAACCACTACAATAACTATCTGTTTTTAATGGGTTTTTCCCGGATCCTAGTATCCAATTCTTATCGGGTGGTGGCATAATCGATTCACGAGCCGTACACCGATAAATCCCCGCAGTCACACACGAAAGCGCTCACCATGGCACAGACTCTCTACGACAAACTGTGGAATACGCACGTTGTCCACACGGAAGAGGACGGCACCTCGATCCTCTACATCGACCGTCACCTGCTGCACGAAGTGACGAGCCCGCAGGCCTTCGAGGGCCTGAAGCTGGCCGAGCGCCCGGTGTGGCGCATCAGCGCGAATCTGGCGGTGTCCGATCACAACGTGCCGACGACCGACCGCTCGCACGGCATCGCCGATCCGGTTTCGAAGCTGCAAGTCGATACGCTCGACCAGAACTGCGACGCCTTCGGCATCACGCAGTTCAAGATGAACGACCTGCGTCAGGGCATCGTGCACATCATCGGGCCGGAGCAGGGCGCGACGCTGCCGGGCATGACCATCGTCTGCGGCGATTCGCACACGTCCACGCACGGCGCGTTCGGCGCGCTGGCGCACGGCATCGGTACGTCGGAGGTTGAGCACGTGCTCGCGACGCAAACGCTGTTGCAGAAGCAGAGCAAGAACATGCTCGTGAAGGTCGAAGGCCAATTGCCGCGCGGATGCACCGCGAAGGACATCGTGCTCGCGATCATCGGCAAGATCGGCACGGCGGGCGGCACGGGCTACGCGATGGAATTCGGCGGCTCGACCATCCGCGCGCTCACGATGGAAGGCCGCATGACCGTCTGCAACATGGCGATCGAAGCGGGCGCGCGCGCCGGCATGGTCGCGGTCGACGACACGACCATCAACTATCTGAAGGACCGTCCGTACTCGCCGCAGGGCGTCGAGTGGAATCAGGCGGTCGAATACTGGCGTCAGTTCAAATCCGATGACGGCGCGCACTTCGATCGCGTCGTCGAGCTGAATGCCGCCGAGATCGTGCCGCAAGTGACGTGGGGCACGTCGCCGGAAATGGTGACGTCGATCGACGGCCGCGTGCCCGATCCCGACAAGGAAAAAGATCCCGTCAAGCGCGACGCGATGGAACGCGCGCTGAGTTATATGGCATTGCAGCCGAACACGCCGATCGAATCGATCAAGCCGGACAAGGTTTTCATCGGCTCGTGCACGAATGCGCGCATCGAAGACTTGCGCGCCGCCGCGTACGTCGTGAAGTCGCTGGGCAAGCGCGTCGCGTCGAACATTCGCCTGGCGATGGTCGTGCCGGGATCGGGTCTCGTGAAGGCGCAAGCCGAACGCGAAGGCCTCGACAAGATCTTCACGAACGCCGGCTTCGAATGGCGCGAGCCGGGCTGCTCGATGTGCCTCGCGATGAACGCCGACCGCCTGGAAGCGGGGGAGCGCTGCGCATCGACGTCGAACCGCAACTTCGAAGGCCGTCAGGGCGCGGGCGGACGCACGCATCTCGTGAGCCCCGCGATGGCCGCCGCCGCCGCGATCGAAGGCCATTTCGTCGACGTACGCAAGCTCGCTTAATCGATCGGGACACTGAGAAAGATCATGGAAAAATTCATTGTGCACAGCGGCCTCGTCGCGCCGCTCGATCGCGAGAACGTCGACACGGACGCGATCATCCCGAAGCAGTTCCTGAAGTCGATCAAGCGCACGGGCTTCGGTCCGAACGCGTTCGATGAATGGCGTTATCTCGACGTCGGTGAGCCCGGACAGGACAACAGCAAGCGTCCGCTCAACCCGGATTTCGTGCTGAATCAGCCGCGTTATCAAGGCGCGTCGATTCTGCTCACGCGCAAGAATTTCGGCTGCGGCAGCTCACGCGAACACGCGCCGTGGGCGCTCGATCAATACGGCTTTCGCGCGATCATCGCGCCGAGCTTCGCGGACATCTTCTACAACAACTGTTTCAAGAACGGTCTCCTGCCGGTCGTGCTGACGGAGCAGCAGGTCGACAAGCTGTTTAACGAGACCTACGCGTTCGTTGGTTTCCAGTTGACGATCGATCTCGAAGCGCAAGTCGTGCGTACCGGCGACGGCACCGAGTATGCGTTCGAAGTGCCGGGCTTTCGCAAGTATTGCTTGCTGAACGGCTTCGACGACATCGGTCTCACGCTGCGTCATGCGGACAAGATCAAGCAATATGAGGCCGAACGCCTCGCGAAGCAGCCGTGGCTGAATAACCGGCTCGTTGGATAACCGCGCATAAAGGAAGCGAAAGATGAAAATTGCAGTTCTCCCCGGCGACGGCATCGGTCCCGAAATCACCGCCGAAGCGGTCAAAGTCCTGAACGCGCTCGGCGAGAAGTTCGAGCTGGAAGAGGCGCCGGTCGGCGGCGCGGGCTACGAGGCGAAGGGGCACCCGCTGCCCGATTCCACGCTGGCGCTCGCGAAGGAAGCCGATGCGATCCTGTTCGGCGCCGTCGGCGACTGGAAGTACGACAAGCTCGAACGCGCGCTGCGTCCCGAGCAGGCGATTCTCGGCCTGCGCAAGCATCTGCAACTGTTCGCGAACTTCCGTCCGGCGATCTGCTATCCGCAATTGACGGGCGCGTCGTCGTTGAAGCCGGAGATCGTGTCGGGTCTCGACATCCTGATCGTCCGCGAATTGAACGGCGACATCTATTTCGGCGCGCCGCGCGGCTTGCGAGAAGCCCCGGACGGCCCGTTCGCGGGCGCGAAGGAAGGCTTCGACACGATGCGCTATTCCGAGCCCGAAGTGCGCCGCATCGCGCACGTCGCGTTTGCCGCCGCGCAAAAGCGCCAGAAGAAGCTGACGAGCGTCGACAAGGCGAACGTGCTCGAAACGTCGCAGCTGTGGCGCGACACGATGATCGACGTCGCGAAGGAATATCCGGATGTCGAGCTGTCGCACATGTACGTCGACAACGCCGCGATGCAGCTCGTGAAGGCGCCGAAAGCGTTCGACGTCGTCGTGACCGGCAACATGTTCGGCGACATTCTGTCGGACGAAGCGGCGATGCTCACCGGCTCCATCGGCATGCTGCCGTCCGCGTCGCTCGACAAGAACAACAAGGGCCTGTACGAGCCGTCGCACGGTTCGGCGCCGGACATCGCGGGCAAGGGCGTGGCGAATCCGCTCGCGACCATTCTTTCGGCGGCCATGATGCTGCGCTACTCGCTCGGCAAGACGGAGCAGGCGGATCGCATCGAAAGCGCGGTGAAGAAAGTGCTCGAGCAGGGCTACCGCACCGGCGATATCGCGACGGCGGACGGCAAGGTTGTCGGCACGAAGGAAATGGGCGACGCGGTGCTGAAGGCGCTGTAATCGCGAGAAAGACGATCGGCGCGCTGAAGCATTAAAGCGGCCGATCGTCTCTTTTTACCGATGTTCGCGCACGATCCGCCCGATTTTCACGCATCTGCAGCATGACGCCGTCGAAAACGTCCGGTTATCGTGTATATTGCTTTGCTATGGCGAAGAACTCTCAATTCTCTCTGGATTCCATCGGACGCGGCTCAAAGTCGCTCGCGACGGAACTCGCCATCAGCACGCGCATCGTGGCCACTCGAGCCACGGCTAAAACGCGCATCACGAAAATCTCCAGCAAAGCGATCACGATTCGCTGATCGTCCCTCGTGTCCGAGCGTCTTCCCCGCGCGGCCACGCCGGGTAAAGATGCGGGGAAGCGTCCACAGTTAAAGGTTCGTCTTGAACGTAGGTCTCGGTGGTTGGCGCGGTTTGGTCGGCAGCGTCCTGATGCAGCGCATGCAGCAGGAAGGCGATTTCGACTTGATCGAACCGGTGTTTTTCAGCACCAGCAATGCGGGCGGCAACGCGCCGTCGTTCGCCAAAAACGAGACGAAGCTCAAAGACGCAACGAGCATCGACGACCTGAAAAAGTGCGACGCCATCATCACGTGCCAGGGCGGCGACTACACCAACGAGGTGTATCCGAAGCTGCGCGCGGCGGGCTGGAAGGGCTACTGGATCGACGCGGCGTCGGCGCTGCGCATGAAGGACGACGCGGTCATCATTCTCGATCCGGTCAACCTGGACGTCATCAAGGATTCGCTCGTGAAGGGCGGCCGCGACTTCATCGGCGGCAACTGCACGGTCAGCCTCATGCTGATGGCGCTCGGCGGCCTGTTCCGCGAGAACCTCGTCGAATGGACGACGGCGATGACCTATCAGGCCGCGTCGGGCGCGGGCGCGCAGAACATGCGCGAGCTGCTTCAGCAAATGGGCGTGCTCTACGGTTCGGCGAAGGAAGACCTGGCGGATCCGTCGTCGGCGATTCTCGACATCGACCGCCGCGTGCTCGCCGCGATGAACGGCGAGCGCATGCCCGTCGACAACTTCGGCGTGCCGCTCGCGGGCTCGCTGATTCCGTGGATCGACAAGGATCTCGGCAACGGCATGTCGAAGGAAGAGTGGAAGGGCGGCGCGGAAACCAACAAGATCCTCGGCAAGCCGGCAATGGGTACGCCGGGCTCGATTCCCGTCGACGGCCTCTGCGTGCGTATCGGCGCGATGCGCTGCCACTCGCAGGCGCTCACCATCAAGCTGACGAAGGACGTGCCGCTCGACGAAGTGCACGGCATTCTCGCGTCGGCGAATGACTGGGTGAAGGTCGTGCCGAACGAGCGCGAAGCATCGATTCGCGATCTGTCGCCCGCGGTCGTCACGGGCACGCTGACGGTGCCGGTTGGCCGTCTGCGCAAGCTCGCGATGGGCGGCGAATATCTGTCGGCGTTCACGGTCGGCGATCAGCTCTTGTGGGGCGCCGCCGAGCCGCTGCGCCGCATGCTGCGCATTCTGCTCGACAAGTAAAGTAAACTACGCGCCTGAAGCGCGTGTCTTGCTCGAAAGCGTCGCGTTTCACGCGGCGCTTTTTTGTTTTTGTGGAGCTTTGTTGCAACGCCGTGTTTATCGAGCGGTCTTCGCTTTATGTTTCAATTTTTGCCGCACCCGGAGCCTCAATGATCCATCGAACTCGCCGGTCTTTCGTTTCGTCATCGCGTGCGGCGCTCGCCGCGGCAAGTCTCGCCGCATGCGCGATGTTCTGGGCGAATCCCGGCGATGCGCTCGCGCAGGCCTCCGCCGCCACCGGGCAAACCTACGCGGTCAAGCCGGGACAATCGTTGAGCGATGTCGCCGGCGAACTCACCGGATCCAAAGATCGCGACGTCCGCGCGAAAGCCGCGCGTGCCCTGTTCGACGCCAATCCGAGCGCCTTCAGCAGCCACGACATCAACAAGCTGAAACTCGGCGCGGTGCTGAACGTGCCCGCCGATCTGAGCGGCGCGCCGCCGGCCGCAGCGTCGGCGCCCGAGGCGCAGCAGACCGCGCCCGCCGAAACGTCCGCGCCTGCGTCTTCGTCGGCGGATACCGCCACACCGGCGCCGGAGAGCGCGGCGCCCGCATCGGCTGCGGAGCCGCAAGCCAGCGCGACGGCGGCGCCGGAGCGTGCGACGCCGGAGGCCGCATCGGCAATCGCCGCGCCCGCAAGCGCGCCCGCCACGGCCGCACCGGAACCGGCCAGCCGCAGCGGCGTGGCAGCGGCGACCATCGGTCTGTCGCCCTTCATCATCGCGATCGTGATCGTCGTGATCGGCGTCCTGCTGCTCAGAATGCGGCGCAAGAAGCGAGCAGTCGCGACGAACGACAACGACGTCGATCGCGCGCCCCGTACGTTCGCAAGTCTGGAAGAAGCCCAGGCCGACGCCGACGCCCGCAACGAAGCGCTGCGCAAGGCGCGCGAGGCGGCGGCCGGTGCCCAAGGCAAGTCGCCGGCGCGCGATCAGTCCGGACTGGCTGCGGCCGCCGCGAGCATCGGCAACGCTGAAGTAGCCCAGACGCCCGTCGCTCCGTCCGAAGATGCGTTGCCGCCGGCGACCGAGGCAAAGCCGTCGACCGCGGCGGATGAAGCACTCGTCGAGGCGAACCGCTCGCAACCGGAAGAGCCGTTCGTTCCGGTTGCGCCGGCTGCACGTCATCCCGATTTCGTACCGCCAGCCAGCGAACCGGACACCCACGAACAGCGTGAGCAGCATGCGCGCGAGATCGAAGCGCGCGAAGCGGCGCGCCGGGAAGCCGAGAAATGGGAAGTCGAAGAGCGCGAAGCCGCGGCACGCCAGGCCGCCGCGCGCGAGGCCGAGGAGCGTGAAATCCGGGCGCGCGAAGCCGCCGCGCGGGAAGCACTCGCACGCGAGCAGGCCGGTCATGCCGGCGCGGATCGCGAGGCCGAATTGCGTCAGGTCACCGAACGCGAAGAGCTGGCGCGTGAGAACGCGGCACGCGAGATCATCGCGCGCGAGGCGGAACTGCGCGAACTTCAGGCGCGCGCCGCCGAAGAGCAAGCCGCAGAGCAACGCGCCGCCGAGCAGCGCGACATCGAAGAACTGGCAGCGCGCGAGGCGGAAAAATCCGGCATCGCGCCGGACGAAGAGCCGGTGCTCGCGCATCGCTTCCCAATGCCGAAGTTCCCCCAGGACGCAATCCAGGCGCTCGGTTCGCTCGAAATGGAACTGCCGCCGCGTCTGGAACTGACGATCAAGCCGCCCGGCGCGACCGGACCGGAGACGGCTGCATCGTCGCTGAAAAATCCGCCGCTCGAGACGCCTCCCGCAGCGCTGGAACAGCCGCCTGGCGGCACGCAGCCAATCCAGCAGGCGCCGTTCATGCCGCAGCCGGTGGCGCATTTCGAAGCAGCGCGGCAAGGCCAGTCGCAAGCCCAGTCCGTTGCGTCTCAAATCGAAGCGGGTACGGCGGGCGCGGCATCGGTCGCTGGCCTGGGCGCGACAAAATTCGGCCCGCTCAGTCTCGATTTCGATCTCGGGCCGACGTCGAACGCGACGGAGGCTTTGCCTGCCCTGACGCCGGGCCAACTGGCGACCATCGCGCGCAATAAGCTCGAATTGGCAGCCGAATACATCGAACTGGGCGATCTTTCGGGCGCGCGCACGTTGCTCCAGGAAGTGATCGAATCGAACGATCCGGCGACGCGCCAGCAGGCCGCCACGCTCTTGTCGACGCTTGCACCGCATTCCTGAGATGCGTATCGCTTTAGGGATTCAGTACGACGGCGCGGCGTTTTGCGGTTGGCAGTCGCAGCCGCACGGGAAGACGGTCCAGAACGAACTGGAGCGCGCGCTTGCGCAATTCGCGCAGACGCCGCTTCCGACCGTCGTCGCCGGGCGCACCGATACGGGCGTGCACGGTCTCGGTCAGGTCGTGCATTTCGATACCGCTCTGGATCGCGCCGAGTTTTCGTGGGTGCGCGGCACGAATGCGTTCCTGCCCGACACCGTCGCGGTGCAATGGGCGAAGCCGATGCCCGACGATTTCCACGCGCGCTTCGCGGCTTTCGAACGCACTTATTTCTACGTTCTCTACGTCAATCCGGTGCGTTCGCCCATGCTCGCGAAACGCGCGGGCTGGGTGCACACGCCGCTCGACGTGGCAGCGATGCGCGATTCGGTCGCGTGCCTGATCGGCGAGCACGATTTTTCGTCGTTCCGCGCCGCCGATTGCCAGTCGAAAACGCCAGTCAAGCATCTTTATCAGATCGATGTACGCGAGCAGGGCGACTTCGTCCACTTTCGCTTTCGCGCCAACGCGTTTTTGCATCACATGGTGCGCAATCTGATGGGATGCCTCGTCGCGATCGGACGGGGCCGTCATCCATCGTCGTGGATGGCGGACGTGCTCGCCGCCCGCGACCGCCGCGCTGCCGCGCCGACTTTCATGCCCGACGGGCTGTATCTGGCCGAGGTCGGCTATCCTGAACACTTCGCGGTGCCGCCGCCGCATATCGCCAGCATGCCCTGGAGCGCCATTTGGGCAGAGCCGAAATGACAGACCGAGATTTGCATCGCACCCGCATCAAGCTATGCGGACTTTCGCGCGTCGAGGACGTGCAGCACGCCGTCGCGCTGGGCGCGGACGCCGTGGGTTTCGTGTTCTATCCGCCGAGTCCGCGTTCGGTGAGCGTCGCACAGGCCGTCGAACTGGCGCGGCACGTGCCGCCGCTCGTGTCGGCGGTCGGGCTTTTCGTCAATGCGACGCCCGAATGGATTCGCGAAGTCACGTCGAACGTGCCGCTCTCGCTGCTGCAGTTTCACGGCGACGAAACGCCGGAACAATGCGAGGCGCTGGCGTCGATTGCGGGTTTATCCTATTGGCGCGCATTGCGAATTGGGTCTGATGCGTCCACAAGCCATTTGATAGAATCGTCTCTCAAGTTCAAAGCCGCAGGCGGCCTTTTGCTCGACGCGCTCGTCGAGGGCTTCGGCGGCGGTGGAAAGGTATTCGATTGGTCACTTATCCCAACAGATCTCGGGCATCGGGCCGTTTTGAGTGGTGGGTTGAACACGCAAAACGTCAGTGACGCCATTCGGCGTGTGCGCCCGTACGCGGTCGATGTCTCGAGCGGCATCGAAGTGCCGGGCGCCAAGGGCGTGAAGGATCCCGCGCGAATGGCGGCGTTCGTGCGCGCGGTGCGCGAGGCGGACGCCGGGTGAATCGAACGTGGGCCGCGCTGCCGGCTACGTAAACGAGAGAGTGACGCAATGTACAACTTGCCAGACGAAAGAGGCCATTTCGGCCAATATGGAGGCGTGTTCGTCTCCGAAACCCTCATCCATGCACTTGACGAATTGCGCGTCGCGTATGACGCGGCACGTCAGGATCCCGAATTCATCGCCGAGTACGAGTACGAACTCAAGCACTACGTGGGTCGTCCGTCGCCGATTTATCACGCGAAGCGCTGGAGCGAGATGCTTGGCGGCGCGCAGCTCTATCTGAAGCGCGAAGACCTGAATCACACGGGCGCGCACAAGGTGAATAACGTGATCGGCCAGGCGCTGCTCGCCCGCAAGATGGGCAAGCCGCGCGTGATCGCCGAAACCGGCGCGGGCCAGCACGGCGTGGCGACGGCGACCATTGCCGCGCGATTCGGCATGGAGTGCGTGGTCTACATGGGCGCGGAAGACGTGCGTCGTCAGGCGGCGAACGTCTATCGGATGAAGCTGCTCGGCGCAACGGTCGTGCCGGTCGAATCCGGGTCGAAGACGCTCAAGGACGCGCTCAACGAAGCCATGCGTGACTGGGTGACGAACGTCGAAAACACGTTCTACATCATCGGCACGGTGGCGGGGCCGCATCCTTACCCGATGATGGTGCGCGACTTCCAGCGCGTGATCGGCGACGAATGTCGCGTGCAGATGCCCGAAATGGCCGGTCGCCAGCCCGATGCCGTGATCGCGTGCGTCGGCGGCGGGTCGAATGCGATGGGCATCTTTTATCCGTACATCGACGATAAAGACGTCAGATTGATCGGCGTCGAAGCGGCGGGCGACGGCATCGACACCGGGCGCCACGCGGCGTCGCTGATGGGCGGCAGCCCGGGGGTGCTGCACGGCAATCGCACGTATCTGCTGCAGGACGAAAACGGGCAGATCATCGAAACGCATTCGGTCTCGGCGGGGCTCGACTATCCGGGCGTCGGTCCGGAACACGCGTGGCTGAAGGACGCGGGACGCGCGGAATACGTCGGCATCACCGATGACGAAGCGCTCAAGGCCTTCCACGACTGCTGCCGGATCGAGGGCATCATCCCCGCGCTGGAATCGAGCCACGCGCTCGCCTATGGCGCGAAGCTCGCGAAGACGTTGCCGCGCGACAAGGTGTTGCTCGTCAATCTGTCCGGCCGGGGCGACAAGGACATGCATACGGTCGCCGAGCGATCGGGCATTCAGTTCTGAGCCTCAGATAGATGCGCAACGTCATCGACGAGCCGTTGTCCGTCGGCGCCCTGCAGGGCGCCGGCAGCGACATCCGCAACCGCGACTTCCTGGCCGATGCCGAGAATATTCCCGACGCGTCGATCGATCTGATCGTCGCGGATCCGCCTTATGGTCTGGGCAAGGACTACGGGAACGACTCGGACATGTTGTCCGGCGACGCTTTTCTCGAGTGGACTTATCGCTGGCTCGATCTCGCGATTCCGAAGCTCAAGCCGAGCGGTTCGCTGTATATCTTTTGCACCTGGCAGTATTCGCCCGAACTGTTCGTGTTCCTCAAGCGCCGCCTTTTGATGATCAACGAGATCGTCTGGGACCGTCGCGTGCCGAGCATGGGCGGGACGACGCGGAAATTCACGTCAGTGCATGACAACATCGGCTATTTCGCGGTATCGAAGGACTACTACTTCGATCTCGATCCGGTGCGCATCCCTTACGACGCAGAAACGAAAAAGGCGCGTTCGCGGAAGATTTTCGAAGGCAGCAAGTGGCTCGAACTGGGCTACAACCCGAAGGATGTCTGGTCCGTGTCGCGTCTGCATCGGCAGCACGCGGAGCGGGTGGATCATCCGACGCAAAAGCCGCTGGAAATCGTCGAGCGCATGGTGCTCGCGAGCTGTCCGCCGGGTGGGCGCGTGCTCGATCCGTTCATGGGCAGCGGCACGACGGCGGTCGCGTGCGCACGTCATGGCCGGCAATTCACGGGCTACGAGATCAACCCGGATTACTGCGCGATCGCCGAAAGCCGCATTGCCGAAGCGCGCGCTGCACGGCTCGAGCCGGCAGAGCCCGCCCGCGTTCGACGCAAGACACTCGTCGCGACCGGCACCGCCGCCCAAGCCGAATAGCGTCTTTTTCGCTGCTGATCGCGTCAAATGCATTCAAATGCGTCCGACGCCAACGAATACGACTAAGAGAAATCTCATGTCCCGCATCAAGAATACTTTTGCGGCGCTCGCCGCACAGGGCAAGAAAGGGCTGATTCCGTTCATCACCGCGGGCGACCCGAATCCGGAACAAACCGTCGAGTTCATGCACGCGCTGGCGAAGGGCGGCGCGGACGTCATCGAACTGGGCGTGCCGTTCTCCGATCCGATGGCCGACGGCCCCGTCATCCAGCGTTCGTCGGAGCGGGCGCTCGCGCGCGGCGTGACCCTCAAGCGCGTGCTTGCCGACGTCGCGCGTTTCCGCGAAACCGACGACAAAACGCCCGTCGTGCTGATGGGTTACGCGAATCCGATCGAGCGCATGGGCGCCGACGCGTTCGCGAAAGCCGCGAAGGAAGCGGGCGTCGACGGCGTACTGGTGGTCGATTACCCGCCGGAGGAAGCGGAGAGCTTCGGCGCGTCGATGCGCGCCGCCGGCATCGATCCGATCTTCCTGCTCGCGCCCACATCGACGGACGAGCGCGTCGCGGCGGTCGGCAAGATCGCGAGCGGCTATGTCTACTACGTATCGCTGAAAGGCGTGACCGGCGCCGCAAATCTGGACGTTTCCAGCATCGCGAGTAAAATCCCGGCCATCAAGTCGCGTGTGCCCCTGCCGGTCGGTGTCGGTTTCGGCATTCGCGACGCCCAGACCGCGCGCGCCGTCGCCGATGTCGCGGACGCCGTCGTCATCGGCAGCCGCCTCGTGCAGCTGCTCGAAGACGCGAAGCCGGACACCGCGGCCGCGTCGCTGACGAGCTTCATCGCCGAAATTCGTCAGGCGCTCGACGCCGCACAGTAAAATACGCGCCGCCGCGGGCCGCCCGATTCGGGCGTGCGCCGCGCGGCAACCGATCAGTCAAGGAAAAACGATGAGCTGGCTCGACAAACTGCTGCCGCCGAAGATCAAGCAAACCGATCCCAAAAGCCGCAAGGGCATTCCCGAGGGCCTTTGGGTGAAGTGTCCGTCGTGCGAAGCGGTGCTGTATCGCAACGACGTCGAGGCGAATCTGCACGTATGCCCGAAGTGCAGCCATCACATGCGAATCGGCGCGCGCGAGCGGCTCGACCGCCTGCTCGATCCGGAAGGCCGCTATGAAATCGGCCAGGAAGTCGTCCCGGTCGACGCGCTGAAGTTCAAGGACAGCCGCAAGTATCCGGATCGCATCAAGGAAGCGATGGAAGATACGGACGAGACCGACGCCATGGTCGTCATGGGCGGCGCGATCCACACGATTCCGTGTGTCGTCGCGTGCTTCGAATTCTCGTTCATGGGCGGATCGATGGGCTCGGTGGTCGGCGAGCGCTTCGTGCGCGGCGCGCGCAACGCGCTGGAGCAGAACGTGCCGTTCATCTGCTTCACGGCCTCGGGCGGCGCGCGCATGCAGGAAAGCCTGCTTTCGCTCATGCAGATGGCCAAAACCACTGCGCTTCTGACCAAACTCGCGGACGCGAAGCTGCCGTTCATTTCCGTGCTGACCGACCCGACGATGGGCGGTGTGTCCGCATCGTTCGCGTTCCTGGGCGATGTCGTGATTGCCGAGCCGAAGGCGCTGATCGGCTTTGCCGGCCCGCGCGTGATCGAGCAGACCGTGCGCGAGAAGCTCCCGGAAGGTTTCCAGCGCGCCGAGTTCCTGCTGACGAAGGGCGCGGTCGACATGATCGTGGATCGCCGCAAGATGCGCGAAGAAATCGCCCAATTGATGGCGCTGATGACGCGGCAACCCGCCGATTCCGTCGCCTGACCCGAATGTACGTAGCGCCGCGCCGCGCGTGAACCCCGCGAGGTTCCGCGCGGCGCTTTTGTTTTTGCGATCTCGAAAATGAACACATTCCCGACTCTCGACGCCTGGCTCGCCCATCTGGAAGCGGCGCATCCGGTCGGCATCGACATGGGCCTCGCGCGCATCGGCAAGGTGAAGGATGCGCTCGGCCTGCGTTTCGACTGCCCGGTCATCACCGTCGGCGGCACGAACGGCAAGGGCTCGACCTGCGCGATCATCGAAACGATCTTGCTGCGCGCGGGGTATCGCGTCGGTTGCCATACGTCGCCGCATCTGCTGACGTTCAACGAGCGCGCGCGCATCGACGGCGCGGAGGCGAGCGACGCCGATCTGCTCGAACATTTCGCGGCCGTGGAAAAGGCGCGCGCCAGCCTGCCCGAGCCGGTTTCGCTGACGTACTTCGAGTTCACAACGCTTGCGATCCTGCACCTCTTCGCGTCGCGCAAGCTCGACGCGGTGATTCTCGAAGTCGGGCTCGGCGGGCGTCTCGACGCGGTGAATATCGTCGATACGGATTGTGCTGTGATCACGAGCATCGACATCGACCATACGGAATATCTCGGCGACACGCGCGAAAAAATTGGCTTCGAGAAAGCGGGCATATTCCGGACGGGCAAGCCGGCAGTGTGCGGAGATCCGTCGCCGCCGCAGACTCTCATCGAACATGCCGAGGCGATCGGCGCGGATCTGTGGCTCGTCGGACGCGATTTCCGCTACGAAGCCCAGCCGGGCAACGAGCGCCAGCAATGGAGTTATATCGGGCGCGAGCAGCGGCGCTCGGCGCTGGCCTATCCGGCGCTGCGCGGCGCGAATCAGCTCATCAACACGTCGGCGGCGCTGGCCGCGCTCGAAGCGCTGCGCGACCGTCTGCCGGTTTCGGCGCAGGACATTCGCCTTGGCCTGGCGAACGTCGAGTTGCCGGGACGCTTCCAGGTGCTGCCGGGCAAGCCGCAAATCGTTCTCGACGTTGCGCACAATCCTCACGCAGCCGCCGTGTTGTCGCAAAATCTCGGCAACATGGGCTACTTTCCGTACACTTACGCGGTGTTCGGCGCGATGGGCGACAAGGACATCGAAGGCGTCGTGAAGCAACTCAAGGGCGAGATCGATCACTGGAACGTGACCGCGCTGCCCACGCCGCGCGCCGCGTCGGCGGAGCGACTGGAACACGCATTGCGCGACGCCGGTGTCAACGACAGCGCCGACAGCAGCGTTTCTCGCTTTGAAACACCCGCGGCGGCTTTTCAAGATGCGTTAAGCCGGGCGTCTGAAAATGATAGAATTTTGGTTTTCGGCAGTTTCTACACGGTAGCCGGCGTCATGGCCTACCGTCGAATGCAGCATAACTAGCAGCATCATTGAGACGGTCGGCCGTCAGCACCAAGCGATACATGGGACTCTTTTCGTTCGGCAAGAAAGACGACTCCGGTCGCGACGCATATTCCGATTCATCGCGCGGCTCGCGTCACACCGTCCGCACGGAACGCCGCACGCGCAGATCCGAGCGCACCGACGCCGACGCGATGATGCTCGATCCCACCCTGCCCGAGAAGCAGCGCGCGCGCCGCAGGCTCGTCGGGGCGATCGCGCTGGTGCTCGCCGCCGTCATCGTCCTGCCGATGGTGCTCGATTCGCGTCCGAAGCCCGTCACCGACGACATTTCCATCGATATTCCCAACCGCCCGGCGCCCGCCGCGAAGCAGTCGCGCGACGCCAACGACGCCGACACGCAAGCCGGTGTCGCGCACGACGCGCCGTCGGGTGCGTCCGGCAGTGTTTCCGCCGGCGTGACGCAGCCGCAAGCCGCGGCACCTGCCGCGACGGCAAAGCCCGAGCCGAAGCCGGAAGCGAAGCCTGAAGCGAAAGCCGAAGCCAAGCCGGAAGCGAAGCCGTCGAAGCCCGCAGCCGTGGCGAGCCAGAACGCGAAGCCGCAAGCGGCCGAGCCTTCCGAACAAGCCAACGCAAACACCGCGGCGAACGCCGCGGCAGGCGCGGCCAACACGCCGTCGTCGCCGGCGGGCAGCCGCTTCGTGCTGCAGATCGGCCAGTTCGACGACGAAACCGCCGCGCAGAATTGGGTCAACAAGTTGAAGTCCGCGGGTGTGCCCGCATATCTCGAACATCGCAAGCAGTCGGACGGCGCGACCAAGTCGCTGTTGCGCGCGGGGCCGTTCCCGGATCGCGCGTCGGCGCAGGCCGCGCTCGTGAAGGTGCGGCAGGCCGGCCTGGGCGGCGGCACCCGGGCATCGAATTAAGCCGGCTCGATGTTCACCGCTTTTGACTACGCCGTGATGGCCGTGATCGGCCTGTCCGCGCTGCGCGGCATGTGGCGCGGCCTGTTGGCCGAAGCGTTCGGTCTGGTCGGCTGGGTCGCCGCCATTCTGATCGCGGGACGGTTCGTCGGGCTCGTCGTGCCGTATATCCCGTCGACGTGGCCCGGCGGCGCGCTTACGCAGTGGCTCGTGGCGTTCGTGCTGGTGGTCGGGGCGGTGCTGCTCGTATCGAGCGTGCTGTCGGCGCTATTGACGCGCATCACGGAAGTCACCGGCCTGCGCGGCGTGGACCGCTCGTTGGGCTTGCTGTTCGGCCTCGTCAGAGGGGCTATATTGGTAGTTATTCTGGTCGCCCTGGCTGGCCTGACCGAACTGCCTCAGAAAGATTTTTGGCGCAATGCGCTGCTGCGGCCGATGGCCGAGCAAGGCGTGCGCGAATTGAAACCGCTGCTCCCCGATACGCTCGCCGCGTATGTGCACGTCGCTCCCGAACCGGGCGGCCTGGCGCCCAACGCCGCACAATAGACGAACGGCCGGCTACACGAGGAACGCGCGACGGCTCGAAGACGCTTCGCCCCGGCCACGTCACGGCCAGTTTTTGAGAGAAGCGTCGAAGAGATCCGGGCAACGCCTTGTCTACCCGTTTCGACTCTTTGAAGGACCATGCCATGTGCGGCATCGTAGGTGTAGTTTCCCAAAGTCCCGTCAATCAGCTGATCTATGACAGCTTGCTCCTGCTCCAGCATCGCGGACAGGACGCGGCGGGCATCGCCACGGCGAACGGCAATAACTTCCACATGCACAAAGCCAACGGCATGGTGCGCGACGTGTTCCGCACGCGCAACATGCGCAGTCTGCCGGGCAACGTCGGCATCGGCCAGGTGCGGTATCCGACCGCCGGGTCCGCATCGAGCGAGGAAGAAGCGCAACCGTTCTACGTGAATGCGCCGTTCGGCATCATCCTCGCGCATAACGGCAATCTGACGAACTGGATGCAGCTGAAGGACGAGATGTTCCGCATCGACCGCCGGCACATCAACACCGCATCCGACACCGAAGTGCTGCTCAACGTCTTCGCGCACGAACTGCAGCTCGCGAGCTCGGGCCTGCAACTCGATGCGACCGCGCTGTGGAAAGCCGTCGCGGGCGTGCATCGCCGTGTGAAGGGCTCGTACGCGATCGTCTCGCTGATCGCAGGCTACGGTCTCGTCGCGTTCCGCGATCCGTTCGGCATTCGTCCGCTTGTGCTCGGCAAGCTCGAAACGTCGACGGGCGTCGAGTGGATGGTCGCGTCGGAATCGGTGGCGATCGAAGGCATCGGCTTCGAATTCGTGCGCGATGTCGAACCGGGCGAAGCGATTTTCATCGACGCGGAAGGCAATCTGCACAGCCACCAATGCGCCGAGAAGCCCGAGCTCAATCCGTGCATTTTCGAGCTCGTGTATCTCGCGCGTCCGGATTCGTGCCTCGACGGCGTGCCGGTCTACAACGCGCGTCTGCGCATGGGCGATTACCTCGCCGAGAAAATCAAGCGCGTGCTGCCGGATGTGCCGATCGACGTCGTCATGCCGATTCCCGACTCGTCGCGCCCCGCCGCGATGCAGGTCGCCGCGAAGCTCGGCGTGGAGTATCGCGAAGGCTTCTTCAAGAACCGCTACGTGGGCCGCACCTTCATCATGCCGGGTCAGGCGGTGCGCAAGAAATCGGTGCGTCAGAAGCTCAACGCGATGGGCATCGAGTTCAAAGGCAAGAACGTGCTGATCGTCGACGATTCCATCGTGCGCGGCACGACCTCGCATGAAATCGTGCAGATGGCCCGCGATGCCGGCGCGAACAAAGTGATCTTCGCGTCCGCCGCGCCGCCGGTGAAGTTCCCGAACGTGTACGGCATCGACATGCCGACGCGCGGCGAACTCGTTGCGCACGGCCGCAGCGATGAGGAAGTCGCACGCATGATCGGCGCGGATTATCTCGTCTATCAGGACGTGGAAGACCTGAAGAACGCGATCCGCGACATCAATCCGGCGTTGAAGGAATTCGAAGCGTCGTGCTTCGACGGCAACTACATCACTGGCGACGTGACGACCGATTATCTCGATCGCATCGAGTCCGCACGTCTTGCGCCGCAATCGCAGTCGGATCGCGATGCTGCGAGCGACGCGCAAGAGGGCGGCATGGCGCGCTCACAGTTGCATTTGCAACTATCGGTCGAGTAAGTTTTCGGCGCTTCGAACGAGCCCGCTTCGTCTGCAAGGACCAAGCGGGCTTTTTTGCGTCTCGAGCCTTCGAGCTTCTGCTTTTCGAGCGCGGCGGAAGCGGCCAAGCGCTTGCGTGGGTGCTGTTGAATGGCATGGAGACGCTCGGGTTGCGCGTCGAGAAGCAATCGGCGAATGCGCTCGAAATCGCGCGCTATCACGCATCCGTCATACGCGCCGGTCTGTCGCGTGAATCGGATGAACCGCCGTTGCGCCATTGCCCCGGCGAGATGCCGAAGCGTTTCGAGAACGCATGCGTGAACGCGCTTTGATCGGCGAAACCGACATCGAGCGCGATATCGGTGAGCGACGCGCGCGAGTCGGCGAGCAACGTCAAGGCGGTGTCGAGCCGCAGCCGATGCAGATAGCGATGCGGCGTCTCGCCGAACGCTTCGTTGAAGAGCTGATGAAAGCGCCGCATGCCGAAGCCGCAATGCGCGGCGAGATCGGCGATACGCAGCGGCGCCGATAGTTGCGAACGCAACCATCGGTCGATGCGCGCGAAATCGAGGCCGCGCATCGCGTCGATGGAATCGTCGGTGTCGTGCATCAGCGCGCCGCACAGATGCGCAGCCGCTTGCCATGCGAAGCGGTCCGCGAGATGCGCATCCGCGAGATGCGCGCGACGGGCGACATCGGCGACGGCTTGCGTGATGCGCGGATCGATGACGATCGCGCGCGCCCGTTCGAAGTAGCGCTCGGGCACCGCGACGGACGTGGCGGGCAGATCGAGCACGAGTTGGCGATTGTCGCCCTCGGCCCAGTAATCGTGGCGCGCGCCCGCCGGGATGATCCACGCACCCCTGCAATCGATGCGTGCGCCGTTGCCGTCGACGGCCATCTCCATCGACCCGTCGAGGCCGAGCACGATCTGATGAAAGTCGTGCACGTCCGACGCCTGCGCCGCCTCATAGCGGCGCAACGACACGGCAGGACGATGAAGCGGCGCGCTCATGCGGAAAACGCTCAGACGTCGAGCAGTTCCACTTCGAACACGAGCGTGGCGTTGGGCGGAATCACGCCGCCCGCGCCGCGCGCGCCGTAGCCGAGTTGCGGCGGAATCGTGAGACGGCGCACGCCGCCCACTTTCATGCCCTGCACGCCTTCGTCCCAGCCCTTGATGACCATGCCGCCGCCCAGCACGAAGGCGAAGGGGTCGTTGCGGTCCTTGCTCGAATCGAACTTCTGGCCGTCCGTGAGCCAGCCCGTGTAGTGCACGCTGACGGTCTTGCCGGCGACGGCTTCAGTGCCTTCGCCAACGGTGACGTCTTCGTATTTGAGACCGGAATCGGTCGTGACAGTCGACATGTTTGCTCCCTGGTTGCCCGGTCATCGGCGATGGATGAACCGGTGGTCGAAACCGACATTGTAGAACGTCGCAGGGAAGCGGGCGGCGCCCGGAAGCGCCGCGTCGATTACAGATGACGGCTGTGCGGCCCGAAGCGCGAACCGATGCGTGTGCCGATTTCCGGCCTTACGTGCCGGCCGATCGCGGTGCCGATCGACGCGCCGTCTTGCGAATCATGCATCGCGGCGGCGGCGGCCTGATCGCCGATCTGCTGCCTTGCGATCTTCAGCGCGCGCACGCGGACATAGGCCATCGCGACGAGCGTCCACGGCGCGAGATAGGCGAACTCGGGCACGGACACCATCATCATCGTCCAGGTCGCGGCGCAGCACTGGCGCAGCGCCATGCCGCGCGGATCCCAGTCGAGCTTGAACGCGGGGTACAGCATCAACGCGCTGATGAAGACCGTGCCGATGATGCCGGTATTGACGAGCAGCGTCGAGAAGAGATCGGTCGAGCGCACATAGCCGAAGCCGATGCCGAAGAGCTTATTGAGCGGCGCGAGATCGAGCCACAGTTGCATCGAGTGAAGGAACAGCAGACTGCGGTCGGAACCCGACTCGGTCTTCGCTTCGAGCTTGTCGGTCACCATCTGCTTGAAGAGCTCGGCGATGTAATCCTGCAGCAGATACCCGATCACGCACAGCACGAAAAGTCCGATCAGCGCCTTCACCGGGTTGATGCCGAGCTTGCGCACGCGGATCAGCGAATACACCGCATAGCCGATCAGCACCGTCGACGAAGTGGTCATCAGAAGCGACAGTCCGATCACCCACACCGGCCAGCGCACGCGCGACGTCGCGTTGAAGTAGACCCAGAACGGGAAGATGGACATGGCGTACATCGACGGCTCGCCTGTCAGCGCTTTCAAGCGCTGGATCGGAAAGCCTTTGATGTCGATCTGCTGGAAAGAACTGCCGTTCACCGTGCCGTCCGAACGCACGATGCCCTTGCCGAACTGATCGCCGAATGCGCGGTTCGAGATGAAGTCGCCCGGCTGTCCCGTCGCGATGAAGTACGCCACTTCGTAAATGCCGTAAATCGCGAGCAGCGTGACGGCCGCGAGAATCCACTGGTCCCAGGTCGGCTTGTAATAGTGGTACACATACGCCGCATAGAGCACGACCGCCGCCACGTAAAGCGACTGCGTGAACATGCTCTTGCGCATGATGAACGTGAGGGGATCGGTGTCGTCGACGAGCGAGATCTTGCTGAAGTCGGGATCGAAGGGCGCCATGACGTCCGCGAGCTGGGAGGTGCAGACCATCAGCAGCCAGACCGCGATCGCCGCGATCACGAAGTGCATCCAGTTCTTGCGCGCGCGCCCGCCGAACAGCAGCACGAGCGGCACGGACAGGAAGCACATCAGATAGCCGATCGTCGTGCCCTGAATCGATGGCATGACGAGAAACGACGTCACCGGCATCGCGAAGGCCCAGATTCGGTAGTAGAGGTCGGTCAGCGACGCTTTATCTTTCATCATCGAAGGGTAGGATGCGCCCGCTTCATGACGGGCTGTCGTTCGTTATCGGGAGCAAAACGCCTGCCGGATGAATCGTCGGCACGCTCACACTCTGGGCCGGAACGTCGCCAGGAGCGCGAGCAGGATCACGAGCGCGGAACGCAGCGACACGAGCGGCGGGCGCCGGATGACGACCGGTTCTTGCACGGGCGGCGGCAACTGCCGCTCGGGTCGCGCCTTTCGCACGCGATGAAAATCGCAATGCGGACACACGCTCAACGTCGCGCCCACTTGCCTGCGGCAACGCGGGCAGTGCACGAGCCGATGCCCGAATGAAAAATGTCCGCTCATATGCGTCTCTCTCATCGACCCGGTTGACGACGTGCTTACATCGGAAGTCCGTGCAGATTCCACCGTTACAACGTGAAGCGCCGCGTGACAGGCACGCGGCGCGATGCTTCATCCGCTGCGCTCGATTATGCGCCGCGGTTAGGTCATCGACTTGAACGTGCTCGTATATGCCGCCGCGTAACCATAACTGCGGCGATTGCTCGGGCGTCGCGGAATCGCGTTGAAGACCGAGCCGACGAGCCTGCCGCCCGAACGCTGCACCTTCTTCACGGTTTCCTCGATCTCTTCCTCGCTCTGGATGCCGGAGCGCAGCACGAGCACGGTCGAACCCGCATCGCTCGCCACGATCGCCGCGTCGGTAACGACGAGGAACGGCGGCGTATCGACGATCACGAGGTCGAACTGATCGCTCATGCGCGCGAGCATGTTGCGGAAGCCCGGCATCATCAAAAGTTCGGAAGGATTCTCCGGATAGCCGCCGCACGACATGAACGACAGTCCCGGCACGCCGACATAACGGATCGCATCGCCGAGCGCGAGTTCGCCCTTCAGCACTTCCGAGAGACCGCCCGGATTCGACTGCTTGAAGAACGATGCGATGTGGCCGCGCCGCATGTCGCCGTCGATCAGCAGCACGCGCAGGCCGATTTCCGCGAGCAGCACCGAAAGATTCGCCGCGACGAAGCTCTTGCCCGCGGACGGAATCGGGCCCGTCAGCATCACGATATTGTTCGGCGCATTGGCGAGATCGCGATACAGCTCGGTACGCACCGCACGCAGCGCCTCGACGGCCGGATCGTGCGGGAAGCGCGTCGCCAGCACGCGGGCGTCGCGGTCCGTGTCGGCGACGTGCGGCATCGCGAACGCGTCGTGCTCTGGCAGATGAATATGCGGCAACGCCTTCGGCGCGCCGCCGTCCTGCGCGCCGGAGTAGGTGAGCGGCGCGTGCTCCACGGGCGATACGGCAATCTCGTGATCGAGCATCGCCTGCTGACGGCTATACAGCACTTCGCCCAGTACCGGCACCGAAAGACGGCGCTCGACGAACATCGGATCGGTCACACCGATCATCGCGTGGCGGCGCAGGAAGATGAAGAACGTGCCGATGAAAAAGCCGAGACCCGTGCCCGCGGCGATCACGAGCGCCTTGTTCGGTTTCACCGGACGATACGGACGCAGCGCGTTATCGACGATATGCGCGCCGCCGCTCGTGCTTGCGCGGCGCACGGACAGCTCTTGCGCCTTGTTCACCATCCCCATGTAGATGGTTTCGGCCACGCGCGCATCGCGCGTGAGCGTCGCGTTCTGGCGCTCGGACGAGGGCATGCTGTCGAAGCGCTGCTGAATCTGCTTGTTCGATGCTTCGAGCTCCGCGATCTGCTGATCGAGATTGACGACTTGCGGGCTGGTGGGCTGGAAACGCTGCAAGAGTTGCGTGCGTTGCAGCTTGAGCGTCGCGAGTTGCTGCATCGACGTGATGCTGCCTTGCAGATAGGCCTGCGCTTCGTTGAGCGGCGTCACCGATTGCGACTTCGAACGGAACGCGCTCAAGTTGCTTTCCGCGCGACGCAGATCGCTTTCGAGGCGCGGCAATTCTCCGCGAATGAATTCGAGCGTCTTCGTGTCGTTGGCCTGACGCGCGTGCACGGCTGCCGTCAGATACGCCTGGCCGAGCGCGTTCGCGACATCGGCGGTCAGCGCGGGATCGTCGGCGTTGAACGTGATCTGCACGACGCCCGTGTCTTTCGCGGACTCGGCGACCTTCATCGTCTTCTTCATCATCGCGATCGCGTCGAGCGTGTTGAGGCGCGTCACGTCGAAGTGCACGCCCGGATGACCGAGCGCGCTATTGACGAGAATGGACACGCCGTTCGCCGATGCCGGACGACCGATCGTGCCACGCACGAGCACCGCGCCGTCGGGGTCGCGGAGTTCGTACTGGTTGTTGTCGAGCAGAACGAAGTCGAGCTTCTGGTCTTCGAGCGAAAACGGCACATCGAGGCGGCCGATCTGCAGCGACTCGCCGCCCCATCCGTACGAGTCCATGCCGAACCATGCCGGCGAGAGATGTCCCTTCTTCGCGAACAACGAAGCGATCTGACCGAGCACCGGGAACGTGTCCGGCTTGACCTTGATGTCGAAGTGGAACTGCTTCACGACCGGTTCGAGCACGGAGCGGCTCTGCATCACGGAGATTTCCGCGGGTGCGAGCTGCGTGGCCGTGGGTTGAGCCTGCTGCATCTGCGCCTGGTTTTGCGGCGCGATGCCGAGCGCGTTCGGATCAGGTGGATCGACCCGCACCACGACATCCGACGAATAGATGGGCGTGGCAAGAAACGCATAGGCGGTCGCGAGCGCGGCCGTGATCCCGATGAACAGGAACAGCATGCCAAGGTGATCGCGCAGGAGCCTGAGCATGTCGCCCGCGGTGAATTCGCCGTCGTCCTTGCCAGGGCGCGAGGATCCGGAGTTGACATAGAGGGTGTTCAATGGCGCGTCCTCAGTTCGATAAGTCGATAAGTTGAGCGTTGTTTCCCGGGCCGAGAAAAAACAGAAAGCCCGCGCGACATGTCCGCGGTACGTCTTACGTGTTATTTGATCCGGCGCAGGGCCGTCGGAACTTCCAGACAGACTAAAGACGCGAAAGGCTCTTAAAAGCGGGCGAAGCGCGCGATGCTTCGAGTTCGCGTGACGAAGCGCGTTGGCTCGTCGGAGTGCGATATTCCTTGGAAGCACACTCCGTGCCTCGGAACCGCGTCTCGGGATTCGGCGGATGAAACTCGCGAAGCCCTACGAATCGCTTGCTGTAAAACGATACGTTGAGTCCGGAAAAAACGGTGCTGAATCTATCTTCCGGACACAAACTGCATGCGTCTGTTATGTAGCGAACGTTGCGGGCGTCATAAGGGTGGGGTCCCCCGTTGCGCAAGCCCATTTTCACGCGATAATCGCAAGTTCCGCCCATACTTCATTCGTAACACGAATAGATTGCGGTTTCATGGCATCGGATTGGCCTTGATGAAGTCGCGCACCGTATTGAAGCGCGATTTGCGCGTTTTACCGTCATCGTGGATCACCCCGTAGTTGCCATCGCCGCCAAAGCGCTGATCGTCGTATAGCTCGTACAACGTCACGTTCTGGATGTTGTAGGTCTTCGCGAGCGACACGAATCCCTTCAATGCGTCCTTGCCGATGAGATAGCCCCCCGGGTCCGCGTGCGTGGGCCGCACGCCGTACTCGGTGATCCAGATCGGCTTGCCATAACTGTCGCGCAGGCGTTCGAGCACGTTGACCTTCTTGTCGCCCGCCGCCGTGATCGAACCCATGTTCGAATACCAATGCCATGCAGTGATATCCCACTGCGGAATCGGATGGCCGCGCGAGCCGTCGGGCTGCGTGCCCGCATACAGCATGTCCGTGAAGCCGTAATGCAGCCAGCTGAACGACGTCAGCAGGATCTTCGCGTCGGGATTCGTCTCACGTATGCCTTTGATCAGACCGAGGATCGAGCCGCGCGCCTTCATGAACATCGCGTTGTCGTAGTCCTGCGGATGCTCGCCGCTGCGATCCGAGCCGAGTATCGACCAGTTGTCGTATTCGTTGCCGACCTGGTAGTACGTTACGAGTCCCTTCAGCACGCTTCCCGCCGTCTTGCCGAGCGCATAGCCGCGCTCGAAAGTTTCCTGCTCGTTCGCGCGCTTTTCCGGCTCGAAGGGCGTGACGAGCGCGAGTACGCCGATGCATTGCTTCGCCGCCGCGCGCGCGAAATCCGCCACCATATGCGCGCTTCGTTCACTCGATACATCCTGCGCATACATCGTGACGCCGAGATCGCGGAGCTGTGAAATCTGCAAGTCGTAATCGCTCGTGCCGTAGGCGCCGTGATGTTCCAGATGTCCCGCGATGCCGTAGAACACACCCGTCGATCCGTTTCCGCACGCGATCCTGGGCGTCGCGCTGCTCGCGGCGTCCGCCTTGTGGGTTGCCGAGTGCTTGCTGGAATAGGCGTCGGACGTGCCGCTGCGCGCATAGATCAGAACGGATGCGCAGCACAGCGCACCGAAGAGCGAGACGGCAGCCACCAGAGTTCGCATCGACATTCGGCCCTCATGTAAGCGCGCGCCGCGCTTCGGCGGGCGCGTGGGAAAGATGTGACGTCGTTGCCATCATGGCTTGTCGATGAACTGCATCAGCAAGCGGGCGCTTTCCGTCCACCGGAAGCGCTCGGCATGCGCGAGGCCGCGACGTCTCAGGTCTTCGCTCAGTTCAGGCGAATCCAGCAGCTCGCGCAACTTGTTCGAAATGTCTTCGACCGAGTACGGGTCGCAATAGATCGATGCATCGCCGCACGTTTCCGGCAATGCGGCCGCGCGCCCGACGAGTGTCGGGCAACCGTTGCGCATGGCTTCGAGCGGCGGAATGCCAAAGCCTTCGTAGATTGAAGGATAGAGGAAGCACGCCGCATTCTGGTAGAGCGCCCGCAGTTTTTCGTCGCTGACATAGCCCGCCTGCTTGATGTTCGGCGCGCTCGACAGATCGTGCGCCTTGCCGAAGATCGCGGCGTTCTTCATGCCGACGATCACGAGATCGATCGACGGATCGCTCAGACGCATGAACGCCTCGACGAGGCGCTTGAAGTTCTTCGTCGGATTCATGCTGCTCACGGCGAGCACGTAACGCCGCTTCGTGAGCTCGAGCTCGTCGATCACCGAAAGATCGGGCGTGATGTGATCGAGGTGATCGGCCGCGAGCGGCACCACGCCGATACGCTCCGCCGGCACGCCGACATGATGCGCGAGCCGGTCGCGCGAGAACTTCGAATTCGTCAGCACGCAGCTCGACGTGCGCGCGAGAATCCAGAACATCACGTGATACCAGGTGCGAAACTTCCACGAAAAATGCGCGGGCGTATCGAACACCGCGGCATCGTGCATGTAGATGATCTGGTTCGGGCGGAAGATGGAACCCGAGTTCGAAAGATTCACGATACGCGAGCGCCCCGCGAAGAGCGGCAGGACGATCTGCTCCCAGAAGACGCCCTTGCCGAAGCCGAGCTTGACGGTCTGAACGCCTTGCACGGGATCGAGTCCGTCCTGCGGCGGCACCGCGAGCGTCACATGCGAGCCTTGCGGCAACTTTCCTAGCGCGGCGACGAGTTCGCGCGCGACGCGTTGCACACCGGTGGTCTTCTGGCTCGTGAAGCGGCCGTTATAGACGAGCTTGTTCGTGGCGATTGTCGTATCCATGTGCAGGGCGTCAGAACTGTGAATCGGAGCTGGTTTCATACGATGCAACCTCGTTCGCGCCGAGCGGTTCGCGCGTGGGCTTGTCGGAGCCGAACTCGTACATCGAAAGCCATTGACGGAAGATCGCGTCCATCGAGAAGCGCTTGCTCGCGGATGCTCTCGCTGCGGCCCCCATGCGTGCGCGCAACGACGGGTCATCGCGCAACATCGCGATGTACTTCGCCATATCCTCCATGTTCGATGCAACGAAGCCGGTCACGCCGTGCTGCACGACATCGCGATTGCCGACCACATCGGTGACGACGGCGGGAATGCCCGCGACCTGCGCCTCGATGAGTGCGATAGGCATGCCTTCCCACCGCGACGTCTGCACATAGATATCGAGCCCAGCCGTGAGTTCGAGCGCCCGATCGCGCGTGACCCAGCCGCTGCACGCGACGGCATCCTTGGGCGTGTCGGCGGGCAATTCGGTTTCGTTGCCGCCGATCCACAGGAAGCGCACCGAAGGGTTGGACAACTCGCTCGCGAGCTTCACGAACGCTTCATGGTTCTTTTGAAACATCGCACGGCCGCTCATGCCGATGACGATGCCGCCCGCGTTCGTGTCGACGCGCGGCGGAATCTCCGGAACGTTCACGCCGTTTTCGATCATGCGGGCACGTCGCGCATGCATCTTCGTTTCGATCTCCGAGAGCTCGCTTTTCGAACACGCGACGATGGTGCCGCCGAGCTTCGCGGCGATGCGCTCGAAGCTCAGATAAGCAAACTGCTTCGCGGGCGACACGTCGCGGCGCAGGAACGCGAGACCGTGCGGCGAATAGAACACGCGTGCGCGCGGCGCGGCGATGCGCGCGGCCGCGCGTCCGAGAACGCCCGCCTTCGACGAATGCAGATGGATCACCGATGGATCGCACTCCTTCAACTTGCGGACGAGGCTCCAGAGACTCGTCAGGTCATTCTTCACGCTCACTTCGCGGAACATGCTGACGTAGGTTAGCTTTACTGCCGGATGGAAGAGCTTGGCGAAATTATTGGGTGTTTCTTGCCGGATCGAATGAAGGATCGTTACGCCGACGCCAGCGGCCGCCGCGCGATTGGAAAGCTGCGTCAGCATGGACAGTACACCGCCGCCGAAGGCTTCGGTGATATGGACGATCTCTTTCATATTCAACTCTTCGAATGGCGTTGCGCCGAGCGCCCGCGGCGATACGCAATGAGAAGGAATGGTCTAGTCGTTATGGAAAAATGACGTGATACGTTCACGCAGGGCGAACGCATCCGAAGCGGCGGTTCATGGCCACTTCGAGGAACGCGTCAAAAAGCCGGGATATGCGTGGCGAGTACTAATCGCACGATTTAAATACGCGTCCGAAAAGCACACACGAGATCCGGCATAGCATTACTCGTTCCTTGCGCACGGGGATGCCAAGAGCCCCGTCAAGCCTGATGACAAGCCTGGATTTACCTGCCGCAAGCTCCCGGACCAATCAGCTTTGGTCGGATGGGCGCCCCGATGTCGGTCTTTTTTGGAAACATCGTGAAGTCAGCGAAATCGTGCTGACGAATACGGAAAATAAAGCTTATTTGGCGGCCGCAGCATTCTGTTGAGCTATCGCCGTCTCGCAAATCTGCAGAAGGATCTGCAGATCCTTGAGCGGTACCGCGACCGACTGCATGCGCAGGCTCTCGGCCTGATCGGCCAGCCTTTGTACATGCTCGACCGACATTTCTTCTGTTTCCATTCTGCAGGCTCTCTTAATTAAATGCTGCTCATACCATTAAGATAACGACTCGACCTGCATAGGTCGGTTCGTTGACTCACATACTTAAATGCAACTTTGGAGTAGAGCGCAAGTCGAAAGCATCCGCTGCGCTCTTCGGGTGCAAAACAAAGCTTTGTTAAAGCGCGTGATTCGATAAATGCGTTACCAATTAGAATCACTTGTTACTGTTTTTAACACGCCAGTTTCACATTTATGGAAAAGCGAATATGCAGCCTGGGAAAGCTTATTAGCTACGACGTATTTCCCCATAGGGTTCACGTCGTTTCAGACCCGGCACTTCCTCCCGCGATCGGGCGCTGACGCTTGAGCAACGGCACGCCTTGCAGATGCAGCGTGAAGGCCATGGCCGCAGCAACCAGCGTCTCGACGATCAGCACCGTAGCCGCCGCGCCTTGCTCGCCGAAGAGCTTCGCCAGCACGGCAAGCAAGCTGAAATTCAGTACCGCGGAGGCCATCAGCACGCGGCTGAACTGTGCCTTCATGCCGAGCGGCAGCATCGTCTGAACACCGAACAGATCCGTCAGGCCGACCATCAACGGCACGAATGCCATCCAGCGCAACACCTCTACGGTAGGCAAGAACTTCGGCCCATACAAGAGTTTTACTGCAAGCGGCGCGCCGAAGAAGATGCACACCGAGATCAGCGACACGATCAGGCCTTGCACGACGAACATCTTGCGCAGGAATGCAAACGCATCATCCTTTGCGTGATGCATGAGAAAGCTCACGCGCGGATAGGCCGCGGTCTTGAGCGGCTGAAGCATGTTCAACGCGGCACGGATCAGCTTGTCGGCCGCGGCGAAATAACCTGCTGCAACATTACCCGAAATAAATGTCAGGAGCACGATGTTGCTCGATGCATAGATGTCGACGATCGACGTCGCCATGAATACGCTCCATCCGTCCTTCAGACGAACGACGATGGTACGGAGCGACACGCGCACGAAGTCGAGCTCGCGCCGCAGATAAAGGTACGTGCAAATCGCGATGCCCGACAGCAGCGGCACCAGAGCATTGACGGCCATCGCTTTATGGACATCGTCATGCTCGCGCACGAAGAGATACATCGCAGGAATGCTGAGGGCACGTCCGATGAATACGAACAGGCTCAACATGCCGAGATCTTCGATGCCCTGAAAGTACCACGTCGGAATTAACATTGCACCGACTGCCTGACCATAGCCGATGAGAAGCAACTCGCGGTTCTCTTGCAGATAAGGTACGACCGACGTCAGCGCGATGACAACGAAGAAGCCAGCTAATGCAAGCGCGGCCTGCGTGACGATGGTTTCCCAGAACAGCTTCGAGCGCATTTCGCGGCTCTGACGATTGATCGAGATCTTCGGCGTCGCGGTCAGCGAAAAGCTGTAATTGGTGATTGAGATGAAGTATGCGGTGAAGGCGAGGCCGAACGAAAGGCGTCCGTATTCGCTGGGGCCGAGGACGCGTGCGAGCCATGGCAGCGTCAGCAACGGTGCGAGGTATGTGGATACCTGCAGCGTCATCAATATCGTGAAGTTCTTTCGAAATGAAGCCATTGAACGGTTTTTCCCCGGCTTTAGCGCAGCTTGATTTTATGACTATGACGCAGGGCTACGAACCCTGCATGCTCGCCCGTTACGGGCGGGCCATTGCGTGACAACGCATGAAGCGATTAGTTTCGCTCGTACGTATTGCCGTCAATGCGGCGCGGGCCAAAGAGGTCTGCGCACTTGTGCCTTGGCCTGGCATCAAGCGCGCTGAAGTTGAACGAAATGCGCCGGTTCCGGACCGTCGTACACTTCCGGAGAGGGCGCTGTCTGTGCGACAGAAGCTATTTAACAAGGAAAACCCGTATTTGTCAGTGGGTTTGCACACGTAACACGATGATCGGATGCGATCGTTCGATTGAAATTTTCGCGAAGTGCTGGTAGGCGAAAGGCGCGTGAACCACGAGGCCTTCCCTTCCGACACATGACGTGTCGCAATAGTTCGCCGATAGCATCTTGTGCGAGCGTCGAATGAAAACGCATGCGCATGATGCCGAATCGGTCGTGCACGCGAATTGCTGCGAGCGGCGCAGCGGAGCGCGTTGCGCACCGCTGCCGCAGGCGTGGTAGGCGCTCACATATAATGACTTGCAAGGTTTCTCGCGCGTCCTCGTTCGTCAGGCCAATACGCGCACTGCTACTACGCATCCAGCTTCCGCGACATCAACCGCAACACCGATACACCAAGGATCCACAACCGTGACAACGTCTTTTTCCAGTACGGTCGAACCCGAAGGCGACAAGTCCTTCGATGCGGCCGTCGCAGGAAACGACGGCGTGCTGGTGCTCGACGCCGCCCAGCGATGCCTCTCCGCCGACTCCGTTCTCGCTCATCTCTTCGATCTCGATCCCGCCGCGCTGAACGGCCGCGCACTCGCCGAGACGCCGTTGCCGCGGCCGCTCACTGCGGTGCTCGCCGAGGCTGCCGATGCCGCGCTCGCAGGCAACGGCACGCGTCGCGCGCATGTGAGCTTCGGCGAAGACGACGCGCGGCGCGCCTTCTCGATCATCGCGCTGCCGGGCCCGGATTGCGTGACGCTGATCGTGTCGCCGGCGAACGCGCCGGACGGCGAGCCCAGCGCAAAGGATCGCATCGCGCATCTGCGAGCCGAGGCTGCGCTTTTCATGCGCGATCATGTGCTGTCGGTCGTATCGCACGATTTGCGCGGCCCGCTCAACGCAATTCATAGCTGGGGTTATGTGCTGGAGCGCAAGGTCGACGCCAACGATGCCGCCGCGCAGCGCGCGCTCGCGGGCATTCGCTCGGGCGTCGAGCAACAGGTGAAGCTCATCGAGCAATCGGTCGATACGACGCGCGCCGAGACCAAGGCGCTACAGGTCGCGCTCGCGCCGGTCGCGTTGCGACCACTTCTGGAAAAGAGCGCGGCGCTCGCGCGTGCCGGCGTCGCGCGCGCACGTGACGTGACGATCGACATCGATTCGCCGCTCGCGGAAGAACAAGTCGAAGGCGATGCCGAACGTCTGTTGCAGACGCTCTGGCTCATGCTCGCGTTCGCCGCCGAAGCGAGTCCCGCGGGCGCGACGGTGCGTGTGTCGAGCAACGTCGAGGGCAGCATGTGGCGCACGGACGTGCAATTCACGGCATCGGCACAGGCGCTCAGCGATACGGCCTCGCCGCACGTGCTCGAAGCGTTCGCGCGGCGTCAGGCGCTCGAGCCGCGCGAAGGCGGACGCATCGCATGGGGCCTTGCATTGTGCAAGCGCGTGTCGGAGGCGCATGGCGGCGCGTTCGAGCACAGCGATATCGCCGACAACGCCGAAGTGACGTTATCGGTGCGCGTGCCGGTCGCGGGCATGTAATTGACTTTCGATCAGCTGTCACCCATATACTGACGCTTTCCACTTTCGAAGAGAGTTGCTTTGGCTCAGGTTGTCGCGCTGATCGGCGCATTGTTGCTCGTCGCGTTGAATGGTTTCTTCGTCGCGGCGGAGTTCGGGCTCGTCAAGCTGCGGGCCACGCGCGTCAAGGCGTTGGCACGCACCAATGGCTTGCCTGGCCGTCTGCTCGCAAAGGTGCACGGGCAGCTCGATGCTTATCTTTCCGCATGTCAGCTCGGCATTACGCTGGCATCGCTCGGACTCGGCTGGATCGGTGAGCCCGCGTTCGCGGCGCTGCTTCATCCGCTCTTTGCACTGCTCGGCGTCGAGTCGGAGAAGCTGATCGACTCGATCTCGCTCTTCTTCGCGTTCTCCGTCATTTCGTTCCTGCATATCGTCGTTGGCGAACTGGCGCCGAAGTCGTGGGCCATCCGTCGCGCGGAACAGGTGGGCCTGTGGCTCGCCACGCCGCTATATGGCTTTTACTGGCTGATGTATCCGTTCATCTGGGTGCTGAATACGAGCGCGAACTTCGTGCTGCGTCTTTTCGGCATTTCGGCCGAACATGGTCACGACGCGCATTACTCCACGGACGAGCTCAAGCTTATCCTGCGCGGGCGCCGTCATGGCGGCGGCTCCTCGTATAACGAGGACGAGTGGAATACGATCGCGCATTCGCTCGATTTTAGCCGCATGACGGTGTCGGATCTGATGCGTCCGGCGCACGAGCTGGTCGGCTTGCGCAATGATCTGCCGATGCGCGACAACCTCGCCGTGATCGCGCGGCATCGTTTCTCGCGCTATCCGCTTTTCGCCGATGCGTCGGGCGAGCGCGTGATCGGCATGATCCATCTGAAGGACCTTCTGCTTTCAGGCGATGGCGGCGCGCGTGGCATCCACTTCAACTTTTCGAAGGATGCGGTCGGGAAGATCGACAAGCTTTCGCGTCATGTGCGGCCGGTGCAGTACGTGGCGCCGAATCTGTCGGCGCTCGAGTTGTTTCGGCGCTTTCGCAAGGGCGCGCCGCATCTGGCGATCGTTGGGCGCAAGGGCGCGAAGCCTATCGGTTTCATCACGCTCGATAACCTGCTTGGCGCGCTCGTGGGGCAGATTCATGACGAGTTTCGTCAGGGCGATGCCGATTGGTCGCGCATGGATGACGGCACGTTGATGGGCAAGGGCAGCTTGCCGGTTGTTTCGCTCGAGCGCGCGTTGGGGATCGATATCGATGAAGGACGCGCGGAGTCGGTTGGCGGGCTCGTAATCAATGCTTTGGGCGATTTGCCCAGTGAAGGGCAGCGGGTGGAGTTCGATCGGTTCGATATCGTCGTGAAGAAGATGAAGGGGCCGAGGATTGTGCTGGTTCGGGTGTATCCGCGGGAGGAGGCGCTTGAGGAAGCGGAATGACCTTTTTGGGTTTTTCTTCGCTTTCGCTAGTGATTTCGCCGGATCCCGTTTTCTTAGTGGTCTATTGGCACTGCCCCTGTGCGGGGCGGCAGTCACTTTCTTTGCTGCTGCAAAGAAAGCAACTGTATTGAGCGTCAAGGGTTGAGTTGGTAAGGATCATGGTTTT
>NZ_JARUXK010000004.1:1350968-1448816 GCF_031451435.1 Caballeronia sp. LZ008 | reverse complement strand
CCGCGGTCACACGCAATTTGGGTAGTCCTCTCGTCCATCGTGGGCTGCCTAAAGAGTGCCCTCAAACACCTAATCGGGCTTGGCTCGCGCACGGTCTGTCACATCGCACCACACAACAAGGTGGTTCAGCACCAAATAGCTCCAGCCCGCTTCGCGGCCGATGGGTCAATCGGGGATGCATGTGCTTCTCTACTAACGTCTCCATCTCACCGCAAGTGCCGCACGTTGGTTTCCCTTGCATACCTGGCGGCAGCGCGTAGCGCTGTGCCGAAGCCATTTCGTGCTGAACCAGTGTCCTCAGCGTTTTCGGGCGGCGGACCGCGCGCGATCCAAGCCCCGTTATTGTGATGAGGGCACTCTTTAGGCGAGTGCCACCGTGGACGAGAGGACTACCCAAATTGCGTGTGACCGCGGGCTTAACGAGCTGCTTTCTTTGCTTACTTTCTTTGCAGCAGCAAAGAAAGTGAGTGCCGCCCCGCACAGGGGCAGTGCTAATAGACCGACGCGAAACCGGGATCCGGCGACAAGCGAAAGCAAGAGCGAAAGCAAAAGAAAAAGCGAAAGCAACAAGCGAAAGCGAAAAGCAAAAACCAAAAACCAAAAACCAAAAACCTAAGCCTTAGGCACCCCTTCCTCAACAAGCAAAGCCACCGGCATAACCCCAAGCGCATCGCGCAAAAACAATCTCGCCCCATCGGCTTTAGGCGCATTAGGACTGAGCCAGTCAAACAAAGCCCTTGAATGCAGCGCTTCTGGTAACACGATGGCGGTATCGCCCCAACGCTCGGCCTCGACAAGCGGCACGTCGCGCCCGACGTCCAGCAGCGGCGCTGCAAGCCGCGTCGCAACAACGACAGCAAACGCGCTCCCCGCATGCCGCGCATACGCAATCACGCGCCCCGCATGCTCGCCCTCGACCTCGAGCGGCAAATACTCGCCCTGCGCAAACAACGACTCGCAATGCTTGCGCAATGCCAAAGCTCGCCGCACGATTGCAAGCTTGACGCGCCCATCGCGCCAGTTCGCCAATTGCTCCGAAGGCGGCCCTTGCTCTTCGATCTCGAGAAGCCACTTGCGACGCAACTCATAATCGACAGGCCGACGATTGTCCGGATCGACAAGACTGAAATCCCACAACTCCGTGCCCTGATAAAGGTCCGGCACGCCCGGCGACGTGAGCCGCAAAAGCGTTTGCTGAAAGCCGTTGATCGCGCCGAGCGGTCCGAGCCGCGTGACGAACGCCGATAACTCCCGCAGAAAGCCATCGCGGCGCTGCGGCGCGACGATATCGAACAGAAAGTCCCTGCACGCGTTCTCATACGCTTCGTCGGGTGCAAACCAGCTCGTGCGCGTCTTCGACTCGCGCAGCGCCTTCAGTTGCCATCCGGCGACACGTTCGGCGAGTTCGCGAACGCCCGCTTCGTCATCGGGCGCGAGTGTGGTCGGCCAGCATCCGACGAGCGTCTGATACAGCATCGCTTCCGCCGCCGGCCCCGGCGCCCAGTCGTCGATACCGGTGGTTTCGCCATGTCCGCCGCTCGGGCCGCGTCGCAATGGTGTGTTCAACGTCGACCATTGCCTGAGCGTCGCGGCCCATTCGTCGGGAATTTCGCTCAATGCAGCGATGCGCGCGCGCACGTCCTCGCCACGCTTGTGATCGTGCGTCGCCGTGCAAAGCATCGCGTGCGGAAACGCATCGAGGCGTTCGCGATTGCCCGCGTGAAACGCATCGACGGACAACGCGAACTCGCCCGGATCGGCGCCCACTTCGTTGCGCGAAATCAGCCGTCCATAGCGATAACACGCCGTATCCTCGACCGCCTTCGCCGCTACGGGCGATGTCAGCTGCGAGAACAGCGTCTGCGCCGCGCGACGCTGCGAGCCGCTCGACGACGGGGGATTCGGCCCCGCCTGCGCCTGATTGCGATCGCGCTCACGTTCGCGATTGCGCTCCGCCGCGCGATCCCGGCCGCGTTCGGGACGGTCGTTGCGTTCGCCACGCTCGGGCTGCGGCAGTTCATCGGGCAGCTTGCCGCCGAGCCATTGCGCGACCTGATCCAGCACCACATGGTCCGCACGCGCGAGCACCGCGCGCGCGGCTTCGAGCGCCTGCGCGAAAAAGTGCTCGTCATCGGGGCTGCGCACGCCGCCCACGGGATAGATGCGATACACCGGAAACTGCACGACGAGTTCCGCGACCGCGCGCCGTATCGACGTGAATGTGAAATCGCGCGTGGTCTGCGCATCGCGTGCAATGCGATGCAGCGCGCGCGTCACGCGATCCAGTTCCGCCGCAAGATTCTCCGCGAGTATCTTGCGGCGCGCGGCGAGCGCTTCGTCGGCGAAGCATGCGCTTTTGCCCGTGATCTCGGCCCAAAGCGCGGCAAGCGGCTCCGCGCCCGCCGGATCGTGCAGCAGCGCGCCGACATCGTTCATGAAGTCGTAACCGGTCGTGCCATCGACCTGCCAGTCGCGGCGCAACGGCTCGCCGCGCGCAAGAATCTTTTCGACGACGAAATACGTGCGCCCATTGCCATGCCGCAACGCCTCGGGCCGTTCCGCCGCCAACTCTTCGAGCCGCGCGCGCAGGCGCTGGCAATACTCGCGCGGTTCGGCGAGACCATCGACGTGATCGACGCGCACACCATCGATCAGACCTTCGGTGAAGAGCCGGAACACGAGCGCATGCGATGCCTCGAACACTTCAGGCCGCTCGACGCGCACGCCGCCGAGCGTGCTCACATCGAAGAAACGCCGCCAGTTCACTTCGTCCGCGGCGGTGCGCCACCATGCCAGCCGATAATGCTGGCGCTCCAGCAGCCGATGCAGCCGGTCGCGACCCGCCGACGTATCCGGCGAATGCGCCGCGAGAATCGCCTCGATCGCGGCCTGGCCGCCTTCCGTCTGCGCGATGGTGATGAGCGCGGTGCGCGCATCGGCGGCGCGCGGCTGATCGGCGGGCTGCGTCGTCAGGCCGACGAAGCGTTGCGCGAGCTCGGGCGCTTCCTGGAACACGGCGGGGTAATCGACCGGACAGACTGGAAACACGTTCGAGTAATACTCAATGACGAAGCGCCCTTCATCCGCGCGATACGCGAGCTTGATCTTGCCGCCCTGCAACTCGTCGCCGTAAGACGCGCCGAGAAACGGCGCGAGCACCTTGCCGCGCAAGGCGGGATCGGGCGAATGCCAGTCGACGTCGAAAAAGCGCGCATGCGCGGCGTGCCGTCCCCATTCGAGGATGTCCTGCCACCACGCGTTCTCCGAGCCGCCCACGCCCATGTGATTCGGCACGATATCGACGATCAGTCCCATCTCGTGCGCGCGCAGCTTCTCGACGAAGCGCCGCAGGCCGTCCTCGCCGCCCAGTTCGGGATTGACCGCCGTGTAGTCCACGACGTCGTAGCCGTGCGTGGAGCCGGCGGTCGCGGTCGTGATCGGCGAGACGTACGCGTGACTCACGCCGAGCAGCGCGAAGTAGTCCACGAGCGCGGCGGCATCGTCGAAAGTGAAGCCCTTGTGAAGCTGAAGCCTGAGCGTGGAACGCGGTACGGTCATGGTGATTCGGGTTTCGATTTGGGTTCGTTCGGTTGCGCGGAACGCTTGCGCGCGGCATCGACGGCGAGCAGGCGATCGGCGAAGGCATCGTCGAGAAACAGTTCGTCGACGGGCCGCGTGATGCGCCTTCTCCAGTTCGGATGCTCGTCGATGGAGCCGGGCAGATTCGGCTGCTCCACGAGCGCGAGCAAATCTTCGAGCGGATAGGTGACGAGCGGCGCGGGCGTCGCGGCGACGAAGGCGAGCGCCTCATCGACGGGCGCATTGTCGATATCGGGCGCCTCCACGTCATCCGGTGCGATGCCCGCGTCCTGAAACGCGCGCCACAGATGCGCGCGATCTTCGCCGCGTTCCTCGAGCGCGGCTTCGACGGCATCGCGACCATCGGCGCGCGCGATCGTCTGGCCGATCTTCGAGCGCCACACGATGTCCTCGCCGCGCCACCATCCGGTGACGGTCGGCAGATCGTGCGTCGTCGTCGTCGCTGTGACGCCGCTGTCCCATTCGCGCGGCGGTTTGAAGCCCGGCCCGTCCACTTCGCGCTCGAACCACAGCACACGAATGCCAAGCAAGCCGTGCTCCTGCAAGCGCTCGGTAAAGCCGGGCGGCACGGTGCCGAGATCCTCGCCGACGACGATCGCGCGATGCCGCCACGATTCGAGCGCGATCAGCCGCAGCATGTCCTCGAGCGGATAGCGCAGATACGCGCCGTCCTTCGCGCTTTCGCCTTCGGGCACGAGCCACAGCCGGCGCAAGCCGAGTATGTGATCGATGCGGATGCCGCCCGCGCATTTGAACGCGCAACGCAGCATGTCGATGAACGCGGCGAAGCCTTGCGTACGCATCGCGCGCGGCGAGAACGTCGTGAGTCCCCACGATTGCCCGGCCTGGTTGAACAGATCCGGCGGCGCGCCGACCGACACGCCCGTGAGCATTTCATCGCGATACGACCATGCGTGGCTGCCCGCGCTGTCGCAACCGACGGCGAGATCCGCGACGAGCCCGACCGCCATGCCCGCATCGCGCGCGGCGTGTTGCGCGTGCAGGAGTCCCTTCGCGGCAAGCCATTGCGTGAAGAGATAAAAATCGACCTCGCGGCGATGCGCATCGGCGAATTCCGTCACCGCGTCGCTGCGCGGATCGCGCAACGCTTCGGGCCAGTTGCGCCAGTGACCTTCGCCGTTTTGCGCGATCTGCGCGGCCTGCAGCGCTTCGAAGCGCGCATGGTCTTCGAGCGGACGTCCGCCTTCCTCGACGAATGCGGCGAAGTCTTTCGCGAAGGGCGAATCGCGATCTTCGGAAAACGCGTCGAAGAGGGCGCGCAGAATCGCGAGGCGCGCGTTCGATGCGCGCGGCCAGTCGATCAGCGTCAGTCCTTCGAGTTCGGCGAGTTCCTTCGCGACGCCCGCTTTGTCGATCGCGGCGCGCGCGGCAGGCGCACCGAGCACCGCGGCAGGATCGACGTGCGCGATGTTGAGAAAGAGCCGCGACGACGGCGAATACGGGCTGAACTTGTTCGGCTCGGCGCTGAACATCGCGTGCATCGGGCTGATCGCGACGGCATGTCCGCCGCGCTTCGCAGTTTGCGTCGCGAGCGATGCGAGCGCGGTGAAATCGCCGATGCCGCCGTCGCCGTCACGCCGCAAGCCATACACTTGCGCCGCGACGCCCCACAGCGGCGGCGCCTTCGCCGCATCTTCGTGCAGCGTGCGCCACGCATCGTCGATGGTGTAGCAGCGCGCGGGCGCGACCGCGAGCGTCGTGCGATGGTCGTTGATGACGAGCGTGTGATAGCCCGGCTCCGCGATCGGCGAGAGCAGCGCGGTCTCGCCCTTCGGCGACGTGAAGCGCCCGTCGATCACTTCGCCGCTTTCGAGTTCGATGCGATAGCGCGCGCCCTGTTTCGCCGCCGACACCGGCAGCGCGATGCCGCGATCCACTTCGGCGGTGATGAGCGGCGGCAGCTTGCGGCCGCTCATTTCGGCATCGACGGCGTTCATGCTCTGCTTGATCTGCGCGGCGTTGCCACACGGCAGGCCGAGCTTTTCGAGCAGAATGCGCAGCGTCGTTTCAGGCACGCGCTGCGTGTTCTTGTGCGCGTCCTGCCATTCGATCTCGAAGCCCGCGCGCTCCGCGAGCGCCTCGATGCTGCTCACGGAACGCGTGGCGCCCGTCTGGGTCGTTTTCGTCGCGGCGGCGTTCACGAGACTTTTCCTTCCGCGGATGCCGGTTCGAAGCGGCGCGCGTCGTGCGCAATCGCATATTCGTTCACTTCGCCGGTGATCCACGCGAGGAACGTGCGAGCGCCGAGTTCGCCGTTACGCACGCGATCCTGCGCGCGCGCCGGCGTCTCGAAGATGATCTTGCCCGGCGGCTGCTTGTCGAGCGCGACAGCCGCGTCGCCGAGATTGAGCGCGATGGAGAGCGTTTCGCCGTCGCCGAGCTTCCAGCGCGCGACGAGCGCCTTGTCGCCGAGCACATCCGCGCCGAGCGCTTTGGCGCCCTTCAGACGCGGCGTGATGAGCTTCGCGCGCACCGTCAACGCCGATTGATAGAAGTGCAGCCATTCGAGCCGGTCTTCTTCGTCCTGCTTGTCGCTGATCCTCGGCGAGGACATGTCGAACGTTTTCTCGTCGTTCGGATCGGGAATCTGCGCGCGGCGCTTTTCGTCGGTGAATGCGGAGAACTTCGCGAATTCCTTGCGACGGCCTTCGCGCACCGCATCGGCGAGTTGATCGTGATAGTCGGTGAAGAAGAGGAACGGCTGCCTCGATCCGTATTGCTCTTCCATGAAAAGCAGCGGAATCTGCGGCGAAAGCAGCAGAAGACCGGTTGCGGCGAAGAGCGATTCGTCGTCGGTCAATGCGCGCAGGCGATCGCCCATCGCGCGATTGCCGATCTGATCGTGGTTCTGCAGGAACGCGACGAAGCGCGTGGGCGGCAGATGCGCGCTCGGTTCGCCGCGCGGCTTGCCGTCATGAATCGGCGACGGATCGCCCTGATACGCGAAGCCTTCGCTGAGAATGCGCGCGAGCTTTTCGATCGGCTTGTCGGAATACGCGCCGTAGTAGCTCTCGTCCTCGCCGGTCAGCAGAACGTGCAGCGTGTTGTGCGCGTCGTCGTTCCATTGCGCGTCGAAATGCGTTTCCAGCAGATTCGCCGTGTTGTGCTCGTTCTCGAGCACGAGATGCACATGACGCCCCGCCTCGACGGAACTGCGGATGCGATGCGCCAGTTCGCGCAGCCATTCGTCATCGTTGATCGCGTGCACCGCGTCGAGGCGCAGGCCATCGAAACGATATTCGTTGAGCCAGTACAGGGCATTGTCGAAGAAAAAGTCGCGCACTTGCGGGCGCTCGAAGTCGATCGCCGGGCCCCACGGCGTGTTCACGCCTTCGCGGAAGAAGGTTTTCGCATACGCGTGCAGATAATTGCCGTCCGGTCCGAAGTGGTTGTAGACGACATCGAGAAAGACCATCAGGCCGAGACCGTGCGCGGTGTCGACGAGTCTCTTCAGATCTTCGGGACGGCCATACGCCGAGTCAGGCGCGTAGGGCAACACGCCGTCGTAGCCCCAGTTGCGCGTGCCGGAGAAATCGTTGAGCGGCATCAGCTCGATGGCCGTCACGCCGAGTTGCGCGAGTTCGGGCAGGCGCGCGGTGACGCCCGCGAAACCGCCCATCGCGCCGACGTGCAGTTCGTAAAGCACGGTTTCTTCCCACGGCCGGCCGTGCCAGTTCGTGTGCGTCCATCGATACGCGCGCGGGTCGATGACTTCGCTCGGTCCATGCACGTCCTGCGGCTGATAGCGCGAGGCGGGATCGGGCACGGCGAGGTCCTCGTCGAGCCGATAGCGATACAGCGTGCCCGCGCCGCCATCGGCTTCGGCTTCGAACCAACCGTCGCCGGTCGGCTGCATGTCGACGCGTTCGGGCGTGCCGCCCGCGCGCAGGATTTCCACTTGCACGGCATCGCGCGATGGCGCCCAGAAACGAAAGCGCGTGCGCGGATTGTCGCGTGCGGCGCCCGTTAGATGAGCGCCGAAAGGAAGGCAATACGCATATTGATGCTTGTGCGGATCGATCGGACGTTCGGACATGATTTCCTGCCTCTAATGCTGCGGTGGACTGCGTATGGGTTGTGCGTCAGTGAGGCGAATCGATCTCGGAATCGCGATGCGAGGGCATCGTGCCCGGATCGGGCGGCAATGCCGTCAGAAGACGCGGCCCCTGATGCGCGCCCGCCATCCAGACCGCTTGCCAGTCGGCATCGCCGGTCGGCTCGGCCAGCATCACCACGACGCTGTGCGCGGCCACTTCCAACTCGCTGCCGACGAGAGGCCGCGTCACCGAATCGGGCTCCGCGCTATCCAAGAGCACGTTCCATTCCAAGTGCGGCGCGGGCGGTGTGAACACGAGCGTTTGCGACGATGCATTGAACATGAGCAGCAGCACGTCGATTTCACTGTCGACGCCCGGGCCCGCGCGCCGCAGCGTGAGCGCGCGGCCTTCCGGGTCCTGCCATGCTTCGATCGCGAGCGCGTTGCCGCGTTCATCGAACCAACTGACATCGTAGAGTCCCGGCAGCACTTCGCGGTCGCCGTAAAGGAAGCGCGTTTCGCGCAACACCGGGTAGTTTTTGCGCAGTGCAATAACTTTCGCGACGAACTCCGTCATCTCGACGCCGGCGGGCCTTTGCGCCGCGTCCCAGTCGATCCACGAAATCTCGTTGTCCTGGCAATAGGCATTGTTGTTGCCCTGCTGCGTGCGGCCGAATTCGTCGCCGCCGAGAAGCATCGGCGTGCCGAGCGAGAGCAGCGTCGTCGCGATCATCGAGCGGGCGAGACGCGCGCGCACTTCGAGAATCGCGGGATCGTCGGTCGGACCTTCGATGCCCCAGTTCGCGCTGCAATTCTCGTTGTGGCCGTCGTTGTTGCCTTCCTGATTCGCTTCGTTGTGCTTGTGCGAATACGCGGTGACGTCCGCAAGCGTGAAGCCGTCGTGCGACGCGACGAAGTTCACCGACGCCCATGGTTTCCTGAAGCGCCGGTTGAAAAGTTCCGCCGAGCCGGTGAGACGCGCGGCGAGATCGGGGCGCATGCCGGCATCGCCGCGCCAGAAACGCCGGACGCCATCGCGATACTTGTCGTTCCATTCCGCGAAGCCCGGCGGATGATTGCCGACCTGATAGCCGTCCGGCCCGATATCCCACGGCTCGGAGATGAGCTTGCGCGTGGAGAGAACGGGATCCTGGCGCACGGCATCGAAGAAGCCCGAGCCGGGATCGAAGCCGTGGCCTTCGCGGCCGAGCGTGACGCCGAGATCGAAGCGGAAGCCGTCGATGTTGAACGCCGTGCACCAGTAGCGCAGCGAGTCCATCACCATCTGCAAGACGCGCGGATGCGACAGATTCACCGTATTGCCGCAGCCGGTTTCGTTGATGTAGTGACGTTCGTCGCCGGGAATGAGGCGGTAGTAGCTTGCGTTGTCGAGGCCGCGCCACGAGACGGTCGGGCCGAGTTCGTTGCCTTCGCAAGTGTGGTTATAGACGACGTCGAGAATCACTTCGATGCCCGCCGCGTGCAGTTGACGTACGGCGATACGCATTTCGTTGAGCCGATGCGTCGACAGATAGGAAGGCTCGGGGGCGAAGAACGCGGCGGTGTTGTAGCCCCAGTAATTCCTGAGACTGCGTTCGACGAGAAAGCGGTCGTTGAGAAACGCGTGCACCGGAAGAAATTCGACGGCGGTGATGCCGAGCTTCTGCAAGTGCTCGATGAACCAAGGCGACGATAGCGCGGCGAAGGTGCCGCGTTCGTGCTGGCGGATGTCGTGGCGCATCATCGATGCACCGCGCACGTGCGTTTCGTAGACGATGGTTTCGCCCCAGGGCGTGTCGGGGCGCACGTCGCGCGACCAGTCGAAGGCGTCGTCGGTGACGATGCATTTGGGCATCGCGGGTGCGGAGTCGCGGCGATCCATCGACATGTCGAGGCGATTCGAATGCACGCGATAGCCGAAGAGGGCGTCGGACCATCGCCAGGGGCCGACGAGCTTTTTCGCGTAGGGATCGAGCAGCAGCTTGTGCGGATTGAAGCGATGACCTTGCTGCGGCTGATACGGGCCATGCGCGCGAAAGCCGTAGACGGTGCCGGGGTGCGCGCCGGGGAGATAGCCGTGCCAGATTTCGTCGGTGCACTCGGGCAGGTCGAAGCGCATCAGTTCCTTGCGGCCGGTGCTGTCGAAGAGACATACCTCGATGCGATGAGCATTCGATGAGAACACCGCGAAGTTGACGCCCAGACCGTCCCAGTTGGCTCCGAGCGGGTAGGGCGCGCCCGGGAGCAACTTGTCGGGGAGTGCATTTGCCATGTTGGCGCATCCTTTTGGGGTTTTTCTGCCTTTGCTGTTTCCTGCTCTTGCTCTTCGTATTGCTTGCGCTTTTATGGAATCCCGGTTTCTTAGTGGTCTATCAGCACTGCCCCTGTGCGGGGCAACGCTGATAGACCGACGCGATTACGGGATCCGGCGAAAAAAAAGACCATCAATCGGCCCGCAACACGATGGTTGCCAACGGCGGTAATGTCAACGCCGCCGACTGCTCCCTCCCATGACTCGGATAGTCGTCCGTATGAATCACCCCGCCATTCCCCATATTCGACCCGCCATAAATGGAAGCATCGGAGTTGAACACTTCGCTCCACCGCCCGCGCTGCGGCAACCCGATCCGATAAGCCAGACGAGGCACCGGCGTCATATTGCACACCACGACGACATCGCGCCCTTCGGCATCCGTACGCCGATACGCATAAACGCTATTCGCGTTGTCATCCCCGACGAGCCATTCGAAGCCGCGCGAATCGCTATCCAGCTTGTGCAACGCCGGCTCGCTCGTATAGAGATGATTCAGATCGCGCACGAGCTTCTGCAACCCGCCATGCATCGAATCATCGAGCAGATGCCAATGCGGCGATTCATCGTGATTGAACTCCGCGAACTGGCCGAACTCGCCGCCCATGAACAACAGCTTCTTGCCCGGATGCGTCCACATGAAGCCGAAGTAAGCGCGCAGATTGGCGAACTTCTGCCACCGGTCGCCCGGCATCTTGTTGATCAAAGACCCCTTGCCATGCACGACTTCATCGTGCGACAAAGGCAAGACGAAGCGCTCGGAATACGCATACACCATCCCGAACGTGTACAGATGATGGTGATACTGCCGATACACCGGATCTTCCTGCATGTAGTGCAGCGTGTCGTGCATCCAGCCCATGTTCCACTTGAAGTCGAAGCCGAGTCCGCCGCTCTCGACATTCGCCGTCACGCCCGGCCATGCAGTCGATTCCTCCGCAACCGTGATCGCACCCGGAATCTGCCGCACTTCATGATTCAGCCGCTTCAGGAACGCAATCGATTCGAGATTCTCTCGCCCGCCGTAAATGTTCGGCACCCACTCGCCGGCCTTGCGCGAATAGTCGCGATACAGCATCGACGCAACCGCATCGACACGCAAGCCATCGACGTGATAGCGCTTCAGCCACGCCAGCCCCGATGCGATCAGGAACGCGCTCACCTCGTTGCGGCCGAGGTTGTAGATCATCGTGTTCCAGTCCTGGTGATAACCCTCGCGCGGGTCGGCGTGCTCGTACAAAGGCGTGCCGTCGAACTGCACGAGACCGTGCGCGTCGTTCGGAAAATGCGCCGGCACCCAGTCGATGATGACGCCGAGCCCCGCCTCGTGCGCGCGATTCACGAACTCCGCGAACTGCTCCGGCGTGCCGAAGCGCGCGGACGGCGCGAACTGCCCGAGCGGCTGATAACCCCACGAACCGCCGAACGGATGCTCCGCGATCGGCATGAATTCGAGGTGCGTGAAGCCCATGCCCTTCGCATACGGAATCAGACGCTCGGCCAGCTCGTGCCAGTTCATGCCGCGATTGTCTTCCTCCGGCACGCGCAGCCACGACTCCGCATGCGCCTCGTATATGGTGATCGGCGATTGCGGCGTCTGCTTGCCGCCGCGCGTGTTCATCCACTCGGCGTCGGTCCATGCGTAATGATCGATCGCATCGGCATCCGCGACGACCGATGCCGTCGACGGCGGCTTCTCGCTCTGCATCGCGCACGGATCGGCCTTGAGCGGCAGCGTATGACCGTCGCGCGTGACGATCTCGTACTTGTAACGCGTGCCCGCGCCGATGCCCGGAATGAACAGCTCCCACACGCCCGCGTTGTGACGCAGGCGCATCGGATGGCGCCGCCCATCCCATGTGTTGAAGTCGCCGACCACCGAGACGCGCCGCGCATTCGGCGCCCACACCGCGAAGCGCACGCCCGCGACGCCGCCATGCGTGATGGGCCGCGAGCCGAGGCATTCGAGCACCGCATACGGGTCGGCTTGCGAGAGACGGTGGAGCCATTCGTCGCTGAGCACAGGGCCGAACGAATACGTGTCGTGCGTTTCCTGCGGCGTGCCGTGCCAGTCGATCTTCAGGCGATACGCCGCCGGCCTCGTGACGAAGCCCGCGTAAAGCCCCGCATCGTGGACGCGCGCGAGCGAGCCGAGATGCTCGCCGTTGCCCGCATCCGCGACGCTTACTGACGATGCGCCCGGCAGGAACACGCGCACGACGTGCCCCAGATCGGTTTCGTGCAGGCCGAGCATCGAGAAGGCATCGGGATGCCGGGCCTCGACGAGTGCGTCGATATCGAGCGGATTGAGGCCGTGCGCCGGGTTCCTGGTATCCGCCGGATCGCTACGAGTGTTCATGGTGAGTTCCATCCGGATTGTCCTTGTTGGCTCCGAATACGGGTCGCGTGCCCGGAGCGGGCGGCTCGCCCGTATCTCCCAGCAGGCGGCTCGCGAGCGACGCGAGACCCCGCAACGGAAGGCCGATCCAGGTCGGCCGGTTCGCTGCTTCGTAGCGGATTTCGTAAGCGGCCTTCTCGATCAGGAAAAGATCGAGCAACGGCTGAAACACGTCTTCGGCCGCGATCGTTTCGGGCGACGTGGCGATCGCCCCGGTGTACTCCCGCAAAAAGCTCTCCTCGGCGAACGCGCGCAGGCGTTCGAACAGCGCCCGCTTGCGATCCGCCGTCTGCGCGGGCGCGTTTTCCGTCGTCGATTGCGCTGCCGCGCTCGCATACGACAGCGAACGCAACAGGCCCGCGACGTCGCGCAGCGGACTCGTCTTTTTGCGGCGTTCGTCGAGCGGGCGCGCGGGCTCGCCTTCGAAGTCGATGAGATACGCATCGCCTTGCGCCATCAGCACCTGGCCCAGGTGGAAATCGCCGTGGATGCGGATGCACAACGCATCGGCATCGGGCGCGACGAGCTTCTTGACCGTATCGACGAGCAGTTCGCGCCGGTCGAGCAGGCTTTGCGCGAGGAAACGGTCGTGCTCGTTGAATTCGCCGATCTTCTGCGCGAGGATGTCGAGCGCCGATTCGAGCAGCTTCAGCGTGCCGTCGATCCAGCCCTCGACGTCCTCGGCCGATGCGCGCTGCGGCGAGAACGCTTCGTCTTCCGTCGGCGATGCGAGCGCGACGTGCAGTTCGCCCAGCCGCTTGCCGATGATGCCCGCGATGTTGCCGTAGCCCGCTAAACCTTCCGCCTGCGCGTCGCGTTCCTGCGCGTGCTCTTCGGATTCGACCGCGACCGCGAGCTCATCGACGGTGCGGCGCAGATAGTCGAGCGCGTAGTTCCACGCATCGCCCTGATTGTCGATGTAACCCTGCAGGATGATGAGCGTATGCGGCACGCCCTGCGGATCGACGCGCACGACTTCGCCGTAGAGCGGGCCGGTGTTCGCGTAGCCGAGTTGCGTCAGATAGCGGCTCATTTCCGCTTCGGGATGAATGCCGCCCACGACGCGACGCACGAGCTTGAGCACGATCTTGTCGCCGATCACGAGCGAGCTGTTGCTCTGTTCGGCGGCGAGCCAGCGGATCTCGGGCGGATCGGCGGGATAGAGATTAAGCGTGTCGAAGAGCTCGGTCGGAATGAAGCGGATCTCGCTCTTTTGCACCGTCGGCACGACCGCGCGCTCCTTGAGCTTGCGGATCACGCCATAGGTGAATTGCGGCACCGAGAACGCATCGGTCAGATGCCCGATGTTGCGGTTGCGCCGCACGCGCGCGAGCGCGAGCTGCATGTAGAGCGGCGACGTCGTCTCCGTGCCCCACGCGATCGACAGCGGCAACACGTAGCGCTCGCAATGATCGCCGACATCGGCTTCGATCTCGGTGAACGCGAAGCCCGCGCCTTCGATCGTGGTCAGCGCGGCGAGGCGCACCGCATGCAGCTTCTGATCCTTCGATGCGAACCAGCGGCGCTTGCTCAGATAGTTCGGCAGCACTTCCGATTCGAGCAGCCGGACGTTTTCCGGCGTCGGGCCGGTCTGGCCGGCGCGAATCACCATCGTGACGAACTCGGGCAATTGCTCGGACGGCGCCTGCGCCCACGCGGGCCGCATGTTGCCCGGGCAAAGCTGGAACCACAGGAAGCCGTAGGGCGGGAACGTGAGCAGATACGTGAGCTTGCCGATAGCCGGGAACGGCGAATCGGCGGTCATTTCGAGCGGCACGGAGCCGTCGAATTCCGACAGATCCAGCTCCACCGCTTGCGGCGCACGCGAAAGATTCGCGACGCACAGGATCGGCGGCTCGCCTTCGAGTTCGCGCAGATACGCGAGGATCTTGCGATTCGCGGGCCGCAAGAAGCGGATCGTGCCGCGGCCGAACGCATGCTTCGAGCGGCGCACCGCGAGCATCTTGCGCGTCCAGTTCAGCAGCGAATGCGGATCGCGGCTTTGCGATTCGACGTTCACCGCGTCATAGCCGTAGAGCGAGCCCATCACGGGCGGCAGCACGAGTTGCTCGGGATCGGCGCGCGAGAAACCGCCGTTGCGGTCGGACGACCATTGCATCGGCGTGCGCACGCCGTCGCGATCGCCCAAGTGGATGTTGTCGCCCATGCCGAGCTCGTCGCCGTAATAGATCACGGGCGTGCCGGGCATCGACAGCAGCAGCGAATTGATGAGCTCGATGCGGCGCCGGTCGCGTTCCATCAGCGGCGCGAGACGGCGGCGAATGCCGAGGTTCAGGCGCGCGCGGCGATCGCTCGCATATGTGTTCCACAAGTAATCGCGCTCGGAGTCGGTGACCATTTCGAGCGTGAGTTCATCGTGATTGCGCAGGAAGATCGCCCATTGATTGGTTTCGGCGAGGTCCGGCGTCTGCCGCATGATGTCCGTGATCGGGAAGCGATCCTCGCTCGCGATCGACATATAGATGCGCGGCATCAGCGGGAAGTGGAACGCCATGTGGCATTCGTCTTCGTCGCCGAAGTATTCCTTCACGTCTTCCGGCCACTGATTCGCTTCCGCGAGCAGCATGCGGTTCGGATACTCCGCGTCGATGGTGGCGCGAATCTTTTTGAGGATCTGGTGCGTCTCGGGCAGATTCTCGTTGTTCGTGCCTTCGCGCTCGACGAGATACGGCACCGCGTCCAGCCGCAGCCCGTCGATGCCCATGTCGAGCCAGAAGCGCATCACGGAGAGCACTTCCTTGATGACCGCCGGGTTATCGAAGTTCAGGTCGGGCTGATGCGCGTAGAAGCGATGCCAGTAATACTGGCCCGCGACCGGATCGTGCGTCCAGTTCGAAGGTTCCGAGTCGATGAAGATGATGCGCGTCTCTTCGTACTTCTTGTCCGTGTCGGACCACACGTAGTAGTTGCGATGATTCGATCCCGGCTTCGCATGACGCGCGCGCTGAAACCACGGATGCTGATCCGACGTGTGATTGATGACCAGTTCGGTGATCACGCGTATGCCGCGCGCGTGCGCTTCCTGAATGAAGCGCTTGACGTCCGCGATCGTGCCGTAGTCCGGATGCACGTTGCGATAGTCTGCGATGTCGTAGCCGTCGTCGCGGCGCGGCGACGGATAGAACGGCAGCAGCCAGATCGCATCGACGCCCAGCTCCGCGATGTAGTCGAGCTTCGCGAGCAGGCCGGGAAAATCGCCGATGCCGTCGTTGTTCGCATCGAAGAAAGACTTGATGTGAACCTGATAGATGATCGCGTCCTTGTACCAAAGCGGATCGTCGTTGAGAATCGACGCCTTCTTGTTGCGCTTCACCCTTGTATCCACGTTTCGCTCCAATGTTCTTGGTGTGCTTTCGTACGTCGATGAATCACGCTGCGTCAGGCTGCGGCTTCGGCAAACCCCATGTCGGCGATATGCGCCAGATCGCGAATGGCAGCGAATGCGGATTGAGCCGCACATGCTGGCGCCGTCCGCGCCATTCGAATTGCTCGCCCGTCACCTGATCCTCGACCGCGATCGCGTCCCACTCATGCACGCCCCAGCGTTCGAGCGTCTGCCAAGGCAGTTCGATATCCGCGCCTTGCTCGTTGAACGGATCGAGGTTGATCGCGACGAGCACGACGTTGTCGCGCGATGCGTTCGCCTTTTCGAAGAACAGGATGTGATCGTTATGCGCGGGCAGGAAGTTGACGCCCAAATGCGTCTGCAACGCGGGATTCGCGCGGCGGATGCGATTGAGCGCGGTGATTTCCGTGACGATGTTGCCGGGCCGGTTCCAGTCCCACGCCTTCAGTTCGTACTTCTCGGAGTCGAGATACTCCTCGCTGTTCGGCAGCGCCGCCGATTCGCACAGCTCGAAGCCGCTATACACGCCCCACAATCCGGATAGCGTGGCCGCCAGCGCCGCGCGAATCACGAAACCCGGCCGTCCGGAGCTTTGCAGGAAGCGCGGATTGATATCCGGCGTGTTCACGAAGAAGTTCGGGCGGAAGAATTCCTTCGCATCGGTCTGCGTGAGATCGTGCATGTACTCGAGAAAATCGCGCTTGCTCTCGCGCCAGGTGAAGTACGTGTACGACTGCGAGAAGCCGAGCTTCGCGAGACGGTTCATCACGCGCGGCCGCGTGAACGCTTCGGCGAGGAAGATGACATCGGGATGGCGCGCGCGCACGTCGCCGATCACCCATTCCCAGAACGGGAAGGGCTTCGTATGCGGATTGTCGACGCGGAAGATTCGCACGCCCGCCGCGATCCAGTGCAGGAACACGTCGCGCAACGCGAGCCACAGATCGGGTTTCGCGTCCTGCGCGTAGAAGTCCGGATTCACGATGTCCTGATACTTCTTCGGCGGATTTTCCGCATAACGCAGCGTGCCGTCGGGACGCCATGCGAACCATGTCGGATGCTCCTTGAGCCACGGATGATCCGGCGAGCATTGCACCGCGAAGTCGAGCGCGATCTCGAGCCCGTATTCGTGCGCGGCTTCGAGCATGCGCTTGAAGTCGTCGAGATTGCCGAGTTCGGGATGCAGCGCGTCGTGGCCGCCTTCCTTGCCGCCGATCGCATATGGGCTGCCGACATCGCCCGGCTGCGCGGTCAGCGAGTTGTTCTTGCCCTTGCGGTTCGCGACGCCGATCGGATGGATCGGCGGAAAGTACAGCACGTCGAAGCCCATCTCGCGGATGCGCGGCAGCTTGCCGATCACGTCGATGAACGTGCCGTGACGATTCACGTCGTCGCTCATGGAACGCGGGAAGATCTCGTACCAGCTCGCGAAGCGCGCGGCGGCGCGTTCCGAATCGATGCGGTACACGACCGGATCGCGCGACAGGAACGGACGATGCCGCGCCGCTGCAACGGCTTTCGCGGTCGCGCTCGCGAGCACGAGTTCGAGCTTGCGCGCGTCGTCGGCCTTCGTGAATTCCTTGACGATCGCTTCGAGCGGCGCGCTGTCGCTGTCGGCATCGTCGGAGGTTTTGACTTCGGCGAGGATCAGCGCGAACAGATGCTTCGCTTCCTCGACTTCGAGCTCCACCGTCTGACCGGCCTTCAGCTTCTTCTGCATGTGATCGACGAGCGACGCGTAATCGTCGCGCCACGCCATCACGACGAATTCATGGCGGCCCACGCGTTCGAGCGGAATGCGCGTGCTCCACAGATCGAGGCCGGCGGGCTGCACGGCGGTCATCGGCGCTTCGTGCCACTCGGTTTCATCGGCGGCGCGCCATTGCACGGCGGCGGCGATTTTGTCGTGGCCTTCCGCGAAGATCGCTGCCTGAATCTCCACCGCCTCGCCGACGATGCGCTTCGCCGGAAAGCGTCCGTGATCGACCGAAGGCGTCACGCTCTCGATCGACACGCGCGGCGCGGCGATCGCCTCGGCGACGGACTTCTTGTCGGCGGCCTTCGCGCCGCGCTTCACTTGCGGCTGCGCGAGCAGGATGAACGGCTCGGCTTCCGCGCGATACAGGCGCACTTCGCCCGCCTTGAGCGTGAAGGGCGCGAGGCGCTCGGGCTTGCCCATCGTGTCGTCGATCAGCGCGAAGCGCGTGTAGTTGCCCGGCACCGATTCGAGCAGATGCAACGTATCGACGTGCACGGGCGCGACGAGATCGGGATTGATGACGGCGAGCACGGCGTCGCTGCTATGGCGCAGATCGCCGCCATCCGCGCGAATCAGCGCCGCGTAGGGCGTGCCCGCCCCCGTCAGCGCGCGCAGTTCGCCGACGCTCGCGAGCGTGCCGACGTTGCGCTGCAACTCGTTCGCACGCCGGATGCGCGCGGTGAGATCGATGCGCTTCTCGCTCTTCGCACGCTCGTATTCCGCCGCGATGCCGTATTGCGGCGACATCGGCAGGGCGACGCCGTATTCGAAGCCCATCGGCACCATGATGCCGGTGCCGAGCGCGGCGGCGGTGTCGAGCGCGCGCGTGTAGGCGCGTTCGACGAGCGCGGTGTCGCTCGTATCGGCGAGATCGCTGATGAGCCGCGCGCCGAACGGATCTTCCGGAAACGCGATGGGCGGTGCGATGCGCGACAGCGCCGCGTGCTCGTCGAAGAGCCACGCGCTCTTGAAGTCCCACCAGCGCGTCGATGCGAACACGGCGTCGAAACCGGCGTCGGCGAGACCGTGCAGATCATGCCGCGTGACGCCGACGGTCCACGCGAGCCAGCGCGTCTCCGGATGCTTTTCGCGCACCGCCGCGCCGAGCCTGCGCCACACATGCGCGGGCACCGCGTCCGGCGCATCGAAGCGAAACCCGCCCACGCCCGCATCGGCGAGCAGGTTCAGCTCGCGCGCCCACCATTCGGTCAGATGATGCGCGGCCTCGCCATCGGCGAAATTCGCCCACGCGACGTCGCGCTGACGCGGCGGCTTGCGCGGATCGAGGCGCGCATCCGCGCTTTCGAACGGCTGAAACCAGTGCTTGTTGTCCTGATAAAGGCCGCCTTCGGCGCTCACGCGGTCGATCACGATATCGACGAGCAGCGTGAGCTTGTGCTTTTTCGCGGCGTCGGCGAGCTGGCGCAGGCCGTCGGATGCGCTCCCATCGGATTCGAAGACGGAATGCAGCCGATGATGATCGGCGACCGCCTCGCGATGTCCGTTGCTGCCCGGCGTGAAGGGCGAGCCGATCAGGACGTGATCGAAGCCGAGCCCTGCCGCGTGCTCGAACTGGGCGGGCCAGTTCGCGAGCGGGCCGACGAGCAGGGGATCGATGAAGTAGATACGCGGCGCGTACGCATGAGGAGCTTGATGGTTTTCCATCGTTCGTCTTTTCCAGAGTCGTCCTGCGGTGGCGGGGATGCGGGCATCAATCGCGATCACGCTCACGGGCCAAACTGGCTGAAGAGCTGGTCCGCGCGTCACGAATCACGCGAACTCTCAGGCGGAACTCAGATTACACCTTGGCGCCGGATTTCGACGCCTGCCTGGCCGCGTTGTCGCGATGCACCGTGCATCGAATGCCTTCTTGCATCACGGTGGGCGCCACGGTCCCCAAGTGATTTCCTTCGGGCTCATGCACGGGCGGGACAGCACGTTGCGTGCCGCGCCCGGTTCGAACCCTGGTCGTTACTATGGAGCAACTGCCGCCGGCACGCTCACGCGGTGCGCGCCATCGAATGCGCGTCCTGTGCCCGTGCGGGCGTCGGCATGACATCGGCCACGCGGCGCGCACGCAATGCGGTGCGGCTCGGACGCGCGCCGCTCAGGCCGACGTACAGTGCGACCATCGTCGTCACGGCTTCGTTCCATCCGAAATCGCAGGACATCGCGTTGCGCTGCAACGCGCGCCACACTTGCGGACGCATGTAGGCGTCGAGCGCGCGGCTCGCGGCGTAGACGATATCGTCCGCGCGTTCGCCATCGAAGAGAAAGCCGGTAGGCGCGTGCGAGGAGCGCGGCGCGGGGACCGGCGCGACAGGCAGATCATGCGTGCCGTCGCGCAGCCACGCCGATGGACGGAGCACGTCGCGCATGCCGTGCAGTTCGTTTTGCGCCGCATCGACGATCGTGTCGGCGAGGCCGCCCACGCGCGATGCGACCGGCAGCGTGCCGTAGCGCATCGCATACATCTGCGTGAGGCCGCACGGCTCGAAGCGGCTGCCGTGCAGAAGGATGTCCGCGCCCGCGTGCAGGGCATGGGCGCGCCGTTCGTCGTATCCGATATGCACGCCCACGCGATCCGGCCATTCCTGCGCGAGCTTCCTGAAACCGGCTTCGATATGCGCCTCGCCCTTGCCGATCACGGCGAGCTGCAGACGCGGATGTCGCGCGAGCAGACGCGGCAGCGCATCGAGCACGACATCGGCGAGTTTCTGACCGGTCATGCGGCTGCCGATCGCCATCAGCGGCGCGAACGGATCGACGGGCAAGCCGAACATGCGTTGCAGCGCGCGCTTGCACGCGTGCTTGCCGCGCATATCGTCGAAGGAATAGGTGCGTTCGATGAGCGGATCGGCGGCGGGATTCCACGTTTCTTCGTCGATGCCGTTCACGACGCCCGACAGCTTGTCGGCGCAGCTTTGCAGCACGCCTTCCATCAGATGGCCGAAGCGCGGCGTGAGAATTTCGCGCGCGTAAGTTTCGGAGACGGTCGTTACGCGATCGGCGTGGACGATGCCCGCTTTCATCAGACTCAATGCGCCATAGAACTCGATGCTCTTCGGGTCGCTCAACGCATGCACGAGCCACTTTTCCGGCACGCCGAGCGACGCACCAAGCGAGAGCGCGTAGTTGCCCTGGAATGCGAGATTGTGGATCGTGAATACGCTCTTTGCGTGCACGCCCGCGTGCTTCATCAGAAGCGGCGTCAGGCCCGTGTGCCAGTCGTGTGCATGAACGATGTCCGGCTTCTTCACGCCGCGCACGCCTTGCGCGATCCGCACCGCGGCGGCGGAAAGCGTCGCGAAGCGAAGCGCGTTGTCCTGATAGTCGCGGCCCTGTTCGTCCTGATAAAGCCCGTCGCGCGCGTAGAGCGTGTCGCAGCGCAGCAGCAGAACCGGCACGCCGGTATCGGGCATGCGGCCGCGCAGCAGCGCCGCGTCGCCGCCGGGCAGGCCGGTGAGCGTGCCGATCTTGCTCAGGCCTTCTGCTTGGGCAATGGCGTTCGGATAGGCGGGAAGCAGGATGGTGGCATCGACGCCGGCTTCGCGCAGCGCGGCAGCATAGGCGCTGACCATATCGCCGAGTCCGCCGGTCTTGGCGAGCGGGACGGCTTCGGAGGCGACCAGCAGAACGTTCAAAGGCAAAATGGGCTCTCCTGTGCATGCGGAACGCACGAGCGCGAGGCCGCGCGAGCGAGTGCTGATCCGGGTTTCTTCTGATTGGGCTGGCGCAATGCAGCAATCGCTGTGCCACCGAGCGGGGGCGTGTGTGCGCTGCGGCACGTTCATTTCCGCCTATGGCACGACGAGACCGCCGGCGCCCACGTCCCGCAGAGCAAGAAAGGCACGAACGTGCCGCGTGTAAAACTGACTGCGGCGCGCGCCGCGTTTTTACACGGCGCGTTCGATGAGCCGTTCGTCGAGCTTATGGCGCGCGCGTGACAGCGTCGTTTCAGCCGCCGACCATGCTCGCGGCGATGTTGATCGAAAGCCCGAGCACCGCCAGATTGAAGAAGAACGACAGCACAGATTGCGCGAGCGCCGTGCGGCGCGCCGACGTCGATGCAAGCGCGATATCGGCGGTCTGCGACGCGACCGCGATCGTGAAGGAGAAGTAGAGGAAGTCCCAGTAACCCGGCTTCAGATGACGGTCGGGAAATCTCAGCGCGGTATCGTTGTCCGGCGACTGATAATAGTGCCGCGCGTAGTGGAGCGTGAACATCGTCGGGATCAGGAACCATGCGCCGAGCATCGTCGCGCCGGTGAGCACGTAATGCAGCACCGCGCCGGCGCCCATGTGCTTCGCGGTCGACAGCTCGACGACGATCGCCACGATGCTCGCAATCGCCGCGACGCTCACGACCATCAGCACGGTCGCGGCGTTTTCGTCTTCGCGCTCGGCGAGTTCCTGCACGTCGCTCTGGCGCGCGGACGCCATCTTCACCCAGATGAGCGCGAGGTAGAGCCACACGGCCGAGTCCCAGCCGATCAGCGCGCGCGCCGTCGGCCGCACGTGCGCCGGAACCAAAGCGGCGGCGACGCAACCAACAGCCAGGCCGATCAGCGCGCGCGGCCGGTTGCGCAGTACGGGCGGGAAGATCGGCTTCATTTCGTTTTGTCCGCATGTGAGGCAGGCATCGCCCGACGCTGCGATTATTGCCCGATCGCCTTTCAACAAGCTGAGTGCCAGAGATGACGTCGTTTGCGATGCGAAGGGGAATCATGGCGGGCGCGTGCGCGCTGCTCGTGCCGGCGCGCGCTCAGGAACCGCCCGCGAGCGGAATCGGCGCGTTTCTCGCCGTGTCGATGAAACTCACCGGCCGCACGCACTTCGATCCGCTTCTCGCCGAACGCGTGCACGCGGCGCTCGTCCGGCACGATGCGGACTTCGCCGCGAAGATCGCCGCGCTCGACAAGTGGATCGCGACGCACGGCGGCACGCCCACCGACATCATCACCGCCGCGCTCGAAGCCACGCGTCCCGAGCTTGCGAAGACGGTCGGCAGCGTGATGCGCGCGTGGTATCTCGGCGTCGTCGGCGAGCCGCCGCATGTCGAAGTCGTTGCGTACGAACGCGCACTGATGTTCGATCCCGTCGGCGACATGCTCACGGTTCCCTCATACTGCCGCGGCGAGCCGGCCGACTGGGCGAAGAAGCCCTGAGCGCCGCGCATCGCCATTCAAGACAAGGGCACGCGCATGGCGGGTTCCACTTCGGCGGACGTCGTGGTCGTCGGCTCGGGCGTGGCGGGCAGTCTCGTCGCGTACCGGCTGGCGAAAGCGGGCGCGTCGGTGATTCTGCTCGAAGCCGGGCCGCGTCTTGCGCGCTGGCAGATCGTCGAGAACTTTCGCCGCGCCGCCGACAAGCGCGATCTCTGCGCGCCGTATCCGCTCGTGCGTCACGCGCCGCGCCCCGAGCCGATGAATCCCGGCGCCTATCTCGTCGATCGCGGCGCGACGCCGTACCAGCCGCAATATCTGCGGCTCGTCGGCGGGACGACGTGGCATTGGGCCGGCGCGGCGTGGCGCCTTTTGCCTTCTGACTTTCGCGTGAAAACGCTGTACGGCGTCGGGCGCGACTGGCCGTTTCCCTACGAGACGCTCGAACCGTGGTACGGGCAGGCCGAAGCCGATCTTGGCGTCGCGGGACCGGACATCGATCTCGGCTCGCCGCGCTCGACACCTTATCCGATGGACGCGCTGCCGCTCTCGTGGATGGACCGGCGCGTCGCCGAGGCGCTCGGCGCGCAGTCGTATCGCGTGGTGCCCGAGCCGATGGCGCGCAACAGCCGTCCGTACGACGCGCGCCCCGCGTGCTGCGGCAACAACAATTGCATGCCGATTTGTCCGATCGGCGCGCTGTATCACGCAGCGTCGCACGCCGACAAGGCCGAACGCGCGGGCGCGGCGCTCGTCGCGCAGGCGGTCGCGTATCGCATCGAGGCGAACGATCGCGGCGAGATCGTCGCGATCCATTGCAAGGACCCGAACGGCCTCTCGACGCGCGTGACCGGCAGGCGCTTCGTCATCGCGGCGAACGGCATCGAGACGCCCAAGCTGCTTCTGATGTCGACGTCCGCGCGGTTTCCGAAGGGCATCGGCAACGGCTCGGATCAGGTCGGGCGCAATCTGATGGATCATCCCGCCGCGAGCGTCAGCTTTCTCGCCAACGAGGCGCTGTGGCCGGGACGCGGGCCAGTGGAGATGTCGTCGATCGTCGATTTCCGCGACGGGCCGTTTCGCGCGCAGCAGGCGGCGAAGAAGCTGCATCTGTCGAACGCGGCGCCGACGCTCGCCGTCACCCGGAATCTGCTGGATAAAGGGCTGACCGGCGGCGAGCTCGACCGGCAGATTCGCGAGCAATGCGCGCGCAGGCTCACGTTCGGCAGCTTTCACGAGCAACTGCCGTCGAGCGAAAATCGCGTGATGCTGTCGGCGCAAAAGGACGCGCTCGGCTTGCCGCGCCCGGAAATCGCGTATTCGATCGACGATTACGTGCGCAAGAGCGCCGCCGACACGCACGCGCAGTTCGCGCGCATCGCCGGGATTTTCGAGGGCACGGAAATCGAGCACGACGATTCGCTCGGCGCGAGCAGCCACATCATGGGCACGGCGATCATGGGCCGCGATCCGAACGATTCCGTCGTCGATGACGAATGCCGCGCGCACGATCATCCGAACCTTTTCATCGCCGGGAGCGCGGTGATGCCCGCGGGCGGCTCCGTCAACTGCACGCTGACGATCGCGGCGTTGTCGCTGCGGCTCGCCGGCACGATCGAGGCGTCTCTGCGATGAAGGCGCGGCTCGCGTGCCTGATCGTTCTGCTGGCGTGCGCGTCCGGCGCCGCCCAGGCGCAAACCAGAGTCGAGCAAGGCGAATATCTCGTGCGCGCGGGCGGCTGCATGAGCTGCCATACCGCCCGCTCGGAATCCGCGCGGCCGTTCGCGGGCGGCAGGCCGATCCCGACGCCGTTCGGCGACGTGTTCGCGCCGAACATCACGAGCGATCGCGAAACGGGCATCGGCGCATGGACCGACGCGCAGTTCATCCGCGCGATGCGCGAGGGCATCGGCAGGAACGGCGAGCGGCTTTATCCCGCGTTTCCGTACACGTCGTACACGCTGCTTTCCGACGCCGATCTGCTCGCGATGCGCGCCTATCTCGCGACCGTGCCGCCCGTGCGGTCCGCGACGCCGCGCAACACGCTCGCGTTTCCGTTCGATCAGCGCTGGCTCATGGCGCTGTGGAATCTTCTCGAGTTTTCGCCGCGGCGCTTCGTGCCCGATCCGTCGAAGAGCGCGGAGTGGAATCGCGGCGCGTATCTCGTCGAAGGGCTCGGGCATTGCGGCGAGTGCCACACGCCGCGCAACCGCATCGGCGGGCCGATGGCGAGCAAGCGGCTTGCCGGGGCGACGGTCGCGGGATGGCAGGCGGGCAATCTGACGCCGGATCGCGTCGCGGGCATCGGCGCGTGGCGCGACGACGAACTGCTGCGCTTTCTGTCGACGGGCGCCGCGCCCGGCCGTGCCTATGCGCTCGGACCGATGGCCGAAGTCGTCGCGACTGGCACGCAGCATCTGACGCCCGCGGATCTGCGTTCGATGATCGTGTATCTGCGCGCCGTGCCGCCCGTCGCGGCGAAAGACGCGCGCGTGAGCGACCCGGCGCGGGCGGACACGACATCGATCGATTCGGAAGGCGCGCGTCTTTACGCCGCCGCGTGCGCCAGTTGCCACGGCGCGACAGGCGAGGGCAGCAAGCCGTTTCCGCCGCTCGCGCGTGATGGCGGCGCGGCGGCGGCGAGCAATCTCGTTCTCGTGATCCTGCGCGGCGTGAATCGCAAGACCCGCGATGCGCACGCGCTGATGCCCGCATTCGACGCGCAATTCACCGACGAGCAGATCGCCGTTCTGAGCAACTTCGTGACGCGTCAATTCGGCGATCCACGCGCGTCGATCGATGCGAAAGCCGTCGCGCGGCTTCGCGTCATCGAGCAATAACTGCGGTTGCAAAAGGCCGGGAACAGCACTTTTTACGTCGACCGGACGCGCCCCGGTAACGCCGCTGTAACGAGTGTGCGCGCGGCTTGCGTATTGCTTGCAAAAGCGATCCACCCCGCACACGGCGTCATTGACGAGCGCTATCATCGGCGCATGAATGGTCCTACCTATCCTATCGTCTGCAGGCATCCCGCCAATGATCTCGGCCGCGATTTCGTGGTCGGGGATCTGCACGGCTGCGTCGATGCGCTGCGTTATCTTCTGCACGAAATCGGTTTCGACGGCGCGCGGGACAGGCTGTTCTCCGTCGGCGATCTGGTCGATCGCGGCACGGATTCGCTCGCGGCCATCGATCTCATCGACAAGCCGTGGTTTTATCCCGTGCTCGGCAATCACGAGGATGCGCTGATCGCGGTCGCGACCGGCGCGATGCGCCGTCAGTCGTGGTACGCGATCGGCGGCGCGTGGGCTGAAACCGTCCCCGACGATCAGCTTGCCGCGCTCGCCGCGCGGCTCTCGACGCTGCCGCTCGTGCGGATCGTCGGCGAGGGCGAGCGGCGCTTCAACGTGCTGCACGCGGAGTTCTTCGGCAACGACGCCGAACTCGATGCCGGCGACTATCACGAAGACGTCCGCGGGCAGATCCTTTGGGGCCGCAGCCTTGCGCTCGGTCACGCGGACCCCGGGCTGCAATTCGGCCTGTCGCCCACTTACTGCGGCCATACGCCGACGCGCGCGGTGAAGCAGATCGGCTCGCAGATTTACATCGACACGTGCGCGTTCGCGCCCGAAGGCCGGCTCACGATCGTGCAGGCCGGCACCGACGAGCGCTGGTCCGTAAAAGAGCGCTGGGCGTCGTCCGAAGGCGCGCGCGAACTCGCGCTGCCGTGACTCCGGTGCAACGCGGCACGCACGTTGCTCGAATCTTCGCCATCGATAGAAGACCAATCAGGCGAGGCGCGCGGTGGCGAAAATCGGAACGAACAACGAGACAGGCGGCGGGGCCGGCGACCGCCTGACGGCCGACGTGCAGGGCTGCCCGGATGATTTGCCGCCCGGCCTGCGCTACGTGGACGATTCGCGGCGCGGCTATACGCGCGAATGGATCGACGGCGCGTTCGCGTACTTCAACACGCAGGGCAAGCGCATCGACGACGAAGCCGAGATTCGCCGCATCAACGCGCTCGCGATTCCGCCCGCTTACACCGATGTGTGGATTTGCCCCGACTCGCGCGGCCATCTCCAGGCGACCGGACGCGATGCGCGCGGTCGCAAGCAATATCGCTATCACCCGCAATGGCGCGAAACGCGCGACGCGAACAAGTACGAACGCATGCTCGCGTTTTCGGCGGTACTGCCGAAACTGCGCTCGCGGGTTACGCGCGATCTGGCGCTCGACGGCATGCCGCGCGACAAGGTGCTCGCGACCGTGGTGCGTCTGCTCGATACGACGCTGATCCGCGTCGGCAGCGAGGAATACGCGCGCGAAAACCGCTCGTACGGCCTGACGACGTTGAGAAAGCGGCATTTGAAAGTGTCGGCGGGAACGTTGCGGTTCAAGTTTCGCGGCAAGAGCGGCATCGAGCACGATGTCGCCGTGAGCGACGCGCGGGTCGCGCGCATCGTCAAGCGCTGCATGGATCTGCCGGGGCAGGATCTCTTCCAGTATCTCGATGAGGACGGCGAGCGCCATTCGGTCTCTTCATCCGACATCAACGAATATCTGCGCGAGATCACCGGCGCGGATTTCACGGCGAAGGATTACCGGACGTGGGCGGGCAGCGTGTTCGCGCTCGCGGCGCTGAGAAAGCTGAAATGGGAGACGGTGACCGAGGCGCGCAAGCATGTCGTCGGCACGGTGAAGGAAGTCGCGCAACTGCTGCGCAATACGCCCGCCGTGTGCCGCAAATGCTATGTGCATCCGGCCGTGATCGAGGCGTTCGAAGCCGGCGAGCTCGCCGAATCGATGCCCGCGTCGCGCCGTCACGGTCTCAAGACCGATGAAGCCGCGCTCGCGATCTTCCTCGAAAAGGAAGCGAAACGCCGCACGCGCGAGGCGGCGCGCAAGAACCGCAAAGGCGCGACGCCAAGCGACGCGCGCCTGACCCGGCTGCTCGGCGAATCGAGCCGCAAGGCGCGCGCGGGTGCGCTGAAATCGAGCGGCAAGAACGCGGCGTCGCAGGCGCTCGAGCAGGTCGGCAAGAAAACGGCGAGAAAGGCGGCGCGCCCGGCGTCGAAGAAGCTCTCGCGCACGCGCACCGAAACGGCTGTGGCGATCGGCTCGGGAAGGTGAAACGTTTGCCCGTTCAGCCGACCTGATTCAGCTCGAACACGTAGTCGATCGCCTCGCCGTTCCAGTTGTATTCGAGATACGCCGCGTGCCGGCAGTCGCGCAGCATCGTCGTGCGCAGGGCGGCGAGGCATTCGCCCTGCGGATCGCGCACCGAGGGATACACGATCCCCGGCGCACCGGCCGCCCGCACCGCGCGTCCGAGCGCCTTGCCCGGGCCGTAGTCGTCCGGCGCGAGGATGCGCGGATCGAGGCCCGTTCGCGCGATCGCGTCGCCGCGCAGATCGACGACATCGCCGTGCGCCCGCACTGTGTAGAGACGCATCTGCTGGCGCGTCGGCGCTTCGTTCGTCGCGGCGAGAAAAAGCCCGGAGTGATAGCGCGTTTCCGCGATCGCCGTCTGCCGCTCGCGGCCGCAGTAAAACACGCCGTAGCTGCCGTCCGAGAAACGGCTGCCGTTCGGATTCAGATGCGTGAACGCCGCCATGATCGGCCCGCAGCCCGGCCCGAAACAGCGCTCTTCCGCGGGCACGAGATCGAGTTCGCCGATTTCGGTGCGCAGGCGGTCGTTGGTCATCGCCTCCAGTGCGTAGAGCGCTTCGAAATCCTGCGGTGACGCCACGCGATCGAAGAGATTGACGGCAGGAAAGCGCGTGGGAATCACGCGATACGCCGGCGACCAGTCGAGCAGACTGTGCGGCCACTGTTCGCGCCAGTTCGGTGTGTCCTTGCTGAATGCAATTCCCATCACGCCCAGCCGCCTCGCATCGCGTCGAGATATTGGCGCACGGCAACGAGATCGCTGATATTGCCCGCCAGCAGCCGATCGAGCGCCGGACGCCCGCCGAACGGCGGCGCGGCATTGGGGCGGCGGATCCAGGTATCGGCGGCTTTCGGATCGGGGAGAAGGATTTGCAGCGCCTTGTAGATGCCGAGAATCAGCGAAAGGCGCTCGAGCGTGTCGCGAGCGAGGCGGGCGGATTCGGGGTCCTGCTTCCATTTGAAATAGGTGGAGCGCCCCGGCGAGCCGAGCAGCGTGATCTGCTCCTCGGCGGATAGCGCCCAGTCGCGGGCGATATTGAAGAAGGCGCGTAGACCGGCAGCGGATAGATCACCCGAATCCAGCGCCGGACGCGGCACCGGACGGCCGGCCGACGCATGTTCGGCGCGTGCGGCGTTGGGCATGTCGTTAAGTCTCCAAAGGAACTTTGCAGTAATATTAGTCCACATTTGGATTAATGCAAGCCCGCCATGCGCTTTTTGACTCGAAGCGCCGGATCAGTCTTCGTCGTCGGTCGGGCCGTAGCGGCGGCCCGGTACGTGGGATTTGAGCGCATCGGCGATTTGCGACGGCGTGCAGTCGGCGGGAAAGACGCGTCGCTGCACGCGCTGGTCGGTCTTCGACGCCCATTCGACCATTCGGTAAGGCGCGCCCCACGGCGGCTCGACCGGCAGGGAAAGACGGCATTCGCGCAGGGTGAGCGCGTATTGTTTGCGCATCGTCGGAGCGAGATTGGCGAAGCTGCGGCGCGCGGCGGTGTTGGCTGGCATGGCACGTTCCTCACGGTGATGGCTCGGCCGTCCGGTGCGGACGGCGGCAACGGAGCCGGATCGCGAGACGAGTGTGTCGGCGCAGAATTAAGAGGGACTTAATCGCGCGCGACGCCGCATCGATGCGCGGCAAAACGCCGCTGCACGCCGCCGAAGGCCGATGCATGCGCCGGTCAAGAGGCGCTTCGGCATTTTCGCCACGACGCGCGCCGCCTGTTTGCCGCGGCGTCGGCTTACTGTATATTCGTACAGCTTGTCCGCAACAGGAGCTCGCCGATGAACCCACGCAACGATCCGCTCGAAGCCGCTGCGCTCGAACGTTTCATGCGCGCGACGCGCGCGGTCAACGCGGCGTTCGACGCCACGCGCGGCGAGCCGGATTTCGAGCGGGACGGGCGCTCCGTCGCGCGCTCGATCGAGCGTCTCGACGCCGCGTTGCTCGAGCTGGAAACATCCGAGCAGACGCTCGACGCCATCCTCTCGCGCAGAGCGGGCCACTAACCGTTGGAGCGAATCACTTGAAGCGCGTATTCCTGATCGTCGTTCTTCTGATCGGCTCGTCGTCGCTTTTTGCGGCCGAGCGCTACACGGAAGTCTGGAATCCTCCCGAAGCACAGTCCGTCAAGGGCAAGAGCAAGACGCACGCGGCGCCGCAGACGGCAGCCAAAAAGAAGCACAAGAGCGCCACGTCCGTGAAGCAGGTCGCCGATAAAGCCGCTATCGAACAGGCGCCGGTCACGCCGCGTTCGAAGGCATCGTCGCCGAAGCAGAGCGAGCCGGTCATCCCGCGCAAGATCGAGCCGAACGGCCAGGTGATGCGCGTCTAGACCGCGGCCGCAATCGACAAAAAGGGGCGTCCCGCCGGGAGCGCCCCTTTTTTCTTACGCGGCCAACAGCAGCCGCGCGATGTCACAACCGACCCATCAGCAACAGAACGATCACTACGATCAGCACGACGCCGACGATCCCGCTCGGCCCGTAGCCCCAACTGCGGCTGTGCGGCCAGGAAGGAATGGCGCCGATCAAGAGCAGGATCAGGATGATCAGCAGTATGGTTCCGATCGTCATTTCGACTTCTCCTTATTCAAATGATCGCGTGACGGATCGGCGTCCGGCGCAGCCTCCCAACTGTCATCGACAGTCATGCGCCGAAGGAGCGGCGGTTCGTGGCCGCCGGCACGATCAGTCTTGCGATCGACGACTGCATACGAGCAATGGCCGTGCCAGTAGCGACGAAAGCCCGCGGCATCAGGCATTGCGGGCAGTGAGCGAACGTGCGCCAGCGCAGACGAATGTCGAAAAGGAGAGGCGAAACGAGGCGGGACGGGCAAAACTTGCACGGCGCGCGAAAGCCTTCGCGCGCCGCTTTTTACGCAAGCGATCCGCTCAGAATAGGCCGCGGAACGCCCAGAACAGCAGGCCCGCGAGCGCGATCGAAACCGGCAGCGTCAGGATCCACGCGAGCGCGAGGCTGCGCACGGTGCGCCATTGCAGGCCGGAGCCGTTCGCGGCCATCGTGCCCGCGACGCCCGACGACAGCACGTGCGTCGTGCTGACGGGCAAGCCGTAGACATCGGCGGCGCCGATGGTCAGCATCGCGACGAGTTCCGCCGACGCGCCTTGTCCGTACGTCAGATGCGTCTTGCCGATGCGCTCGCCGACCGTCACGACGATCCGCTTCCACCCGACCATCGTGCCCAATCCGAGCGCGACGGCGACGGCGACCTTCACCCACGTCGGGATGAACTTCGTCGCGTGGTCGAGCTGCTTCTTGTAGTTGCCGAGCACGGCGTCGTCGTCCTTGGAAAAGGCGGGCGCTTTCTGCTTCTCCATGATGCGCAGCGCCTCCGACGCGATGTACATCTCGTTGCGCACGTTGCGGACGTTGCCCTGCGGCACTTCGGCCATCGTTTGGCTCGGGCGGATCTGCGCTTCGATCGAGTCGACGACGCGCTTCAGCGACGCGATCGTGTCCGGCGCGAGCGTCTTCGTCTGCACGTATTTCTCGACCTGGGCGCGCGCGTCGGCGGCGGGCGGAGCGCCGTTGCTGTAGCGCTGCAATACGTCCGATGCGCTGCGGCTCACCGCGACGAACGTCTGCGTTTCGCTCGCCGTCACGGCCTTGTTCAGCGCGTAGGCGGTCGGCACGGTGCCGATCAGGATCAGCATGATGAGGCCCATGCCTTTCTGGCCATCGTTCGAGCCGTGCGCGAACGACACGCCCGTGCATGTCAGGATCAGCAGACAGCGGATCCAGAACGGCGGCGGCGTGTTCTTCTCCGGCTCTTTGTAGAGCGCGGGCACGCGCACGACGAGCTTCAGCACGTAAAGCAGAAAACCCGCGAGGATGAAGCCGACGAGCGGCGAAAACAGCAGCGACTTGCCGACGGACATCGCCTGGCTCCAGTCGACGCCCGACGTGCCGTTCGTGCCGTGCAACATCTGGTTCATGAGGCCGACGCCGATCACCGAGCCGATCAGCGTATGCGAACTCGACGACGGCAGGCCGAGCGCCCAGGTGCCGAGATTCCAGATGATCGCCGCGATGAGGAGCGCGAAGACCATCGCGAAGCCCTGCGAACTGCCGACGCCGATGATCAGTTCCACCGGCAGCAATTGCAGGATGCCGAACGCGACCGCGCCGCTCGAAATCAACACGCCGATGAAATTCCATGCTCCCGACCAGACTACCGCTAAGTTTGGCGTCAACGAGTGCGTGTAAATTACAGTGGCGACAGCATTCGCCGTGTCATGAAAACCGTTGACGAATTCGAAGCCGAGCGCAATCAGGAGCGCGACGCCGAGCAGAATGTATGGAAACGCCGACGATTCGCGAACCGGCGCGAGATCTTCGAGCAGATGCAGGACGCAGTACGCCGCGCCCGCGCCGATGGCAAGCAGAAAGAGCAGTAGCGCGAGGCGTTGTCCGAGCGTGCGGCCCGTCTGGGATTGAGGAAAGGCAATCTGGTTCATGAACGCGTCCTTGGGGCTGGTCCTGCGCGAGGTCGTATCGGAAAGGTGAAAAAGCAGACGAGAAGCGTTTCAGAAGCTCAAATGGGCATGTTTCCCGGCGCGTGTGTCGATTTCATGAATCGGGAAACGGCAGCCATTTCGTATGAATTGACGGGCGGCGTCAGATCGCCCGGGGAGACTTCATGACGATGTGGATCGAGGTGACGCTGCACGCGCATCGATCGGACGATGGAGCCGAGGACGCGCTGCATCGCGTGGCCGCAATCGCGGGCGCGGAACCCGTCCGGACGCGCTTCACGACGCGCGAGATTCCGCTGAAAACGCCGCGATGGCGGTTGTCGATCGAAACGCTCGAGGGCGCGCGCACGCTGTGCGCCGTGCAAAAAGAGAGCGTGCCGATGCCCGGCTTCACGCGCTATCGGACTTTCGCGCGGCCCGCGGGTGAGGATCTGGCGGCGTCGCTGGTCGAATTCGCGCATGCCGACGACGCGCTCGCCGAGCCGCTCGCGAACGCGCATCGGGATATGGCGGCGGACTCGGAAGCCGGGCGCGAGATCGAACGCATCGAATGGCGCGTCGATGCCGGCGGCGCGGACATTCTCGCGTCGCTCGAAACTTCGGAAGAGGAACCGCCGATCTTGCGGCTCGCGGCGCCCGCGGTGAACGGCGCGCTGGACGCCGTCTTCGGGCTCGCTGGCGAGGTGATCGACGCCGCGCCGTTTTTCATCGCGCCGGACGACGAGCACGCATCGCAAGCGGAACCTGTGCATGCCGCGAAACTCGGCCTGCCGCGCACGGCGACGCGCCGCGAAGCGTTCGTCGCCATCGCGGCGTCGGTGGCGGGGCAGTGGTTCGGCAACGCGGCCGCGTCGCGCGCGGGTCTGGGCGACGAGCACGTGCATCAGTTGCGCGTCGCGCAGCGTCGGCTGAAGACGCTGCTGAAGCTCTTTCGCGACGATATCGACGACACGTGGAATGCGCGCATCGCGCCCGATCTGAAGTGGTTCGGCGACCTGCTCGCCGATGCACGCGACTGGGACGTCTTCACCGACAGGACGCTGCCTGCCTACGCCGAATCGGACGACGACGCCACGCGCTGGCAACCGGTCATCGCCGCTGCGGACGTGAAGCGCCGCGTCGCGCGCGACAAGGTGCACGACGCGCTGGCGTCGAAGCGCCATGCACGCCTGATGCTCGCGTTCGTCGAATGGCTCGCGCGGTTCTCATCGCAGGAAGACGAGTCGCCGATGCGCTTTGTCAGCTTTGCCGAAAAACGCATCCGCAAGGACTACCGGCGTATCGCGCGCGCGCCCGATCTCGCGTCGCTCGAAGCGCATGAGCGGCATCGTGTCCGCATTCATGCGAAGCGCCTGCGATATGCGCTCGAATTCTTCCGCTCGGTGACGTCGCGGAGAACGCGTACCGACACGGCGAAGCTGCTCGGCGAATTGCAGACGGTGCTCGGCGAAGCAAACGATGCAGCCGTCGCCGCCGATCGGCTCGCGGCGCTCCCCGAAGCCACCGATTATCAGCGCGGTTTCGCGCGGGCCTGGGGTGCGGCGTCGGCGCGCAAGGACGCGCGCGAAGGCGAGCGGCTGCTGCGTTCGATGCACCGTCCGCGTGTGAAGGCATCGATATAATCCGTCCCATTGTTTCAGCACGATCACAGAGGCTAGAGATGAGTAAAACAGCACCGTCGAAGGTGCGCGATCCGCTGGAACTCGGTGGCTCCGTATGGCTGCGCAGCGGCACGGAGACGCTCGGGGGCGCGGCGCGCATTGCGCTTCTGGCCGCGATCCGCGACACGGGATCGATCACCGCCGCGGCGAAGGCCGTGGGCATGAGCTACAAGGGCGCGTGGGACGCCGTCGACACCATGAACAACCTTGCCGGCGAACCGCTCGTGACCAGCGCGGCGGGCGGCAAGGGCGGCGGCGGCACAACGCTCACGCCATCAGCGTTGCGTCTCATCGACACGTATCACGCGATCGAACGCGAGCATCGGAAATTTCTGGAACGGGCGGGCGCGGCCATCGAAGGCTTCGCCCACGATTGGGAACTGATCGGAAGATTGGGAATGAAAACAAGCGCACGCAACCAACTGGCCGGCAAGGTGACGAAGGTCACGCGTGGAGCGGTGAACGACGAAATCGAACTCGGCTTGCCCGGCGGGCAGACGATCGTCGCGGTCGTCACGCACGAGAGCACGCAGGCGCTCGGCCTGAAGGAAGGCAGCGATGCGTTCGCGCTTATCAAGGCGTCGTGGGTCATGCTGATGGAAGACACCGGCGCAAAGCTGTCGGCGCGCAACCAGTTGCGTGGCACGGTTGCCAGTCTGACGAAGGGCGCGGTGAACGCGGAGGTTTCGCTGTCGCTCGACGGCGGCACGACCATCACCGCGATCATCACGAACCAGAGCGCGGACACGCTCGGCCTGACGCAAGGTCAGAAGGCCGTTGCGGTGATCAAGGCGTCGAGCGTGATTATCGGCGTGAACGATTAAGGCATCATGCAGTGAACGCAGCGGCCGCGTCAGGCGGCCGCGCGGTCGTCCTGCGGCAGTTCAGTGCGGCGTTCCGGCGCGCGAAATTTCTTCGACTTCCAGCTTGCCCGCACATACGGACGCTCGTGGCCCGACAGCCCGAGCGCGATTTCCGTGATCCATTGCTGCGTCGGCACGGGCACGCCGTGCAGCGCCACGACGACCGCCGCGAGACTCGCGGCGACGGGCGCCGGCGCGAGCCTGCCGGACTCGGCGCGCCACGCGAACCACACGAACGCGAGCGCGACGACCGCGCCGAGCGCGCAACCAGCGACCACTTCCGATACCGAATGCGCGTCGAGCACGACGCGCGACACGCCCACCCATACGCCCAGCAACAGACCGAGCGCGACGCCGATGGCGCGCCACGCGCCGCGCGCGGGCAACAGCGCGACGAAAATCGCGACGGGCAGCACCGCTGTGGACATCAGCGCATGTCCGCTGACGCCGGTGAAGTCAAGATGGCGCACGCCGATACCCCAGCCGATAAACGCGATCTTGCTCAACGCGACGAGGCCGCTCGCCGCGCCGAGCAGTGCGAGCCACGCGACAGAATATTTCCATCGATAGCCGACGGCGAGCCATGCGGCGACGATGAGGGCCACCGGCCCCATCACGCCGACGCTGCCGAGCGCGGTCACGGAGATCCAGGCGGAAACGGGTAGGTCTACGGTCATTGGTTTTCTGGGAATAAGGGTTGCTGCAGTGCGGCAGCGGCGAGGGGGCCGTTCTGCCGGCGGCTGGCGCTTCGACACGCTGCCGCAAATTCGCTCCAGTATAACGCTTGGGAACATACTGAATTATCCGACATTGCTTAAAGCGAGTTGACGGTTACATCGCGTAACTATCGTCTAATTTCGGGTATCTTCGCGATTTGCTGTTAATTCATCCCGAGATCTGTACGCTCAAGGCAGGTAATCCAGCCGTTTTGATGTTATTGTGCAATGCACAACACGGCGCGCGTTTTCGTCGCGCCATCCCATTGCATGAAGTGGAGGACCCAGCCGAAATGTCCAAAAGCCTTACCAAGCTCTGGTTGCGCGGCTTGAGACGCCTGGTCGCCGGCCAAGTCGAAGCGATCCGCACACCCAAGCCCCGTGCGGCGGCCAAGCCCGCGCGCGCGAAAACCGTCAAGTCGAAACTGAAATCGGGGGCGTCTGCGAAGGCGGCAACAGCGCCCCGCGCCAGCGCGCGTCCCGTGCCGCGCGAATCGCGTGTGCGTCCGCGCGCGTCGGCGTGGGCGCGCGGGAAGTGGGCGCGCTCGTATCATTCGGCCCCGCCGACGAGCGGCCGCTTCGTCAATCACATGTCCTACGCGCTCTATCTGCCGCCGAAAGCCGGGTCCGAGCCGGTTCCGCTCGTGGTCATGCTGCACGGTTGCAAGCAGAACGCCGACGAATTCGCGCAAGGCACGCGCATCAATCTGCTTGCCGATCGATACGGATTCGCGGTGCTGTATCCGGAGCAATCGAAGCACGATCACGCGCATCGCTGTTGGCGCTGGTATGACGATTCCGGTAGCGCCGGCGGTGGCGAAGCTGCGTCCGTCGTCTCGCTGGTGAACGCGATGGTCGAGCAGCACGATCTGGATCCGGAGCGCGTCTATCTTGCGGGCATGTCCGCCGGTGCGGGACTCGCGGCGCTGCTCGCCGTGCGTTATCCGCACGTGTTCGCGGCCGTCGGCCTGCACTCGGGCGTGGTGTTCGGCGAGGCGCGTTCGGCCATCGGCGCGATGGACGTCATGCGCCGCGGCGCGCGCAGCGATCCCGTCACGCTCATCGACGCGGCTGTCGACGTTCGCGATTATCCGGGCATGCCGGCGATCATCGTGCACGGAGAACTGGATTCGGTGGTCGCGGCCGCGAACGCCGAGCAGCTCGCCAAGCAGTTCCTGCGGCTGAACGGCTTCATCGACGCCGCAGGCAATCGCCGCGCGGGCGAGGCGCGCGAGGAAGCGCATCCGGATGGTGTCGTGACGGACTATTTCAAGAACGGCCGACGTGTGGTGAAGACGTCGATCGTGCGCGGCCTGGGCCATTCATGGGCCGGCGGCGATGATACCGTCGCTTTCCACTCGTCCAAAGGACCGGATTCTTCAGCGGTGATGTGGGAGTTTTTCAAGCACCAGCGGCGTCCGAGCGAGGCCGCGCGCGATGCGTACGTCGCCTGACGCCGGGCGCGCCGTGTTGCAGGTGTTGCAATTTAGTCTTTAGTATCAGCGTTCTAGCGATTAGGGCTGGCGTTGGATCAGGGATTACCCTATAATCCGGTTCATAGGTAGTAACCCCAGTATTCAAGCGAGGCCCACCATGTTCCTGCTCAGCCGCATTTTCCTGTTCCTGACCAAATCCGCCGACGAACGCGATCGCGCGCGCGACGACGCTTATCTCGCCGAAGCCACGGACATCTACGATCTCGAATATCGTATGAAGAAGCTGGATCAGCGTGCTACGGCGCGTCACCCGGCGTGGATGTCCAACTAAGCTCTGCCTTCGACGGTTCTGAAACATGCCGGCCTTTTAGGCCGGCATTTTTGTTTCCGCTCGCGTCGTCTCAGACGAGCTTCACGCGCACATCCACGTTGTTGCGTGTCGCGTTCGAGTACGGGCAAACCTTGTGTGCTGCATCGACCAATGCCTGAGCGTCGGGCGCGTCGAGGCCCGGCAGCGACACGCGCAGCTCGATATCGAGCTTGAATCCGCCTGCATCGTTGGGACCGACGCCCACGTCCGCCGTTACGCTTGTATCGGCCGGCACTGCGCGCTTTTGCTGACCCGCGACGAACTTCATAGCTGAGAGAAAGCAGGCGGAATAGCCCGCAGCGAACAATTGCTCGGGATTCGTACCCGGTGCGCCCGTTCCGCCCAGTTCCTTGGGCGCGCTCAACTTCACGTTCAATTGCTCGTCCGAGGAAATGGCGCGGCCATCGCGTCCACCGGTGCTGGTTGCCGTCGCCTTGTACAGGATGCTCATCGTTTCTCTCCTTATGTTTCGGTTGTCAGATCAATGTTGCGTTCACCACGGCGTAAATATATCGCGCTATTAATTAGCGTGCAAATTAAAATTCGACGATGGGGCCGTTAGCGTGTTGCTATCGGTTCGGATCAGTCGTCGATGTACTCGCCGAGGGAGGCGCGCAGCCGCACCAGATCGTTGCGCAGACGCAGCATCGCGTCGATGTCCGAACCGGAGGCGCAGTAGATTTCGCTGGGAATCGCGCGGGCGGCTTGTTTCAGCGCGGCGCCGGCGTCGGTCAGTCGGATGTGAACCTGGCGCTCGTCTTCCACGCCGCGCACGCGCTCGACATAGCCCTGCGCTTCGAGACGCTTGAGAAGCGGTGTCATCGTCGCGGAATCGAGCGAGAGACGCGCGGCGATTTCCTTGACCGTGAGGTCGTCGGATTCCCAAAGCACGAGCATCGCCAGGTATTGCGGATACGTCAGCCCGAGCTTCTCCAGCAGCGGCTTGTACGCCTTCGTCATCGCGAGCGAAGTCGAATAGAGCGCGAAGCACAACTGCTGATCGAGTTCGAGCGGAAACTCAGGCAAAGCGTTTGACGAGGTCATGACAGAGGCGCGGCGAAAGGCCGGGATGGCCGATCTCGCTAGTGTACGTGCAATGCTTCGCGCACGAATCATCGCCGCGCCCGTTCGAAGAGCGCGGCATCCGGTCAAGCCTTGGGCGTGCCCGGTGCGTCGGGAATGTCCGGCGAATCGGGGGACTGCACGCCGAAACAGCCGCGATAAGTCGCGTAAAACGAGCAGTACAGCGCGGTCGTGACGATGATCGATGCCGGCATCAGCACCGCGAGCGCCATTTCCTGTCCCACGCCGAGCGCCTGCATCAGCGTGGTCAGGCCGAACGAGACCGCGAGCGCGATCAGGATCCACAGCACGCCGTAAAAAATGAACGCGCCGCGATTGCGCCAGCACGAGACGAGGCTGAAGAACAGCGCCTTCGCGGGCGGCACGTCGTGCCACGCGACGAGGATCGGCGCGAACCAGAACAGCATCGCGATCGGGACATAGCACGCCATCGCGACGAGCACCGCGAGCGGACTGAAGCTCGCGGCAACCGTTTCCGGATCGCCGCTCGGGCCGTCGCCCATCATGATGCTGAGCAGCGTGCCGCCATCGACGAGCGCCGACGCCATGAAGATGACCATCATCGCGACGATGTACAGCGCGCCCAGCGCGAGCAGCCTGCGCGCGACGACGCTGCCGTACGAGCGGAATCCGTCGACGAGAATGGTCGGCCAGACGGGCTTGCCCGCGATCGTGTTGCGGCACGCCGCCATGAAGCCGACCGCGACCCCCGGAATGAACAGCAGCGGCAGCAACGGGCCGACGAGCGGCACACGGGAGATCAGCGTCATCACGAACAGATACGCGAAGAACACCGTGAGGAAGGCAAACGGGTTGCGGCGGAACAGCCAGATGCCCTGACGGAACCACACGTAGCCGGTCTTGGCCGGAACTTCGATCAGTCGCATGTTGCTGGTTATCGATTGGCGGGAGAAGCGGCTTTGACGCGTTCGCGCAGAATGCGTTCGAAATGGCCGGGATCGTGCGCTTTGAGCATTTGCGCTTCGCGCGGGCGATGAAAGTCGAAAAGGCGCGAGACCCAGAAGCGCATCGCGCCGGCGCGCAGCATGTCGTTCCAGTGACGCTCTTCGGCGGGCGTGAACGGACGCACCGTCTGATAGGCGCGCAGCATCGCATCGACGCGCGCGGGATCGAGCACGCCGGTGGCGAGATCGATGCACCAGTCGTTGACCGTTACGGCGACATCGAACAGCCACTTGTCGACGCCCGCGAAGTAGAAGTCGAAGAAACCGCCGAGGCGCGCGTGCCCGCGGCCGTGCGCGAACAGCACGTTGTCGCGGAACAGGTCGCAATGGCACGGGCCTTCCGGCAGCGACGCGTAATCCGCCGAGCCGAAAAATTCAGCCTGATGCGCGAGTTCGTCTTCGAACAATGCCCGCTGCTCGCCGCTTAAAAATTCGGCGATCGACGGCGCCTTCTGCTGCCACCATGAAAGGCTGCGCAGATTCGGCTGATGCTGCGCAAAGTCGCGCCCCGCGAGATGCATGCGTGCGAGCATCTGCCCCACTTCGATGCAATGCGCGGACGTCGGCGCGAGTTCGGGCGCGCCTTCGAGCTTCGTCACGATCGACGCGGGCTTGCCATGCAGCATGCCGAAGAGCGAGCCGTCGCGGCGCGGCATCGGATCGGGCACCGGCACGCGATGCGAAGCCAGATGGCGCATCAGATCGAGATAGAACGGCAGTTGCGTTGCCGTGAGATTCTCGAAGATCGTGAGCACGTACTCGCCGTGCGTCGTCGTGAGAAAGAAATTGCTGTTCTCGATGCCCGACTGGATGCCGCGAAATTCGACGACATCGCCGAGATCGTAGTCTTGCAGCCAGTCGCCGAGGTCGGCGTTGGTGACGGGAGTGAAGACGGCCATGCGGGAAACGTCGGTCAGGTTGGACGGCCAGGAAGAGGCCGGTGAACGGTGGCGCCGGGCATGCAGCCACGGTGCCGCGACCCGCCCGGAAAGAGCGGGTCCGAAGCCATCTTTAAGTGATCAGTAATGCAGGTTGATCGACGGCAGGCGCGTACTGGCCTTGCCGTTGTCGCGCACTTGCGGCGACGTGTCGGCGGGCGCGCTCATCTGATAGCGCGTGCCGAAATTGGAACGCACGTCGATTTCGACGGGCTTGCCCTTGTCGCGGAACTCGGTGATCTCGGTGCCGTTGGTGCTCAGCTCGTGATAGCTCGGTGTGCGCGGCGGCGAAATCTCGACTTTCGAGCTGACGTTCGCGGGCGGACGGTTGATGGATTTCAGATCGGGCAGGCCCGCCGCTTCTTCCGGCGACATTTTCTGCACCGCCGGTTGGGGTTCTGCGTTCGCGGCTTGCTGCGCCGGCTGCGCGAATGCGCCGAAGCTTGCTGCGGCGAGGACTGCCGCGGCGGCGGCGCAAAGGTGCGGCTTCATGATGGTTCTCCAGGCGATGGCCGGATTCTAACAAAACGGTTGCTGACTGAGCGGCGCGCGCGCAGCCAACGCCTTATTTTGCGCCGCTTTCGCGAAATTTGACTTCGAACGTCAAAAACGTGTTGCGAGGTGTGATCGCACGCACTCACGTGAGGAGGGACTTCATGGTCCGCACATTCTTCCGTGTTAATGTCGATTCATTACGAGGGCATCGAAGAAAGACACAAGATCATGACAAACGACCGGACTCAAAGCACGCAGGGCACGCCTGCCAACGATTTTCCGACCGAATCCTTCGAAGATCCCGCTGCGGCGGTCGCGCGTCTGTCGGCGATCTATGAAGCGAATACCGCATTTCTGCGCGATGCATTCGCGCGCTATCGCCGCAACGAGCAGTTCACGCATCGCGTGCGCGCGTGCTATCCGTTCGTGCGCGTGCGTACCGAGCTCAACTCGCAGATCGATTCGCGGCGCTCATATGGCTTCGTGGCGGGGCCGGGCATCTACGAAACGACGCTGACGCGTCCCGATCTTTTCGGCGATTACTATCGCGAGCAATTGCGACTGCTGACGAAGAACCATCACGTCGGGCTCGAAGTCGGTGTGTCGGCGCATCCCATTCCGATTCACTTCGCGTTCGCGGAAGGCATCCATCTCGAAGGCGATCTCGATCGCGACCGGCTGCTCGCGATGCGCAATATCTTCGATACGCCCGACCTCGCGCTGCTCGACGATCGCATCGTCAACGGCACGTACGAGCCGGGGCCGGGCGAGCCGCACCCGCTTGCGCTCTTCACGGCCGCGCGCGTCGATTTCTCGCTGCATCGGCTGAGGCATTACACGGCCACGTCGCCCACGCACTTCCAGAATTACGTGCTGTATACGAACTACCAGTTCTATATCGACGAGTTCGTGAAGCTCGGCCGCACGATGATGTCGCGCGCCGACGACGAGGAAACGCGCGCGTATCGCAGCGCGTATTCATCGTTCGTCGAACCGGGCGATGTCGTCACGTACAACGCGAATCTCGGCGAGCAGCCGGAGGAAGGCGCGCAGCCCGCGCGTCTGCCGCAGATGCCCGCGTATCACCTGAAACGCGCGGACGGCAGCGGCATCACGATGGTGAACATCGGCGTGGGGCCGTCGAACGCGAAGACGATCACTGATCACATCGCGGTGCTGCGTCCACATGCGTGGATCATGCTCGGACATTGCGCGGGGCTGCGCAATACGCAGCGTCTCGGCGATTACGTGCTGGCGCACGGCTATGTGCGCGAGGATCACGTTCTCGATGACGATCTGCCGCTTTGGGTGCCGGTGCCTGCGCTCGCGGAAGTGCAGGTTGCGCTGGAGCGCGCGGTGGCGCAGGTGACGCAGCTCGAAGGCGTCGAACTGAAGCGCGTGATGCGTACGGGCACCGTCGCGAGCGTCGATAACCGCAACTGGGAGTTGCGCGATCATCGCGAGCCGGTGCGGCGTTTGTCGCAAAGCCGCGCGGTGGCGCTCGATATGGAGAGTGCGACGATTGCGGCCAATGGATTCAGATTCCGCGTGCCGTACGGAACGCTGCTATGCGTGTCCGATAAGCCGCTGCACGGTGAATTGAAGCTGCCGGGAATGGCGGATCAGTTCTATCGCGCGCAGGTGGATCAGCACTTGCAAATCGGCGTCAAGGCGATGGAACTGCTGCGCGAGAATGGGTTGTCGAAGCTGCATTCGCGGAAGTTGCGCAGCTTCGCGGAAGTGGCGTTTCAATGATGCCTTCTGCGTGAGACGATGCGAGCGGTTCATGAAACCGCTCGCATCGAGTCTCGATTAAAGATAGAACATCCGATCCTCATCCGACTTGCTCTCAGCCGGCTGTTCGACCGATTCCTCGCGATCCTCATAGAAGCGCAACACGGCTTCGAGCACCTGATCCGGATCGTCGATGACTTGCATCAGGTCGAGATCCTTTTCGCTGATGACGCCATTGGTCAGCAACGTGTTCTTGAACCAGTCGAGCAGGCCGGCCCAGAACTCCGCGCCGACGAGCACGATCGGAACGTGACGTGACTTCTTCGTCTGGATGAGCGTGAGCACTTCCGCGAGCTCGTCCAGCGTACCGAAGCCGCCCGGCATCACCACGACCGCGTCCGAGTTCTTCACGAACGTGACCTTGCGCGTGAAGAAGTGACGGAAGCGGAGCGAAATGTCCTGCCACTGATTGCCCGATTGCTCGTGCGGCAACTCGATGTTCAAGCCGACCGAAGGCGACTTGCCCGCGTGCGCGCCTTTATTCGCCGCTTCCATGATGCCCGGCCCGCCGCCGGATATGACGGCGAAGCCCGCGTCGGAGAATTTCTGCGCGATTTCGATCGTGAGTTGATAGTACGGCGACTCCGGTTTCAGACGCGCCGAACCATAGATGCTGATGGCAGGGCGGATCTCCGAGAGGTACTCGGTCGCCTCGATAAACTCTGCCATAATCGTGAACATCTGCCACGATGCGCGAGCCTTCTTGGCCGTCGCGCGCTCTTGATCTGCGAGCGATCGCAGACTCGGAATCACTTTTCTCTTGTTCATAATGCCTGAAGAACTAAGTCTTGAAGGTAAGACCCTGCTATTGGTCGACGGTTCTAGTTACTTGTACCGGGCCTACCATGCAATGCCGGACTTGCGAGGCCCCGACGGCGGGCCCACCGGCGCTCTGTATGGAATGATCAACATGCTGCGGCGCTTGCGGCGCGAAATCAATGCAGAGTATAGCGCGTGCGTATTTGATGCCAAAGGCAAGACTTTCCGCGACGACTGGTACGCCGACTACAAGGCCAACCGCCCTTCGATGCCCGAAGACCTCGCGAAGCAGATCGAGCCGATCCACGTCGCCGTGCGCGCGCTCGGCTGGCCGCTCGTGATGATCGAGCGCGTCGAGGCGGACGACGTCATCGGCACGCTCGCGGTCGAAGCCGAAAAGCGCGGCATGAAGGTGATCGTGTCGACGGGCGACAAGGATCTGGCTCAACTCGTGACGGATCATGTCACCCTCATCAATACGATGACCAACGAAACGCTCGACCGCGCCGGCGTGCTCACGAAGTTCGGCGTGCCACCGGAGCGCATCGTCGACTATCTGTCGCTCATCGGCGATACCGTCGACAACGTGCCGGGGGTCGAAAAATGCGGTCCCAAGACAGCGATCAAATGGCTCACGCAATACGAAACCCTTGATGGCATCGTAGAGCATGCGAACGAGATCAAGGGTGCGGTAGGAGACAATCTGCGCAAGGCTCTGGACTTCCTGCCGATGGCGCGAAAGCTCGTTACCGTGCACACGGAGTGCGACCTCACATCGCAAATCGAATCGATCGATGCGACGCTTCAATCGCGTCCCGAGTCGCGCGACGAACTGCGCGACGTGTTCCTGCGTCACGGCTTCAAGACGTGGCTGCGCGAAGTCGAAATCGCCGATGCCGTCGAAGGCCCGACCGATACGCCGCCCGCCGAAGTCACCGAAATCGTGCATCACTACGAGACGGTGCAGACATGGGAGCAGTTCGATGCGTGGCTCGAGCGCATCAATGAAGCGGAGCTCACATCGTTCGATAGCGAAACCACGTCGCTCGATCCGATGACCGCGCAGATCGTCGGCATGTCGTTCTCTGTCGAGCCGGGGCATGCGGCGTACATTCCGGTCGCGCATCGCGGGCCGGACGCGCCCGAGCAACTGCCGCGCGACGAAGTGCTCGCGAAACTCAAGCCGTGGCTCGAAGATGCATCGAAGAAAAAGGTCGGCCAGCATCTGAAGTACGACGAGCAGGTGCTCGCCAATTACGGCATCGAAATGCGCGGCGTCGAGCACGACACGCTGCTGCAATCGTACGTGCTGGAATCGCATCGTCCGCACGACATGGACAACCTCGCGTTGCGTCATCTCGGCGTGAAGACGATCAAGTACGAAGACGTCGCGGGCAAGGGCGCATCGCAGATCGGCTTCGATGAAGTGCCGCTCGACAAAGCCTCCGCGTATGCGGCCGAAGACGCCGATATCACGTTGCGTCTGCATCAGGCGCTCTATCCGCAAGTGGCGCAGGAGGAAGGCTTGTTGCGCGTGTATCGCGACATCGAAATGCCGACTTCGCGCGTGCTGCGCAAGATGGAACGAAACGGAGTCCTGATCGATCGCGAACGGCTCGAAGCGCAGAGCAACGAGATTGCGAAGCGGCTCATCGATTTGCAGGCGCAGGCGTACGAATTCGCGGGCGGCGAGTTCAATCTCGGCTCGCCGAAGCAAATCGGCCAGATCTTCTTCGAGAAGCTGCAATTGCCGGTCGTGAAGAAAACGCCGAGCGGCGCGCCTTCCACCGATGAAGAAGTGCTGCAGAAGCTCGCCGAAGACTATCCGCTGCCGAAGGTGCTGCTCGAGCATCGCGGGCTGTCCAAGCTCAAGTCCACTTACACGGACAAGCTGCCGCGCATGGTCAACGCATCGACGGGACGCGTGCATACGAACTATGCGCAGGCCGTCGCGGTGACGGGGCGTTTGTCGTCGAACGAGCCGAACTTGCAGAACATTCCGGTGCGAACGGGCGAAGGGCGGCGCATTCGCGAAGCGTTCATCGCATCGCCGGGCTGCCAGATCGTATCGGCGGATTACTCGCAGATCGAGCTGCGCATCATGGCGCACATTTCCGGCGACGAATCGCTGATGCGCGCGTTCAGGGAAGGCGAAGACGTGCACCGCGCGACGGCGTCGGAAGTGTTCGGCGTCACGCCGCTCGAAGTCGACAACGATCAGCGCCGCATCGCGAAGGTCATCAACTTCGGCCTGATCTATGGCATGAGCTCGTTCGGGCTCGCGTCGAATCTCGGCATCACACGCGATGCGGCGAAGCTTTATATCGACCGCTATTTCGCGCGTTATCCCGGCGTTGCCGCGTACATGGAAAATACGCGCGTGATCGCGAAGGCGAACGGCTTCGTCGAAACTGTGTTCGGCCGGCGTCTGTGGCTGCCCGAGATCAATGGCGGCAGCGGGCCGCGCCGTCAGGCGGCGGAGCGCGCGGCGATCAACGCGCCGATGCAGGGCACCGCCGCCGATCTCATCAAGCTCTCGATGATCGCGGTGCAGGACTGGCTCGAAGCGTCGGGCATCGGCGCGAAGATGATCATGCAGGTGCACGACGAACTCGTGCTCGAAGTGCCCGAAGAGGCGCTGCCCGAGGTCAGGAAGCGCTTACCTGAACTGATGTGCGGCGTCGCGAAGCTGAAAGTGCCGCTCGTCGCGGAAGTGGGCGTCGGCACCAACTGGGAAGAAGCGCACTGAAATTCCCGGTGCAAGGACATATGCGCGGATGTCGCATATGTCCGACATGTTGGTGACTCGCTTGTGACTGTCACCGAAGCTCCGCACAATGTTTCAATCGAGGAAGATAAGCACGAAGGCCGATCGAATATAAAAGCACAGGGAGAGTTCCATGCATCGCTTCATCATCATCGGCGGAGGCGCAGGCGGCCTCGAACTCGCAACTCGTCTCGGCGACCGTTTCGGCTCGACGGATTCCAAAACGCCGCCGAAAGCGCAAGTCACGCTCGTCGACCGCAACCCGACGCATATTTGGAAACCGCTCCTGCATGAAGTCGCGGCGGGCAGCATGGATCCCTTCACGCAGGAACTCGAATACGCGGCACAAGCCCTGTGGCACGGCTTCGAGTTTCAGCAGGGCGAACTCGTCGGACTGAATCGGGCGGCGAGGCGCATCACGATCGGCGCGTTGCGCGACGAAGAAGCCGGCGAACTGCTGCCCGAGCGCGAGTTGGAGTACGACACGCTCGTCATCGCGATCGGCAGCACGACGCATTTCTTCGGCGTCGAAGGCGCGCAGCAGAATTCGATCGCGCTCGATACCGTCGGTCAGGCGGAGCTCTTCCGCAAGCGCCTGATCGCGGCCTGCATGCGCGCGGAGCATTTCGCACCGGAACCCGTCGCGGCGGGCGTGGACGAAGTCGACGAAGAGCCCGGCGTCGATCCCGTGCCGCGCATTCAGGTGGCGATCGTCGGCGCGGGCGCGACGGGCGTCGAATTATCGGCGGAATTGCGCAATACCGCGCAAGTGCTTTCCGCATACGGCTTGCACAAGCTCGATCCGAAGCACGATATCGGCATCGTGCTGATCGAGGCCGGGCCACGCATTCTGCCCGCATTGCAGGAACGCGTGTCCAGCGCGACGGCGGAACTGCTGACCAAGCTCGGCGTAAAGCTGATGACGGGCGAAACCGTCGCGCAGGTCTCGCGCGACACGATCCGCACGGCGAGCGGCAAGACGATTCGCGCGGATCTCACAGTCTGGGCGGCGGGCATCAAGGCGCCCGCGATTCTCAACAATCTCGACGGACTTCCGACCAATCGTCTCGGCCAGCTCGTCGTGCGTCGCACGCTGCAAACCGAAACCGACGAGAACGTCTTCGCGCTCGGCGATTGCGCCGCGTGTCCGTGGCCCGGCAACGAGCGCAACGTTCCGCCGCGCGCGCAGGCCGCGCATCAGCAGGCGAGCTTCCTTTTCAAGTTGTTTGAGCGGATGTTGCAGGGCAAGCCGTTGCCCGAGTACACGTATCGCGATTTCGGCTCGCTGGTGTCGCTCGGCCATTACAGCGCGGTCGGCAATCTGATGGGCGGGTTGATCGGCGGCAACATGCTGATCGAAGGCCTCTTCGCGCGCTTCATGTACATGTCGCTGTATCGCCTGCATGTGGCCGCGCTGCACGGCTATGCGCGCATGGTGCTCGATACTGTCGCGCACTGGCTGCGCCGTTCCACCGCCCCGCGTGTCAAGCTGCACTGACGGAATAGATCCGCTGCGCCGTTCGTTTAAAGCTGTTTAGAATGAGCGGCGCGCTTAATGCATAACGCGCGTTCATCGTCGTGCAGCGCCGCGCGTCGTGACGCCTTGATCGCGTCGCGCGGATTTCAACGATCCTCGCCGTCGCGCGATCGAGTACGCGCCGCGACGGCATTGCCGCGGGAGCTTCGTATGCTAGACCCTGAAGTCGACAGCCTCATTCCGCACGTCCCGTTCAACCGACGCAATTTCATCAAGGCGACCTTCGGCACCGGCTTCGCGGCCGCCGTGCTGCCGGTGTCCGCGCAAACCGTTCACACCGACAGCGATGGGCTGGAAGCCGGCGCCATCGGCATACGCGGCGCGGATGGCACGCTCGTGCCGGCGTACCGCGCGCAGCCCAAAGGCAAGACGCATTTGCCGGTCATCATCGTGATTCACGAGATTTTCGGCGTGCACGAGCATATCGCCGACGTCTGCCGGCGCTTCGCCAAGCAGGGTTATCTCGCCATCGCGCCGGATCTCTACACGCGTCAGGGCGATGCATCGGCCTACAAGTCGATGCAGCAGCTCAACGAACAACTCGTGTCGAAAGTGCCCGATGCACAAGTGATCTCCGACATCGATCAGACGGTCAAATGGGCGGGCGAGCATGGCGGCGATCCGAAGCGCGTCGGCATTACCGGGTTTTGCTGGGGCGGGCGCATCACCTGGCTCTATGCCGAGCACAATCCCAATGTGAAGGCGGCCGTGGCGTGGTACGGACGGCTCGTCGGCAACAAGACCGAGAACACGCCGGCCAATCCGATCGACCTCGCGAGCCAGCTCAAAGTGCCGGTGCTCGGCCTATATGGCCGGCAGGATCAGAGCATCCCGCAGGATACGATCGAGCAGATGAAACAGGCGCTCGCGAACGACCCGCCGCCCGCGAAAGACTCGCAGTTCGTCGTGTACGACGACGCGCCGCATGCGTTCTTCGCGGATTATCGGCCGAGCTATCGCAAAGCCGACGCCGAGGACGGATGGAAGCGCGCGCTCGCGTGGTTCCGCGAGCACGGCGTCAAATAACGGCGTTCACGGATTCGGGCCGGTCGCGACGGGCCGGCCCGGATCGGCGCTCCACTCGCTCCACGAGCCGGGATAGAGCGCCGCGCCGTGCAGGCCGGCGATCTCCATCGCGAGCGCGTTATGGCATGCCGTCACGCCCGAGCCGCATTGCAGGACGACGCGGTCCGCCGGCGTCGTGCCGACGAGCGAACCGAACGCCTCGCGCAGTTCGTGCGCGGTCTTGAAGCGGCCTTCCGCCGTCAGATTGTTCTTGAAAAAGTGATTCAGCGCGCCGGGAATGTGCCCGCCGACAGGATCGATCGTCTCATTCTCGCCGCGGTAACGATCGGCGGCGCGCGCATCGATCAGCAGATGATCGCGCGTGCCGATGCTGCGCTCGATCGCCGGGGCGTCGATCGTCACCTGAAGCGGCGCGCCGGCCTTGAACGTGCCCTGCCTCTTCGGCGGCACGGCGGTATCGAGCGGATTGCCCGCGGCTTCCCAGGCCTGCAGGCCGCCGTCGAGCAACGCGACGGAATCGTGCCCGAGCCAGCGCAGCAGCCACCAGAGACGCGCGGCGTACATGCCGCCGTGGGCATCGTACGCGACTACTTGCTGGCCCTCGTTCAGGCCGAAGCTGGCCAGTTTGGCGACGAGCGCGGCGCGCTCCGGAAGCGGATGACGCCCGTTCGTGCCCGTCTTGACGCCGGACAGATCTCGATCCAGATGAAGATAGTGCGCGCCGGGAATATGCCCTTGCGCATAGGCCGCTTCGCCGGATTCGGGCGCGGCCAGATCGAAGCGGCAATCGAAGACGAGCATGCTGCCGGGCGCGGCGGCGAGCCGTTCGGCGAGATTCGCCGCCGAGATGAGCGTGGTGTAGTGGGTGTGCGGCATGACGGCTCCTGTGCGTCGCTCATGTGCGAGACTTGAACCGTTAGTCTAAACAAAAAGGCGGGCCTGAAAGCCCGCCTTTTCGTAACTCTGGCCGAACGGCCTATATCAGATCGCGCCGAGCTGATGCCGCAAGAACTCGTGGAAGTGCTGCATGCCGGATTCCATCGGGCTCTGATACGGCCCGACCTGATTCTCGCCGCGCGACATCAGCGCGCGCCGGCCCGCGTCCATGCGCTCGCCGATTTCGTCGTCCTCACGCGCGGTTTCCATATACGCAGCGCGCTCGGCCTCAATGAACTCACGCTCAAAAAGCGCGATTTCCTCGGGGTAATAGAACTCGACGATGTTCGTCGTCTTCTGCGTGCCTTGTGGAATCAGCCACGACACGACCAGCACATGCGGATACCACTCGATCATCAGACCGGGGTAATACACCATCCAGATCGCACCGAACTCGGGCGGCGCGCCGTTGCGAAAGCGCAGGACTTCGTCGTGCCACTTGCGATACGTCGGGCTGCCCGGCTTTTCCAAGTTCTTGTGGACGCCCACGGTCTGGACGCTGTACCAGTCGCCGAATTCCCACTCGAGGTTGTCGCACGACACGAAGCTGCCGAGTCCCGGATGGAACGGCGCGACGTGATAGTCCTCGAGATAGACTTCGATGAACGTCTTCCAGTTGTAATTGCACTCGTGCACTTCGACGTGATCGAACATGAAGCCCGAGAAGTCGAAGTGCTTTGCGGTGCCAAGCCGCGCGAGATCCGCGGCGACGTTGCGGCCCTCCGATTCGAAGAGCAGGCCTTGCCAGTTCTGCAGCGAAGTCTTGCCGAGGTTCAGGCAAGGCTTGTCCGCGAAATGCGGCGCGCCGAGCAGTTGACCGTTGAGATCGTAGGTCCAGCGATGCAGCGGGCAGACGATGTTGTCCGCGCTGCCGCGGCCATTGAGCATGATTGCCTGGCGATGGCGGCACACGTTGGACAGCAGTTCGATATTGTTCTGCTGATTGCGGACGAGCACGCGCCCTTCGCCTTCGCCCGGAAGCGCGAAATAGTTGCCCGCTTCGGGAACCATGAGTTCGTGCCCGACGTAGCGTGGACCTTGCTTGAAAAGTGTGTCGAGTTCGCGCGTAAGAAGCGCTTCGTCAAAGTAAGCCGTGACTGGCAGCTGACTGTGAATGGCGTTCAGCTGCAATGCATTGCTCAGATTGGACATTCCCACTCCCGTTAAGACGTGAAAGCAGTGAACAACCCAACCATCGAAGATTCGATTTAGGGAGCCCGCGATTATACCGAAATCCGCATCCTTGGGGTGCTTAAGGTCTTGATTTGGGTATAAATTGTCGCGAGAGTTCCTCGCAATCGTTGCGCCCGCGCGCTTGAATCGCACGTTCCTTCCCGATTGGCGGAGAATCCGGCAAAGCAATCTCGACGGTCCCGCGTGGACGGGATGCGGGTCGAAAATTTGGCTTTTGCCGTAGAATGTGCGACTTGGTTCCAAAAATTCAATTGCACATCCACGATTCATGGCGAAGACCGCTGTCCAGGAAACAGGCGAGCAAGCCGGCGCAAGCGCACAGAGCGCGGACGCCGCCCCGCTTCCCGAGAATTACGAGGCGGCGCTGGCAGAACTCGAATCGCTCGTCGCGCGCATGGAAGAGGGCGCGCTGAGCCTCGAGGAATCGCTTGCGGCATACCGCCGCGGCGCAGCGCTTGTCGGCTTTTGCCAACAGCAACTCGAAAAAGTTGAGCAGCAGGTACGCGTTCTCGATGGCGAGACGCTCAAACCGTTGCCCGCCGAGGTGCAGCGCGCCACGCAGGGTGCCGGAGCGACGAACGACGACGGGGACGACGACCTATGACCTTCGAACAATGGATGCGCGCGACGCTCGATCGCGTCGAGACGGCGCTGGAACACTATCTTCCGGGCACGGACGTCGCGCCGGCGCGCCTGCACGAAGCCATGCGCTACGCGGTGCTGGGCGGCGGCAAGCGCGTGCGGCCCCTGCTCGTCCACGCGGCGGGCGAGCTGACCGGCGCGAGCGCGCAGGCCGTCGAAGCGGCGAGCGCGGCACTCGAGATGATCCACGTCTATTCGCTGGTGCATGACGATATGCCCGCCATGGATGACGACGCGTTGCGTCGCGGCAAGCCTACCGTACACATCCAATATGACGAAGCGACGGCACTGCTCGTCGGTGACGCGCTGCAATCGCAGGCGTTCGTCGCATTGACGGCGGAAGGCAACGGTTTGAGCGATGCCCAGCAAGCCGCGCTCGTGCGCGAGCTGGCGGTCGCGAGCGGCTCGCTCGGCATGGCGGGCGGTCAGGCGATCGACCTGGAAAGCGTCGGCCGCAAGCTGTCGCGCCCCGAGCTCGAGACGATGCATCGCAAGAAAACAGGTGCGCTGCTGCGCGCATCGGTCCGCATGGGCGCGCTCGCGGGCACGCATCCGGGCGCGGAAGCGCTGACGTCGCTGGATCGGTATGCGGCAGCGATCGGTCTCGCATTCCAGGTCGTCGACGACATCCTGGACGTCACCGCCGATTCCGCCACGCTCGGCAAGACCGCCGGCAAGGACGCGCAGCACGACAAGCCCACTTACGTATCGATCATCGGGCTCGATGCGTCGCGCGAACTCGCTGCGCAACTGGGCCGCGACGCGGACGCCGCGATCGAGCCGTTCGGCGCGCGCGGCCAGCGTCTCGCCGAGCTTGCCGACCTGGTCGTGAACCGGGTGAATTGATTGTTGAACGCGTGACGAACCCCACGGTGCGAAGAAAGAAACAATCGCACCGAACGAATCACGCCAGTTTTCCTAAAATGGGACGACGATGTACGACTTGCTGAAAACCATCGACGATCCGGCCGATCTCCGCGCCCTCGATCGCCGCCAATTGCAACCGCTGGCCGACGAGCTGCGAGCCTACGTGCTCGATAGCGTGTCCCAGACGGGCGGCCATCTGTCGTCCAATCTGGGCACGGTGGAGCTGACCATCGCGTTGCACTATGTGTTCGATACGCCTAATGACCGCATCGTCTGGGACGTCGGTCATCAGACGTATCCGCACAAGATCCTGACCGGCCGCCGCGATCAGATGCCGGGGCTGCGCCAGCTCGGCGGCATCTCCGGTTTCCCGCGCCGCGCCGAATCCGAATACGACACCTTCGGCACCGCGCATTCGAGCACGTCGATTTCGGCTGCGCTCGGCATGGCGATCGCCAACAAGCTGCAGGGCGACAACCGCTTTTCGATCGCCGTGATCGGCGACGGCGCGATGACCGCGGGCATGGCCTTCGAAGCGATGAACAACGCGGGCGTCGCCGACGACGTGCCGCTGCTCGTCATCCTCAACGACAACGACATGTCGATTTCGCCGCCGGTCGGCGCGTTGAATCGCCATCTCGCGCGTCTGATGTCGGGCCGTTTCTACGCCGCCGCGCGCGCGGGCGTCGAACGCGTGCTGCGCCATGCGCCGCCCGTGCTCGATCTCGCGCGCAAGCTCGAAGAGCACGCGAAGGGCATGATCGTCCCGGCCACGCTATTCGAGGAGTTCGGCTTCAACTACATCGGCCCGATCGACGGTCACGATCTCGATTCGCTGATCCCGACGCTGCAGAACATCAAGGAACTGCGCGGCCCGCAATTCCTGCACGTCGTCACCAAGAAAGGCCAGGGCTACAAGCTCGCCGAAGCCGATCCGGTGCTGTATCACGGTCCGGGCAAGTTCAATCCGGCTGAAGGCATCAAGCCGTCGACGGCGCCATCGAAGAAGACTTACACGCAGGTGTTCGGCGAATGGCTGTGCGACGCCGCAGCGCAAGACTCGCGCGTGGTCGGCATCACGCCGGCGATGCGCGAAGGCTCCGGCATGGTCGAGTTCGAGAAGCGCTTCCCGGACCGCTATTTCGATGTCGGCATCGCCGAACAGCACGCGGTGACCTTCGCGGGCGGCCTGGCCGCGGACGGCATGAAGCCGGTCGTCGCCATCTATTCGACCTTCCTGCAACGCGCGTATGACCAACTGATCCACGACGTCGCGCTGCAGAATCTGCCAGTCGTGTTCGCGATCGATCGCGCGGGCCTCGTCGGCGCGGACGGCGCGACGCACGCGGGCAACTACGATCTCGCGTTCCTGCGCTGCATCCCGAACATGACGGTGATGGCCGCGTCGGACGAAAACGAGTGCCGCCAGATGCTCTACACGGCGCTGCAGCAGCCGAACCCGACGGCCGTGCGCTATCCGCGCGGCGCGGGCACCGGCGTGGCGACGGTCAAGCAGATGACCGCGATTCCGGTCGGCAAGGGCGAGATTCGCCGCGAGTCGTCGCAAAAGCTGGGCTCGGGCAAGCGCATCGCGATTTGCGCGTTCGGCACGATGGTCGCGCCGTCGCTCGCCGCCGCCGAGGAACTGGATTTGACCGTCGCCAACATGCGCTTCGTGAAACCGGTCGACGCCGATCTGCTGCGCGAACTCGCCGCCACGCACGACGCGATCGTCACGATCGAAGAAGGCACGATCATGGGCGGCGCGGGTTCCGCGTGCGTCGAAGCGCTGCTTGCAAGCTCCATCGTAAAGCCCGTGCTGCAACTCGGCTTGCCGGACGTGTTCATCGATCACGGCGATCCGGCCAAGCTGCTGTCGAGCGTCGGACTGGACGCGGCTGGCATCGCCAAGTCGATTCGCGAGCGCTTTATCGACGCAATCGAAAGCGCCAACGCAGGGAAGCTGACGAAGCGCGTCGCCTGACGACGCCTCGCTCGAACGGCGCGCTCGGGGTGCGCCGTGCATCAACGCTTTGGCACACGGCGCGGGCATCGTCCCGCGCCGTGTGCGCTTGAACGTATCGACCCGCTCGCGTCTTGCGCGACGCGCGGCGCATAAGGACAAAACAAATGAATCAGATGAATCCCGCCTTCGTGATGCCCGACGTCCAGAGCACGCCCGACACGCGTCAGATCGCGATTCAGCGCGTCGGCGTCAAGGGCGTGCGCTATCCGCTGACGGTGCTGACGGAAGACGGGCTGAAGCCGACCGTCGGCGTATGGAACCTCGACGTGCATCTGCCCGCGGAACAGAAGGGCACGCACATGTCGCGTTTCGTCGCGTTGCTGGAAGAGAACCGGCTGCCGGTCGATCAGCACGCGCTGCGCGGATTGCTCTCGCTGATGCTGGCGAAGCTCGAAGCGCACTCCGGCCGTATCGAAGTGACGATGCCGTACTTCGTCATGAAGACCGCGCCGGTCTCGGGCGTGAAGAGCTTGCTGGACTACGAAGTGACGTTTATCGCCGAGCGGCGTGACGGCGACACGCGCATGTCGATCAAAGTGCTCGTGCCGGTGACGAGCCTGTGCCCGTGCTCGAAGAAGATTTCGCAGTACGGCGCGCACAACCAGCGCTCGCACGTCACGATCGCGGCGGAATTGGCCGACGAGATGCCGGTCGAGGAACTGATCCGCATCGCCGAGGAAGAGGCGTCGTGCGAACTGTGGGGCTTGCTGAAGCGTCCGGACGAGAAGTTCGTCACCGAGCGCGCGTATGAAAATCCGAAGTTCGTCGAGGACCTCGTGCGCGATGTCGCGACGCGCCTGAACGCCGACGCGCGCATCGTCGCCTATACGCTCGAAGCCGAGAACTTCGAGTCGATCCACAATCACAGTGCGTATGCCGTGATCGAGCGCGACAAGCGCCGCGACGCCTGAACGTCTAGGCAAGCGCCGTTTCCGCGGAAACGTGCGCTTCCCGCACCGATTCCACCACGAGCGACGCCAGCCGCTCGACGAGCGGCGAGCCCTTTCCCGACGCGCGATGCAGCGCGAGCGGAATCGACGGCAGCGCGGGCAAACCGCCTTCGCCGCCATCGAGCGGACGAACGGTCGACGGCAGGCCGTAGCTCGTTCGCACCGTCACGCCGAGTCCCGCCGCTGCCGCCGCCCACAGTCCGGACAGGCTCGGGCTCGTGAACGCCACACGCCATTTGATGCCCGCACGGTCGAGCGCCGCCGCCGCCGCGCTGTGGAAGAGACACGGCCGATCGAAAACGATGAGCGGCAAGGGCTCGTCGGCGTCGAAATGCCAGGGAACGGTCGATGACGCGATCCAGCGCATCGGCGGCGCGGCGATCGGCTCGGGCAGATTCGACGCCTGACTTTCATCCGGCACGCCCGCCGCGCCCCACACGAGCGCGAGATCGAGCTGCGCGCCGCCGATGCGCTCCAGCAGTTCCGTATTCCGCGCGACGCGCGCTTCGATCCGCACTTTCGGGTGCGCTCGCGCGAAGCGTCCGAGCACATCGGGCAGCACGACTTCGCCGAAATCTTCCTGCAGACCGAGCCGGATCCAGCCTTCCAGATCGACGCCGCGAACCGCGACTGCGGCTTCGTCGTTCAGCTCGACGAGCCGCCGCGCGTAGTTGAGCATGACCTCGCCGGCATCGGTGAGTGCGAGCCCGCGTCCCGATTTGCGAAACAGCGGTGTGCCCGCCTGTTCTTCCAGCTTGTGAATCTGGGCGCTGACGGCGGACGTCGAACGCCCGACGCGATCGGCTGCTTTCGCGAAACTCCCGAGGTCCACGCCCGCGACGAAGCTGCGCAACACCGCGAGGTCGAAGGTTGTCTGGCTCATGATGACAGTCCCGATTTGATGAACGGTCCGTCGCAAACTTTGCGATTTTCAGGATGATGTTAAGCGTTCAAACTGGCCCCAGTCAACTTTTCGATGGACTGCGACATGGCCATTTCTCTCGCTTTGAACACCAAAACCGCACTCGGCGATGGACACCGCTGGAAAGTGCTCGGCGTGGGCGTCGCGGCGAACGCGAGCGTGTCGGCGGCGGCGACGGGCTTTCCGACGACCGCCGTCTGGATTCGCGGCGCCTATCATCTGAGCAACGGGCAACTGGGCGTCGTGCTGGGCGCCCTAGGCTTGGGCGTCGCGCTGTCCGAATTGCCTTGGGGCGTTCTCACCGACAAGTGGGGTGACCGTCCCGTCCTGCTGACCGGTCTCTTTTCGACGGCCGCGGTGCTCGTCGCGATGACTTTGTTCGCGACGCCCGCGACGGCGAGCTTCGGCTGGCTCGTCTTCGCGATGTGCGCGCTGGGACTGCTCGGCGGCAGCGTCAACGGGTCGAGCGGACGCGCGGTGATGGCGTGGTTCGGCGAAGGCGAGCGCGGCCTCGCGATGAGCATTCGCCAGACGGCTGTGCCGCTCGGCGGCGGCATCGGCGCGGCGTTGCTGCCGTGGCTCGCGTCGTCGCATGGTTTCGGGGCGGTATTCGGCGCGCTGGCCGCGATGTGCGCGCTGTCCGGCATTTTCGCCTGGCGCTGGCTTCACGAGCCGGCTGAAGCCGTTCATCGGGCGATTCGGAGCGCAGGCGCCGCGCCGCTGAAAAACGCGCTGGTCTGGCGCGTCGTGCTGGGCATCGGCATCTTGTGCGTGCCGCAGTTCGCGGTGCTGAGTTTCGCGACGATCTTCATGCACGACGCCGCGCACTTCGGCCTGACCGCGATCAGCACGACGATGGCCACGCTCCAGATCGGTGCGATCGCGATGCGCGTCTGCAGCGGCCGCCACACCGACCGGCACCGCAACCGCCGCACGTACCTGCGCGTATCGACGATCGTCGCGTGCGCGTCGTTCGTCGTGCTCGGTATCGCGACGGCGCTGGGCGCGGTCCATTGGCCCGTTTTGCTCGCGGCGATGCTGATTCTCGCGGGCGTCTGCGTGTCGGCATGGCACGGCGTCGCGTACACGGAACTGGCGACGCTCGCGGGCACCGAACGCGCGGGCACCGCGCTCGGCATGGCGAACACGGCGGTCTTCGTCGGCTTTTTCGTGACGCCGCTCGCCATTCCGCACGTGCTCGCGATCGGTTCCTGGCCGATGGTCTGGCTCGGGGCGGGCGTGTGCGCGTCGCTCGCGTGGCCGTTGTTTCCGAGGCCCGCGCGCGCTTAAACTGGCCGTCCACGTCATCACCACCACGCGGAGCGCATCTTGATTCTCATCGGCCAATACGATTCCCCGTTCGTGCGGCGCGTCGGCATCGCGCTGAAGCTCTACGACATGGCGTTCGAGCATCGCCCGTGGTCGGTGTTCGGCGACGCCGACAAGATCGCGCCGTACAACCCGCTGTGCCGCGTGCCGACGCTCGTGCTCGATTCCGGCGATACGCTCATCGAAAGCACGATGATCCTCGACTATCTCGACGCAGAGGCGGGCGATGCGCGCGCTTTGATTCCATCGGGCGGGCCGGAGCGACGTCAGGCGCTGAAGGTCTGCGCGCTCGCGACCGGTCTCGCCGACAAGGCCGTCGCGCTCGTCTACGAACGCGTGCTGCACAAGGAGAAATCGCAGGCGTGGCTCGATCGCTGCACGGGGCAGGTCGAGCGTGTGTTGAATGCGCTGGAAGCGGACCGCGCTGCGCGCGCGACGCCTTACTGGTTCGGCGATGCAATCGGCCACGCCGATATCGCCGTGGCCTGCGCGCTGCGCTTCGCGCGCGAGGCGCATCCGGAAATTTTCAGCTCGACGCGCTGGCCGACGCTCATCGGCCATAGCGATCGCTGCGAAACGCTGCCCGTCTTCAAGGCGATCGTGCAGCCGTTCAATCCGCCTCGATAAAGTGGCTCAGGCGCGCGCGAGCGACGTGAGATCCCAGCGCGGCTTCACGGTGAACGCGTAGTCGCGCAGGGCCTGCTCCGGCCAGCGCGACAGGCGCAGCGCGCCCGCGAGCGCGATCATCGCGCCGTTGTCTGTGCATAGCGACAGGTCGGGGTAATGCACGTCGAAGCGGCGCTTTTTCGCCGCCGCCGACAGCGCCTCGCGCAACTGCCGGTTCGCGCCGACGCCGCCCGCCACGACGAGCCGCTTCAACCCCGTTTTCTTCAGCGCGGCGAGCGATTTAGCGACGAGCACGTCCACGGCCGCATCGACGAAACCGCGCGCGAGATCGGCCTTGGCCTGCTCGCAGACGTTGTTGCCGAGCTTGCGGCTGTGCGTGAGCACGGCGGTTTTCAGGCCGCTGAAGCTGAAATCGAGATCGCCGGAATGGAGCATCGGGCGCGGCAGCGCGACCGCGCCGGGCGTGCCGAATTCCGCGAGCCGCGACACTTCCGGCCCGCCCGGATAGCCGAGGCCGAGCAGCTTCGCGGTCTTGTCGAAGGCTTCGCCGGCGGCGTCGTCGAGTGTTTCGCCGAGCGTCTCGTAGACGCCGACATCGGTCACGCGCATCAACTGCGTGTGTCCGCCGGACACGAGCAGCGCGACGAACGGAAAGGGCGGCGGCGCGTCGACGAGCAGCGGCGACAGCAAATGCCCTTCCAGATGATGGATGCCGACGGTCGGCTTGTCCCACGCCATCGCCAGCGCATTCGCGATGCTCGCGCCGACGAGCAGCGCCCCCGCGAGCCCCGGCCCTTGCGTGAACGCGATGGCGTCGATGTCGCCGCGCTGTGCGCCGGACTTGTCGAGCACTTCCTCCAGCAGCGGCAGCGCGCGGCGGATGTGATCGCGCGAAGCCAGTTCGGGCACGACGCCGCCGTAATCGCGATGCATCGCGATCTGCGAATGAAGGGCGTGCGAAAGCAGGCCGCGCTCGGTGTCGTAGAGTGCGAGGCCGGTTTCGTCGCAGGAGCTTTCGATGCCTAGAACTAGCATGGATTCAATGCGTTAGAGGAACAGAAAAGTATAGCAGCGGGCGTGATCGAGCGTGTCGAAGGTAAAATGCGCGCCATGGAATCCTTCGATATCGCCGTCATCGGCGCGGGCGCGGCCGGCATGATGTGCGCGGCCGTGGCCGCTCAATCCGGACGCCGCGTCGTCCTTCTCGACCACGCAGAGCGTCTCGCCGAAAAAATCCGCATCTCCGGCGGCGGGCGCTGCAACTTCACGAACATCAACGCGCAGCCTGCCAATTTTCTGTCGGCGAATCCGCATTTTTGCCGCTCCGCGCTCGCCCGCTACACGCCGCGCGATTTTCTCGCGCTGCTCAAGCAATACCGCGTGAAGTGGCACGAGAAGCACAAGGGCCAGCTCTTCTGCGACGACTCCAGCGAGACCATCATCGACGTGCTCAAAAGCGAGTGCGATGCCGGTCGCGTCGCGTGGCGGCGTCCGGTCGCCGTGCATGAGGTCCGTCACGACGGCGCGCGTTTCGCGCTCGATACGAACGCGGGCGCGATCGTCGCGGCGGCGCTCGTGATCGCGACCGGTGGCCTGTCGATTCCGAAGATCGGCGCGACGGATTTCGGCTATCGCGTCGCCAAGCAGTTCGGCCACAAGCTCGTCGATACGCGTCCCGCGCTCGTGCCGCTCACGTTCACGTCCGCCGACTGGGCGCCGTTCGCGCAGCTGTCGGGGCTTTCGCTGCCGGTTCGCATCAGCACGGGCAATGGCAAGACGCGCGGCGAATTCGACGAAGACTTGCTGCTCACGCATCGCGGCGTGTCAGGGCCGGGCGTGCTGCAGATTTCGAGCTACTGGAACACGTCGGAGCCGATTCACGTCGATCTGCTTCCCGACCTCGATCCGACCGCCATGCTGATCGAAGCCAAAGCCGGCTCGAAAAAGCAGATCGGCAATTTTCTGGCCGAGCACGTTCCCGCGCGTCTCGCGCACGCGTGGCTCGAAGCGCAGCGCGTGCCGGTCGACGCGCGCCTCGCCGATCTGCCGGATCGCACGCTAAAGGCGATCGGCGCATCGCTGTCGGACTGGACGCTCACGCCGAGCGGCACCGAAGGCTATCGCAAGGCGGAAGTCACGCGCGGCGGCGTCGACACGCGCGAGCTTTCATCCGCGACGATGATGAGCGAGCGCGTCGCGGGGCTCTATTTCATCGGCGAGGCGGTCGATGTCACCGGCTGGCTCGGCGGCTATAACTTCCAGTGGGCGTGGGCTTCGGGCGTCGCCGCGGGCAAGGCCGCCGCGGAGTACGCGCGAGACGCGGCGACGACCGCCTGAGGGCGTCCGTCCGGGGGTTTTGGCGAGTCTCGAAACGCGGACCCGTTTGCTATACTCGGACGGTCATCGGAGGATTCTCTCCGCTTTCCGCTGGCGCCGGGAAGGCTGTCTGCTAATCCCGCTTGAGGAGGCGTTCCCAAGCGGGTTTTTGCTTTCGCGGGACCGCCGCGCGCCGGCCGGAATTCAAACTTTCGCAATTGCACCGGGTGAACGATGAGCCTCAAAGACCAGATCAACGACGACATGAAGACTGCCATGCGCGCGAAGGAAACCGAGCGTCTCGGCACGATTCGCCTGCTGCTCGCGGCAATCAAGCAGCGCGAAGTCGACGATCGCGTCACGCTCGACGACGCGGGCATCACCGCCGTCATCGACAAGATGATCAAGCAGCGCAAGGATTCGATCAGCCAGTTCGAAGCCGCGAGCCGCACCGATCTCGCCGACAAGGAGAAAGCGGAGCTGGCGGTGCTGGCGGCGTATATGCCCGAACAGCTTTCCGCCGAAGCGATCGCTGCCGAAGTCCAGGCAGCCGTCGCCGCGACCGGCGCCGCCGGGCCGCAGGACATGGGCAAGGTGATGGGCGTGCTGAAGCCGAAGCTCGCCGGCAAGGCCGACATGACCGCCGTCTCCGCGCAGGTGAAAGCCGCACTCGCCAAGTAACGTCCGCAGCTTTCGATCGGTGATTCCGCACGCTTTCCTGCAGGATTTGCTCAACCGCGTCGACATCGTCGACGTGGTGGGCCGCTACGTCCAGTTAAAAAAGGGCGGCGCGAATTTCATGGGCCTTTGCCCATTTCACAACGAGAAAAGCCCGTCGTTCACGGTCAGCCCAACCAAGCAGTTCTATCACTGCTTCGGCTGCGGCGCGCACGGCACCGCGATCGGCTTTCTGATGGAGCACACCGGCCTCACGTTTCCCGAGGCCGTGAAAGACCTGGCGCAAGGCGCCGGCCTGACGGTTCCGCAGGAGCCTTCCAACTCGTTCCGCGGTGGCGGCGGCGACAGCGCACCGAGCAAGGCGGTCAGCGTCGCGTTGACGGACGTCATGCAGACCGCGTGCGATTTCTATCGCAAGCAGTTGCGCGGCGCGCCGAACGCCATCGAATATCTGAAAAAGCGCGGCTTGACCGGTGAGGTCGCCGCGCGCTTCGGGCTCGGCTACGCGCCGGATGGCTGGCAGAACCTCGAGGCGGCCTTTCCCGATTATCGGGATGAAAACCTGGTCGAGTCGGGTTTGGTGATCGTCAGCGAAAAAACGGATTCTCAAGGACAGGCGCGACGTTACGATCGTTTTCGCGAACGCGTGATGTTCCCGATCCGCAATGTGAAGGGCAACGTGATCGGCTTCGGCGGGCGCGTGCTCGACGGGGGCGAGCCTAAATATCTGAACTCGCCGGAGACGCCGCTGTTCAGCAAGGGCAGCGAGCTGTACGGCCTGTTCGAAGCGCGCTTGGCGATTCGTGAACTGGGTTACGTGCTCGTCGTCGAAGGGTATATGGACGTCGTCGCGCTCGCTCAACTGGGTTTTGCGAACGCCGTGGCGACGCTCGGCACGGCGTGTACGCCGATCCACGTGCAGAAGCTGTTTCGTCAGACGGATACCGTCGTCTTCAGTTTCGACGGCGATTCGGCCGGGCGGCGAGCCGCGCGTCGCGCGCTGGAAGCGGCGCTGCCGCACGCTGCGGACAACCGGACCATCAAGTTCCTCTTTCTGCCGAAGGAGCACGATCCGGACAGCTACGTGCGCGAGTTCGGCACGGACGGGTTCGGCGAGCAGGTCGATCGCGCGATGCCGCTGTCGCAGTTCCTGCTGAACGAGGTACTGAACGACAAGGAGCTGGAGCAGCCCGAAGGCCGAGCGAAAGCGCTCTTCGACGCTAAACCGCTGCTGCAGGCGCTGCCCGCAAACGCGTTGCGGGTGCAGATCCTGCATATGCTCGCGGACCGGCTCGACACGCCGTTCACCGAAATCGCCGCGCTATGCGACATCGATTCGCGCGCTGCGGCCGTCGCGCGGGCAAACGTGCCGAAGAGCGAGCGGCGCCGCGTCACCGGACAGGAACAGCGCGCGCTGCGCAATCTGGTGATGTATCCGGGCATCGCGGTTTCGCTCGATCAGGACAGCGAGCGCACCCTCGTAACGATGACCGAGCACGGCGAATTGTTCAGCGAAGTGATCTCGCACGCGCGCGAACTCGGCGATGCCGCGCAGTTCCAGTTGCTGTCGGAGATCTTGAGAAATGCAGCAAACGCGCCCACATACGACGATATCTTTCAGGAAATTCTCGCCTATGATGAAAACGTTCGCGATTTGCTGATGCGCGATCCGTCCGATGAGGACGCGGCGCAGCGAGTCGAGGAACAAAAGCGTCTGCTGGCGGAAGAATTGCAAGCAACAGTGGTGAAGCTGAGGCACGACAGCTACCGGGCGCGGCTGGATCAACTGGCGCGGCAATCGAGTCTGTCGGCGGAAGAGGTCGCGGAGTTCTCGGAGTTGTCGGCGAGAGTGGCGCAGATCAAGGCTGGGCGGGGCGCCGGCGCGGATGGCGCAAGGTGAGAATGCTATAATAAAAAGTTCAAGTGAATTGCTTTTTGTCAACTGTTCAGGCGCTTTCGTCGTTTTTTCACGGTAGATGGGCGGCAGCGGTCGAGCAGTTGGCAAAGGGCATGTGAAGTTGTTTGCAGAGGGAAGCGAAGCAGGAAGGCGCTGGCTGAATGGACCGTAGGCGACGAAGGTGGCACACGCCGCATAAGTCACACGAAACGGGCCGATAAGCACGCCGGCGAACAGACGGGCGCAAGGGAAGCGGCTGCTATCGAGGGTAGGGCGAGGAGACGATTCACACTCGTCCGAACCGCGATGGCGCCCCGGGCAGGGCACGCAGGACGAAGCAGCGTGCGCGTATTGGGTATTCACGGTTCCATCGGCTGTTGTCCAGCAGCCGCGAGTCGAGACTAAAGCCGGTATGGCGAACTCCATGACGAAAAAGCTGAACGATGTATCCGTCGAAGACGACGCAATGCAAAACGCAGAGTCTGGCGCCGCTCCTGCGGCGAAGGTCGAAAAGGCGAAGGCCCGCGATCGCCGCGCGAAGGAAAAAGCGCTGCTGAAGGATGCGTTCTCGTCGAGCGCGCCCGGCACCGTCGAGGAATTGGAAGAGCGGCGCGGCAAGCTGCGCGCGCTCATCAAGCTCGGCAAGGAGCGCGGCTTCCTCACCTACGGCGAGATCAACGACCACCTTCCGGACAACTTCACGGAAACCGAGGCGATCGAAGGCATCATCAGCACGTTCAATGACATGGGCGTGGCGGTGTACGAGCAAGCGCCCGATGCCGAAACGCTGCTGCTGAACGACAACGCGCCGAACGCGTCGTCCGACGACGAAGTCGAGGAAGAGGCCGAAGTCGCGCTTTCCACGGTCGATTCCGAATTCGGCCGCACGACCGATCCGGTCCGCATGTACATGCGCGAGATGGGCACCGTCGAACTGTTGACGCGCGAAGGCGAAATCGAGATCGCGAAGCGTATCGAAGACGGCCTCAAGCACATGGTCATGGCGATCTCCGCGTGCCCGACGACCATCGCCGACATTCTCGCGATGGCCGAGCGCGTGCAGAACGAGGAAGTGCGCGTCGATGAACTCGTCGACGGCCTGATCGATCCGAACGCGCAGGACACCGATGGCTTCTCCGAGCAGGAAGCGGAAGCGATCGAATCGGAAGAAGAAGAGACCGCGGAAGAGGGCGAAGAGGAAGAGGAAGAAGAGGACGACGGCAGCGCGCAGGCAAGCGCGAACGCCGCTCAACTCGAAGCACTCAAGCTCCAGTCGCTCGAGAAGTTCGCGCTCATCAGCGAATGGTTCGACAAGATGCGCCGCGCCTACGAGAAGGAAGGCTATAAATCGAAGGCATATCTGAAGGCGCAGGAAGCCATTCAGACGGAGCTCATGAACATTCGCTTCACCGCGCGTACCGTCGAGCGCCTGTGCGATACGCTGCGCGCGCAAGTGGACGAAGTGCGTCAGGTCGAGCGGCAGATCCTGCATACGGTTGTCGACAAGTGCGGCATGCCGCGCGCCGAGTTCATCACGCGATTCCCCGGCAACGAGACGGATCTCGAATGGTCCGACAAGGTCGTCGCCGAGGGTCACGAGTACAGCGCGGTGCTGGAGCGCAATATTCCGGCGATCCGCGAGCAGCAGCAGCGTCTGCTGGATTTGCAGGCGCGCGTCGTTCTGCCGTTGAAGGATCTGAAGGAAACCAACCGTCAGATGGCGGCGGGCGAGTTGAAGGCGCGTCAGGCGAAGCGCGAAATGACGGAGGCGAATCTGCGCCTCGTGATTTCCATCGCGAAGAAGTACACGAATCGTGGCCTGCAGTTCCTCGATCTGATCCAGGAAGGCAACATTGGCTTGATGAAGGCGGTGGACAAGTTCGAATATCGTCGCGGCTACAAGTTTTCGACGTACGCGACGTGGTGGATTCGTCAGGCGATCACGCGTTCGATCGCGGATCAGGCGCGCACCATTCGCATTCCGGTCCACATGATCGAAACGATCAACAAGATGAACCGTATTTCGCGGCAGATCTTGCAGGAGACCGGGCTCGAGCCGGATCCGGCGACGCTCGCCGAGAAGATGGAAATGCCCGAGGACAAGATCCGCAAGATCATGAAGATCGCGAAGGAGCCGATCTCCATGGAAACGCCGATCGGCGACGACGACGATTCGCATCTCGGCGATTTCATCGAGGATACGAACACGGTGGCGCCGTCCGATGCCGCGCTGCATGCATCGATGCGCGACGTCGTGAAGGACGTGCTCGATTCGCTGACGCCGCGCGAGGCGAAGGTGCTGCGCATGCGGTTCGGGATCGAGATGAGCACGGATCACACGCTGGAAGAGGTCGGCAAGCAGTTCGACGTGACGCGTGAGCGGATTCGCCAGATCGAGGCGAAGGCGCTGCGCAAGCTGCGGCATCCGAGCCGGTCGGACAAGTTGAAGTCGTTCCTCGAAGGCAACTGACGGGACTTGTTTTGAGAGGCGTTGTGAGGCAAACTCGCTACCCTTCGTAGTCGCCTCGCGCAATGTTCTGAAGTGACAGAAAGCGCCGTTTGCGGCGCTTTCTTTTTGCACGCTCTGCCTGCACAGGGCCGGAAGCTTAACTGGTATAAGCTGTCGACTCATAATCGACCGATAGTGGGTTCGAGCCCCACCCGGCCCACCAGCACTTGCTCAAAAGTATCAGGGGGTTAGCGGATTTGCGTCCCTGATAAGGCGCTTTCGGGGACACTCGGGGACAAAGTGGGTCACGTGACCCACTCGGGCTTTTTGACACTCGCGCATCTCACCGCCGCCGGTTCAAGAGACGTTCACGCTTGCCGATACGCTTGAGCATATTTGCGAGATCGCCGAGGAGCGCGGCGGGCTATGCCTGTCGAGCGAATGCAGAACGATATGCAGGTACTGGCAGCAAAACATAGCGGGCGCTGTGTTTCGAAGCACTATACCGATGCGCAAACGTCTCTGCTTTGGCAGTGCGAAGAAGGACATCGCTGGCGTGCCAAGCTCGGTAAGGTCAACAGAAGCCGGTGTCCGGTGTGTGCCTTCGATCGCAAGCGTCTGGGCATTGGAAACACGCACGAAATTTGCCGCAGGTTACGGCGGAAAGTGCCTGTCCGACGATTACACAAACAATAGTGTCCTATTGCGCTGGGGATGTGCAAAGGGGCATACGTGGCAGGCGAAGCCCGTGAAGATCATGATCGGCCATTGGTGCCGGACCTGTGCGGTCGAACGGACACGTCTAGGCGTTGAGAAGATGCACGACGCCGCTGCGATGCACGGTGGCAAGTGTTTGTCGGAGACCGACGTCAACACCATCACGCCGTTGGAATGGCAATGCATGGACGGGCATACCTGGAGTGCAAGGCCCGAGAGCATCATTCGGACCGGAAGCTGCTGTCCGGTGTGCCGAGCGGTGAAAATAGCGCAGGCCGGAAAAATCCGGCTTAAATTTGAAGAAGGTTTCGAAGGGCAAAGTCCCGATTCTGCTGTGAAGAGTCCGGATTGGTTCTCTGATGGCCCTGGTGGGTCAAACGCGGTGACGCTTGCGGGTCAGGGGCGATCTCGCCCCTGACAACTCAGCCCAGGCGATACACCCTCGAAACCGTCCCCCGAAACAACGCCTGACGTTCCTCAGCACTTGCCTGTGAAGTCAATCGCTTGAAGGCGTTCCAGCCGTTACTGAACGGGTAAGAACCCTTATCGACCGGAAAATTGCTTTCGAACATGCAGCGATCCGCGCCGAACGCTTCGATGCAGGTCAGCATCCACGGCTTCCAGGCTTCGGACAATTCAATCGATGAAGGTGGCCGCTCACCTTTTTCGAAGTCGAAACCGTTGATACGCATTCCGAGTCCGCCCACCTTCACATAAACGTTCGGCAACCGCGCAAGTTCGCGCATCGAACGCGACCATGCATCGAAGACCTCCTTGCGCTGATCCGCGTAGCTGGCGATTCTGACCACTCCCCCACAGTGATTGACGATGAACGGCGTGTCGGGATTTGCCTTCGCCAAATCGAACAATTCGGGAAGCTGAGGGAAGAACAGCCATGCGTCGTAGGAGAGGCCCAAGGCTTTCAACTGCGCGACGCCCGCACGATAACCGGAGTCGAGCAGAAGCCCGCGAGGAACTGCCGAAAGCGGGTTCACTAGCGTGGCGTCCGCATCCCAGGTTACGAGGTGCCGTACACCGCGCAAGCGGCCGTCGCCGGCCTCGAGTTCCGCTTCGAGTACGTCTCGCACGGCAGCGCCGCGACGGAGATCCGCGTATCCGACGATGCCCTTCGCTACCTGCGGCTTCTCTTCCTGCATCGGCGCGGTGACTTGAGCCACATACTCCACTTCGCCGATCGGCCGCATCGGTTCCGGACCCGTGGTGCGGTACCGCGTAAGCGCCTGCATGAAGACAGACGCGGTAATGTTGTGCCCGGACCGTGCATCCTCGAGATACTCGTTGAGCAAATACGTCCAACCCGGGCGCTCATAAAAGTGGTGATGCGCGTCGATGATCGGCATCTCCGGTTCGAGCGCCGCTTCCGTTCCGGATGCAAGCCACTCTGCCCGAACCGGCAGGTAATTGCTGGTCGTACTCATACTGCGCGTTTCCTCTTTGGCGAATGCGTGGCGCACGCTCAGCGCGGGCATCGCGATGGATGCGGCGACCGCGCCAAGCAGCCGGCGCCGGTGAATCGATTGAAGAGTTTGCATGGTCACTTTCCCTTGTTGAACGCGTAGAGGGAAAGCGTCAGCAACGTCGTGAACGCGAGTACGACGGCCAGACCGATCATGCCCGCGGTGAACGTGCCGAAACTATCCTTCAGATAGCCGACCAGATACGGACCGGCAAAGCCGCCCAGCGCGCCGATGGAGTTGATCAGCGCCAGTCCGCCGGCGGCCGCCTGACCCGACAGGAACCGGGCAGGCAGCGTGTAGAAGATCGTTCGGCCTGCGATGGTGCCGATCAACGCCAGCGTGATGCCCGTCAACGCAGGCACCAGTTGCTGAAAATATGTCGAGATGCCGAGCGCGACCGCGCCGATGAAAAGACCAGCCGCGAGGTTGGCGATATGGCCACCGCGGCGATCGACGCGCTTCGCCCACCACAAGAGCGCGACGGTCGCGAAGAAATACGGCACCGCCGATACCCAGCCCGTCTGGGTCACGCTCATGCCGTGCGCCTTGAGCATCTGCGGCAGCCATATGCCGATGCCGTAGGAGCCCATCGTGAAGCCGAAGGAAATCATCGCGAGGATGTACATCCGCACATCTTTGAGCGCTGCGCCGAAATCCTTTTTCTTCTGGCTCGCAGCGCCCTCGCGATCGAACGCGCTTTGCAGCGCCTGACGCTCCTCGGGCGAGAGCCACTTCGCATCGGCGGGTTTGTCCGCGAGCATCTTCAGGACGAAGAAGCCGAGAATGCACGCCGGCAGGCCTTCGACGATAAACATCCATTTCCATCCGGCAAGGCCGAGCAAGCCGTCCATCTTCAGCAGCCAGGTCGACAGCGGTCCGCCCACTAGCGACGAAAGCGGCGTCGAGACCGTGAACCATGCGAGCACCCGAGTGCGATAACTGGCCGGAAACCACACTGCGAGGAAGAAGATCACGCCAGGGAAGAATCCGGCCTCGCCGATTCCCAGCAGAAGACGAATCACGTAGAAGCTCGTCGGTCCAACCGCGAGCGCCGTCGCGGCGGCGAAGAAGCCCCACGTGATCATGATGCGCGCGAGCCATCGCCGGGCGCCGAAGCGATACAGCGCCAGGTTGCTCGGCACTTCGCACAGGCAATAACCCGCGAACATGATGCCCGCGCCCCAGCCGAACTGCGTCGCGGTCAAGCCGAGGTCGCGGTTCATCGTCAGCGCGGCGAACCCGACGCTGGTGCGATCGAGATAGTTGAAGAAATAGGCGAGCGCAAGCAAGGGGATGAAACGCCACGCGGCCTTTCTGACGGCCTGCTGTTCGAGCGTCGTATCGACCGCGCTCTCGGCCGTCATGTTCGATGAAATGGATGTCATGCTTCGTCTCCGGACGGAACACCCAACGCGCGGGCTCATGCCGGCCTACGCGAAGCGGCGTTCCTTTTATGCTGTTGTGCTCAGGCGCTCGCCAGTTCGTTGGCGGAGGGACTGGAAGGATCGTGGGAAAAGGCCGCCTGGCACTTCACGATGCCGGCGTCCGCCAACTGCCTCAGGTCTTCCGATGAGTAACCCAGCTCCAGAAGCAGCGCCTGCGTGTCCTGACCCAGCGAAGGCGGACCTGCGCGAAGTCGCAGACGCTCGCCGCCAAGGGTCAAAGGCAGCAATGCGGTCTTCGTCTGTACTGCTTTGCCCGCGCCGCTTGCGTCGGATGGCAGGGTGACATCGGCAAGTCCGTCCGTTGCGAGCAGATGCGGATCGTCGAAAAGATCCTGCGGCTTCGTGATCGGCGCGTACGGCAGCCCGCAGCGCTCGAAGATGGCGCCGATCTCGGCAGCAGTGAACGCTTCCATGTGGGCGCGAAGCCGCGGCATCAGCCATTCGCGGGCTTGCACGCGCTGATTGTTGCTGGCGATACGCGCGTCGGCCTTCAGATCGTCGAGGCCGAAGGCATCGCAGAAGAGCGCCCATTGCGTATCGGAGACGACCGCCAGGAAGATCTGATCGCCGTTCTTCACCGAAAAGACGTCATAGACTGCCCAGGCCGAAATGCGGCTTGGCATCGGCGCGGCGGTTTGTCCCGTCACGGCGTATTGCATCATGTGCTGCGCCACGAGAAACACGTTGTTCTCGAACAGGGCGCTCTGCACCTCTTGTCCGCGGCCGGTCCGCTCGCGTTGTGCCAGCGCCGCCATTGCGCCGATCGCGCCGAACATGCCGCCCATGATGTCGTTGACGCTCGTGCCTGCCCGCAAGGGTCTGCCTTCGGGACCGGTCATGTACGCGAGACCACCCATCATCTGCACGACTTCGTCGAGCGCGGTGCGATGGTCGTAGGGACCGGGCAGGAAGCCCTTGTGCGACACATAGATCAGACGAGGATTGAGTCTGGACAAGGCCGAATAGCCGAGGCCGAGCTTGTCCACGGTGCCGCTCTTGAAGTTCTCGCTGAAGACATCGGCGTTCGCAAGCAGCTTGTGCACGATCTCCACGCCGCGCGGGTCCTTCAGATCGACGGCGATGCTTTTCTTGTTGCGGTTGAACGTGCTGAAGAAGCCTGCTCCCGAGCCTCGCAGATTGCGGGTGCTGTCGCCGGTGATCGGCTCGACCTTGATCACTTCCGCGCCGAGGTCCGCCAGCACCATGCCGCACGTCGGCCCCATCACCATGTGCGTTATCTCTACGACGCGCACGCCGCTGTACGGCAAGGACTGGTCCGAATGCACTTCGCTCATTGCGCCGCTCCCAACAAACAGCCTTCCGGCTGGGGCGCACTCGGCGCGCGCCCGTCTGCGTACGAGAAACCTTTCGGCAATCCCGCGTCCTGTACGTGTCCGTAGAGCGCTTCGCCCGGAAGCGCCTGTGCGAGGATCGAGCGCGCGGCAATGAGCTTGTCGATGTCCATGCCCGTGTCGTAGCCCATCGCCTCGAGTAGAAACGCGAGGTCTTCGGTAACGATGTTCCCCGTCGCGCCCGGCGCGTAGGGACAGCCGCCGAGGCCCGCCTGACTCGAATCGATCGTGGTGACGCCGGCATCGAGTGCCGCCACGACATTCGCCAGGCCTTGACCGCGCGTGTTGTGGAAATGAGCGCCGCCCGCCTTCGCGCCGACTTCCGATTGCAGCCGGCGAAACAGGCGGCGAACCTGAACGGGGTTGGCATAACCGCTCGTATCGGACAGGCCGATTTCGTCGACACCGCATTCGGCCATCGCGAGGCACATGCGCATCGTCTGGTCGTCGGTCACGGTGCCCGCGATCGTGCAGCCGAATGCGACCGATACACCCGCTTCGATTTCTGTTCCGGGGAACTGCTCATCGCGCAGCGCGACAATGCTGCGCACCTCATCGATCAACTGCGCGGTCGTTTTGCGGACATTAGCCAACGCGTGTTCATCGGTGACGGACACCGGCAACGTGACTTTATGGACGCCGGCTTCGAACGCGCTTTGCGAGCCGCGCAGGTTCGGCGCCAGTACAGCGACACGAAGGTCCGGAATGGATAACGCGTGAGCGACGACTTCGCGGATATCGGCCATTTGGGGCAGAAGTTTCGGCGGAACGAACGATCCCACTTCGATCTCCTTGAGTCCCGCTGCCGCCAGCGCGGATATCCATTCGAGTTTCGCGGACGTCGGCATGACGCTTCGGATGCTCTGCAAGCCGTCGCGCGGGCCGACTTCGCTGATCAGTATTCGGCGATGTGAGGCGCTCATTTCGCTCCTTAGTTCTGTCAGATAGACCTGTGTTTTGTTAGAGAGAACTTTAGGCGAAGACGTCTATCACTGAAAGCGGGGTTAACCCCGGATTTCAGAACTAGAGTTCTACCGGATAGAACTGTATAGTCGTGGAATTTGATTCGGGAGCGGTGCATGACCAAGGAAGACCAGCCGTCCGATACGAACGAGGCGTCGAGCGGCGTCGCCGTTCTTGACCGGGCGTTCGCCATACTCAATGCCTTCGGGCCGACCGACGACCGGCTGACCCTGACCGAGCTTTCACGCCGGACCGAGCTTTATAAGAGTACGGTTTTGAGACTGCTCGGCGCTTTGGAGCATGGCGGATTCATCCGGAAGCTGAGCGACGGGCAATACGCAATCGGTCATCAGCCGTTGCGGCTTGCGACGCTCTATCAGCGGTCGTTTCAGGTGGGGCCTGTGATCGAACCGTTGCTTCAGCAGTTGAGCCGGGACTTGGGCGAAACGGCCAGTTTCTACGTACGCCAGGGCGATCAACGTCTCGTGTTGTATCGCGTCGAACCTAGCCGCAGCGTTCGGGTATCGATTCGCGTCGGAGAGGAGTTCGCGATCGATAAGGGCGCCTCCGGCAAAGTCCTGCTCGCGTTCTCGGAGACACAGGATCCGCGCTGGCAAGAGATCCGCGAACGGCTATGGGCCACCTCGTTTGGCGAGAGGGATCCGGAAACGGCATCGGCCTCGGTGCCCGTGTTCAATTCGACCGGCGAGTTGCAGGGCGCGTTGACGCTTTCAGGACCAAAGGGCCGTTTCGATGCTCCGGCGGTCATCGATGCAGCATTGGCGATGTTGCTCGATAGCGCGCGGCGAGCGACCGTCGCACTGGGCGGAAACGGATCGAGATATGACGCGAGCATCGCGAGCTTCGTGAAAGCGCCGCCAGCCTCCGATGGAAGCGAGCGCTCTGCCTGAAGGACGGCAGTCACATGCTTTCACGCGCACGCCGCACGGATGAAGTCGGGAATCTCGACGGCTTTCAGCTTTCCATCGGCTTGTTTGACACACAGCGCGCGCGTCGCGCGAAATTCGCAGATCAGCGTTTCACCGCGCACGATCCGATGCCGCTGAACGTAACGCGGCCGCATAGCACTTGCTAGATCGATCTACTTGCCTTAGAGTCTTTTGACCAGGCCGAGCGTGCCCTGACCGCCCCGCCCAGGTCGACGCACGAACAATCTACTCGCCGATAACGTGACCCCGACGCGGCCGCCGCGCTCGGCCTCGCGGGCACACGTGGCCCGCGTGATCCGCACGATGGCTGCGTCGACGGCGGCCCGATGATCCAACGTTTCTGAGGTGAACCATGCGTGAACTTAACGGGCGCGGCGATCTCTGCTGCATCAACACGGGCACGCTCGGCTATCGCGAGCCGATCGAAGTCACGGCCGGACGCATCGCCGAACAGGGCTTCGGCTGGATCACGCCGTGGCGTCAGGAAATCGACGAGAACAATCCGCAAGCAGCCGCCAGTGCGATCCGCGCGGCCGGCCTGAAGGTCGGCGCGTATTGCCGCACGGCGTATTTCGCGGCCAACGACGCCGCGGGCCGTCGCGCCGCGATCGATTCCAACCGCCGCGCGCTGGAGACCGCGGCCGTGCTGGGCGCGCCGATGCTCGTCGCCGTCGTCGGCGGATTGCCGCCCGGTTCGCGCGATATCGACGATGCACGCGAGCAGATTCTCGACGGTCTCGCCGCCTTGCAGCCGACGATGAACGAAACAGGCGTGCGCGTCGCGCTCGAGCCCTTGCATCCGGTGTACGCGGCCGATCGCAGCCTGCTCAATACGCTCGACCAGGCGCTGGACTGGTGCGACCGGCTGGACCCGTCGCGCGAGGGAGGCTTCGGCGTGGCCATCGACGCTTACCATGTCTGGTGGGATCCGGCGCTGATGCCCGCCATCGCGCGCGCGGGCGACCGGATCCTCGCGCTGCACGTATGCGACTGGCTGGTCGAAACCCGCGATCCGTTGCAGGACCGCGGAATGATGGGCGATGGCGTCATCGATCTCAAGCGGCTGCGCGCGGCGGTGGAAGCCGCCGGTTACGACGGTCCCGTCGAAGTGGAGATTTTTTCCCGGCTCGACTGGTGGGCGCGCCCGGCCGACGAGACGTTGCGGATCTGCCGCGAGCGCCTGTTCGAGTGCTGTTGAGCATCAACGTCCGACGTAAATCGGCGGCCGCTTCTCGCTAAAACTGCGGATGCCCTCCGCGGCATCCTCGGTGCTCGCGGCGAGCGCGCCCGCCATCGCTTCGAGAGTCGAGCAGGTTTCCTCGCCGCTGGCGGCGTTGAGCAACTGTTTGGTCAGTTGCAGCGCCACCGGCGCGCGCGCCGTCATGTCCAGCGCCAGTCGATGCGCACGTTCCAGCACGCGGTCCTGCGGCACGACCTCGTGCACAAGGCCGCACGCCCGCGCGTCCGCGGCCGTCACGCGCGCGCCGCTCAAGGCGAGGAATTTTGCGTGGCTCGCGCCGGTCAGACGCACGAGCCGCTGCGTGCCCGACCAGCCGGGGCAAGTCGCGATCGATGCCTCCGGCAGCGCGAAACGGGCCTCTTCGGCCGCGATACGCACGTCGGCCGTGATCGCCAGTTCCAGCCCGCCGCCGAAGGCATGACCGTTGATCGCCGCGATCACGGGCTGACGCAGCCGCGCCCATTGGTCGAAGACCTGATGACCTCGCCGCACCCAGTGGCGCCACATGTCCAGCGGCCTGAGCGCGGCTCATTCGTTGATGTCCGCGCCGACGCAGAACGCCTTCACGCCGCCGCCCGCGAGGATGACGACGCGCGTCTCATCGTCGGCTTCGATCGCGCGGGCCGCATCTTCGAGTTGATCCAGCATGGCGGGCGTCAGCGCATTGAGCTTGTCCGGCCGGTTCAGCGTGACGATGGCGACAGCCGCATCGCGAACGATGGAAACGAAGCGATCAGTCATGGCGTCCTTCGCGAGGTTTGAGCCGGAGTCCGAAAGGCGCATCGGTGAAAAGCGCTGCATCCATCTGACGCAGATCCGAGGCGACCTTTAGCGCAACCTCGGCCTGATCCAGAATGTCGCGCTGCAAATCCACGCCGGGAGCGATCTCGCGCACGGTCAGCCCGTCATCGAGAAGATCGATGACGCAGCGTTCGGTCACGTAGGTCACGCGCTGCCCGCGCTCGCGCCCCACGCGGCCGCTGAACGTGATCTGCTCGGCCGTCCGGACGAACTTGCGCGTGCGGCCTTCCTTGACGATCGCGAGCCTGCCGCCGCCGACTTCCACCTGCGCGCCCGCGGTGAAAAAGCCCGAGAACACGATGCGGCGCGCATGAGCGGTGATATCGACGAAACCGCCGCAGCCCGCCGTCAGATACGGTTTCGACGCGAGCCGGGAGACATTCACGCTGCCATCGGCGTCGACTTGCAGAAAGGACAGCAGTGCGATGTCGAAGCCGCCGCCCTGAAAATACGTGAACTGATTCGGCGACGCGACGATCGCGTCCGCGTTCGATGCGCAACCGAAAGCGAACCCGAGCAAAGGCATGCCGCCGACCGCGCCCTGTTCGATCGCCCACGTCACTTCGCCGTGCAAGCCTTCCTCGAGCAGGATGCGCGGGACATTGGCCGAAATGCCGAAGCCCAGATTGGCCGCGTACCCATGCGCGAGCTCCATCGCGGCGCGGCGGGCGATGACCTTCTCCGGTCCCCACGGCGTCGGCTCGAAGGAATCCATCGGAAGCGTGATTTCGCCGCTGATCGCGGGATCGTAGGGCGTCTGCGTGGTCTGCCACTGGTCCGGATCGACCACGACGTAATCGACCAGATTGCAGGGCACCCGCACGTCGTGCGGCCGCAGCGTGCCGGATTTCACCACGCGCTTGACCTGCGCGATCACGATGCCGCCGTTGTTGCGCGCGGCCAGCGCCTGATCGATGCCGCCCAGCAGCGCGCCTTCGTGTTCGTAGCCGAGATTGCCCGCTTCGTCGGCCGTGGTCGCGCGGATGATCGCCACGCGCGGCGCGATCGCCGGGAAGTAGAGCCAGTCATCGCCATCGAAGGACACCTTGCGCACGACCGGACGCGCGGCGGCGGCGGCGTTCATCGCGCAGCCCTGTAAATCGGGATCGACGAACGTGCCCATTCCGACCTTGGTCAGCACGCCGGGACGCTTCGCGGCGGCGTCGCGGTGCATGTCGAACAGGATGCCGCTCGGAACGTTGTAGGCCTCGATTTCGTTGTCGGCGATCATGCGCCAGATGTTCGGCATCGGCAGCGACGACGGGCCGCTCGGATACGAGCCCGCGAACGTGCGCGCGAGCAGCCCGGGCCGGGCGAGATGATCGATGCCCTTGACGCCGTACATGTCGCCCGCGGCGATCGGGTTCAGCGTCGTGAGGTCGCGCGGCTGTCCCTCGCGCTCGAAGCGCTCGCCGATGGCCGCGAGAATCTTGTCGGGGCAGCCGAGCGCGCTGGACGAGCTGATGCTGACGACATCGCCGGTTCGCACGAGCCTGGCCGCCGCGTCCGCGGTAATGAGCTTTCTCATGTTTTTATCGATGAAGGTCGAACAGCGCTGCGCCGCGCTTCATCGCGTTGCGGGCGATGATGCCGCGATGAATCTCCGAGGTGCCGTCGAAGATGCGATAGACGCGCGCATCGCGGTAATAGCGTTCGATGGCCAGCTCCTTGCAGAAGCCCATGCCGCCGAAGACCTGCACCGCGCGATCGACGACGCGCCCAAGCGTCTCGGAAGCCTGCACCTTGACCATTGAAATCCAGTCGCGCGCGTCCTGTCCCGCGTCCATCATGCTCGCGGTGTTGAGCAGCATCAGCCGCGCCGCGTTGATCTCCATCACGCTGTCCGCGATGAGTTGCTGGATCATTTGAAAATCGCCGATGCGCGTGCCGAACTGCCGCCGTTCGCCGGCGTACTCGATCATCATTTCGAGCACGTGCGTCGCCTTGCCGATGCCGCGCGCGCCGATCAACGCGAGGCGCACGCGGCCGAGCATGTTCATCGCGAGTTTGAAGCCTTCGCCCTGTCGTCCGATGAGGGCCATCGGCTCTAGCGGGACGTCGTCGAAGAAGAGTTCGTGGTGCGGCGTGCCGCGAAGACCCATCATCCGTTGATCGCGGCCGACAGTGAAACCCGGAAGATTCTTGTCGACCGCGAAGAGCGAGATTTCCTTCTCGCCGGTGCGGGCCGAGACGAGAAAGAAATCGCTCCATTGCGCATCGCTGATGAAGTGCTTGCTGCCGTTCAGCGCCCAGCCGAACGACGTCTTGCGCGCCGTGGTTTCGATGCCCTGGGCGTCCGAACCCGCGCCCGTTTCGGTGATCGCGAGGCCGCAGGTTCGCGCGCCGGCAATCGCCGGTTTCAGCCAGCGGTCGATCTGTTCGCCTTCGCAGGCGAGCAGCGCGTCGTAGACGTTGCCGAACGCGCGCCGCACGAGTATGTCGGAGCTGTGGCCGAACTGCTCCTCGCATAGCATCGAATCGACCGTGTTCAGTCCGCCGCCGCCGAGTTCGGCGGGCATGTTCACCGCATAAAGACCCAGCGCACGCGCCCGCGCCTGCAAGTCGCGGGCGATCTCGGGCGCGAGCGCGCCTTCCTCTTCCACTTGCTGTTCGAGCGGCTGCAACTCGGACCGGACGAAGCGGCGCGCGGTCTCGATCATCATTTTCTGCGTGTCGCTCAGCGTGAAGTCCATCGATCTCTCCGATTCGAGTTTTAGTCAGCACTGGTCGCGGCGACACGCAGCGACGGATGCAACGAGACTTCGAAGGGCATACGTTCGAGCACGTCGCGAACGAGGTCGACGCCCGGCGCGATTTCGATCAGCCGCAAGCCTTCGGGCGCGAGTTCGAAGACGGCACGCTCGGTGACGTAAAGCACTTGTTGGCCGTCCGCGCGGGCGCGCTTGCCGCTGAACGTGATGTGACGCACTTGCTCGACCAGCTTCGGGACCGCGCCGTGACGCCGGATGCGCACTTGCCCGTCTTCCAGCTCGACTTCAAGCCCCTTCGCCTCGAACGTGCCGCAAAAGACGACCTTGCGCGTGCGCTGCGTGATGTCGACGAAGCCGCCCGGCCCGACGATGTTCTCCCCCAGCCACGAGACGTTGACGTTGCCTTGCGCGTCGAGTTCGCCCATGCCGAGGAACGCGATATCGATGCCGCCGCCGCTGAACAGGTCGAACTGATCGGTGGACTTGAGGATCGCGCTCGCATGGCGCGTGGCGCCGAACAGATCGCCGCCCAGCAGTTCGCCGTTGTGCGATCCCTGCTCGATCACGGTCCAGCTGATGTCCACGCCTTCCGCATGCGCCACCGCGGGAATGCCATCGGGCAAACCGTAACCGAAGTTGACGCACGCGCCGGGTTCCAGCTCCTTCGCGGCGCGTTTCGCGATGATGTAGCGGATGCCCTCGGGCAGCGGCGGCGGCATGCGCGTGTCGGGCGCGGGCGCTTCGCCGCTGATGGCCGGATCGTAGTGCCCGGTGGTCGTCTGCTTCTGATCCGCGTACACGCAGATATCGTCGACGAGAACGCCCGGCACGGTGACCGCGCGCGCCGGCGTGATCGGCGTGGCGCATACGTCGCGCACCTGCGCGAACACGCGGCCGCCGCGGTTGTGCGCGGCGAGCGCGGCGGCGAAAGCGTCGATATCGGCCGGCTCTTCGCGCGATGTCAGATTGCCCTGCATGTCCGCCGTGGTGCCGCGCACGATCGCGAAGTCGATTTCGAAGGGCTTGTACCAGAGCAGTTCCTTGCCGCCCAGCGTGACGACTTCGACGAGATCGTCCCGCGCGCGCAGGTTGACGCGCCCGCCGCCGTGGCGCGGATCGGCGAAGGTATCGAGGCCGATGTGCGTGACGAGCCCGTGGCGGCCCGCGCCGGCTTCGCGGATCAGCGTCTGGATCACGCCGGCGGGCAGGGTGTAGGCCTCGATGCGTTCCTCGCGCGCGAGCTTCTGCATCGGCTTGGACCAGGTCCAGTGGCCGCCGATCACGCGCTTCACCATGCCTTCGTGCGCGAAGCGGCTGATGCCGCTCTTGACGCCGTCGCCGATGCCGAGGCCGTGGATCAGCGTGAGATCGCGCGGATGGCCCGTCGCGAGAAAGCGGCGCTCGATGGCTTCCGTGATGTGATCGGGTTCGACGAGTCCGCCGCCCGAGCCGCTCAATACGACGACCGCGCCGTCGAAGATCGCCGCCGCCATGAAATCCGCATCGGTCAGGTGTGCACGCTTCATTTCATCGGTTCTCGTTGTCCGTCCGTGCGCCCGCGCGGACCATCAGCACGTTGATTCCGTCCTGGATCAGCACGCCGTCCTGGTTGTGTACTTCGACCTGCAAACGCACGATGCCGCGATCGGAGCGGCGCGTCGGACGCTTGTCCAGCACGCGGATGCGCCCCTGGACGCGGTCGCCGATCAGCACCGGTTTGTGAAAGCGATACGTCCACTCGAGCGTCGCGACGGCGGCAAAGCGCGTCGCCGCGCGGTTCTTGAGGCCGTCGAGCATGGCGAGGCACAGCAGACCGTGCGCGACGCGGCCGGGAAAGCCGACATCGCGGGCGAATTCGTCGTCCATGTGGACATCGAAGAAATCGCCCGAGATGCCCGCGAACTGCACGACATGGCTTTCGGTGACGACGATGCCCGACGTCGTGAAGCCGAGGCCGGGCTCGATCTCGTCGAAGAGCAGGGGATGGCTCATGCGGTTCCTTATCAGTCGAACTCGGGCGCATACGGCACCCGTTCGCGATTGACGATGCGGTAATTGGTGTCGTTCAGCGCGTCGATGCGATGCATGTCGATGCTCGACAGCGTGAAGTCCATCACGTCGAAGTTGGCCTCGATGTTCCTGCGCTGCGTCGACATCGTGTTGATCGGGACGCCTTTCTGGAGAATCCAGCGCAGCGCCACCTGCGCACCCGACTTGCCGTAGCGCGCACCGATTTCGTCGAAAAGCGGATAGTTGAAGATTTCGCCGCGCGCGACCGAGCAGTACGACGAAAGCGGAATGCCGGTCTCGATGGCGGTATCCATCAGCACACGCTGATTCAAGAGCGGATGGAACTCGACCTGATTGGTGACGAGCGGCAGCGCGGTCGCGGCTTTCGCGGCGCGCATCATCGCGGCGTTGAAGTTGCTGACGCCGATATGACGCGTCAGGCCCGCGCGCGCCGCTTCTTCGAGGCGCCGCACGGAAGGCGCGACGTTGCCGTCCGCGGGCGGCCAGTGCAGCAGCAGGACGTCGGCCTGCTCGATCTTCAGCTTCTCGAGGCTTTCGCGCAGCGACGGCATGAAACGTTCGTCGGAATCGTTGGCGGGCGCGATCTTGGTCGTGATGCACAACTCGTCGCGCGGGATGCCGATCGCCCGCAGCGACGAGCCGACGCCGAGTTCGTTGTCGTAGAGCTGCGCGGTATCGATCGCGCGATAGCCGGTTTCGATCGCGTCCGTCAGCGCGTCGCGCAGTTGCTGTCCGTTGAGCGGCCAGGTGCCGAAAGATCGTTGATGCGTGCGTTGGAAAAGTATGTTCATGGTGTCGTGACATCAGAAGACGGCGGCCGTCTTCGCGAGAAAGGCGCGGATGCCGAGCTCCGCGTCGGGACTGGAGCGGACCGCGAGCGCGGCCGATGTATAGGCTGCGTGCGGATCGTCGTGGTCATCGACGATCAGCGCCTTGGCGAGCGCGGCGGCGCGCGGCGATACGCGGCACAGGCGCGCGGTCCATTCCTGCAACTGCGCTTCGACTTCCTGCGGCGCGCAGACCGCATTGACGATGCCCCACTGCAGCGCGGTCGATGCATCGATCTCCTGCGACAGCAGCACCGCTTCGAGCGCGCGCCCGCGGCCCGCGATGCGCTGCAAGCGGTCGCCGCCCTCCCAGCCGGGAATGGCGCCGATGGAAACTTCCGGAAAGCGCAGGCGCGCGCCGGTGCCAGCGAGCCGCAGATCGCAGCACAGCGCGAGTTCCAGGCCGCCGCCGAAGCACAGTCCTTCGATGACGGCCACGGTCGGGCAGCGCAGCCGTTCGAAGCGCCGGAACACCGCGTTGCCTTCGCCGACCCATTGCGTCGCGAATGTCTCCGGACTCAGCGCCGACCATTCGCGGATGTCGGCGCCGGACGAAAACACGCCGCCCGGCGTGCCGCGCAGCACGACGGCGCGAATGCCGTCGTCCCGGTTGATTTGCGCGATCTGCTCGTCGAGCGCGGCCAGCATCGCGAAGTCGAGCGCGTTGGCCTTGCCCGGATTGCTGAGTTCCAGCACGAGCACGGCATCTTCGCGACGCGAGAGAATGTGTCCCATCGATGGTTCCTCGGTCGTCGTGGTCACAGGCGCGGAACGGAGAGCGCGCCGTCGACGTTGAGCACGCTGCCCGTCGCGAACGCCATCTGTCCGCAGACGAGCGCCGCGACGGCCGACGCGACGTCCTGCGGCGCGCCCCAGCGCTTCATCGGGACGATGCCGCCGGCGATGCGTTCGTCGTAGCGCGCGGCGACGCCTTCCGTCATCGGCGTGCGGATGATGCCGGGGCGCACTTCGAATACGCCGATTGCGAGCGGCGCGAGGCGCAGCGCGAACAGCTTGGTGAGCATGCCCAGCCCGGCCTTCGACATGCAGTATTCGCCGCGCTCCGTCGACGCGAGTTCGGCGCTGACCGACGACACCGAGACGATGCTGCGCGAATCTTCGCTGCCGATCGCGGCCATGTGGCGCGCCACGGCCTGCGTGAGAAAGAACGTGCCGCGCATGTTGATATCGACGACGCGGTCATAGGACTGCTCGTCTACCTCCAGCAGATCGCCGCGCTGCCCGGCCGAGACGCCCGCGTTGTTGACGAGACAGGTGATCGGCCCGCAGTCCGAAACGATGCGCTCGACGAGCGCGCGATGGGCGGCGCTATCGGCGAGATCGTGCCGGTAAAAGCGTGCGCGCGCGCCGTGCGCTTCGACGGCGGCCATCGTTTTGTTCGCGTTGTCGTCATCGATGTCGATCAGCGCGAGATCGAACCCGCGCGTCGCCAGCTCGATCGCGATGCTCGCGCCGATGCCGCGGCGCGCGCCGGTGACGAGCGCGAGCGGCGGGGCGCGGCGCGGCGTCAGTACAGGAGATGAGGTAGCCATTCGGAGAACGCCGGCACGAAAGCCAGCAGCAGGATGGTCACGAACATGATGGCCATGAATGGCAGCATGGGCCGCACAAGATTCACCATTCGGATGTTGGCGACGCCGGTGACGATGAAGCAGGCCGTGCCGATCGGCGGCGTCACGAGCGAGATGCCGACGATGGCGATGGCGAGAATCGCGAAATGGATGTCGCTGAAGCCGGCGTCCTGCGCGATCGGCAGGAATAGCGGAATCAGGAGGATGAGCGCGGGAATGCCGTCGAGCAACGCGCCCAGCAGCCAGAACACGACCACGATGAACACCGTGAAGACGAACTTGTTGCCGGTCAGTTGCGTAGCGAATTCGGCGACCTGCTCGCCGACCGAGTTGTACGCCAGCATGTATCCGAGAATCTGCGCGACGCCGACGAGCGACAGCACGATTGCGCTGGTGCGGCCCGCCTTGATCAGAATGCCGAGCCATGCGCGGTTCGGAATGGATCGCTGCACGAGCGTGATGATCGTCACGTAGGCCACCGCCGCCGCAGCGGACTCGGTCGCCGTGAAGAAGCCCATGAAGATCCCGCCCAGGATGATGATCGGCGCACCGAGCGCGGGGATCGCGAGCATGAACGCGCGGCCGAGCTCGCGCACGCTGAAGTGGACCGGCGCGACCGGCGGCTCGGAGCGCGCGCGATACATGATGATGAGCATCTTCGTGATGCCGACCAGCAGGGCAGGCAGCGTCGCCGCGAGAAAGAGCTTCGTGACCGACATGTTCGCGACCGTCGCCAGCACGATGATCGTGATCGACGGCGGAATCAGAATGCCCGTGCCGGCCGCCGCCGCGATAATCGCGGACGACCATTCCTTGCGATAGCCGGCTTTTTCCATCGACGGCAGCATCGCCGAACTGATCGCGGCCGCATCCGCGTTGACGGAGCCGCTCAAGCCGGAGAAGACCATCGTCGAGGCGACGGCGGAAACGCCGAGCCCGCCGGGCACGCGGCCCACCAGCAGATTCATGAAGTTGACGAGGCGCCCGGCCGAGCCCGAATGAAAGAGAATTTCTCCGGCGAGGATGAACAGCGGCACGGCGAGCAGCGTGAACGAATCGACGCCGTGATACATCGCCTGCGCGATGTTGGTCAGCGGCAGGCCTTGCATCAGGCCGTCGATGGTGCCGACCGCGCCCAGCGAAGCGATGATCGGCGCGCCGGCGACGACGAATAGCGCGAGCAGTCCGACGGTCAGAATCATTGCGTCCTCGTCTCGGTATGGCCGTGGCCGTGTTGCGCGCTTTCGAGGTTAGCGTGGGCGGCCAGGTCCCATGCGTGCGCCGCGAGATGCAGCAGACCCAGCGCGCTGCCGGCGGGAATCGCGGCGAACGATATCCATTGCGGGATGCCGCTCGGCGTCATCTGGTTGAGCCCGAGCTGCATGAACTGCCAGCCGCCCCAAGTGAGCGCCACGAGCAGGAAGCCCATCAACAGCATCTGCGCGAATGACGCCAGCGCGAGCCATCGGCCGCTCAGCTTGTCTTCGAAGAGTTCGAAAGCGACGTGCACCTTGTCGCGCACCCCGACCGCGATGCCGATGAAGGTCATCCAGATCATCAACGTGACGCTGACCTCGATGTTCCACGAGAGCGAGACGTGGAAGACGAAGCGGGACAGGATGCCCGCAAGAACGACGCAGAAGATCGCGAAAACCAGGACCGCTATCAGCAGGTCTTCGACGCTCGCGAGCACGCGCAACGCCGCAACCTTGTTGATGCTGTCCCGTGGCTCGCGCGAACGCGGATCGGGTTTCATGTCGGGAACCTCCGGCGGTTATCCGAGGGCGGGCAGGTAGGTGCCCAGTTCGGCGAAGTTGGCGCGGTACTTCGTATAGATCGGCTTGACCGCTGCCTGGAACGCGGGAAGATTCGCGTCGTTGAACGCCACGCCCGCCTTCTTCGCTTCGGCCAGATACTTCGCATCGGAAGCCAGCCACAGATCGCGTTCGTGCTGCTGAGCCTGCGCGGCGGCTTCCTTCACGGCGTCCTGTTTCTTGGGGTCGAGCGAGTCGAACCACTTCTTGCTGGCGAGCATCGGATCGATCGAGAAGAAGTGATTCGTGTACGAGTAGTGCTTCGCCACCTCGCTGTGATGCTGCTGAACGAAGAACGTCACCGAGTTCTCCGCACCATCGACGACGCCCTGCTGCAACGCGGAATAGATCTGCGTCGTGTCGAGCGGCGTCGCCTGTGCGCCGAGCTGGTTGAACGTCGCGATCATGATCTGATTGCCTTGCGTACGGATCTTCAGGCCCTTCAGATCGCCGGGTTCGTTGATCGGACGCGTGCGGTTGTAGACGCTGCGCAAGCCCGAGTCGAACCAGCCCAGCAGCACGAAGCCGAGATTGTCGAGGATGCCCGCATAGGCCTTGCCGAGCGCACCGTCCTGAGCCGCGAAGAGCGACTTCCGGTCGGGAAACGCGAAGGGCATCGCGAAGAGTCCGAGACGCTTGTCGTAGCCTTCCAGATCCGCCACGTTGGTCACCGTGACTTCGAGCGTGCCGTTGCGCAGTTGCTCGTTCATGCGCGTGTGGGAGCCGAGCACGCCGTCCGGAAATACGCGCGCGTCGAAGCCGGTCGTTTCCTTCAGACGCTTGGCCATCAGATTCTCGGTGATGACCTCGGGATTGTGGCGGTCGACGACATCGCCGATGCGGATCGTCGGGGTGTCGGCGCTCGCCAGGCGCGGCAGGCAACCCGCGGCCGCCGACGCAGCCGTGAGCATCAAAATCTTGCGGCGAGAAAGCAGATAGTCATGCATGTCTCGGACTCCTATGGGTCTGATGTCCATATTGCATTGCGACGAAAAAGGCGCGAAGAGACGCTGCCGATGCGACTGCGAAAATCTGTTAGATCGATCTACTACAGGGTAAAAGCTGCGCGGATACGGTGCAAGGAGATTTTTATAAGGGAAACCCGAACGGAGCACGTCCGGGTATGAAGCGCTTATTTGCGCGCGCCGCAGGTTCCGCGGATGACGAGAACCGGCTCCGAGACGATGCGCGTGGGCGTCCGCGAAGGCTCCGTCATGCGCTTGAGCAGCAGATCGGCGGCGGCGCGGCCGATGTCGTCCTGCAAGACCTGGACCGTGGTCAGCGGCGGCTCCCAGAGTTCGGCTTCCGGCACGTCGTCGAAGCCTACGACGCCGAAGTCTGCGCCAGGCTCGATGCCGTGGGCGCGCAGTCCGAGCATCACGCCGAACGCGACAATGTCGTTGCCGCATACGACGGCCGTCGGCGGATTCTTCAGCGCAAGCAGTTCGGTGATGATGCGCTTTCCGTCGTGACGCGTGAGCGGCGACGGCACGAGCAGCCGTTCGTCGAGTTTGATCTTCGCGTCGCGCAGCGCGTCGCGATAGCCCTCGGCGCGGTCGCTGCCGGTCGACGCGCGCATCACGCCGCCGATCATCGCGATGCGTGTGTGCCCGAGCGAAATCAGATGCGAGGTCGCGAGCGCCATGCCGCGACGATTGTCCACGCCGACGTAATCGGCCTTGAGGCCCGGCACGTAACGCGAAGCGAAGACGCACGGAATGCCCCACGCGAGCACCTGACGCATCTGCGCGGCCGTCGTCGATTCGGTCGGACAGACGATGAGACCGTCGATATTGTGCTGCCGCACGGTATCGAGAAAGCGGCCTTGGCGTTCGAGCGATTCGTCGGTGTTGCCCAGCAGCGTGATGAACCCTTGCGTGCTCAGGCTCGCCTCGATGGAGCGGACGAGCATCGTGAAATACGGATTGGCGAGGTCGTTGACGACGACGCCGACGGTGTTCGTCTGATTGCTGCGCATGCCCGCCGCATGGCGGTTGTAGACGTAGCCTTTGCGCTTGAACGCTTCCAGCACGCGCTCGCGCGTGGCTTCGGAGATGCGCGGGCTGTTGCGCAGCACGAGCGAGACCGTTGCGCGGGACAGGCCGAGATCGTTTGCGATATCCAGCAGCGTGACGGGAGAACCTGGTTTGCCTCGGGTCATTGGAACGGTCGATGAGTCGTATGCCCGGAGTGTATCCGAATCGGCCGCGAGATCCGTCTTCCGGTCAGCCATGCGCGATGCCGAAGAACTCGGCGACGATCTCCGCCTGATTCTCCAGCAGATGACGCCCGAGATGGATGCGGTGGCCGCGTTCTTCGGCCTGACAGAGCAGTTGTGTGCGTTCAGGCTTCATGATGATGTCCGCCACCAGCACGCGGCGGTCGAGCCGCGCGATGTCGAACGGCAACGGATCTCCGGCCGCCATGCCGCACGGCGTCGCGTTGACGACCATATCGACATCCGCGGGACTGGCGCTTCCGGCCGAGACGTTCACATCGGGATAAGCGTGCGCAAGCTCCGCGATCAGCGCGTCCTGCTTCGCGCGATCCACATCGATCAATTGCAGCGCTTTCACGCCCGCGCTGGACAGCGCATGCGCGAGCGCTTTTCCGGCTCCGCCGGCGCCCGCCTGAAACACCGACATGCCGCGCGGCTCGTGGCCCTGTTTTCGCAGTCCGCGCGTGAAGCCTTCGCCGTCGTACATCTCGCCGACCCATTCGCCCGATTCGACGCGGCGCATGCAATTGATCGCGCCCACTTTCCGCGCAATCGGCAGGAGCCGGTCGACGAGGCCGGTCATCGATATCTTGTGCGGCACCGTGACGACGATGCCATCGAGATTGCCGATCGTCTTCAGCCCCGCGATGGCGGTCGCGAGCGACGCGGCGGGAATCTGCATCGGCACGAGCACCGCGTTCACGCCCATGCGCTGGAATATCTCGTTGAAGACGAGCGGCGAGCGCGCTTGCGCAATCGGATCGCCGACGATGGCGAAGAGGCGCGTGTCTCCGGAAACAGCGGCGTTCAGTGCGAAAGTCATGATGACGAGTCCGGGTTGACGATCATGAGTCGATGCTCATCCGACGAGGCGATCAGCGCGTCGATCAGCAGATGCGCATTCAAGGCGCTGCGCAATGACGCGACCGGCTCGATTCCGTGCGTGGCGGCGTCGATGAAATTGGCGATCACGGCCTGATGGGCGTGATGAGAGAAGGCCATCGGGTTCGCGCCTGAACCGAGCGAAGCGGTTTCGCCTTCGTCGAGCGTGGTGCCGTCCATGTACTGCACGACGAGCCTGCCGCCGCCGAGCGTCGCGCTGCCGTTGCTGCCGCTCAATTCGATGCGTTCGGAAAAGCCGGGAAAGATGGCCGTGCTGGCGTGCAGCGACGCGACGCAGCCGCTTCGGTATCGCATGACGCCCGCGACGGTGTCCTCGCATCCCATGCGGTGCGCGCGGCTCGTGATCGCGTAGGCGAACACTTCGTCGGGAAGGCCGACCAGCCACAAGAAAAGATCGAGCGTATGGATGGCCTGCGTCATCAGCACTCCGCCGCCGTCGCGCTCGCGCGTGCCGCGTCCGGGTTCGTCGTAATAGGACTGCGGACGCCACCACGGAACGGCGATGCTCGCGCTGTGGATGTCGCCGAGCGCGCCCGCGTCGAGCAATTGACGGAGCTTGCGCGCTGCGTCGCGCGTGCGATGTTGCAGCACCGCAGCCGCGACGATGCCGCGTTGCTCGCATAGCGCGACCAGCTCGCGCGCGCGGGACGTGGTGACGTCGATGGGCTTCTCGACCAGCAGATGTTTGCCCGCCGCCGCGATCATCGCGCCGAGTTCGAGATGCGTGTTCGGCGGCGTCAGCAGCAGCACGCCGTCGACGTTGTCATCGGCGAGCGCGGTGTCGAGATCGAGCGTGACGCGCGCATGCGGCAATTGTCGGGCGAAAGCGCTTGCGCGTTCCCGCGACCTCGCAACGACATACCGAACGGTCGCGCGGTCCTGCAAGGCCAGCAGACTCGCCAGATGCGGCGCGGATGCCATGCCCGCGCCGACGACTGCGAGCTTGAAACCGGTCTCGTTCATGTCTATTGTCTCCGTTGAAAGACAATAAGGTAGATCGATCTAATTGTCCAGCCGCCGATGACATCGACGGGAAAGATTCACTTGGTGTATTTCGCGAGCACCACGACGGAGAAAGAGTTCATGAACTGTTCGACACGCTCGAAGCCGCCCGCGTCCTGTGCGAATACCGACAGGCTGTCGACGAGGTGCGTGAGCAGGAAGATCAGGTCTTCCTTCGGCGTGTCGCGCTTCAGCTCGCCGGTGCGGCTCGCATGCTCGACGGCGACTTCGACGGCCGCGTGGATCTCGGTCGTGAAGCCCGCGAGCGCCGCGCGCGCCTCGTCGGTCAGGACGTCGCTTTCCAGGCGCAGCCGGCCAATCAGACTCCACGGCCTGCGCGTCTTGCCGCCGGGATTGTATTTGCGGAACAGATTGCGGTTGTAGGCGACTTCCGCCTGCAGCTTCTCTCGCAGCGACAGCGTTTCGTCGAGCCAGATTTTCTTCTGTCCCGCGGTGGCGCCGGCCACGTATTCCTTCACCACTTCCTCGACGAGACTGTTCTTGTTGCCGAAGTGATAGTGGATGTTGGTGGTCGTGATGCCGAGCTCCTTGGCGATCACGCCAAACGTTGTCTTGTGATAGCCGTGCGCGATCAGGAGCTTCTTCGCCAGATCCTTGATGCTGTCGTACATCGGAGATTTTTTGGGCGCGGCGCTTGTTTTGTCGGTCTTGTCGTTCTGACTCAACGGTTCATCTCGGTGGGGATCGGACTGCCGGCTCGGCCTCGAACGAGGCGAAGCAACGGACGGGGATGCTGCGGAATTTGCGGTTGATTTTACACGACCCCCATTTGTCGATCTCTTCGCCGCCTTCTCCGCAAACGACTGCGCGCGTTCCATTTTTCGCCTCCCGAAAATCTCGTTGCGTAGTGCCCGGAAATGATGTTAATGTCCACTCAACGTACTTACTAGTAAGTAAGTATAAGGGAATACTCGAATGGGACAACACTGCTTCGGCAGTGAAAAAAAAGGAGGCGCGATGCAGGAACACATGGTGGTGCGCAAACACGGCGCGGTCGCGGAGATCGTCATCAATCGACCGGAGAAGATGAACGCGATCACGCCCGAGATGACGCAGACGCTCGCCGGCATCCGGCAGGACATCGAGCGTGACGAAGCGATCCGCGCGGTGCTGCTGCGCGGCGAAGGCGAGCGCGCATTCAGCGCGGGAAGCGATCTCCATTCGCTCAAGACGTATCGCACGACGTGGGAGTTTCGCGCCCGCACCGATTACGCGATGGTCGTGCGCGAATTCACCAAGCCCGTCGTCGCGGCATTGAAAGGCTGGGTGCTGGGCGGCGGCCTGGAAATGATGCTTGGCGCCGATGTCCGCGTCGCGGGACAAAGCGCGACGTTCGGCGCGCCTGAAGTGGTGCGCGGTTGGGTCGGCGGCGGCGGTGCGTCGCAAATGCTGCCGCGCCTCATCGGCTACGGGCAGGCCATGCGCCTTCTGCTGACCGGCGACACCATCGATGCGAACGAGGCGCTCCGCATCGGCCTTGTCGAGATGGTGGTCGAGGATGCGGCCGTCGTCGAAACCGCGATGGCGCTGTGCCGCAAGATGGCCGAGTTCAGCCCGATCGCGACGCAGTCGGTCAAGGCGGCCGTGCGCGCATCGCTTTCGATGAGCGTCGAACAGGGCATTCGCTACGAGAACGAGCTGACGTCGCTGTGCTTCGCCTCGGGCAACTACGAGGAGGGCGCCAACGCATTCGGCAATCGCGCAAGCCGGAACTGATTCGCGGACAAGTACGTCACGTCGAACATAACCAGACCAAAGAGAAGCAGGAGACAGCGCCATGCAAGTCGCACATGCGCAGAACGCAGACCGCAGGAACATCCGACGCGCCGTGTTCGCGTCGACGCTCGGCACCATCATCGAATGGTACGACTATGGGCTCTATGCAGCGGCATCGGGCCTCATCATCAACAAGCTGTTCTTTCCGCAGTTGTCGTCGCTTGCGGGCACGCTCGCGGCGTTCGCGACCTTCGCGGTCGGCTTCATCATCCGGCCGGTTGGCGGCATCGTCATTTCGCATATCGGCGACAAATACGGCCGCAAACCCGCGCTCGTGTTCTGCGTGACGATCATGGGCGCGGCGACCGTCGGCCTCGGCATATTGCCGACGTGGCAGCAGGCAGGCGTGATCGCGCCGATCCTGCTCGTGCTGCTGCGCATGATGCAGGGCTTCGGCGCCGGCGCGGAACTCGCCGGCGCAATCACGCTGATCGCCGAATACACGCCGCCGAGCCGGCGCGCGTTCTTTACGTCGATTCCGAACGCGGCGACCAACTTCGGCGTGATGATCGCGATCGCGACCTTCCTGATGATCTCGTACGTGCCGGAAGACATCCTGTTCACGTGGGCGTGGCGCGTGCCGTTCATCCTGTCGCTCGGGCTGTTCGGCGTCGCGATCTACATCCGCTCGAAGCTCGATGAAACGCCCGAATACGTCGCCGCGATGGAGAAGGCGAGCGCGAAGGCCAAGGCCGAGAAAGTGCCCGTCGCGGACCTGTTTCGCAACAGCCGTCGCGAGTTGCTGTGCGGCTTCTTCGCGATGGGCGGCCATCAGGCGCTCAGCTATGTGCTCAATACCTTTGCGCTGAGCTACATGACCAACACGGTCGGCATGGCGAAGGCTGACAGCCTCGTCGTACTGATCATCGCGCTGGGCTTCTCGCTTTTCTGCGCGCCCGTCGGCGGCATGCTCGCGGACAAATACGGCAGCGGCAACGTGTTCGCCGCCGGCGCGATGATCGCGCTCGCGCTCGTGTGGCCGCTCTTCCGCGCCATCGATTCGAAGGACATCGTGCTCGCCACGATGGCGATGAGCGCGGTCTATGGAATCAGCTGGGGCTGCACCTGCGGCGCACAGGGCGCGTTCCTGTCGAATCTGTTTCCGACGCAGTACCGCTTCTCCGGCATCGCGATGTGCCGCGAGTTTTCCGGCGCGCTGATAGGCGGGCCGACGCCGTTCATCGCGACCGCGCTCGTCGCATACGCGGGCGGCAAGCCGACTTACGTGATGGTGTTCCTCGCCGTCTTCTGCCTGCTCACGCTGATCGCGGCGCTGTTCGGCAAACGCCTCTCGCGTCATCGGGACGATCAGCCCGTGTTCCAGGAATCGCATTCGGCAATCTGACGCCGATGCGGGCATCGACGCAAACACAGACAATACCGGAGTAGATGACATGCAAATTTTGACCGCCGACCAGGCTGCATCCCTGCTGAAGGATGGCGATACCTTGATGATCGGCGGATCGGGAAGCGGGCACGCCGTGCCGGAAGCGCTGATCGAGGCGCTCGAGCGGCGCTTTCTCGCGCAGGGCGAGCCGCGCCGGATCACGTCGTTTCATCCGGTCGGCCTCGGCGATCGCGGCGAACGCGGCGCATCGCGGCTCGCGCATACGGGGCTGCTCAAGCGTGTCGTATGCGGCACGCTGGTCGATTCGCCGGCGCTCGCGCAGATGGCGCTGAACAAGGAAGTCGAAGCGTGGACACTGCCGCAGGGCGCGCTCTCGCAGCTCACGCGCGAGATGGCGGCGGGGCGGCCGGGGCTCGTCAGTCATGTCGGGCTGCATACCTTCGTCGATCCGCGCAATGGCGGTGGGCTTCAGGGCGCGCCGAGCGATGACGAACTCGTCAGCCTGATCGAGCTCGACGGCCGCGAGTGGCTGTTCTACAAGCCGTTCGAAGTCGATGTCGCTTTTCTGCGCGGCACGACGGCGGACGAAGACGGCAACATATCGATGGAGCATGAAGCCGTTTTCGCGGACATGCTCTCGATGGCGCAGGCGACGAAGCGCAACGGCGGTGTCGTGATTGTGCAGGTGAAGCGGCTTGCGAAGCGCGGCACCTTGCCCGCGAAGACGGTGAAGATTCCGGGCATGCTCGTCGACGCGGTCGTCGTTCAGGAGGATCAGCCGGTGACGTATCAGACGGCTTACGATCCGTCGTTTACCGGCGAAATGCGTATTCCGCTCGGCGGTTTTCCGCGCCTTCCGCTCGACGAACGCAAGATCATCGCGCGGCGTCTCGCGATGGAACTGAGCATGGGCGCGGTGTGCAACGTCGGCTCGGGCGTGTGCACGGGCATCGGGCTCGTCGCGGCGGAAGAGGACGTGCTGCATCACATCGTGCTGACGAACGAGCAAGGGCTGATCGGCGGCGCGCCCGCGGCGGGACTCGATGCCGGCGCCGCGCGCAACTACAGCGCGATCGTCGACATGCCGTATCAATTCGATTTCTACGATGGCGGCGGCATCGATATCGCGTTTCTCTCGGCGGTCGAGATCGACGCGCAGGGCAGCGTCAATATCAGCCGCTTCGCGAACAAGCTGATCGGCGTGGGCGGGTTCATCAACATCAGCCAGAACGCGCGCAAGATGGTCTTCGGCGGCACGTTCACGGCGGGCAACCTGCAAGTGTCCTGCGAAGGCGGCAAGCTGCAGATCCTGAAGGAAGGCGCGCATCGCAAGTTCGTGTCGAAGCTGCAGCAGGTGTCGTACAGCGGACCTTTCGCGCAGGAGCGCAAGCAGACGACACTCTTCGTCACCGAGCGCGCGGTGTTCCGCGCCATCGACGGCGCGCTCGAACTGATCGAGATCGCGCCGGGCATCGATCTCGAGCGCGACGTGCTCGCGCACATGGCGTTTCGCCCTGTCATCTCGCCCGATCTCAAGCTGATGGACGAGCGACTCTTCCGTCCCGAACCCATGGGCCTCGATGCCGTGATGGCGTCGCAAGGCTGGCCGTGTCATCCGCGGCTTGCTGCGTTAGCGGGGGGCGAGCGGTGAAGCGCGAGTTGCAAGCTCTTCGAATCGATGGATCGACGCGCCTCTTCGGCATCGTCGGCAGTCCGGTGACGCAGGTGAAGACACCGCAACTGATGAACGCGCTCTTCGACGCAAGCGGCATCAATGCGACATGCCTGCCGTTCGATGTGCCCGTGAACGTGTTCGAGCCGGCCGTAGCCGGACTTCAGGCGCTCGGCAATCTCGATGGCCTGGTCGTCACCGTGCCGCACAAGGTGCGCGCGATGGCGATGGTCGACGACATGTCGGACACGGCGCGGCGCGTCGGCGCGATCAACGTGATGCGGCAGCAGCCGGATGGCACCTGGTACGGCGATATGTTCGACGGCGCAGGCCTCGTGCAGGGACTGACGCGTCTCGGCTTCGAGGTTCGCGGCCAGCGCGTGAAGCAGCTCGGCGCGGGCGGTGCGGGCGCCGCGGTCGCGCACGCGCTGGCCGAGGCGGGCGCGGCGAGCATCGCGTTGAGCGATCCGCAGCGCGAGCTGTCCGAGCAGTTGTCGGCGCGACTGAACCGCTTCTATCCGGATTGCGAGGCTCGCGTCGATGTCGATCCGGCGAATGTCGCGGGCATGGATCTGCTCATCAACTGTTCGCCGGTCGGCATGAAGCCGGGCGATGGCATGCCGGCTTCCTTTGGCGCCTTTTCCGAAGCGATGCAGGTCGTCGACATCATCATGACGCCCGCCGAAACGCCGCTGCTGAAACATGCGCGGCAGTGCGGCTGTCGCGCGACCAACGGACGGCCGATGATCGACGGGCAGCTCGCGGCGTTCGCGACGTTTTTCGGCATCGACATGCCCGCAGCGTTCCCTATCCTTTTCGACGCGCCTATCCGGACCTGACTACCATGCATATCGTTCTTCCGACCGCTTCCGGCGAGTTCGAAAACTACACGCTCAAAGGCGATCCGATCGGCGGCGCGCCGGCGGGATCGACATTCAACCGCATCGCCTATTCCGCCGCGCACGTCGTGGCCGATCCGCTTCGCAGCGGCGAACTGAATCAGCCCGCCGCACTCGACTGGGCGCGCACGATCGAATATCGGCGATATCTGATCGGCCAGGGGCTCGGCATCGCGGAGGCGATGGACACCGCGCAGCGCGGCATGGGCCTCACATGGGACACGGCGCTCGAGCTCATCGAGCGGACGATGCAGGAAACGCGCGACATGGCCGGTGCGCGGATCGCGTCGGGATGCGGCACGGATCATCTTCCCGCGCAGTCGGCCACGTCGTGCGATGACGTCATCCGCGCCTATGCGACGCAGCTCGAAGCGATTCAGCGCACGGGCAGCCGGGTGATCCTGATGGCAAGCCGCGCGCTCACCCGCGTGGCGCGAAGTCGCGATGACTATCTGCGTGTGTATGGCGAAGTGCTCGCGATGTGCGACAAGCCCGTGATCCTTCACTGGCTCGGCGACATGTTCGATCCGGAGTTGAAGGGATACTGGGGCAGCGACAATCTCGACGAAGCAGCCGACGCGTGCCTGACGGTCATCGCGGAGAACGCTGGCAAGATCGACGGCATCAAGATTTCCCTGCTCGACGATGCCCGCGAGATTGCCTTCCGGCGACGCCTGCCCGAAGGCGTCAGGATGTATACGGGCGACGATTTCAACTATCCGTCGCTCATCAAGGGCGATGAAGAAGGTTACTCGCACGCGTTGCTCGGCATCTTCGATGCGATCGCGCCGGCTGCATCGCAGGCGCTCGCGGCGCTCGCTGCAGGCGATCTCGCGCAATACGAGCGGGTTTTCGCGCCGACGGTGGCGCTCTCGCGCCACATCTTTCGCATGCCGACGCAGTACTACAAAACGGGCGTCGTCTTTCTCGCCTACCTGAACGGATTTCAGCCGCATTTCTTCATGCTCGGCGGTCACCACGGCGTACGTCCGCCGGTTTATCTCGCGGACGTGTTCCGTCTCGCCGATAAGGCCGGCCTGCTGCGCAATCCCGATCTCGCGGTTCAGCGAATGCGGCTCGTCATGCAGACGCTCGGACTTTGAACGCCGACTTTCTTGAAGGCACATTACAAGGACAGATGGAAGACATGACCCAATTACAGAACGAAGAAGCCGCCGTACAGCGCGGGCGTTTGCTCGCGCCTGGCATGTATGACCTGAACGACCTCGAGATAGGCGATCATTTCGTCACGTCGGGCATGACGTTGACGGAAGCGCATATCGTCAATTACGCGGGTGTATCGGGCGATATGTACGACATCCATCTCGACGATGTGGCCGCGCAGCAGGCGGGATTTTCCGGCCGGATCGCGCACGGACTGCTCGGCCTCGCGCTCACCGATGGTCTGAAGACGCGCTCACCGGTGCGCATGAGCGCGCTGGCGACGTTGGGATGGAACTGGTCGTTTCGGGCGCCGCTTCATATCGGCGATCGCATTCAGGTCGAAATCGAAGTCGTCGGTAAGCGGGTGACGAGGCGCATCGACCGAGGAATCGCGACGCTGAAGCTGCGCGTGCTGAATCAACTGGGGAACGTCGTGCAGGATGGGGAGACGCTGCTGTTGATGCAGAATCGGGCTTAGTTTTCTCAAATATTCGATACGCTACGCGCGACGATTGCCCATCAGCGGACGTTAACGATCATCGTTTGACCGAAGCTCGGGCGGTCGAGCCCGATGCGCGCAACCAGTTGTGTCATGACCTCCCGCTCCGCACCGCCTCTGCGAGCACGAGCAACGTGCAGAATTGCAGTTTGGGTGCGCGTCACTGCGATCGCTGCGATCGCTGCTTTAACCTGGACATGCTAAAGGCTGGGTGCAGTTTCCATGTCGAGCGGCCCCACCTCCGATCAGTGCCGCAAGCGTCTTCGGACCATTCCTAAATGACAATGACGTCGCTCCGAGCGACGGAATATTAGGTCACAATCCCCTGCTAAATTGTCCCGATTCGGAATGCCAAGCGATTGCGCGATGCAATCCTCGGGTCGTTAAAACGTCTACCTAAGTTGTCGTCGAAGGTGGCGCTTATCAGGGAGAGTGCTTTCGCATGTCAATGGTATTGCCAAGTCAGGCCTACGGCCTCCAGTTGAAGCCCCACCCCGCGCCCATCTCAGTATTGAGCTTCAATGGCGAGGCGCAAATTAGCGCGCTCTACAAGTTCAATATCGAATTTACGAGCCCCGTCGCCGATATTCCGATGGATCAGGTCGTTGGGCGGTCTGCGGTGTTGACCATCGCCCCCATCGATCCTCAAGAAGCTTATCTGCGGCAGATGTTCGGTGAACGATGGAAGGACTTCAGCAAGGCGCCGCAGGCCAGCGTCACGCATGGCGTCATTGACAGGTTTGAGACGCTCGGCACATCGGCCGATGAAACCCGGTATTGCGTCACCCTGGTGCCGAAGATCGCGGAGTTGGCGAGAGGCCGCACATGCCGATTGTTTCAGAAGCAATCGGTCGTCGAGATCATCACCGATACGCTGCGCCACTACGATTATCGCCTCGGTGTCGATTTCGATTTCAAGAGTCTGCGCGGCACGTATAAGCGGCTCGACTACGAGACTCAGTTCTACGAGACCACGTTCGCGTTCATTCAGCGCCTCTGCGCCGAAGCGGGCATCTGGTTTCGCTTCGAGCAGAAGAGCGATCGGACGGTGATCATCTTCGGGGATGATCTGGATGCGTATGCCCGCAAGCAGCGGGTGGTTCCGTATCGCAGCCACTCGGGGCTGGAAAGCGTGGGCGCCGAATCGATCCGTTCGCTCAGGACGATCACGCAGCGCGTGCCCGAGGCGGTGCAACTGAACGACTACAACCATCGTCAGGCGGACGTCAATCTGTTGGTCGAGGAGAACACCGCGCGCGCGGACAAGACCACCGATGGTGTCGATGGGACGTGGGGCGAGCATTACGAAACGCTGGAGGAAGGTCGCCAGATCGCGCGTCTGCGCCATGAAGCGCACATCGCCACGCAGATCAGCTATCGCGCTCGGGGCAATCCGTTCTCGCTCGAAGTGGGCGAGGTGATCCGGCTGGAGGTGAATCCCAAGGATGCGCCCAACGGCCTGCTCGTTACGTCGATGCGTTGCGGCGGCGGCCGGGGGGTGTCGTACTGGAACACTTTCCGGGCGATCCCGGCGGATCGCAAGTGGCGCACGAGCATCGACGTGATCGAGCGTCCCAAGGCCGAAGGCATCTGGCCGGCCAGGGTGGATTCTCCCGGCAACTATCACTATGGCTATCTGGATGAAAAGGGACGGTATGTCGTCAAGATGCCGTTCGATCTGGACGAGTGGAGTCCGGGGGGCGCGAGCCGTCCTATTCGTATGGCCAAGCCTTATGCGGGGGCGGACTACGGTCATCACATGCCGTTGATCCACGGCACGGAGGTGGCGCTCATCTTCACGGCACAGGATCCGAATCGGCCCGTGATCGTGGGGAGCTTGCATGACAGCCTGAATCCGGATCTGGTCAACAACCTGAACAACACCCGAAATCTCATCCGCACGGCTGCGAAGAACGAACTTCGCATGGAGGATAAGGAGAATTTCGAGCACATCCATCTGACGACGCCGTATCAGACCAGCGAACTGAATCTGGGGCATATGGTCGATGGGCAGCGCAAGGAGCGTGGGCGGGGGGCGGAGTTGCGTTCGGACGAGCATGTGGCGGTCCGGGGTGGAAAGGGAGTGTTGCTGTCAGCGGAAGTGCAGCAGAACTCGAATGGCCAGCAACTCGCGATGCAGGACGCCGATACTACGCTCAGTCAGGCCCGGGATCTGTTGCGCTCGCTTAACGATTCCGCCAGCACTGCTAAGGCATGGCTCGCAGAGGTCGACCAGCAACGTTCGCTCATCGAGGAGAAACTGACCAAATTGGGGAGGTCAGTGCTTGTAGCGACCGCGCCGGACGGCATTGGTGTTGCCAGCGGACAGCAACTACAGCTTGCGTCGCGCAAGCAGATGTTCGTTACTTCAGGCGAGGGTCTCGACTTTGGCGCGTTGAAGCGCATAACTGCCGCTGCCGGTGAAGCGATTTCATTCTTCGCGGCAACGTTGGGAATCGGTTTGTTTGCCGCGAAGGGGAAGGTGCAGATACAGGCGCAGAGCGACGCGATGGAGTTGTTGGCCATGCAATGCATGGTTGTGAGTTCCTCAGATGGCGAGGTAACGATAACCGGGCGCAAGGGTGTGACGATCGGTGATGGTTCGGGAGCCTATATCAAATTGATGGGCGGTAGAATCATGCTTGGTAGTCCTTCAGGTGAGATAGAGATAAAGGGGAATCTGACCATCGCTGACGCCGACGGCGGAAGCTTCACATTCCCGTCCTGGTCAAGCACGCCGGTGCAGGACATGAAGAACCCGATTTCCTTTGGATTTTCTGAATAAGAATCGAGATGGCAACATCAGCAACTGCTGCAAGACCCGCTTCGGCGCCGCAACCTGCGTCTGCACCC
>NZ_JARUXK010000004.1:1176799-1331849 GCF_031451435.1 Caballeronia sp. LZ008 | reverse complement strand
CGCCGATGATAGTGCGGATACCCGTGTGAAAGTAGGTAATCGTCAGGCTCCTCATGCTCCAAACAAAAACCCCACCCCAAAAGGTGGGGTTTTTGCGTTTGAAGCGCGGCATTTGCATCAACGAAGTCTGTTCCGGTGCCGTTCCAACTCCGATGCGCTGCTTCAGTCGGTAGAATGGCATCGAAAGGTTGTACCCATCATGCCGACCCATCCCGGAGCGCATATGAGAACGAGCCTGTTGATTGCCGCCGTCAGCGCGACGCTGCTTTTTGCGGCGTGCGGCAAGAAGAACGATGCAAGCGAGTCCAGCCTCGGCGAAGCGATTTCCGCCGACATGAAAACGAATCGCGGCTTGCTATGCCTGAATCGCAGCGGCCGCGGCCCCTACGCGTTCCCATCGGCCTATAGCATTCGGGACCTCAACGAATATTCGGCTGCCGCGCTGCGCGAACAGCTCGCTGCGCTCGAAAAGAGCGGGCTCATCGCGCGAGCGGCCCCGACATCCGCGAACGCTAACGCCAAACAGAACGGCCTCGCGTACAGCCTTACGGGCGAAGGGCAAAAGTACGCGGTCGAAACCAACCGGCCCGCCGGCGATCCGAACGCGACGAGCGATCCGCGCGCCTGGATGCTTTGTTACGCGCACGTCAAGCTGGACAAGGTCGTGAGCTGGACCGAGCCCGATCCCACCGCTCACCGTTCCGACGTTACCTACACCTACAAGCTGGAGAGCGTGGCTCCGTGGGCCGACGATCGCGACATCAAGCGCGCTTTCCCGGAGGTAACCGCCTCAGACCGCGAAGCAGGCGAGACGAAGCTGCATGTCATTCTGGAACAGCGTGAAGACGGCTGGGTCCGCGTCGACTGAGGACCATCGCCGCATGTCCGAGCAAGACTTCGATCCTTCCGCCGGCCCGCCGCGCATGTCCGACGTCGCGCGTCTCGCCGGCGTGTCGAAGATGACCGTATCGCGCGTGCTCGCCGGACATAGCGTTGCGTTGGCGACGCGCGAACGCGTGCAGCAAGCTATCGACGAACTCGGCTACGTCGCCGATGCAGCTGCCGGCGCGTTGTCGTCCGGCCGTTCGGAATTCGTTGCCGTGCTGGTGCCGTCGCTTGCGAGCTCGAATTTCTCCGACACGGTGCGCGGTCTTTCCGCGTCGCTCGAACCGCACGGCCTGCAATTGCTGATCGGCGACACGGACTACCATCTGGATCGCGAGGAACGGCTCGTGCGCTCGATGCTGCGTCATCAGCCGCGCTGCATCGCGTTGACGGGCTCGCGTCACACCGAAGCGACGCGCACGCTGTTGCGCCGCTCGGGCGTTCCTGTCGTGGAGATGTGGGATTCGCCTTCCGATCCGATCGATGCCGCCGTCGGTTTTTCCAACGTCAGCGCCGCGCGCGCAATGGTGCGGTATCTGGCGGACGCAGGCTACCAACGCATCGGCTTCCTGGGCGGGGCGAGCGAGCTCGACCGTCGCGGTCTCGATCGTCTGAAAGGCTTTCGTGCGCAGATGAAGGCGCTCGGCCTCGACGATCGACGCATCATCCGTCTCGGCGATTCGCCCATCACGATGAGTCACGGCGGCCCGGCGATGGCCGCACTGCTCGAAGCATGGCCCGACACGCAGGCCGTGATGTGCGTGAGCGACATGTCCGCGTTCGGCGCGATAATGGAATGTCACCGGCGCGGCCTCACCGTACCGGACGATATCGCCGTCGCGGGCTTCGGCAATTTCGAGGTTGCCGCATGCTGCACGCCATCGATCACGACGGTTTCCGTCGACGCATACGGCATCGGCCTGCGCACCGGAGAGACCTTGCTCGCGGCGCTCGAAGCGCGCGATCAGGGCGTTGCTGCACCGCCGGCCAAGCGCGTGCGCGTGGCCTATTCCGTGATAGCGCGCGAAAGCGCTTAAGCCGAAGCAGTAACGCGATTGCGTGCTAACATTGATCGCGATGTTACCGGTAACACCACTATGAACACAGCGTCGAACGACTGTGAATGATGGAGAGACACCTCATGCCCCAACAGAATCCCAAGCGCCTGCGCAGCCAGGAGTGGTTCGACGATCCCTCGCACGCCGACATGACCGCGCTATACGTCGAGCGCTTCATGAATTACGGCCTGACGCGCGAGGAATTGCAATCGGGCCGCCCGATCATCGGCATTGCGCAGACCGGCAGCGATCTCGCGCCCTGCAACCGCCATCACATCGAACTGGCCGCGCGCACGAAGGCGGGCATTCGCGATGCCGGCGGCATCCCGATGGAGTTCCCCGTGCATCCGCTCGCGGAGCAGAGCAGGCGTCCGACCGCCGCGCTGGATCGCAATCTCGCATATCTCGGTCTCGTCGAAATCCTGCACGGCTTTCCGCTCGATGGCGTCGTGCTCACCACCGGATGCGACAAGACCACGCCCGCATGTCTGATGGCGGCCGCCACCGTCGACATGCCCGCGATCGTCCTCTCGGGCGGTCCGATGCTCGATGGCTGGTACGAAGGCAAGCGGGTCGGTTCGGGCACGGTGATCTGGCACGCGCGCAATCTGCTCGCGGCGGGCGAGATCGATTACGAAGGCTTCATGCGCCTGACGACCGCATCGTCGCCGTCGATCGGACATTGCAACACGATGGGCACCGCGCTCTCGATGAACAGTCTCGCCGAAGCACTCGGCATGTCCTTGCCGACGTGCGCGAGCATTCCCGCCGCGTATCGCGAGCGCGGACAGATGGCGTATGCCACGGGCAAGCGCATCGTCGACATGGTGCGTGAAGAGTTGAGGCCGTCGAAGATCATGACGCGCGAGGCGTTCATTAACGCGATCGTCGTTGCATCCGCGTTGGGTGCATCGACGAATTGCCCGCCGCACTTGATCGCGATCGCGCGGCACATGGGCATCGAACTGAGTCTCGACGACTGGCAGCGCCACGGCGAGCAAGTGCCGCTCATCGTGAACTGCATGCCCGCGGGTGAGTATCTCGGCGAGAGTTTTCATCGCTCGGGCGGAGTGCCTGCGGTCCTTAGGCAACTCGACGAGGCCGGACTCATCGCGCGCGATTGTCTGACGGTGTCGGGCCGCACGATCGGCGAGATCGCGAGCGATGCGCCCGCCGCCGACAACGAGGTCATCCGCACGGCGGACGATCCGCTGAAACACGGCGCGGGTTTCATGGTCCTGTCGGGCAATTTCTTCGATAGCGCCATCATGAAGATGTCGGTCGTCGGCGATGCGTTCAGAAAGACCTATCTGAGCGAGCCCGGCGCGGAGAACACGTTCGAAGCGCGCGCGATCGTCTTCGACGGTCCCGAGGATTACCACGCGCGCATCAACGATCCGTCGCTCGAGATCGACGAGCACTGCATTCTCGTGATTCGCGGCTGCGGCACCGTTGCGTATCCCGGCAGTGCGGAGGTCGTGAACATGGCGCCGCCCGCCGAGCTCATCAAGCGCGGCATCGATTCGCTGCCCTGCATGGGCGACGGCCGGCAAAGCGGCACGTCCGCGAGTCCGTCGATTCTGAACATGTCGCCGGAAGCGGCAATCGGCGGCGGTCTTGCGATGCTGCGCACGAACGACCGGATTCGCGTCGATCTGAACGCCCGCAGCGTGAACGTGCTGCTCGACGAAGCCGAACTCGAAAGCCGTCGCGCGCAATCGTCGTTCGCCGCGCCGGTTGCGCAGACGCCGTGGCAGGAGTTGTATCGGCAGACGGTCGGACAGTTGTCGACGGGCGGATGCCTCGAACCCGCGACGCTGTATCTGAAGGTCATCGAAACGCGCGGCAATCCGCGTCATTCACATTGAGCGAGCCGCCATGTCCTACGCCATCTATCCGAGTCTTGCGGGCAAGCGTGTTGTCGTGACGGGCGGCGGCAGCGGCATCGGCGCGGCGATCGTCGAGGCGTTCGCGAAGCAGGGCGCGCGCGTGTTTTTCATCGATGTCGCCGAGGCCGATTCGCGTCAACTCGAACAGACGCTCGCGAGCGAGCAGCATGCGCCGAAGTTCCTTCGTTGCGATTTGCGCGATGCCGGCGCGATCGAGCAAGCCTTCGACGCCATTGCGAGCGAAGCCGGTTCCATCGACGTGCTGATCAACAATGCCGCGAGCGACGACCGCCATCATTGGGACGATGTGAGCGCTGCGTACTGGGACGAGCGCATGGCCGTGAATCTGCGGCATCAGTTCTTCTGCGCGCAGGCGGCCGCGAAGCGCATGCGCGCGCAGAAGCAAGGCGCGATCGTGAACATGGGCTCGATCTCATGGCATCTCGCGCTGCCCGATCTCACGCTTTACATGACCGCGAAGGCCGCGATCGAAGGGCTCACGCGCGGCCTTGCGCGCGAACTCGGCGAGCATGGCATTCGCGTGAACACGGTGATTCCCGGCGCGGTGCGTACGCCGCGCCAGATGAAGTTGTGGCAGTCGCCGGAGAGCGAGGCGCAGCTGCTTGCGCAGCAATGTCTGCATGAGCGGATCGACCCGGAACACATCGCGCGCATGGTGCTGTTCCTCGCATCCGACGATGCGGCGCGCTGCACCGCGCGCGACTATTACGTCGATGCCGGATGGTTCGGCACCTGACGCGTCACCCGATGCGTTACCTGATGGTTACGTCACGCGCACGTCGCGACGCCGCACCACTTTCGGCGTTGGCTTGACCGTCGGCATCGTGCCGCTTTCGATGTAGTGCTGCACGGCGTCGGCGGCTTCGTGGTAGTCGCGTTCATCGAGCCAATGCCAGACCGCAGCGAGAAAGAGGCCGAGCCCCGCGTTTCCACAATGGGCGATGACTTCAGTAATGCCCTCCGCGAGCGCTTCGTCGCGGCCTTCGGGCCGCATCGCGCTCGCGATATGCGATGCCGCGCGGGACACCAGCATGGCGTGCATCGTATGCAATTGCGGGTTGAACGTGTTTGTTGCGTTTCTTCTTTGACTGCCACTCATGACGCCCCCGTCTCTGGCACCGGCCTGCTGCGTGCTGGGATGCGAACTCCGCATCGAAAAAGCAGCACGCGCCGCGATTGGATTTCGAAAACGCCTTGTTTCGGCGCTGGGGCAGTTGAACGCAAGAAGCGGGCCGACTCCGGCTTCTAGCGATGAATTATCTAGCCCGGCCTTGCGGGACGAGGCGCAACGCAATTTTCCGATGATCGGACCAGAGCGCGCACAGCGTGCTCTCCATGCATTCCGTACAATCGACTGCCCGCGATGCGCGCACTTCGTCAAAACATGCATCTCTTCTTCGCTTTTTGGTCCGATGTGTTCGCGCGACGTCCTCATGTCGCGTTGTGCGCGCTCGCGTTGCTCGCGGGTTGCGCGTCAGGCACGCCGGCGCGCAGCCAGGAAGCTGCATCGCGCGAGCCGCAGCCGCTGCATCACGCAAAACGCACTTTGTCGGGCTACGAGAACAACTACGGAACCTTGCCGCGCGAATCGTTCCTGAAGTGGCGCTGGGAGCGCTTCAAGCAAGGCTTGCCGAAGCCGCCGGCGAACGGCTATCACTTTCCGATGGCGCATCCCGACATCGCGTGGCTCAAGGCCAACCGCACCGCCGACACGCTCACCTGGATCGGTCATGCAAGCGCGCTCGTGCAGATCGACGGCGTGAACATCCTCACCGATCCGGTGTTCTCGGAACGCGCGTCGCCGTTCTCGTTCATCGGCCCGAAGCGCAAGACGCCGCCCGGCCTTACGCTCGACGAGCTGCCGCATATCGACATCGTGCTGATCTCGCACAATCACTACGATCACCTCGACAAGCCGAGCGTCGAAGCGCTCAACCGTCAGGCGGGCGGGCCGCCGCGCTTTCTCGTGCCGCTCGGCATCGAACAGTGGATGAACGATATCGGCATAACGAATGTGGAAGAGCTCGATTGGAGCGACGAAACGCACGCGGCCGGCCTCGATATCTGGTTCGTGCCGAGCCAGCACTGGTCCGCGCGCACGCCATTCGATCGCGCGGAAACGCTGTGGGGCGGCTGGGTGGTGAAAACGCCGGCAGGCGCGGCGCGTCCGTATTCGTTTTACTTCGCGGGCGATACGGGCTACTCGCCGGACTTCCGCGATATCGCCGCGCGTTTCGGCGGCTTCGATCTCGCGCTCATTCCGATCGGCGCGTACGATCCGCGCTGGTTCATGCAGGCGCAGCACGTCGATCCCGAAGAAGCCGTGCGCATCTTCCAGGACGTGCATGCGAAAAAGGCGATCGGCATTCACTGGGGTTCGTTCGAGCTGACCGACGAACCGCTCGACGAGCCGCCGCGCCGTCTGGCCGAAGCCGTGCGCCGCGCCGGCCTGCCCGCGGACGCGTTCACCGTGCTGAAACACGGTGAAATGATTCATCTCGACACACCGGATTCAAGCGCAGCCACAATCGGCCGTTAACACGGTGTGGCAGCGCGTCTTTCACGCGCGGAAATCCATCTGCATCCGCGACGCCTCGCGTTTCTCGCGCGGCGCGCGGTCGTCCTTTTCCAGTTATAGGGCTCAAACGCGTGAAGCAACTGTCCATCCGGCATCGCATTCTGGCGAGCTTCGGCATCATCCTTACCCTGATGCTCGTCATGGCCGCATTGTCATACACGCTGCTCGGCGGAATCGATCGCGAAGCAAAGAGCCTCGAAGACGATTCGATGATCGGCTTCTCGGTCTCCAACGACCTGCGCGCGGCCTGGATCGAGAACTACACGCTGACGCAGCGGCTCGTCTTCATCGACCGCGACGAAGAGCAGATACGCCGCGACACGCAGCATCTCGCCGAAACGCGGGCGAGCATCGACAAGCTGCTGGAAACGTACGCGCCGACCATCTTCGAAGAAGACGACCGTCGCCTCTTCAACGAATTCAAGCGCCAGCGCGACCTCTACCTTCCGGTACAGGATCAGACGCTGCGAGAGCTCGCGAGTGCGAAGGACGCGGCCGTCGCGACCTTCAATACGCGTCTCACGCCGGCGTGGGAAGCGGGTCAGGCCGCGACGCGCGCGCTCGTCGAGCATAACGAAGTCTTCAACGCGAAATCGGTGCAAAGCATTCGCGGCTCGGTGCAGAAATCGGAAACGACGCTCATCGTCATCATGGTCGTGGCGATCGGGGCGGCGGCGGTGCTCGGCTTCATGCTGATGAAGGCGCTGACGGTGCCGATGCTGCGCATGGTCGACGTCGTCGACAAGATGCGTACCGGCGATCTCACACAGCGCCTCGCGCTCGCGCGCCGCGACGAGTTCGGCACGCTGGAGGCGGGCTTTAACCGCATGACCGATGAACTCACGGGCCTCGTCGGCCAGGCGCAGAAATCGGCCGTGCAGGTGACGACGTCGGTATCGGAGATCGCCGCGACCGCGCGCGAGCAGCAGGCCACGGCGAGCGAAACGGCCGCGACGACGACGGAAATCGGCGCGACGTCGCGGGAAATTTTCGCGACCGCGCGCGATCTCGTCCGCACGATGAACGAAGTCTCGGGCGTGGCGGAGCAATCGGCGGCGCTCGCGGGCACCGGTCAGGCGGGGCTTACGCGCATGGAGGAAACCATGCGCCTCGTGATGGAAGCGGCAGGCTCGGTGAACGGCAAGCTCGCGATCCTCAACGAGAAGGCGGGCAACATCAATCAGGTCGTCGCGACCATCACGAAAGTTGCGGATCAAACCAATCTGCTTTCGTTGAACGCGGCGATCGAAGCGGAAAAGGCGGGCGAGTACGGGCGCGGCTTCGCGGTGGTCGCGACGGAAATCCGCCGCCTCGCCGATCAGACGGCGGTCGCGACGTTCGACATCGAGCAGATGGTGAAGGAGATTCAATCGGCGGTCGCGGCGGGCGTGATGGGCATGGACAAGTTCTCGGAGGAAGTGCGCCGCGGCATGCTCGACGTGCAGCAGGTAGGCGGACAGCTTTCGCAGATCATCCATCAGGTGCAGACGCTCGCGCCGCGCTTCTCGATGATCAACGAAGGCATGCAGACGCAGGCGACCGGCGCGGACCAGATTTCGCAGGCGCTCTCGCAACTCTCCGAGGCCGCGCAACAGACGGCCGAGTCGCTGCGCCAGTCGTCGCAGGCAATCGACGATCTCACGCACGTCGCGAACGGTCTGCGCACGGGTGTGTCGCGCTTCAGAATCGCCGCTTAAAGGCGCGCCGCGATGCTCTTCGTCCAGTTCACGCTCGACGCCGACCGCTATCTTCTCGACAGCGCGCAGGTCGAGCGCATGCTGCCGCTCGCGCCGCTGAAGACGCTGCCGGGCGCGCCCGCATGGGTCGCGGGCGTGCTCGACTGCGAAGGCGCCAACGTGCCCGTCATCGATCTCGCGGCGCTCGCGCTCGCGCGTGCCTCGCACGAGAGAGTGTCGACGCGGCTCGCGCTCGTCGCGTATCCGCGTTGCGGCGACGACGGCGCGATAAAGCATCATCGGCTCGGTCTTCTGCTCGAACAGGCGACGCGCACCGTCACCTTCGATGCCGCTTCGTTCACCGATGCGGGCATCGACACGCCGCACGCGCGCTATCTCGGTCCGCTCGCGCGTGACGAGCGAGGCCTGCTGCAATGGGTTCGCATCGAGCATCTGTTGCCCGATGACGTGCAGACGCTGCTCTTCGCCGGGAGCGAAGCATGAGCGCGCTGCCGAGCGCCTTCGCGGACGAAGCATTCGGCGTCGGCCGCTTCATTGAGCTGTTGCATCGCACGATCGGCCTCGATGCCGAATCGATCGGCGCGAACGCCGTATCGCGCGCGGTGCGCGAACGCTTCCACCTGTGGCGCGACGAGCAAGGCGGCACGCTCGACGATTACTATCGCGCGGTGATGCAGGACGGCGCGCGCATGCAGGAGTTGATCGAAGCGGTGGTCGTGCCGGAGACGTGGTTCTTCCGCGATCCCGAAGCGTTCGCCGCCCTCGCGCGACTTGCGCGCGTGCGTCTGCATGAACGGCCCGCGAAGCCGCTGCGCGTGCTGAGCGCGCCGTGCTCGACCGGCGAGGAAGCCTATACCGTCGCGATGGCGCTGATCGAAGCGGGCATCGCTGCGGAGCGCTTCACCATCGACGCGATCGACGTGAGCGAACGCGCGCTCGCCATGGCGCGCCGCGCGCATTACGGGCGCAACGCGTTTCGCGGACGCGCGCTCGGTTTTCGCGACCGTCATTTCCGCGCGACCGATGGCGGCTGGCAGCTCGATCCCGCCGTCGCACAGAGCGTGCGCTTCTCGCAAGCGAATCTGCTGCAACTCGATACGCATGCGTTCGAGCGCTTCGATTTCATTCTGTGCCGCAACGTGCTGATCTATTTCGATCGCGATACGCAGCGCGCCGTTCTGCGCGTGCTCGATGGCTTGCTCGCAGAAGGCGGCACGCTGTTCGTCGGTCCGGCGGAGACGGGTCTTCTGATGCGCGAGGGCATGAGTTCCGCGAACATTCCGCTCGCCTTCGCGTTCAATCGGCCCGAGCGCGAGCGCGCGAACGTGTTCGATGGTGCATGGCCGAGTCCGCAGATCATCGCGAAGCCGATGAAGCCCGCGTTCGTGTTGCCCGCATGGGCGAGTGCGCCGACCGTCGTTCGTGCGATGCCGGTTGCGAAGCCGCACGCCGAACCCGCGCCGCCGGCAAGTCTTGCGCACGCGCGTCAACTCGCCGATGCCGGCCAGCTCGACACCGCTGCGAATGCCGCGCACGCGTATCTCGACGCGCATCCATCGAACGCGGATGCGTACTATCTGCTTGGCGTGATCGCCGATGCGCGTGGCGAGCATCAGGCATCGCGCGGGCATTATCGTCGTGCGTTGTATCTCGATCCCGCGCATCGCGAGGCGCTCACGCATCTCGCCGCGTGTCTCTCGCTCGACGGCGATGAAAGCGGCGCGCGTCTGCTGCTCGCGCGTGCGCAACGCGTCACGGAGCGCGCGCGATGAACGCACGCGACATCGGCGTCACGAACGATATCGACGATTGCTGGAACCGCATCGGCGTGCGCGGCGATGCATCGTGCCCGAAGCTCGAACGCTACGTGCATTGCCGCAATTGCCCGGTTCATGATGAAGCGGCAGCGCGCGTGCTGGATCGCGTGGAAGCGCGTACGTCGATCGTCGCTTCGGCGGTCGTCGAACGAGGCGACAAGCAAACCGATACGCTCTCATGTCTCGTGTTTCGCATCGGCGGCGAATGGCTCGGCTTGCCGACGAACCTCTGCGCGCAAGTGGCGCAATTGCGCCCGGTGCACTCGCTGCCGCATCGGCGCAATCGCGCGGTGCTGGGCGTCGTGAACGTGCGCGGCAGATTGATCGTGTGCGCTTCGCTGGCGCGGCTGTTCGGCATCGAAGCGGACGAAAGCGCTGCAAAAAACGTATCGCTCGATGCCCGCGAACTCGGGCGTCTCATCGTCATGCAGTGCGGCAATGGCGATCACGAAGGACCGATCGCTTTTCCCGTCGATGCCGTCGACGGCGTGCATCGCTTCACGCAGGCGCAGCTTCAGCCGGTGCCCGCGACGCTCGCCCAGCGCCTGTCGTCGAACGCGCATGCGGTGGCCGCGTTCAGGCACGCGACCGTCGGCCTGCTCGACGCCGATCGACTCATCGACAGCCTGAACCGGAATCTCACATGACGAGCATCGATGCGGGAGGTTCGTCGCTGCTCGACCTCTTTCAGGAAGAAGCGCGCGGGCAGGCGCAGATTCTTTCTGATGGCCTCATCGCGCTCGAACGTGCGCCGCGCGATCCCGTCACGCTCGAAGCGAGCATGCGCGCCGCGCATTCGCTGAAGGGCGCGGCGCGTGTCGTTGGCGTGCCGGTCGGCGTGACGCTCGCGCATGTGATGGAAGATTGTTTCGTCGCAGCGCAGGAAGGGCGCATCGTGCTCGATGCGGGTTACATCGACATGCTGTTGCGCGGTGTCGATCTGATCGTGCAGATCGGCGAGGCGCGCGATATCGATGCACAGACCGCGCTCGAACGCGAAGTCGATGCGTTCGTGGATGGCCTCAGCGCGCATATGGAAGGCGCAACATCCCAACGCGAACTTACACCGACGAAACCGTCCGAGCCAATTCCGGCACCATCGCGCACGAACGAAGCTCGCATGTTGCGCATGCGCGCGGACACGCTCGATCGTCTGCTGAGTCATTCGGGCGAATCGCTCGTCGAATCGCGCTGGCTGAAGCCGTTTTCGCAATCGATGCTGCGCGTGAAGCGCGTGCAGCACGATGCGAGCCGCGCGCTCGAACGCCTGCACGAATCGCTGACCGATTCGAACGCCGCGCAACTCGATGCACGCACACACGCCGCGCTCGACGAAGCGCGTCGTTTGACGGCGGAAGCGCATCGTCAGTTGAGCGAGCGTCTGGCTGAACTGGAAAACTACGACCGGCGTTCGACGCATCTCGCGCAGCAGATCTACGACGAAGCGCTCGCGTGCCGCATGCGTCCCTTCGTCGATGCAACGGGCGGCTTCGCGCGCATGGTGCGCGATGTCGCGCGTGGACTCGGCCGCGACGTGCGTCTCGTCATCGCGGGCGAATCGACGCAGGTCGATCGCGACATTCTCGATCTGCTCGACGCGCCGCTCGGGCATCTATTGCGCAACGCGGTCGATCACGGCATCGAGCCGCCCTCATTGCGCCGCGCGCTCGGCAAGCCCGAAACCGGCACGATCACGCTCGAAGCGCGCCATAGCGCGGGCTCGCTTTTCATCAGCGTGTCCGACGACGGCGCGGGCGTCGATCTCGATGCGCTTCGCCGCGCGGTCGTGCGCAAGCATCTTGCGAGCGAAGACACAGCCGCGCGCCTCACGGAAGCGGAACTGCTCGAATTTTTGCTGCTGCCCGGCTTTTCGATGCGCGATGCCGTCACCGATGTATCCGGCCGCGGCGTCGGCCTCGATGCGGTGCAGGACATCGTGCGGCAAGTGCGCGGCAGCGTGCGCGTGACGCAGGAAACGCATGTGGGCACGCGCATCGCGCTGCAATTGCCGCTGACGTTGTCGGTGATCCGCAGCCTGATCGTCGAAGTGGCGGGCGAGCCCTACGGACTGCCGCTCGCGCATGTCGCGCGCACGCTGGTGCTGCCCGCGAGCGCCATCGACATGCTCGAAGGCCAGCAGCATTTTTCCTTCGACGGCAAGCGCATCGGCCTCGTCACCGCGCATCAGATTCTCGAAACCGCCGCGTTCGAAGCCGCGAGCGAAAGGCTCAACGTCGTCGTCATCGGACAAGGCGCGGCGAGTTACGGCATCGTCGTCGATCGCTTTCTCGGCGAGCGGATGCTCGTGGTGCAACCGCTCGACAAGCGCCTCGGCAAGGTGCGCAACATCGCGGCGGGCGCGCTGATGGAGAACGGCGATCCGCTGCTCATCGCCGATCTCGACGACTGGCTGTGTTCCGTCGAGAAGCTCGTCGGCAGCGGCGAGCTCGGGCGCGTCGGTGCCGGCGCTTCGCGCGCACGCGTGGCGAGCGCGAAGCGCGTGCTCGTCGTCGACGATTCGCTCACCGTGCGCGAACTCGAACGCAAGCTGCTCGCGTCGCGCGGCTACGACGTGTCCGTCGCGGTCGATGGCATGGACGGCTGGAACGCGGTGCGCGGCGCGGACTTCGATCTCGTCATCACCGATATCGACATGCCGCGGCTCGATGGCATCGAGCTCGTCACGCTCGTCAAGCGCGATGCGCAACTCGCCGCCCTGCCGGTGATGATCGTGTCGTACAAGGATCGCGCGGAAGATCGTCAGCGCGGCCTCGACGCGGGCGCGGACTATTACCTCGCGAAAGGCAGCTTCCACGATCAGGCGTTGATCGATGCCGTGCGCGATCTCATCGGCGAGGCGAAGACATGAAGATCGGCATCGTCAACGATGTTGCACTCGCGGTGGAAGCGTTGCGTCGCGCGCTCGCGTCGCGGCCCGACTTCGACATCGCGTGGATCGCGCACGACGGCCAGCAGGCGATCGACTATTGCGCGGCGCACACGCCCGATGTCGTGCTGATGGATCTCGTGATGCCGAATGTCGATGGCGTGCAGGCGTCGCGGACCATCATGGCGCGTTCGCCGTGCGCGATTCTCGTCGTCACGGTCGATGTCGGCGCGAACGCATGGCGCGTCTATGAAGCGATGGGCGCGGGCGCGCTCGATGCCGTCGATACGCCCGCGCTCGCCGGCGCCGATGCGCGTCGCGGTGCGGCGGCGCTGATCGCGAAGATCGATCAGATCGGCGCGCGGCTCGCATCGTCGAGCGTTTTGCCCGCAACGAAGAGCGGCGATCGTCTCGTCGCGATAGGCGCATCGGCGGGCGGACCGTCCGCGCTCGCGACACTGCTCGGCGCGTTGCCGAAGCATTTCGCGGCGGCGCTCGTCATCGTGCAGCACGTCGATCGCGCGTTCGCCGAAGGCATGGCGCAATGGCTCGATGCGCAATCGGCGCTGCCCGTGCGTATCGCGCGTGAAGGCGACAGGCCCGCGCCCGGCGAAGTGCTGCTCGCCGCGACCAACGATCATCTGCATTTCGCCGACGCCACGCGCCTAGGCTACACCGCGCATCCGGAGCAATTGCCGTATCGCCCGTCCGTCGACGTGTTCTTTCAGAGCGTGACCGAGCGCTGGACCGGACGCGCAGTCGGCGTGCTGCTGACCGGCATGGGCCGCGACGGCGCGATCGGACTGAAGGCGATGCGCGCGAAGGGTTATCACACCATCGCGCAGGACGAGGCGACGAGCGCGGTGTACGGCATGCCGAAGGCGGCGGCCGCGCTCAACGCGGCGGCGTCGATACTGCCGCTGCCGCGCATCGCGGATGCGATCGCCAAGGCGTTCGACTGAGCTCAGCGAAGCACATCAACCAAGGACACGCGTTTCATGAAAACTCCTCATCCCGATCCGCTGGCCGAGCGCGCGAAACGGGCCGCGGCCGCCGCGTCGGCGAGCATCGAGCGCGCGGGCTCGCGTGCAATCGCGGACGAGCGCGCCGTGTCCGATCTGCTCGCCGCCGCATTGAACGCGCCGCCCGCCGCCGAGTTGCCGGTGATGGTGCTGCTCGTCGACGATCAGGGGATCATCGCGGAAGCGTTGCGCCGCGCGCTCGCCGAAGAGCGCAACGTCGATCTGCATTACTGCGCGAATCCGGAAGAGGCGTTGCGCACCGCGCAGGAAACGCGGCCGACGGTGATCCTGCAGGATCTCGTGATGCCCGGCGTCGATGGCCTGACGCTCGTGCGTCAGTACCGCGAGCATCCGGCGACGCGCGATATCCCGATCATCGTGCTCTCGACGAAGGAAGAGCCGCGCATCAAGAGCGCGGCATTCGCGGCGGGCGCGAACGACTATCTCGTGAAGCTGCCCGATACCATCGAGCTCGTCGCGCGCGTGCGCTATCACTCGCGTTCGTATCAGAACCTGCTGCAACGCGACGAAGCGTATCGCGCGCTGCGTCAGTCGCAGCAGAAGCTGCTCGAAACGAATCTGGAATTGCAGCGCCTGACGCATTCGGACGGGCTGACGGGTTTGTCGAATCGCCGCCGTCTCGACGATTATCTGAACGCGGAATGGCGGCGCGCCGCTCGCGAGCATGCGTCCATCGGCTTTCTGATGATCGATGTCGATAACTTCAAGTCGTACAACGACACGTATGGCCACGTCGCCGGCGACGATGTGCTGAAGCTCGTCGCGCATACGATCGAATCGAGTCTCGCCAGTCCGACCGATCTCGCCGCGCGCTTCGGCGGCGAGGAATTCGCGGTCGTGCTGCTCTCGACATCGGCGCCGGGCTTGCGTCTGCTCGGCGAGAAAATACGCATCGCGGTCGAGGCGCTGGACGTGCCGCATGCGGGTTCGTCGAGCGGGCGCGTGACGATCAGCGTCGGCGGCGCGATACAGATGGCGATGCACGACGATGCGTCGAAGCAGCTCGTCGAAGCCGCCGATCTCGCGCTGTATCGCGCGAAGAGAGACGGGAAGAACCGGGTGATCGTCACCTGACGAAAAAACGCGCGGCCTTCGTCGAAGCCCGCGCGTTTTGCTTTACGGCGTGTGCTGCGTGAATGGCGTCATCGCCTGAACACGCCGAGCAGCAAGGTCGCCAGAAAGATCACGATAAAGATGAAGAACAGGATCTTGGCGATTTCCGCCGCGCCCGTTGCGATTCCGCCGAAGCCGAAGACGGCCGCGATGATCGCGATGATGAAGAAGATGACAGCGTAACGGAGCATGTTGCCCTCCTTGGTGGATCGGATGATCGGTTGATCGGTCGATATGCAGGCGGATCGATGCCGCCGCTTTCGCTCATCGGTTTTCCCGCGCATCGTTCAAAGCAACGGACGTGCCCAGCGCATCGCCCGCGTGCCGGAGATGCAAAAACGCCGCAATGAAAGGAACATTGCGGCGTCGCGGATCGCGCTTGCCTTCGCGCGATGTGTCCGGCTGTCGAGGCTAACGGCCTAGTGTGCGATCGGAGTCGGTTTCATCGTCGTCGTCTTCGTCGTCGACGCTGTTGAGCGCATCCGGCAGGTTGTTCTCCAGTTCATCGCGTTCGATCTGATCGGCTAGGTCGAGGGATTTGCGCGTGGCGGGACCGGACGGGCGATTGGCTCCAGACATGGCGTACTCCTTGAACAGATTTCAAAGCCGCGCCGACGATTCGGCGCGAACCAACGGACTAGCAAGGCTTGTACGCGCCGGGCTGAATAGTCCGCCTTAAAGGATCGCTTAAGGATCAGTTGAGGATCGTTCGGGCGGAAAGGTGAACAGACCGTGCTGACGATAAAGAAACGCAGTCCCAATCTTGCAAGCAGGACGGCAGATTTTGCGTGCCGGCGCGTAAGGCCAGTATGCACCGGGACGCGCGTCGAGGCAAAGACGACGCGCGTGTTTCGGATCGCGCATCAAGCGAAAAAATGGGCGACGATCGGATACAGCGACAACACGAGCAAGGCGGCCATCGTGATGTTGAACATGCGCAACCGGCGCGGATCCGCGAGAAAGCGGCGCAGCGACGTGCCGAACGCGGCCCACATCGTGATGCACGGCAAGCCGATCACGACGAGCACGACGGCCATCAGCGCGGCGTTCAGCGAAAGACTCGCGTGCAGGTGGATCGTGCTCGCGGCGGTGAGCACCATCATCCACGCTTTGGGATTGATCCACTGGAACGCGATCGCTTCGTGAAAGCGCATCGGGCGCGCCTTGCTGTCGCGCATCTGCACCGACGACGACGTGCCGATCTTCCACGCCAGATACAGCAGATACGCGACGCTCGCCGCTTCCAGCACCGTGTAGAGGATCGGCAGACGCTCGAACGCCTGCGCGAGCCCGAGGCCGACCGCGATCATCAGGATCGCCATGCCCGCGCTGATGCCGAGCATGTGCGGCAGCGTGCGCCTCAACCCGAAATTGACGCCCGAGGCGAGCAGCATCGTGTTGTTGGGACCGGGCGTGATGGTCGTCACCAGCGCGAACAGCGCGGCGGCTGGAAGGGCGTTCAGAAGTTCGGTGGGCATGGCGCGCTCCGCAATGAAGGATTCGATGAGCGCCAAGTGTACGGAAGGTGTCCGGTACAGTACCGGTACAGATTGTCAGGTGACTTCCTGTACGGTGTCCGGACGCGACGGGCCGTCGCGCCCAGCCAACCTCCTTACACGGGGAACGGATTGCGTTCCGCGAATCCCTGTTGATGCCAGTACGGATACGCGGGCCGCACCGCGCTCGCCTCATCGAGCTTCTTCACCTGTTCCGCCGTGAGGTTCCAGCCGACCGCGCCGAGGTTCTGCCGCAGTTGCTCCTCGTTGCGCGCGCCGATCAGCACGGTCGCGACCGTGGGGCGCTGCAGCAGCCAGTTGAGCGCGATCTGCGGCACGCTCTTGCCGGTTTCCTCGGCGATGGCGTCGAGCGCATCGACGACGCGGTACAGATATTCGTCCGGCACCGGCGGCCCCATGTCGGCGGTTTTGTGCAGACGGCTCGTCGCGGGCAGCGGCTGGCCGCGCCGAATCTTGCCGGTGAGGCGTCCCCAGCCGAGCGGGCTCCAGACGATCGCGCCGACGCCCTGATCGATGCCGAGCGGCATCAGCTCCCATTCGTAATCGCGGCCGATCAGCGAGTAGTAAGTCTGATTCGCGACATAGCGCGGATAGCCGTAACGGTCGGCCACATCGAGCGATTTCTGCAAATGCCAGCCCGAGAAATTCGACACGCCCGTATAGCGGATTTTTCCGGCGCGCACGAGATCGTCGAGCGTGGAAAGCGTCTCTTCGACGGGCGTTTTCGCATCGAAGCCATGCAACTGGAACACGTCGATGTAATCCGTTTGCAGGCGTTCCAGTGCCCCGTTCACGGCCTTGATGAGATGAAAGCGCGACGAACCGACGGCGTTCGGGTCGTTGTCGTCGAAGCGGAAGGTCGCCTTGGTCGAGACGATGACCTTGTCGCGCCGGCCCTTGAGCGCCTCGCCGAGTATCGATTCCGACGTGCCGCGCGAGTAGATGTCGGCGGTGTCGAACATCGTCACGCCCGCGTCGAGGCAGATGTCGACGAGCTTGCGCGCTTCGCTCACGTCGGTCTCGCCCCACGCCTGAAAGAGTTCGCCCTTGCCGCCGAAAGTGCCGGTGCCGAAGCTCAGGACGGGAACCTTGAAGCCCGAAGCACCGAGATGTCGATATTCCATTGCGTGTCCTCGTGGATGAAGTCCATCGACGAGACTACCGCAACGGCTCGACGCATGCAGCGTCCGCGTCAGCGATGCCGCGCCGCGCGTTCGCCGAGCGAATCGTAGATCGGCGGCACGCGCAGGAGCATCGGCACGATCATCGCGGTGAAGCAGGCGGTGAGCATCGGCAGAAGCAGCGTGAAGCTCGCCGTCATTTCCGTGACGAGCACGATGCCCGTCACCGGCGCGCGCACCACCGCGACGAAGAACGCCGCCATGCCGACCACCGCGAACGTGGCGGTGTCGCCGGCGGGGCTCGCCATGCCGGGAAACCAGTCGAGACACACGCGGCCGAACACGAGGCCCGTCTGCGCGCCGAGCGCGAGCATCGGCGCGAAAAGGCCGCCTGGCGTGCCCGCCGCATACGACACCGGGCCGAGCACGAAGCGCAACGCGAACATCGCCGTCACGCTCGCGACGGTTCCCGCGCCGAGCAGCGCGCGCTCGGTCAGCGCATCGCCGCCGCCGGCGAGAGCCGGCGCGAACCACGCGAGCAGGCCGACCGCCGCGCCGACCACGGCGGCGCGCGCCGTCGCATGTTTCACCGATGCGGGCGGCGCGATCGAGTCGGCGACATCGAGCGTCCAGAGAATCACGCGGCTGTACAGCGCGCCGAGCAGCCCCAGCAACAGGCCGAGCACGAGATGCGCGCCGGTCATCTCGAAGCCGGGAAACGGCTGCGCGGGCAGATGAAAGTCGGGCAGATCGCCATGCAGCAGACGCGCCATCGCGATCGCGCTCGCGGATGCGCCGAGCGCCGCGACCGCCGTGCGGGTATCGAAACGGCGCATCAGTTCTTCGAGCACGAACACTGCGCCCGCGATCGGCGCATTGAACGCCGTGGCGAGCCCCGCGCCCGCGCCGGCCGCGAGCAGCACACGGCAATCGCCGGCATTGCGCCTGAAAGACGTGCCGATGGCATGTGCGATCGATGCACCCATCTGCACGGTCGGACCTTCGCGGCCGAGCGCGAGCCCCGCGCCGATGGCGAGCACGCCGCCCACGAACTTGATCGGGATGAGCACGAGCGGCGCAGGCGGCACGCTGCCGTGCAGCACCGCTTCGACGTGTGGAATGCCGCTGCCGCTCGCCATCGGCGCGAAACGCGCGACGAGCCATGCGGCGAGCGCGGATGCCGCCGTCGCCGCGAGCACGACGAGCACGATCGCCGCATCGTGGCCCGCGTGCGCCCACGCGACGAACGCGTTGCGCCAGATATCGCCGCGTTCGAGCGCGAAGCGAAAGAGCACGCCGATCGCGCCCGTCGCCGCCCCCACGACCACCGATGCCGCCGCGAGCGGAACGAGTCCTGCGCGCTCATCGTCCTGATTGGTGACTTCGTTATCGTTCATCGCGCATGTCGCTCCGGAATCGGCATGTGCAACGAAGCGTAACATCGCGCGGCGCGGCGGGCATGGGGCTTGCAAAACGAAAGTTATTTCGCCGCGAAGCCCGTCGCGGGGTATGCAGAGGCACACAGAGGCACATGAACCACGCAAACGACGAGCCGTTTTTTCAGCCAGGGCGCAATTGCGCGAGCGTGCGTCACGCAGATCGCTTCAGTCTGCTCATCGATGGCGCCGATTATTTCCGCGTGCTGCGCGAGGCGCTCACGCGCGCGGAGCGCACGGTGTTCATCCTCGGCTGGGATATCGATAGCCGCATGAAGCTCACGCCCGAAGGCGCGGACGACGGCTATCCCGAAGCGCTCGGCGATTTTCTGCACGCGCTCGCGGGCGACAAGCGGCGGTTGCGCATCTACATTCTCGCTTGGGATTTCGCGATGCTCTACGCATTCGAGCGCGAATGGCTGCCCGTCTACAAGATGGGCTGGCGCACGCACCGGCGCATCGCGTTCCAGATGGACGGCAAGCATCCGCTCGGCGGATCGCAGCATCAGAAGATCGTCGTGATCGATGATCGCGTGGCATTCGTCGGCGGACTCGATCTCACGCGCTCGCGCTGGGACACGTCCGCGCACGCGCCCGACGAGCCGCTGCGCCGCGATGCGAACGGCGCGGCATATCAGCCGTTTCACGACGTCCACACGATGTTCGATGGCGACGCCGCGCGCGAAATCGGCCAGCTCGCACGCGAACGATGGGCCCGCGCATGCGGCAAGCGCCTCGCGATTCGCGCGCATCGCGCGACGCTGCAGAACGATCCGTGGCCGCCTTCGCGACGCGTCGATCTCGAAGATGTCGATATCGCCATCTCGCTCACCGAGCCGGATTATCTCGGCCGCGAACCGGTGCAGCAGATTCGCACGCAGTATCTCGACGCCATCGCGCGGGCGCGGCGCAGCATCTATATCGAGAACCAGTACTTCACTTCGGGGACGATCGGCGCGGCGCTCGCGGATTCGCTCGCGCGCGAGGACGGACCCGATCTCACGATCGTCGTGCCGCGCAATCAGAGCGGCTGGCTTCAGGAAGTGACGATGGGCGTGCTGCGCGCGCGCCTGCACAGGCTTCTGAAAAACGCCGACGCGCATGGACGTTATCGGCTGCTGTGCCCGAGCGTGCCGAAGCTCGGCGACGCGATCGTCAACGTGCACAGCAAGCTGATGATCGTCGACGACGAATTGCTGATCGTCGGTTCGGCCAATCTGAACAATCGCTCGATGGTCCTCGACAGCGAATGCAACGTCTCGATCGATGCGGGCGCGGATGCGCGTATCCGCCGCGCGATCGCGACGATGCGCGACACGCTGCTCGCCGAGCATCTCGGTTGCGATATCGCGGATGTGGTGCGCGAACGAGAGGCGCGCAACGGCACGAATGCGGGAATTCAGGCGCTGTTGCGCGACCGCGACGAACATCGCACGATGGTGCCGCTCGATCCGCAAGTGTCGACGGAGCTCGACCAGCTGATTCCGCCCGAGGCGCTGATCGATCCCGAAACGCCGATCGCCGCCGACGAACTCGTCGATCAGTTCGTGCCTGCGGAAAAGACGCGTCCGCTCATCGGCCGCTTCGCGCTGCTCGGCATGTTCGCGCTGATGGTCGTGGTCGTCGCGGGTCTGTGGCACTGGACGCCGCTCGGCGATTACGTGAACCTGAAGTCGCTCACGAACGCGACGCGCCATATCGATTCGCTGCCGCTCGCGCCGGTCTGGATCGTGCTCGGCTATGTCATCGCGGCCGTCATGGCCGTGCCGATCACGTTGCTGATCGCGACGACGGGCATCGTTTTCGGCGCGTCCTGGGGCGCGGCTTATGCGTTCATCGGCACGACGATTGCAGCGGCGATATCGTATTCCCTTGGCAATTGGCTCGGCCGTGACGCGGTGCGCAAGCTCGCGGGCGCGCGCGTCAACCGGCTGTCCGAACGCGTGGCGAAGCGCGGCATCGTCGCGGTCGTCGTGTTGCGGATCTTGCCCGTTGCACCATTTGCGATCGTCAATCTCGTGGCGGGCGCATCGCATATCCGCATGCGCGACTTCATGATCGGCACGATGCTCGGCATGGGCCCCGGCATCTTTCTGACGGTCGCGTTCGCGCATCAGTTCGTCGCGTCGCTGCATCGGCCGACGGTCGGCTCGTTCGCGGTGCTGATCGGCATCGGCGCGGCGCTGATCGGCGCGTCGCTGCTGCTGCAGCGCTTTCTCGGTGGCAAGAATCGTCACGACGCGCACGAAGGCGCACCGAGCGATGCGGACAAATCGCGCGCCAGCGACGAAGCCAAACGCGCGAGCGAACTGCGCGAGAACGGCACGATGCCGCGCGAATCATCGACGAAAAACGAGCGCCCCGACGAGGTCAACTCATGACGCTGATGCACGAGACCGTCATCGAACGCGAATATATGAAGGACGCGCGCGCACGCGAGCTGCGCATCGCCACATACAACTTGCATGGCGCGATAGGCATCGACGGCAAGTTCGCGCCGGAACGCATCGGCGCAGTGCTCGCCGAGATCGATGCGGACATCTTCGCGCTGCAGGAAGTGCCGCTCGGCGGCAGCGGCGCGCCCGATGTGCTCGACGTGCTGCAACGCATGACGAACCTGAACGCGGTCGCGGGCCCGACGCTCGACACGCCCGAACGGCGTTACGGCAACGCAGTGCTCACGCGCTATCCGGTGCGCGCGGTCCGCACGCTCGATCTTTCGTTCAGGAGCCGCGAGCCGCGCGGCGCGCTCGATGCCGACATCGATTGCGGCGGCGAACTCTGGCGTGTGGTCGCGACGCATCTCGGGCTTGCATCGAGCGAAAGGCGCGCGCAAGTGGAGCAAGTGCTGCAAAGCTTCGATACGCCCGCGCTGCCCGTGATCCTGCTCGGCGATCTGAACGAATGGTTCGTCTATGGCCGCACGTTGCGGCGGCTCGTCACGCACTTTCATCGCGCGAGTGCGTTGCGCACCTTTCCGACGCGCTATCCGCTCTTCGCGCTCGATCGCATCTGGGTGCATCCGGGCGAACGTCTCATGCGTGTCGATGTGCATCGCACGCCGCTTTCGCGTATCGCATCGGATCACTATCCGCTCATCGCGCATATCGCGCATCGCGCATTTGCATCGTCGATGCAGCGATAAAGCGCGCGACGTATGCGATGTAAACGCGGCTCCATGACTTGCGTGTCAGCGCGACGCCACGAAAAACCCCTATAAAAACGATATAAAAGCGCAAAAGACTCGCACGAACTCGCTTGGCCTATGTAGAATCCGGCGTGATACGAACGCATCGGTGCGAACGTATTCGAATATCACTGACCAAAAACAGGTAGGAGAAACATGCCGACTTCCGCTAAAACCGCTGCCAAGAAAGCCCCGGCCAAGAAGGCCACGGCGAAGACCGCTGCCGCACCGGTGAAGAAAGCAGCAGCACCGAAAGTTGCCGCGAAGAAAGTAGCCGCGAAGAAGACCACGAGCGGCGCTCCCACGCCGATCAAGGACACGTTCACGAAGGCATCGCTCGCAACGCATCTCGCAGATCGCGCCGCTGTCGACGTGAAAGCGGTGAAGGCCGTGCTGGTCGCGCTGGAAGACACCATCCTCGGTTCGATCCACAAGAAGGGCGCTGGCGAATTCACGCTGTCGGGCCTGCTGAAGATCACCGCGCAAGCCGTGGCCGCGAAGAAGAAGCGCTTCGGCAAGGACCCGTTCACGGGCGAGGAGCGCTGGTTCCCGGCCAAGCCGGCAAGCGTTCGCATCAAGGCGCGCGCGCTGAAGAAGCTGAAGGACGCAGCGGCTTAAGTCTCTTTCGCCGGCATCACGGCTTCGGTTTCGTTGGCGAAATCGAAGCGCGTCGAACAAGAGGCCAGCTTCCCTTCATTGGGATGCTGGCCTCTTTTGCTTTCTCGTCCCTTGCTTTTGCGTTCCTTGCTTTTGCTTTCCTTATGACGCGCGCGCGTTGAAAGGCGCGAAGATCTCGCTCAACCAATCCGCGAAAACCCGTACGCGCGCGGAGAGCTGCCGGTTATGCGGATACAGCACGGAGATAGGCATCGGTGGTGGCGGAAGGTTGGGAAGCACGAGTCGCAGACGGCCATTGTTCAAAGCATCGTCGACGTGATAGCGCGGCACCTGCACGATGCCGAGTCCGGCGAGTGCGGCTTGCGTATAGAGTTCGACGCCCGACACCGAAACCGACGCCTGCAATTCGATGGTCTCGATACGCCCGTCGACGCTGAACTCCAGCGGCAATGCGCGACCCGTCGCGCTCGATACGAAGTTCACCGCGCGATGCGATGCAAGCGCTTCGAGATCATCCGGCGTGCCTTCACGCGCGAGATACGCGGGACTCGCCACTGTGACTTGTTCGAGCAGCGCGACGCGCCGGCCGATCATCGACGAATCCTGCAACATGCCCGCGCGCAGCACGCAATCGACGCCTTCGCGCACGAGATCGACGAGCCTGTCGTCCTCGCCGATATGCAGTTCGATCTGCGCATGACGCTCGAGAAACGCGGGCAGTCCCGGCATGATGAAATGCCGCGCGAGCGTGCCTTGCAGATTCACGCGCAACAAACCCTTCGGCTCCGCGTGCTTGAACGAGCCTTCCGCTTCTTCCAGATCGGCGATGAGACGCACGCAACGCCGATAGTGCTCTTCGCCATCGGGCGTGAGGCGCACCGTGCGCGTCGTGCGTTCGAGCAGGCGCGCGCCGAGCCGCTCTTCCATGCGCTTCATCAGATTAGTGACGGTGGCGCGCGGTATCTGCAGATCGTCGGCCGCTTGCGTGAAGCTGTGCCGCTCCGCGATACGCACGAAGACCTGCATTTCCTGGAATCGATCCATGGCGAATGGGCGGTGAATTGTTAAAGCTACTGGAACGATGATACTAATCCACGCACGATGATCGCGAAAACGGAATGATTCATCATGCTTCTCATCGAACAGCCACTTTGAGGAGCACATCATGAGTCAGACTCAATCGAAACGCGTGGCGATCGTCACGGGCGCGTCGCGCGGCATCGGCGCCGAGATCGCGCGGCGTCTTGCACGCGACGGCTTCGCGGTCGCGGTGAACTATGCGTCGAGCGCGAAGGAAGCGGATGCGCTCGTCGTGCAATTGCGCGAAGCGGGAAACACGGCGATCGCCGTAAAAGCGGATGTCGCCAAAGCCGACGACGTGCGCGACATGTTCGAGACCGTCGAAGCGCAGCTCGGCAAAGTCGATGCGCTCGTCAACAACGCGGGCGTTCTGAAGACCGCGCCGCTCGCCGACACGAGCGATGCGCTTTACGACCAGACGTTCGATATCAACGTGCGCGGCACGTTCAACACGCTGCGCGAAGCGGCGGCGCGCATGAAGGGCGGCGGGCGCATCGTGAACTTTTCGAGCACGACGCTCGCGCTCAACATGCCGGGCTACGCGATCTACAACGCGACGAAGTCGGCGGTCGAATCGTTCACGCATGTGTTCGCGAAGGAGTTGCGCGGACGCGGCATCACGGTGAATGCGGTCGCGCCCGGACCGGTGGCGACGTCGCTGTTTCTCGAGGGCAAGACCGACGAGCAGATCGCCACGTTCTCGAAGATGCCGCCACTCGAACGTCTCGGTCAGCCGGACGATATCGCCTCGATCGTCGCGTTTCTCGTCGGGCCGGATGCGGGCTGGGTCAACGGGCAGGTGCTGCGCGCGAACGGCGGCATCGCTTAAAGCATCAGCGGGAACTGGTCGTCGGCGGGTGCGCGGCGCTTCGTCGTCGCGCGTTTCGTCTGCTGTGTGACGGCGGCGCGCGCGGGCGCGTCCTGTACGACGAGTTGGAACGCAGGCCGCGCATCGCATGCGATCCATTGCAGTTGTTCCGGCGCGAGGCGCTTCGCGATCAGGCTGTACACATCGGAGTCGAACGGGCGTAGGTCGGGTGCGTCGGAGAGCAGCGGCGCGATGCTGTCGCGTGTCGCGCATGTGCCGATATAGCACCATCGATCGATTACGTGCCACGCTTCGCGACCCGATGCTTCATCGCGCTCGCAGACGGCGATCGGCCCTTCGTGCGGCCATTTCACGAGGCGCGCGCCTTCGAGCGCATCGAGCGCACGCGAGGCGTGATCCGCGAGCGTTTCGATTCCCGCACACGACCCGAGGCAGCGTTTCACCTGATAGCCGAAGCAGCCGCGCCCCGGCGAAAGCGGCGCTTTTTCGAGGCCGAGCGTCGCGTGACAGAGATTGTGTTCATCCGCCAGATGGCGCATGAACGCATGCGCTTTCGCGCGCGACGCGAACACGCCGAAGAGATGTTCCTCGCGCGACAGATCGCGTTTGTTCGCCTTCACGAGCGTCGGCGCGTGCGCGCCCGGTAGCCACTGCCACGCACACGTTGCCGATGCGCCTTTGAGCAAGCGATTGTGCGTCGGCTTCAGCTCCTTCACGAGCTTCGCTTCGAGCAGCAGCGCGCCGAGCTCTCCGACCGTCTCGCGGCATTCGATGCGACGGATCGCCTGCGAGATCGACAAGTCCTTCTGAAGCCTGTGATCGCCCGAAAAATGCGCCGCAACGCGTTGTTTCAGGTTGATGCTCTTGCCGACATAGAGCGGCACGTCGTCGTCGCCGTGAAAGAGATAGACGCCGGGCGCCGACGGCAACGCATCGAGCGCGCCTTCGGGCAGCGCGGCGGGCAAGCTCGCGCGGCGCACGAGCGTTTTGATGGCTGCGTCGACGAGATCCTGCGAATAGAGCGCGTGAATCTTCTGCCAGAACTGCCAGAGCAGGTCGGCGTCGGCGAGCGCGCGATGGCGTCCTTCGGGCGCCAGATTCAGCCGCGCGATGAGCGCATCGAGACCATGTCTTTCGACCGATGGAAAGAGCGCGCGCGACAGCCGCACCGTGCACAGCGTATCCGCGCGAAACGCGATGCCCGCGCGGCGAAAGGCGTTCTTGAGGAAGCCGTAATCGAAGCGCGCGTTGTGCGCGACGAAGAGCTTGCCGTGCAGCCGCTCGGCGAGCGCGGGCGCGAGCGATTCGAAGGTGGGCTGGCCGCGCAGCATGGCGTCGTCGATGCCGGTCAGGCGCGCGATGAACGGCGGGACCGGCACGCCCGGATCGACGAGCACGCTCCAGCGCTCGATGCCCGCCGTGCTCGCTTCAACGACGCCGATTTCGGTGATGCGGTCCTCGGTCGCGTTCGAGCCGGTGGTTTCCAGATCGACGAAAACGATCGGGCGCGCGAGTCCTGCGAGAAGGGCATCGGCGAGGGAATCGGCTTCGTCTTCGAAAGCGTCGGACATGATGAAACGTTGAGCGTTGAGCGGGCAGTCTAGCGCGAAACGGCCGTGCACCATGAACGCGCGCTAAAAAAGTGGCGCACGTCGCGCACTTTCGTCCGATACTGCAAGGAAATGCGGTAAAAAAACGAAGGACGCAATGATGCAGATCTACGATGAAATGCGTCAGGACGACACCGTGCGCAGTCACTACGCGCGGTTTTCACGCTGGCTCGCGCAGCAGCGCCCCGAAACCATCGCGAGAAAGCGCGCCGAAGCGGACGTGCTGTTCCGGCGCGTCGGCATCACGTTCGCGGTGAATGGCGATCTGTCCGGCACCGAGCGGCTCATTCCCTTCGACATGATTCCGCGCATCATTCCCGGCGACGAATGGCGCGTGCTCGAAGCCGGTTTGCGGCAGCGCGTGCAGGCGCTCAATCTCTTTCTGCACGATATCTACCACGACGGCGACATCGTGCTCGCCGGGCGCGTTCCGGCCGAACAGGTCTACACGAACGCGCAATATCGGCCGGAAATGCAGGGCGTCGACGTGCCGCTCGACGTCTACGCGCATATCGCGGGCGTCGATGCGGTGCGCGCCGGCGCGGCGGGCGAGTTCTACGTGCTCGAAGACAATTTGCGCGTGCCGTCGGGCGTGTCGTACATGCTCGAAAACCGCAAGATGATGATGCGGCTCTTTCCCGAACTCTTCGTGCAGAACCGCGTCGCGCCGGTCGCGCATTATCCCGACCTGCTGCTGGAAACATTGCGTTCGATCGCGCCTGAAGGCGTCGACGATCCGGCGGTCGTCGTGCTGACGCCCGGCATGTACAACTCGGCGTACTTCGAGCACACCTTCCTCGCGCAGCAGATGGGCGTGGAACTCGTCGAGGGCAAGGATCTTTTCGTCGACGACAACTATGTCTTCATGCGGACGACGCACGGCCCGCGCCGCGTCGACGTGATCTATCGCCGCGTGGACGACGACTTTCTGGATCCGCTCGCGTTTCGCGCCGATTCGGCGCTCGGCATTCCGGGCTTGCTGACGTCGTATCGCGCGGGGCGCGTGACGCTCGCGAACGCGATGGGCACCGGCATCGCCGACGACAAATCGATCTATCCGTTCGTGCCCGACATGATCGAGTTCTATCTCGGCGAGAAGCCGATCCTGAACAACGTGCCGACGTTTCAGTGCCGCAAGCCCGACGATCTCGCGTACACGCTCGCGCATCTGCCGGAGCTCGTCGTGAAGGAAGTGCACGGCGCGGGCGGCTACGGCATGCTCGTCGGGCCGGCATCGACGCAAGAGGAAATCGAAACCTTTCGCGCGTTGCTGCTCGCGCGGCCCGAAGGCTATATCGCGCAGCCGACGCTCGCGCTCTCCGCGTGCCCGACCTTCGTCGAGGCGGGCATCGCGCCGCGTCATATCGATTTGCGGCCGTTCGTGCTGTCGGGCCGCGAAGTGTCGATGTGCGCGGGCGGCCTCACGCGCGTCGCGCTGCGCGAAGGCTCGCTCGTCGTCAATTCGTCGCAAGGCGGCGGGACCAAAGATACGTGGATGGTCGAATGACATGCTGAGCCGAACCGCCGATCACCTGTTCTGGATGGCGCGTTACATGGAGCGCGCCGAGAACACCGCGCGCATGCTCGACATCAACATGGAAGGCGCGCTCCTGCCGCAAACGCCCGAGCAGGAAGCGCGCGCGCAGCGTTCGGTGCTGAAGATATCCGAGCTGGAAGACATGTTCGACGCGCGTCATCCGGGATCGCGCTCGCGCGAGGACATGCTGCACTTCATGGTCGCCGATGCGCGCAATCCGTCGAGCATCCTCTCGTGCCTGCAGGCGACGCGCGAAAATGCGCGCGCGGTGCGCGGCACGCTCACCACCGACGGCTGGGAAACGATCAACTTCACCTGGCTCGAATTCACTCAGCGCCTCGCGAACATGGAACTGCAAACGAGCCCGGATGCACTGTTCGAATGGGTCAAGTACCGCTCGAATCTGTGCCGCGGCGTGATGCAGGGCACCGCGCTGCGCGACGACGCGTTTTTCTTCATGCAGCTCGGCGCGTATCTCGAACGCGCGGACAACACGGCGCGCATTCTCGATGTCCGTTTCGCCGATGCCACGCCGAACTCGCGCGAAGCCGCGCGGCAGCTCGAAGACTTCTACTACTGGACGTCGATACTGAGTTCCGTGTCGGCGCTGGAGATTTATCGCAAGGTGTATCGCGATGTCGTGACGCCCGCGCGCGTCGTCGAACTGCTGATCCTCAACGAGCAGATGCCGCGTTCGCTGCTGGCATCGCTCGACGGCGTCTGCGACACGCTCGCGAAATTGCGCACGGACGCGTCGAAGGAATGCGAGCGTTTCGCGGGCAAGCTGCGCGCCGATGTGCTGTATGCCGACATCCGCCAGATACTCGAAACGGGCGTGCACGCGTGGCTGACGCAGTTTCTCAAGCGTGTCGACGAACTCGGCCTGCGCGTGATGCACACCTTCCTCATGTTGCCGATCGCGTGAATCATGCTGCTGACCATTCGCCACGACATCCGCTATCGCTACGCCACGCCGGTCACGTATTCGATCCAGCAGTTTCGCGTGAGTCCGGCGAGCGGCGCGTCGCAGATCGTGCGGCACTGGCATGTCGAAGCGCCGGGCAAGCTCGACCTCACGCGCGACGCCTACGGCAACGCGCTGCACACGCTCGTGCTGACGAAGCCGCACAGCGAGATTCATGCGAGCGTGGCGGGCGGGATCGAAACGGAGGCTTTATCCGATGGCCGTCTCTTCGATGAAGCCGGTCCGATTCCGCTCGAACATTTCACCTGTCCCACGCGGCTTACCGCGCCCGATGCCGCGATCCGCGAGCTCGCGCACGGCGTCGACGCGCTCGATACGCCCGCGTCGCTCATCGCGCTGACGGAGCGTATCGGCGAGCGCGTGCGGTATCGCACGGAGCCGGCGTATGCGGCGGGCACGGCGGCGCAGGCGCTCGCGAGCGGCTTCTGCGATGCGCGCGATCTCGCGCATCTGATGCTCGCGTGCTGCCGCGCGCGGGGCGTGCCGGCGCGCTGCGTGAGCGGCTATCTGGATGCCGACGTGCACGCCTGGACCGACGTGTGGATCGAGCACGGCTGGGTGTCGATCGATGCGACCCGGGCGGCGTTCGCGGGCGAGCGTCATTGCCGCCTTGCCGTCGCGCGCGATTACGAATCGGCGGCGCCGGTGCGCGGCTCGCGCGTCGGCGGGAAGGAGGAAACGCTGACGGTGCATGTGAGCATGGATACACAGCCGGATCAGTGAACGCATCGATGCGACGCGCGTTCGCGCTCAGTACAATGTGGGTTTGCTTGTTTCAGGACGGATCGACATGACTTATTGCGTGGGCATGTGCGTGGACGAGGGACTCGTGTTCCTGTCCGACACGCGCACCAACGCCGGCGTGGACCACGTGAGCGCCGCGCGCAAGATGGCTGTTTTCGAACAGCCGGGAGAGCGCGTACTCGTCCTGCTCGCGGCGGGCAATCTCGCCTTGACGCAGGCGGTGACGCATCTGCTCGTGGAGCCCTCCGATCCGAACGCGCCCACGCTGTATAGCGTCCAGACGATGGCGGAAGCCGCGCGCATCGTCGGCGATGCGGTGCGCGAGGTGCATCGGCGCGACGCGCTGTCGCTCGCTGAATTCAGCGTCGACTTCAATTGCAGCTTCATCCTCGGCGGACAGATCTTCGGCCAGCCGCCGCGACTCTTCATGATCTACGCGGCGGGCAATTTCATCGAATCGACGCGTGTGTCGCCGTATTTCCAGATCGGCGAATCGAAGTACGGCAAGCCGATCATCGATCGCGTGATCACGCCGTCGTCGCCGCTCGACGAAGCCGCCAAATGCGCGCTCATTTCGATGGATTCGACGCTGCGCTCGAATCTCTCGGTCGGTCTGCCGCTCGATCTGCTGGTCTACGAGAAGGACTCGCTGCGCGTCACGCGCTTCGCCACGCTCGACAACAACAGCGCGTACTACCAGATGATCAACAAGACCTGGGGCGAGCGTCTGAGGCAGCTTTTCGGCGAGATTCCGAACCCTTCGTGGACCGAGCTCGACAATGTTCCGCTGCGTCCGCGCGAGACGCGCAGCACGGTGCCGCGGCTCGTCATCGGCGATCTGCCGTGCCCGGGCGCGCCCGCGCAGACGCTCGCGCAAGACGTCGAATCGAACGGCAACGCGCCGCATCAGTGAGCGGCTTCAGGGGCACGGCAGCGGCAGCGCAATGCCCGACCTGACCGCTTGCATCTTTCGCGGCGAATCGGTGAGCACGGCCGTCATGCCGATACAGGCGGCGGCGCGATAATCGTCGGCGTTGTCGATGCCGATCGCGAGGATCGGGGTCTCGCCTCTGGTGCGAAAGCACTGCACCGCTGCGGGCGTCCAGAGTCTCGACGTCACCGCCGAGCGCGCTTCCCCGAGCGTGAACGTTTCGACCAATTCCATCTTTCTCGCATACTCGAACGCGGTCCATCTTCCGGGCGACGGTGCGTCCTTGCACGTGGATTCGAGCGCCACGTAGGCGAGGCGGGCGCGTGTCGCATCGCGCGACTCGAACAGCCGCGAACGTGCCTGCGGATAGGCCGAGAAGGCCCGTTGATAGGCGGCATCGGTCGAATAGATCAGCACGCGTGACCACGCGTTTTCCTCGTCCAGCACGCGCGCGACCGCCGCCGTCTGAGGTCCGGCGGGCAATGCCTTCATGTCGAGCATCACGGGTACGTCGGGCGGAATCACGCGCAACGCCTGCGCGAGCGATGGAATACGCAGCGCATGATCGCGATACGGATAGCGCGTCACGCCGTTTCCATCGGCGAGGGCGAAGTTCCGTCCGGCGTCGAGATGTTGCAGCGCGCCGAAGTCGTGGTCCGCGACCGTTCCGTTGCCATCCGTGTTGGTCGAGAGATCGGCCGGGCGATAGAGCACCGGCACGCCATCGCGGGTGAGTTGCACTGTGAGCCAGATCGCATCGGCGCGATTGTGCAGCGCGCCCTGGATGGCGATCAGCGTGTTCTCCGGGTAATCGGCTGCGCCGCCGCGATGCGCGATGATCATCGGCAAGGCGGACGCGTGCGCAGTATCGGACCGATGCGCGGCTGTCGTGCAGGCGGTTGCGGCGATGCACGCCGCCATTGCAAGCGGAGCCAGAAGTCTTGAGCGAAGCGGCATTCAGCGAACCCCCGGGGCATTGAGATTCGGCCGATTCTGCCGCCGTTGTCCGGGCGGGATGACGCGCACGCGGTTGATTCAACACTTTGTTGCGCTTGCCGCTTTCGGACGCGAAAAAAAAACAGCCATCGGAAAACCGATGGCTGTTCGAGGATGCTGCTGTCCTTCCGGCGCGGCACTCGCGTGCCACGCCAGTCGGTTGTTCTTAGAACTTGTGGCGCAGGCCGATGAGCACCAGTTCCTGGTGGCTGCGGCCGCTTGCGAAACCGAAGTCGCTGATCGAAGCTTGCGCTTCTTGCGTCGAGCCGTCCGCGTTGCGCTGCGTGCCGCTTGCGTGCTGATACGCGCCGACAGCGTAGACGTCCGTGCGCTTCGACAGCGAGTAGTCCGCGCCGATCGAAACCTGGTGGTAGTTGGCCGACGTGTCGCCGCTGCCGTGCGTGTACGTGTAGCCCAGGCCGAGCAGCGTTGCCGGCGTCAGCTGGAAGTTCAGGTACGCGTTGGCGACGTTGAACTTCTCTTGTTCCGTGAACGTCGAGCTGCCGTCGTTCTTGTACTGAGCGAAGCTGTACGAAGCGCCGGCCGTGAACGGACCGAACACGTACTGGCCTGCGCCGCGCGCGATGGCGACTGCGTGGGCCGTCTGGTAGCCGACGTTGATCACCGTGTTGAACAGCGAATCCGACGACGGGCTGTTCCAGCCGGTGGTGCCGGTCGTGCGGCCAGCCGTCGGGTTGTTCACGTACAGGTAGCTGGCGGCCAACGAGAACGGACCGTTGCCGTACGTTGCAGCGGCACCCCAGGTCTGGCCCTGGCCGGTAGCGCCCGCGAGGTTGCTGAAGCCGTAGATGCCTTCGAACTGGAAGCCGGAGAACACCGGCGACACGTACTTGACGGCGTTGCTCACGCGCAGGCTGTTGTCGTAGTTGTCGACGTCGCCCGGCGTTGCGAAGGCAGCGCCCCAGTAGTTGTCGGCCGTGAGGCCCTGAACCATGTCGACCGACGGGTCATACTGACGACCCAACGTGACCGTACCCCACTGGTTGCCGCTCAAACCGACGAACGCTTGACGGCCGAACAGACGACCACCCTGGTTCGACTGACCCGTGCCCGGATCGAAGCCGCTTTCCAACTGGAAGATTGCCTTGAGGCCGCCACCGAGGTCTTCCTGACCCTTCAAGCCCCAACGCGGGCCGGACAGCGTGCCGTTGACCATGCCGAACAGATGGTCGCCGTTTTCGTTGGCGTGGCTCACATATGCGAGACCGGTATCGATCACGCCATAGAGCGTCACGCTCGTTTGTGCTTGCGCCGCGCCTGCTGCGCCGAGCAGCGCCAGCGAGAGGGACGTCAGTGCGATTCGTTTCATCGAATTCTCCACGCGAATGATTAATCGTTGTTGCCGGCGCAGAGAATAACGCAACGTTTCGTAACTTCAGAAACGAAAAAATATTGACTGTCTCGAAAAACACACACTTGGGCGTGAAGCCCGCCTGTCAAGGTTCTCAGGCAGTCGCAAGGGGAATTTTGGGAGACAGGGCTATCGCGGAAAAGTTCCGCGCGCAATCGGACATTTGAATCGGATTTTCCGGACGCCGATATTCGATTACTTGCTTTTCAAATAACAAATCGCTTTCCCGGCGCGCGATCTTTCGGATTCGACGGACAGCCGCGCGACATAGCGCGCAAGCGCCTCAGCCTCGGTCGTTTTCACGCGCGGCATCGCGACGCGAAAGCAATGCGAGCGCCATTCCCGCGCCTGCCGCCACGAGCACCGCGCGCCACGGATGCCGCCGCACCGCAGCATTCGCATGCGATGCCTTGCGACCAGCGCCGACCATCGCGAGCGCGGTGGCGCGCGTGGCCGTCGATTCGGCGCGCGCGAGCTTGCGCGACAACGCCAGCGCCCGCGCGACGGCGGATACCTTCTTGCGCGCCTGTCCCGTCAGTTGTTGCGCGTGTTGTGCGCGGGCGCCGATCGCGCGGCGCGCGCTCGCGGTGGCGGGGGCATCGTCAGGAGCGCTTGCCGGCGTGAGCGGCGCGGCGGCGGATGCGGCGCCGGCGACCGGTACAGCGGTGCGCGTCGAGGCCGCGAGCAGCGAGCCAATCTTCGCGCGGCTGCCCGGCGGCACGCGGCCATTGTTCTGCTGTCCCCATGCGCCGCGCGGATCGTGCATTCGCGCGCGCGCCGCCGAAAATTCCGCGCCCAGCAGGAGCACGGCGGCGGAGAAGTACAGCCACATCAGCAGCACGGCGAGCGAACCCGCCGCGCCGAACGCGCTCGCGGTGCCCGCGTGGGTCAGATACAAGGCGAACAGCTTCTTGCCCGCCGAGAAAAGCAGGGCGGAGACGAGCCCCCCGACGAGCGCATCGCGCCATTGCACGGGCGCATCGGGGAGGAACTTCATCAATGCGCCGAACGCGGCGGTGAGAATCGCGAGCCCGACCACGAGCTGCACGACGTCGCCGACGATCACGAACGGCGAATTTGCCCACAGCCACATGCCGACCGCCTGAATCGCGGTATCGAGCACGAGCGAGACGATCAGCAGAAACGCGACGCCGAGCACGAGCCCGAACGACACGAGCCGCACGCGCACCAGCGTCATGATGCTGGAGCGCTGCTCGCCGCTCATCGGCCAGACGATGTTGAGCGCCGTGTTGAGCGATGAAAACGTCGCCGATGCACCGACCGCGAGCAGCACGAACGAGATGATCGCGGCGATGCCGGTCCCGCTGCTGCGATGCGCGTTCTCGACGATGCTCTGCACGCCCGCCGCGGCCTGATCGCCGATGAGTCCGTTCACTTGATGAAAAAGTTGCCCGCGCGCCGCCTCCGGTCCGAAGATCCAGCCCGCGACGGCGATCACCATGACGAGCGTCGGCGCGAGCGAGAACGCCGAGTAGAACGCGATGCTCGCGGCCATCGCGGCGCAGCGGTCTTCCGAGAACTGCTTCAGCGCGCCGAGCGCCCACGAAGCGTCTTTCTTCACCACCGCTTCGATCTTCTGGGTTGAGACGGAACTCATGGCGACCTCTCGGTTCGATGAATGGAGCGCGAATGTTTCACCCCGTCGAGCACGTTCCATTCCAGAACATGCGCGGCCAGGCGCGGCGCTTGCTAAAGCGACAAGGTTGCGTATGAAGTATTCGTTGCATGCAACGCGCGCAAGACCTGTGATTGGTGCAAATACCGTGTCAACCTGTCTGCGGGATGTAATCGGGCACCATATACTTTAGTAACCCAGTAACCCAGTAACCCAGTAACCCAGTAACCCACATTACGACGCGCCGAGGGCAATCATGCTCCAAATGTCACGGCGACAGTTCCTCAAGGTCTCTGCGAGCACGCTCGCCGGTTCGAGCCTGGCGGCAATGGGCTTCTCTCCGGCTCCCGCGCTCGCAGAAGTCCGGCAATACAAACTGTCGCGCACCACGGAAACGCGCAACACCTGTCCGTACTGTTCAGTCGGGTGCGGCATCCTCATGTACGGTCTCGGCGACAACGCCAAGAACGCAAAATCGAGCATCATCCACATCGAAGGCGATCCGGATCATCCGGTCAATCGCGGCACGCTCTGCCCGAAAGGCGCATCGCTCATCGACTTCATACATAGCCCGAGCCGGCTGACGTATCCCGAGCATCGCGCGCCGGGGTCGAACGAGTGGAAACGCATCTCGTGGGAAGAGGCGCTCGATCGCATCGCCGAGTTGTTGAAGGAAGATCGCGATGCGAATTTCGTCGAGAAGACGCCCGACGGCAAGACGGTCAATCGATGGCTGACTTCGGGCTTCCTGGCGGCGTCGGCGGGAAGCAACGAAGTTGGCTATCTGACGCACAAGACGGTGCGCAGTTGGGGAATGCTCGCATTCGATAATCAGGCGCGTGTCTGACATGGCCCGACGGTGGCAGGTCTTGCCCCGACGTTTGGCCGTGGAGCGATGACGAACCATTGGGTCGACATCAAGAACACGGACCTGATTCTCGTGATGGGCGGCAATGCAGCCGAGGCGCATCCGTGCGGCTTCAAGTGGGTGACCGAGGCGAAGGCGCATCGGCGCGCGCGTCTCATCGTCGTGGACCCGCGCTTCACGCGCACGGCATCGGTCGCGGATTTCTACGCGCCGATTCGCACCGGCACGGACATCGCGTTCCTCGGCGGCGTCATCAACTATCTGCTCACGAACGACAAGATCCAGCACGAGTACGTGAAGAACTACACGGACATGTCGTTCATCGTGCGCGAGGACTTCGCGTTCAAGGACGGCGTGTTCTCGGGCTATGACGCGGAACATCGCAAGTACGACAAGACGAGCTGGGACTACGAGCGCGGCGACGACGGCTATGTGAAGACCGATCCGACCTTGCAGCATCCGCGCTGCGTCTACAACCTGTTGAAGCAGCACTACGCCGCCTACACGCCGGAAATGGTGACGAAGGTTTGCGGCACGCCGACCGACAAGTTCCTCAAGGTCTGCGAGATGCTCGCGACGACCGCGGCGCCGAATCGCGCCGGCACGATTCTCTATGCGCTCGGCTGGACGCATCACTCGGTCGGCGCGCAGATGATTCGCACGGGCGCGATGGTGCAGCTTCTGCTCGGCAATATCGGCATCGCGGGCGGCGGCATGAATGCGCTGCGCGGGCACTCGAACATTCAAGGCCTGACCGATCTCGGCCTGATGTCGAATCTGCTGCCCGGCTACATGACCTTGCCGATGGAAGGCGAGCAGGAATACGAGGACTACATCAAGAAGCGCGCGTCGCAGCCGCTGCGGCCGAATCAACTGAGCTACTGGAAGAACTATCGGGCGTTTTACGTGAGCTTCATGAAGTCGTGGTGGGGCGATAACGCGACGGCCGACAACAACTTCGGCTATGACATGCTGCCGAAGCTCGACAAGTCCTACGACATGCTGCAGGTCTTCGAGCTGATGGCGCAGGGCAAGATGAACGGCTACATCTGCCAGGGCTTCAATCCGCTTGCGGCGGCGCCGAACAAGGCGAAGATCGGGCTCGGCCTGTCGAAGCTGAAATGGCTCGTCATCATGGATCCGCTCGCGACCGAGACGTCGGAGTTCTGGAAGAATCACGGCGAATTCAACGATGTCGATTCGTCGAAGATTCAGACCGAAGTGTTCCGTCTGCCGACGAGTTGCTTCGCCGAAGAGCGCGGCTCGCTCGTCAGTTCGTCGCGCGTATTGCAATGGCACTGGCAGGGCACGACGCCGCCGGGCGAAGCGCGAAGCGATCTCGAGATCATGTCGGGATTGTGGCTGCGCATGCGCAAGGCATATCAGGAGAAGGGCGGCAAATATCCCGATCCGATCCTGAAGATGACGTGGCCGTACGCGGACCCGGAAAGCCCGACGCCGGAGGAAATCGCGATGGAGTTCAACGGCCGCGCGCTCGCCGACGTCACCGATCCGACCGATCAGACGAAGGTCCTCGCCAAACGCGGCGAGCAACTGGCGAGCTTCGCGCAACTGCGCGACGACGGCTCGACCGCCAGCGGATGCTGGATCTTCTGCGGATCGTGGACGCAGGCGGGCAACCAGATGGGCCGGCGCGACAACTCCGATCCGACGGGCATCGGGCAGACGCTCGGCTGGGCGTGGGCGTGGCCGGCGAATCGGCGTGTGCTGTACAACCGCGCATCGTGCGATGTGAACGGCAAGCCGTTCGATCCGTCGAGAAAGCTCGTCGCGTGGAACGGGCGCGCGTGGGGCGGTCCGGATGTCCCCGACTTCAAGGTCGACGAACCGCCGGACAAGGGCATGAGTCCGTTCATCATGAATCCGGAGGGCGTGGCGCGATTCTTCGCACGCGACGGCATGAACGAAGGCCCGTTCCCCGCGCACTATGAGCCGTTCGAGACGCCGCTCGGCCATAACCCGTTCTTCCCCGACAACAAGGCGGTGACGAGCAATCCGGCCGCGCGCGTCTTCCCCGACGATCGCGCCGCGTTCGGCACCGCCGACAAGTTCCCGGACACCGCGACCACGTATCGCCTCACCGAGCACTTCCACTACTGGACCAAGCACGCGCGGCTCAACGCGATCGTGCAGCCGCAGCAGTTCGTGGAGATCGGCGAGGAGCATGCGAAGGAAGTCGGCGTCGTCGCGGGGGATCGCGTGAAGGTGTCGAGCAATCGCGGGCATGTCGTCGCGGTGGCGCTCGTCACGAAGCGCATCAAACCACTGACTGTGGAGGGCAAGAAGGTGCACACCGTCGGCCTGCCGCTGCACTGGGGCTTCAAGGGCCTCACGCAGCCGGGCTATCTCGTCAACACGCTCACGCCTTCCGTGGGCGACGGGAACTCGCAGACACCCGAGTTCAAGTCGTTCCTCGTGAAGGTCGAGAAGGCATAGGGAGGACGAGATGGCTCTGCAATCGCTCGATATCAAGCGTCTCTCCGCGACGACCGTGCCGCAGACGCAAATACGCGAGCCGGTGACGGGCACGGTGGCGAAGCTCATCGACGTGTCGAAGTGCATCGGCTGCAAGGCGTGTCAGACGGCGTGCATGGAGTGGAACGACCTGCGCGACGATATCGGTCACACGACCGGCATCTACGACAATCCGCGCGACCTGACGGAGCATTCGTGGACGGTGATGCGCTTCACCGAATACGAAAATCCGAAGGGCGACCTCGAATGGCTGATCCGCAAGGACGGCTGCATGCATTGCGAGGATCCGGGTTGCCTGAAGGCGTGTCCTTCGCCGGGCGCGATCATTCAGTACACGAACGGCATCGTGGATTTTCACGAGGAGAACTGCATCGGCTGCGGCTATTGCATTACCGGCTGCCCGTTCAATATTCCGCGGCTTTCGAAGGAAGATCATCGCGTGTACAAGTGCACGCTATGTTCGGATCGCGTCGCGGTCGGGCAGGAGCCCGCGTGCGTGAAGACGTGCCCGACCGGCGCGATCATGTTCGGCACCAAGGTCGACATGCAGCAGCAGGCGGCCGATCGCGTCGAGGATCTGAAGGAGCGCGGCTTTGCTAACGCGGGCCTCTACGATCCGGCGGGCGTGGGTGGCACGCATGTGATGTACGTGCTGCATCACGCGGATCAGCCGGAGCTGTATCACGGGCTCGCGAAGGATCCGCACATCAGTCCGCTCGTGTCGATATGGAAGGGCGTGACGAAGCCGCTCGCGATGATCGGCATCGCGTTGGCGGCGTTTGCGGGCTTCTTCCATTACACGCGCGTCGGGCCGAACGAAGTCAGCGAGGAAGACGAACTCGAAGCGCATCGCGAAGCGGAAGAAGTGCAGCGTCGGCGTGAAGGCGGACAGGAGCGTACAGATGAAACACGATAGCGAACTGCGTGACGTGAAGGGCCATCGGCTGATCGTGCGCTACACGCCGAACGAGCGCACGAATCACTGGATCACCGCGATCACCTTCGTGCTGCTCGCGCTGTCCGGACTCGCGATGTTTCATCCGTCGATGGCATGGCTCTATGCCGTGTTCGGCGGCGGGCAATGGACGCGCATCCTGCATCCGTTCGTCGGCTGCGTGATGTTCATCTCCTTCATGATCCTTGCGCTGCGCTTCTGGCATCACAACTATCTGGACAAGAACGACGTCCAGTGGATGAAGCAGATGAACGACGTGCTCACCAATCGCGAGGATCGCCTGCCTGAGATCGGCAAGTACAACGCCGGGCAAAAGCTGTTGTTCTTCGTGATGGTGGCGAGTCTCGTGTTGCTGCTCGTGAGCGGCATCGTGATCTGGCGGAGATACTTCGCGTTCTATTTCCCGATTACCGTGATTCGTCTTGCATCCGTCGTGCACGCGGCGACGGCGTTCGTGCTGATCGTGTCGATCATCGTGCATATCTATGCGGCGCTTTGGGTGAAGGGTTCGATCGGCGCGATGACGCGCGGCACGGTCACGTATGGATGGGCGCGCAAGCATCATCCGCGGTGGTTCAGGGAGATGATCGGGAAGTAGAAATCCGGCGCGACGTTGGGCCAATACGTGCGGGGTGCGGTCCATTTCATATCCGTTTTGCTGATATGCTCGGTCGACCGTTCACCCCGCGAGGAAACCTTCCGTGGTCCAACGCATAGTCGAAGCCTCGCGAATCGAATCGCTCGATCCGTCGGCCATTCCGCGTTTGCGCATGCCGGAGCGCGCGACGATATTCGCCACGCGCGCCGCACGTCTTCGGCAACTCGCCGACGCAAGCAATCCCATCTCCGGTTATCTGCGCCTGATGGCCGCGCTCGCCGACGCCCAGCAGCGCGTGCTCGCGCATTTCAATGCGCCGATGCCCTCGCGCGAGTCCATCGAACTGAATCAGCGTCATTCGATGCCGATCGTTCCCGCGCTCACGGATGACCGCGATCCCGCGTGGCGCGACGTACTCTTCATGCTGCTCGACGGCATCGAAGCCGCCGGCGCGCTAACGCCCGCGCTCGCGCAACTCGTCGCCCGTCTGCGCGCGCTCGACGCCGCCGCGCTCGACGACCAAGCCGACGCGATCCTCGCGCTGCGCTTCGCCGAAATCGATCCGGCCGCCGCGCCCCTCATCGCGGCCGCGCTGCAAGTCGTGTGGACCGATCTCGCCAGCCGCATCGACATGCGGGACGTGCCGTATCTCGACACGCCCGGCGTATGTCCCGTCTGCGGCTCGGTGCCGGTCGCGAGCATCGTGCGCGTGGGCGGCGCGTATGAAGGTTATCGCTACGTGCAATGCGGACTGTGCGCGACGGAGCTTCACGTGGTCCGCGCGAAATGCACGAACTGCGATTCGACCAAAGGCATCGCGTATCACGTGATGGGTACGGGCGACGAACCCGAGGAAGAAAAAACGGCGAAGGCGACAAGCGCGCCGCTCAAGGCGGAATCGTGCGACGAATGCGGCACGTATCGCAAGATCGGCTATCAGGAGAAGGCTTACGACTTCGAACCTTACGCCGACGATCTCGCGAGCCTCACGCTCGATCTCCTGATGGGCGATGCGGGTTTTCGGCGCGCGGCGCCGCATCCGTGGCTCTGGCCCGAACAACAGGAAGGCGATCGATGAGCGATGTCACAGGCGACGGCGGCGAGCTGCGCGCATTGATGGCTCGCGTGCCATCGGTCGAGCGCGTGCTGGCGTCGGCGGAATTCGAGGCGGTGATCGCCACGTACGGCCGCACGCAGGCGCTCGCCGCATTGCGCGCGACGCTCGATGCATGGCGCGCCGATGCGCAAGCGGGCCGCGCGTCCGTCGATGCACTGAGCGATGCGCAACTCGCGCTCGCCGTCGACGCGCGGCTCGCGAAACGCGCGCGCAGCAACGTGCGCAGCGTCTTCAACCTGACGGGCACGGTGCTGCATACGAATCTCGGCCGCGCGCTGCTGCCCGACGAAGCGGTGCGCGCGGTCGCCGAAGTGCTCACGCGTCCGGCGAATCTCGAGTTCGATCTCGACACCGGCGCGCGCGGCGATCGCGACGATCTCATCAACGGCCTCATCTGCGAGCTGACGGGCGCCGAAGCCGCGACCGTCGTCAACAACAACGCGGCCGCTGTGCTGCTGACGCTTTCCGCGCTCGCTTCGCGCAAGGAAGTGATCGTGTCGCGCGGCGAACTCGTCGAGATCGGCGGCGCGTTCCGCATTCCCGACATCATGAATCGTGCGGGCGCGAAGCTGCGCGAAGTCGGCACGACGAATCGCACGCATCTGAAAGACTACGACGAAGCGATCAACGCGAAGACCGCGCTCCTGATGAAGGTGCATTGCAGCAACTACGCCGTGAGCGGCTTCACGAAGGAAGTCACCCTCGCCGAACTCGCGCCGCTCGCGAAAGCGCGGAACTTGCCGGTCGCGGTCGATCTCGGCAGCGGCACGCTCGTCGATCTCGCGCAATGGGGCTTGCCGCGCGAAGCGACCGTGCGCGAGACGGTCGCGGCAGGCGCGGATCTCGTCACGTTCAGCGGCGACAAGCTGTTGGGCGGGCCGCAAGCGGGCCTGATCGTCGGGCGCGCGGATCTCATCGCGAAGATCAAGAAGCATCCGCTCAAGCGCGCATTGCGCGTCGGCAAGCTCACGCTCGCGGCGCTCGAAGCCGTGCTGCGTCTCTATCGCGCGCCTGAAACGCTGGCCGAGCGTCTCACGACATTGCGTCTGCTCACGCGTCCCGCCGACGCAATGCGCCTCGCCGCCGAACGCATCGAACCTGCGTTGCAGCGCATGATCGGCGATGCCTTCACTGTCAGCGCCGAACCGATGTTCAGCCAGATCGGCAGCGGCGCATTGCCCGTCGACGTGCTGCCGAGCTACGGCCTCGCGGTGCGCCTCGCGAGCGGCAAACGCGCGGGCGGGCAACTCAATCGCATCGAGAAGCGGCTGCGCGCGTTGCCGCGTCCGGTCATCGGGCGCATCGCGGATGGCGCGCTGCGTCTCGATCTGCGCTGTCTCGAAGAAGCCGATGAAGCCGCGTTCATCGCGCAGTTGGATGCAGGCGAGGACGCACGCGAATGATCGTCGGCACGGCGGGGCATATCGATCATGGCAAGACGACGCTCGTGCGCGCGCTCTCGCGCGTGGACACCGACCGGCTGAAGGAAGAGAAGGCGCGCGGCATCTCGATCGAACTCGGCTACGCGTACGTGCCTTTGGACGACGGCGGCGTGCTTGGCTTCATCGACGTGCCCGGACACGAGAAACTCGTGCACACGATGGCGGCGGGCGCGTGCGGCATCGACTTTGCCTTGCTCGTGATCGCCGCCGACGACGGCGTGATGCCGCAAACGCGCGAACATCTCGCGATCCTCGAACTGCTCGGCGTGACGCGCGGCGCGGTCGCGGTGACGAAGTGCGATCGCGTGGAGGCATCGCGCGTGCGCGACGTGCATGCCGAAATCGCGGCGTTGCTCGCGCGCGGCCCGTTGCACGGTGCGCCCTTGTTCGACACCGATGCCACTCAAGACGGTGACGCGGGCGTCGCTTCGTTGCGAGCGTATCTTCACGATGCCGCCGCGCACTGGCGCACGCGCCGCGACGATGGCTTTTTCCGGCTCGCGGTCGATCGCGTGTTCACGCTGACGGGGCAGGGCACGATCGCGACGGGCACGGTGTTCGCGGGCCGCGTGAACGTCGGCGACATGCTGGCGCTCGCGCCGCGCGAATCCGGCGGCGAGCCCGTGCGCGCGCGCAGCATTCACGCGCAGAATCGCGCAGCAGAGACGGGCCGTGCGGGCGAGCGCTGCGCGCTCAATCTCGCGGGCATCGACAAGGATGCGCTCGCACGCGGCGACTGGATCGTGGATGCGCGGCTCGCGCGGGCATCCGAACGGCTCGATGTCGAACTGAGCTTGCTCGGCGATGCGCAACTCACGCTCACGCATTGGGCGCCCCTGCATGTGCATCTCGGCACGACGCATCGCGTCGCGCATGTGGCGCTGCTCGAAGCGGATACGCTCGCTGGGGGAAACACGGCGCGCGTGCAGCTCGTCTTCGATCAACCCGTTTGCGCGCTGCCCGGCGATCGCTTCATCGTGCGCAACGCGCAGGCGAACCGGACGGTCGGCGGCGGGCGCGTGCTCGATCCGTTCGCGCCCGCGCGCAAGCGCCGCACGCCGCAGCGCCGCGCGTGGCTCGATGCGCTCGTCGCGATGCTGGATACCGGTCGCGCCGATGCGCTTTTCGACGAAGCGCCGTATGGCTTGCCGCGCTCGCTTGTCGAGCATTTGTACGGGCGCGGCCTGTCGCCCGAAGGCGTGCGCGCCGTGCCCACGCACGATGACATGCTCTACATCGCGGCGCGTCACTGGGATGCGCTCAAGGCGCGCCTGCTCGATGCGCTAGCCGCTTTCCACGAACGCTTTCCCGACGAACAAGGCCCCGACGCCGCGCGTCTGCGCCGCATGGCCGCGCCGCTGGCGCCGGACGCGCTGTGGCGCGCGCTCGTCGACGATGCGGTGACGAGCTGCGCGATCGCGAAGAGCGGGCCGTGGCTGCATCTGCCGTCGCATGCGGTGACGCTCGACGACAACGAGGAAGCGCTCGCTCGCGCGGTGCTCGCATCGCTCGAAGAAGGGCGTTTCGATCCGCCCTGGGTGCGCGATCTGGCGAAGGCGCAGGGCGTCGGCGAGGACGAGATGCGCAGGCTGCTCAGGAAGCTCGCGCGCCGCGGCGACGTGTATCAGGTGGTGCGCGATCTGTTTTATTGCCGCGCGTCGATTGGCGCGCTGGCGCAACTCGTCGCGCAATCGGCGCAAACGCAGGGCGGCGCGGTCGGTGCGGCCGCTTTCCGCGATGCGAGCGCGCTCGGCCGCAAGCGCGCGATACAGATTTTGGAGTTCTTCGACCGGGTTGGGTACACTCGATTCCACCGCGACCTGCACCTCTTGCGCGCCGATAGCCGCTGGCACGAGTCCGTCTGACGATTGCGCGCTCGTCCTTCCATCACGATGGAGCATCTCTACTTCAGGCTGCTGCATGTCATGTCGAGCCACCCCGAGTGGGCGCTCGCGGTCGTGCTGCTCGCGTCGTTTCTCGAATCGGTCGCGTTCATCGGCACGTTCGTGCCGGGCAGCACGGCCATGTTCATCGCGGGCGCGCTCGTCGGCGCGGGCGCGCTGAATCTCGGCTGGGTATTCGTCTGCGCGATCGCGGGCGCCATTGCCGGAGACGCCGCGAGCTTCTGGTTCGGCCAGCACTACGCGGACCGCGTCGCGCAGATGTGGCCGTTCCGCTCGCATCCGGGCGCGCTCGTCGCCGGCAAGAAGTATTTCGACAAGCACGGCGCGAAGAGCGTCGTGCTCGCGCGCTTCGTCGCGCCGATGCGCGCGGTCGTGCCGGTCGTCGCGGGCGTGACCGGCATGACGCCGGCGCGCTTTCTCGTCGTCAACATACTGAGCGCGCTCATCTGGGCGCCGACGCATATCCTGCCGGGCGTCGTGTTCGGCGCGTCGATCGAACTGGCGGGCGCGGTGTCGATCCGGCTCGTCGTGATTCTGATTCTCGTCGCGGCGCTAGCGTGGATCGTGTTCAATCTCGCGCGCGTGATCGTTTCGCACGCGATGCGCTGGACCATCGCGTCGCGCGACGCGCTGCTCTCCTGGGCGCGGAAGGGCAACGGCCTGCCCGCGCGGCTCGTCTCGCGCGCGCTCGATCCGGGCAATCCGGCGACGGGCCTCATCGTCATGATCTCGGTGCTGCTGCTCGCGTCCGCGATCCTCTTTTTCTCGGTGCTCGCGAACGTGGCGCGCGGCGCGTCGATCGTTCAGGTCGATGTGTCGATTTACCGGCTGCTGCAATCGTTCCAGTCGACCTGGACCGATTCGATCCTCGATGTCGCCGCGACGCTCGGCAGCACGCAGACGCTGCTCGCGCTCGGCGCGACGGTCATCGTGTGGATGAGCTTCGAACGGCGTTGGCGCACGGTCACGTACTGGGTCGTGGCCGTGGCGTTTTCGCAATTGCTCGTCGCGGCGATCCGCTTCACCGCGCACGAGCCGGCGCTCGTTTCGTTCGCGCCGTCGGAGCATCGCTTTCCGAACAGCGACGTCGCGGCGACGGTCGTGATCTACGGCTTTCTCGCGTTCCTGCTGCTGCGGCGCGTGGGCATCCTGACGGGCGTGTTCATCGCGACGGCGACCTCGGCCATCGTGACGGCGGTCGGTCTGGCGGGGCTGTACTTTGGCCGCTTCACCATCTCCGATGCGCTCGGCAGCGCGGCGCTCGCCGCCGTCTGGGTCTTCCTGATCGCGCTCACGGCGGTATGGCGCAATCCCGGCAAGCCGCCGCCGCGGCCGCTGATGCCGGTCGCCGTGCTTGCCGTGATCTGCGCGAGCGTCGCGCTGCAAACGAGCGATGAAACGGAGGCGCACAGCGTCGTGCCATCGACCGTCGTCATTACGCCGATTCAGTGGACCGATTCGGTATGGCGCACGTTTTCCTGTTATCGAGCGAGCATGGAGGGCGATCGTCGCGAGCCGATCACCGTGCAATGGGCGGCGACGCCCGAGCAGATTCGCGCGCAACTGGCATCGCGCGGCTGGACGGAGGTGTCGCACGTGAGCCTGAAGAGCGTGATGTCGGTGGTGTTGCCGAATGCGCCCGCCATCGCGTTGCCCGCGTTGCCGCGCCTGAACAACGGCGAGCCGTCGAAGCTCGTGTTCGCGCGTTCCGTGCGCGGCGCCGACGAGCGCGACGTGCTGCGCTTCTGGCCCACGCATTACGAAGTGCGCCAGGACGCAGGCGCGCCGCCCGCGCCGATCTGGCTCGGCTCGGTCGTGCACGAGCGCCTGCGCCGTCCGTCGTGGCCGTTCAACGTGCTGCGCCCGGACCGGCGCGTCGATCCGATGGCCTTCGATCATGGCGAGGGCACGCCCTGGCGCGGTATCGAAATTGCGAGCAGCGCGGGGTGCGGCAACGTGCCGGTGATGCTCGTCGAGTCGAGGTCCGAATGATGTTGCGATCGAGAGGTGCCGGTTGATCCAGATTCCTCCGTCGGCGATCGTGCAATGGGGCGGCGCTGCCGTCTTCGCGAACGTTCTGCTGACGCGCCTCGGCGTGCCGCTGCCGTCCGCGCCTTTGCTCGTGTTCGCGGGCTCGGCCGTGGCGAGCGGACGCCTCTCGTTCGCGCATGTGCTGTTCGCGGCGCTGTGCGGCGCGTTGCTCGGCGACAGCGTGTGGTTCTCGGCGGGGCGCATCTACGGACGTCGGCTCGTCGCGGCGCTCTCGCGCAGATCGTATGCGGTCGACAGCGGGATGCGTACGACCGGCGAACTGTTCGAGCGTCATGGCGCGCCGATCGTCGCGGTATCGAAGTTCGTGCCGGGTCTCGGTCTCGTCACGCCGCCGCTGATGGGCACGACGCACATCGCCGCGCTCGCGTTCTTCTTCTGGGATACGGCTGGAATTGCCGCGTGGGCGTCGTTCTGGGTATTGGGCGGCGCGCTTTTCGAGCGGCAACTGCATGTCGCCGTGCTCGAACTGGAATCGCATGGCGCGACGGTGGTGGATGTGCTCGTCGCGGCGGCGCTCGTCTATTGCGTTTATCGGCTGATGCGGCGGCGACAGCCGCGCTCGCGCGATGGCAACGGCTGAGAACGCGCCGTTATAATCGGACGCCCGGTCGAAATTCGATCGGACGTGCAGCGCCGTGGTTTTCAAAGGAAGGCATCCGTATCCGGTGGTGCGGCCGGGCTTCAAACCCGGTTGGGGATGTCAGACATTCCCAGGTCGGTTCGACTCCGGCTGCCTTCCGCCAAGTAAGCCTGTCTCGCAAGGAACGCCAATTGCGGATGTCATTGCGCATCCACGATCCGCGTTACCTTCGAATGAACGACAGAGCCGACATCCACACGCAATCGCGCAAGCCGCTCGATCGCGAACTCGAAACCGCGCTGCGCAAAGTCTTCGGCTTTCCGCACTTGCGTCCCGGACAAGAAGACGTGATTCGCAGCGTGCTCGACGGCAACGACACGCTCGCCGTCATGCCCACCGGCGCGGGCAAGTCGCTGTGCTATCAATTGCCCGCGCTGCAATTCGATGGCATGACGGTCATCGTATCGCCGCTGATTTCGCTGATGCGCGATCAGCTCACGAAGCTGGTCGAAGCGGGCATTGCGACCGCCATGCTCAACAGCACGCTCTCCGCGAGTGAACAGCGCGACGCGATGCAGGCCATCGCGCGACACGAAATCCGCATGCTCTTCGTCACGCCCGAGCGTCTCGTCGATGCCGAATTCACCGCCGAACTCACCGCGAAGGACATGCCGCCGATCGCGCTTGCCGTCATCGACGAGGCGCATTGCATCTCGCAATGGGGCCACGATTTCCGGCCGGCATATGTCGAACTGATCCACGCGATCAAGACGCTCGGCCGTCCGCCCGTGCTCGCGCTCACCGCGACGGCGACGCCCGCCGTCATCGTCGATATCGTGCGCGAACTGGAGATGAAGCGCGCGAACGTCATCCATACGGGCGTCTTTCGCGACAACCTGCATTTCAGCGTCGAACAACTCACGAACCCGGATGACCGGCGCCGGCGCGCGATCGAGATCGCGACGGGCGAAGCGGGGAGCGGCATCGTCTATTGCGCGACGGTCGCGGAATGCGAGGCGCTGCATGCCGCGCTCGTCGATGCGGGTGTCGAGGCCGAGCGCTATCACGGCAAGCTGTCGTCGGGCGCGCGCTCGTCATCGCAGGACGCGTTCATGGAGAACCGCGCGCGCGTGATGGTCGCGACCAATGCGTTCGGCATGGGCATCGACAAGCCCGACATCCGCTTCGTCATTCACGCGCAGATGCCCGGCAGTCTCGATGCGTACTATCAGGAAGCGGGGCGCGCCGGCCGCGACGGCGAGACCGCGCGTTGCACGCTGTTGTTCGAAATGAAGGACAAGCAGGTGCAGCAGTTCTTCATGAGCGGCCGATATCCGAGCGCGGAGATGATTGCGCGCGTCGCGGAGAAAGTGCGCGAACTCGCGAGCGACGATGCCGCCCGCACGCTCGACAAGCCGCTTGCGCGTCTGCGCGAAGCGTTGCCGAACATCGGCGCGAACAAGCTGCGCGTGGCGGCGGCGCTGCTCAACGATCTCGGCGTGACGCGTCGCACGCGGCGCGGCGGCATGAAGCTCGTCGACGACGAAGCGGCCATCGCGAAGCTCGAAGGGGCGTCGCAGGAATACGCGGCGCGCAGCGAACGCGATCGCGCGGTGCTCGAGCGCATGATCGCGTATGCGCAGAGCGCGCAGTGCCGCTGGCGCATGCTGCTCGACTACTTCGCCGACGACATGAACGACGCGCGCACGTCCGCGCCGCTGCGCGCGAGCGATGTGCATTACCGCGCGCCCGACGACGAACTCGACGGCGGCCACTGCGGCGTGTGCGATAACTGCGTGCATCCGCCGGAGGTGATCGAGAGCCCGCGCGAAGTGCGCGAACAGATGCGCGCGAAAGAAGAAGAGCAAGCCGATCGCAAGACGAAGGCGTTCGCGCCGGGCGAGCGCGTGAAAGTGCGTCGTTATGGCGAAGGCATTGTCGAAATGATCAGCGGCGAGCGCGTCGCCGTGCGCTTTCCCGATGACGAGACGCGCACCTTCATCGCGCGCTACGTGAAGCGTGCCGCTCGCTGATTTGCGCAATCGCGATGCGCGCGGCCTTGCGCACTTCCGGATCGCCGTCGTCGAGTGCGGCTTCGAGCACGGCGAGCGCATGCGTATCGCCGAGTTCGCCCAGTGAAAGCGCGGCCTCCTTGCGCACGTTGCTGATCGGAAACGTCAGCAGTTCCGACACGGCATGCGTGCTTGCGACATCGCGCAAACGTCCGAGCGCGCGTGTCGCCTGCAACGTGACTTGCCAATAGTCGTCGGAGAGGGCGTTTTCCAATGCATTGCGCGCGGCGACGAGACGCAGCTTGCCGAGCGTCGCGGCGGCTTCCTCACGCACGCGCCACGCTCGATCGGAGAGCGCGTGGATCAACGTTTCGATCACGCCGTCGTCGGTGGCGAAGCCCAATGCGCCGACGGCAGCGTGACGCACTTCCGTCGATGCATCGGTGCGCGCGATGTGCTTCAACTGCGGCAGCGCATCCACATGACGCAGCCAGCCCAGCACGCCGATGGCCTCGCGCCTCACGAACGGCGACGCATTCGCTAGCGCCGCAAGCGCAGGTCCGGCCGCGCTCGGCAAGCGCAATTCGCGCAACGCGCGCAAAAGGGCCGCGCGCTTGAACGCGTCGGCATCGGTATCGGCATCGGCGAGATGCGGCAGCAGGCGTTCGCCCGCGACGGGATCTTTCAACGCAGCGAGACTGTCGGCGGCGGCTTCGCGCGTATCGGTATCGGCGTCGTCGAGCGCGGCGCATAGCGCATCGACTGCTTCGTCCGTTTCCCACGCGCCGAGACGTTGCGCCGCGGTGCGACGCACGTCGGCATCCGTGTCGTGGCGCAAGGCATCGGCGAGCAGGGGCAGCCAGGCTTCGTCTTCGAGGTCGGCGGCTTCGAGCACGGCGAGACGGCGCACGGCGGCATCGGCATCGTTGAAGCGCGCGGCGAGGGCGGCGTCGGTGACGGTATCGAAAAGTGGATTGGTGTGCGTCATGAGAGAACGGAGTGTGATATGTCGATGCGCGCGGGCGCGTCGTTCGATGCGGCCATCGGACTCGCAAGCGGATAACGAAGCAACGCGAGACAACGACGCTTCAACGCGACGAATCCGGCTTCCGTGACGAGCTCGCGTTCACGCGGACGCGCAAACGGCACGCGCAGTTCTTCGAGCACCGTGCCCGGGCTATGGCTCATCACGAGAACGCGATCAGCGAGAAGGAGCGCTTCGTCGATGTCGTGCGTGACGAACATGACCGTCGGACGGCGCTCGCTCCATACATCGAGCAGAAGCGCCTGCATCGATGCGCGCGTTTGTGCATCGAGCGCGCCGAAGGGTTCGTCCATCAGCAGCACGCGCGGCTCGTTGAGCATCGCGCGCGCGATCTCCGCGCGTTGCTGCATGCCGCCCGAAAGCTGCGCGGGATAGCGCTCCGCGAACGCGCCCAGCCCGACGCGATCGAGCAACGCCCGCGCGCGCAGATGCCGCTCGCGTTTCTTCACGCCGCGCATCTTCAGTCCGAACGCGACGTTATCGAGCGTCTTGCGCCACGGCAGCAGCGTGTGTTGCTGAAACACCATGCCGCGCTCGGGATGCGGTCCTTCGATGAGCTTGCCATCGAGCGTCGCGCGGCCCGCGTTCGGCGCGACATGTCCCGCGAGCGCGGCAAGCAAGGTCGACTTGCCGCAGCCCGACGGCCCGAGTATGCAGACGAATTCGCCCGGCTCGATGACCGCGTTCACATCGCGCACGGCGGTGAATGCGCTCGCGCCGTCGCCCAACGCAATGCCGAGCGCTTCGAGTTGGATGCGGCCCGCGCTCATCGAATCCTCCCTGCGGCGAGCCACGGCGTGAGCCGCGTGCCCGCGACGCGCACGAGCGCGCTGCTGCCCATGCCGAGCAGGCCGATCAGCAACATGCCGACGACGACATCGGGATAACGCTGCACCGTGTACGACTGCCATGTGTAATAGCCGATGCCGTATTGCCCCGAGATCATCTCGGCGGTGACGAGGCAGAACCACGACGTGCCCATGCCGATGGCAAGGCCGGTGACGATCGCGGGCGCCGCGCCCGGCAGGATCACTTCGCGCAGGATCACGCGATTGCCCGCGCCGAGACTGCGCGCCGACGACACGAGCCGTGGCTCCACGCCTTCGACGCCGTGTATCGTGCCGAGCAGGATCGGAAAGAACGCGCCGGTGAAGGTGATGAAGATCATCGACATTTCGGAGGAAGGAAACATCAGGATCGCGAGCGGAATCCACGCGACGGCGGGAATCGGCCGCAATACTTCGAGCGGCGTGAGCAACGCGAGGCGCGACCATTGCGAGCGGCCGATGGCGATTCCGAGCACCACGCCGCTCGCCGCCGCCGCGACATAACCCGCCGCGATGCGTCTCACGCTGCTCGTGAGATGGGCCACGAGCTTGGGCGAATGCGCGAGATCGATGATGGCCGCGAGCGTATCGGCGGGCGTCGGCACATTCTCGAACGTGACGATGCCGAGGTTCCAGCGATGCGTCGTCGCCAGATGCCATAACGCGATGCACAGCGCGAGCGACGCCCACTGCACGCCGGCGCGCGCGCCGCGTGAACGCAGCAACGAAGGAGCGGAGTATGCGAGCGTCGCCATCATGGCCTCATCGGTTGGCGAGCGCGGTCGGCTGGCGCGCGGCGGCGAAGTCGAGCACTTGTCCGCCGTGCGCGTTCGCCCAGGCCTCGGCGCGATCCTTCAGCAGGAACGCGTTCAACTGGCCGTCGCCGTTCTTCGCGAACCATGCCTGATTGCCGAGCAGCTTGATGCCGCTCTCACGATCCTGCGCATAGAACGCGCGCACCTGTTTGCCATCGCGTTCGAGCGTGCCGAGCTCGCGCACCGCTTCTTCCGGCGACGCATAGCTGCGCACCTTCGGCTCGCCGCGCACCCAGATCTGCGCGACGCGATCCGTCTTTGCGATGGGCTTGCCCGTCAGCGCATCGTTCGCGACGAGCGGCGCCGGCGCATAGTTCTTCAGTGCCGCTTCGTAGTCGAGATGCTCGGCCTTGAATGCGGCGCGCAAGTAACTATCGTCGATGAAGCTATTGGCGTTCAGATCGCCGTCGGCACGCTTGAGCAGCTTGAGCGTATCGAACGATGTCTGCACGGCCTTGCGATACTCGGGCTTCCATGTGAGATCGCGCGTCTGCAAGCCGAGCGGACCGTGAAAGAGATAGTCGACTTCAGGCTCGATGCCCGTCACCTTCGCAATCAGCTCGCTGTACTTCTCGGGTTCCGCCGTGAGCAGACGATTCGCTTCGATCGCGGCACGCAAGTACGCGACGACAATCTCCGGATACTTCTGCGCATAGTCCTTTTCGACGAGCGTGCCGTGCAGCGTAGGCGATCCCGCCTGCGAGCCGTCGTAGATCTTGCGCGCGAAGCCGCGATACGGAAACAGCTCCGCGAAGGGCACGAAGTCCGCGTGCGCGTCGATCTTGCGCGTCTGCAATGCGGGTCCGGCGACTTCGGGCGCCTGCGTGACGATATTCACATCGCGCTCCGGGTCCCATCCTTGCGCCGCGACCGCGCGCAGCAACATGCCGTGCGCGGTCGATGCGAACGGAACGGTGATCGTCTTGCCCTTCAGATCGGCGATGGACTGCGCGGGCGAATCCGTCGGCACGACGATGCCGTTGCCGCTGCCGCGCACGCTGCCCGACAACACGCTGATGAAGATGCTGCTCTTGCCGGCCTTCTGATTCGCGACGCCGTTCAGCACGCCGGGGAAATCCGCCATCGAGCCGAAATCGAGCTTGCCCGCGACCATCTCGTTCGTGATCGGCGCGCCGCTCGTGAAGTTCTTCCATTGAACGTCGTATTGCGCGTCCTTGTATTTGCCATCGTGCGGCAAGTACTTTTCGAGCAGATGCAGTTCGCGGATCAATGCGCCGCCGGCTGCGGTATTGATCGTCGTGTCCTGCGTGCCGATAGCGACGCGGATCGTTTCCGCATGCGCAGCGCCCGCGAACAAGGCGACTGCAAGCGCGATGGATAGCGTTCGTTTCATGAAGCGAGTCCTCGTCATCATCGAAGAAGATAGGGAATGTCGACATGCACGGCATTGGTCGGGCAATCGCGTTCGCAGGGCATGCAGTACCAGCATTCGTCGAACTTCATGAAGGCTTTGCCGGTGTCGGGATCGATTGCGAGCAGGTCCATCGGACAGACATCGATGCAGACCGTGCAACCCTTGTCGGCGATGCACTTGTCTTCGTCGATCATCACGGGAAGACTCGAGCGCTGGCGCGCTTCGCGGGGCACGAGTGCCATGTTCTCTCTCCTATGCAGCGACAGGCTGCGACGTGCGAGCCACGCGCAGACGCGAATACGCGCCGCGCTCGGACTCGTCGACGGGAACCACGTACGGTTCCACGGGTTTCTTGAAGGACGTCATGCGTCCCGATGCATCCTTCTTCAGATGCGCGTGGCAGAACCATTCGTCATCGTTGCGCTCAGGAAAATCGACGCGATGGTGATAAAGGCCCCAGCGGCTCTCCGTGCGATACAGCGACGCGCGCGCGGCCATTTCCGCGCAATCGAGGATCGCGGCGACTTCAGCGGCGCGCATCAGCTCGTGCGGATCGGCGGCGCCGAGACGCTCGACGTCCTCGCGAATCTCCGCGAAGCGTTGCAGGCCGATCTCCATGCGACGCGTGACTTTCGGCGGCTGTAGATAGTCGTTCACGAAGCGGCGCAGCTTGTATTCGACTTGCGCGGGCGGCAGGCCATGTTCGCGCGACAGCGGCGCAAAGATGCGGGCACGCTCATGTTCGATCTGCGATGCGTCGAGCGCGGGCAGCGCGCGGCCGGCGACATGCGCGGCGGCATCTTCACCGGCGAACCATCCGTAAGTGAACGCGCCGAGCATGTAGTTGTGCGGCACGGCGGCCATGTCGCCCGCCGCGTAAAGCCCTTGCACCGAAGTGCGCGCGTGCTCGTCGACCCATACGCCCGATGCGCTGTGTCCGCTGCACAGGCCGATCTCCGAGATGTGCATCTCGATCATGCGCGAGCGATAGTCGTTACCGCGCCGCGCATGAAAGCGCCCACGGCTCGGCCGCTCGTTGGTGTGCAGGATCGTTTCGATCGTTTGAATCGTTTCTTCCGCGAGATGATCGAGCTTGAGAAACACCGGCCCGTTGCCGCTCTGGAGTTCCTGATAGAACTCCCACATCATTTGCCCGCTCCAGTAATCGCATTCGATGAAGCGCTCGCCCTTGCCGTTCGCCGTATAACCGCCGAGCGGTCCCGTCACATACGCGCATGCCGGGCCGTTGTAATCCTTGATGAGCGGATTGATCTGGAAGCATTCGAGATTGGCGAGTTCCGCGCCTGCGTGGTACGCCATCGCGTAACCGTCGCCGGCGTTCGTCGGATTCTCGTACGTGCCCATCAGATAGCCCGATGCGGGCAGGCCCAATCTGCCGGCCGCGCCGCAGCAGAGAATGACCGCTTTCGCGCGGATCACGTAGAAGTCGGCGGTGCGGCAATCGAAGCCCATGACGCCCGCGATCTCGCCATTCGGGCCATTCAAAAGACGCGTGGCGACGACGCGATTCGTGATCTCCACGCGCGCACGCTTCAATTGCCGGTACAGCACCTTCTTTACGTCGTGACCTTCGGGCATCGGCAAGACATACGCGCCCATGTGATGCACCTTGCGCACGGCATAGTCGCCGGTATGGTCCTTCTCGAACTTCACGCCCCAGCGATCGAGCTCCTCGATGGTCGTGAAGCTGTGGCGCGCATACGCATAAATCGTGGCCTGATTGACGATGCCGTCGTTGGCCACGGTGATTTCCTTCGTGTACTGCTCGGGCGTCGCGTGGCCGGGAATGATCGCGTTGTTCAGGCCGTCCATGCCCATCGAGATCGCGCCGCTGCGTTTCACGTGCGCCTTGTCGATGAGCAGCACGCGCAGATTCGGGTCGCGCTGTTTCGCCTTGACGGCGGCCATCGGCCCAGCCGTGCCGCCGCCAACGACGACGATGTCGTATTCGAGTTCGTGGGTCTGCATGATCTGGTTTCGCCGCTTGTTATGACAAGTCAGGACCAGATTCTAGAAGTGCGCGAACCGCGAGGGAATCAATTGTTTTTGCTTTGCTTGTGCCTGCTTCGAATAACGCGCGATGCGGCGGGCGAGGTCCGTTCGCGATCGATGCGCAGCCGATACTGGAACGTATCGCCTCGGAAATAGAGGTATTCGAAGTCGATGGGCTTGCCGCCGGCATCGTGCGTGAGGCGCTCGATGCGCAGAAGCGGTGCGCCTTTTTTCACGTCGAGCGCATCCGCGATGTCGGGCGCGGCGGCGATGGCGTCGATCGCCAGATCGGCGTGACCGAGCGGCACGGCGCAGTCGTTTTCGAGCATCAGGAAGATATCGCGCGTGGCGAGCTCCGCGCGCTTCAGGCGTTTGCCGATGGCTTCGGGCAGGAACGTCACTTCGTACGAAACGGGCGCGCGATTGAGCAGGCGCACGCGATGAATCTCGGCGACGCTGCTGCCTTCGGCAAGCGCGAGTTGCGCGGCGACTTCGGGCGGCGCGGCCACGACGCGCATCTGCACGACGCGATTGATGATCTCGTGTCCGCTCTCCGACATCGCCTCGGCGAAACCCTGCAGCGACGTCACGTTCTGAAACGCCTTCGGTTGCGATACGAACGAGCCCTTGCCGTGGACCTTGAAGATCAACCCTTCCTTTTGCAGGTCGCCGAGCGCCTGGCGGATCGTGATGCGGCTCACGTCGAACATCGTCATCAGCTCGCTTTCCGAGGGCATGCGGCTCATCGGCGGATAGCGGCCATCGAGAATGCCGGAGCGCAGCACGTCCTTGATCTGCGTGTAGAGCGGTACGTGCGAATCGAGCGAAACGGAAGGGCGACGGGTCGGCATGAGAGCGGGAAGGGGAAGGAAGGCGGGCGCTTCGAGCTGCGATTATAGCGGCGCGCCCCGGCGGCATCGCCATAAACAAATGACGAAATATTGGTTAGCGCCCGCTGCGCGCTGCACGAGAATGGAACCTGTCCAGTTCGAGTCCAGCGAGGATCGAAGATGAATCATCGTAACGCGCCCGATGCACGAAACGCAGGAAACGCGGTCACGCTCGTCACGGTGCCCGGCTTGCACGGCAGCGAGGACGCGCACTGGCAGAGTTGGCTCGAACGCGAGATGCCCGGCACGCGGCGCGTCGAGCAACGCGACTGGAGCACGCCGAATCTCGCGATCTGGAGCGATGCCGTCCTCGACGTCCTCGCGGGCATCGACGGTCCTGTCGTCATCGCGGCGCATAGCTTCGGCTGTCTTGCGGCAGGACATGCGCTGAGTCACGCATACTTGCCGAACGTGAAGGGCGTGCTGTTCGTCGCGCCCGCGAGCCCGGCGAAGTTCCGTTTCGCGGGCGCGTTCAATGCGCGCAGGCTCGATACGCTGTCGCTCGTCGTCGGCAGCGAGACCGATCCGTGGATGCCGCTCGACGACGCGCGCACGCTCGCGCAGCGCTGGAACAGCGCGTTCGTCAATCTCGGCGATGCGGGGCATATCAATACATCGGCGGGATTCGGGCCGTGGCCGCTCGCGAAGCATTTCGTCGAAACGCTCGCCCGCCGCGCGTCGCCCGAATACGAAGAGGAGGAACAGCGCGCGTATGGTTGACCCCGCCGTCTGAATTCGTTCAATGTATGCATGGCCGCCCTCGGGCGGCCTTTGTCTGTTGTGCGGTAGACAAACCCCTTGTCTCTGGAGAGAAAATGGCAGTTCACAAGAAGTTGATCGTTACGGTTGCACTCGGCATCGCGGCGAGCTTCGCGCATGCGGACACGACGCTGCTCAACGTCTCGTATGACGTGACGCGCGAGCTGTACAAGGATATCGACGCGGCCTTCGTCGCTGACTACAAAAAGAAGTCGGGCGAGACGGTATCGGTGCGGCAGTCGCACGGCGCATCGAGCGCGCAGGCGTTGTCGGTGACGCAAGGTTTGCAGGCCGATGTCGTCACGATGAATCAACCCAACGACATCGACTTGCTCGCGGAGCGCGGTCAGCTCGTGCCCGCGAACTGGCGCAGCCGTCTGCCGGACGCGAGCGCGCCCTACACGACGACGATGGTTTTCCTCGTCCACAAGGGCAATCCGAAGAACATCAAGGACTGGAGCGATCTCGCGCGGCCCGGCGTGCAAGTGGTGATAGCGAATCCGAAGACATCGGGCAACGGACGCTATGCGTATCTCGCGGCATGGGGCTTCAAGAAGCAGCAAGGCGCAAGCGACGCGCAGGCGCAAGACTTCGAGAAAGCCGTCTTCAGGAACGTGCCCGTGCTCGATACGGGCGGGCGCGGCGCGACGACGACCTTCACGCAGCGCGGCATCGGCGATGTGCTCGTCACCTTCGAAAACGAAGTCGGCCTGATGAGCGCGGGACCGGGCGCGAAGGACTTCGAGGCGGTGTATCCGTCGGTGAGTCTGCTCGCGGAACCGCCTGTGTCGATCGTCGACAAGGTCGTGGACAAGCGCGGCACGCGCAAGGAAGCGCAGGCGTATCTCGACTTTCTGTTCACGCCTGCCGCGCAGGAAATCATCGCGCAGCATCATCTGCGTCCGCGCAACGCCGACGTGCTTGCAAAACACGCGAGCGAGTTCAAGCCGCTGAAAACCTTCACCGTCGAGCAGATGTTCGGAAGCTGGCAGAAGGCGCAGCAGACGCATTTCGCCGATGGCGGCACGTTCGATCAGGTCGTGGCGGACAAGAACTAGCATCGTTCGTATTCGAAACTGCGTGCGCAGCGCGAAGAGCAACGGGGGGACTTGGGATTAAGCTGTACGTTTTCCCCCAACGGTGACTGCGATGCCCTCGTCGAACGCAAGCGCGAAGCTCATCGTCGTTACCGTGCTCGTCGGTCTGGGCGCGGGTCTCGGCGGAATGTCGCTGGCGCTCTTGCTGCATCTGATCCAGCACGTCGCGTTCGGCTACAGCCTCGATGCGTTCACCAGCGGCGAAAGCTTTCTCGAAGGCATTTCGGCTGCGTCGCCCGCGCGGCGCTTCATCGTGCTGACGCTTTGCGGTGTCGTCGCGGGCGTCGGCTGGTGGTGCGTGCATCGCTTCGGCAAACCGCTCGTCAGCATCGCGAAGGCCGTCAAGGCCGACGATCCGCGCATGCCGCCCGGCAGCACGATCGCGCATGCGCTCCTGCAGATCGTCACGGTCGCGATGGGCTCGCCGCTCGGCCGCGAAGTCGCGCCGCGCGAAATCGGCGCGTTATGGTCCGGCTGGCTCGCGCACTACGCGGGACTCACGCCCGCGCAATCGCGCATCATGGTCGCGTGCGGCGCGGGCGCGGGGCTTGCCGCCGTCTATAACGTGCCGCTCGGCGGCGCCGTGTTCGTGCTGGAAGTGCTGCTCTGCACGTTCGATGGCGCGATCATCGCGGCGGCGTTCGTGACGTCGTCGATCGCGGCAATGGTCGCGTGGATCGGGCTCGGCGACGGGCATCAGTATCATCTGCCGGACTTCACGCTGAACGCGCAACTGCTCGCGTGGGCCGTTGTCATGGCGCCGGTTTTCGGGGCGGCCGCGCGTCTTTTCGCGAAGCTCACGAGCGCCGCACGCGAAAACGCGCCACGCGGCAAGACGTTGCCTGTGCTGACGATCGCGAATTTCGCGCTAGTCGGCGCGCTGGTCATGTATTACCCGCAGCTCGCGGGAAACGGCAAAGGTCCGGCCGGTCTTTCCTTCGAAGATCACGTGAGCTTCGCGCTCGCGGGCGTGCTGCTCGTGCTGAAGGTAACGATCGAAGTGAGCTCGCTGCGCGCGGGCGCGCAAGGCGGCCTGCTCACGCCGGGCCTCACCAACGGCGCGCTGCTCGCCATCGTGCTCGGCAGTCTGTGGAACGGCATCTGGCCGGGCACGCCGCTCGGCGCGTTCGCGGTCATCGGCGCGGGTGCGTTTCTCGGCGCGGCGATGCAGATGCCGCTGACCGCGCTCGTGCTGATGCTCGAATTCACGCGTTTCGATCACGACTTCCTGATTCCGTCGGCGATTGCGATAGCGGGCGCGACGCTCACCTATCGCTGGCTCGCGCAACGTTCGCCCGCGCCTTCGGCCGCGCCGCAGCAAACGTTGCGAGGTCTCTCCGACTGATCGTCCGAACATCGCGTTTGCACGACCGATGCTTCCGGCGCAACCGGCGAACCCATCGCCTGAAAGAGCGCGGCGGTATCGCTCAGACGCGCGCTGCTCGCGCGGATCGTCGCAAGCCGCGCGTTGAGATACTGCTGCTCGCTGCCGCGCGCCGCGCGAGGCGGGATCGCGCCGAGACGCACGCGCGCAGCCGCATCCGCCGATGCATCGCGTGCCGCGTTGCTCGCGCGATCGGCGAAGGCGAGCGTTTCGCTGTCCGTTTCGAGCGACGCCAGCGTGTTCGCGACGTTCTGAAACGCCGCGAGCACGGTCTGCTTGTACTGCGCGACGGCGGCCTCATACGTGGCGATGGCCGCGCGCCGTTGCGCGAGCAGCGCGCCGCCATGAAAGATCGGCTGCGACAGCGATGCGCCCACGCTCCACAACGCGCCCGCGCCCGAGAGCGCGGTCGGCCAGTCGAAGCCGCCTTTGCCCATCGATGCCGATATCGACAAGCTCGGAAACAACTGCGCCGTCGCGACGCCGACTTGCGCCGCCGACGCCTTCAACGCCGAATCGGCGGCCTGGATGTCGGGGCGCGTCTGCAGCAATTCCGACGGCAGCACGACCGGCACATCGGACGGCACGGCGAGGCTCGCGAGATCGAGATCGTCGGGCGCCTGATCGGGCGTGCGTCCGAGCAGGACGGCGAGCGCGTGGCGGGTCGCAAGCCATTGCGCGCGCAAGCCCGGCAATTGCGATGCGAGCGACGCCGCGTTCTGCTGTGCGGCGAGCATGTCGGCGCGCGATGCGGAGCCGAGCGCGTAGCGGCGTTCGGCATCGTGCGCGTCGTCGTTGGCTAGCGCGACGAGACGCGTCGTCACGTCGATCTGCGCATGCAACGCGGCCGCGCCGATCGCACCCGTCACGATGTTCGCAGCAAGCGCACGGCGCGCGGCATCGAGTTGAAAGGCCTGTTGGTCGACCTGCGCGGCAAGCGATGCATTCGCATAGCGCGCCGCGCCGAAGAGATCGAACGTGTATTGCGCCTGAATCTGCCCGACGAAGAGGTTGTAGAGCACGGTCGGCGGGCCGCCCTGCGGAATGCCGAAGCCGCGTTGCCGCGTCGCTTGTCCGCCCGCATCGATCTGCGGCAACAGCGACGAACCCACTTGCGCGCGCAACTGTTCGCGCGCCGCGACGAGGCTCTTGTCGGCTGCCGCGAGATTCGGGCTCGCGCGCAAGCCTTCATCGACGAGTGCATTCAGCGTATCCGACCGATAGCGCTTCCACCATTCGGGCACGGGCTTCGCGCCCACATCGAAACGTTGCGACGCGCCTTCTGCGCTCACGCTCGCCTGCACTTGCGTTTCGGCGCCGTAATGCGCGGGCTGCGGCATCGCGGGCGGCTTGCCATCGGGGCCGAGCGCGCACGCATTCAACGCGACGCACGCGCAAGTCATCAATAGCCGGCGATTCATGACGATGCTCCTTCGCGTTCGTCGAGCTTCACGCGAAACCACGCGGCATAGAGCGCGGGCAGATAGAAAAGCGTGAGCACGGTCGCGCTCGTGATGCCGCCCATGAGCGCGGTGGCCATCGGGCCGAAGAAGTTGCTGCGCAGAAGCGGAATCAGCGCGAGCACGGCGGCGGCTGCGGTCAGCGTGATAGGGCGGAAGCGCCGCACCGTCGCGCCGATTATCGCATCGAATCGCTTGTGCCCCGACGCGATGTCCTGCTCGATCTGATCGACGAGAATCACCGAGTTGCGCATGATGATGCCGAACATCGCTATGACGCCGAGCATCGCGACGAAGCCGAACGGCTTGCCGAATGCGAGCAGCGTGACGACCACGCCGATGAGTCCGAGCGGCGCGGTGAGCACGACCATCATCACGCGCGAGAAGCTCTGCAATTGAATCATCAGCAGCGTGAGCACCACGATCACCATCACCGGCATCTGCGCGTTGATCGACGCCTGACCCTTGCCGCTTTCCTCCACCGATCCGCCCACTTCCACGCGATAACCCACGGGCAATGCGCGGCGAATCTCGTCGAGCTTCTCGTCGATGGCGTGCGTCACGTCGATGCCTTGCGCGTCGCCCTTCACATCCGATTGCACGGTGATGGTCGGCTGGCGGTCGCGTTCCCAGATCACGCCGTATTCGAGCGTATCGACGACGCGGCCGAGCGCCCCCAGCGGCACCGGTCCGTGCGGCGTCGGCATCGCGATCGTCGCGAGCCGCGAAGGATCCACACGCTCGGCGCGCGGCGCGCGCAAGTCGACGCTGATGAGCTTGTCGCGCTCGCGATACTGCGTGACGGTCGTGCCGGTCAGCGTCATCGCGAGAAAGCTCGATATGTCCTGCGACGTGACGCCCGCATCGCGCGCCTTCTGTTGATCGATCTCGAAGCGCACCGAGCGCTCCGATGGCTCGTCCCAGTCGAACTGCACATTCGTCGTGCGGGAGTCGGCGCGCATGTCGGCGGCTACTTGTTCCGCGATATGACGCACCGTGCCGATATCGTCGCCGCTCACGCGAAACTGCACCGGATAGCCGACAGGCGGACCATTCTCCAGACGCGACAGGCGCGTACGCACGGCGGGGAAGCGCTCGCGCAACATCGGATCGAGCCAGCGCGCGAGCTGCTCGCGCGCTTCGACCGACTTCGCGGTGACGACGAACTGCGCGAAGTTGGGCGTCGGCAATTGCTGATCGAGCGGCAGATAAAAACGCGGCGCGCCGGTGCCGACGAAGCTCACCACATGATCGATTTCATCGCGGCCCTTCAACGCTTCTTCGAGACGCTTCGCTTCGCGCAAGGTCGCTTCGAACGATGCGCCTTCCTGCAATCTCACGTCGATCAGAAGTTCGGGTCGATCCGAGCTGGGGAAGAACTGCTGCGGCACGAGCGTGAAGCCGGCCATCGCGATGACGAAGAGCACGACCGTGACTGCGAGCACGACGAAGCGCCGCTTCACGCACCAGCCGACCCATCGGCGCAGGCGTCCGTAGAACTTCGTGTCGTAGATATCGTGTTCGTGATCGTCGGGCAGATGCGCTTCTTTCTTGCGCTCGGGAAGCAGCTTGTAGCCGAGCAGCGGAATCAGCACGACCGCCGCGAGCCACGATGCGATCAACGCGATCGCCGATACTTCGAAGATCGAACGCGTGTACTCGCCGGTACTCGACTTCGCGAGCGCGATCGGCAGAAAGCCCGCGACGGTGACAAGCGTGCCGGTCAGCATGGGAAACGCCGTGCTCGTGTAGGCGAACGCGGCGGCGCGCGTGCGGTTCCAGCCTTGTTCGAGCTTCACGGCCATCATCTCGACGGCGATGATCGCGTCGTCGACGAGCAGACCCAATGCGAGAATCAGCGTGCCGAGCGAAACCTTGTGCAAGCCGATATCGAAGAAATACATGAAGAGCGCGGTGACGGCGAGCACGATGGGAATCGAGATCACGACGACCATGCCCGTTCGCACGCCGAGCGATACGAGGCTCACGATCAGCACGATGACGACCGCTTCGGCGACCGCTTCGAGAAAGTCGTCGACGGAATGCGAGACCGCTCGCGGCATGCTCGACACCTCCGTCAGCTTCAAACCCGCGGGTAGTTGCGCACGCAACTTGATCATCGTTTCATCGAGCGATTTGCCGAGACGCACGACGTCTTCGCCCGGCTGCATCGTGATGCCGATGCCGAGCACGGGCACGCCCGCCGAACGCATCTGCGTGACGGGCGGATCGATGTAGCCGCGCTTGACCGTCGCGATATCGCCGAGCCGGAACGAACGCCCGTTCACGTTGATGAGCGTATCGGCGAGCGCGTCCACGCTCTTGAACTGGCCGCTCGGACGCACGAATACGCGATCGTTCGGCGTGGTCAGCACGCCCGCGCTCGACACGGCGTTCTGTCCGTCGATGGCCTGCGCGATCTGCTGCGGCGAGATGTTCAGACGCGTGAGCGTCGTATTGGGGATCTCGACATAGATGCGCTCTTCCTGATCGCTGAAGTAATCGACTTTCGCGACGCCCGGCACGCGCAACAGAACCGTGCGCAGCGAATCGGCGTAATCGTGCAGTTGCGCGGGCGAGAAGCCGTCGCCTTCGAGCGCGTAGATGTTGGTGTAGACATCGCCGAACTCGTCGTTGAAGAAAGGGCCTTGGGTGCCGGGCGGCAAGGTCGCGGCGATATCGCCCACTTTCTTGCGGATCTGATACCACTCCTCGGGCACGTCTTTCGCGGGCGCGGAATCTTTCATCTGAAAGAAGATCAGCGATTCGCCGGGACGCGAATAGCTGCGCATGAAATCCGTGTAGGGCGTTTCCTGCAGCTTGCGCGCGATGCGGTCGGTCACTTCCTCCTGCACCTGTCGCGCGGTCGCGCCGGGCCAGAACGTGCGGATCACCATCACGCGGAACGTGAAAGGCGGGTCTTCCGACTGCGCGAGCCGCGTGTACGCGAGGATGCCGAAGATCGTCGCCATCGCGATGAGAAACACGACGAGCGCGCGATGCCGCAGCGCCCACGCGGAGAGATTGAAGCGGCCTTCTTCGTGGCGATAGGCGTCGTTGTCTTCGCGTGTATCGCTCATGACGCGAAGTCCTCGGGATGCAGCGGCGCGACGACGCGCACTTTCTCGCCCGCGGACACCGTATGCACGCCTTGCCACACGATGCGCTCGCCCGCCGCGATGCCGCCCGCGAGCGTCACCGTGCGCTCGCCATAGCGCGCGACTTCGACGCGCCGCAGTTCGAGCGCATCGCCCGGTTGCTTCACGATCCACACGGCGGGATGGCCGTTGTCGTGAAAGAGCGCCGTCGATGGAATCGTGAACGCGCCTTTCGCGTCGCTGGCTGCCGCGAACGCGATGTCCGCCGTCATGCCGAGCCGCACATCGGGCGTCGGCGCTTCGAGCGTGAGCTTCGCGCGCCAGGTGCGGCTTTGCGTGTCGGCGGCGGGCGACAGTTCGCGCACGCGCGCCTTGAAGGTCTTGCCGGGCAGTGCCGCGAGCTTCACGTTCGCTTCGCGTCCGACGGCGAACGCGGCGAGCGCGGCTTCGGGCACGTCGCAGATCACGTCGATATCGCCGCTCCATGCAAGCGTATAAACGGCCTGGCCTGCCGTGACGTTCTGGCCGGTGTCGGCTTGCTCTGCGGTGATGACGCCCGCGTGATCGGCGGCGAGCGTCGCGTAGCGCAGTTGATCGGCGGAGAGCCCCGCTTGCTGCTGCGCCTGATTGCGCTGCGCGAGCGCCGACGCATACGCGTTCTGCGTCTGTTCGAGCTGCGCGGGCGCGATGAGATTTTCGGCGGCCTGCGCGCGATCGCGATCGAGTTGCTGCTTTGCATAGACGAGCTGATGCTCGGCCGCATCGAGCTGCGCGCGGGCGCTGGCGCTGTTCTTCTCGGCATCGGCGGGATCGAGCCGGGCGACGACTTGCCCCGCCTTCACGCTATCGCCGAGGCGCACGCGCCGTTCGAGAATCTTGCCGTTGATGCGAAACGAGAGCGGCGTCGAATAACGCGATTGCACCTGACCGGGCAGGCTCGACGCGGTCGCGTGGCCGTCGGCTTGTGCCGCGACGGCGACGACCGGACGCGGTGCGGGCGCAGGCGCTTCATGCCGCTTGCAGGCGACGAGCGCAACACAGACGATCGGGACGAATGCCGCGCGCGCCACGACCGACGCGGGTGAGTGCAAGAGCTTCACAGGAACCTCGGCGCCCGCAAGGGCATGGTGCCGCGCGCCGCGAAGACGTGACGCGCCGCTCGTGGGCAAAGCAGGGGAAATGGGTTGTCCGGGGCTGTCCGGCAGCAATTTCGAGAAACGAGCCTGAATGGGGCGGATTGATGCATCGACCTGAAAGCCCCGTCCGGCAAGGGTTTCGACGACCCGGACGCAAATACGAAGTGAATTCTAATACACACTTGTATCTGAATGCAAAGACGGATTCGTAAGCCCTGCGGTGCTACACTGCGCGCATGAAACCAGTCCGTCTCACCCGCGAGCAGAGCCGTGACCAGACGCGCCAGCGTCTGCTCGACGCTGCGCAAGCGGTTTTCACGAAGAAAGGATTCGGCGCATCGAGCGTCGAAGATGTAGCCGCCGACGCGGGCTACACGCGCGGTGCGTTCTATTCGAACTTTTCTAGCAAGGCCGAGTTGCTGCTCGAAGTGCTCAAGCGCGATCACGACACGATCATGCAGCGCCTCTCCACGATTTTCGAAGATGGCGAGGCGTCGCGCGCCGACATGGAAGCGCGCGTGCTGCAGTACTACAGCGAGTGCTATCAGAACAACGCGTGCTTTCTTCTGTGGGTCGAAGCGAAGCTGCACGCGAGCCGCGACGCGAGGTTCCGCGCGAGCTTCAATGCGCTGATGCGCGAACTGCGTCAGACCACGACCGATTACATCCGCGCTTTTTCCGAACGCGTGGGCACGCCGCTCACCATGCCGCCCGAACAGATGGCGCTCGGCCTCATCGCGCTGTGCGACGGCGTGCAGTTCTTCTATTCGTCGGACCCGCAGTCGGTGCCGGCGCAATTCGCCGAGGACGTCCTCGCGCAATTCTTCCGGCGTGTCGTGCTGAGCGGCGCCGCCGAATAGGACAGCCTGATGGCACGCCTGAATTCGATACGCTAATCTTTGCGCGAGAGCCGTTCGCGATCTCGCGCAACGGCGATGATCCTGGAGGGCGACTCCATGAGCGCATTCACGCGGCGCATCGATGCGAGGCGTGTCCTGATGGCACTCGGTGTCTTGATCGGATGTGCGTGCGTGTTTCCGGCGATGGCCGCGCCGCTGACCGGTGCGATGCAGAAGTTCATCGCGCCGCAGACGCCCGCCGATGCGACCGCGGCGTCCGCGCCGTCGTCCGCGAGTCAGGCCGAAATGGTGCGTTCGCTGAACAGCCTCATCGGCACGCTCGACAACGACGCGCAACGCAGCGCGCTCGTCACGCAATTGAAAGCGTTACGCGATGCGACGCAGAGCGCCGCGCCCGCCACGCCAGCGCCCGCCAATGCCGATCTTCTAGGCGCGATCGCATCGGGCATTGCATCCGTCGAAACGAATCTCAGCGAAGGGCTCACGCCGATGCGTTTTTGGACCGCGCGCGGCAGTGCGGCCGCGGGCGAATTGCAGGCCGTCGTCACGGGCGCGAAAGGCGAATCGTTCGGCAGGATCGTCAGCGGCATGGGCGCGACGCTCGCGGGATGGGGCCTGTGCGCGTTCTTGCTGATCCGCGTGCAGCGGCGCATCTTCGCGCGCTATGGCCGCGACGTCGCGCTCGCGCCGAATCCGACATCGACGCAATTGCTCGCGTTCGCGCTGCGTCAGACGGGGCCGTGGGTCGTCGCGTTCATCGCGGTGCTGCTCTTCGTGCGCGCGATGCCCGATGCGCTAGGCCGCACGCTCGGGCTCGTCATTGCTTATGCGATTGTCGCGGGCTCGATCTTCTCTGCCATCTGCATGATCGTGTTTTCGGTGTTCAGCACGGCGCATCGGCGCGTGGCCGTGCAGCAACTGCTGACGCGCACGCTCTGGCCGCTCTTTGCGATCGGCGCATGCGGCGCGCTCGGCGATGCCACCGCCAACGCCGATGTCACACGGCAGCTCGGCCCCAATCTCGCGGGCATCATCTCGACCTTCGCGGGGCTCGCCGCCGCGTTGCTGTGCGGCTATTTCGCGCTCGCTTACCGGCGGCCCGTGACGCATCTGATCCGCAATCGGCCGTATGCGCGCAGGCGCGATCATCAGTTCGCGACGGAAGCGCTCGATATCCTCGCGTCGCTATGGCATATCCCGATACTGCTGATCGCGGTGGCATCGGTCGTCGCGATCATCGACGGGCGCGGCGCGGAAGGCGACGTGCTGCGGCCGTCGTTATTGAGCGCGGCGCTGCTCGTGCTTACGCTGTTCGCGTCCGCGCTGCTGCTGCATTTGACGCGCCGGCGCGACACGCGCGCGCAGCGCCGCGCGCCGCATCTCACGCGCCTGTTGCGCTTCGGATGCACGCTGATCGTATTGTTGATCTGGCTGGCTTATCTGCGCTTCGAGCTCGAGCTATGGAGCGGACCGATCGCGCGGCTCATCAGGCACAGCGCGATGACGCCCGGCTTCAGGCACGCGCTGATCGCGGTCGTCGCGACGGTGTTCGGCGCGTGGTTCATCTGGATCGTGCTCGATACCGTGATACTCGAAGCGCTCGGCCAGAACAGTTCGCGCAACAAGGCACTGAGTCCCGGCGTGCGCGCCCGCACGATGTTGCCGCTCGTGCGCAATGGCATCTTCGTGACGGTCGCGAGCCTCGCGGCCATCGTCGCGTGCGCGAGTCTCGGCATCAACCTGACGCCGCTGCTCGCGGGCGCCGGCGTGATCGGCCTGGCGGTCGGCTTCGGCGCGAAATCGCTCGTCACCGATCTGATCACGGGGCTGTTCATCATCGTCGAGGAGACGATTTCGGTCGGCGACTGGATCGACATCGACGGCGGACACGCGGGCACCGTGATGGACCTGACGATCCGCACGGTGCGCCTGCGCGACGGACAAGGCGCGGTTCACACGATTCCGTTTTCGCAGATCAAGATCGTGAAGAACCTGTCGCGCGATTTCGCGAATGCCGTGTTCGAAGTGCGCGTGCCGTTCTCGGCGAAGCTCGACGACATCACGCGCATGATCAACGAAGTGGGCGCCGACATGATGGCCGACTTTCGCTTTCGCAACGAAATAATCGGGCCGGTCGAAGTGTGGGGACTCGATCGCTTCGAGTCGAACTGCATCGTCGTGAAAGGGCAGATCAAGACGAAACCGCTCCAGCAATGGAGCGTCGCGCGCGCCTTCAATGCGAGGCTCAAACTCAAGATGGATGAAGCGGGCATCGAGATGATGTTGCCGCAGATGCACATCCAGACATCGAAGGAGAGCGACGAACGCTCGCAGGCTCAGACCCGGCATGCAGCGGATGGCGCCGTGCAGCCGGATCTTCGCGTGCTCAAGGAATCTCCGTGATTCAGAAGGGCCATACCCAGTCGGCGATTTCCGGCTTGTCGGTGCCGTGCGTATGCGCGTAATCGAGGTGACGGATGATCGCGTTCTTCATGTCCTCCCTCAAGTGCGCGGTCCTTGCCTGCAGGCGCGGCACGCGATCGAGCACATCGATGACGAGATTGAAACGATCGACCTGATTGAGTATCGCCAGTTCAAGCGGCGTGTTGATGTTGCCTTTTTCCTTATAGCCGCGAACGTGCAGATTCTCGTGATTGTGAAAGCGATAAGCGAGCTTGTGAATCAGCCACGGATAACCGTGGAAGTTGAAGATCACAGGCTTGTCGAGCGTGAAGAGGCTATCGAATTCACGCGCGCTCGATCCGTGCGGATGCTCGGTGTCGGGCTGCATCTTGAAGAGATCGACTACGTTCACGAAGCGCAATTTCAATTCGGGCAACTGCTCGCGCAGGATCGCCGCGGCGGCTAGCGCTTCTTGCGTCGCGACATCGCCGCAAGAGGCGAGCACGACGTCGGGCTCCTCGCCTTCATCGGTGCTCGCGCGCCGCCATATGCCGATGCCTTTGGCGCAATGAACGATCGCTTCGTCGATGGTCGCGAATTGCAGATGCTTCTGCTTGTCCGCGACGATGATGTTGATGCAGTCGGTCGAGCGCAGACATTGATCGGCCACGACGAGCAGTGTGTTGGCATCGGGCGGCAGATACACGCGCGTGACCGAAGGGCTCTTGTTCGTGACGAGATCGATGAAGCCCGGGTCCTGATGCGAGAAGCCGTTGTGATCCTGCCGCCATACCGTCGATGAAAGCAGAATCGTTTCCGACGAAACCGATGCGCGCCAGGGCACATGGTTCTTGCAGATGTCGAGCCATTTCGCATGTTGATTGAACATCGAATCGATGACATGCGCGAACGCTTCGTACGTGTGGAAGAAACCGTGCCGCCCTGAAAGCAGATAACCTTCGAGCCAGCCGAGCAATGTGTGCTCGGAAAGCATTTCCATCACGCGGCCGTCGCGGGACAACTCGCCGCCGTCTTCGTCTTCGGGTAGAAGGTCGGCCATCCAGACTTTCTTGCTGACTTCATAGATCGCCTGAAGCCGATTCGAGGCCGTTTCATCGGGGCCGAACACGCGGAACCGGTCCATGTTGCAGCGCATGACGTCGCGCAGGAATGCGCCGAGCGGACGGGTATTTTCGTGCAGGAGCTTGCCGGCCTGACCGACATCGACGGCATAGTCGCGGAAATCGGGCAGCTTGAGTTCCTTGCGCAACGTGCCGCCATTCGCATGCGGATTCGCGCTCATGCGCCGTGCGCCAACGGGCGCGATCGATCTGATCTCTTCACGCAGGCGGCCGGTTTCATCGAAGAGTTCTTCGGGCTTATAGCTTTGCATCCAGCGTTCGAGCACGGCGAGATTCGCGGGATTGTTATGCACGTCGGAGAACGGCACCTGATGGGCGCGCCATGAACCTTCGACCTTATGTCCGTTGATTTCCTTCGGACCGGTCCAGCCTTTCGGCGTGCGCAAAACGATCATCGGCCAGCGCGGCCGTTTCACATGGCCATCGTTGCGTGCCTTGTCCCAGATCGCGCGGATGTCGGCGGTCGCGGCATCGAGCGTTTCCGCCATCTTCTTATGCATTTCGTTGTGATCCGATCCCTCGACGAAATAAGGCCGATAACCATAACCGACGAACAAGGCCTCCAGCTCGTCATGACCGATGCGCGCGAGGATCGTCGGATTCGCGATCTTATAGCCGTTGAGATTGAGGATCGGCAGCACCGCGCCATCGCGCGCGGGATTGATGAACTTGTTCGAGTGCCACGCCGTTGCGAGCGGACCGGTTTCCGCTTCGCCGTCGCCGACGACGCACGCGACGATCAACTCCGGATTGTCCAGTGCCGCGCCATAAGCGTGCGAAAGGCTATAGCCGAGTTCGCCGCCTTCATGGATCGATCCCGGCGTTTCGGGCGTCACATGCGAGCCGATATGCCCCGGAAAGGAAAACTGCTTGAAGAACTTCTGCATGCCTTCGGCATCTTCGCTCTTGTCCGGATAGACCTCCGAATACGTGCCTTCGAGATACGCGGGACCGAGCACGCCGGGCGCGCCGTGACCGGGTCCGGCCATGAAGATCACGTCGATGTCGTCGCGCCTGATGACGCGGTTCAGATGCGCCCATACGAACGACAGTGCGGGACTCGCGCCCCAGTGCCCGAGCAGCCGGTGCTTGACGTGTTCGGCCTTCAGCGGTTCGCGCAGCAGCGGGTTATCGGCGAGAAAGATCATGCCTGCCGAAAGATAATTGCACGCGCGCCACCACGCATCGACGAGGCGAAGTTCATCGCCTTCGAGAGCAGAAGAATGCGACGCGCCATTTCTGGAGTGCTTGCTCATCACGAGGTCTCCTTTCATTGAACGTTCACCGGCGATTGCGGGAATGCGATAGACAGGAAACAACCTGTCCTGCACATCAATACTTGATATTGCGTGCTGCCTGTCGTCCCTGTTGCTTCGTGTCGCGTTTGTCGTGACGGCAACTCGCGTTCGATTGCTGATTCGCCGCGCGGCAATCCTGTTTCGTATGGCGTGCGTGCTGTCGCGTGTCCTGGCGGACGTCGCGTCCCGCGCGGCGTTGTTGTGCCTGTTCCGTTGCGAAAGAGGCATTCGGTATGGCGCAGACGAGTATTGCAGTGGACAAGGCAATGAGTCGGAGCTTGCGCGCAAACATGATGTGGTCTCCGGAAGATGCGTGATCGGAGTCGATCCGCTCTTCAAGATAGATGCTGCGTGCAGAGTTGTGAAACCCGTCATGCAATTCGAGAATCACATTTCGATTCGTTGCACAATTCATGATTACGATTCGATGGCGTCATTGTCAGGAAACGCACCGCCAAATGAATTAAAATGATTTAAGAGCGCTGAATTTCATTCGACCGTAGCGTCTTTCGGGCATTCGATGACACGTCTTATCCGAAGGTATTGGGTCGCCGGCATCATGGCTTTTGTTGTCGGCAGCTTCGCATCAGCCAGCGAACAGGCTCGCCTGATCCCCAATCAGCGCGTGGCGGCGAATGTGCTGTTCTTTCCCGCGCCAGCCATTGTCTCGACCGAAAGCGTGTCTCGCGTCGGGCCTCGTCATCCGCGATATGCATTCAAGGGCACGATGGACGCGCTCGACGCCATCGCATTGTCGAAGTACGAAAGAAATGTTCATCCCGATCTGAGCCAGCTCGCGCGGGCTTATCCCTTGCCGCTATCGCCCAATTCGGCGCCCGTTCGGGTGCAGCCGCGCGACGACATCACGAACGACACGGACGATTGGCATTTCTCTGCCAATCCGCAGCTCGGCGTGAATCACGAGCATGAAAAGGGCATGACATTCTCGGTGCGCCACGACTTTTAAGCGAACGCCCGAGCCCGTGCTCGCGCGCGATATTTTCAGGTTGCCGGTTATCGTTTCGGTCGCATAAAGTGGATGAGGCATGCGTGTCTTTACCCGACATCGATGGAGCCTCGGCAAATGAAAAAGTTGCTTATGAGCGGTGCGGCCACGATGATCGCTTGCGCGGGCGCGGCCCACGCGCAAAGCAGCGTGACGCTCTACGGCCTCATCGACGCCGGCATCACGTATTCGAACAATCAGATCACGCCGACCGGCGGCGGCCACAGCAATTGGGAACTGAAAAGCGGCCCAGTCCAATACAGCCGATGGGGCTTGCGCGGCGCTGAAGATCTCGGCGGGGGATTGAAAGCTATCTTCAATCTGGAAAGCGGCTTCAATCTGAACAATGGACAATCGTCGGTGAATAACCGCCTCTTCAACCGGCAGGCGTATGTCGGCTTGTCGAGCCGCGATTACGGCGTTATCACGTTCGGCCGTCAGACCGACGACATGGTCGATTTCGTCGCGCCACTATCATTGACGGGCACGGAGTATGGCGGCACGCATTTCGCACATCCATTCGATATAGATAACCTCAACGATTCGTTCCAGATCAACAACGCCGTGAAGTATCAGAGCCCGGACTTCGCGGGATTCAAGCTCGGTGCGTTATATGGTTTCTCGAACCAGGCCGGCGGATTTTCGAACAATCGTGCGTATAGCTTCGGCATGTCGTATATGTGGGGACCGCTTAGTTTCGGCGCGGGCTTCCTGCAATTGAACAGCGACGCCGCGACGCCGGGGCAGCTGAACACCAACGGCGCCGTCACCGATACGACCGGCTCTTCGCTACAGGGCGTGCTCACGACGACGGCCGTTCCGCTAGGCGCGCTGGCGGGCCGTCAGCAGACGTGGGGCGCGGGCGTGAGCTACGCGATCGGCCCGGCGGTGGCGGGCCTCGTCTATACGCAGACGAATCTGACGGAGCTGTTCCAGACCGGCTCTTCGACGCATGTCCAGAACTTCGAAGGCAACGTGCGCTACGCGCTGACGCCCGCCGTCGAACTTTCGGCCGCGTACACGTATTCGCGCGCGGGCGGGCTCGGGGGCGCGGGCAATCCGCACTGGAATCAGGTCAGCGCGATGGCCGGCTATGCCTTCTCGCGGCGCACCGATGTCTACATCCAGGGCGTATGGCAAGGCGTGAGCGCCAGCGCCAATTCGCCATTGGGTGTGGCTTGGATCAACGGCCTCACGGCGCCATCGTCGACGAGCAATCAGGTCGAAGCGACGGTCGGCTTGCGGCACCGGTTCTGACTTCGAACGCACGAGGCATCGGCAATGCGTTTGCCCGATGCCGATACTTGCGGCCCCAGCTGGTCACGGGCGGCGCAACTTCATCGGAACAGAAGTTCTCAAACTCGCGCCATGTCTCTTCGTAATCGCCTGCGCGCGCGAGCTCGAACTGATGCCCGTCCGTCGCGCACGACGCGAGATTCATGAACTGCTTCAATATCGGCCGGCAGGCGTGGCTGATGTACGGATCGGCTTCCTCGCGCGGCCACTCGTTCGCGGCGATGAGCATCTGACGCCACGCGAGAATGGTTTCGCGGCAGGCGGTGCATTGCGCATCGCCCTGAATGAGCGCGCTCGCTTCGAGCACGGCGATCGCGTGCTCTTCGAACTTCGACAGCTTGATCCACGCGGCGCGCGCAAGCGAATCGGCCTTCCCTTCGCAGAACTCGATGAGCGCGCTGTCGACCTCCGGCGGCGGCTCGAGCTTCATGACGACGCCTTCCTCACGCAGCATCACGCGCACGCCGAAATCCGCGACGAGCATCGCGAGACGGCAACCCCAGCGCATGCTCATGTCGTGAAGCCAGGCTTCATCGGAAGTCCGAAGCGCGGCGGCGATTTCCTCGCGCGCATCCACGAGCCATCGGCTTTGCGCGACTCCGTCTGTTCGACTCATGGCGGCATCTCGATGCGAGTGAAGCAATAAGCTTAACTCGCCGGGCCGGGGCGTGCGCGCGAGCGTGCCAACCACGTCGCGGGCGTGAAAATGCAGAACCGGTTAGCCTCTTCTATCCGCGGATTCGTCGACCAGGAGCGCCATTGAACAACCCGCAACGCGTGCACGCCGTCGCCTCGCCCGCGAGTCCTTGCGACGAACTCGCGATCCGCGCGCAACCCGTCGCCGCCGATCAGCCGTGCCATCGCAAGCGCCTCGCGCTGTCCGCGACGATTCTCGGATCGAGCATGGCGTTCATCGACGGCTCGGTCGTCAACGTCGCGCTGCCGTCGATCCAGAGCGAGCTCGGCGCGAGCATTGCGGCGATGCAGTGGGTCGTCAACGCGTATCTGCTGTTTCTGGGCGCGCTCGTGCTGGTCGGCGGCGCGATGGGCGACAAGCTCGGACGGCGCAAGGTGTTCGTCGCGGGCGTCGCGATCTTCACGGTCGCGTCGGCGGCGTGCGGCTTCGCGCCGGGCACGGGCTGGCTGATCGCGGCGCGCGCATTGCAGGGCATCGGCGCGGCGCTGCTCGTGCCGGGCAGCCTTGCGATCATCGGCGCGATATTCGACGGCGAGGCGCGCGGGCGCGCGATCGGCACGTGGGCGGGCGTCGGCGCGATCACGTCGTCGGTCGGTCCGGCGGCGGGCGGCTGGCTCGTCGATGCATTTTCGTGGCGCGCGATTTTTTTCCTCAACGTGCCGCTCGCGGCCGCGACGATCGCGCTGGCGATGGCTTCCGTGCCCGACAGCCACGACGCCGACGCGCCGCCAACCCTCGACTGGCCCGGCGCGGCGAGCACGGCGGCGGGCCTCGCGATGCTGACCTACGGTCTCACGGAAGCGCCGTCGCGCGGTTTCGCCGATCCGCTCGTGCTCGGGATGATCGGCGCGGGCATCGTGCTGCTCGCCGCGTTCATCGCGATCGAAGCCAAATCGCGCGATCCGATGGTCCCGCTCGACATCTTCCGTTCGCGCGATTTCAGCGGCGCGAATATCGTCACGCTGCTGCTGTACTTCGGGCTCGGCGGCGTGCTGTTTTTCCTGCCGTACACGCTGATTCGCGCATACGGTTTCACCGCGACGGAAGCGGGCGCGGCGGTGTTGCCGATGCCGCTCATCATCGGTTTGCTGTCGCGTTTCACGGGCGGGCTGACGAGCCGCTTCGGCGCGCGTGCGCTCCTGATCGCCGGTCCGTGCGTGGCGGGTCTGGGCTTCGCGATGCTCGCGCTGCCGTTCGTCGCGGGCAGCTACTGGATGGGCTTTCTGCCAGCGCTCGTCGTGCTCGGGCTCGGCATGACGATCACCGTCGCGCCGCTGACGACGACCGTGATGGCATCGGCGGGAAGCGAGCGCGCGGGCATCGCGTCGGGCATCAACAACGCGGTCGCGCGCGTGGCGAGCCTGCTCGCGATCGCGGTGCTCGGCATCGTGTTCGTGTGGTCGCACGACGCGGCTTTGTCGGCGCGGCTCGATCGGCTGCATGTACCGCGCGACAGCATGCGCGCGCTGGACGCCCAGCCGAAGTCCGAAGCGTCATCGGCGCCGCTCGCCCGCGCGCAAGCCGATGCCATCGCCGATGCGTTGCGCGCCGTCGCCGCGCTCTCCGCCGCGTGCGCGTTTGCGGCGGCGGGCGCGGCGGCTGCGACGATCCAGCGCCGCAAATGAAAAAACCCGATGCCGGCGCTGAACCGGACATCGGGATTCGAAAGTACCGCTGCGAGGCTTTCGTTATCGGCCCGCGTGGGCCGGTTGTTGTTCGATCGACTTGGCGCGCTTCTGCAATTCTTCGGTGGTGTCGCCTTCGCCGTTCGGCAGCCAGCCCGGAGGACGCAGCAGGAAGCCGACCGCATCCGACACGCTCTTCGCGTTGTACATGTCCTTCGCGAGGCTGACCCAGTGCTGCATCTCGACGACGATCGGGTTATGCGACGTCACCGGCGTCGTCAGGCCGTAGACACACGGCTCATCGGCGCGCTCTTCCACGTACGTTCCGAACAGGCGATCGAAGATCACGAGCACGCCGCCGAAGTTCGCATCGAGATATGTCGCGTTCGATGCATGGTGCACACGATGCGCCGACGGCGTGTTGAACACATATTCGAGCCAGCCGAGCTTCGGAATCCACGTTGCGTGCAGCCAGAACTGATAGAGGAGGTTGATCGACACGACCGCGAGCACCACGTCGGGCTTCACGCCGAACCACACGAGCGGAGTGAAGAAGATGGCCGAGCCCGCGATCTTGGTGGTCCAGCCCAATCGATACGCCGACGACAGCGTCAACTGGTTCGGCGAATGATGCACCGCGTGATTCGCCCAGAAGAAGCGGATCGTGTGCGACGCGCGGTGATACCAGTAGTAGCAGAACTCCTGTCCGATGAAGAGCAGGAACAGCGTGAGCGCCGTGTTCGTCGTGACCGTGTGGATGCGATGCTCCCACGCGAAGTTGAAGACGGGCGTCGCGAGCGAGAGCGGCAGGAACGCGAGGAGCTTGCGGCCGACGAGATCGACGAGCGAGATCCAGGTCTCGTGCCAGTCGAACGCCTTGTCGGTGCCCTTGTACTTGAAATGCAGGACGACGGCCTCGAGCAGCGACGCGGTGAGGACGATGCCCATCACGTACATCGAGATTTTTCCGAGCAGTTCCAGTTCCATGATTGTTCGCCTTGGTGGGTGGTTGCGAATGAACCCATTGTGGCGATCGGCCCGGTTAAAAACCACGCGCAAACTATTTCACGGAATGTCACGGCCCGCCCGCCAAGCCTTGCGGCACAAGGGGCGGGCCTCTCGGACCAGTCATTTCAAGGCATGTCGCGCGGCAAGGATCAGAATTCGACGCGCGCGTTGAGCGAGAGCGTGCGCGGCTCGCCCGGCTGGATGTAATCGGCATACTGGAATTCCCAGTAACGGCGATTCGTCAGATTGTCGATAGCCGCGCGCAGCCCGACGTTATGTCCGGCGATGCGCGTCCTGTAGGTCGCGCCGAGGTTCATCACCAGATAGCCCGGCACCTTGATGTCGCCGGACGGACTGAGGCTCGTGTTGCCGGTGAATTTCGCATCGGCGCCGAGCGTCAGGCCCGGAACGACGGGCACCGCGTAATTCACGTGCGCCGCCGCGACGAATCCCGGCGCGCCCGCGACGCGATTGCCGTTGTTGGTCGAGCCTTTCTCGTAGTGCGTCGCGATCCACATCAGATCGGCGCCGACGGTCCAGTCCCGGCCGAGACGCACGTCCGCGCCCGCTTCGGCACCCTGAAAGATCGACTCGCCGTCCTCGACGAAGACGTTGTCGCTGTTGGCATACTGCGCGCCGCGCTCGATGCGGAACAGCGCGGCCGTCGCGCTCCAGCGTGCGTTCTGGCTCTTCACGCCGACTTCGTATTGCTTGCTGCGCAGCGGCTTGAGCAATTGCCCGGCGTTCGCATAGGTGTCGCCGACGACGTTGCCCGCTTCGAGCGATTCGACATAGCTCGCATAGAGCGTCGTGCCCGGCGTGAGTTTGTACATCAGCGCGACGGTTGGCGTGAGCACGCCGTTTTGCGTGTACGTCGACGACGTGCTGCCGTCGAGGCCGTAACCGTGCTGCTCGTAGTTCGTGTAGCGCAGGCCGCCGAGCACGGACCAGCGCTCGGTCAGCGCGATCGTGTCGCTCGCGAACAGCGCCTTCTGCGTGACGTCGGCGGCGCGATAGGTGTAGAAGCCGGAGCTGTCGTAACGATTCACGTTCGGCTGATAGAGATTGCCCGTGCCGAGCTGCGCATAGAAGGAGTTCGCGCCGTAGTCGGTCGTCTGCTTCTGGTAATCAGCGCCGAACACGAGCTGATGCCTGAGCGCTCCCGTCTTCACGAGACCTTCGGCCATCACGCGGAACGTGTTCAGCTGATGCCCTTCCTTGCCTTCGAAGCGATAGTCGTCGTAATCGCCTGCCTGATCGAGCAGATACCAGGTGCCTTCGTTGCGATAGCGCGTGCTCTTGCTGAAGCTGTACGTCGCCGAGAGCGTCCAGTCCGGGCTCAGGTTGTAATGCAGGCCGGCGGTGTAGATCTGCAGGTTGGTGTTCAGATGCTGATCGGGCGTCTGCAGCGTGCTGCTGCCGCCGGACAGCGTCGCTGGCAGCGACGTGCCGGTATATCGCGCGGTCGAAATCGCCGTCGTGATGCCGGACGCATGCCGCTCCTGATACAGCGCGCCGAAGGTCGCGGTGAGATCGCGGGTCAGGCGCGCGTCGGCGGCGAGCGAGAAGGAATCGCGCCGCACGTTGCCGTCGTTGTACGTCTTGCCTTCCTCGTGCGTCGCGTTGAAGCGGTAGCCGACCACGCTGTCCGGGCCGACGCGCCCGCCGAGATCCAGATGCTCGGTCCAGACCGACGTCGAGCGATAGCCGACATCGACGCTCGCGATCTGCCTGTCGGTCGCCGGCGGCTTTTTCGTCACGTAGTTCACGACGCCACCCGGCGCGCCGAAGCCGTACATGAAGCCCGACAGCCCTTTCAGCAGTTCGACGCTTTCGAGCTGCTCGTAAGGCATCGTGATGCCGTAGCCGTTGTACGGCTGGCCGTCGAGCTTGAAGCCGTTCTGCCAGTCGAGCTGCATGCCGCGCACGGTGATGTAGCTCGCCCACGCGTTGTACGGATTGCTGTTGTCCGACACGGAAGCGTCCTGCGCGAAGACGTCGCCGAGCTTGTTGGCCTGCCGGTCGGCGAGCTCCTCGCCGGTGACGATCGTCGTCGAGAAGGGCGTCTCCAGTTGCGTGCGCGAGCCGAGCGCGCCGCTCGACACGTCGTCGCGCAGATGCTGCAGCGTGTCCTGCGACGCGGTGACGGACACCGCCGGCAGCGACGCCTCGTGGGGTTGATCGGCGGCTTGCGCGCCGTCGCTGCCTTGCGCCATCGCGGACTGGCTCATCGCGAAGAGCAGCAGGGCGGCGAGGGTCGAAGGCCGCATCGTCGATGTGGCCGGGAATGCGCGCGAGCGCGTCGCTGATTTCATGGTCTGTCCGTCGTCGTTTGAAGTTGTTTTAAATGCGAATCGTTCGCATTATCGGGCGACGGCATTCTGCCCTGAACATCGCGAGCTTGTAAACTTTTGCTCCACTGTCGGCACGGATTCGTGACAAAAAATCGGTAAGCAGCTTACGAGAAGCTTGTGTGGCCGGTCAGTCGTCGATAGAATTGCGAACAATTCCTATTTACATCACGTCGAAAAGATGATCGCCGTCGCGCACGACTATCGCTCCGAGGAGCGGGCATGAGGCCGGTTCTGGTTCGCCTGCATCGCTGGCTCGGCGTCGCGACCGCGCTCTTTCTCTTCGTCTCGGGGCTGACCGGCGCGATCATCGCGTGGGATCACGAGATCGACGCGCTGCTGAATCCGTCGTTCTTCAACGCGCGCACCGATGCGCCCGCGCTTCCGCCGCTCGAACTCGCGCGGCGCGTCGAAGCGGCCGATCCGCGCGTCGAGGTGACGTACCTGCCGCTCGGCATCGAGCCGGGGCACACCGCGCAGATGATGGTGATGCCGCGCACGAATCCGGCGACGAACGCGCCGTTCGACGTGCCGTACAACCAGATCGCCGTCGATCCCGCGACGGGGCAGGTGCAGGCGCAGCGCATGTGGGGCGCGGTGTCGCTCGCGCGCATCGATCTGATGCCGTTCCTCTACAAGCTGCACTACACGCTGCATTTGCCGGTCGTCGGCGGCTTCGATATCGGCACGTGGCTCATCGGCATCGTGGGCATTCTCTGGTTCTTCGATAGCGGCATCGCGCTGATTCTGTCGTTTCCGAGCGTGAAGGCGTGGCGCAAGTCGTTCGCGTTCCGCGTGAAGCGCGGCGGCTACGCGCTGACGTTCGACCTGCATCGCTCGGGCGGCGTGTGGATCTGGGGCCTTCTGCTCGTCATGGCGCTCACCTCGATCTCGATGAATCTTTCCGAACCCGTGATGCGCCCGGTCGTATCGATGTTCTCGAAGCTTTCGCCTTCTTTCCTCGACAACCCCGAACTCGTGCGCGCCGGCCCGCCGGGCAAGGCGCCAGCCACGCGCGAGCAGATTCTGGAGATGGCCGCCCGCGACGCGAAACGCGAGAACCTGACCGAACCGCCGGGCGCGCTCTACTACGCGCCGATGTTCAAGGCTTACGGCGTCGGATTCTTCGCGCCGGGGCACGATCACGGCGACGTCGGTCTCGGCAACGCCTGGCTGTACTACAACGCCCAGACGGGCGCGCTCGCGGGATCGACGATTCCGGGCCGCGGCTCGGCCGGCGACATCTTCATGCAGGCGCAGTTTCCGCTGCACTCGGGGCGCATCGTCGGCGTCGGCGGACGGATTCTCGTGAGCGCCGTGGGCATCGCGGTCGCGGTGCTCAGCGCGACGGGGCTCATCATCTGGTTCAGGAAGCGCGCGGCGCGCCGTCATTCGGCCGCCGTCGCCGATGCGCGGTCGGCACGTTCAATGACTTCGTAAATCCGAGGACCCTCGCATAAAGCGCGATTCAAAAGCCTGACGCGCGTCAGACGTTGCGTTCCGACAAATCTCTCGTTATCGGAATGATAACGACTCTTATTTGCAATATAATGCGGCGCACAACGGCCTCGGGCTGCCGCGCGCTTGCGCGGCTTGCTTCGACGCTCAGAACAATGCCGCCCGGATTCCATTCGCGCCCCGGGACGGAAGACCGACCAACATCGACGTTCCTCCTCTGATTCATGCCCGTTTCCCGTGTTTCCACCTTGCAGGCCACGCCTGCGAAGGCGCTCGTCCGTCGCGCGTCGAGCGTAGCCATCGTCGCGGCTGTCGCGGCGGTGTTTTCCGTGTCCGCTCACGCGCAATCGTCCGGCGCAAGCAACGCTGAAGGCGCGAATTCGCCCGCCGAGAGCACGCTGCCCGCCGTCAAGGTTCAGGCGTCGAAGGAACAGTTGCCCGGCGATCTCGCGCCGACCTATGCTGGCGGCCAGGTCGCGCGCGGCGCGGATTTCGGGGTGCTCGGCCAGCAAAAGATGATCGACGTGCCGTTCAGCATGACGACGTACACGTCGAAGCTGATCGAGGACCAGCAGGCGCGCACGCTTTCGGACGTGCTCGCGAACGATCCGGCGGTGCGTACGGCGTTCGGCTTCGGCAACTTCTCCGAGGTGTACATCATTCGCGGGTTCGAGCTGCAAGGCGATGACGTCTCGCTCAACGGTCTCTACGGCATCACGCCGCGTCAGCTCGTCTCGACGGATGCGCTCGAACGCGTCGATGTGTTCAAGGGCGCGAACGCGTTTCTGAACGGCGCATCGCCGAACGGCTCGGCGGTGGGCGGCGGGCTGAATCTGCAACTCAAGCGCGCCGACGACAAGCCGCTCACGCGCGTGACGATCGATGGCGAGACGTCCGGTACGATCGGCGCGCATGTCGATGTCGGCCGCAGATTTGGCAGCGAAGGGCAGTTCGGCATCCGCGTGAATCAGGCGAATCACGACGGCGAGACGTCGATCGACAACGAACATCGGCGGGATAACACGACCGCCGTGGCGCTCGACTGGCGCGGCGACAAACTGCGTCTGTACGCCGATTTCCTGTATCAGCGCCAGCGCGTGAACGGCGGCCGCTCGACGGTCTACGACTACGCCAACTACATTCCCGAACCGCCGTCGGCGTCGTACAACTACGGGCAGTCGTGGAACTACAGTTCGATCGAAGACACGGTCGGCATCCTGCGCGCCGAATACGATTTCCTGCCCGGCTGGACGGCTTACGTGACGGGCGGCGCGCGTCATACGGACGAGCACGGCGAGTATTCGTCGCCGAGCATCAATACGACGGGCGTCACGCAATCGCGTCTCGGCGTGCCGCACAAGGAAGACGGCACTTCCGCCGAAGCCGGCGTGCGCGGTCACTTCAACACCGGTCCGGTGTCGCACTTCGTGACGGCGGGCGCGTCGATCGTGCGCGTCGATTCGAGGTCGGCGTACACGTACAGCGGCTCTTGGGCGTCGAGCATCTACGACACGCCGCAGGTGCCGTATCCGGCGACGATCGGGCAGGCGGGCAATCTCGCCGATCCGCAAACCACGTCGCTCAGCCTGCTGCGCAGCGTCTCGATCTCCGACACGCTCGGCTTCCTCAACGACCGCGTGCTGTTCACGGTCGGCGTGCGTCATCAGGACATCCACGCGAACAACTTCGACTACACGGGCGTTCAGACCGAGGCCTACAACGACTCGGTGACGACGCCGCTGTTCGGTCTCGTCGTGAAGCCGTGGCAGAACGTGTCGTTCTTCGCGAACCATAGCGAAGCGCTGACGATAGGCGAGGCGGCGCCGTCAACCGCGGTCAACACCGGGCAACTGCTGCCGCCGGAGAAGTCGAAGCAATGGGAAGTCGGCGCAAAATATGACAACGGCCAGTACGGCGCGTCGATCGCGGCGTTCCAGATCGAAAAGCCGTTGACCTACACGAACACGTCGAACGTTTTTGTCTCGGACGGCACGCAGCGCCATCGCGGTATCGAGGCGTCGGTGTTCGGCGAGCCGGTGCGCGGCGTGCGCCTGATCGCGGGCGCGACGTATATCCACGCGACGCAATACGGTCTCGGCGACGCCTCCCTGGACGGCAATAAGCCGATCGGCGTGCCGACGTTCATGTTCAACGTGAACGCGGAGTACGACGTGCCGATGCTCAACGGCCTCACGCTGACGGCCCGCTGGATCTATACCGGGTCGCAGTATCTGAACACGACCAACACGCTGTCGATTCCGCACTGGAACCGCTTCGACCTCGGCGCGCGTTACGCGACCGTGATCTATGGCAAGCCGACGACGTTCCGCGCGAGCGTGCTCAACGTCGCGAACAAGTCGTATTGGGCTTCGACGATCGGCGGTTATCTGACGCAAGGCGCGCCGCGCACGGTGCTGCTGTCGGTGACGACGGATTTCTGATCGCGTCGATAGCAAGCGAAAAACGCCGCGCGTTCGTGAGGACGCGCGGCGTTTCCATTTTGGGGGCCGAGGCAATAAATACTCGGGAGCCGGCCGTTTACCGAGCGCAGTTCAAAACGGGGTCACATAAGTTGTTGATTTTTATGACAGAATACGCAAAGTGCGAGCGGGGCGTCGAGTAAATCTTGCGCATTCCGCCCGGTTTCAACGTTTATCTCTGTGAGGTTAGGTGATATGGGAAGTCTTAGCATCGGGCATTGGCTCATCGTCTTGGCTATCGTCGCGCTCGTTTTCGGCACCAAAAAGCTGCGTAGCGTCGGTTCCGATCTCGGCGGCGCGGTCAAGGCTTTCAAGGATGGCGTGGGCGAAAGTGCGACGCCGGCCGCCAATGCAACGGCGACCATCGACGTCCCGGCCAAGGATGTGACCGCACGATAAGTTGCGCGCGGTGATCGCTCAATCGATGTTCTTCACGCAGCGAAATCCCGCATAGACGTACTGGTAATGCCCCTGGAACCAGTTGCGGAAGCTCGGCCGCAACATGCACGCCGCCGTGCGGGCCGAGCCGCCCTTTATCACGAAGTGCTTGCCGTCGAAGAAATTCGCCGAATAGCCGAGATAAAACGGAAACGGCTCGAAGCCGTTCAGCGGGCCGAATTCCGTCGACGTCCATTCCCAGCCGTTGCCGAATTGCCCTTCGACGCCGAACTCGCTGCGATTCTCCGGATGCGCCTGCACCGGCGCCGGGTCCCATCGGCGGAAATCGAAGTTGCCTTCCGCGACATGCGGCGCGCCCGATGCGGCGCGCTGCCATTGCGCCTCGGTCGGCAACGACTTGCCCGCCCAGCGCGCGTACGCCTTCGCTTCGGCGTAGCTCACGTAGACGGGCCAGTCGGGCGGCAGCGCGATTTCGTCGAACATCGTGCGTAGCTGCCATGCGTTCGCGTCGTCGCCGGGAATCCAGAACGCCGGGTGCGCGATGCGCTGCTCTTCCTTCCACGCCCAGTCGGCGTCGTCCCAGTAATCGCGATTCCAGTAACCGCCTGCATCGATGAAACGCAGATAGTCGCCGTTCGTGACCATATGGCGGTCTATCTCGAACGCGGGCACCTCGATGCGTTCCTCGCCGAACTCGTTGTCCCAGCCGAACAGGCCGCTTTCCCGCGTCAGCCCGAGCGTCGTGCTGCCCGCCGGCACGCGCACGCTTTCGTGTGACAGATCGCGATCCGACGAACGTTCCGAAAACGCATTCGATGGCGCGATTTTTCTATCGACCGGCAATTGATGCAGCATGTACGCGAGCGTTTCCGCATGCATCAGCCGATGCTCGATCGCCACTTCGAGCAGCTTCGCGGGCGGCTCGTCTGCCGAAAGCGGCGCCGCGGCGATCCTGATCGGATCGAAATGCGCGTCGATCTCGGCGCGAACCGTGTCGCGATACGCGCGCACTTCGTCGAGCGAAGGCCAGTCGGACGGTTGATCGGTCGGCAGGCCGCCGTCCACCGGATCGATCCCGAAAGCGAAAAGCTGGTCGTAGGCGGGATTCGGGCTCGGCAGATCGAAGAGCCGCTGATCGAGCAGATTGCGGTCGAAGGCTTCGAGATGCCCGATATAGAAAACGATGCGATGCCGCTCGGCGATCGGCCTGTCGTAAAGGTGCTCGGGCTTGACGACATTGAAAAGCTCGTCGGTGACGCGGCGCGCTTCGGCGAGGCGCTCGAGCAGCGGATGACGCAGGGAAGGTTCGCGGTTCATGTCGCCCAATCTCCGTGGCTGGCCAGTGGCTTCGCAATCGACCAAAACGCGCGCCGTAGCGCGCGTCGGTCGAATCGAAAAGACTAAACCGTAGCGAAGCGCATGCCAACAGAAAAATAGGCGGCGATTATTCGGGCCGACGCAATAATCGCAGACGATGTCCCGTCAGACGGCGCGCAGCGCGTCGAAGTCGCGAATGCGGATGAACTTGCCCTGCGTCTCGATGAGGCCCGCCTTGTCGAAACGCGACAGGGTGCGGCTCACGGTTTCGAGCGTCATGCCGAGATAGCTGCCCATGTCGTCGCGCGTCATACGCAGCGTGAATTCCGACGACGCGTAACCGCGCTTCGACAGCCGCGACGAAAGATCGAGCAGCAGCCGCGCGACGCGCTCGTCGGCCCGCAGCATGCCGAGCCGCACGACGTGATTCGCCTCGCGGTTCACCGCGTGACTCATCATGCGATGCAGGCGCTTTTGCAGCGCGTCGGTTTCGCGGCACATGCGCTCGAAAAGCGAATACGGCACGACGCAGACGGAGCTGTCTTCGAGCGCGATCGCATCGCACGTATGCTCGCCTTCCTCGATGCCTTCGAAACCGAGCGCATCGCCCGCGAGCAGCAGCCCCGTCACCTGCTCGCGGCCGCCGTCGTGCGTGATGACCGTCTTGATCGACCCGGAGCGCACGGCGAACAGGGCATCGAAGCGGTCGCCCGCGCGAAAGAGCGCGTCGCCGCGCTTGACCTTGCGCGTCACCGAAATGATGTTCTCCAGCTTGGCGATGTCGTTCGCGCACAGGCCTTCGGGCATGCACAGATGACGCATCGCGCACGTGGAGCAGTGCGCCGAATTGCGGCGCGCACGGGAAAGTTCGGACACGACGGACATTTTGGGCTTCGTTTTGTTGATGAATGACAAAACGATTCTCCCATAGGGCAACCATTGGCCCGCGTGAAAAATTGACGCGGGCACGGCATCGGTCAAACTTTTTTACCTTACTGGGTTGCTTTTTTACCGAGATCGCCAATGGTCGACGGAATCAGCGCCGATGCTTTTTTGCGATAGGTCGATCTGGCGCAAGGCAGGCCGTACAATTCGTGGTTCTTCTACATCAGCGTCCGCTTAACAAACGGCGGCGCGATCTCTTTTTAGCACTTCTCCATCCCGCCCGCCCGACCGTGACTCAATCGCCGCCTGCTTTACCGTTCAGAACCGCTCTCTACGCGATGCTCGGCATCGGCCTCGTCAACATGCTCGTCGCGCTCGATCAGACGGTGGTCAGCACCGCGCTGCCGTCGATCGTGGCGGAGCTGCACGGCTTCGAGTTCTACGCGTGGATCGCGAGCGCGTATCTGCTGGCGTCGGTCGTGACGGTGCCGGTGTTCGGGCGGCTCGGCGACTACTTCGGCCGCAGGCGCTTCGTGATCGCCGCGGTGATTACGTTCACGGTCGCGTCGGTGCTGTGCGGCCTCGCGCCCAGCATGTTGTTCCTCGTGCTCGCGCGCGGGCTGCAGGGCGTCGGCGGCGGGATGATGGTCGGCACCGCGTTCGCGTCGATTCCCGATCTGTTCCCCGATCCGCGCGCCCGCGTGCGTTGGCAGGTCGTGCTCGCGGCGGCTTACGGCATCGGCACGGCGGCCGGGCCGTCGCTCGGCGGCTGGATGAGCCAGCACTGGGGCTGGCGCTCGACGTTTCTCGTCAATCTGCCGGTCGGCGCGGCGGCGCTGTATTTCATCTGGGCGCATCTGCCGAACCTGCATCGGCCGCGCGAGGGCGGCGTGAAGATCGACTGGACGGGCGCGGCGCTCGTCGCGCTGGTGCTCGGCGGCTTTCAGGCGCTGATCGAGGCGCTGCCGCAGGACGGGCTGACGGCCGCCAATGTCGCGCTCGGCATCGGCGTGGCGGTGTGCGCGGTGGCGCTCCTGATCTGCGAGCGGCGCGCGACGCATCCGATCATCCCGCTCGACATTTTCCGCGACGCGCAGATGAACACGCTCTTCACGCTCTCGTTTCTCGCGGGCTTCGTGATGTTCTCGCTGATCTTCTTCGCGCCGCTCCTGCTGCAAGGCGGCTTCGGCCTGTCGCCGCAGGCCGCGGGTCTGCTCGCGACGCCCATCGCCGCGTGCATCGCGCTCGGCAGCTTCATCAACACGCGCATCGTGATTCACATGAAGAAGCCGGTGAATATCCTGTCGATCGGCTTCACGCTGCTTTTGATCGCGTCGGTCGGACTCGCGTTCGCGCGCGAATCGACGCCGCACGTGTGGATCGAATTGCCGATGGCCGCGACCGGCATCGGCCTCGGCTTCATCCTCAACAACATGAATATCTTCGGGCAGGAGATCGCGGGCCGCGAGCGCTTCGGCATCACGACGGCGCTCCTGCAATCGACGCGCATGGTCGGCGGGATGATGGGCACGAGCATCGTCGGGACGATCGTCGCGCATCACTATGCGAGCGTCGTGGCGCGCACGGTGAGCGTGCTCGGGCCGTCGGTGTCGGCGCAGTGGCTGCCGCGGCTGTCGGATCCGCGCATTCTCGTCGATGAAGCGTTGCGCGAGCGCATCCTCGCCGAACTGGGCGCGGCCGGTCTCGACGGGCCCGCGCTCTTCGATGCCGCCCGCGACGCGCTCGTGCAGTCGATCCACATCGGCGTGCTGCTGACGGCCGTCGCCGCGCTCGTGGCGGCGCTGCTGGTGCGGCGCATCGCGCACATCACGTTCAGGAAGTCCGCGACGCCCGTCGCCAAAACCTGAGGCGCTTCCTTTCGCAAGTGGTGCGTCGCGCCTATAGTTTCTGGCGTCAACGCAAGACCGGTTTTCGCTTCGGCTTCGACCGCGCACCGCATTTGCTTCACCGCTCTCGATGACCACTCGCACGCCTCGCGCGGAACGCTTGCGCGGGGCGCGGGTCACTCGCTTTAGCGGGCGGCCGCGCCTAGCGCTCGCCGCCCATCGCCAACAAGAGATGAGGAGCTGAAATGAAGATCACCGGAGAGATGCTGATCGGGGCATCGGCCGTGCGGGGCACCGATGCCACGCTCCGCGCGTTCGACCCCGCGCGCAACGCCGATCTCGAACCCGAGTTCGGCGGCGGCGGCGCGGCGGAAGTCGCGCGCGCATGCGAGCTGGCCGAAGCGGCGTTCGACGACTATCGCCACGCGCCGTTCGAAACGCGCGCGCAGTTTCTCGAAGCGATCGCGGACAACATCATCGCGCTCGGCGATACGCTGATCGAGCGCGCGATGGCCGAATCCGCGCTGCCGAAGGCGCGTCTCGAAGGCGAGCGCGCCCGCACGGTCGGGCAGTTGCGGCTCTTCGCATCGCTCGTGCGCGAGGGCCGCTGGCTCTCGGCGACGCTCGATTCCGCGCAGCCGGACAGAAAACCGCTGCCGCGATCCGACCTGCGTTTGCAAAAGATTCCGCTCGGCCCGGTCGCCGTGTTCGGCGCGAGCAATTTTCCGCTGGCGTTTTCGGTGGCGGGCGGCGATACCGCCTCGGCGTTCGCGGCGGGCTGTCCGGTGGTCGTGAAATCGCATCCGGCGCATCTCGGCACATCCGAACTCGTCGGCCGCGCGGTGCAGAAGGCGGTCGCCGACAACGGCTTGCCCGAGGGCACGTTTTCGCTCGTCGTCGGCGCGGGCAATGCGATCGGCGAGGCGCTCGTCGCGCATCCGGCGATTCAGGCCGTCGGCTTTACCGGCTCGCGGCGCGGCGGGCTCGCGCTCGTCGATATCGCGGCGAAACGCCCGGTGCCGATTCCCGTCTTCGCCGAAATGAGCAGCGTGAACCCGGTTTTCGCGTTGCCGGGCGCGCTGGAAGCGCGCGGCGACACGCTGGCGGCGGCTTACATCGATTCGGTGACGCTCGGCGTCGGCCAGTTCTGCACGAATCCGGGCCTCGTGATCGCGCTGGAGGGGCCGGATCTCGACGACTTCATCGATCTGGCCGCCACCGCGATCATGAAGAAGGAAACGCAGACAATGCTCACCGCGCAGATCGCCGCGGCCTACGCGAGCGGGATCCAGGAACGCGACGCGTCCGGCGCGCGCAATATCGCGACCGGCGTGAAGGGCGACGCACCGAGCGGCGCGCTGCCGGTGCTGTATCGCGTGAATGCGGAGGAATTTCTGGCCAAGCCGCAACTGTCGGGCGAGATTTTCGGACCGACGTCGGTGATCGTCATTTGCCGCGACGAGGACGAGATGATCGCCGTCGCGCGCCATCTCGAAGGCCAACTCACCGCGACGCTGCTGATGGAAAAGGGCGACGTCGAGCTTGCGCGGCGCTTGTTGCCGGTGCTCGAGCGCAAGGCGGGCCGGATTCTCGCGAACGGTTTTCCGACGGGCGTCGAAGTGTCCTACGCGATGGTGCACGGCGGGCCGTTCCCGGCCACATCGGACAGCCGTTCCACGTCGGTCGGCGCGATGGCGATCGAGCGCTTCCTGCGCCCGGTGTGCTATCAGGATCTGCCGGCGGCGCTGTTGCCGGCTGCGCTGGCGGACGACAATCCATTGAACTTGTGGCGTCTGAGGGATGGAGAGCTGGGGCCGAACTGAGCGCCGGCATCGAATATCTGCGGGACGAATAAACGGTATTTATTCTTCTCGCAGATACTCGCTCTGGTTTGTAGTTGGCCGATTATCTGTGTGGCGAATAAACTGCTTTTATTCGCCACACAGATATTTCGCGCCATGCAACAAGTTATCGTGACAGTCGCGCAGATGGGCCATGTGCTCGCGGCCGGCCGCAAGCAGGCCGGACGGACGCAGACGCAGGCGGCGGCGCGCCTCGGCATCAGCCAAAGCCGGCTTTCTACCCTGGAGCGCGATTCAAGCTCGCTGACGCTCGATCAACTCCTCGCGATGTTCGGCGTCTACGGCCTCCAGTTGCTGGTGCAGGCCCGGCCCGACACGTCGCTGATCGAAGCAAACGAGGCCGACTGGTAATGGCCGGGCGTCGGCTTCATTCCCGCGCGTTGTCCGAATGGGCCAACGGAAAGCGCGTGGCAACGTGGAATCTGCCTACGCGCGGACCGGCGGAACTCATATACGACACCGAGTGGATTCGCTCGGACGAGGCACGTCCGCTCTCGCTGTCGCTGCCGATCGGTCTCGACGGCGCGCCGCTGAAAGGCGACGCCGTGCTCAACTACTTCGACAATCTTCCGCCCGACAGCGAGCCGATTCGCCGCCGCATCGCACAGCGCTTCCAGACCGACAGCGCCGATGCGTTCGACTTGCTGCGGGCCATCGGTCGCGATTGTGTCGGTGCCGTGCAACTGCTTGCCGACGACGAAGCGCCGAAAGACATCGAAAGCATCGAAGGAACGCCGTTCAGCGACGATGACGTCGAAAGCCTGCTGAATCAGGTGGCCGGCGGCATGCCCTTGGGCACCGACCATGACCACGACTTCCGCATTTCGCTCGCGGGCGCGCAGGAAAAGACCGCGCTGCTGCGGCACGGCGGACGATGGCTCAAGCCCCATGGCGCGACGCCGACGCGATCTCGCGCGCGTGCTGCAACAGTCGACCGAAGCGCGCCGTGACGTGCAAACGCTCGTGAGCGCGCAGATCCTGTTCTGGCTGCTGGCCGCGCCCGACGGTCACGCGAAGAACTTCAGCATTCTTCTGGCGAGGGGCGGACAATACCGCCTCACGCCGCTCTATGACGTCATGTCGATCCGGCCAGTGGAAGGCGACGGCGCCAACCAATGGTCGTGGGACAAGGCGAAGCTGGCGATGGCCATCCCCGGTGCGAGCAGGCGCTACGCGTTTCGCGAGATCAAGCGCCGGCACTTCGACGCGATGGCGCAGAGATGCGGTTTCGGCGACAGCGCGGAGCCGACCATCCGGCACATCATCGAACGCGCGCCGACGGTCATCGACGAAGTGACAGCGCAATTGCCCGGCGATTTTCCGCCTCGGGTCGCCGAGCGTATCTTCGATGGGCTGAACAGATCGATCGCCGAGTTGACCGGCGTGGCCGCCGGCGAACCGTGAAGACAACCCCCAACCGGAGACAAGAAAGATGACCCACCCCGACCGCCGCTATCCCGACCCCGCCGTGCGCGTGCTGGACCCGCGTTTCAATGCACTGCGCATCGCATCGGCGTCGGTGGAATGTCTGTATCAGGGCGCGCGCTGGTCCGAAGGGCCGGTCTGGTTCGGCGACGGCCGCTATCTGCTCTGGAGCGACATCCCGAACAATCGCATCCTGCGCTGGGACGAAGAGAGCGGCGAAGTCGGCGTGTTTCGCAAGCCGTCGAACAACGCGAACGGCAACACGCGCGATCGCGAAGGCCGGCTCGTAAGCTGCGAGCATCTGACGCGGCGCGTGACGCGCACCGAATACGACGGCTCGATCACCGTCATCGCCGATCGCTACGCCGGCAAGCCGCTCAATTCGCCGAACGATGTCGTCGTGAAGTCGGACGGCTCGATCTGGTTCACCGATCCGACCTTCGGCATCGACGGTTTCTACGAAGGCGAAAAGAACGAGGCGCAACTGAAGCCCTGCGTCTATCGCGTCGATGGCCAGAGCGGCGAAATCACGATGATGATCGACGCCTTCGTGGGCCCGAACGGTCTCGCGTTCTCGCCGGACGAATCGGTGCTGTATGTGGTGGAATCGCGCGCGACGCCGCGCAAGATTTACGCGTTCGACGTGCTCGACGGCGGCCGCAGGCTAGGCGAGGCGCGCCCGCTCATCGATGCGGGCCCCGGCACCCCCGATGGCTTTCGCGTCGATATTCACGGCAACCTGTGGTGCGGCTGGGGCATGGGCGACGCCGAACTCGACGGCGTGCGCGTCTTCACGCCGCAAGGCGAAGCGATCGGCCACATCGACTTGCCCGAGCGTTGCGCGAACGTGTGCTTCGGCGGACGGCATCGCAACCGGTTGTTCATGGCGGCGAGTCACGGGCTCTATGCGCTTTACGTCAATACGCAAGGCGTGAAAGGCGGTTAAGCCTTGCCGATCTTCTCCATGATGCGCTCGGGATGCTGGCTCGCCGCGAAGCCGAAGCGCGCGTAGAGCCCGTGCGCGTCGGACGTGACGAGCATCATGCGGCGCAGCCCCTGAAGATCGGGATGCGCCATCACGCATTGCATCATCCATGTGCCGAGGCCCGCGCCTTGATGCTCGGGCAGCACGAACACATCCGCGAGATAGGCGAATGTCGTCGTGTCGGTAATCATGCGCGCATAGCCGATCTGCGCGTTGCCGTGAAAGAGCCCGAACGCGAGCGAATGACGCGCGGCGCGCTCGACCTTTTCTCGCGCGATGCCCGGCGACCAGTACGCCACTTCGCTCAAATAGCGATGCACGACATCGAAGTCGAATTCGTCGATGTCCGTGCTCAGCCGATAGCCGTCCCGGGTCCATTGCATCGCGCGCTCCATGAGTTTTTCGAAGCGCCGAGCATAAGCGATCGATGCGTCGCGCTCCATGCACACTTCGCGCGCGCAAGTGTCAGTGGACGGTATAGATGCGCCCCGTCTCCGCGCCCTCGACACTGCGGCTGTACGCCAGCGCCACGCGCGCGCCGCTCGCGGCCTCGAAACCGCGAAAATACGGGCCGAAGCTTTCGCGCGCCTCTTCGAGCATCGTCGGACTCACGACGTTGATGCGCAGGCCGCGAGGCAGTTCGATCGCCGCGCCGCGCACGAAGCCTTCGATCGCGCCGTTGACCGCCGCCGCGCTCGCGCCCTCGCGAATCGGCTCCGCGCCGACGATGCCGCTCGTCAACGTGAACGAGCCGCCGTCGTTCAGGTAATCGCGCGCGGTGAGCACGAGATTGACCTGGCCCATCAGCTTGTCGTTGAGACCGAGACGGAATTGCTCCGGCGTCATCTTCACGAGCGGGCCGAAGTGCACGTGACCGGCGGTCGCGACGATCGCATCCACTTTGCCGATGGTTTCGAAGAGCTTTCTGATGCTGTCGAGATCGAGCAGATCGACGCGATGCGCCCCGCGCGTCGCACCGATTTCGATGACTTCGTGACGGGCTTTCAATTCGGCGACGACCGCCTGGCCGACCGTGCCGGTTGCACCAATGACAGCGATTTTCATGATCGGGCTCGCATGGATGACGTTGAAGGTGGTCATGCATTGTGCGAGCGGACGGACGCGCGAAAAAGCCGCGTCCGCTTCAAGGATTGCAAACCGCGAGTTACGAATGGCTAGTGCGTCGCGAGGCGTCCTGGCATCGGCGAAAGAAGATAGAGCGACGCCGCGAACTTGCAGACGAGTCCGACGCCGCAGACGAACGCGGCCGCCGGAAAGATATGCCATTGCAGCGCAAGGGTCGGCGCGACGAGGGCGACGGACACGAATCCGAGCACGACGGTCAGCCAGCGCGCCCATTGCAGGCGTGATGCAACGCACACATAGAGCAGGCCGACGAGCACCCGCGACGCGACCATCGCGGCGAGCGGATGGCTCGATGCATCGCCTGGAAGCCCGATGGCGAGCGTCAATGCGAACTCGGCCCATGACAGCGCCCAGGCCGCGCCGAGACACGCGATCGCCGATGTAAAGCGCTGCTCGGGCGTAACGGCGTGGCGCGTAGCCGGTTCAAGTTGCGTGGTCTCTTCGGTCTCTTGCGTGTAACCGTCGTATGCGTGGGTCGTCATGTGGTTTCCCCTTTATCGACTCTCGTGCGCCGGCGATGTATGTTGCGCTGCGGCGCTTCGTTCGCCGTGTCCCTGAGCATACGCCGTGCCACGCTCAAGGAACGCGCGTTGCTTCGCATTACGTCGATTAGCAACGAGCAAAGGAGCAGACGATGGGCAATCTGAAGGAACAGAATCCGCATTCGGAACGTGACGACGAAGATCTCGACAAGGCAGTCGAAGACACGTTTCCCGCGAGCGATCCGCCTGCAACGGGCGGCGTGACCCGCATCGAAACCGATGACGAGAAGGAAGAAAAAAAGTAACGCGCGAAGCCCACGCAAGTAAAAAGAGCCGCATAGTCCATGCGGCTCTTTGCTTATGCGCGACGGCGGTCGTGCTCATTTCCGTTCGAGCTCGAAGAGCCGCGACGGACGCAGATGATTCAGCGCGTAGTGCTTGCGTCCGCGCAAGGTGTGGCCGTGCGGATCGCGTCCTTCGAAACGCACCTTGTCTTCGACCTCGGGGACCGTCGGCGCGACCATGCCGCGATCGATCAGGCGATAGCCCCGCTCCAGCGCAAGCAACACGCCATTGCGGCCGGGACGGCTGTCGAAGCCGCCGAGACCATCGCCCGGTTCGGGTACGAAGTTCACGGTCGTCGCATTCGAAGTGATGACGGAATCCGGCTCGCGCGCGAGCATTTCCGCTTCGCGTCGCGCATGAATGCTCTTCGCGTCGGCATCGACGGTGTCGTCGAGTCCGTCGTCGTTGGCGACATCGACGCCGCGCGGCGGCTTCTCATAGAGACCTTGCGGGCCGACATGCATGCCTGCCTTCGTCGTCTCCGTCTTCGCACCGGCGCCCGCGCCCGCGTGCGCTTCGCCGCCCGCTGCGGCCTTGTTCGCATCGCTCATCTTCACGTGAGCGGTTTCCGCGCCGGGCGTCTTGATCGGACTGTCGGCGACCTGCTCCTTCTGCTTGTTCTGCGGATCGTTTGATTCAGCGTTGTTCATCGCATTGCTCCGTTGCAGTTGGACCTGAATTGACCAAGCCCTCACGCAAGACTCGTTCCGGATATTTGGCGACGGAACCGCGAGCCTTGCCGGAGAGCGCCTTCGGAGATACTTAAAATTTCAGGCCTTTTTTCGACCCCAAGCCGATTTCCTGCAAGTATTATTTGGAACCTGTCGGCGGCAAAGCGCAATACGCGAAACTCGAGCAATCAGGAGGGCGCGTTACCTTGCCGTCGAAAAAGAGCAATGCGATTCGAACGAGCAGGGCACTTTCACACAGGTGACTCATGCAACACGATGCAGCCTTTTCACATCGAGGCTACCTTCTAAACTGCGCGCCCGCCCGGGCCGGAGATGGCAGCTACCAGCCGTACGTGGTGATCTCGCGATCGAGCGATGGCGAGCTCGTCGCGAACCGATTCTTTCCTTCGGAGCTGCGATTCCGCAACGAAGGCGAAGCCATCGCGCACGCGCGCGACTGGGCCGTGCGCTGGATCGACGCAAGCAACGTCACAGCCTGAGCGATGTTCCGCGCGAGCATCGGGGACGCGGGTGCGCGATCGGCCGGACGGCAGGCTTTCGCAAAACCGGTTACGCTTGTCGTTTAATCCGTCCCTCGCTTCTTGCCCGACATGCAGAACATGCCCACGTTCGGCGCAGTACCGCCGCTCGAAACATCCCGCGACACCGCGCTCGACACGCCTCAGGAATGGGGCCTCGCCCGCATCGTCGCGGACTTGCGCCAGTCGCGCGAAGAGCTTCATCGCACGCGGCATCCGCTCGGCATACGTGAACTGCCTTCACGCGAGGCCATCGTCGGGATCGTCAACGGCCTGCGCTCGGCGCTCTTTCCCACGCATTACGGCGCGCCCGATCTGACCGACGAAAGCGTCGACTACTATGTCGGGCAAACGCTCGAAACCAACTTGCGTCTGTTGCGCGAACAGATTCGCCGCGCGCTGCGCTTCCTGCCCGAACATCGCGATACGAGCGAAGCCGATCTCTCCGCGCAAGCCTTCGCGATCGCGCGCGAGTTCGGCGCGCAGTTGCCGCATATCCGCGCGCTGCTCGTAAGCGACATACAAGCTGCTTTCACCGGCGATCCGGCGGCGCAGCACATCACCGAGATCCTGCTGTGTTATCCGGGCGTCTGGGCGATGACGCATCATCGTCTCGCGCATGCGTTGCACAAGCTCGGCGTGCCCTTGCTCGCGCGCTTCATCAACGAGATCGCGCATTCGCTGACGGGCATCGACATTCACCCGGGCGCGACCATCGGGCCGAGCTTTTTCATCGATCACGGCACGGGCGTCGTGATCGGCGAGACGGCGGTGATCGGCCAGCATGTGCGCGTCTATCAAGCCGTGACGCTCGGCGCGAAGAGCTTTCCTTCGACGAGCGATGGCGCGCTCGTCAAAGGCAACGCACGGCATCCGATCGTGGAGGACGATGTCGTCATCTACGCGGGCGCGACAATTCTCGGCCGCGTGACCATCGGCAAAGGCTCGGTCATCGGCGGCAATGTGTGGCTCACGCATAGCGTGCCGTCGGGCAGCAACGTATCGCAGGGGAAGATTCGCGAAGGTTCGGGACCGGGCACGCCGGGCAACGGATTCGGCGCATGAAAAAAGGGCCGCGAGGCCCTTTTTTGTTTGCTTGCGTTTGCGTTTGCGTTCGCGCGTGCGCTTTGCTTGCGGCGGCCTTACGTATTCGACACGCTGAACGCATTCTGATTGCCGACGATGGCAAGAAACTCGCGACGCGTCGATGGATCGTCGCGGAATGAGCCGAGCATGCGCGAGGTGACCATCGACACGCCCGCCTTGTGCACGCCTCGCGTCGACATGCATTGATGCGCGGCTTCCAGAATGACACCGACGCCGAGCGGCTGCAGCACTTCGTTCAGCGTATCGGCGATCTGCGCGGTCATCTTCTCCTGAATCTGCAGACGCTTCGCGAAGGCGTCGACGAGACGCGCGAGCTTCGAAATGCCGACGACGCGTTTGTTCGGCAGATAAGCGACATGCGCGCGGCCGATGATCGGGACCATGTGATGCTCGCAATAGCTCTCGAAACGAATGTCCTTCAGGACGATCATTTCGTCATAGCCTTGCACTTCCGAGAACGTGCGAGCGAGGATGTCATGCGGATTCTGCGTATAGCCCGCAAAAAACTCTTCATATGCGCGCACGACGCGGCCCGGTGTATCGAGCAGGCCTTCGCGGCGCGGATCGTCGCCCGCCCAGCGCAACAGAACACGGACAGCGGCTTCGGCTTCCTCGCGGGTCGGACGATCGGCTCCATCAGCAGGCATGTCCGAACCTGAAAGATTGTTTTTGCGCGGGGCGCTCATCGAAAGCTCCTATGAGTCAAGGTGCAAATAGTACATGCGATATTTTTGGCACCCCGCCATTGTTTCACGTTTCAGAAGGCCGATACGGATGTCAGGTCTTTCCCCCACCGTCGATGCCCGAACCCGTGCGCCACACCTGCTTGCCTTCTTCCGTCAGCACGCCGCTGCTATGGTCCTTGTTCGGCTCCGTGCCGGGTTCGGCCATGTTCCCGCCCGGCTGTTCCTGCGCTGTCTGCTTATTGCCCTTGCGTTGCGCGATACGGTCTTCCTGAGAACGTCCGGCGTAGTTGCTCATGGTGCGCCTCCTTTCGAATTGATGCGATGAAAGGCGCGCAAGCCGCGTTCCAGCCGGACGGTCGTCGCATGCTTATTGCGGCTGACCTTCGACGCCGCCGAGCACCATCCAGTTGACGCCGAATTTGTCCGTCACCATGCCGAAGCGCTTGGCGAAGAAGGTTTGCGTCATCGGCATCTGCACCTGGCCGCCGTTCGATAGCGCGTTGAAGTATTTTTCCGCCTGCTGTTCGTCATCGGCCGTGAGCGAAAGCGATACGCCCTTGAATTCGGTGTTGCCGCTGCACATGCCGTCGGAGCCCATCACCATTGAATCGCCGATGGTGAATGCCGCATGCATGATCTTGTTTTCCGATCCCGACGGCACGCCGCAACCGCTCGCGGCTTCGGCCTTGCCGGCGTCGGGGTTTTCGCTGAAGCGCATCATCATGACGACTTGCGCGCCCAGGTTCTCGCGATAGAACGTGATCGCTTCCTCGCAGCGGCCTTCGAAAAACAGATAGGGTTGCACTTGCATGACTGCTCCTTGAGTTATGACGTTTCGTCAGGGTCCATATCCATCATGAGCGGCACCGATGCGTGCTCGTGCACGACACGCCAGTCGCCATCGATCTTTCTGAAGCACACGGTCGCGCGCACGATGTCCTCCTGTTCGCCCACGGCGACGCGGTTGACGGAGTGCGCGTAAGCCAGATCGCCGCTCGCGGCGACTTCCACTTCCCGCATTTCGAATGAGAGCGGGGCTTTCATGCTGTCGAACCAGCGCCGCCAGTTCTCGCGATAGTGCTCGATGCCCCTGATCGACGCGGGCGGCACGACGTCGAACACGACGACATCCGGCGCGTAGTGGCTGACGAGCGTATCGACGTCTTTCGCCAGCACTGCCTGCCGCCACGCCTCGATCATTTCGCGGATGCGCGCGATATCGTCATGCGGATCCGTACGATCATTTGTATTCGCCATGCGAACCTCCTTTCGCATACGATGCCGCCGCGTCGTGACAATGCAACGGCAAACACCGATGCAGAACTATTTTTTGTGTTGTGTACACCGTCCACAAAAAGTAGCAGAGATAATGAACAGTGTCCACATAATCGAAGTCACACGAATCAAAATGACAAATGGCAAGCCGCGCAGCACCTATCGACATGGCGATTTGCGACGCGCGCTGATCGATGCGGGAATCGAACTCGCGCGCGAAGGCGGCCCCGACGCGATCGTCTTGCGGGAAGCCACGCGCCGGGCGGGCGTCGTGCCGAACGCGGCCTATCGTCACTTCGGGAGCCGTCAGGAATTGCTATCGGCGGTACGCTCGGCGGCGCTGTCATTCGTCGCGCAAGCAATGGAAGAGGAACTCGCGTCGCGCCCGAAGAAGCGCCGCCGTGCCGATGCGGCGCGCGCGGGTTTGCGCGCCATCGGCACGGGATATCTTCGTTTTGCGCAAAAGGAAGCGGGATTGTTTCGCACGGCGTTCGCGGCGCCGCAAACGGAATGGACGGAACACGAGGAAACCTATGGCGCGGGGCCGGGCGGTCTCGATCCGTTCGAGTTGCTGAGCCGCGCGCTGGACGACATGGTCGAGGCGGGCGCGCTCGAAGCGAAACGCCGGCCCGAAGCGGAATATCTAGCATGGAGCGCGGTGCACGGCTTCGCGCTCTTGCTGATCGAAGGCCCTTTGCAGGGGCTGAAGCGCACGCAGATCGAACCGCTTGCCGAGCGGCTTCTCGATATGGTCGAGGGCGGTCTCTGAAAGAAATCGCGCCGCACGGAGCGGCGCGAAGCATCATCGAATCAACTGAATTTCATTTCGCCGGTTCCGATGAGTCGGTTATCGGTTCGACCACGCTGAGCAACAAGAGCAGGCACAGCGTCGCGGTCCCGACCATGTACAGGAAGACCGCGGTCCAGTTATAGCTGTCGAGCAGCAGGCCGACCGCGAGCGGAGCGCAGGCGCCGCCGATTTGTCCGACCGAGTTCACGATGCCGAACGCCGTCGGATAGGTGGCCTTGGTTGCGAGACCCATCGGATACGCGGAGTAGCCTGCGAAGCCGATGCCGAGCATCAGGCCCGCGAGCATCAGCGCCGCGCCGAGATAGGCGACGCTGTCGGGCGCATCGATCAGCAGGAAGGTCATCAGCATCGTGCCGAGCGCGCCGAGCATCATCATCGGTTTGCGGCGTCCGCCAAGCAGACGATCGGAGATGATGCCGCCGAGCATGTTGCCCGTCACCGCGCCGATGAAAGGCGCCGATGCAAGGAAGCCCATCTTCACCGAAGCGAAGCCCTTCACTGTCACGAGATAAGTGGGAATCCACGAGATGAAGATGTTGCTGATGCCGATCATGCAGCCATAGCCCAGCGCGATGCCGAAGATATTCCACGAGCCGAAGACCTGGCGAATCGTTTCGAGCTGCGGCACGCGCTTCGTGCGATTGATAGCGTCGAGCCGGGGCATCGGCGTCATGCGCGCGCGCGACAGCGACTTGCCGCCGTTGCTGCCGACGGTCGTTTCATCGGCGATGTAGCGGCGCTCGGCGGGCGAGCAGAAGCGATTCTCGCTGGGCGAGTTCGTCACGAAGAACATCCATACGACGGCGAGCAGAATGCCCGGCACCGCGAACACATAGAAGATCTCGCGCCATCCCCACAACTGGATCACGATGATGCACACCGACGGCACGATCAGCGGCCCGAGCTTCGATGCGGCGATCCACAGGCCGGTGGCCGTGCCTTTTTCCTTTGCGGGGAACCATCGGTTGATGACGTTGGTGCAGCCGATGCCGAGCGGTCCTTCCGACAAGCCGAGACCCACGCGATACGCCATCAGCAGAAACACCGACGATGTCGTGCCCATCAATCCGGTGAATACCGACGTGAGAATCATGAAGACGGAAAACAGCAGGCCGGTGGTCTTTTCGCTGAGTCGCTTGTAGAGGAGGCCGACGGGAATCTGCACGAAGCCATAAGCGAAGGAGAACAGGCTCACGATGAGACCGGCCTCGGTATTGGTGATGTGATATTCCCTCTTCAGATACGGCAGCGCGATGCCGAAGTTGGCGCGATCCGCGCACGCGATCGCCCAGATGCAGAAGATCAGTCCCATCACGACCCAGCGGTGTTTCGTGTGTTTCTCCGCAACAGGTTCCGCTTTCGAGGAAGCGACGATGCCGTCAGCGTTGTTCATTGCGCTGTTGTCTCCGATGTTATGTGCAAGGCTTTATTGTCGATGTGCCTTCCGATGCTTCGAATTGTGGGGAGCGTGGACAAGAGCGTCCAATCTTTTATTGCTATTACCTGATTCCCGGATTGAATCGATCGAAGCGCGGCATGCAATGCGTCGATTCGTGGATCAATTGATAGCGTTTTGGGATTGGACGTTATCGCCGAAAGCAGACATGATCCGCTCCACATCGCAACGAACACCATGGAGCACGCGAATTGAAGCCGAGCATTCTGCAACTCAATCCCATCCTCGTACCGGCCATCAATGAAAAGCTGAATGCGCTTTATACGATGCATCGGCTGTTCGAGCAGGAAGACAAGGACGCGTATATCCGCGAACACGGCGCTTCGATTCGCGGCGTGATTACCGGCGGACATACGGGCATCGCCAACGATCTCATCGAACGCTTGCCTGCATTGCAGGTGATCGCGGTGAACGGCGTCGGCACCGATGCCGTCGACCTCGAATTCGCGCGCTCGCGCGGGTTGCCGGTGACGGGTACGTTCGGCGCGTTGACCGAAGATGTTGCCGATCTCGCCATCGGTCTCATCCTGACCACGCTGCGCGAGATCTGCCCCGGCAACGATTTCGTGAAGACCGGCAAGTGGGTGAACAACCCGAGCCCGAGCGCGATTCCGTTGTCGCGCCGATTCAGCGGCAAGCGCGTGGGCATCGTGGGCCTCGGCAAGGTGGGCCGCGCGATTGCGCAACGCGCCGCCGCGTTCGGTTGTCCGATCGCTTATACCGATGTACGCGCGATGGACGATATCGACTATCGCTTCGTGCCCGATCTGCTGTCGCTTGCGCGCGAAAGCGACATTCTCGTGCTCGCCGCTGCAGCCGATAAAGCGAAGGGCATCGTTAATGCGGCCGTGCTCGATGCGTTGGGCAAGGACGGTTATCTCATCAACATCGCGCGCGGCAAGCTCGTCGAGGAAAGCGATCTCGTCGAAGCGCTGTCGCGTGGCGTGATCGCGGGCGCGGGCCTGGATGTTTTCGTCGATGAGCCGAATGTGCCGGCCGAATTGTTCGGCATGGATCGCGTCGTACTGCAGGCGCATCGCGCGAGCGCAACGGTCGAATCGCGCACGGCGATGGGCGAGATGGTGCTCGCGAGTCTCGCTCAGGCTCTTGCGGGACAGCGCCCCGAAGGCAGCCTCACGACCTGACGCACGCGCATGAACGCGTCCGGGGCGAACATATAATGATCGGCCATCACCTCAACGTCGATTACGAATGCTCGATCTCGGACAAGTACGTTGCTTCGTTGCGGCCGCGACGGAACTGAACTTCAGGCGCGCGGCCGCGCTGCTCAACATGACGCAGCCGCCGCTTTCCAGACAGATTCATCTGCTCGAAGAAAACCTCGGCGTGAAGCTGTTCGAGCGCGTCGGGCGCACGGTCAAGCTGACGACCGAAGGGCGCGTGTTTCTCGCCGATGCAACGCGCCTGCTCAATCTTTCCGAGCAAGCCGAAAGCACCGTGAGGCGCGCGAGCAAGGGCAAGACCGGGCGCGTACGCATTGGCTTCACGGGCGCGGCGGGCTATGAGCTGATACCCGAACTGCTCGTCGCTGCGAAGCGCGATTTGCCCGATATCGACGTCGTGCTGCTCGAGATGATTTCCGTCGCGCAGATCGAAGCCTTCGAGGCAAACGCGATCGATCTCGGCTTCATGCGGCCGCTGCCTTCGCGGCAGAAAGTGGAGTTTCTTCTCGTCGACCGCGAGCCGATGATCGTCGCATTGCCTGCGGGACACGCGCTGTGCCGTTTCGACCGGCTCGAACTCACGCAGTTGCACGAGCAGCCCTTCATCATGCATTCGCCCACGCACGGCAAATACTTCTACGACCGCATCATGAGCATGCTCGTCGCCGATGAAGTGAAGCCGCACTTCACGCAATACATCGATCAGACGCCGACCATTCTTTCGCTCGTGCGTGCAGGGCTGGGCGTATCGATTCTGCCCGCATCGTCGCAACGGTTTCATTACGACAGTGTCGAGTTCAGGGAAATTGCGGGCAACGCCGTTCAGGCCGAAATGAGCATGGCGTGGCGTGCCGATCAAGACAATCCCGCCGTCACGGCGTTTAGGCACATGGCGGCGGAGTACTTCGCTACGCGGCGTGCGTGATCGCGCGCGCGGTCGCATCGATGGCGGCGCGAGCTTTATCGACGATTTCGTCGATCTCGTCATGCGTGACGACGAGCGGCGGCGAAAGCAACATGCGATCGTGACTCGCGCGCATCACGAGATTGCCCGCGAAACAGAAGTCGCGGCATATCGTGCCGATATCGTCGCCATTGGCAAAGCGCTTCTTCGTCGCGCGGTCTTCGGCAAGCTGAATGCCGGCGACGAGCCCCGTGCCCGCAATTTCACCGACGATCGCATGATCGCTTAACGCTTCGCGCAATCGCTTTTGAAAGTACGGCCCCGCATCGTGCTTTACGCGCGCGACGATGCCTTCGTCTCGCAGCAACTTGAGGTTAGCCACGGCCACTGCAGCCGCGACCGGATGCCCCGAATACGTGAAGCCGTGATTGAATTCGCCGCCATTCACGATTGCATTCGCGATGCGATCCGATAGCGCGACGGCGCCCATCGGCACATAGCCGCTCGTAAGACCTTTTGCGATCGTGATGACATCCGGCTCGAAGCCGAAGTGCTCGTGCGCGAACCACTCGCCTGTGCGGCCGAAGCCGCCGATCACTTCATCGGCGATCAAGAGCACGTCATGCTTGCGGCAGATGCGCGCGATCTCCGGCCAATAAGTCGATGGCGGAAAGATCACGCCGCCCGCGCCCTGAAACGGCTCGCCGATAAAAGCGGCGACGTTCTCCGCGCCGAGTTCGACGATCATATCTTCGAGCTGACGCGCACGCGCAATGCCGAATTCCTCTTCGTTCATCGCGCCGCCTTCACCGAACCAGTATGGCTGATCGATATGCGCGACATGCTCCATCTTCGATGGCATCTGCTCGTGCATATAGCTCATGCCGCCGAGCGTTGCGCCCGCGATCGTCGAGCCGTGATACGCATTCGCTCGCGCGATGACATAGCGTTTTTTCGTTTGTCCTTGCACGGCCCAATAGCGATGCACGGCGCGCAGCGCCGTATCGTTGGCCTCCGATCCGCTGTTGCAATAAAGAAAGCGATTGAACTTCGCGGGCGCGACATCGGCAAGCATCGCCGATAACTCGATGATCGGCGGATGCGTCGTCTTGAAGAAGGTGTTGTAGTAAGGCAGTTCCTGCATCTGTTTCAGTGCGGCATCGGCGAGTTCGCGGCGTCCATAGCCGACGTTCACGCACCACAAGCCCGCCATGCCGTCGATGATGCGCGTTCCCTCCGAATCCCACAGATACACGCCTGAGGCCTTCACGATCACGCGGCTGCCCGCGCGATTGAGCGCGCCCATATCGGAGAACGGATGCAGATGATGCGCGGCGTCGAGCGCGCGGTAATGCGCCGTCGAATCGATTCGATCGTTCATGTTGTCGGCTCCTTCAAACGTGCAATAGCAGATGCTTGCGTTCCCACGAACTGATCACGCGGAAGAACGCTTCGTATTCGGTTTCCTTCAGCGCGAGATAGGCGCGCACGAACTTCTCGCCGAACATTTCGGCAAGCGGCTCGCAAGCGCCCATCAGCGTGAGGCCTTCGTCGAGATTGCGCGGCAATTGATAAGGCTGGCGATAACCATCGCTCGCGAGCGGTTCGGTCGGTTCGAGATGTTGCGTCATGCCGAGATAACCCGCGGCGAGCGTGGCGGCAATCGCGAGATACGGATTGCAATCGACGCCCGGAATGCGATTCTCGATGCGTCGTGCCTGCGGCGACGAGTGCGGCACGCGAAAGCCGACGGTGCGGTTGTCATAGCCCCATTGCACGTTGATCGGCGCGGCCATGAAGCGCGATAGCCTGCGATAAGAGTTGATATACGGCGCGAAGATCGGCATGAGCGCGGGCGTGTATTTCTGCAAGCCCGCGATGTAGCTATAAAAGAGCCCCGTCGGTTCGCCTTCGCGATTGGTGAAGAGATTGCGGCCGGTCTCTTCATCGACGAGGCTCTGATGCACATGCATCGCCGAACCGGGTTCGTTTTCCATCGGCTTCGCCATGAAGGTCGCGTACATCTTGTGGCGCAGCGCGGCCTCGCGCACCGTGCGCTTGAAAAGAAACACGCGGTCCGCGAGATTGAGCGGATCGCCATGCAGAAAGTTGATTTCCATCTGCGCCGCGCCCACTTCGTGAATCAGCGTATCCACTTCGAGCTCCTGCATCTCGCAGTATTCATAGATGTCTTCGAAAAGCGGATCGAACTCGTTGACGGCATCGATCGAGTACGCCTGACGCCCCGTTTCCGCGCGCCCGGTTCTGCCCACCGGCGGTTGCAATGGCAGATCGGGATCGCGATTCATATCGACGAGAAAGAACTCGAGTTCGGGCGCGACGACAGGCCGCCAGCCCTTGGCGGCGAATTTATGAAGCACTTCGCGCAGCACGCGACGCGGCGAAATGGCGACAGGCGTGCCGTCGAAATGCACGCAATCGTGGATGACTTGCGCGGTCGGATCGGTGGCCCACGGAATCAGGCGGATCGTCGCGGGATCGGGCACGCAGACCATGTCGGGATCGGTGACGCCGGTGAAGCTGCCATCGACGGGATAGTCGCCCGTCACGGTCTGGATCATCACGGCTTGCGGCAGGCGCATCGCTTCGCCCGATTCGAACTTGCTGCGCGGAATGATCTTGCCGCGCGCGGTGCCGGCCATGTCGGGAATGATCGCTTCAACTTCGGTGATGCGATGTTTTCGCAGGAATTCGTCGATGCGTTCCATGTTCGTTCTCACGTTTCGATAGGGCGCACGCGTCCACGGCCTTCGCGATGCATCGCGAATGCGCGAAGAAGCAGGACGCGCGCGTTCACGCGTGCGGGCGCACGCGCGCGGACCAACAGCAGCTCGAGGAGAAAACGAGAGGAGGCGCTACGGCAGCAGCGAAGCCGCGCCGACGCAATGCACGGCGATGAACGCGCGCGCGGAAATCGCGTTGCGACGCCGCACGCAGCGGCGGGAGAGGACGGTCAGAACCGACAGGAAGCGGCGATCGGGAAGCTTGCCGCAGCGATCGGCGCGGGAGTGATGGCTCCTGCGTGCCAGAGGGCTTTGGACTTTCACGATAAGACTCGTTGGTCGAGTGGATTTGCAGAGCGATTGCCCATGCCGACAATTGCCCTTCAGCGAGCATATACGAGACATAAACGCCGTCAATACGTTTTTTCCAGTGGTTTTCACGCGGGATGTTTCTGTCGCGCCACGAGAAGGTTGCGCAATTCATCGATAATGTCGGCTCTTTCCGCCGAAATGCTCACAGAGCCGATGCTCTCCAACCTGCTCGTTCAACTCGTCAACGGCCTCGCCGATGCCTCTGCGCTCTTTCTCGTCGCTTCGGGACTGTCGCTGATCTTCGGCGTCACGCGCATCGTCAACTTCGCGCACGGCTCGCTCTATATGCTCGGCGTGTATGTCGCGTACAGCCTGGCGAGCCGCTTCGGCGAAAGCGTCGCGGGGTTCTGGGCGTCGATCGCGGGCGCCGCGCTATTGGTCGGCGCGATCGGCGCAGTAATAGAAGTGAGCGTGCTGAGGCGCATCTATCGCGCGCCGGAGTTGTTTCATCTGCTTGCCACGTTCGCGCTCGTGCTCATCATTCGCGATGCGGCGCTGTGGCTTTGGGGACCGGAAGATCTGTTCGGCCCGCGCGCACCGCATCTCGAAGGCGCGGTGCAGCTGCTCGGTCATGCGTTGCCCACCTATGACCTCGCGCTGATCGTCATCGGCCCGCTTGTGCTGTTCATGCTCTGGTATGCGCTCACGCGCACGCGCTGGGGCACGCTCGTGCGCGCGGCGAGCGCGGATCGCGAGATGCTCGGCGCGCTCGGCGTCAATCAGGCGTGGCTCTTTACCGGCGTGTTCTTCGTCGGCGCGATGCTCGCGGGACTCGGCGGCGCGCTGCAGGTGCCGCGCATGTCGGCGAATCTTTCGCTCGATATCGAGACCATCGGCAATGCGTTCGTCGTCGTCGTGGTCGGCGGCATGGGCTCGATTCCGGGCGCGTTCGTCGCGGCGCTATTGATCGCCGAAATCAAGGCGATGTGCATCGGCATCGGGAACATAACGATCATGGGCGTCGGCTTCTCGCTGTCGAAGTTCACGCTCGTCGCCGAGTTCGTCGTAATGGCGGTCGTGCTCGTGCTGCGTCCGTGGGGACTCTTCGGCCGTCCGCAGACGATCGCACGTTCCGCCGCGCCCGCCGACCGGCCTTTGCTACCCGCCATGCGAAACATGAGGATCGCGGCGTTCATCGCCGTGATCGCGCTTGCGCTCGCGCCGCTCGCCGCCGATGCGTTTCCGTACATGCCCGTGCTGTTCGTCGAGATCATGATCGCGGTGCTGTTCGCCGCGAGCCTGCACTTCATCATGGGACCGGGCGGCATGCACTCGTTCGGTCATGCGGCGTACTTCGGCCTCGGCGCATACGGCGCGGCGCTGTTTCTCAAGGTATTCGCGTTACCAATGGAAGCCGCGCTCGTGCTCGGGCCGCTGATTGCGGGCATCGGCGCGATCGTGTTCGGCTGGTTTTGCGTGCGCTTATCGGGCGTGTATCTCGCGATGCTCACGCTCGCGTTCGCGCAGATCGTCTGGTCCGTCGTCTTTCAATGGGATGCCGTGACGGGCGGCAGCAACGGCATATTGGGCATCTGGCCGTCGCCGTGGCTATCGTCTCCCGTCGCGTTCTACTACCTCACGCTCTTCTTCGCCGTCATCGGCGTATGGCTTTTGCGGCGCATGCTTTTCTCGCCGCTCGGTCTCGCGATGCGCGCCGGTCGCGATTCGCCGTTGCGCGCCGAAGCGATCGGCGTGAACGTCGCGCGCGTGCAGTGGGCCGCGTTCATCGTCGCGGCGCTCGTGTGCGGGCTCGCGGGTTCGCTCTATGCGTTCTCGAAGGGCAACATCTCGCCGGAAGCGATCAGCGTCGGCCGCTCCGTCGACGGCCTCGTGATGGTCCTGCTCGGCGGCATCCAGACGCTTGCCGGTCCGATCGTCGGCGCGAGCGTGTTCACCTGGCTGCAGGATGCCGTCGCGCGTCAGACCGACTACTGGCAAGCGCTGCTCGGCGCGGCGATCCTCGTGCTCGTCATCGCGTTTCCGCAAGGCATCGCGGGTTTCGTGCGCGAGCGCTTTTTCAGGGAGGCGCAATGAGCCTGCTATCCGTCGCGCATCTCTCGAAGTCGTTCGACGGTGTGGACGCCGTCGACGACGTTTCATTCGATCTCGAAGCCGGTCAATTGCTCGCGCTCATCGGTCCGAACGGTGCGGGCAAATCGACGTGCTTCAACATGATCAACGGTCAGCTCAAGCCGACTTCCGGCGCGATCCGCTTCGACGGTCACGATATCGCGGGCATGCGTCCGCGCGATATCTGGCGGCGTGGCGTCGCGCGCACGTTTCAGATCGCCGCGACCTTCAATTCGATGACCGTACTCGAAAACGTGCAGATGGCATTGCTGTCGCGCGAGCGGCGCATCTACAGGCTGTTCGGGCGCGTCGAATCGTGGAGGGAAGACGATGCGATGGCGTTGCTCGGTCTCGTCGGCATGGCGATGCATGCGCGCCGCAGTTGCGCGGTGCTCGCATACGGCGACGTGAAGCGCGTCGAGCTTGCTATCGCGCTTGCAAATCATCCGAAGCTCTTGTTGATGGACGAACCGACCGCTGGCATGGCGCCACAGGAACGCAATGAATTGATGACGCTCACCGCGCGTCTAGCGAAAGAGCGCAACATCGGCGTGCTGTTCACGGAGCACAGCATGGACGTGGTCTTTTCACATGCGGACAAGCTGATCGTGCTCGCGCGCGGACGTCTCATCGCACAAGGCGATGCCGAAGCGATCCGCGACGATGCCCGCGTGCGCGAGGTCTATCTCGGCACGGGCGCATCGTATGCGCCGCGTGCGGCGTTGAATGCGGGAGCATCGTCATGACGCTGCTCAAAGTCGATGCGTTGAATGCGTTCCATGGCCGCGCGCAAATACTGTTCGATGTCGGCTTCGAAGTCGGACGAGGCGAAGTGGTCGCGCTGATGGGCCGCAACGGCGCGGGCAAGTCCACGACGATGAAAGCCGTCATGGGTCTTCTGCCGCGCATATCGGGCGCGGTGTCGTTCATGGGCGAAGACATCGCGGGCATGGCGCCGCATCGCATCGCGCGCAAGGGGCTGGGTTACGTGCCCGAAGATCGCCGCGTGTTCGGCGATCTCACGGTGATGGAGAACCTCGACACGGGCCGGCAGCCGCCGCGCGAAGATGCGCCATCGTGGACGCCCGAAAAGCTCTTTCGCGTGTTCCCGAATCTCGGCGAAATGCGCAATCGCCGCGCGAGCCGCATGAGCGGCGGCGAGCAGCAGATGTTGACCGTATCGCGCACACTGATGGGCAATCCGCGCCTCGTGTTGCTCGATGAGCCATCGGAAGGTGTCGCGCCTGTCATCGTCGAACAAATGGCCGATATGATTCTCGAACTGAAGCGCGAAGGGCTCGCCATACTGCTGTCGGAACAGAATCTGCATTTCGCGGAACTCGTCAGCGATCGCGTTTATGTGCTGGAAAAAGGGCAGATTCGCCATGAAGGCCCAATGCACGCATTCGCGAGCGACGATGCCGCGCGCCGCGAGTTGCTCGGTGTTTAAACGATCATTCAAACGGAGAGGAGAAGATTCAATGGCGCCAATGCGCTTCACTATCGCGGCCATCGCAGCGGGCATGGCGTTCGCCGCGCACGCCGACACCATCAAGATCGGCGAGATCAATAGCTATAAGGCGCAGCCCGCGTTTCTCATGCCGTACAAGAACGGCTGGAATCTCGCGCTCGACGAGATCAACGCGGCGGGCGGCATCAACGGCAACAAGCTCGAAGTCGTCTCGCGCGACGACAACGGCAATCCCGGCGATACAGTGCGCGTCGCGCAAGAGCTCGTCGCGCGCGAGCAGGTGAAATTGCTGTTCGGCGGTTATCTGTCGAATACGGGTCTCGCGCTCGCGGACTTCGCCAAGCAACGGCGCATCTTCTTCCTCGCAGCCGAGCCGCTCACCGACAAGATCGTCTGGCAGGACGGCAACAAGTACACATATCGGCTGCGTCCTTCGACTTACATGCAGGTCGCGATGCTCGTGCCCGAAGCCGCGAAACTCGGCAAGAAGCGCTGGGCGCTCGTCTATCCGAACTACGAGTACGGGCAATCGGCGGTGGCCACGTTCAAGCGCTTGCTGAAGGCCGCGCAGCCGGATGTCGAGTTCGTCGCGGAGCAGGCGACGCCGCTCGGCAACATCGATGCAGGCGCGGTCACGCAAGCGCTCGCCGATGCAAAGCCCGACGGCATCTTCAACGTGCTCTTCAGCGCGGACCTCGGCAAGTTCGTGCGTGAAGGCAATACGCGCGGCCTGTTCAAGAATCGCGCGGTCGTATCGCTTTTGACGGGCGAGCCGGATTATCTCGATCCGCTCGGCAAGGAAGCGCCGGTCGGCTGGATCGTGACGGGTTATCCGTGGTATTCGATCGATACGCCGGCGAACAAGAAGTTCGTCGCCGCTTACGAGGCGAAGTATCACGACTATCCGCGCCTCGGATCGGTCGTCGGCTATACGGCGATGATGTCGATTGCGAACGGCCTGAAGAAAGCGGGCTCGCCCGACGCCGACAAGCTCGCGGCCGCATTCAAGGGCTTGCCTGTCGATACGCCGTTCGGTCCGATCACGTATCGCAAGGAGGACAATCAATCGACGATGGGCGCGTATGTCGGCGTAACCGGGCTGAAAGACGGCAAGGGCGTGATGACGTCCTTCCGTTATGTCGATGGCGCGAGCGTGCAGCCATCGGACGATGAAGTGAAGAAGCTGCGTCCGGCTGACTGAAGCGTCAATCCTTCGGAAAGGGCTTGCTGACGAATTTCGAACCGGCAAGCCCGAAACGCCACGGCACGTCCATCGCCTTGCTGATGCCGATGCGCGGTCCTTGAACGATCGCGCATTCTTCCTCGGGCGGCTCGATATGAAACGGCGCTTCGAGCAGCGACATGCCATTGTTCTTGTGCGTGATGCCGAGCGCCTGCGCGACGCGGCCCGGTCCCGAGCACAGCAGTTTGATCGGCGCAAGGCCGCGCCGCTCGCGCATTTCATCGATGCCGACGAGCGGTTCGATCGCGCGAATCAGCACGCCCGCGCCATGGCCGGCTTCGCGGCACACGAAATTCATGCACCAGTGAATGCCATAAGAGCGATAGACATAGACATGCGCGGGCGGCCCGAACATGGCTGCATTGCGCGGCGTCGGACCGGAGAAGCTATGCGAGGCCGGATCTTCGCGGTCGTACGCTTCCGTTTCGACGATGCGGCCGCCGATACCGTCGACGGTCACGATCGCGCCGATCAGGCGTTGCGCGACGATCTCGGACGGCGCGTAGAAATCGATGGGTTTGGGCTTCGTGTTCACAAGCGGTATTCTAGCCGCGCCCCGTAGCAGATCCTCAAGCTCAGGAGACGCCGAATGAAGACTTCGTGGTTTCTCAGGTTCTCGAATGCGCTCGCGCAATTAGCGGGCCGCGCATCGACCTTCGTCATCGCCGTGGTGCTCGTGATCGTCTGGGCCGTCTCGGGACCGCTCTTTCACTTCAGCGATACATGGCAGCTCGTCATCAATACGTCGACGACGATCGTCACTTTCCTGATGGTGTTCTTGATCCAGAACACGCAGAACCGCGACACCGCAGCGATGCAGATCAAGCTCGACGAACTGATTCGCGCAATCGACAAGGCGCATAACGCGCTGCTCGATCTCGAAGAGCTCGATGAAAGGGAACTCACGGTTTTTCGCAAGCGTTATGAAAAGCTCGCGCAAGAAGCGCGCGATAATTTCCGCTCGGCAAGCAGCGATATCGACATGCCTTCTTTTCCACAAGACGAGAAGCGCGATGGATAAAGCTTGCATGGAAAGGCATGAAAGAGCGGCCCTGGATAATAATCTTGCGAGTTGCGCAAACTGCGTGACAAAAGCAGGTAATAAAAGGTAATCTTTCGGTTTCGGGGCGGCGCGCTCAGCGCTGCGCCGCGCGCCTGGCTCCGGAATCGCTCAGGTTTTGTCGAGCCGTTTCTTACGAGCGCATTTCGCCAGACATCAGTAAGCGGTTTCTCTAAAGTTTGCGGGATCTGCTTAAAACGATAGGGCGCCCGTCTTGTCGATTGGTTAAAAATAAAAAAAGAAAAAATCCACTCTCTAAAGTATTTCGGATTGTTGCCGACAAAGGGCGCGCGCATCGTTTTTCTAAACCTCGGAAAGAGGCCATTTCAGGCTTTAATTCGCGAAGTTATTCCTTCCCAAAATGGCTAGGATGGGTCCTGCCCGGTATTCCTTTTGCCGGGTCCACACCTACCTAAACCCTTGAAGGAAAGAAAAATGCGCAAACTGATGAAGGCATTCGTGCGCGACGAGCGCGGCGTCAGCGCGATGGAGTATGCAGTCCTGGCCGGCATCGTCGTGCTGGCGCTCGGCGCGATGGCGAGCACGTTCAGCACCAGTGTCGGAACGATGTTCTCGACCCTGTTCGACAAGGTCACGACGGCACAAAGCAGCGCGAACTAACAAGCGCCGGCCCACACAACAACGAGACCAACGTGCAGCTCTTGTCTCTTGCCATCCGCCTGATCGTGCTCTGCGTGCTGCTCTGGCTCGCGGTCATCGACGTGCGCTCCCGACGCCTGCCGACCAAAATCGTGCTGGTCGTCGGGGCGCTCTTCTTTGCCGACGCGCTGGCGCGCCGCATGCCGGTCGACGATGTCATCGTGCATCTGCTGCTCGCGATTGGCGTATTCCTGGTCTGCGCCGTGCTGTTCGCGGCGAAAATGCTGGGCGGAGGCGATGCGAAACTCGCCTCCGTGATTTTTCTCTGGGCCGGACTCGCTTTGTCCTTGCCCGCCTTAACCCTGATTTCCGTAATCGGGACCGTCGTGTCCCTCATCAGCCTCGCGACGCGCCACATGGACCCCGTGCAACGGTTCATGCCCATGAAAGCGCTCGCGATGTTCTCCGGCGCGCGCGGCGTTCCGTACGGCGTGGCCCTCGCGCTCGGCGGCGGTCTCGTGATCGTGCTGCCGGCGCTCATGCCTTTCTTTGCGATCCGATAGGACGGCGCGCTCATGTCCAACATCATTAAGTTCGCCATGCTTCTGATCGGCGCGCTGCTCATCGCGCTCATCGTGCGCGTCGTGGTCGCGAGCGCTTCGCGCCCGGCCAATCAGCCCGTGACGACCGAGAAGGTGCAGGTGAGCGCCGCTGATCTGCCCCAAGGCCTGCTTCTGCGCGACGAAGACCTCGCGTGGAAGGCGATGCCCGCCAACCAGATTCCGCCCAACGCGATCATTTCGGGCGCGCAGAACGCGCCCGACCTCAAGGGCGCGCTGCTGCGCCATCCGGCCGCGAGCGGCGCGGTGCTGACCGCGGCCGATGTCTTTTTGCCGAACGCACCCGGCTTTCTCGCCGCGACGCTCAAGCCCGACATGCGCGCCGTGTCCGTCGCGGTCGATGACGTCTCCGGCAACGCAGGTCTGATTCAGCCGGGCGATTACGTCGATCTGTTGCTGACGCAGCAAATGGAGCGCCGCACCGATTCGCCGGACATGGCCGTATCGAGCGAAACCGTGGTCGAGCACGTACGCGTGCTGGCCGTCGGCTCGGAGATCAAGCGGCCCAAGAACAACGGCGACAGCAGCGAGCCCATCGCGCGCGCCCGCACCGTGACGCTCGAAGTGACGCCGCGCATGGGCGAGGTCGTCGCCGTGGCGGCGCGCCTCGGTTCCCTTTCGCTCGCGCTGCGCAGCTTCGCGACCGACAAGCGCGATCCGAACGCATCGGCGACTGCGGCGGCGCCTGCATCGTCCGCGCAGCACGCGCCGATCTGGGCCGGCGACATCTCGCGCGCCGTGCGCGATCTGCCGCGCTCGCGCCAGACGCAGGTCAGCGCGCCGGTTCGCGTGGCGGCGCCCGCGCGTCCGGTCACGATCTATCGCGGATCGGAGAAGGGCGAAGCCGGTGCGACGGTCGCGCAGGTCGGCGGATCGTCGGACGCCGCGCCGCCGATTCCCAGCGTGCCGGCCCGATGAGCATCGTCCGCCGCGGCCGAACGCGGCGCCGATATGGAGCAGCAGCATCAAGTCACGGCAGCACAGTGCCAGGATCGAATCTCATGAGAACGCAGTTGGACTTCAGCAGCATCGAAAGACGGAGCGCGCGAACCGTGCGGAACGCACGAATCGCGCTCGCGTGCGCCGGCGCGCTGCTGGCGGGGTCCGTAGCGGCGGCGCAGCCGGTCATGTCCACGAAGCCCGGCGATGACGCCGCGCCCGCCATGCAGCTCGCGCAGCAGACTCGCGTGCGCGCCGCGGCGTCTGCGCGGACCGCGCTCGCCGCGCCGGCGGACGCCGCCGTCACGCTCGGCCCGCTTACGCTCGACGCGGGCAAGGGCACGATGCTGCGCCTGCCCGAGGATGCGACTTCGGTGTTCGTGGCCGACCCGTCGATCGCGGACGTGCATGTGCCTTCGCCCAAGACCGTGTTCGTGCTCGGCAAGAAGAACGGCACGACGACCTTGTATGTGCTCGGGCCGGGCAACAAGACGCTGCTTCAGCGCACCGTGGTCGTCGCGCGCGACATGCTCTCGGTGCGCAACATGCTCGCCGCGCGCTTTCCGAACCTGAACCTGCAGACGAGCTCGGGCCAGGGCTCGCTGCTCGTCTCCGGCCAGGTGCCGACTTCCAGCGATGCCGATGCGATCGTGCAGGCGCTGACGCCGTTTCTCGCCGACAAGGAAGTGCTCATCAACCGCCTGACGGTGGACCGTCCGCTGCAGGTGCAGTTGCGCGTGCGCATCACGGAAGTGGACCGCAACGTGACGCAGCAGCTCGGCATCAACTGGCAGGCGCTCGGCAATTCGGGCAACTGGCTCGGCGGGCTCTTCGCGGGCCGCGCGATCCAGAATCTGAGCCAGCCGATCGTCGGTTCGAACGGCGGCGTCGTGTATCCGATCAACCTGCCGTCCAACAACGCGTTCTCCGTTCTCGCGGGCTTCAAGGCGGGCAATACGGACATTCGCGCGCTCATCGACGCACTGAATCAGGAAGGCCTGCTCACCGTGCTCGCCGAGCCGAATCTCGTCGCGATGTCCGGCCAGACCGCGAGCTTCCTCGCGGGCGGCGAGTTTCCGATTCCCGTCTCGCAGACCAACGGCGCGATCTCGGTCGAATTCAAGCAGTTCGGCGTCAAGCTCGACTTCACGCCGACCGTGCTCAACGAACGCCGCATCAGCCTGAAGGTGCGCCCGGAAGTGAGCCAGATCGATTCGACCGCGAGCGTGACGACCGGCGGCGTGACCGTGCCGGGCCTCTCGGTGCGCCGCGCCGATACGACCGTCGAGCTGGCGAGCGGCCAGAGCTTCGCGATCGGCGGGCTGTTGCAGAGCAATACCACCGACATCGTTTCGCAGATTCCCGGCATCGGCTCGATTCCGGTGCTCGGCAAGCTGTTCTCGTCGTCGAATTACCAGAACAACAAGACCGAGCTGGTCATCATGGTGACGCCGTATCTCGTCGAGCCGACCGATCCCGCGAAGCTGCGTTCGCCGCTCGATTCGCTGATCTCGCCTTCGAGCGACGTCGAATACAGCTTCCAGCGCAAGGCGGGCGCGCAGCCGTCCGCATCCGAACCGCGTCTCGTCGGCGCGGCGGGCTACGTCTACTGAGCGCCCAGCCATGAAACTCGCACTTCGCCCGACCCGCGTCTCGACCCTCGCCGTGCTGCTCGCGCTCGCGTGCGGCCTGTCCGGGTGTTTCCACCCGCCGCGCAACATGCCCAACGAATCGGTGATCGGCTATGACGGCACCGGCGCCGTGCCGCCCGATTGCGCGGCGCTCTCGCGCCCGCCCGTTCTCTCCGATGCCGGCAGGCAGCGCCCGTCGATGCAATGGGGCTGCGCGACCTACACGAATCTCGCGGCGCAGCTCGCGCGTCCGGCCGATATCGTCGCGCCGCAGCCGCTCGGCCCCGCCGACGGCGCGACCGCCGCCAGCGCGATGCGCCGCTACGAAACCGGCCACGTCCTCCAGCTCGACAAGTCGTCGACGCGCGATTCGAACTAGCGCCTTCACGGACCGAGAACATGAGCACCACCGAGATCAGCTTCTTCAAAGGCAAGCAGGGCGTCCGGATCGCCGACTTCATCGCGTTCGTGGCGGACCGCAAGACCGAGCAGGTCCTGAAGAGCTTCGTGCTCGAACAGGCGATGCCGCACGTTCACATCGCCGTCGGCAACGTGGACGACGCCATCGCGCATCTGTCGAAGATCGAGCGATCGCCGCTCTTTCTGCTCGTCGATCTGGAAGGATCGGTGATGCCGCTCTCCGACCTCGGCCGTCTCGCGGAAGTGTGCGAGCCCTCGGTGCAGGTGGTCGCGATCGGGGAGCGCAACGACGTCGGCCTGTTCCGCAGCCTGCTCAAGATCGGCGTGCGCGACTATCTCGTCAAGCCGCTGACGGTCGAGCTGCTCAAGCGCACCGTCAACGTCTCCGAGGGCAAGGTGAGCCCGGTGACGCTCGCGCGCGCCGGCAAGACCATCGCGTTCGCGGGCGCGCGCGGCGGCGTCGGCGTGACGACGCTCGCGCTCAATCTCGCGCGTTATCTCGCCGAGGACACGCATCGCCGCGTGGCGTACGTGGACCTGAAGATGTGCGGCGGCGCCGCCAACAGCATGCTCGGCACGCAGAGCAACAACGGCCTCGTCGACGTGCTGCAGAACGTGCATCGTCTCGATCCGCAATATGTCGAACGCACGCTGGTCTCGAACGGCAGCCGCCTGTTCATCCTGTCGGCGGATATCGACTACGGCACGACGAAGCAGTTCGAGCCGGGCGCGCTGCGCCGCGTCGTCGAGCTCTTGTGCGACAGCTTCCACTACGTGATTCTCGATATCGGCGATCCGAACGGCCCGCTCGCCGCCGAAGCCTTCGATCACGCGTCGCGCGTGTATCTCGTCGCCGACCGCTCGGTGCATGCGACGCGCGAGACGATCCGCATGCTGCGCTACATCGAGGATCGCGACAACAATCCGCCGACTTCCGTGGTGCTCAACAATCCGAACGCGGCGGCCGCAGGGAAGGTGCAGCAAACGGATTTCATGACGGCGATCGGCCGCACCGTGCTGCACGAAGTGCAGTTCGAGCCGAAAGCGCTCGCGACCGCCGAGAACCTTGGCGAAGCGCCGGTCGAGCGCGCGCAGAACGGCTTCACGCAGACTATCGCGCGCATCGCCAATGACCTCACCGGCCAGCACGCGACGGTCGAGCGCTCGTTCCTGAGCAAGTTCAAGCTCCGGAGGGCGTGATGTTCGGGCAAAAGCAGGTGCGCGCGGAGCCGCCGTCCGATTCCCGCGACGGCGCGAACGGACAGCCGCAAGGTGAGGCGCCGCCGCTTTCGCTCGTCGAGAAGCAGGCCGCCGCGCCCGCGCCTGCGCCCGTGCGCTCGCAGCAGCCGGACGGCAACGAAGCGCTCGTGCGCTCCGATCTCTTCAAGACGATCCGCGCGGGCGTCTTCGCGGCGATGAATCCGTCGGCGGCCGTCGGCAAGACGCGCGAGCAGATGAAGCCTGCGGTCGAAACGCTGGTGCTCGATGTCGCGGAGCGCGAGCGCCTGAACGTCACGATCGCGGAGCAGGTGCAGATCGTCGGCGAGCTGCTGAACGACATGTTCGGTCTCGGCCCGATCGAACCCTTGCTCGCCGATGAAACCATCACCGACGTGCTCGTCAACGGTCCCGATCAGGTCTGGGTCGAGCGGCACGGCCGGCTCGAACTGACCAACTGCAAGTTCCGCGACAACGCGCACGTCGTCAACGTCGCGCAGCGCATCGCGGCGGGCGTCGGACGTCGTGTCGACGAAAGCAGTCCGATGGTCGATGCGCGTCTCGCCGACGGCAGCCGGGTAAACGTCGTGCTGCCGCCGCTCGCGATCCACGGCGCGTCGATCTCCATCCGCAAGTTCTCGAAGCGCAACATCACGCTGCATCGCATGGCGACGCAGGGCAACCTGTCCGCGCAAATGGCGACCGTGCTCAAGCTCGCGAGCACATGCCGCCTCAACATCATCGTGTCGGGCGGCACCGGGTCGGGCAAGACGACGCTGCTCAACGCGCTGTCTCATTTCATCGGTCACGGCGAGCGCACGGTGACGATCGAGGATGCGGCCGAACTGCAACTCGTGCAGCCGCACGTCGTGAGTCTGGAGACGCGGCCGGAGAATGCCGAAGGTCTCGGCGCCGTGACGCAGCGCGATCTCGTGCGCAATGCGCTGCGGATGCGCCCGGACCGCATCATCCTCGGCGAAACGCGCGGCCCCGAAGCGTTCGACGTGCTGCAGGCGATGAATACCGGCCACGACGGTTCGATGACCACGATCCACGCGAACACGCCGCGCGACGGCATCACGCGTCTCGAATCGATGGTGATGATGGCGAACGGCAACCTGCCGCTCTTGTCGATCCGCCGGCAGATTGCGAGCGCCGTGCATTTCATCGTGCAGATCGAGCGCATGCGCGACGGCATGCGGCGCGTGACGCGCATCACCGAGCTCGTCGGCATGGAGGGCGACGTCATCATCACGCAGGATCTGTTCACGTTCCGCTACGACGCGAGCGCCTACAGCGAAGAAGTGAAGGGCGTCTTCGAAACCGCCGCCGTGCGTCCGGCCTTCGCGCAGCGCGCCGCGTACTACGGCCTCGAAGATGCGCTTCTGGAAGCGATGAAGCCATGAACCTCGTCAATCTCATCACCGTCGCTTCGTTCGTCTGCGTGATGCTGTTCGGCGTGATGGTCGTCATCGTGCAGGACATGCGCAACAATCAGCCGCCGTCGCGCATCCGCCAACGCATGCAGACATCGTTCGCCGGGCGCGGCGCGAACGTGGCGAAGGCCAGCAAGCACGATCTCGACATCTTCCACGTCAATCGCCACGAGAACGCTTTCACGCGCTGGACCGGGCCGCGCCTCGCGCGCCTGCGCACGGTCGCGGGCGCGAACGGCCTTCGTATCGTGATCGTCGCGACGCTCGCGGGCGAGCTCGTCGCCGTCATCGTCAACCGTTTCGCGCCGATGCCGGATTTTCTGCCGCCGCTCGTGTCGATCGGCCTGCCGGCGCTCGCGCTGACCCAGTCGTACCGCTTTCTCGTCGAGCGTTTTCGCAAGCGCTTTCTCGACGGCTTCCCCGACGTCATCGACATGATCGTGCGCGCGGTGCGTGCGGGCGTGCCCGTGACGCAGGTGATCGGCAGCGCGGCGAGCGAATGCCGCGAGCCGCTCAAGAGCGAGTTCCAATTGATGGCCGATTCGCTGCAGGTCGGACTCGATCTGGAAGAAGTGCTCGCGGTGGCGATGCGGCGCATCGAGATCGCGGATTTTTCGTTCTTCTGCGTATGTCTGCTGCTGCAGCGCGAAACCGGCGGCCAGCTCGGCGAGACATTGGAAAACCTGTCGGGCATCGTTCGCACGCGCCGCGAGATTCGCCAGAAAACCAAGGCGCTGACGGGCGAGGCGCGCATCACGACGAAGATTCTCGCGGCGATTCCGGTTGTCATCATGGGATCGATGTATGCGCTCAACCGCGACTATCTGATGGTGCTGTTCAACACCGATTCGGGTAACAACGTGCTCACGTTCGGCGTGATTTCCATCGTCGTGGGCCTGATCGTGATCGGCAAGATGTCGAAACTCGATACCTCGCGATGAACCAGAACCAGTTCGAAACGCTCATCAATCTGCTGATGCTGTTCGGTCTGTTCGCCGCGCTCGCCATCTGGTGGATGACCAAGCACGGCGGCACGCGCGGGCGCATCGCGGAGCGCGCGCGCATGGCCGCGGCCACGCACCGCTCCGACAACGTCGCGACGGACGACGACGGCGATACGATGACGCGCGGCGAGCGCGTGATGCGCCGGCTCGCGCGCATCGGCGACAAGATCCCGTTCTTCGATGCGAAATATCGGCTCAAGCTGCAGAAGGAAATGGTGCGCAGCGGCTATCGCAGCAACCTCGCGGTGTCGATCCTGCTCGCGGTGAAATTCTTCTGCGGGCTCGCCTGCGCGGCGGCCACCGTGATGCTCGGCTCGCGCATTCCGATGGTCGGCGCGTATCCGGCCGCACGCGGCATCGCGATGCTGATGGTGTTCATCGTCGGCATGATCCTGCCGGAGTACGTGGTCGCGTTCCGGGCGTCGCGCCGCCGCAAGATGATGGCCGGCTGCCTGCCCGATGCGCTCGATCTGCTCGTCATCTGCACGAACGCGGGCAACAGCCTGGGCGTGTCGATCCGGCGCGTGGCCAACGAGCTGAAGACGATCTGCCCGCCGCTCTCCGACGAATTCGCGCTCGCCGCCGACGAGCTCAAGCTATCCGGCGACAGCACGCGCGCGCTCAACAATCTCGCCGAGCGCATCGATCTGCCGTCGATTCGCGCGCTCATCTCGACGCTCACGCAGTCGATGCGCTACGGCACGCCCATCACGCAGGCGCTGCGCACGCTGTCGCGCACCGAGCGTCTCGCGCATATCGTCTCGCTCGAAGAGAAGGCCGCGAAGCTCGCGCCGAAGATGGTCGTGCCGATGATGCTGTTCATTCTGCCCGCCATCATCTCGATCGCGGCGGGCCCTGCCGTCATTCAGTTGCTTGCGTTCATCGCGGGAAATAAATGAAGCCATCCATCCAACGCACCGCGCGTATCGCGGCACTCGCCTCCATGCTCGCACTCGTGCTGGCCGCCACCGGCTGCACGACCACCGTGCGCCAGGTGACCGAAACGCGCCCCGTGCTGCGCAACTCCGCGCCGAGCACGATGAGCGAACTGCGCATCGCCGACACGGCGCTCGAATCGAACAACTTCGAGCTCGCGACTTCGCTGTACGAAAAGATCGTGCAGGCCGATCCGAAGTCCGTGCCCGGCCTGACGGGTCTCGGCAACACGCTGTACGGCGTCGGCGATTTCACGCGCGCGGGCGTCTACTATCAGCGCGCGAGCCAGATCGATCCGAAGGCGACGCCGCCGCTCATCGGCATCGCGCGCGTGGCGATTCATCAACGACGTTTCGCCGACGCCATCGCGACGTATCATCGCGTGCTCGCGATCACGCCGAACGATCCGCTCGCCTGCGCGGGCCTCGGCGCGGCGCTCGATCTCTCCGGCGATCACGCGCACGCGCAAGCGCTGCTGCGCGAAGCGCTGATCGCGAATCCGGGCGATCCGATGCTGTCGCTGAATCTCGGTCTTTCGCTCACGCTGTCGGGCGATCCGCGTCAGGGCGCGAACGTGCTGCTCGACGTGACGCGCTTTCCCGCCGCGCCGCCGCAAGCGCGCCAGAATCTCGCGCTCGCGTACGGCCTGCTCGGCAACGATGAAGCCGCCGCCGCGATCCTGTCGCGCGATTTGCCGAAGGCGTCGGTGCGCGACAACCTGCGTTACTACGAACTGCAGCGCGAGCGCGACGGACAGACGAGCGCGCAGCCGTCGAAGAGCGTCGCCGTCTCCGCGATCGCGACGCCCAAGGTCCAGGCGGCGAGCGTGAAATGATCTTGCGCGCGCGGTCGCTCGGAAACCGCCGCTTCTGGAAGCGCATCGCGCGCGACGAGCGCGGCGTATCGGCGATCGAGTTCGCGATCGTCGCGCCGGTGCTGTTCATCCTGATTCTCGGCACGGTCGAAGTCGCGCTCGACATGATCGTCGACGCCTCCGTGCAATACGCGGCGCAGCAGGCCTCGCGCGCGGGGCTCACGACGACCGATCCGTCGAGCGGCACGCGCAGCCAGGAGGCGGCGCGCATCGTCAACAACATTCTCGGCGGCTGGAAGAACATCAACGGCACCGTCGATATCAAGACCTACGCGTACGACTCGTACAACGATATTTCCGCAGGCAACTACGAGGACACGATGGGCGGCTTCGGCGATGTCGTGCTCTACCAGATCACGGTGACGATGCCGACCTTCTCGGGCATTCCGAAGCTCTTCGGCATCAACTCGATGACCTTCCAACGCAACTATCTCGTGCAAAACGAAAAATGAAGCCCGTCAGCGCAACGATGCGATCCCCGTTCGCGGCGGCCGTCACGCGACGCGCGCGCTCGGTGTCGAAACGGCTCATGCGCTCGGAGCGCGGCGCCGTGACGATCGAATTCGTGATCGTCGTGCCCGTGATGCTGCTGATCCTGCTCGGCTTCACCGAGCTGTATCTGTACATGCGCGCCGTGAGTCTCGTCGAGCATACGGCGTTCACGCTCGCGGATTCGATCGGCCAGATGAGCAACGTCATCGACGACACGTCGGACAAGAACAACGCGACCAACGCGAACAGCCTCACGTCGATCTGGGCGGCGGCGGTCACGCTCGCGCAGCCGAACACGCTCGACAGCAAGGGCGGCGTCATCATCACGGCGATCTGCGACCAGAATGTGAACTGCAATTGCACGCAGATGGGCGGAACGCTCGCGCAGACCAAGGGCACGCCGGCGATCATGTGGAGCGCGAAGCCGAAATGGCAGCCGACGGGCATGACGTCGAGCGTCACGGCGACGAAGGTCGTGCCGAGCAACTGGCCGTTCCGCTACGGCGATTCGGCGGTGGCGATCGAAGTCTTCTACCGTTACACGCCGTTCTCGATGACCGCGCCGTTCTGGCGCAGCGCACCGGGCGAGACGACGATCTACGAGCGCGTCTTCGTTCGTCCGCGCAACGGGCAGGTGCTGGCGCTCTCGAACCCATCCTCGACCTTGTCGACATCGCAATGCGAAAGCAGCACGGCCCTCTGAGCGCGCGCAGCGCGCGCAATCTGGTGTGCGGCGACGAGGGCGCCGTCACGATGATGTTCGCGATCTGCGCGAGCATGATGATCGGCTCGATGTGCATGGCCATCGACTCGATCCACTACGAAATGACGCAGGCGCGCATGCAGATGGCGCTCGACGTCGCGACGCTCTCGGCGGGCGCGGATCTCGCGCACTACGACACCACCAAGCCCGCCGATCTCGCCAACTGGAAGACCGACGCGCGCGCGTTCTACGACGTCAACATGCCGTCCGGCTATCTGTCGCTGAACATGCCCAACGCGAATTTCTCGGCGTCGGTGACGGGCGCGCCCGCGACGGGGCAGACCATCAAGCTCTCGGCATCCGGCTCGATGCCGCTGCTCGCGCCGGTCTTCTTCGGCAAGGCCAAGACGGACACGGGTTCCGACAGCGGCAACAACCAGACCAATCCCGACACGGCGACCGTCAGCGCGAGCAACGCGGCGCTGCGCCTGCCCAAGAGCACGCTCGAACTGGTGATGGTGCTCGACAATACCGGCTCGATGTCCGACTACGCGAACACCAAGGACTACACGGCGGGCACGAAGATCACGGGCTTGCGCGCGGCCGCGCAGAATCTCGTCACCAGCATCTTCCAGTCGTCCACGACCGATTCGTATGTCGGCCTCGTGCCGTTCACGACGATGGTCAACGTGAAGAATGCGTTGCAGCCCACCGGCAAGTGGATCACGCCGCTGTTCGACAACTACAACGCCCAGCATATGTCGATGACCGCCAGCAAGAACTGGAAGGGTTCGGGCTGGGGCGGCTGCGCGGTCGAGCCGCGCGACGCGGGCGGCAACCTGCGCGCGGAGGCCTACGAGCCGGCGTCGTCGCCGAACTTCAGGCCCTTCTTCTGGAACGTGCCGAAGAACAGCTTCTCGGTCTACACGTACACCAAATCGACGAAGAACAAGATCACCACCTGCACGATCAACAGCAACCCGACCGTCACGGTCGGCGCGCCGCTCACGTATCTCACGAGCGGCAGCGTGACGACTTCGTGCGGTACGACATACTCGGGCGCAACGCCGCCCGCGATTTACGACCAGTGGTACGTCAATTCGAGCAGCAATTCGACTTCAACCACGACCTACGATCAGAACGGCAATACCAACTACGGCACCAACGGTCCGTGCAACATCGCGCCTGCGCTCTTTCTCACGAAGAGCCAGAGCGATCTGACGACCGCCATCACCAACATGAAGGCGGCCGGCTCGACGCTGATCCCGACCGGTCTCCTGTGGGGCTGGCGCATGCTGAAGTCGTCGTGGTCGGACAATGTGGCGGGCGCGGGCAACGGCTTCATTTCGACCGACACGTCCTTGCCGCGCCCGGAGACGACGCAGGGCTTGCAGCGCGTGGTCATCGTGCTGACGGACGGCGAGAACGATCCGGGCGGATCGACGGGCTTCATGCCGCCGCAGGCATTCAACGGATTGTCGGGCGTGGGCCGCGCGGATCTGACGTCGAGCACGGTGTTCCCCAAAGGCCCCGGCTCGATGGGCTCCGTCGACGACATCAACACCTACCAGCTCGCGGTGTGCTCGGCGATGAAGCAGGACGGCATCATCATCTATTCGATTACGTTCGGCACTTACGGAACGGATACGGCCAGCGTGAGCGCGCAGACGACGATGCAGAACTGCGCGAGCCCCGGCAACTACTATCACGCGCCGAGCAACACGACGCTCAATCAGATCTTCCAGCAGATCGCGGGCAATCTCGGCGTGCTGCGTCTTACGCAGTAAGGTTTTCGGGCGAGGCGGGCACGCACGTTGCTCGCTTCGTCAGGGCAAGTCCACTTCACCAAGGAGGTCCGACATGCCCGAAAAGAAAACTCTCGAGCGCGCGGCGAAAGCCAAACGCGAAGGCAAGTCCCCGAGCACGCAAGCCGGCGCATTCGTGAAGGAGCAGATCGATCACGTCCGCGAGGGCAAGCACGGCGCGAAATCGGCGAAGCAGGCCATCGCCATCGGTTTGTCCGAGGCGCGTCGCTCAGGCGTGAAGATGAAGCCGCCGAAGAAGGGCACGGCGTCCGAGGCGACACGCAAGAAGGCCGCGCAGGACACCAAGGCCGCGCATCGGACGAAGAAGAGCCCGAGCACGGAGTCGAAGGCGAAGCGCTCGGCAACGTCCACGCGCGTGCTCAAGCGCGAAAGCACCAAGGCCGCTTCGCACAAGTCGCTGTCGCGGCAGACGCATGCAGCCGCGAGCCGGCGCTCGGCGGCGGATCGCTCGGCAGCCGCGAAGAAGGGCTGGGCGACGCGCCGCAGGAACGCGGCCGCGAAGTCCAAAGGCTCGCATGCGCGTCACGCATCGCGTTGAGTCGGCAGCATCCGGGCGTACGACACGGCCATCGTCGCGAGTTCCTGCGCGGCGGGCGTGAGCGGCACGCCCGCGCGGCGCAGCAGGCAGACGGGCGTTCTCCCCGCACGTTCGGCGATCGGCACGATCTCGACGTGCTCGCGAAAGAACGGATGTCCGGCGAGGCTCGCGGGTTCGAGCCCGAGATAATCGCTCGACGCAAGGCAATGCAGCGTGTCGAAGACCGCTTCGGTCGTCGCGGCGATGCGCGGCGGCGCGAGCTTCGCGTGCTCGAAGAGCGCCGATAGCTTGTTGGCCGGCGCGCCGCCGCCGCGCTGGCGTGTGCTGACCCATTCGGCGTTCTGCAAGTCGGCCAGTGCGCGCGAACGTGCGAGCGGATGACCGCGCCGCGCGATCACCGCGACGTCGGAATCGAAGAGCGGCGTCGTTTCCATGTCGTGGATGTCCGCGCCCGGTGCGATCAGCGCGAGCGCGAAATCGAGGCTGCCGTCGCGTACCCACGAAGTCAGCATCCGCGACGTCGCGCTCGTCAGATGCACATCGATGCGCGGACAGCGCTCCCGATAGCTCGCCAGCAGCGCGGGAAAAAGCCGCATCGTCGCTTCGGCCGCGAGTCCGAGCGCGACGCGACCCGTCAGTTCGCCGCGCAACTGGCGCATCTCGTCTTCCGTCTTGCGGCATTCCCCCAGAATCAAGTCGGCGCGTACACGCAAGCGCTCGCCGATCGGCGTGAGCCGCGCGCCGCGCACGTCGCGTTCGAAGAGCGGCCCGCCCGCGATCGCTTCGAGCTTCTGCAACTGCTGCGTGATGCCGCTTTGCGCAACGTCGAGCCGGCGCGCGGCGGCGCGCACGCTGCCCGCATCGGCGACGGCGACGAACATGCGCAACTGCGTGAGAGTCAGATCCACGTTCGGCGTCTCCGTCGGGTGATCTCAAAAACTGAACATGATAAGCAAAACGCCTCTTTTTGCGAGCGTTTTGGGCCCGTACCATCGGTGGCCACAATCAGGAGGCACCGCGTTCATGCTCAGACTCAGCACGCTTTTTCTCGCCGCCGCGCTCGCCGCCGCCGCGCCGGTTCACGCTAAAGACGCCGACACCTTGCGCCTCGGCATCGATCCCGGTTATCCGCCGATGGACGTGAAGACGCCCGATGGCCACGTCGCGGGCTTCGACGTGGATCTCGGCGATGAAATCTGCCGCCGCATCGCGATGCGCTGCCAGTGGGTCGAACTCGAGTTCTCGGGGATGATTCCCGCGCTGCAGGCCCGCAAGATCGACGGGATCATGTCGTCGATGGCGATCACCGACAAGCGCATGAAGCAGATCGCTTTCTCCACCAAGCTCTTCCAGTTCCGCTCGCGGCTGATCGCGAAGCAGGGCGCGCCGCTCACGGCGAGCGCGCAGGGCTTGCGCGGCAAGCGCATCGGCGTGCAGAGCGGCAGCCAGTTCGAAACCTACGCGATGAAGAACTGGCAGCCGGGCGGCGTCGAAGTGGTCGCGTATCAGAGCATGGACGGCGTGCTCAACGATCTGACCGCGGGACGCATCGATGCCGCGCTGCTCGGCTCCGTCGAAGCGGAGCACGGCTCTCTGAAGACGCCGCGCGGCGCGGGCTTCGCGTTCGTCGGCGAGCCGCTGTCGATGGGCGATCACGGCGTCGGCATGGGTCTGCGGCAGGAGGATGCGGCGCTGAAGGCCCAGGTCGACAAGGCCGTGGGCGACATGCGCGCGGACGGCACGTATCAAAGAATCGCGCGCAAGTATTTCGATTTCGACGTCTACGGCGACTGAACATGCACACTCAACGTCATCCGCTCGTGTCGACGACGCTCGGCACGTCGCGCGAACTCGTCAGCTTTCATTTCGGCGATGCCGCGAACGGCGAAAGCGTTTATCTGCAAGCGTCGCTGCACGCCGACGAAACCCCCGCCATGCTCACCGCGTGGACCTTGAAGCAGCGTCTCGCCGCGCTCGAAGCCGAAGGGCGCATGCGCGGCGAAATCGTGCTGGTGCCGGTGGCGAATCCCATCGGCTTGTCGCAGCATGTGCTCGGGCAATTCCTCGGGCGCTTCGAGGCGAACAGCGGCCACAACTTCAACCGCGATTTTCCGATGCCATCCGCTGCCGCGCTGATCGAACGCGTGGGCGCGCGCTTATCGTCCGGCGATGCCGCGCACAACGCGCGTCTGCTGCGCGGCGCGCTCGTCGAGATGCTCGGCGAAACGACCGCGAAGAACGAGTTCGAATCGCTGCGGCTTGCGCTGCTCGGGCTGGCGTCGAAAGCGGATGTCGTGCTCGATCTGCATTGCTCGCTCGAAGCGACGATGCACATCTACACGAGTCCCGCGAGCTGGCCCGCGATCGAGCCGCTCGCGCGCTATCTCGGCGCGAACGGCGTGCTGCTGGCGACGGATTCGGGCGGTCAATCTTTCGACGAGGTTCATGCGCTTTTGTGGAACGAGCTGCGCGAGCGCCTCGGCGATGCAACGCCGCTCGGCGCGCCGAACATTGCGGCGACGATCGAGCATCGCGGCCAGCGCGATGTCGATTACGACACGGCGTCGCAGGATGCGGAGGCCATCGTCGATTTTCTGATCGCGCGCGGCGTGATCGAAGGCGAGGCGAAGGACGCGCCGCCGCTCGCGCAAGCCGCGACGCCGCTCGCGGGCAGCCAGCAACTGACGGCGCCGGCGAGCGGGATCGTCGTGTATCGCGCGAAAGTGGGCGCGCGGCTGCAAGCGGGCGATCCGGTGTTCGATATCGTCGATCCGGTCACCGACTCGGTGACGACCGTCACGACGGCCAACGACGGCGTGTTCTACATGCGACGCGCGGTCCGCTTCGTGTACGCGGGCGCGCCGATGGGACGCGTAACGGGTGAGAAGGCGATCAGGAGCGGGGTGTTGATCGGGGCGTGAGCGCGCCGAGCGCGTGTTTTCACTGCTCGCTAGAATGACTCCTCGCTTTCGAGGAGTCTCGCCATGCTGGATTTCGCACGCCACGCGCGCACGCTGACGCTCGATATCTCTTACGCCGATTCCGGTCCCGCCGACGCGCCCGTCGTGCTGCTGATCCACGGATGGCCGGATGCGGCGCGCGCGTGGAATGCCGTGGCCGCGCGGCTCAACGACGCCGGCTATCGAACCGTCGTGCCGGAGTTGCGCGGGGCGGGCGGCACGCGTTTCCTGCGCGACGACGCCGTGCGCGACGGCTCGGGCGTCGCGCTCGCGCGAGACGCCGTCGATCTCGCCGATGCGCTCGGCATCGCCACGTTCGATGTCGTCGGCCACGACTGGGGCGCGCGCGCCGCCTACACGATCGCCACGCTGTTTCCCGAGCGCGTGCGCCGCATGGCCGCGCTCGCGCTGGCGTATCAGCCGCGCGGCGTCTTCGAATTGCCCGACTTCTCGCAGGCGCGGCGCTTCTGGTACCAATGGTTCATGTCGCTCGACGGCGGCCCGGACGCCGTCGCCGCCGATCCCAAAGGCTTCGCGCGCATCCAGTGGGACACATGGTCGCCGCCCGGCTGGTTCGACGAAGCCGAATTCGCGGCGACGGCGCGCGCATTCGACAATCCCGACTGGGTGCCGATCACGCTGAACGCGTATCGCCGGCGCTGGCGGAGCGATCAGCCGTCCGATCCGGCGCTCGCCGATCTGTACGCGCGGCTTGCGACGAACGATCGCATCGGCGTACCGGCCTTGATGATTCAAGGCGGCGCGGACGCCTGCGACGAACCGGCGAGTTCGGAAGGCCAAGCGCGCTACTTTACGGCGGGCTATCGGCGCGTCGTTATCGATGGCGCCGGCCATTTTCCGCTGCGCGAGGCGCCGGATGCCGTCGCGGATGCGGTCATCGAACATCTGAAGTGATCGCCGAGCAGGCGAGCGCCTTGCGCAGTGTCACCGGACACTTCCGACACGTTTGGCGGCGAACACTGTATGCGTGTACAGTACTGATCGCTATGGCGGCCACGCACTTCCGAACACTCGTGCGACCTCGTCGAACACTTCGAGGGTGCCGCCTAACTCATTGAACCGGTTGAAAAATTGGCATCGAATAACGCAATCCGCATTCGCGGCGCACGTCAGCACAACCTCAAGAATCTCGATCTCGACCTGCACACCGGCCAGATGACGGTCGTGACCGGCCCGTCCGGTTCCGGCAAGTCGAGCCTCGTGTTCGACACGCTCTACGCGGAAGGCCAGCGGCGCTACGTCGAAACCTTCAGCGCGTACGCGCGCCAGTTTCTCGACCGGATGGACCGTCCGCATGTCGATCGCGTGGACGGCGTGCCGCCCGCGATCGCCATCGACCAGACGAATCCGGTGCGCAGTTCGCGTTCGACCGTCGGCACGATGACCGAACTGAACGATCATCTGAAGCTCTTCTACGCGCGCGCCGCCGAACTTTTCGACAAGAAGACGTCGCATCGCGTGCGTCACGACACGCCCGAGACGATCTACGCCGAACTGCTCGAACGCACGCGGGCCGATGATCCGCGTCTCGCGATCACGTTTCCGGTCGAATTGCCCGACACCGCGAGCGACGAGGAGGTCGAGCAGTGGCTCTCCGCGAGCGGCTATACGCGCGTGCAGGCGAAACGCCACGTCGAAACCGCAAGCGGCAAACGGCAGATGCTCGATGTCGTCGCGGATCGTTTTCGCTTGCAGAACATCGAGCGTTCGCGTGCGCTGGAGGCGATCGAAAGCGCGTTGCTGCGCGGCACGGGCCGCGTCGACGTCTATGTGCTGAAAGACGAAGGCGAGCCGGAGATCTGGCGTTTTTCCACCGGCCTGCACAGCCCGGAAAGCGATCTGCGCTACGCCGATCCGCAGCCGGCGCTGTTCTCGTTCAATTCCGCGTATGGCGCTTGCGAGACATGCCGCGGCTTCGGACGCGTGATCGGCGTCGATTACGGTCTCGTCATCCCCGATGAAAAGAAGACGCTGCGCGAAGGCGCGATCAAGACATTGCAGACGCCCGCGTGGAAAGAGAACCAGGACGATCTCGTGCGCTACGGCGCGAAGGCGGGCATTCGCCTCGGCGTGCCGTGGAAGGATCTCACGCAGCAGGAGCGCGACTGGGTCATCAAGGGCTCGCCGGACTGGACGGGCAAGTGGCAGAACCAGTGGTACGGCGTGCAGCGTTTCTTCGATTATCTGGAGTCGAAGGCGTACAAGATGCACATCCGCGTGCTGCTGTCGAAATATCGCAGCTATACGACGTGTCCGGTGTGCGCCGGCGCGCGTCTGAAAACCGAATCGCTGCTGTGGCGTCTCGGCACGAAGGAACAGGCCGACGCAGTGCTTGCGCCGCAAGATCGCTTCATGCCGGAAGGCGTCGACTGGACGCGCGCGCAACTCGAAGCGCTGCCGGGCCTCACGGTGCACGATCTGATGCTGATGCCGATCGAGCGCATCCGCCGCTTCTTCGATTCGCTGACGCTGCCATCGACCTTGCTCGACGAAGCGCTCAAGCTCTTGCACGCCGAGGTCCGCACGCGCCTGAAATATCTCTGCGATGTCGGTCTCGGTTATCTGACGCTCGATCGCCAGTCGCGCACGCTGTCCGGCGGCGAAGTGCAGCGCATCAATCTGACGACCGCGCTCGGCACGTCGCTCGTGAACACGCTGTTCGTGCTCGATGAACCGAGCATCGGTTTGCATCCGCGCGATCTGAACCGCATCGTCGAAGCGATGCATCGTCTGCGCGACGCGGGCAATACGCTCGTCGTCGTCGAGCACGATCCGTCGGTGATGCTCGCGGCCGATCGTCTCATCGACATGGGACCGGGTCCGGGCGAGCGCGGCGGGCAGATCGTCTATGACGGCGCACCCGACGACATTCAAGTCACCGACACACTCACCGGCGCGTATCTCGGCGGCCGCAAGCATGTCGCGCATGCGTCGAACTGGAATCGCCGCGTCGTCGATGCGAACACGCCGCGCCTCACGCTCGAAGGCGCGAGCGATCACAACCTGCGCGACGTGACGGTCGACATTCCGCTGCAACGTCTCGTGTGCGTGACGGGCGTATCGGGCTCGGGCAAATCGACGCTGATCCAGGACGTGCTCGCGCCCGCGCTGATGCGTCACTTCGGCAAGGCGACGGAAGCGCCCGGCGCGTATCGCGACCTGAAGGGCGCGGAGCATTTGAGCGACGTCGTGTTCGTCGATCAGTCGCCGATCGGCCGCACGGCGCGCTCGAATCCGGCGAGCTATGTCGGCGCGTTCGACGAAATTCGCAAGCTCTATGCGAAGGCGCCGCTCGCGTTGCAGCGCGGCTATAGCGCGAGCATGTTCAGCTTCAACTCGGGCGATGGACGCTGCCCGACGTGCGGCGGCTCGGGCTTCGAGCACGTCGAGATGCAGTTCCTGAGCGATGTCTACTTGCGTTGCCCCGATTGCGACGGACGCCGTTATCGCGCGGAAATCCTCGAAGTGAAGATCGAGCGCGGCGATCGTCAGTTGAGCGTCGCCGATGTGCTCGAGCTGACGGTGAGCGAAGCCGTCGCGCTGTTCGCCGGCGACAAGGAAGTGCTGCGCGTGCTGCAGCCGATCGTCGATGTCGGTCTCGAATACGTGAAGCTCGGCCAGCCCGTGCCGACGCTTTCGGGCGGCGAGGCGCAGCGTCTGAAGCTCGCGGGCTTTCTCGCCGAAACGTCGCAGACCAGCAAGAGCGAAAGCCGTCTCTTCATGTTCGACGAGCCGACGACGGGCCTGCATTTCGACGACATCGCGAAGTTGATGCAGGCACTGCGGCGCCTGCTCGAACGCGGTCATTCGCTGATCGTCATCGAACACAATCTCGATGTGATTCGCGCGGCCGACTGGATCATCGATCTCGGTCCGGAAGGCGGCGATGGCGGCGGGCAGCTCGTATGCGTCGGCACGCCGGACGATGTTTCGGCATGCGAACAATCGCATACGGGCCGCGCGCTGGTCGAATACGAAGAAGCGATGGCGCCCGGCGCGGCTCAAAAGCGCGCGGGCGTGCCGCTGCAACTCGCGGCGGAAGTCGCGAGCGCGCGACGTGCGTTGCAGGGCGAGAACGTGGTGCGGATCGTCAACGCGCGCGAGCACAATCTGAAGTCGCTCGATGTCGATATTCCGCATAACAAGTTCAACGTCGTGACGGGCGTGTCCGGTTCGGGCAAGTCGACGCTCGCATTCGATATTCTTTTCCACGAAGGTCAGCGCCGTTACCTCGAATCGCTGAACGCATATGCGCGCTCCATCGTGCAGCCGGCGGGCCGTCCGGAAGTCGATGCCGTCTATGGCATTCCGCCGACCGTCGCGATCGAACAGCGCCTGTCGCGCGGCGGACGCAAATCGACGGTCGCGACGACATCCGAAGTCTGGCACTTCCTGCGCTTGCTGTACGTGAAGCTCGGCATTCAGCATTGCATTCACGATGGCACGCCGGTCCAGTCGCAAAGTTCCGAATCGATCGCCGCGCAGATCATGCGCGATTTCAAGGGGCAGCATGTCGGACTGCTCGCGCCGCTCGTCGTCAATCGCAAGGGCGTCTATACCGATCTCGCGAAATGGGCGAAGGCGCGCGGCAATACGCATCTGCGTGTGGATGGCGAATTTCTGCCCGTGAGTCCGTGGCCGAAGCTCGATCGCTTCCGTGAACATACGATCGAATTGCCGGTTGCGGATCTAGTCGTGTCGGCGGACAACGAAGCGGAACTGCGGCGTTTGCTCGACGACACGCTCGAAATCGGCAAGGGCGTCATGCATCTTTGCGCGCCGCTCGATGAACTGCATGGGTCGTGGCACGACGGCGCGCGTCGCGGCAAGGAAGAAACGCGCGTGTTCTCGACGAAGCGCGCGTGCCCCGTTTGCGGCACGAGTTATCCGGAGCTCGATCCGCGCATGTTCTCGTACAACAGCAAACACGGCTGGTGCAACACATGCGTCGGGACGGGCGTGAAGCTCACGCGCGAACAGCGCGCCGCGTTCGACGACACGCTCTTCGCGCAAGACGATCGCGGACGCGAGCAGAGCATCGGCTCGGTCGATCAGGAACCGGACGATATCGTGGATCAGCCCTGCCCGGAATGCGAAGGCACGCGTCTGAACGATGTTGCGCGCGCCGTCACGTTCGGCAATTATCCGATCACGGAAGTCGGACGATGGACCGTCAGCGATACGCGCGAGTGGATTGCATCGCTCAAGCTCAAGGGCCGCGATGCGGATATCGCGCGTGACGTGGTCAGTGAAATCGAAGGGCGCTTGCAATTCCTCGAAGAAGTCGGGCTCGGCTATTTGAGCCTCGATCGCGCCGCACCGACGCTTTCCGGCGGCGAAGCGCAGCGCATCCGTCTCGCGGCGCAACTCGGCAGTAATCTGCAAGGCGTGTGTTACGTGCTCGATGAACCGACCATCGGTTTGCATCCGCGCGACAACCTGATCCTGCTCTCCGCGCTCAAGAAGCTGAACGACAAGGGCAATACGCTCGTCGTCGTCGAGCATGACGAAGACACGATTCGCCGCGCGGATCACATCATCGATATCGGGCCGGGCGCGGGCAAGCGCGGCGGTACGGTCGTCGCGCAGGGCAACGTGACGGATCTCGCGGCGCACAAGGCGTCGCTCACGGGCCAGTTCCTTGCGAATCCGATCGTGCATCCGTTGCAGCCGCGCCGCGAAGTGCGCGCGGCGACCGCGAAGCGCGCCGCCGTGCCGGAGCAATGGCTGACGGTCGAAGGCGCGACGCTGCACAACTTGCGCAACGTGACGGCGACGATGCCGCTGAATCGGCTCGTCGCGATTACGGGCGTGTCGGGTTCGGGCAAATCGACGCTCGCGCGCGACGTGCTGATGACGAACCTGCTCGATGCCGTCGGCCGTTCGGTGTTGTCGTCGCCTGCGGTGCGGCGCGCGCGCAAGGCCGCGCAAGCGGACAAGCCCGCTGCCGGGTCGCGCGCCAGCGTGCTCGCGCGCGAAGCGCCGCGTCCGACGTTCGATGTCGCGCATGCGTGGCAGGGCTGCGCGGGCGTCACCGGTTTCGAGGCTATCGATCGCGTGCTCGAAGTCGATCAGACGCCGATCGGCAAGACGCCGCGTTCGTGCCCGGCCACCTACATCGGCATGTGGAACACGATCCGCAAGCTCTTCGCCGATACGCTCGAAGCCCGCGCGCGCGGCTACACGCCGTCGCGTTTCTCGTTCAACACGGGCGATGGCCGTTGCCCGGCATGCGAAGGCCAGGGCGTGCGGACCATCGCGATGAGCTTCCTGCCCGATGTCAAAGTGCCGTGCGACGTGTGCCACGGCCAGCGCTTCAATCCGGAAACGCTCGCGGTGACATGGCGCGGCAAAAACATCGGCGAAGTGCTGACGATGGAGATCGACGAAGCCGTCGAGTTCTTCGCGTCGATGCAGAGCATCGCGCATCCGCTGCAATTGCTGCGCGATGTCGGCCTCGGCTATCTGACGCTCGGCCAGCCGTCGCCGACGCTGTCGGGCGGCGAGGCGCAGCGCATCAAGCTCGTCACCGAACTGTCGAAAGTGCGCGACGACGTCACGCGGCGCGGCCAGAAGCCGCCGCACACGCTTTATGTGCTCGATGAGCCGACCGTCGGCCTGCACATGGCGGACGTCGCGAAGCTGATACGCGTGCTGCATCGTCTGGTGGATGGCGGGCATAGCGTGATCGTCATCGAACACGATCTCGATGTGATCGCCGAAGCCGACTGGGTGCTCGATCTCGGCCCGGAAGGCGGCGTGAATGGCGGCACGATCGTCGCGGCGGCGGACCCGGACACGCTCGCGACGCATCCGCGCAGTCATACCGGCGCTGCGCTGCGGCCGGTTTTGGCGCGGACACGGGAGACCGAAAATGCTGCGTGATCTCGATACGCTGATCGCGTCGATGGAGCCCGAACTGCAGCCGGGCGCGTACGTGTTCGCGTCGCTGCCGCACGATGCGGTGGCGAGCGGCGCGGGCATCGTCGCGACGTTCCGCGAGCGCGAGGGATTGACGGTCGTGATGGAAGAAAGCGCGGCGCAGGCGGCCGGCGTCGCGCCGCTCTTTCGCGCGGCCTGGATCACGCTGACCGTTCATTCGGATCTGAACGCGGTCGGTTTGACGGCGGCGTTCGCGCGTGCGCTCGGCGAGGCGAACATCAGTTGCAATGTGATTGCGGCGGCGTATCACGATCACATCTTCGTTCCGGTCGAAGAGGGCGAACGCGCCGTCGAAGTCCTTCGGGATTTGCAACGCGCTGCTGGTAAGCTTTCGGCCTCATCAAAACCATGAAACCGACATAGATGGAAACGCAGGACAAAGCCGTCGCGCTGAGAAGAATGAAATGGTTCGCCGCCGGGCTGCTCGTCGCGGCCGGCGCCTTGTTCGCGCTGGCGAAAAGCCAGCACGATGCGGGCGCGTGGGCGTGGGTGTCGTCGTTCGCGGAAGCCGCGATGGTCGGCGCGCTCGCCGACTGGTTCGCGGTGGTCGCGCTGTTTCGGCATCCGCTTGGCGTGCCGATTCCGCACACCGCGATCCTGCCCGCGAACAAGGCGCGCGTCGCGGACAACCTGGCCGTGTTCGTTCGCGACCGTTTTCTCGGCACCGATGCGCTCGTCGCGCGCGTGAATGCGTTCGATCCGGCGAGCCGTCTGTCGATGTGGCTGGCCGAGCCTGCCAATGCCGAGTTGCTCGGCAAGAAGGCCGTGGGCGCGGTCGGGCAACTGCTGTCTTTCGTCGATGACGCGCGCGTGAAGTCGATGCTCTACGAGACGCTGCGCCGTCGCGCGGAGTCGTTCGATCTGGCGAGCGCGACGGGAAGCGTGCTGTCGACGCTGATATCGGACCGGCGTCATCAGTTGCTGCTCGATGAGGGCCTGAAGCAACTGGCCGGGTGGCTCGACAAGCCCGAAGTGCAGGAGATGCTCGCGACGCGCATCGTCGCGGTGGCGGGCGAGGAGTATCCGAAGCTCGTCGGTATGCTGGGATTCGTCGGACTGAATGCTGAAGACCTTGGCAACAAGTTTGCGGCCGGTCTCGTGCGCGGCGCGAATCAATGGCTGCACGATGTAAGCAGCGATCCCGAGCACGAACGTCGCAAGGCTTTCGATGCGGCTGTGGAGCGGTTTGTCGAGCGGTTGAAGACGGATCCGGCGTTCAAGGCGCGCATCGACGAGCACAAGCGTGAGTGGCTGGAGCGGCCCGAGTTGCGGACATACGTGAACGGGCTGTGGGACGAGTTCATCGCGTGGCTCGATGCGGATATCAAGCGGCCGGATTCGGCGCTGCATGCGAAGGTCGTCGCGATGGCGGGCGGTTTTGCCGAGGCGCTCGGCAGCGATCCGGCATTACGCGAGTCGATTAACGAGCATATGCGCGATGCTTTGAAGGCGCTTGCGCCGGAGTTGCGCGATGGCATCGCGAAGCATATTGCCGCCACCGTCAAGCAGTGGGACGATGCGACGCTCGTCAGGGATGTTGAGCTTAATATTGGGCGGGATTTGCAGTTCATTCGCGTGAATGGGACGCTTGTGGGAGGCGCTGTCGGGATTTTGATTCACGCTGTGAGTGCGGTTCTTGGTTGATTTTGTTTCTTCGCTGGATCCCGTGATTGTGTCGGGTCGGGGTTTCGCCGGATCCCGTTTTCGCGTCGGTCTATTAGCGTTGCCCCTGTGCGGGGCGGCACTTACTTTCTTTGCTGCTGCAAAGAAAGTAAGCAAAGAAAGCAGCTACTGATACGCCCGCGGTCACACGCAATTTGGGTAGTCCTCTCGTCGATCGTGGGCTGCCTAACGAGTGCCCTCATAGGCCCCATCGGGCTTGGCTCGCGCACGGTCTGAACCATCGCACCACACACCAAACTGGTTCAGCACCAAATAGCTCCAGCCCGCTTCGCGGCCGACCGGTCCATCGGGGATGCATGTGCTTCTCTACTAACGTCTCCATCTCACTGCAATCGCCGCCCTTTGGTTTCCCTCGCATACCGGGCGGCAGCGCGTAGCGCTGTGCCGGATGTATGATTGCTGGACCCGCGCGTTGTAACTACTAGCTAGTCAGACCGTGCGCGAGCCAAGCCCGGTGATTGTGATGAGGGCACTCTTTAGGCAGCCCACGATGGACGAGAGGACTACCCAAATTGCGTGTGACCGCGGGCGTATCGGAAGCTGCTTTCTTTGCTTACTTTCTTTGCAGCAGCAAAGAAAGTGAGTGCCGCCCCGCACAGGGGCAGTGCTAATAGACCGACACGAAACCGGGATCCGGCGAAACCCCGAGCCGCCACGAAAGCGGGATCCGGCGAAACCCCGAGCCGCCACGAAACCGGGATCCGGCGAAACCCCGAGCCGCCACGAAACCGGGATCCGGCGAAACCCCGAGCCGCCACGAAACCGGGATCCGGCGAAACCCCGAGCCGCCACGAACACGCAATCCAGCAAAAAAACAAAAACCATGACACGCATCGAACGCACCGATGAATCGCCGATCGACGCTGCGCGTCTGGAAGACGAATGGCTCGAACCCGATGCTTACGGCGGTTTCGCCTCCGGCACGGTCGGCACGATGCGCACACGTCGCTACCAAGCGCTGCTGCTGACGGCGACTCAACCGCCCGCCGGCCGTGTCGTGCTCATCAACGGCATGGAAGCATGGCTCGAAACGGGCAACGCGCGTATCCCTCTGACGATGCAGCGCTACGCCCCCGACATCCTCTATCCCGACACGACCGCAAGCCTCCTTTCATTCGATACAGATCCGTGGCCCACATGGCGCTACCGCATCGGTAACGACGACGCAACGATCATCGTCGCAGAAGCGTTCGTTGCAAAGGAAGCCCGCCAAACCGTCCTGCGCTGGCGTCTCGAGGGCGCATCGAAAGCGGCCAAGTTGGAAGTCCGCCCGCTGCTCTCAGGCCGCGACTACCACGCGCTGCACCACGAAAACGCGGCATTTTCCTTCGATGCCACACTGGAAGGCGAGCGCGTGCAATGGCAGCCGTATGGCGATTTGCCGACGATTTGCGTCACGTCGAACGGCGCTTACGATCACGCCCCCGACTGGTATCGCAACTTCTGCTACGTGCGCGAACGCGAGCGCGGACTCGATTTCACCGAAGACCTCGCGACGCCCGGCATCTTCAGCTTCGATCTCGCGCGCGGCGAAGCCGTGATGATCCTCCACGCGCACGCCGGCCACGACAAGCCGTTCGAAGACAGCGCGCTCGCGCACGCATCGCATCTCGCCTCGCGGGAAAAGGAACGGCGCGCGGCGTTCGGCTCGCGGCTCGCGCGCAGCGCCGATGCGTACGTCGTCACGCGCAATGTCGGCAAAACGATCATCGCGGGCTTTCCGTGGTTCACCGACTGGGGCCGCGACACCTTCATCTCGATGCGCGGCCTCCTGCTCGTGTCCGGCCGGCATCAGGAAGCGGAATCGATCCTGCTCGAATGGGCCGATACGATTTCCGAAGGCATGGTGCCGAACCGCTTTCCGGACAGCGGCGGCCTGCCCGAATACAACTCCGTCGATGCCTCGCTGTGGTTCGTCGTCGCCGCGCACGATTATCTGGCGACGGGGCACGCGCACGCGGCGACGACGAGCCGCCTGCAAAGCGCCGTCGATGCGATTCTCGACGGCTATTCGCGCGGCACGCGCTTTCGCATCGCCGCCGATGTGGACGGTCTGCTGCGCGCGGGCGTGCCCGGCGTCCAGCTCACATGGATGGACGCGAAGGCAGGCGACTGGGTCGTGACGCCGCGTATCGGCAAGCCGGTAGAGGTGCAGGCGCTGTGGATCAACGCGCTCACGATCGCGAGCGCGTGGAATCCGCGCTGGCAGGCGTTGCGCGATCAGGCGCAGTTGTCGTTCGCCGCGCGTTTCGTCGATCCGGACACGCATACGCTCTTCGATGTCGTCGACGTCGATCACGAACCCGGTCGCGTCGATCGATCGATTCGCCCGAATCAGATCTTCGCGGTCGGCGGCTTGCCGTTTCCGCTCGTCGATGGCGATATCGCGCGCGCGGTCGTCGATCAGGTCGAAACGCAACTTCTCACGCCGCCCGGTTTGCGCACGCTCGCGCCGTCCGATCCGGCCTATAGGGCGAACTACGCGGGCGGCGTGCTGGATCGCGATGGCGCGTATCACCAGGGCACCGTCTGGCCGTGGCTGATCGGCCCGTTCGTCGAGGCGTGGGTGCGCGTGCACGGCGCGGCGGGCGCGCGCGAGCGTTTTCTGACGCCGCTCTACGCGCATCTCGATCGCTACGGTCTCGATCACGTCAGCGAAGTCGCCGATGCCGATGCGCCGCACACGCCCGGCGGGACGCCGTTTCAGGCGTGGTCGCTCGCGGAGCTCTTGCGCATCGAAAAGCTGCTCGGCGCAACCTAGCGCGGCGCGCGCGGGCCGGCGTCAAAACGCGCTAAATTACGAGACTTGCCCGTCGTTCAGCACGCCGCCATCGAGGAGACGCCCATGTCGAAATCGCGCCCCGTCAACCAGCTCGAAACCGTCGAGGGCCTGCGGCTCCATTCGAAGGACTGCCCACGCTGGCAGCGCTGGGGACCGTATCTGAGCGAACGCCAATGGGGCACCGTGCGCGAGGACTACAGCGAATTCGGCACCGCGTGGGAATACTTTCCGCACGATCATGCGCGCAGCCGCGCGTATCGCTGGGGCGAGGACGGTATCGCCGGTTTCGGCGACGACAAACTCAACTGGTGCATCTCGCTCGCGCTCTGGAACGGCTGCGATCCGATCATCAAGGAGCGGCTCTTCGGTCTGACGAACCAGGAAGGCAATCACGGCGAGGACGTGAAGGAACTGTACTTCTACATCGACGGCACGCCGACGCATTCCTACATGCGCATGCTCTACAAGTATCCGCATGCGGCGTATCCGTATGCCGATCTCGTCGATGAAAACGCGCGGCGCGGCGCCGACATGCCCGAATACGAAGTGCTCGACACGGGCGTGTTCGACGACGCGCGTTACTTCGACGTGCAGGTCGAATACGCGAAGCACACGCCGGACGACATCGTGATGCGCGTGACGATCGAGAATCGCAGCGAGGTGCGGGCCGCGCTCGACGTGCTGCCGCAAATCTGGGCGCGCAATACCTGGTCGTGGAAGCCGACGCCGATCAAGCCCTCGCTGAAGGTGGAAACGGTGCAGGGCGAAGGCACCTACGTGCTCGCCGAACAGGGCGCGCACGAACCGATGGTCGTCACCGCGTGGTCGCCGGACGCGAGCGCGATGGAATGGCTCTTCTGCGAGAACGAGACCAACGTCAGGCGTCTCTTCCACATGGAAGGCACGGGACCGTTCAAGGACGGCTTCAACGATTACATCCTGCAAGGCGACGAAGACGCGATTCGCCGCGACAAGGGCACGCGCGCGGCCGCGCACGCGCATCTCGAACTGGAGCCGCTCGGCAAGGCGGTCGTGTATCTGCGCTGGCGGCCCGAGTCCGCGCCGGACGCCGTGCCGCTCGACGTCGATGGTCTCTTCGCGCGACGCATCGCGGAAGCCGACGAGTTTTACGGCGCGCTGCAGCACGATATCGCCGATGCCGATCAGCGGCTCGTGCAACGCCAGGCACTCGCCGGCATGCTGTGGTCGAAGCAGTACTATCAGTTCGATGTGACGCGCTGGCTCGACGGCGATCCGCTTCAGCCGAAGCCGCCGAAGCAGCGGCGCACCGGACGCGATTCGGACTGGCGGCATCTGTGCAACGCGGACATCGTGTCGATGCCGGACAAGTGGGAATATCCGTGGTACGCGTCGTGGGATCTCGCGTTTCATGCGGCGGCGTTCGCGCTCATCGATCCGGAGTTCGCGAAACGTCAGTTGCTATTGCTAGTGAAGGACCGCTATCAGCATCCGAACGGTCAATTGCCCGCGTACGAATGGGCTTTCGGCGATGCCAATCCGCCCGTGCACGCGTGGGCGACGTGGCGCGTCTACGAGATCGACCGCGCGATCACCGGCAAGGGCGATCGCGATTTTCTGGAACTCGTGTTCCACAAGCTGCTGCTCAACTTCTCATGGTGGGTGAATCGCAAGGATGCCGACGGCAAGAACATTTTCCAGGGCGGCTTTCTCGGCCTGGACAACGTGGGCATCTTCGATCGCTCGTCGCCGCTGCCGACGGGCGGCCACATCGATCAGGCCGACGGCACCGCATGGATGGCCGCGTACGCGCTCGATCTGATGCGTATCGCGCTCGAGCTCGCATACGCGAACAAGGTGTTCGTCGATATCGCCGTGAAGTTCTTCGAGCACTTCCTGTATATCGCGGAAGCGGTGAGCTGCGAGGACGATTGCGACACCGGTCTCTGGGACAGCGAGGACGAGTTCTTCTACGACAAGCTGCGCCTGCCCGACGGAACCAATGTGCCGATGCGCGTGCGGTCCATCGTCGGGCTGATTCCGCTTTTCGCCGTGCATGTGCTGGAGCCGAAGGTGTATCGCTCGCTGCCGGAATTGCGCGAACGGCTGCACTGGTTTCTCGAACATCGAACGGATCTTTCGAGGCTCGTGTCGCGCTGGAACGTGGCGGGTCAGGGCAACAGCGTGCTGCTGTCGCTGTTGCGCGGGCATCGCATGAAGGCGCTGCTCAGGCGCATGCTCGACGAAACCGAATTCCTTTCCGATCACGGCGTGCGCGCGCTGTCACGCGTGCATCTCGATAACCCGTTCGTCTTCTATCACAACAGCGAAAGCTTCGGCATCCAGTATCTTCCGGCGGAATCCGACTCGCGCGTGTTCGGCGGCAATTCGAACTGGCGCGGTCCGGTGTGGATGCCGGTCAACTATCTGCTGATCGAATCGATCCACGAGTTTCATCGCTATTACGGCGATGATTTTCGCGTCGAATATCCGACGGGCTCGGGACAGAAGTTTTCGCTCGCGCAAATCGCCGACGAACTCGCGCGCCGCGTGACCACGCTCTTTCTGCTCGACAAGAACGGCGAGCGTCCGGTGATGGCTGCCTATCCGCTGCTACAGGCCGATCCGCGTTCGCGCGATCTCGTGCTCTTTCACGAGTATTTTCATGGCGACAACGGGCGCGGCGTGGGCGCGTCGCATCAGACGGGCTGGAGCGGGCTCGTCGCGCTGTTGCTGCATCCGCATGCGACGGGGCCGTCCGGCGTCGTGCCGCTCGCCGGCGAAGCCGATGCCGATGTTCAGGAGTTCGCAGGAGCGAAATGAGGCGTGAATCGCGGTGGCATCGCGTTTTGCGGGGTTCGGCGAAAGTCAAGCGCCACAGGTCGAAAGCGTTGTTAGGAATTGTCTGGTATTACTGATCGCTCCAACTGCGTAAGTTTGTGGAAACACAAATTGATAACAGTCTGGAGGACAAAATGGCGCAGTCCATTAGCGCATATTCTCTCAGCGGCTACCAAATGGGCTTGGGCGCTGGCGGCCGCGCTCATATCGAACACGAACATTGCCCCCCGTTCGCCATCGTCATGCTGGTGTTCGCGGCCGCAATGCTCGGCGGCGTCTGGTTCAGCGGCGAATTCAACAGCTTCGCCGCCGGGTTGATCGCGTGGGCCGGCATCCTCGCCATGCTGGGCGCATGCGCCGATCGCTGGTTCAGCGGCGCCGCCGCGCTCGAACGCCGTATCCGTCAGCGCGAGAGAGCGCGATGCCGCGTGCTTGGCGGCATCGCGTCGCGCAGCGGTTTCAGGCAGCAATGGCCTGACTGGACGACGTCAGCAGCACGGGAATGGACTTCGACGTCGGCGTACCGGCGCCATCCGCAACCGATGACAGCGGCACGAGCGGGTTGGTCTCCGGATAATACGCACCGAGACAGCCACGCGGAATGTCGTATTCGACGAGCTTGAAACCGTCTACGCGACGCTCGATGCCGTCGTCCCACACGCTCGTGATATCCACCAGTTCGCCCGGCTCGAACCCGAGCATGTCGATGTCCTCGCGGTTCGCGAACAGCACGCGCCGCTGTCCGTACACGCCGCGGTAGCGATCGTCGAGACCGTAGATCGTCGTGTTGTACTGATCGTGCGAACGCGTCGTCATCAGCGTCATGAGACGGTCGCCGTACAGCGCACGGGCGCGGTGGATCGGCGTATCGACCGCGATCCTGTGCACGATGAACTGCGCCTTGCCGCTCGGCGTCTTCCAGACGCGATCGCGCGACGCCACGCCGAGATGAAAACCGCCCGGCTGCTTCAGGCGTTCGTTGTAGCGCTCGAAACCGTCGAGCACTTTTTCGATGCCATCGCGGATCAGCGCGTAGTCGCCCTCATGTGCGCGCCAGTCGACCTTGGCCGAGCCGAGCGTCGCGTGCGCCATGCGTGCGACGATCGCGACTTCGGAAAGCAGATTCGCCGAGGCCGGCTTGTTCATGCCGTAAGAAATGTGCACCATGCTCATCGAATCCTCGACGGACACGCCTTGCGGCACGCCGTTCTGAACATCGATCTCGGTGCGGCCGAGCGTCGGCAGAATGAGCGCGTCGCGGCCGTGTACGAGATGGCTGCGGTTGAGCTTCGTCGTGATGTGCACCGTGAGATCGCACGAGCGCATCGCTTCCCAGGTGCGCGGCGTGTCGGGCGTCGCGATCGAAAAATTTCCGCCCAGGCCGATAAACACCTTCACCTTGCCTTCGAGCATCGCGTGAATCGTTTCGACGACGTCGTAGCCATGCTCGCGCGGGGGCTCGAAATCGTAGGCCGCGCCGAGCCGGTCGAGAAACGCCTGCGTCGGTTTTTCCTCGATGCCGACCGTGCGGTCGCCCTGCACGTTCGAATGGCCGCGCACCGGACATAAGCCCGCGCCGCGCCGTCCGATATTCCCGCGCATCATCATCAGGTTCGAAAGCAGTTGAATGGTCGGCACGGAGTTCTTGTGCTGCGTGAGGCCCATGCCCCACGTCGAGATGACGGCGCGGCCTTTCGCGTAGATGTCGGCGAGATTCAGCAGATCGTCCATCTCCACGCCCGATTCCGCGATGATCGCGTCCCAGCTTTCGGCGCGCAGGTCGTCGGCGAAGGCGTCGAAGCCGACCGTGTGCTCCGCGATGAAATCGACGTCGAGCACGCGCTCGCCACCGTTCGCGCGCGCGGCGTCGTCGAGTTCGATCACGCGCTTCGCCACGCCTTTGATCAGCGCGAAGTCGCCGCCGACTTTCGGGCGGATGAACACCGAACTGATCTTCACGCCCTTCGGCGAGAGCATGTCGAGCGTGTGCTGCGGGCTCGCGAAACGTTCGAGGCCGCGCTCCTTCAGCGGATTGATCGACACGATGGTCGCGCCGCGTTTCGCGCACTCGCGCAACTCGCCGAGCATGCGCGGATGGTTCGTCGCCGGATTCTGGCCGAAGAGCAGCAGCGTGTCGGCGTGTTCGAAGTCGTCGAGCGTGACGGTGCCCTTGCCGATGCCGACGGTATGCGGCAAGCCGCGGCTCGTCGCTTCGTGGCACATGTTCGAGCAATCGGGGAAATTGTTCGTGCCGTACATCCGCACAAACAATTGATACAGAAAAGCGGCTTCGTTGCTCGCACGGCCGGACGTGTAGAACGCGGCGCCATCGGGATCGTCGAGTTTCTTCAGATGCGAGGCGATGAGTTCGAACGCATCGTCCCAATCGATCGGCACATAGCGGTCGCGCTTTGCGTCGTAGACGAGCGGATCGGTCAGCCTGCCGTGCTGCTCCAGTTCGTAATCGTTCTGCGTCATCAGCGACGAAACCGTGTGCTCCTCGAAGAACGCGGGCGTCACGCGCTTGCTCGTCGCTTCGGCGGCGACGGCCTTGACGCCGTTCTCGCAGAATTCGAAGGTCGAGCCGTGCTCGCGGTCGGGCCACGCGCAGCCGGGGCAATCGAAGCCGTCCGGCTGATTCTGCTTGAAGAGCGTCTTGTAGTTGCCACCCGCCACCTTCTCCTTGACGAGATTGATGGCGACCTGCTTCAGCGCGCCCCAGCCGGCGGCGGGATGCGTATAGGGTTCGATGCGTTCTTCGGGCTTCTTGAACATGGCTTGGCGGATGATGCTTTTTGGCTTGCGATGTCCGAAGCGTACTGTGATCCGAATCGCGCGCGGCGCACAGAAAATGCGAAATAGAAGGAGTACAGTTGCGTCGATTTGCCCTAGACTTGACGCATTGCCGCTTCAGAACGAAATCCAGTTGAAACTCTACGAAAAGCTCGCCGATGAAATCGAGGAAGCCGTGCGGCGCGGCGTGTTCACGCCCGGCGAGAAGATCGCGTCGGTGCGGCAGGCGAGCCAGCAGCACGGCGTGAGCATCAAGACGGTGCTGCATGCGTACGCGATCCTGGAAAGCCGCGGGATTCTGGAGACGCGTCCGCAGTCCGGCTATTTCGTGCGCGCAAAACCGCAGGCGGGCGCGGCGCACAGTCAGCCGACGCGCGTGATCGCGACGGCATCGGAAGTCGATGTGAGCCGGCTCGTGCTTTCGACGTTGCGCAGCATCCGCGCTCACGACGCCGTGCCGTTCGGCTCGCCGTATCCCGATCCCGAGCCGTTTCCGTGGCGGCGCATCAACCAGTACGCGAACGCGATCGCGCGGCGGCAGGCGAGTTGGAATCTCATCGACGATCTGCCGCCCGGCAATCCCGAGCTGATTCGCCAGATCGCGCGGCGTTATGCCGAAAACGGCGTGCCGGTCGATCCGGAGGAGATCGTCATCACGGTCGGTGCGACTGAGGCGATCAACCTGAGCCTGCAGGCCGTCGCGCAGCCCGGCGACACGGTGGCCGTCGAATCGCCGACTTACTACGCGATGCTGCACGCGATCGAGCGTCTCGGGATGCGCGCGATCGAAGTGCCGACGCATCCGGCGGAAGGCATCGACATCGACGCTCTGGCGCGGATCATCGGACGAAGAAAGATCGCCGCGTGCATGGTGATGCCGAACTTCCAGAATCCGCTCGGCTTCCAGATGCCGGACGAGCGCAAGCGCCGGCTCGTCGAATTGCTGTCCGCGCACGATATTCCGGTCATCGAAAACGATGTCTATCACGAGCTTTATTACGGCGATGCGCGCCCGTCGACGCTCAAGAACTTCGATACAAAAGGGCTCGTGCTGCATTGCGCGTCGTTTTCGAAGAGTCTGACGGCGTCGTACCGGATCGGCTGGGCGATGCCGGGACGGTATCGGGCGCAGGTCGAGAAGCTCAAGTTTCTGAACACGTTGACGACGCCATCGGTGCCGCAGGTCGCGATCGCGGATTATCTGCGGCAGGACGGCTACGAACGGCATCTGCGGCGCGTGCGCAAGCTGTATCGGCAGCAGTCGCGCATCATGAGCGCGATGGTCGAGCGCTTCTTTCCGGCGGGCACGCGCACATCGGCGCCGCAGGGCGGCTATGTGCTATGGGTGGAATTGCCGGAGCGCGTCGATTCGATGCGGCTCTATCGCGCCGCGCTCGACAGCGGCATCACGGTCGGACCGGGCTACATGTTCTCCACGCGCAACGCCTTCAGCCATTTCATCCGGCTGAACTACAGTTATCCGTGGACCGCGCAGAGCGAGGCCGCGTTGCGGCGGCTCGGCGAACTCGCGGGCAGGGAGATAACTATGGGGATTCGCGCATGAACGATGACATCGATCCGGCGCTCGTCGCCGTGCTGACACAGCTTTGGCGCGCACAGACGGAAACGCCGGAACGCGCGTGGTCGCTCGCGAAATTGGCGAAGCAGTCCGGTTTGCCGATGAGCGCGTTGCGTCGGCAATTGACCGGGCTCGAGGAAGCGGGATTCGTCGAGGTGCGGATGAACGAGGATGGGACGGGCAGCGCGGGGTTGAGCGAGCAAGGCGTGACTTTGTGTCAGTCGATTTTCAGCGCAGGTGAATAAATGGGCTATGGTGATATACCATATGTATATCGTATAGCGAGGTATCTATGGGAAGGATCTTGATCGATTTGCCCGACGAACAGATAGACGAACTCGCCGCGATCGGCGAAGAGCAGCAGCGCCCGCGAGCCGCGGTCATTCGGGACGCGATCAGCGCGTACGTCGCGAGCAACAAGCGCCGTCCTGCCGTCGATGTGTTCGGCTTATGGCAAGAGCGAAAGATCGATGGATTGCAGTATCAGCGGGAGCTGCGCGAAGAATGGTAAGAGCGCTTTTCGACACGAACATCCTGATCGATTACCTGTTGGGAATCGATGCGGCACGCAAGGAGATCGAGCGTTACGAAGAGCGGTCGATCAGCATCATCACGCTCATGGAAGTTCTAGAGGGCGCCAATCCCGACAGTGAAGCGTCGCTGCGCGCCTGGCTGTCCACCTTCGATCTCGTGCCGCTCGATTCGGCCGTCGCGAACCTCGCAATCGGAATTCGCAGGAAATCGCGCATCAAGTTGCCGGATGCGATCGTGTGGGCGTCGGCGCAATCGGTGAATGCGCTGCTCGTTTCGCGAAACTCGAAGGACTTCCCGCCCGACGATCCGGGCGTGCGGATGCCCTATCAACTGTAGCCGCGTCGGTCGCCAGCACCCTTGGACATCCACATCACCCTGCACGGCCGCCGCGACCTGACCGGCCAGATCTACGGCCAGCTACGCGCGGGCATCATCGAAGGGCGGCTCGCCGCGAACGCGCGCCTGCCGTCCACGCGCGATCTCGCCGCGCAGCTCGGCGTCTCGCGCAAGACCACGCTCGATGTCTTCGAGCGGCTGATCGCGGAAGGCTTCTTGCGCACGCGCGCCGGCGACGGCACGTTCGTCGCTGAAGGGCTCACGCGCCTGCCGACCGCGCGCACCGAACCCGTATCGGCCCGCGCTCGCGCCACCGGCATCTGGCGCAAGATGCCCGAGCGCATGGCGATGCCGATGCCGCCCGCCGACGAAACGCTCGACTGCGATTTCAAGGGCGGCGTAACCGACAAATCGCTCTTTCCCTACGACGCCTGGCGACGCTGCCTGAATCAGGCACTGCGCACGCAGGCGCGCGCGGGCGGCGGCGTCGCGGGTTATCGCGATCCGGGCGGCGAGCAGGCGTTGCGGCTCGGCATCGCGCGTTATCTCGCGTTCAGCCGCGCGGTCGTCTGCAACTGGCAGGACGTGATCGTCACGCAGGGCGCGCAACAGGCGCTCGATCTGCTCGCGCGCGTGACGATCCAGCCGGGCGATGTCGTCGCGGTCGAAGAGCCGGGTTATCCGCCGGCGCGGGCGCTCTTCGCGGCGCTCGGCGCGCGCATCGCGCATGTGCCGGTCGATGGCGAGGGCATCGTCGTGAGAAAGCTGCCGCGCAACACGAGGCTCGTCTACGTGACGCCGTCGCATCAGTTTCCGCTCGGCATGCCGATGAGCCTCGAGCGGCGCGTCGAGTTGCTCGAATGGGCGGGCAAGCGCGGCGCGGTGATCGTCGAGGACGATTACGACGGCGAATTCCGCTTCGAAGGGCGGCCGGTGGAATCGCTGAAGAGTCTCGATCGCGCGGGACTCGTCGCGTATGTCGGCACGTTTTCGAAGACGCTCTTTTCCGATCTGCGGCTCGGCTACGTCGTGCCGCCCGCGACACTCTCCGAACCGCTCTGGAACGCAAAGCAGATTTGCGACTGGCACAGCTGCATGCTGACGCAAACCGCGCTCGGCGCGTTCATGCTCGATGGCGAATACGCGAAGCATCTGCGCCGCATGCACAAGGCGTACGCGGAACGCCGCGCGCTGATGATCGAACGTCTGCAAGGCGAGCTCGCGCCTTGGTTCGAGCCGCTGCCCGCGACGGCGGGCATCCATCTCGTCGCGCGGCTCGCCGGTTCGGTGCGGGAAGACGAGGTCGTCGCGGCGGCGCGCGCCGTATCGGTCGGGCTGTACGGCATACGCGCGTTCTACGCGGGCGAGCCGGCGCAGCAAGGCGTGCTGCTCGGCTACGGCGGGACGCACGTCACGGCGATCGAGCGCGGCGCGACGCGCCTCGCCGCGCTCATGCCGACGCTCGTCCGCTAGCTTCGCGGCGTCACTGATCGCACAACAACAGCAGCTTTTCCTGCGCGGAACACGCCGCTTTTTTCGGCTTTTGCGCGGCCGCGTCGGCGTCGCGCGTCGCGACCTTGCGCGTCGGATTCTGCGCTTGCTCGGCGGCCGCCGTGCGCTGCGCGATGCACGCGCGCAAGTGCTTTTCCATCGGCGGATAGTATTTCCAGCCCTTCGTGAGCGGCGGCAGTTCGAGATGCACCTGCTTCCACTTCGGATGGCCGTTCGCCTGCAGCGTGTCGAAGTTCGAGCACAGCGAATCGGCGAATTTCGACAGCGCGCCGACCGTGCCGCGCAAACCGTAATCGTAGGTCACGAGAAACGCCTTCACGGTGAGCGTCGGCGTGTCTTCCTGAATCCAGTTCGGATAACTCGTCGTGCGGATCGTCGCCGGGAAATAGGTCTGCTTCGCGCGCGCGGTTTCCTGCGCGTTCGGATCGAGGCGCAGCAGCCTGATCTGCTTGAGCAGCTCCGGATTCATGTCCTGAAAGAGCTTCGCCGGTTGCCCCGCGACGATCACCGCCACGTCGATCTTCCCGACGATCAGCCGCGCGAGCGAATCCTCGTTGTTGAGGTGCTGCTCGTTGGCTTCGGCGATCGGTTCGCCGAACATCAGCCGATACAGCGTCTCCGCCGATTGCGCCGTGCCGCTGCCGATCGGCCCGACGCTGATGTTCTTGCCCTTGATCTCGTGGATGTACTTCATCGGCGAGTCCGCGCGCGTGACGAAGTAAATCTCTTCGTCGTAGAGCGGCATGATGAGCCGCAGCGGCTTGATGATCTTGCCCGCGTCCGCATTGCCCGAGGTCGCCATGTCCATGTACGCCTGATACACGTCCGACTGCACCAGCGCGAACTTCACGCCGGGCTCGTAGCGCATGCGCTGCACGTTCTCCGCCGACCCTTTCGACGGCAGCACTTCCAGTTCGATGCCGGCCGGCTCGGCGACGTACTTCGACAAGTCCTGTCCGATCTGGATATACGTGCCGCGTTCCTGGCCCGTCGTGATCTTGTAGGGAATCGGATCGGCGGCGAAGCTCGATCCCGCGCCGATCATCCCGGCGATGGCGAGAAGCGTCAGCGCGCCCCGTGCGGCGTTGCGCATGTATTTCGTGGTGAACATGATTGACCCTTAGTCGGAGTTGGACGGGTGCTTTTTGAAACTCGCACGATGCGGGAATCGTCCGCGTCGCGCGCAATCTGCTCATGCGCGGGCACTCGCATGCGGCCCGGCGCGAAGATGCGCGGCGCGTGCTTGCGGTGCGTCGGTGTTGTCTCTGCGTGTTCTTGTAGTTGCGTCGTTCTTGGGTCGTTCTTGCGTCGTTCTCGTGCGCTTTTTTGCGTTTTTTGCCGTTTTCAGCGCGACGGCGGCTTCGAGGCCGAATCGCCGCCGCTCCAGCCGTATTGCTTGATGGCGCGTTCGAGTTCCTCGGACTTGTCGGAGTCGACATGCGAACCGGCCGGCACCGTGGCGAACTGCGGCGACGCGCCGGTCGTGGCCGCGGCCTGCGTGCTGCGCGTCGCGACGTTCGTCTGCACGACGGGCTGGGCGACGGCTTGTGCGACGGCCGCGGGCGGACGGGGCACGGCTGCCTGCATCGGCGCCGTCGATGGCGGAAGCGCGCTGCTCTGATTGCCCGATTGCGGTGGATGCGGCACGGCGGTGCGCGTCGGGGGCGCGGACGGCTGCGGCGGATCTTCGCCGAGGTAATACGCGCCGCGCGGATTGGCCGGACGAGCGGCTTGCTGCGGCGGCTCGTCGCCGATGTAATAGGGCGCGCGCGGGTTCGCGGCACGCGAATTCACGGCGGAAGGCTGGGCGCTTTCTTCGCCGAGATAATAGGGCGCGCGCGCCGCTTGCGTGACGGGCGGCGGAGCGGCCTTCGCAGCGGCCGGTTGCGACGGCGCGGGCACGGCGGCTTGCGTCGTGGCCGGTTGTGGCGTCGGCAGGGGCGTCGGTTGGGGCGTCGGTTGCGTGGCCGCTTGCGGCGCGGGCGTGGGCATCGTCATCGTCGTGGCGACGGTCGGCGCGGGCGGCGGATTGATCGTCGTCGCGGTGATCGCGGCGGTCGCCGCCTGGCCACGCGCGATTTTCTCCGCGCGCGATTCGTAGGCAGCGTCGTCGTCGGCCCAGCGCGCTGCGGTGCTGCGTTGCACCGTGCGCCTGTCCGGCGTGGGCTTCTGAGCAAACCCGTTCGTCTTCGCGGCCTGCGCGGCCGCCGCTGCAACGTTTGCCTGCGCGGGAAGTTGAGCGGGCGCGGCAGCCGCCGTGTTCGCGGCATCCGCGGCGGGCGCCGTGCCCGGCACGCGTTTGGCGAGCGCGGCCACTGCCGTTGGCGCGAGCCAGCCCGCGTGCGAAATCACGCGTTCGAGCATGGCTTGCGATTCGATGTTGCTGCCGTCGAGGGCGAGCGCCTCGCCCGCGTTCTGCTGCACGCACGCCCACGCGGACGTGCGCTCGCAGGCGCGCGCGAGTTGCAGCGCGGCGTCGCGCTGCGCTTCGCGCTTGACGAGCTCGTCCTTCAGCGATTCGTAGTCGGCGCGCGCCTGTTGCTGCGGCGGAAGCATTTTGAGCCGCGCGCGGGCCGTGGCGAGATCGTGCTGATCCAGCGCGACGCGCACATCCTGCAGCGCATTGCCGGACGGAGCGGCGGCCAACGGGCGCCGGTCCGCCGCGGCCGGTGCGGCAGGCGTGCCGGGCGCGTCGGTTGCGCCGCGCATCAGCGAACCGACCTTGGAATCGATCACGCCCGAAACGCTGTGATCCGCGGATGGCGTGCTCGAACCGCCGTCCGAATCGCCAAGCTGGTAATAGAACGTCGCGCCGAGCAGCAACACGAGACCGCATGCACCGGCGATGACTGTCTTCTTCGTGTTCCACCGCTCGGAACCGGGCAGGGCGTCGGGATCGTTGCTGGAATCGGCGAAGGCGTTGCGTGCGGATTCCTCGGCGCGGCGCGCGCGATATTCCGCCGCCTTTTGCGCGATGCGCTCACTCGCGCGCTCCGTCCAGCGCGAGCGCATGCCCGGCTCGACGCGCCCGGCGCCATCCGAGTCGAGGGAAGCGGAAGAACCGGATGCGGACGCACCCGCCGATGCGAGCGGCGCCGATGCCTCTTCGAAAACGTTCTTGCGCGATTTGCCCGAGGCGGCCTCGCGCGTCTGGCCGAATGCGGCGCTTCGGTCTGCGCCGCAATTCGGGCAACTGTCGGCGTTCTTGCGCACCGTGCTGCCGCACCGCTGGCAGACGACGGAGAACATGGATGCGGGAAACGTCAGTCGCGTGGTCATGCTAAAGCCCTCGAAGGACGTGTGCGTGAGGTTGCCAAAATCGCGTGGCCGCCAATGCGCGCCGAGCCGTCGCGCCTGTACGCGGGAACGGCGTCCCGCGGCAGCAATCCTTCGTATTCTTTGTCCGCGCGGCGCGCGCGCCAGCGGGAAACGACTATCCGACTATGGTTCAACCACTATCGGACGTCAATTGCCTTTCGCCCCTACTCCGGGCGGTGCTCTCGCTCACGATATTTCTGACATTTTGGGATCGCGGCGGCGGTTTTGAATCGCCAATCCTTAGCCGAAAAAAGACAACGGGGCGCGATCGCCGGATAACCCACTGATGTGAAAGCGATTCGAGCGCGTGACGAAACGTTGTAGCGAGCCCACGCCGAGTATGTCAATGCGGATCGCCCGAAGCGGCGGACGTTGCCGGGAGATTGGTAAGGCTTCCGAATCATCGTTCGAAAGGTTTGCCTTTCGTGCTCCGGCGTTGCGCAGAAGCGAAAAAGCCGCGGCGCGAATGACGCGCCGCGGCTTTCATCAGACCGACCCGAAGCGTTATTCCGCCAGTTGCAGCTTGCCGTCGATGCGGCGGTTCAGGCCGAGCGGATTCGCCGTCTTCAGTGCGTCGGGCAGAAGCGCGTCAGGCAGATCCTGATAGCTGACCGGGCGCAGGAAACGGTTGATCGCGAGACTGCCGACCGAAGTCGAGCGGCCATCCGCCGTCGACGGGAACGGGCCGCCGTGCACCATCGCGTGGCCGACTTCCACGCCTGTGCCGAAGCCGTTCACCAGCAGGCGGCCGGTGCGGCGCTCGAGCGCGGGCAGGACGCGCTTCGCATCGGCGTAATCGGCCTCGTCGATATGCAGCGCCGAGGTCAACTGGCCTTCCAGCGATTCGATCAGATCGATCATCGCGTCGAGGCTCGGGCAACGCACGACCAGCGACGATGCACCGAAGATTTCCTCTTGCAGATCGTGATTCTTGCGGAACGCTTCGGCGGTGGTGACGAACAGCGCCGACTGGCCCTGATTGTCGCCCTTCGCTTCGAGGCCGCGCGCGGCGGTGGTCACGTCGGCGTTATCGGCGGTCTTCGCGACCGAGTTCGCGTACGTCTTGCAGATGCCCGGCGTAAGCATCGTCTGCGCGGCGGTTTCCTTGAGCGCAGCGGAAGCCGCTTCGATGAACTTGTCGAGATCCGGGCCGTCGACGGCCAGAATCAGGCCCGGATTCGTGCAGAACTGGCCCGCGCCGAGCACGAGCGACGAGACGAACGCCTTGCCGATGGCTTCGCCGCGATTCTTGAGCGCGTTCGGGAACAGCAGTACCGGGTTGATGCTGCTCATTTCCGCGTAGACGGGGATGGGCTCCTTGCGCGCCGCCGCGATCTTCATCAGCGCGACGCCGCCGCCGCGCGAGCCGGTGAAGCCCGCCGCCTTGATGCGGTTGTCGGCGACGAGGCCCTGACCGATGTCGCGGCCGCTGTCGAAGAGGAGCGAGAACGTGCCTTCGGGCATGCCGCAGTCCTTCACGGCCTTCTGCACCGCGCGGCCGACGAGCTCCGCCGTGCCGGGATGCGCCGAGTGCGCCTTGACGATGACCGGGCAACCGGCGGCGAGCGCCGACGCCGTGTCGCCGCCGGCGACGGAGAACGCGAGCGGGAAGTTGCTCGCGCCGAACACGGCGACCGGGCCGACGCCGATATGACGCAGACGCAGATCGACGCGCGGCAGCGGCTTGCGCTCGGGTTGCGCCGGATCGATCCGCACGCCGAGAAAATCGCCATTGCGGACGACATCGGCGAACATGCGCAACTGGCCGACCGTGCGGCCGCGCTCGCCTTCGAGACGCGCGCGCGGCAGGCCGCTTTCGATCATGCAGCGCTCGATCAGGTCGTCGCCGATATCGAGGATGTTCTGCGCGATCGTTTCCAGGAACTTCGCGCGCGCTTCGGGCGCGGTTTCGCGGTAGACGTCGAACGCGGCCCAGGCGAGGGCGCACGCGCGGTCGAGGTCCGCGAGCGTCGCGCCGCCGAAAGCCGGTTCGATGGCCGCGCCGGTCGACGCGTTGACGGCCTTGATCGAGCCGTTCGAGCCGAAGACCGATTCCTGACCGATGAGCAGGTTGCCAGTGAGTTGCATGATGTCTCGTCCTTGCTTGGAGTGATTCGCGGCAGCCGCATGTACCGGTTGTACGATGACTGCACCTTGCCCGACTATACGGCTTCGCGCGTGCGCCTGTATAGTGAAACCTTTCCATCGCTTGATCGCTTTTTGGAATCACCCCGCGCTTTCCCGCACGCCGAAAGATGAAGAACACGCTCGATGTATTGATGTCGCGGCTGCGCATGAAGCAGCTTCAACTGCTGATCGCGCTCGACGACCACAAATCGCTGCACAAGGCGTCGAGCGCCATGGCGATGACGCAATCCGCCGCGAGCAAGGCGCTCGCCGAACTCGAATCCATGCTGGAAGCGCCGCTATTCGAGCGTGCGAAGAGCGGGCTGATCCCGAATCCGTTCGGCCGCTGCGTGGTGCGCTACGCACGCGTGCTGGCCGCCGATCTCAACGCGCTCTGCCAGGAAGTCGCGCAGATTCGCGCGGGCACGGGCGGGCGGCTGACCGTCGGCACGATCATGGGCGCGGTGCCGGGCGTGGTCGCGCCGATCGTCAACGAGATGCACGCGAAGCATCCGGATCTGGCGATCGAAATCGTCGAGGATACGAGCGCGCGCATGCTGCCGATGCTCGACGACGGCCGCGTCGATCTCGTCATCGGGCGCTCGAGCGTGTCGGATCAGCCGTCGAAGTATCAGTATCAGCCGCTGGCGGACGAGCCGCTTTGCATCGTCGTCGGTCAGGGTCACGAGCGCACGGGCGAGCCGGAAGTCGGTTTCGCCGATCTCGCGCGCTATCGCTGGGTCACGTATCCGAGCTATATGCCGATGAGCGCATTGCTGGAACGCGAACTCGATCTCGCCGGCCTGCCGATGCCCGCCAATCCGATTTCCACCGCCTCGCCGCTGATGACCGTGACGCTGCTGCAAGAGAGCGCGGAACTCGTGTCGATTCTGCCGGCGAGCGTCGCGAAAGTGTTCGAGCGCCACGGCATGCTGCGCATTCTGCCCGTTCGCATGAAGTCGAAATCGCAGACCTACGGCATCGTCACGCGCAGGGGCGGTGAGCTTTCGCCGGCGGCGCGGCAGTTCGTGCAGATGTTGCGCGAGCAGCGCCGGCCGAACTGACACTCAGCGCGTCGCGACGATGAACAGACGCGGGAAGGGCAGGAGCACGCTGCCGTCGTCGAAAACGGTATATGCGGTTTTCAGGCCGGCGCGATAGCGGTCGAGGAACGCGGCCGCTTCCTTCTCGTCGAGCTTCGCGAGGAACGGCCGCAGCGCCGAGCCCTTGAACCATTCGATGATGGCATCGACGCCGCCGTCCAGCGGATGATGGTACGTCGTGCGCCACACGTCGACGCGCGCGCACAGCGGCTTGAGCAACGCGTAATACCAGTCCGCCCGGAAGCGCGCGGTGCGCTCCACGCCCTTCAGCTTGTCGCGCCAAGGGCCATCGGCGGCGGCTTCGCGCATCAGGCGGTGCGCGGGTTCGTCGAGATTGTCGGGCATCTGCACGGCGAGCTGCCCGCCCTTCGCGAGCTTGCCGGCGAGCGACGGAAACAGCGTCTCGTGATCGGGCACCCACTGCAGCGCCGCGTTCGCGAGAATCAGATCGAACGGTCCTTCTGCCTGCCACGCGGAAATGTCGGCGAGCGCGAATTCGACTTGGGGCAGGCGCTTTTTCGCCGCGTCGATCATGTCGCCCGAATTGTCGACGCCGATCACGCGCGTTCGGCGCATGCGCGATGAGCGTTTCGGTTGAATTGCCGGGGCCGCAGCCGAGATCGACCGCCGTGCGCGCGGCTCGCGCATGAGTCGCGTTCAGCAGATCGCGGACGGGGCGCGTGCGCTCTTCCTCGAACAGCGAATATTGGCGCGCTTGCCATTCGGGCGATGATGTCGTCATTGAAGGCTCCAGTCGATGTTCGTCGTGATATCACACGCGATTCTAGCAGGCTGTTGAAATATCCCCTTGTGAACGCGCGCTCGCTTATTCGGAAGAGCTGGCGCGATGCAGTGTTCCGAATGAATTGACGCCGACATCCTT
>NZ_JARUXK010000004.1:812247-1169846 GCF_031451435.1 Caballeronia sp. LZ008 | reverse complement strand
CGCATCGTTTCGGTCTCAGTGTCGTTCGATTCCTTGAATCAACGTTTCTCCCTTGCGCACGGATGACCCACGCAGAGGGTATTTCAACAGCCTGCTAGATGCGCGGGCCGCGCCGATCCAAAGCCGCGCGACGGCCTTTGAATGGAACGCTGAATCCGATGTGCACGCGAGTCATTGAAAAAACTCGGATATGTCCCTTTCGCGCGGGCATCGCGCCTATACTTGCGAAGCATTCGCGGGCGGTTCCAGGCAATATCGGAACTTGCTTTCGCATGCATATCACGAACATCATTCGCGCCGCCCTCCGGCGCCTTAAGCACTCGGGGACTCGCAGATGAGCGACACGTCAGTCGGCGGCTTGAAGGGTCTCGTGGACGCGCTGCGCGCGCAGCAAGACGCGCTCACCGAACGCTGGATGAAGCTCGTGTTCGGCGATCAGGAAGTCGAACATTCGGATCAGCTCACGTATCGGCAGCTTGCGGATCATCTGCCGAGCATCTTCGATGAAATCTGCATCGTGCTGGAATCGCGCAATCTGCGCGACCAGGAAGGCGCGATCGAGCGCGACGCGCGCCAACACGGGCAATGGCGCTGGCAGCAAGGCTACCGTATCGATGAACTCGTGCGCGAACTCGATCTTTTTCGTCAGGTGTTGCTGCTCGCGATCGGCGAATACGCGGGCGCCCATGACGATCTTTCGCGCGCCGACGAAGAGCACGCGCGCCTCATGACCGATGAAGTCGTGAGCTTCGTCACGCTGGCGTCGATTCGCGAGGCGATCGGCGAGCGCGATCGCAAGATCGACGAATACACCGGCATGCTGGAGCGCGCCAACTACGAGCTGACGCTGCGGCAAAAGCTCATCAGCGATTTGTACGAGACGCGCATGCAGGTCACGCGGCGCGTCGCGCACGATCTGCGCAATTTCCTCAACGTGTTCTCGACGGCGCTGCAACTGGCCGCGCGCTCGGCCGCGAAGCGCGAGACGGCGCTCGGACTGGCGAACCGGCAAGTCGCCGACATGGCGTCGCTCGTCGACGAGATGGTCGAATATTCGAAAGTGCTGGGCGACGATTCGGTGCTGACGGTCGAGCCGTTCGATCTCGTCGGTCTCTTCGACGAGCTGATGCAAGCCTGCCGCGTCGCGACCGAATCGAAGGGATTGAAGCTGATCGGCCATCTCGATCCGGCGCTCGGTGAGGTGACGTCGAACCGGCTGAAGGTGAAGCAGGTCGCGCTGAATCTGCTGTCGAATGCGATCAAGTACACGTCGTCGGGCGAGATCGCACTGTCGATCGCCGCCGCGCCCGATCAGCGCTGGAAATTGCGCGTCGCCGATACGGGCGTCGGCATCAGCGTGGCGGATCAGGAGCGCGTGTTCGAGGAATTCGAGCGCGCCGCCGATGACGACATTCCCGGCGCCGGGCTCGGCCTTGCGATCGTCAAGGAGTTGTCGCGCACGCTGGAAGGGGAACTGCGCTTCCAGTCGTCGAAAGGGCGCGGAAGCGTGTTCGAAGTGACGTTCCCGATGGTGCTGGAACCGAAGGCTTCCGACGCTCAATAAGCGAAAAAAGGCGGACGGGTCGCCCCGTCCGCCTTCCGGTCACCACGACGCCTGAACGATGCTCAGGCCGCCGCTTCTTCTTCGACCACTGCTTCGTCTTCCACCGACGCGCGGATCAGATGGTCGAACGCCGAGAGCGCCGCCTTCGCGCCTTCGCCGACCGCGATCACGATCTGCTTGTACGGCACCGTCGTCACGTCGCCCGCGGCGAACACGCCCGGCAGCGAGGTCGCGCCCTTCGCATCGACGACGATCTCGCCGTGCTTCGACAACTCGACTACGCCCTTCAGCCATTCGGTGTTCGGCACGAGGCCGATCTGCACGAACACGCCTTCCAGCTCGACGTGATGGCTCGCGCCCGTCGCGCGGTCCGTGTACGTGATGCCGTCGACCTTCTTGCCGTCGCCGGTGACTTCGGTCGTCTGTGCCTCGGTGACGATCGTCACGTTCGGCAGGCTGCGCAGCTTCTTCTGCAGGACCGCGTCGGCGCGCAGCTCGTTGCCGAATTCGATCAGCGTCACCGCCGACACGATGCCCGCGAGGTCGATCGCCGCTTCCACGCCCGAATTGCCGCCGCCGATCACGGCGACGCGCTTGCCCTTGAAGAGCGGGCCGTCGCAGTGCGGGCAGTACGCCACGCCGCGTCCGCGATACTCGCGCTCGCCCGGCACGTTGATTTCACGCCAGCGCGCGCCGGTCGACAGAATCACGGTCTTCGCCTTCAGCACCGCGCCGCTCGCGAGATGGATTTCATTGATGCGGCCCGGCACCAGCTTCTCGGCGCGTTGCACGTCCATGATGTCGACTTCGTAGCTCTTGACGTGCTGCTCCAGCGCCGTGGCGAACTTCGGCCCTTCGGTTTCCTTGACGGAGACGAAGTTTTCGATGGCCATCGTATCGAGCACCTGACCGCCGAAGCGCTCGGCGACGACGCCCGTCGCGATGCCCTTGCGCGCCGAATAGATCGCCGCCGCCGCGCCGGCAGGACCGCCGCCGACGATCAGCGTGTCGAACACCGGCTTGTTCTCGAGTTCCTTCGCCGCGCGCGCCGATGCGCCCGTGTCCAGCTTCGCGAGGATTTCCTTCACGCCCATGCGGCCCGAGCCGAAGCTCTCGCCGTTGACGAACATCATCGGCACGGACATGACCTGGCGTTCCTCGACTTCCTGCTGGAACAGCGCGCCGTCGATCGCGACATGCTTGATGCGCGGGTTGATGATCGCCATCACGTTCAGCGCCTGCACGACTTCCGGGCAGTTCTGGCACGACAGCGAGAAATACGTCTCGAACGCGAAGTCGCCGTCGAGATTCTTGATCTGCTCGATGATGGCGTCGTCGAGCTTGATCGGATGGCCGCCGGCTTGCAACAGCGCGAGCACGAGCGACGTGAATTCGTGGCCCATCGGGATGCCGGCGAAGTGGATGCCCGCAGCCTTGCCCGCCTCGCCGATGGTGAAGGACGGACGACGCACGCTGGCGTCCTCTTTCTCGACGACGCTGATCCGCTCAGACAGCGTAGCGATCTCGTCGAGCAGGCTTTTCAGCTCACGCGACTTGTCGCTGTCGTCGAGGAAGGCGACGAGTTCGATCGGCCGGGTGACTTTTTCCAGATACGCTTTTAATTGATTCTTGAGATTGGCGTCGAGCATGGCGATGTCCGTTCCTTGACTTGGGATATTGCAGACGTGTTCCGCCGCGGCGCTGCGAAATTCGCAGCGCCGGACGAACACGTTTTTTGGGGTGAACCTGCCGCAGAACCGCGGCAAGTTCGATACAGCGCTCGTGAAGTACGAGACTTAGATCTTGCCGATCAGGTCGAGCGACGGGGTCAGCGTTTCAGCGCCCGGCGTCCACTTGGCGGGGCACACTTGACCCGGATTCTTCGCGATGTACTGAGCAGCCTGAACCTTGCGGAGCAGTTCGCCAGCGTCGCGGCCGATGCCGTTGTCGTGCACTTCGCACAGCTTGATCTCGCCTTCCGGGTTGATCACGAACGTGCCGCGCAGCGCCAGGCCTTCTTCTTCGATCAGAACGTCGAAGTTGCGCGAGATCGCGAGCGTCGGGTCGGCGATCATCGGATAGTTGATCTTCTGGATCGTGTCCGACGTGTCGTGCCATGCCTTGTGCGTGAAGTGCGTGTCGGTCGAAACCGAGTAGATTTCCACGCCGAGCTTCTTGAATTCTTCGTAGCGGTCAGCCAGGTCGCCCAGTTCGGTCGGGCAGACGAACGTGAAATCGGCCGGGTAGAACACAAACACCGACCACTTGCCCTTCAGGCTTTCATCGGTGACGGTCACGAACTCGCCATTGTGATAGGCGGTTGCTTTGAACGGCTTGACTTGACTGTTGATGATGGGCATTACCAGTTTCCTTTTGGAGTGGTGTTGAAGAAGTAAGTGAACTATACAGGAAAGCTATCGTACTTGCGAAGTGGATTGATTTTATTGTCGGGATAGCGCCGGGCTATCGACGCGATATTTTGGCGTTTTCCCGCACAAGGCATTCTGATTGCATGCGCCTTCGCAGGTTCCTTAAACAGACTTGGTCGCTTTCACTTTCATTTCAAGGAGGCAGTATGAAAATAGGAATCATCGGAGCGGGGAATATCGGTTCGGTGCTGGCACTGCGCTTCACCGAGAAAGGGCATGACGTGCGTATCGCGAACTCGCGCGGCCCGGCGTCGCTCGCGGATATCGAGCGCGAGACCGGCGCGAAGGCCGTCGAAGCGCGGGACGCGGTGAAGGACGCCGAAGTCGTCGTCGTCACGATTCCCGAAGCCAAGGTGCCGAACCTGCCGACGGATATGTTTGCGGGCGTGCCGGCGAGCGTCGTCGTGATCGACACCGGTAACTACTATCCGCAGCAGCGCGACGGGCGGATCGAAGGCATCGAAAAGGGCACGCCCGAGAGCCGCTGGGTTGAGCAGCAGATCGGTCGGCCGGTCGTGAAAGCGTTCAACAATATCTATGCGGATCACCTGAAGAACCGCGGCAAGCCGCCGGGAACGCCGGGCCGCATCGCGCTGCCGGTCGCGGGCGATGACGCGCAGGCAAAGGCCGTCGTGATGAAGCTCGTCGATGAGATCGGCTTCGATCCGGTCGATGCCGGCCAGATCGACGATTCCTGGCGTCAGCAGCCCGCGACGCCCGTCTACACCGCCGATCTCGACGCCGCCGGCCTGCGCGCGGCGCTTCAGAAGGCCGATCCGGTGCGCAAGCCCGAATGGCGCGCGACGGACAAGAGTCCCGGCACCTTCGACCAACCCGCGTAGAAGCGAAAGACCGTACGGTAAAGCGCGGGAACGCGCGCGCGCCGTGAGACAATCTGCAAACTTTCCCGATGGGCTTTAACATGACGAACCGGGCTGGCGCAAAAATGCAGCCGCCGTCCGGCGTCGTGGACTCGCAGATTGACTATGAAAACCGCTTCTCCTACGCAGGACGTGCAGAACCCGCAACACCGCTTCGGCGAGTGCGACGAGTGCGCGGACGTCGAACTCGTGGCGACCGCCACCATTCCGACCCGCTACGGCACTTTCGCTTCGTACGTCTATCGCGTGAAGCACACGGATGTGGAGCACATCGCGTTCGTGATGGGCGACGTGAGCAGCGGCGAACCCGTGCTGACGCGCCTGCACTCCGAATGCGTGACCGGCGATGTCTTCGGCTCGTACCGCTGTGACTGCGGCGAGCAGCTCGATCTGGCATTGCGCTATATCGCCGCGGAGGCTCGCGGGATTCTGCTGTATCTGCGCGGCCACGAAGGGCGCGGCATCGGCCTCGCGAACAAGATCCGTGCATACGCGCTGCAGGAACAGGGGCTCGATACCGTCGATGCGAACCTGCATCTCGGCCTGCCCGACGACGCCCGCGAATACGATTCCGCCGCCGCGATCCTGCGTTCCATGAACGTGAAGTCGGTGCGATTGATGAGCAACAATCCGTCGAAGTTCGACACGCTGCTCAGGCACGATATTCCCGTATGCGAACGCGTCGCGCTCGCCATCCCGATGCGCGAGGAAAACGAGCGCTATATCAAGACGAAGCAGGCGCGCTTCGGGCATTACTTCGACGAGAACGAGTAAGCCCGACAGTGCGCGCGCTCACTGCGCGTCGTGAAAAATTACCCCGAGCATATGCCTGCGTCCCGAGCGCAGGCGGCTCACGCCGTGCTTCATGTTCACCCGATACGGCCCGCGCGTGCCCTGCACCGGCCGATGATGCACCGCGAAGAACACCGCATCGCCTTGCAAAAGCGGTACGACTTCCGCACGCGACTGCATGCGCGGACGCTGCTCCGTCATCACGAATTCGCCGCCGGTGAAATCGTGGCCGGGCGCGGAAAGCAGGATCGCCATCTGAATCGGAAAGACGTGCTCGCCGTAGAGATCCTGATGCAGACAGTTGAAATCGCCGGGCACGTAACGTAGCAAGAGCGGCGTCGGCCGTGTCTGCCCCGCGCGATGACAGCGCTCGATGAACGCCGCATGCTCGCGCGGATAGCGCGTCTCGATGCCCATCACCTCGTTCCAGCGATTCGCGACCGGCGCGAGATGCGGATACACCGCGCGCCGCACGCGTTCGAGCGCGCCCGGCAACGGATACGCGAAGTATTTGTATTCGCCGCGCCCGAAGCCGTGGCGCTCCATCACGACGCGGCTGCGAAAAATGCCGTCGCGATCGTAAAGCGCCGCGAGCGCCTCGCATTCGTCGCGCGAAAAAAGCGCCGACGCCGTCGCGCAGCCGAAGCTATCGAGTTGCGCTTCGAGATCGGCCCAGTCGAGCGCGTCGATGCGATCGCCGATATCGTCTGCCGTCGCGCGTTCGAGCACCTTCATGTCGTTCCTCCGGATGTGCGTGAATTCGAATGAAGTGTGCGCCCGCGACGCGACGCACGCACTCCGGCTCTTGCTGTGCAATTCAATGCGCGGCCGCAGTCTCCGCGATGCGTTCGTGCAGCGCGGCCTTGCGCGCGGCCATCTTCGCGCCGATCGCGACGAGATCCATCTGCGTCTTGCGCACGGCCGGGAAGAGTACGGTTTCCTCTTCCTCGATGTGATGCACCGCGTTTTCCTTCAGCACCTTGAACGTCGCGTCGAAACCGTCTTCGCCGGCGCGCAGGTTCGCGAATCGTTCGATCAGCGTCTTCACCAGAAAATGCTCGACGTAGGCTTCGTCCACGTCGATGCGCCGGTCCGCTTCGAGCGCGTTCTGCGCGCCCGGATACAACAATTCTTCCTCGACGATCGTATGGATCGTCAACAGTTCGCACGCGCGCTGCACGAGCGAGTTCTTCCGCTCGAAATCGTCGTGGTCCGCGCGTTCGAAGGCATCGAACAATTGTTCGATGGCGCGGTGATCGGCTTCGAGCATGTCGAGCGCATCGATGGGTCGCGGGGTTTGAGCGGTGGACATGGGGTTCTCCAATAGTGGGCTCTGTCGGCCCGGTAGCGACATCTGCGTGTCCCCAAGGTGCCGTAAAAAAGCAAGACGAATGCCCGCTATGGATCAGTTAACGGCGGCGGTGCGCGCGTCTAGATAGTGGTATTTCTCGATTCGCTCAAGTCGCGTTGGCGCAGCACTTTCACCTGCCACCACGCGGGCAGCAGCCGCCGCACTTCGGCGCGCGCGAAGCGGTCGTCGATCAGATAAAGCACGCCGCGATCGAGCGGTCCGCGAATCACGCGTCCCGCCGCCTGCACCACTTTCTGCAAGCCGGGAAAAAGATACGTGTACGCATAGCCCTCGCCGAACGCCTCGTGCATGCGCGCTTTCATTTGCTGATTGACGGGATTGAGTTGCGGCAGCCCGAGCGTCGCGACGAACGCACCGATGAGACGCGTGCCCGGCAGATCGATCGCCTCGCCGAACGCACCGCCCAGCACCGCGAATCCGATACCGCGTCCATCGGCGACGAAGCGCGCGAGAAACTCGCGTTGCGCCGCCTCGCTCATCGCGCGGGACTGCTGCCAGCAGGGAATCGACGGATGACGCGCCGCCAGCGCCGCCGCCACTTGCGTCAGATAGTCGAAGCTGCTGAAGAAGCTCAGATAGTTGCCCTCGGCGCGGAAGTATTGCGCGGCGATGAGATCGGCGATGCGATCCACCGAGCGCTCGCGATCCCGATAGCGCGTCGAAAGATCGGCGATCGCGCGCACGTCGAGCTGATCGGCGGAGAAGGGCGATTCGACGTCGATCCGCACGCTCGATGCCGGCAAGCCGAGCGTATCGGCGTAAAAGTGCGCGGGCGTGAGCGTCGCCGAAAAGAGCGCGACGCTGTGCGCGCGCGCCAATCGCGGCGCGAGATGCGGCGCGGGAATCACGTTGCGCAGGCAGAGCGTGGCATTGCGCTTCTTCGCGTTTGCGCTCGCGTTTGCGTTCGCGCCGGAAAGCGTGATGTCGAAGATCGAATGCGACCCGAAACGCTCCGCGATGCGCGTGAAATGCACGGCATCGAAATAGAAGCGCAGCGTGTCGGGCGTGAAGGCGTCGGGCTGTTCGCCGAGCGTTTCTGTCATCAGCGAAACGGCTTGCCCGAGCGCGGTCAAAAAGCGCGCGGGCGGCTCCGTATGCGCCGCGTACTCGATGCCCGACGCGTGCTGCTCGCTCGCCGTCTCGCTCCAGCTTCGCGCGACGCGCCCGAGCGCCTTCTTGAGCACGCCCGGCGCGCCGCGGCGCATCGCGTTGAAGGCGGACTGATCGAGTGTCGCGGAATACATGCCGCGCGCGCGTTCGACGAGGTTGTGCGCTTCGTCGACGAGCACCGCCACGCGCCAGCGATTCGCCTCCGCGAGCGCGAAGAGCATCGCGCTCGTGTCGAAGTAGTAGTTGTAGTCGCCGACGATCACATCGCTCCAGCGCGACAATTCCTGGCTCAGATAGTACGGACAGATGTCATGCCGGCGCGCGACCTCGGCGACCGACGCCCGATCGAGCTGCGTGCATTGGAGCGCGGCGGCGCGCGCATCGGCGAGGCGATCGTAGAAGCCGCGCGCGAGCGGACACGATTCGCCGTGACACGCGCGATCGGGATATTCGCAAGCCTTGTCACGCGCGACGAGTTCGACGACGCGCAACGGCTTCGCGGCGAGCGTCGTGAGCGCGTCGAGCGCGAGTTGCCGTCCCGCGCTTTTCGCGGTGAGAAAGTAGATCTTGTCGAGTTGCTGGCCGGGCCACGCCTTCAGGAGCGGAAAGAGCGTGCCGACCGTTTTGCCGATGCCCGTCGGCGCTTGCGCGGCGAGACAGCGCTTCGATACCGCCGAGCGATACACCGCTTCCGCGAGCGCGCGCTGGCCGGGGCGGAAATCGGCGTGAGGGAACGCGAGCGTCTTCAGCGCTTCGTCGCGTGCCGCCCCGTGCGCCAGTTCCTGCCGCGCCCACGCGATGAAGCGTTCGCACTGCGCCTCGAAATGCACGGCGAGCGCTGCGGCCGTTTGCGTCTCGACGAGCACGCTTTCGGTTTCATCGACGATATCGAAATAAACGAGCGCGATGTCGATGGCTTCCAGCCCGAGCTTTCGGCACATCAGATGTCCGTAGACGCGCGCCTGCGCCCAATGCAGACGCCGATGATTCTCCGGCATCGATTCGAGCTTGCCGCGATGCGTCTTGATTTCCTCGAGCCGGTTGAGCGCGGGATCGTAGCCATCGGCGCGGCCGCGCACGAGTAGCGGGCCGTAGGTTTCCGAAAGCGAAATTTCCTTTTGATATCCGTCCGGCCGACGGTTCGTCACCGTGACATGGCCGGCGACGCCTTCCTGCGCGCTCGGCGTCGGCGTAAAGCGTAGATCGAGATCGCCCTGTTTCGCCGTGAACTCGCACAGCGCGCGCACGGCGACGGTGTAGGCGGGCTCGGATACTGTATGCATGTACAGGAGTCTAGCACGCGCCTTTCACGAAGCCGCGCGCAGCAGTTCTCCGAGCGTTTTCATCGCGTTGTCGATTTGCGGCGACCATGGATGACCGAAATTGACGCGCACATGATTCCCGAAATCGTGACGCGCCGAGAAGATCGGCCCCGGCGTCACGTTGATGCCGTGTTCGAGTCCCCGCCGATGCAACTGCATCGCGTCGACGTGATCGGCCAGTTGCAGCCACAGGAAATAGCCGCCGTCCGGCCGCCGATATGCGACGTCGGACGGCAGCCAGCGCGCGATGGCGTGCTCCATCGCATCGCGTTGCGCGAGAAGCGCGCCGCGCAGCTTGCGTAAATGCTTGTCGAAGCCGCCGTGCTGCAAATAATCGGCGATGCCCGCCTGAATCGGGACGCTGGTGGAAATGCTCGTCATCAGCTTGAGACGCCGGATCGCATCGGCGAAACGGCCCGCCGCGACCCAGCCGAGCCGATACCCCGGCGCAAGCGTCTTCGACAGCGATGCGCAATGCATCACGAGCCCGTTCGTATCGAAAGCTTTCGCGGGCGGCGGACGATCCTGCGCGAAATGCAGTTCGCCGTAGACATCGTCTTCGATCAGCGGAACCTCGTGCTTCGCGAGCAATGCGACGAGCGCGCGCTTTTTCTCGACGGAAAGCGTCGCGCCGGTCGGATTCTGAAAGTTCGTCATGAACCAGCACGCGCGCACCGGATGCTTGTCGAGCGCTTCGGCGAGCACGTCGAGATCGAGACCGTCTTGCGGATCGACCGGAATCTCCACCGCGCGCAAGCCGAGATGCTCGATAGCCTGCAACGCGGCATAGAAGCACGGCGATTCGATCGCGACGACATTGCCCGGCTGCGTGACGGCCATGAGGCAAAGCGTGAGCGCTTCCATCGCGCCGTTCGTGACGATGAGTTCGTCCATCGGCTGCGCGATGCCCATGCCGATATAACGCAGAGCGATCTGTCCGCGCAACGCCTCGTTGCCCGGCGGCATGTCGACGACGGTGCTCCACGGATCGAGCATCCGCGCCGCGTGCGCGAGCGACTTCGCAAGACGCTGCAACGGAAAGAGCGCCGGCGATGGAAACGCGGAGCCGAGCGGCACGACGTCCGGGCGCTTCACGGCGTCGAGCACGGAGAACACGAGGCTGCTTACGTCGATTGGCGCGGGTTCTTTCAGCGTCGCGCTCTCTTTCGGCGCGAGTGCGGCGCCCGGCGCGACGTAATAGCCGGAACGTTCGCGCGCGCGAATCAAGCCCCATTCTTCGAGCAGGTAGTACGCGCGAAAGACCGTCGACTGGCCGACGCCGTATTGCGTCGTCAAATGCCGCACCGAAGGCAGCCGTGCACCGACAGGCAGGCGGCCCGCGCGTATCTCGGCGGCCATCGTGTCGGCAAGGGCTTGGTAGCGCTTCATCGCGGGTATCGGTGAAAGGGCGCGAAATTGTCTCACGCTTTATCGACGGAATATCGACGCCCCGCCGCGCGTTTAATGAATAAGCGGCTTAATCGCCGTGCCCGCTTTTCAATCTTTCGGAGGTGGTTCCATGAAGCTCGCCAAAATCGCAACAGTCATGCTCGCGCTGCTCGCCGGCCTGCTCGCAGGATGTCAGACCGATGGCAGCTCGGGCGCGTCGGGCACGACATCGAACAGCGGCAGCAGCGGCGGATATTGATGCCGTATTTGCCCGCGGCGCTCGCGGCGTTCAAGTCGGCGCTCGGCAACGATGCGGTGCTCGCGGACGATATCGCTTCGTATCTCGATCCGTTCGCGCCCGGCGATGCATCCGCACACGCGCCATCTGCTGTCGTGTTGCCGAAGGACGTCGAAGGCGTGCGTGCGGCATTGGCGGTCGCGAATCGATATCGCGTGCCGCTCTGGACTGTATCGACGGGGCGCAACTTCGCTTACGGCGGCGCCGCGCCGCGTATGCCTGGTTGCGTCGTGCTCGATTTGCGGCGGATGAATCGCATCGTCGAGATCGATGAAACGCTGGCTTATGCGCTCGTCGAACCGGGCGTGACGTATTACGACCTGTATCGCGCGCTCGGCACGCCGCGGCGCTTCTGGCTCGATCCGCCCGCGGCCGGATGGGGCAGCGTGATCGGCAACACGCTCGAACGCGGTTACGGCACAACGCCATACGGCGACCATGCGGCGAATCAGTGCGGCATGGAAGTCGTGCTCGCGAACGGCGATGTCGTACGCACCGGCATGGGCGCGATGTCGTCGAGCCGCGACTGGCAGGTATTCAAGAGCGGCTTCGGGCCTTCGTACGACGGCATGTTCATGCAATCGAACTTCGGCGTCGTCACGAAGCTCGGCGTCTGGCTCATGCCCGCGCCCGAGGGCTACATGATCTGCCGCTACGCATTCGCGCGCGAGGACGATCTCGAACGCGTCGTCGATACGCTGCGCCCGCTGAAGATGGACGGCACCATCCAGAGCAACGCGGTCATCGAAAGCGCGGTGCGCTGGGCGGCAGGCGTGTCGACGCGCAAGCAATGGTTCGACGGCGACGGCGCGATGCCCGACGACGCCATCGACGCCATGGCGCGCAAGATCGGCATCGGGCGCTGGAACCTGCGCTTCTGCCTGTATGGGCCGAGAGCGCTCGTCGAGGCGCGGCGCGATATCGTGCATGCGCGCTACAGGCCGATCGCGGGCGCGACGCTCTTCGAGATGCCGTATCGCGATGCATCGGTCGAGCCGGAAGGCGGCGGCGATCGCGCGCAAGTCGGCATTCCGGGACTCGAAGCGTTCAATCTGCTCAACTGGCGCGGCGGCTCGGGCGCGCACATCGATTTCTCGCCGATCTGTCCGCCCATCGGACGCGATGCCGTGAAGCAGGTCCGCATGGTGCGCGAGCGCGCCGCGCAATTCGGCTTCGATTATTACGGCGGATTCACGGCCGGCGAGCGCGCGATGCATCACATCTTCGCGGCGATTTTCGATCGCGACGATCCGAAACAATCGCGCGATGCCGGCGCGCTCGTCGAAACGCTGATCCGCGATGCGGGCGCGGCGGGCTACGGGCAATATCGCACGCATCTGTCGTACATGGACCTCGCCGCCGCGCAATACGATTTCAACGATCACGCGCTGATGCGGCTTTCGAAGACGATCAAGGCGTCGCTCGATCCGAACGGGATTCTGTCGCCCGGCAAGCAGGGCATCTGGCGATGACGACACGGCGCGCGTTTCTTATCGCGATGGGCGTCGTGCCGTGGATGCCGTTCGGCGGCGCGACGCGGCCATCGGCGCGCACGTGGGTCGTCGACGGGGACTTGCCGCAAGGCGGCATCATCGTGCGGCGCGCGCGTCTGACGGGCGCGCAGATCGCATCTCTGTCGGGCGATGCGGGCTGGCTGTGGTTCGAACGCCTGTCGTCGTCGCATGCGATCGGTGGCATCACGCGCTACGCCGATGCGTTCGTGTTGTCTCAACTCGGCGCAGGCGTCGGCATGCGCGCGACGCATCATCGAACGTTCGGTGACGGCGCCGTGCTCTGGACGCTCGAACGTTGCTGAACGCGGTTCGCTAAAATGACACGCATCTCAATATTGCCGCGCACGGACGAAACGATGAACGCCACGGACACACGCACGATCGCCGACTGGCACGCGCATGTCTATTTCGATGCCGCGAGCCGCGACGCCGCGTGGCAGCTTCGGCTCGTGATCGAGCAGCGGTTTGCGACCGAATTGCAGGATGGCGCGCTGCGTCTGGGCCGCTTTCACGAGCGCCCGGTCGGACCGCATCCGATGTGGTCGTTCCAGTTGGGATTCGGCGATGCGCTGCTCGCGCCGATGCTCGCGTGGCTCACGCTGAATCACGGCGCGCTCGATGTCTTCATGCATCCGAATACGGGCGACGCGCTCGTCGATCATCGCGACTCGGCGGTGTGGATCGGCCGTTCGCACGAACTCTCGCTGAAGAGTCTGGGCGGTTGAGACGTAAAAAAGGCGGACCGCGTCCGCCTTTTGCTGGATCGCCGGCGAGTTACTTCTTCGCGCTTGCCGTCTTCGACGACACCACGCGCACGGCCGTCTGGCCAGCCACCGAGGCGTCGTTTTGCGCGGCCTCCACCACTTGCTGCGCGGCCTTCTTCGCCGCTTCGTAAGCGGAATTCGCCGATTCCGTCGCGGCATCGATCGCCGTGCGCCACGCCGTAACGACGGCTTCGCTGCCGACCGGCGCATTGCTCGCGAGACTCTCGACGAACGCCTGCACATTGCGCTGAGACTTCGCGATCTGGTCCTGCGCGGCTTCCAGATAGCCGCCGCGCACGCCCGACGCGATCTCATAGACGCCGAGCCAATAGGCCTGAACGCGCTGGGCGCTGTCTTGCAGGTGCTGGTTCTGAAGCGCGAAGAACGCCTGCGGATCGCGCACGGAGAGCGTTCTGGCGATGAGCGCCTGATGCTCGTCGAGCGCCGTCCTGACCGTACGCACGTTCAGATCGATCAGCTTTTCGAAGCCTTCGACGGCTTGTGCGGCGACACCGAACGTGGTGTCGACCCCCGCCTTTTGTGACGCGATTACATTTTCGGGCGCAAGATTGCTCATGCTCGACTCCATATGGAAATTGCCAATTGATTGCCGATGTATTTGTGCAATGCAGCGAACGACTTATTTTAAGGCAAGCGTGTGGTGTGTCAATTACGTTTTCCCGGCTTGACTTTAAACCACTCAGCCGTTCATTCAAAAATAACAGTGAGCGCAAAGTAAATAATCGGAGCGATTAAGGACTCATCACACATCACACGAATGCAGGTAGAAAAGAAATAATCCCGACCAGTCGGCCTGCGAACGTGCGTTCATTAAACGCTTGCTGCAGGCGTCCAGGCGCGGCCTGTCGTAAACCCCTAAGACAAAAGTTACCGAATGCGTTGTTTCCCCACTTGACGCATTGATGCGTTAATTGGAAGAATCTCGCACTGCAACATGCGCGACGGGCTTTCGGTAGAACGGACGATTTTCCGGTATTTCTGTCACTGCCGCGTCATCGTGAATCAGTAGGATTCACCTCGCGCTAATGAGCCGGCGCTGAACGGCATAAAGATATAAATCGAGAGACTTGAAGAAAATGGGGCGACATTCCCAAACCCTTGGCCACCTTGAACGCAGTCACGAAGACAACGCCTTGCGGCGCGCCATGGCCGCACGACTCGACCGGGCCTTGCAGAAGGCAAACATCAGTTCCGCAAAAGCCGCTGGCTGGCTCGACGTGAGCGAGCACGACGTGCAATTCTGGCGCCGCGGCATCACGGTTCCGCCGTTCGCGGCATTCAATCGCATCGCGAAGGCGCTGGACATCGATCCGCATTGGCTCTGCACGGGCCAGGCCGAGCGCGCGCAAGCCGCCAACTGAGCGTTTCGTTATCGTCAGACATCCGCCGATACGGCCGGCGCCGCCTTGCGTCCATGCAGGAGCACGGTGCCGATGCCGCTCGCCGCGATCACGCACATGCCGATCGCCATCCAGAAGTCGGGCACTTGTCCGAAGAGCAACCAGCTGAAAAGGGCGGCGAACGCGAGCTGGCCGTAGCCGAGCGGCGTCAGCACGGAGAGCGGCGCGCGCTTTAGCGCCTGAAGCATGAGTCCGTGGCCGGTGGTCGCCATCGTCGCCATGAAGACGACGAGCAGCCAGCTTTCGAATCGTACCTGCGCGAGCGCGGGCAGCATTTCGGCTTGATCCATCCACACGAGCACGCACAGCATGAGCGTCGCGACGAGCGCCGTGAGGAAGTTGGTCGTGATCGCGTCGTCGACGCGCGAAAGATGGCTCGACACCACCTGGAAACACGCGAACGTCGTCGCCGCGCCGATCGGATAGATCACCGTCCAGCTAAACGAGCTGCCGCCCGGCCGCACGACCAGCAGCATGCCGACGAAACCGATCGCGACCAGCGCCCACTTGCTGCGCGGCACGTCGTCTTTCAGCACGAGCGCGGCGAGCAGCGTGGAGATGAGTGGCGCGAGCATCGCGAGGGACGTGCTGACGGGCAACGGAAGATGCCGCAGCCCTGCGAACGTGCACGCGGAATTGGTCAGCAGCAGCACCGCGCGCACGATCTGCAACTTGACGCTGCCCGTGCGAAAGAGGCCGAACGCGCGGCGGCGTATCTGCCACGCGCCCATGACGATCATCTGGAAAAGATAGCGAACCCAGAGCAAAGCCAGCAGAGGGACGGCGGTGCCGATCAGCTTGACGGTGGAATCGCTTGCCGCGAAAGTCGCGGTCGTCAGGATCATGATGGCGATACCGGCTGCCGTGTTATCGGTATCAATGCGGTATTGCGCCTTGCCCTCTAAGGTTGCCATCGAACTCTCGTGGTAGTGAAGGAACGGTTTTTAGGCCGTTGCTTCAATTCTCCCGGCATCGCAGGACGCTGGCAAGGCAACAGTAAAGTTCTTTTCCGCCGTGTTGCGCACAGGGCACGACGCGGGAAATGTACTAGACGGTTCGAACAATCGCATGCTGCGCTCATGCCGATTGCTGGCGGTCGTGCTTTTCGCTCCTAGTTTTTTGTGCCTTGAATTAAGACGCGGATTAGCGCTTTCCTATCTTCGACGCTCTACTATTCGTTGCACGCCAAACGAGAGAACGAATAGCAGCCATGCAAAAGAAGCGCATCATCCTTGCGGCCGCCATGATGTCGATGAGCCTTATCGCATTCATGTCGATGAGTAACAGTTACAGCGCCGCCGATACGTTCCCGATCGCTCGTGCGGCCCCGGAGCAGGTACGGGTGTTTCAGCAGTAGAAGCAGTAGAAGCAAGGCAGTATCCGCAGCAGCAGTAAAACGTGACGTGAAAGTGAGAAAAGAGCCGGACGTGTGCGCAAGCATCCGTCCGGCTTTTTCATGCGCGTCCGAAACGCATGCACGCGCATGCGCCGGCGCACATTATTTCGATGGAACGCCTTGCGCCTGAGCATTTGCCGCCTACACTTAAAGTAGTTTCTCAACTGCTTCGAAGGAGGCAACAATGAGAACGAGAACACGCGAAGTCGTTCGCATGCTCGCGACGTTCCGCCACTCGGCGCGCTGTCGCACGTTGCGTGCGGCGGCGGCGGCGCAGGAAGCGCGCGATCTCGCCAACGAGCCTTCGTCCGACGACCCATCGGAAGACGATGAGCGCGCCGAGTCCGAAGCGCCGTCCGTCGTTCGCAAGCCTCATCCGGGCATGCACTGAAAACGCTGCGCTCAGACGCCCGCCGGATTCCTGAACGGCGAGAAGCGCCAGTGGCCGCTCGCGTCCTTGACCGCGATCGCGCCGTGCTCGTGCAGCATTTCGCCGATCGCGCCCGGCTTGATGTCATCGTTGATGCGGATGACGAGCAGCGTGCGCTGTGGCGTGGCGTCGTCGGCGGCATGAGACGCGGGCGGGCGCGGCGAGACCGGCTCGTGCGGCACGAACCGATTGCGCGCGCAGATCACGCCTTGATGCTCGCCATGAGCGACGTACTCCGCATCGTCCTCGTCGTGCGCGGGCGGCAGCAGAGCATCGATATCGCTCTCGCCACGTCCGGCCCGATAAAGATGCGCGTCGTCGCGTCGCAAACCCGCGAGCTGCAATGCGCGAAGCGCGTCGTGTCCGTCCCGATAGGATCCGAACACACCAACTATGACCTGATTCATCGTCGCCCCCTCTGTCAGTCCGAATGAGTCGCGGACCGGCAATGTCTTCATGCGCGGTCTTTCGCAGTCATGATCCGCGCTCTTTCGATTCGTCAGATGAAGTGCAGCAACACGCGTTCCCGAATGAAGGTTTTGAAAGGAGCGCCGAGGATGACCATTCGTCCGCAGGTTGCGACCCCAACGCCGATCACCTAAAGTAACTGAGCTTCTTTCCCGGATCCGCGCGTCACGCGACGCGCTCTTCGCGAGGTTCGAATGATTGCGAAAGCCTGTGCTTGGGTGCTCGTGCTGATGGCAGGCTCCGCAGCGGCGGCGCCTTGCTATAACGATGGCGATGTCGTCACGCTCGAAGGCACGGCGACGCGCCAGGCCGCACGCGAAGGCGATGCGTCCCCCAAGCCCGCGTGGGTGCTATCGCTGTCGCGTCCGGTGTGCGTGATGAGCGCGAGCACAGGACAAGGCGGTCGCCAGCAGACGAATGTGTCGGCGGTCCAGATCATCGATGCGACGCCCACGGAGAACGCACGCATTCAACTGACGGGCAAGCTCGTCACGGGCAATGTCAGCGCTTACTACGCAGTGCCCACGGCAATCTGGGTGCTGAAGCAGCGGGTGCTGTCGGGACAATAGCGGGGACATAGCGCCGCGCGGCCCGCACGGGCGATGCTTCGAAACCGGCGAGAAGTACGAACGATCAGGCGGCTTTCGCGTGCGCCTGATAGCGCCAGTATTCAGCGACGACGATATGCAACGGCTGATTCTCCAGCTTGCGTTCCTCGCCGAATCGCAGGATGGCGTCGAGTTGTGCGCCAGTGCAACGGAACGCTTCGCGGCGCATCGCCGTCTGGTTTTTCTTGTGCGTGGTCATGGCAATCCTTTTTCTAGGACCTTCCCGGACAGGGCAGGCTCGTTCGAACGGGGCGGCCCGTGCGCGCGAACACTGTCTGCTGCTTCCACATTAGGCCGGAGCCGCGCACGCGCGACCGGTCGTTAGCGCACATAGCCGTCGAGACATTGCAAACAGCGCAAAGCGCGGGCCAGGGTGCGGAATCGCTTCGTTTCCTTGCGCCGCTGGAATAAAGCCTTCGGTTGCGACGTTTAGCATTCATGGAACCGCGCTCCATGACAGACGCGGAACGAGGAGGAGCCTGTGAGCGTCGATCAGCTCGCGCAGGAGGAACTCGCGCACATCGGCCGGATGATCGCGGAGCTTGAGCGCGTGGCGGCGAAAGCACGCGGGGAGCCGATGCGGCATGCCGTCATGCAGCAGGCGTACTGGCAACGGCGTATCGATGCGTTGATCGATGCGTCGGCGAACGCGCCGTTGCGCCGCGACGCCGACGCGCTGCGCGAGCGTCTGGCCGATGTTTTCGCCGATGCGCGCGCACGAAACACGGGGTACGCCGGACAAGCGGCGCGGGAGACCGGCAGCAGGAAGTGAAGCGAAGCGTTGGGAGGCGGCGCGTGCGCATCGAGGCACGCGCCGCCGCCGCGTCAGCCCGTCTGCTCGACGGGCGTCACGTCTATATCGAGCTTCTGCGTGCCGCGCAGCACCGCGATCTTCACCGGCCTGTCGATGCGCGATGCGTCCAGCGTGCGCTGCAAACTGTCGACGCTATCGATGGCGACGTCATCCACCGCGACGATCCGATCGCCTGTGCGCAGGCCGCCGAGCGCGGCCGGACTGCCTTTGACGATCTCCATCACATGCACGCCGCTTGCCGACGGAAGCGCGAAAAAGCGCTGCACGCGCCGCGAGATCGGCGTCGTCGTACCCGCCACGCCGATATACGCGCGCCGCACGCGCCCGTACGCGAAGATCTGCATGATGACCCACTTCGCCGTATCGATCGCGGTCGCGAACGAGATGGCCTGCGCGCCGGCGATGATCGCGGTGTTCACGCCGATCACCTGGCCTGCCGAATTGATGAGCGGCCCGCCCGAGTTGCCGGGATTGAGCGCGGCATCGGTCTGGATGACGTCATAGATCATGCGGCCCGAAGTCGAGCGCAGCGTTCGGCCGAGCGCGGAGACGACGCCCGTCGTGACGGTCTGCGCGAGCCCGAGCGGATTGCCTACCGCGATCGCGATCTGTCCTACGCGAAGGCGGCCCGAGTCGCCCAGTTCGACATGCGGCAGCGGCTCCGGCGAGCCGATGCGCAGCACCGCGAGATCGCTTGCGGGATCGTCGCCGACGAGATCGGCGTCGAAGCGCGTGCCATCGGCGAGCGTGACGACGATATGCGTCGCGCCGTGCACGACGTGACTATTGGTCAGCAGATAGCCGTCGGGCGTGAAGATGAATCCCGAGCCCGTGCCGCCGACACTGCGTCGCGCGCCGCGCGCGTCGGCCAGTTGACGTTCGACGGAAATGAACACGACTGCTTGCTGCACGCGCTCCAGCGCGCCGATGACGGTGCGCGAATAGGCGTCGAGCAGGGCCCCATCGTCGATAGCGTCGATGGGGTCGAGCGGGGTGGAGGGCGCGGCGTCCTGCGCCCCGCGCGCAAGATCGTCGATGAATTGAGGCCGGCTTCCCATGTTCCTTGAACTCCCGATGTCTGGATGCGGACATGCGGGTCGCCGGAGCCGATTTCAAGAGATAGTTGCGTTTGCAAGTAGTTTCATCGGACCCAGCGCTTCGACGACCTCGCGCTGTGCGTCGTCGCGAACGAAGAGCGAGCCGGCGAATCCGAGCGCATTCACCGCGACGCCCTCGACATGCGATACGCTGCGCGGCACCGCGAGCATCCATCGACGCGTGACGAGCAGGTTATAAGGCGCGCTTTGATGTTCGACGCCCATGACATCGAGCGGTTGCACGCCGATCACGTTCAGCAGTTGCAGATAGGTTGCGTGCACGTTGGCGATGCTGTCATCGTCGAGCCATGCGGCTGCGTGCGCGAACGCGAGTTGCGGCACGCGAAAGATGCCGCTCGTGCGCGCCGCTTCGATGGCCGCTTCGATCGGCAATGCCTGACCATCGAGCGGCAGCGGCACCATCTGCAGATGCTTGTGCGGCTGGCTCGATCCGGCGATGCTGCCGCCGTTATAGAAGCCGAGTGCATCGAAACGATCGAGGCAGGCAGAGAGCGCGGCGAAGTCGTCCTCGCTGATGAGCGTCTCTTGCGGCTCGAAGTCCGTCGTCACGATCAGCAGATGATGCGCGAGCACGTTGAACTTGTTGAGCAACAGAAAATGCCGCTCGCCGATATCGCCGACACGCAGCGCTTCCTCGCATGGCGAGAATGGATCGCGCCATGCGCTCGCGGCATCGGCGGCGGACTTTGCCGCGAGTTTCGATGCCTGCTCCTTGCGCGCGATATTAGCGGCCTGTCGTACGAGAAAGCGCACGCCGCCATCTTCGATCACGCTTTGCGCGGTATCGAACGAACGCAGTGCGCCGCATGCGAGTGCGCGTTCGGTTTGCATGATTACGTCCTGCCACGAAGGGGTGTTCATGTGCGTCATGCTGCTCCTTTTCCGAATGCGAATCGTTCGAACGAATCCGGAGATACTCGCATAAGCGTGCGCTGCCTGCATGGTGATACCCAAGCACGGTGACTTGCTTCGTGCGTGTTGAAAAGCGTTCCTGTGCGCGTCGTCTATATTGGATTCATGACGCTCCGATATGGAGGTGCGAGATGAGGCGCATCTATTTTCTGCTGCCGAGTGTGGCGAGCGCGAAGGGGATCATCGACGAATTGCTGCTGAAGCGAATCGAATGGCGGCATATCCATGTGCTTGCGCGGCCTCATGAACCGCTGGAGGATTTGCCTCAAGCGACACTCGTTCAACGCACCGATCTCTTGCCTGCGCTTGCTCGCGGAACGGCTGCAGGAGGCGTGACGGGCGCGCTCGCCGGACTTGTTGCGATGGCATTTCCGCCTGCGGGTTTGACGATTGCCGGCGGCGCGGTCGTTTGCATGACGCTGGCGAGCATGGGCTTCGGCGCATGGGCCGCGACGATGATCGGCGTGGGCATTCCCAATACGCGCTTGCGGCGGTTCGAGCAGGCGATCGACGATGGCGAATTGCTGATGATGGTCGATGTGCCGAAGGATCGTGTCGAGGAGATCGAGGCGCTGGTGAAGAGTCATCATCCGGAGGCCGATGTCGAAGGGGCCGATCCTACGATTCCGGCTTTTCCTTGATTTTTTCGCTTTCGCCGGATCCCGTTTTCTTAGTGGTCTATTAGCACAGGGGCAGTGCTAATAGACCGACACGAATACGGGATCCAGCGACACCTCCCGAACAAACGAACAAAAACCCAAAGCCAAAAACCGCAACCATATTGATGCGATAAGATCACATCCCTGGAACCGCTCAACCCCAGCCAGAACGCTCAAAGAAACGAGCGTTCACAAACCCAGGAAGAAAAACCCGATGCGCCGTGTGGTCTTCAATCAAAAGGGTGGCGTAGGCAAGTCCACCATCGTCTGCAATCTCGCCGCGATCAGCGCTTCCCGGGGCCTGCGCACACTCGTCATCGACCTCGATCCGCAGGGCAATGCAAGCCAGTACCTGCTAGGCGAACAAGCCCGCGATGCACAGCCGAATCTCGCAAGCTTCTTCGAATCCGCATTGAGCTATAGCTTTCGCGAACCGGCGTTCGAGTCCTTCATTCATGCAACGCCATTCGAGAATCTCGACATCGTGCCGTCGCATCCGAATCTCGAAGCGCTGCAAAGCAAGCTCGAATCGCGCTACAAGATCTATAAGCTGCGCGACGCATTGAAGGGACTGCAACACTACGACGCCGTCTATATCGACACGCCGCCCGCGCTCAACTTCTTCACGCGCTCCGCATTGATCGCCGTGGAGCGCTGTCTGATTCCATTCGATTGCGACGACTTCTCGCGCCGCGCGCTCTATTCGGTGCTCGATAACGTGCAGGAGATCCGCCACGATCACAATCCGGATCTGAGCGTCGAAGGCATCGTCATCAATCAGTTTCAGCCGCGCGCAAGCCTGCCCCAGCAACTCGTCGAGGAACTACGCGGCGAAGATTTGCCTGTGCTCAATTCGCATCTGTCGCTCTCCGTGAAAATCCGCGAGAGCCATCAGCACGCGCGGCCGATGATCTATCTCGAACCGCGTCACAAGCTCGCGCAGGAATACGTCGCGCTGCACGAGGAACTGAACGGCTGACGCGCCGCACTACACGAGAGCGGGTAAGTCGGGAATAAATCGGCATCACGCACGTTCTTGCAGAAGACAGGCGCAATCCGTCGCGCCTTCTTTTTCGCCAGAACATGAATATGACCACCGTTCCATCGCAGGCTTCGCACGGGTCTCTCACGGCGACTTCGTCCGGGGCGCCTCCATCGACAGAAAGTCTTTCCGGCATGGTCGCGTTCGTGCGCGCCGCCGAGTCGGGCAGCTTCGTCGCGGCAGGGCGCGCGCTCGGATTGTCGGCTTCGGCAGTAGGCAAGAGCGTGATGCGGCTCGAAGCGAAGCTCGGCGTGCAACTGCTCAATCGCACGACGCGCAGGATCGGCCTCACGCACGAAGGCGCACGTTTCTTCGCGCGCTGCAAACGCATGCTCGCCGATCTCGAAGAAGCAGAGAACGAGCTGTTCCATTCGACGTCGTCGCCGCGCGGACGCCTGCGCATCAGCGCGCCGTCGCTCGGCACGCGGCTATTGATGCCGCTCGTGCCGGACTTCAGGCGGCGCTATCCGGACATCGAACTGGATATCGAATTCAGCGATCGCGTAGTCGATGTCACGCAGGAAGGGTATGACGCGGTGATCCGCACAGGGCGTCTCGCCGATTCGCAATTGCTCGCGCGCCCGCTCACGCAATACGGTCCGGTCGTGATTGGCTCGCCCGCATACTTCGCGGGTCATGGCGAGCCCGCGACGCCCGGCGATCTCGATGGCCATGCGTGCATCCGCTTCCGTTCTCCGGCGAGCGGCCGTCCCGAGCCCTGGCGGCTCGCGCGTGACGATCACACGTTCGCAATCGATCCGCACGCGACGCTCACGTTCAACGACATGGAAGCCGTGCTCGCAGCCTGCATCTCCGGATTGGGGCTCGCGTGCGTGCCGGATTTCGTCGCGAAGAGCGCGATGGACGGCGGCATGCTGCGCGCGGTGCTCGGCGCACACATGCGTACGGAAGGCGTGTTTCAGATTCTATGGCCGCCGAGCCGTCACGAAGCGCCGCGCTTGCGCGCGTTCATCGATCACGTCGCGCAACGTCTGGGCGGCCTGCCGTCGCACGAAGTGCGGTTTCGCGCGGCTTGAAGTTCAGCTTTTCTTCGTGGTCTTCGCGACGAACGGCGCCGGTGCGTGCGCGACCTTCTCGCTGCCGCACTTCGGGCATTTGAGTTGCACCGTTGCATGCTCGACGATGTGCTCCGCGTGCTCGAAGGTCTCGCCGCAATCCTGACAACGGTATTGATAAGTCGGCATGGCATCCTCCCGCGCGCGACCGGTGATCCGGCGCAAGGCACGCCGGTTCCACTCATTCTAGTTCAGCATTCGCGCGTGAAAATCAGTTGACGACGCGGCGCACGAGCGGCGTTTCCGGCGTCGGATAGCCGGCTTGCCTGAACGTTTCGATGATCGCGCGATTGGTGTCGAAATAGACCTGCCAATAGTCGTTGGTATTGGTGTAAGGCCGCACGCACAGAAGCGGTCCTTCCGGCGTGAACGACAGCACTTCGACATCGGGCGGCGGCGTGGTCGCCACGTTCGGTATCTTCGCGACGGCTTCCTTCAGACGCGCGATGGCATCGAGCGGATCGACGCCATTCGCGATCTTCGCGCTCAGTTCGACGCGCCGATGCGGCAGCAAGCTGAAATTCCAGATCGTGTCGGAGAAGATCTTGTTATTGCCGATGATGGCCGCGACGTTGTCGGGCGTCGTGATGGTCGTTCCGAAAAGACCAAGCTCAGTGACGGTGCCGGTCACGCCGCCCGCGGTCACGAAATCGCCCACTTTGAAAGGCCGCAACACCTGCATGAACACGCCTGCCGCGAAGTGCGCGAGCAGCCCGCCCCATGCCGTGCCGATAGCGAGACCGAGACCCGCGAGCAACGCCGCGAAAGACGTCGTCTGCACGCCAAAAATCTGCAGAATCGCGAGTACGAGCAGCAGATTGAGAATGACGCCGACGATGGAGCCGAGATAATGCGCGAGCGTGGGATCGACGCGGCCGTTGCGCGAAAGAAGCTTGCGCATCGTGCTCGTGACGAGACCGATCAGCCAGCGCCCGATGATCCACAGCGCGATCGCGCCGATCACCATGATCGCGAAATCGACGCCGCGCGTCATGATGAATACACGTACGGTTTCGATGTTCATGTCTTTCTCGCGTGCGTGGTAATTCGTCGGAGAACACGTCAAGCCGGGAAAACATGCCGCACAGGCCACACGAGTTATAGGCGATGCACCGCGTCATCGCAAGAATTACAGGAATGTTTAGTGCTGTCGGAAGGATCGACCGCTCGTTGCACTATCCATCAGGTCCATTCTGCCTCGTCGGCATTCTGATCGGGCAGGGTCAATCCCGAGGCGGGCAACGGCAGCGCGGTTTTATAGCGCACCTGTTTGAGCGCAAAGCTCGAACGAATGTTGGAAACGCCTGGCATCTTCGTGAGCCGTTCCAGGATGAAGCGCTCCAGCGCGGCGACGTCTGGCAATACGACGCGCAACAGGTAATCGGCATCGCCCGTCATCAGATAACACTCCATCACTTCGGGCCGCTCGCTGATCGCTTGCTCGAAACGGGCAAGCGCATCCTTGATCTGCTTTTCCAGACTGACCTGAATGAAGACGTTGATGGAAAGCCCGAGCGCTTCCGGATTCAGCAAGGTGACGTGCTGCTTGAAAAGGCCCGCCTTCTCCAGCGCGCGCACGCGGTTGAAGCAGGGCGTCGGCGAAAGATTGACGGCGCGGGCGAGTTCCGAATTGGTGATGCGCGCGTTTTGCTGTAGCTCATTCAATATGCCAATGTCGATGCGGTCGAGGCGCTGCTTCGAGTGTGCTGTCATAGTCGAAAGATTCTGGTTTTTGGCGTTTCCGAAGAATAAACACACTACAGCAAAGCGAGAAGGCAGCCAAATGAGACGCACATTCTGCGCATCATTGGATATGCTTGAGCGTATTCTCTAGCCAACGCGGAGTCGCGCCATGACGGACTTGTCGAGCGGTACCACCCAGCTTCTTTCCATTGCCAAGGGACGCGAGGACATCGATCCCGGCGAGACCGCCGAATGGCTGGAGGCGCTCGATGCGGTCGTCGAACACGTAGGCAAGGATCGCGCGCAGTATCTTTTCGACCGGCTCGCGGAGCACGCGCTGTCGGTCGGCGTCGAATCGGCGCGGGCGCGCGCGACGCCTTATGCGAATACGATTCCCGTGGCGCAGCAACAGCCTTATCCCGGCAATCTCGACATCGAGGAAAAGCTCGCCGCGGTGTTGCGCTGGAATGCACTCGCGATGGTCGTGCGCGCGAATCGGGCTTATGGCGAACTCGGCGGCCATATCGCAAGTTATGCATCGGCGGCGGATCTTTTCGAGGTCGGCTTCAATCACTTCTTTGAAGCCGCGAATGAAACGCATGGCGGCGATATCGTCTACTTTCAGCCGCATTCGTCGCCGGGCGTCTATGCGCGCGCGTTTCTCGAAGGCTTTCTCGGCGAAGAACATCTGAAGCATTATCGGCGCGAGATCGCGGGACCGGGCTTGTGCTCTTATCCGCATCCCTGGCTGATGCCGGATTTCTGGCAGTTCCCCACTGGGTCGATGGGCATCGGTCCTATCAATTCCATTTATCAAGCGCGCTTCATGCGCTATTTGCAGAACCGCAATCTCAAGAACACGGAAGGCCGCAAGGTCTGGGGCTTCTTCGGCGATGGCGAAATGGACGAGCCGGAATCGATCGGCGCGCTGTCGCTCGCAGCGCGCGAGCAGCTCGATAACCTCGTGTTCGTCATCAACTGCAATCTGCAGCGGCTCGATGGCCCTGTGCGCAGCAACGGGCGCATCGTCGATGAACTCGAAGCGCAATTCACCGGCGCGGGCTGGAACGTCATCAAGGTCTTGTGGGGCTCGGACTGGGACGCGCTGTTCGCGCGCGATCGCTCCAATGCATTGCTGCGCGCATTTGCGCATACCGTCGACGGCCAATTCCAGACTTTCTCGGCGAATGACGGCCGCTATAACCGCGAGCGCTTCTTCGGGCAGAATCCGGAACTCGCGGCGCTCGTCGCGCATATGTCGGATGAAGATATCGACCGTTTGCGCCGTGGCGGTCACGACGTGCGCAAGCTCCACGCCGCTTATGCGAAGGCGCTTTCGCACAAGGGCCAGCCGACGGTGATTCTCGCGAAGACGATGAAGGGCTTCGGCATGGGCGCGGTGGGGCAGGGCCGCATGACGACGCATCAACAGAAGAAGCTCGATCTCGACGATCTCAAGCAGTTCCGCGATCGTTTCCGCCTGCCGCTCTCCGATAACGATGTCGAGCAGCTCAAGTTCTACAAGCCCGCGGATGACGCGCCCGAAATGCGCTATCTGCACGAGCGTCGTGCGGCGTTGGGCGGTTATCTGCCGCGACGGCGCGCGAAGGCTTCGCTTGGCATCACGCCGCCCGCGCTCGCTACGTGGGGCCAGTTCGCGCTCGACGCATCAGCGAAGGAAATGTCCACGACGATGGCTTTCGTCCGCATGCTCGGCAGCTTGCTGAAGGACAAGACGCTCGGACCGCGCGTCGTCCCTGTGGTCGCGGACGAGGCGCGCACGTTCGGCATGGCGAATCTCTTCAGGCAAGTGGGCATCTATTCGCCGCTCGGCCAGTTATACGAGCCGGAAGACATGGGCTCGATGCTCTATTACCGCGAGGACACGCGCGGGCAGATTCTCGAAGAAGGCATTTCGGAGGCGGGCGCAGTGTCGTCGTGGATCGCGGCGGCGACTTCATACAGCGTGCACGATCTGCCGATGCTGCCGTTCTACATCTATTACTCGATGTTCGGTTTTCAGCGCATCGGCGATCTGATTTTCGCGGCCGCGGATCAGCGTTCGCGCGGCTTTCTCATCGGCGCGACGGCGGGCCGCACGACGCTCGGCGGCGAAGGCTTGCAGCATCAGGACGGCACGAGCCATCTCTCTGCATCGACGGTTCCGAACTGCCGCGCTTACGATCCCGCGTTCGCGTACGAAGTCGCGGCTATCGTCGATGAAGGCATGCAGGAGATGATGGAACGCCAGAACGACGTGTTCTATTACATCACGGTGACGAATGAAAACTACGCGCAGCCTTCCGCGCCCGGCAGTGCGCTGAATGCGTCCACGCGCGAAGGCATTTTGCGCGGCATCTATCGCATCGGCGGCGATGCCAATGCGCAAGTGCAATTGCTCGGCTCGGGCGCGATCCTCAACGAAGCGATCGCCGCGCGCATGATGCTCAAAGACGACTGGAACATCGACGCCGCCGTGTGGAGCGTGACGAGCTTCACGGAGCTTCATCGCGATGGCGCGTCATGCGAGCGCGCGGCGCGCCTCTCCGACGACGATGCGAGCGTGCCCTTCGTCACGCGCGCGCTCGAATCATCGCGCGGGCCGGTGATCGCGGCGACGGACTATGTGCGCGCGGTGCCCGAACTGATTCGCGCGTATGTGCCGCGCCGTTACGTCACGCTCGGCACCGATGGCTTCGGCCGCAGCGATACGCGTCAATCGTTGCGTGAGTTCTTCGAAGTGGATCGCGTATCGATCGTCATCGCCGCGCTGAAATCGCTCGTGGACGAAGGCGTCATCGAGAAGCAGTCGTTGAAGGCCGCGCGTGAAAAATACGGCAAGACGCAGGAATCGCACGACGCGCCCTGGCTGCGCTAAACATCCTTGCGGGCCGCATCGAGCAACTCGCGCACTTCGTCGTCGCTCGTCTGATCGAAGTCGATGTAGAACTGCCCGACGCCGAAGTATCGATGCGGCCGCATCACGCAGACGAATTCATCGACGATATCTTCCACGCGCGCTTCCGAATCGAGCGGCGCAACGGGCAGCGCCGCGACGATCTTCGACGGGCGCGCATGACGCAAGGACATCGCCGCGGCCTTCATCGTTGCGCCGGTCGCCATGCCGTCATCGACGACGATCGCCACGCGTCCGTTCATATCGAGCGGCGGCATGTCGCCGCGATACAGCGCCTCGCGCCGCTCGAGCTCGGCGCGCTCCATCGCGATCACGCGATCGAGTTCGTCTTTCCCGACGCCTGCATATTCCACGATGCGCTCGTCGAGAAAGAACGCATCGCCGGATGCGATCGCGCCCATCGCGAGTTCCGGCTGCACCGGCACGCCGAGCTTGCGCACGACGAGCACATCGAGCCGTGCGCGCAATGCACGTGCGACTTCGTATGCCACGGGCACGCCGCCGCGCGGCAATGCGAGCACGGTGACGTCGTCACGGTCCGCATACGCGCCGAGATGCTGCGCGAGCTCGCGGCCCGCTTCCCTACGGTTCTCGAACACTGAGTTCATGTCGCTCGTCCTTTCAGTCCCGATGTCTTGCGATGAAACGCGTCGCGCCTTCGAGACCTTCATCGAACACCGCGCGATATCCGCTCGCGCCTTCGCGCTGCAAGGCGCGGCCCAGGTCGGCTTCGAACGCGTTGTCGTGCGCGGAGCATAAGTCGGCGCGCAACGCGGCCTGCGGCAGCGCGGCCAGTTCCCATGCGAGCGCTTCGGCGACATTGCGCGCTTCGCCCGCCGGCGCAATGCGATTCACAAGGCCGATAGCGAGCGCTTCGTCAGCATCGACGGCGCGGCCAGTGAGGATCAGATCGAGCGCGCGCGACATGCCGATGAGACGCGGCAGCCGTATCGTGCCGCCATCGATGAGCGGCACGCCGACGCGTCTGCAGAACACGCCCAGCACCGCGTGTTCCTCGACGACGCGCAGGTCGCACCACGCGGCAAGCTCGAGTCCGCCCGCGACCGCATGACCGGCGATGGCGGCGATCACGGGTTTGTGCAGCGCGAGCCGCGTCGGTCCCATCGGGCCGGGGCCGCTGCCGTCGGCATGGATCTCGTTGCGGCGCGCGTCATCGTTGAGTGCGGACAGATCAGCGCCCGCGCAGAACGTGCCGCCCGCGCCCCATAGCACGGCGACGGATAACGCATCGTCGGCATCGAAGCGCTCGAACGCCTCTCGCAATGCGTCGGCCATGGAACGATCGACGGCATTGCGACGCGCGGGCCGATCGAGCACGACCGTGACGACACGCGGATCGCGCTCATGCGATTCCATGCGTACGTGCTCGCCAAATCGTTCGATGCGTGAGGTCATGGCCACTCCGTTTTGCACGCGACCAGTCTTCAGAATACTCGCCGCGCAACGCGAACGTGCATCGCATCGCGTGCTTGCGATAAGCCTACGACGTCCCTTCGCATCGAAATATTTGGCTCTTGCGCGGTGCATTCAATGCCATGCAACGGGGCACTGCACCAAGATCGGGCGCACCGAAAAAGTTAGCGTCGCGGCCTGTTGCACCATGCCAATCCGCGCTGCGCAAAGCGTCTGCACCGTTTGGATGCCGTCTGCGCCAAGTTGGCCCGGAACTTGCAAAACGTGCGCCTCTTTCAGACCAATCGCTCGAATCATGCAGGCACTCCAATCCGGAACCGACACTCTTTTTCTGCTGTTAGGCGCCGCGATGGTGCTTGCGATGCACGCAGGTTTCGCCTTTCTCGAACTCGGCACCGTGCGCCGCGAGAATCAAGTGAATGCGCTCGTGAAGATCCTCGTGGACTTCGCCGTATCGACGCTTGCGTACTTCTTCATCGGCTACAACATCGCGTACGGCGTGCAGTTCATGCACAGCGCCGATATCCTCGCGCAGCACAACGGCTATGCGCTCGTGCGCTTCTTCTTTCTGCTGACCTTCGCCGCGGCGATTCCGGCGATCGTGTCGGGCGGCATTGCGGAGCGCTCCAAGTTCAATCCGCAACTGTTCGCGACCTGCGTGATCGTCGGCTTCATTTATCCCTTACTGGAAGGCGTCGCGTGGAACGAGCGTTTCGGCATTCAGGCGTGGCTGACGCACGCGTTCGGCGCGCCGTTTCATGATTTCGCCGGCTCGGTCGTCGTGCATGCGTTCGGCGGCTGGGTCGCGTTGCCCGCCGTGCTGCTGCTCGGGCCGCGTCACGGGCGTTATCACAAGGACGGGCGCATCGCCGCGCATCCGCCGTCGAGCATTCCGTTTCTCGCGCTCGGCGCGTGGGTGCTTGCGGTCGGCTGGTTCGGCTTCAATGTGATGAGCGCGCAGACCGTCGACAAGATCAGCGGCCTCGTCGCCGTCAACTCGCTGATGGCGATGGTCGGCGGCACGCTCGCCGCATGGTTCGCGGGCCGCAACGATCCGGGCTTCACGTATAACGGGCCGCTCGCGGGTCTCGTCGCGGTATGCGCGGGCTCGGACCTCATGCATCCGCTCGGCGCGCTGATCGTCGGCGCGGTCGCGGGCGTGCTTTTCGTACAGATGTTCACCTGCGTGCAGAACCGCTGGCGCATCGACGACGTGCTCGGCGTGTGGCCGCTGCACGGCATGTGCGGCGCGTGGGGTGGCATCGCGGCGGGCGTGTTCGGGCAGAAGGCGTTCGGCGGCATCGGCGGTGTATCGATCGGGTCGCAGCTCATCGGCACGGCGGGCGCCGTCGTGCTCGCGCTCGCGGGCGGTGCGCTCGTGTATGGCGCCATCAAGATGACAGTGGGCCTGCGGCTCGATCGCGAAGAAGAGTTCAATGGCGCCGATCTCGCGATTCATCGCATATCCGCGACGCCCGATCGCGAAATGGCCGGCTGAAGCCGACGCTCGCGCCGGGTCCACAAGCCCTGCGACGAGTGGCCAGGCATGCGCCTGGCTAAATCAGAAGAAAGGCCGCCGGCGACCGATGCACTCGCCGCGTTTAAAGAGAATGCCGGCGTTTTCTTCATTCTTCATACCGCTCCGACTCCTCGCCGGTTACGATATGCCGGTCGACTTCCTCGGAGACGCAACGCTTGGACTCCACAGAGACCGCGACATTCGATCTGCCGCTGCCTGCCCGCCATTTCGCATCGATGCGCAAGGTGCTGCTGCTCGTATTGGGCGCATCCATCGTCATTCCGGTCGCGTGCCTTTGCATCTACGGCTACTACGATCATCAGCGCCGCTTCGCCGATGCGCGGGAACTCACGGAACGCCTCACGCGCGTCGCCGACGAGCACGCGCTGAAAGTGATCGACCTCAATCAGCAACTGGAGACGCGCATCGTCGATCTGCTCGGCGATAGCGACGACGCGCTCATCAAGAGCCGCGAAGCGGAGCTGCATCGCACGCTCGACGACATGAGCGGCACGCTCGCGCAAATCGCGGCGATCTCCGTGTTCGGCGAGAAAGGCGCGCTGCTCGCCAATAGCCGGTGGTATCCCGCGCCCGCGATATCGATCGAGGATCGCGACGATTTTCAGTCCGCGCGTGCGGTGGCGCCCGTCACGTACTTTTCGTTGCCCTTGCGCGGCAAGGTGGCGCGCTCGGATGTCTTCACGACGACGATGGGACGCATCGGCCGAAACGGGAAGTTTCTGGGCGTCGTGTCGATTGCGTTGAAGCGCGACTACCTCACCGACTTTTATCGCGAACTCGCGGCGGGCGACAAGGCGGTCGTCATCGGGCTTTATCGGCGCGACGGCAATATCCTCGCGCGCTTTCCGGCCGCCATGGAGAGCAGGCAACCCGCGACCAATACACCCTTTACCGCCGCGTTTCGCAACAACGAGCTTTACGGCAGCATGCGTCTTCGTTCGACCGTTGATCACGTCGATCGCTTGCTCGCGTTCAGACGCGTGGGCGACTATCCGCTCTATGTGTCGACGGGCTATGCGGCCTCCGCTGTTCTCGCTCGCTGGCGCAATCACCTTGCGCTCGTCGCGACGATCGCGCTCGTGCCGTGCATCGCGGTGTGGCTGCTGATCCTGTTCTCGATCCGCCGGCTCAATGCCGAGCAGGCCGCATGGGAACGCTGGCAGGCCGAAGTCGCGACGCGCCTTTCCGTCGAGGCGTCGAGCCGGCAATTGCGGCGCATGGGCGCGCTCGGCAATCTCGTCGCGAACGTCGCGCACGACTTCAACAATCTGCTGATGGTCGTCGGCTCGAACATGGAGCTTGCCCGACACAAGCGCTTCAACGACGTCGAAAGCGAAGTGCTCGCGGTGGAACGTGCCACGGCCGGGGCCGAATCGCTCGCGCGGCGGCTGATGAGCGTCGCGCGCAAGCAGCCGCTGAAACGCGAGCTCGTCGATCCCGCCGACTGGCTGCGAAGCGTGCTCGATCTCGTGAAGAAATCGGTGCATCCGTCCGTCGCGGTGACGCTGGAGTTATCGCCCGATCTGTGGCGCGTCATGGCCGATCGGGTCGAACTGGAGATCGCGCTCGTGAACGTCGCGGTAAATGCGAGCGATGCGATGCCGCACGGCGGGCGCGTGCTGATCCGTTGCCAGAACGCGCGCGTGCGCGGCGCGGAAACGGATATTCCCGATGGCGAATACGTGCTCGTCTCGATCACCGACAACGGCGAAGGCATGACCGAGCAAGTGCAGCGCCGCGCGTTCGAGCCGCTCTTCACGACGAAGCAGCGCGGCGCGGGCACGGGCCTCGGCCTCACGCAGGTGCTCGCCGCGTGCGAGCAGGCGGGCGGCACGGCGCGCATCACGAGCGTGGCGGGATCGGGCACGACCGTGCGCCTCTATTTGCCGCGCCATCATGGTCCGGCACCGAAGGAATCGAAGGCCTATGTGCCGCCCGATGTCGAGACGCCGCCGATCGTGCCCTTATCCGATGAAGAAGACCAGCCGTTGCGCGGCACGTCGGTGCTGCTCGTGGAAGACAACGCGGATGTCGCGGCGGGCGTGACGGCGGTGCTCGAAGTGCTCGGCTGCGCGGTGCATCACGAAGAAAGCGCCGATGCCGCGTTCGCGCTATTGGGCGAAGGTTATGGATTCGATCTCGTGTTGTCGGATGTGCAGATGCCGGGCCGCATGAACGGCATCGATCTGGCCGAGCAGATCATGTCGCGTTTGCCATCGCAGAAGCTCGTGCTGATGACGGGTTATGCCGATGAACTCGAACGCGCGAAGCATCTCGGCGTGCCCATTCTCGCGAAGCCATTCGACATGGACGATCTGCTCGATCTCATCGCGCCGGGCGTGCCGCATTGATCGCGACCGGCGCGTGCCGTGATGCCGCTACTTGCGCACGGCACGCGCGCCGACGAGCGGATTGAACGCCGCGCGCTTCGGCTCGGCTTCTTCTTCCGTGCTCTTCTTCGCGGCGCGCGCCTTCGCGCGCGGCGGCGATGGGTCGCCGCCCAGTTGAGTCAGGAGATCTTCGTCGTCCTCGGCTTGCGCTTCGTCCTCTTGCGTCTCGCGCGCGCCGCCCGCGAGATGTTCGACCACGGAGATGAAGTCCTTGCGTGCGTTCTTCAACGCACGTCCCGGCATCATCACGAGCACGACGGCTTCGTGCACCGTATGGCCATCGACGGTTTTCAGCGTGCCATCTTCGTTCCAGTCGATGCTGCTATTCGCGTAAGCCGCGACGACGTGATGCAGCACCGCAGGCGACATCACGCCCGCATCGTAAAGCCCGACGATCTGCTTTTCCGCGAGCGCGAAGAGACCTGGCGCGCCGCGTGCCGACTTTCGCGCGGCCATTTATTTCGCGGCGGGCGCGACCCGCCACACCGTATTGCCGATATCGTCGGCGACGAGCAATGCGCCTTTGCCATCGATCGCCACGCCGACAGGACGGCCGAGCGCATGACCATCCGACGACAGAAAGCCCGTCAGAATATCTTCGGGCGGTCCTGAAGGCTTGCCATTGTCGAAGGGCACGAAGATAACCTTGTAGCCACTTCTCGGCTTGCGATTCCACGAACCATGCTGACCGATGAACGCGCCATTTCGATAGCGTTGCGCAAATGCGGTGCCGTCATAAAACGCGAGACCGAGCGAAGCGGTGTGCGCGCCGATCGCATAGTCCGGCGCGATCGCCGATTGCACGAGATCCGCGCGTTGCGGCTTCACGCGATCATCGACATGCTGACCGTAATAGCTGTATGGCCAGCCATAGAAAGCGCCGTCTTTCACGGAGGTCAGATAGTCCGGCACGAGGTCGTTGCCGAGTTCGTCGCGCTCGTTGACCACGGTCCAGAGCGCGCCGCTCTGCGGCTGCCACGCCATGCCGTTCGGATTGCGCAAGCCCGTCGCGAAGAGGCGCGACTGCTTCGATTCGATATCGACTTCCATGATCGCCGCGCGGCCGTTCTCCGCGTCGATGCAGTTCTCCGCCACATTGCTGTTCGAGCCGACCGTCACGTAGAGCTTCCTTCCGTCGCGGCTCGCGATGATGTTCTTCGTCCAGTGATGGTTGATATCGCCGGCAGGCAAGTCGATGAACTTCTCGCCCGGCGTCGTGATTTGCGTCGTGCCGTTTTCGTACTTGAAGCGCAGGATCGCGTCGGTATCCGCGACGTAGAGATCGTCGCCGACGAGCGCCATGCCGAACGGCGAATGCAGCTTGTCGATGAACACGCTGCGCGTTTCAGCGATTCCGTCGCCATCGGCATCGCGCAGCAGCATGATGCGGTCCGGGCTTGGAACGGCCGCGCCCGCGCGCTTCATCACCTTCTTCATGACGAAGCCTTTGATGCCGGCGTTTTCGTCGTGCTTCGCGGGCGCATTGCTTTCGGCGACGAGCACGTCGCCATTGGGCAGCGTCGCAAGCCAGCGCGGATGTTCGAGCCCCGTGCCGAACGCGGTCACATCGAAACCCTCGGGCGCGATGGGTTTTTGTCCCTGCGCCCAAGGTTTGGCAGGCGCGATGTTCACCGTCGGCATCATCGCTCTGCGCGGTGCGGGCAGCGTCGGGTTCGGGCCAAAGTCGTTCGCGTAATCGTCGGCGATGGCCGCGCCGCTCGCGAGCAACAACGCGAGCGCGACCGTGCCTGCCAGATGGCTCGGATGCGTTTTCAAACGTGACTCCTGAAACGTCGATTCAACCGCCGCCGATGCCTTGCGTCACCTTGCCCGTTCCGCCGCACATCTTGCAGTCGGCGCCTTCGAACTTGCCCGAGCCGTTGCAGTCCGGACAGATGTCTTCGCCGGTACCGGGCACGCCGGGCTCGGCTTCATCGCCGGGATTGAGAGGAGGTTCTTGCGCCATTGCTGTCTCCTTTGAGCGGGTCGCATCGTCTTTTAGCGGGAGCAAGAGACGTTCCTCGTGACGTTGCGAAGCGCCCGCATAATGTGGACGTCCGTTCTGGTACGCGCGATGCTCGCACTATCGTGCGGCGCAAGCCGCGGCTTTTAACCTACGCGATGACTTAGCCAGGAGGGCTTCATGAGCGGAAATCAAAAGCAAACGGGCAATCAGCCATCGACGCCCAAGCAGCACGGCCAGCAAGACCGGTCGCCGGGGCAACCGCAACAGGATCAGCAGAGCGGTCAGCAGCAGCAGAATCAGCCGTTGCCACAGCATCAGGGCGGTCAGCGGCAACCCTGATCTTCATGGAGAAGCGGTAGCCACGCAACGCGCGCGGCCTCGTTCCGACGAGGCCGCGCGGACGTTTCAGGGCTTGCGTCCGAACGCTTCGCGCAAGCGTTTTTTCGCGCGTTCCAGCGTGCTCTTGCGCGACTTCGGCAGATTGCGCCCCGCGCGATTGATGTAGAAGTTCAGCATCGACATTGCCGATTGAAACGGCGAGCCCTTGCGGCGGGTGCTGCGCGTCGACGAGCGCTTGAGCGAATCGGCGATCTCCTGCGCGTTGCCGGTCTTGAAGATGTCGCGCTGAATATCCATTGCATCGCTCGTTTCCATCACATGATGCGACCAGCGATGCGTCGTGCGCTCCGGCTTCTTGCGGACGCTCGCAAGCGAATGCCGCTGGCGCGTGCTGGGCCGCTTGCCGCTATTCTTCTTTTTCGCTGCTGACTTTGCGCTCGTTGTCATAGTCATTCCCTCAACGCTATTTCCGATGACGCGCGACGAGCCGATGTGCATCGCGCAACGCTTCGACGATTGCCTTGTATGCACGCTCGCGTGTCTCCGGATCGGGCGCGCGCAACGCGAACGAAGGATGATAGGTCGCGACGATCGCATGTCCCTCGTGTTCGAGCGCGTGCCCCATCGAGGCCTGCAGGGTCGCCTTCGAATCGCGCAACACGGACTTGAGCGCAGTCGAGCCGAGCGCGACGATCACTTGCGGCGCAACATCGCCTGTCTCGCGATCGAGCCAGTAATGGCAGGCATCGATCTCGCGCTGCGCAGGCGTCTTGTGCAGACGCCGCTTGCCGCGCGGTTCCCACTTGAAGTGCTTGACCGCGTTCGTTACATACACCTCCTTGCGCGCGACGCCCGCTTCTTCGAGCGCGCGATCGAGCATCGCGCCGGCAGGCCCGACGAACGGCTTGCCCTGCAAGTCTTCCTGATCGCCCGGCTGCTCGCCGACGATCATGATCGGGGCATGACGCGGACCGTTGCCCGGCACCGCTTGCGTCGCGTGTTCCCAGAGCGCGCAACGCCGGCATTCGTCGAGCGATGCGGGCGTCTGTTGCGGGTCGATATCGGCGCGTTTCGTGGCCATGTTCGCGCGCTCAGGCGTTGGCGATGCGACGTGCGTCTTCGAGCGTGAGCGGCTCGCGCATCGCTTCGGCGAGACGGCACACGGCGGCGTCGTGTTCGCACGCGACCACCGCGCCCACGCGTCCATCCTTCATCAGATACGCGATGAAATGCTGCGCTTCGAGATCGCCGTCTATTTCGATGCTGTCGGGCTCGCTGACATGTCCAAGATAGTCGAAGGTCTTCTCGTAGTGATAGGTCCAGAAGTAAGGAACGCCGACATACGTGCGTGCGCTGCCCGCCATGTTGTACGCGGCGACGCGCGCATGTTGCTGCGCGACACGCCAATGCTCGATGCGCACGCGCTGGTCCGAGCGCGGCAACGGAAAGCGCGCGATATCGCCGGCGGCATAGAGCGCGGGCGCGGCGAGCATGGACGTGTCCACATCGATGCCGCCATCGTCCGCGAGCTCGACGTCCGCAAGAAACGACGTGGCGGGATCGACGCCCGTGCCCGCGAGCACGACATCGGCTGCGATCTTCTCGCCGGAATCGAGGATCACTTCGCTTACCGCGTTGCCGCCCCTGAATGTGCTTACGCGTGCATTCATATGAAACGTCACGCCGTTCTTCTCGTGCAGCTTTCTGAACATCTCGCCGATGCGCTCGCCGAACTGCTTCGCGAACGGCACCTTGCCCGGCGCGACGATGGTCACGTCGACGTTTCGCTTCCTCAGACATGAAGCCGCCTCGAGCCCGATGAAACTCGCACCGACGATCACCGCGCGCTTGTGCTGTTCGAGCGATCCGAGGATCGCACGCGCATCGTCGCGAGTGCGCAGCAGATGTACATGCGCGAGGTTTGCGCCGGGCATCGTGAGCGGCTTCGGCACGCCGCCGGTGCAGACGAGCGCGGCGTCGTAATCGATCTTGTGTCCGTTTGCGAGTTCGACGCGCCGGTTCTTCGCGTCGAGATGAACGGCAGGCGATTCGTTGCGTTCGATGTCGTGCTTCGCGAAGAAATCGTCGTCGAGCAGGGGCGGAACGTCGTCGGGTGGCATGTCGCCCGCGAGCGTGAACTTGCTGAGCGAGGTGCGATCGTACGGCTCGCGCGCGTCGCCGCCGACCAACACGATGCGTCCGCCGAAACCGGCTTCGCGCAACGCCGAGCAAGCGGCCGCGCCCGCCGCGCCCGCGCCCACGATGAGCATGGTCCGGTTATCGTTGGTCTGCTTCTGCGATACGTCGCCGCTCTCCATGGGTTGCGCGGACACATACACATCGCCGTCCTTGAGCATCGCTTCATAGCGCGTCAACGCCTTCAAAGGCGGCGGCTCGACGAGACTGCCGTCGCCGACATCGAACGTGCCTTTGTGCCACGGACACACGATGCGTCCGTTGCAAATCGCGCCTTCGTCGAGCGGTCCGCCCGCATGCGGGCATTTGGCGGTGTACGCGCGCACATTCTCTCCGTCGCGCACGAGGAGGATCGGAATGTCCTTCGCGTCCTTGTCTTCGCTCTTGACGCACACGCGCGTGCCGCGCCCGGCGGACAGATCCGCGAAACGCGCGACTTTATGCAGGGTGGGGGGCATCGCACTCTCCGGTGGTCATCGAATGAGCGGGAAGCAATAAACGGTCCTCGACGCTCATGCGACGCCATGGCGCACGGCATTCGACGCCACGCATCAAGCGCGACAAGTTGTCCGGGAAAGAACGTTGACGGCTCTCAACCACGATTCCGGCCGCGTTCGTTAGCATCGCTAGCCAACTAATTCGAAAGCTAGAGCCAGTCGATGTCAAACATGTTGAAGAAGTCGTTGTTAGCGGTCGCGGGGGTCTTCATTGCAGGATATCTGGGCATGTCGGGTTATGCGTATCTGCACGACACGGCGTATGCGAGCAAGGCCGCAGAAGGACCGGTGTCGTCGGCGCAAGCGGGTTCCATTCGCAACGTGCTGAACCGCAACGCATGCTATTACTGCCATTCGACGAAGGCCGAATTGCCGTCGTATTCGACATGGCCTGGCATCGCGCAGTTATCGAAGCATGACGTCGAGAAAGGGCTGCGTCATTTCCGTATCGACGCGCTGTACAACGCTCTCGAAGACGGCACGCCCGCGCCTGAAGCCGATATCGCCAAGCTCGAAACAGTCGTGAAAGACGGCACGATGCCGCCCGCTGCGTTCCGCGCCGTGCACTGGAGCACGGGCCTGACGCAGGATGATCGCGACATGCTGCTCGAATGGATCGCCGATGTCCGCAAAGCGAACTATGCGACGCACGGCGTAAGCGACGAATTCGCGAACGAGCCGGTGCAGCCCTTGCCGGCATCGCTGCCCGTCGATGCGCGCAAGGTCGCGCTCGGCATGCGCCTGTTCCACGATCCGCGCCTGTCGTCTGACAATTCGATCTCGTGTGCGAGCTGTCATGGCCTCGGAACCGGCGGCGTCGACAACCGCAAGCTATCGCTCGGCGTGGGCGGTCAACTCGGCGGCGTGAACGCGCCGACCGTATTCAACGCGGCGCTGAATCACGCGCAGTTCTGGGACGGACGTGCCGCGACGCTGCAGGATCAGGCGGGCGGGCCGCCGCTGAATCCGGTCGAGATGGCTTCGGTTTCGTGGGATCAGATCATCGGGAAGCTGAACAAGGATGCGGAGTTCACGCGCGCCTTCACGAGTGTGTATGAACGCGGCTGGTCGGGCGACGACATCACGGACGCCATCGGCGAATTCGAAAAGACCTTGCTCACGCCGAGCCGTTTCGACGCCTATCTTCGCGGCGACAAGACCGCACTCAACGAGCAGGAATTGCGCGGCTATCAGCTATTCAAGGCGAACCGTTGCGCGACCTGTCACGTCGGCGCGAATCTCGGCGGCCAGTCGTATGAACGGATGGGACTCGCCGGCGATTACTTCGCGGCGCGCGGCGTTGCATTGACGGATGCGGACAAAGGCCGCGCGAACGTGACACGCGATCCGGGCGATCTGCATCGCTTCAAGGTGCCGGGACTGCGCAACGTTGCGCTGACCGCGCCGTATTTCCACGACGGCAACGTGAACGACCTGCATCAGGCCGTTCGCGACATGGCGAAGTACGAAGTGGGAACGAAGCTATCGGAAGCGGATGTCGAGTCGATCGTCGCGTTCCTCAAGGCACTCACGGGAACCTATACGCCGCTGACGGCGAGCACGCAGTAAGCCGCACCCGCGCCGCGCGCAGCAACGAATCAAAGCGCCTCGGTCACCGCACGCAGGAACTGCCGCGTGCGCTCATGCTGCGGTGCGCTGAAGAACTGCTGCGGCGGCGCCTGTTCGATGATCTTGCCTTGCGAGAAGAAACACACGCGATCGGCGAACTCTTTCGCGAAGCCCATCTGGTGCGTGACCATCAGCATCGTCAGGTTGTGTTCTTCGCCGAGACGGCGAATCACGTTGAGCACTTCGCCGCATAGTTCGGGATCGAGCGCGGATGTCACTTCGTCGAACAGCATGATCTTCGGCCGCATGGCGAGCGCTCGCGCAATCGCGACGCGCTGCTGCTGTCCCCCCGACAATTGCGACGGGTAATGCTCGCACTTCTCCGCGAGGCCGACGAGCGACAGCAGTTCGCGCGCGCGCTCGGTCGCTTCCTTCTTCGACAATCCGAGCACGCTCATTGGCGCTTCGATCGTATTCGCGAGCGCGGTCATGTGTGGAAAGAGATTGAAGCTCTGAAACACCATGCCGATCTTGCTGCGAACCTGACGAACATGCCGCGGCGATGCGGGCACGAGCTTGCCGCCGCGCATTTCGTGCGTGAGCGGCTGCCCGTCCACTTCGATGACGCCATCGGTCAGCGGATCGAGCGTCATCAGTACGCGCAATAGCGTGGACTTGCCCGAGCCGCTCGGCCCGATGATCGCCACCTTCTCGTTCGGCGCGACATCGAGATCGAGGCCGTCGAGCACGGTCAGCGGGCCGTAGCGTTTGGTGACGTTGCGAAAGCGCACCATCGGCGTGTTCGCGCTGGCGTCGGCTGCGCGGCCGAGCGCGGGGTCGAAATCCCGTTTCATCTGCTGCTCCTGGTATTGAGTCGCGGTCATGGCAGCCTCACGCGCCGTTCGATATGACGCACGCCCGAAGCGAACGTCACGCTGATGATGAGAAAGAAGATTCCGGTCATCGTGATGGGTTCGAGATAGCGAAAGGTCTCGGAGCCGATGTTCTTCGCCTGCTGCATCAGTTCGACGACGGTGATCGCGGAGAGCACCGGCGTGTCCTTGAACATCGCAACAAGGTAGTTGCCGAGCGCGGGAATCACCGGGCGGATCGCTTGCGGCAGAATCACGCCGGTATAGGTGCGCCACGGCCTGAGCGACAGCGCGCACGATGCTTCCCATTGTCCGCGAGCAACGCCGTTGAGTCCCGCGCGATACACCTCGGACACATAGCATGCGTAATGGACCGCGATGCCGAGCGTGCCCGCCGTCAACGCCGACATCGTGAAGCCGTAAAGCGGCGCGACATAGAAGAGCACGTACACCTGAATCAACAGCGGCGTGCTGCGTATGAACTCGATGAAGAACGCAGTCGTCTTCGCGAGCGGCGCGAAATCGCTGCGCCGCATGATGGCGAGAACGAGGCCGAGCACGAGCGCGATGGCGAACCCGACGAGCGTGATGCCGATCGTATAAGTCGCCGCGCGCGCGAGTTCCGGCAGGATATGCAGCGCGTATTTCACATCGAAGAGTTGACCCAGCGACGTCATGATGCGGCCCCCGGTAAGGTGCGGCTCGCGCGACGGATCGCGACATGACTGCTCACGCGCCGCTCGAACACGCGCATCACGGCGACGATCACCTGCGCGAGCACGAAGTAGATGAGCAGCGTGAGCCCGAAGATTTCCGCTGTCTTGAAGGTCGCTTCGTCGAGCTGGCGCGCGCGGAACGTGAGATCCGACAGCGTGATCAGCGAGACGAGCGATGTGCCCTTCAACAGTTCGATCATCAGATTCGTCGCGGGCGGCAGCGCGTTGATCATCGCCTGCGGAAGCACGATGCGACGCAGCCGCGCCGTGGCCGGCATGTTCAGCGCGAGCGCCGCTTCGTACTGTCCGCCCGGCACCGAACGCAGCGCGCCGCGCAGAATCTCGGAGCCATACGCGCCGTAGTGCAACCCGAGCCCGACGATGGCGACCGTGAAGGGCGTCAGTTGCACGTTGAACGGCGGCAGCGGCAGCACGAAGAAGAGCCAGAACAACTGCACGAGCAGCGAAGTGCCGCGAAACACTTCGACATACACGTTGCCGATCCATCGCACGACACGGTATGGCGCGGCGCGCAACGCCGTCGCGACGCCCGCCATGACGATCGCAAGCAGGATGCTGATGAAGGCGATCTGGATCGTGACGAGTGTGCCCTTCATCATCAAGGGCAGAAGCTCACGGAGGTCACTCATGACGGTTCCTCGCTAGTAGATGAAGCTGCGCGTCGCGATGCATCGATGCTCAACCGGCGCACAGTTCCGGCGCTTTCTTCGCTGTCACGTTGGACTTGTCGAAGCCGAAGGGCGCGACCGTCTTCAGATGATCGTCGGTGCCGAGCCACTGATGCAGCTCCTTGTTGACGGCGTCGCGCAGATCGGTGTCTTCGGGTCGGAACGCGAGCGCGCCATAGCCTGTGTGCTTCGGATCGTCGTTGAACTGCTTGATCGCCTCGACCGACGAGCCGCCTTTTTCGGCGAGGCCCTTCATCGTCAATGCGGTGCCGACAGCCGCGTCGGCGCGACGCGCGCGCACGGCCTGCAATTGCGCGGTCGTGTCCGGAACCTGAAGAATCTGGTCGTCCTTGATGCCCGCCGCGCGCGCATAACCGAGTTCCGCCGTACCTGCCATTACAGCAAGCTTCGTGTCCGGCTGCTTCGCGACATCGGCATAGCTGTGCAGGTTCTTCGGATTGCCCTTCATCGTCAGCAGCGTGTCGGGAATCTGATATTGCGGATCGGCGAACGCCACTTGCTTGCAACGCTCGGGCGTGATGTACATGCCCGCTGCAATCACGTCGAAGCGGCCGGCTTTGAGGCCCGGAATCAATGCGCCCCATTCGGTCAGCACCGCATCGACCTTCTTCACGCCGAGCTTGGCGAACACCTTCTTCGCGATCTCGGGCGATTCGCCGGTTACGGTGCCATCGGGCGTCGTGTAGGCGAAGGGCGTTTCGTTCGCATAGCCGATACGCACCTCGCCGGTGCGCTGGATGCGCTGCAACGTGGTTTCCGCGTTCGCGCTCGTGGCATAGGCGGCAAGACTCGCTGCCGCGACGCACGCCGCCGCCAGCATTCCAGACAGTCGCTTCGTGTTCATATCGTTCCCGTAGTAATGGTTCTTCAAGCGTGGTCGAGTGGGGCGGCGCTGCATGTGAGAGACCGAGGAAAACCCTTACTCCAAGGGGCTTTGGAGTCACTCGCCGCATAGCCACCGACGCAGAATACAAAGCCATATATTTGTTCCGATTGCTCTAGGACAATTATTTTCGCGCGCGCTTTTGGGCCACTATTGCGCATGGAACCAGGCATGCGAGGAACAGCAAGTGAATGAAAGATGGCGCGACGCCGTGCGTACCGTGCAGGGCGTGCAGTCGAAGTACAAGCGGCTCGTCAAGGCGATGGCCGCCGATATAGAAAGCGGCGCGCTCGCATCGGGCGAACGGTTGCCGCCGCAACGCGAAGTCGCCGCCGATCTCGCGATCAGCGTGCAGACCGTCACCAATGCCTACAAGGAACTCGAACGGCAAGGGCTGATTCGATGCGAGGTCGGACGCGGGAGCTTCGTCAGCGCGCGCGTGACCGAAACGATGTCCAATTACATGCTCGACACCGCCGAGCGCTCGGTCGTCGATTTCTCGATCGCGCGCATCGTCCATACGCCCGAGCATGACGCGATGTGGCGCAAGGTCTGCGCGACGCTTTCGACCATCGACGATCAGCCGTGGATACGCGCGTTCCGGCCGATTGCGGGCTTCGACAGTCATCGACAGGCGGGCGTCGAATGGCTCGCTTCGCTCAACATGCCCGCGAAGGTCGAGACGCTGCTCGTCACCAACGGCGTCGCGCATAGCATCTTCCTTGCGCTGGCGAGCATCGTCGGGCCGGGCGATACGGTGCTGTGCGAAAGCCTCACCGATCACGGCGTAATCGGATCGGCGAACGTGTTGGGGTTTACGCTCAAAGGTCTTGAGATCGACGAGCACGGCATTCGCCCTGAGCACTTCGAGGAAGTCTGCGACAGCGAACGCGTGAGCGCGCTCGTCTGCACGCCGACGCTGAACAATCCCACGGTCGCGATGATGCCCGACTCCCGCCGCCGCGCGATTGCGCGCATCGCGGAACGCTATGGCGTCTATGTGATCGAGGACGATGTCTATGGCGCGTTGCCCGCGAAAACGCAGACGCCTATCGCGAGCCTCATTCCGGAACTCGCTTTCTACTGCACGAGCATGACCAAGTCCGTATTGAGCGGCTTGCGCACGGGCTTCATGACGGTGCCGCGGCGTCTTGCGTTGCGTGCGGAAAGCGTGCTGCGCGTCAGTTGCTGGATGGCGACGTCGCCCATCGCGGAAGTCACCGCGCGCTGGATCACGGATGGCACGGCGCAACGTCTCGTGGAGATTCAGCGCGAGCGGCTCGCGGCACGCCAGGGCGTCGTGCGCGAAGTGCTCGGCGAATACGTGCTCGGCAGTCATCCGAACGCGCTTTCGGTATGGCTGCGTGTGCCCGACGAATGGGAAGCGGAGCGCATCACGCGTGAATTGCGCAATCGCAATATCGCCGTGACGTCGCCGGATCCGTTTCTCGTGCGCGGCGCGGACCGGCCCAATGCGGTGCGGCTATGCGTGGGCGCGGAAGTCGGCGAAAGCACGTTTCGCAGCGCGGTCGAAACGATGCGCGAAGTCTTCGGTCAGTACCCGCATGTGCATGACTTCAACTAAATGAACTAGGACAATCGAAAACGATTTTTTAGGACATTAGACTGAGTTGCATGGTTAGCTCAAACGCAATTCAGCCGCACATGTCCGCACTCACGCTCGCCGATGTCTACCGCGCCCGCCAGCGCATCGAAGGCCGCGCGCTCGTCACGCCGCTGGTTCATTCGCTGTCGCTCTCGCGCATCGCGGGCGTGCCCGTTCATCTAAAGCTCGAAACGCTGCAACCTACGGGCAGCTTCAAACTGCGCGGCGCGACCAATGCGCTCGCACAGATCGCGGAGCAAGGCTGCAAGCGTGTCGTCACCGCATCGACGGGCAATCATGGCCGCGCGGTTGCACACGCGGCACGCGCGCTCGGCATCGAAGCTGCAGTGTGCATGTCGTCGCTCGTGCCGAAGAACAAGGTCGATGCGGTGGCCGCGCTCGGCGCGCGTGTCGTCATCGTCGGCAAGAGTCAGGACGATGCACAGGTCGAAGCGCAACGTCTCGTGCGCGAAGAAGGCTATGCATTCGTGCCGCCCTTCGACGATGAACGCGTGATCGCGGGGCAAGCCACCATCGGCCTTGAAATTCTCGAAGCGCTGCCCGATGCGGCGAGCATCGTCGTGCCCTTGTCGGGCGGCGGCTTATTCAGCGGCGTCGCGTTCGCGGCGAAAAGCATTCGTGCCGACGTGAAGATGATCGGCGTGTCGATGGAACGCGGCGCTGCGATGCATGCGAGTCTCGCGGCAGGCAAGCCGGTGTTCGTCGATGAACTCGAAACACTCGCCGATTCGCTCGGCGGCGGCATCGGCCTCGATAACAGACATACGTTCGCGATGACGCGCGATCTCATCGACGATGTCGTGCTGCTCGATGAAGTGTCGATCGCGCGCGGCATCGTGCACGCGTATCGCGAAGAGCGGCTCGTTGTAGAAGGGGCGGCGGCGGTCGGCATCGCGGCTTTGCTCGACGGCGCGATTGGAGCCGCGAACGGACCGATCGTCATCGTCGTGAGCGGCAGCAACATCGATATCGCAACGCATCGTCGACTCATCGGAGCGGCCTGAACCCATGTCCAACATCGATACCTCCACCGTGCTGCTCGGGCAGGCGCAATTGCGCAAGCTCGTGCCGCTCGACCTCGACGCGATCGAGCAAGTCGAAGCCGCGTTCAAGTCGCTCGCGACCGAAGCCGTCGCAATGCCGCCGATCCTGCGTCTCGACATTCCCGAGCACGCCGGCGAAGTCGACGTGAAAACCGCTTATTTGCCGCGCTTTCCGAGCTTCGCGATCAAGGTGAGCCCTGGCTTCTTCAACAATCCGTCGCTCGGACTTCCGAGCCTCAATGGCCTGATGCTCGTGCTGTCCGCGCGCACCGGTCTTACGGAAGCCGTGTTGCTCGACAACGGTTATCTCACCGCCGTGCGTACCGCTGCGGCGGGCGCGGTTGCATCGCGCTGGCTCGCGCGCAAGGATGCGAAGCGCGTCGCGATTATCGGCGCGGGCGAGCAGGCGCGTCTGCAATTGAAGGCGTTGCGGCTCGTGCGCGACATCGGGCATGTGACCGTATGGGCGCGCGATCCGAAGAGCGCGCAGCAGTTCGCGCGTGACTGCAAAGACTTGCCATGCGATGTCGCCGACAGCGTGAACCAGGCGTTGAAGCACGCCGATATCGCCATCACGACGACGCCGAGCCGCGAGCCACTGATACACGCACGCGATCTGCATCCGGGCTTGCATATCACCGCGATGGGATCGGATGCGGAGCACAAGAATGAATTCGCTCCGGACGTGTTCGCCAAAGCGCGCTATGTGTGCGACCGCCTTCAGCAAGTGCGCGTGCTCGGCGAGCTGCATCATGCGATCGAAGCGGGCGTGACGGATGCTGATGCATCTTTTGCCGAGCTTGGCGAAGTCATCGCGCAACAGGCTCAAGGCCGTATGAGCGATGACGAGATCACCGTGTGCGATCTGACCGGCACCGGCGCGCAAGACACCGCGATCGCGACGCTCGCCATTCAGCGAGCGCGCGCGGCACAGGCAGGAACCATTTTCCACAACGATGTGACCGCTTGATAGAGGGGACGATGTCCGAAATCACGCAACAGAAGAAGCCGGATGAACGAGGGGCGCCCGTGGTACGCCTGCCGTTCGAACGCAGCGAGTACGACGCGCGGATCGCGAAGACACGGCGCGCGATGGAGAAAGCGGGCATCGATCTGATGATCGTGACCGACCCGACCAACATGGCGTGGCTCACCGGTTACGACGGCTGGTCGTTCTACGTGCATCAATGCGTGCTGCTCGCGATGCACGGCGATCCGGTCTGGTACGGCCGTGGCCAGGACGCGAACGGCGCGAAGCGCACGGTGTTCATGTCGCACGACGATATCGTCGGCTACCCGGATCACTATGTGCAGTCGCAGGTGCGCCATCCGATGGATTATCTGTCATCCGAAGTAATTGCCGCGCGTGGCTGGGACACGTTGCGCATCGGCGTGGAGATGGACAACTATTACTTCAGCGCGAAGGCGTATGCGTCGCTGACGCAGCATCTGCCGAACGCGAAGTTCGTCGATGCGACCGCGCTCGTCAACTGGCAGCGCGCAGTGAAGTCGAAGCGCGAGATCGAGTACATGCGCGTCGCGGCGCGCATCGTCGAGAAGATGCATGCGCGCATTCTCGACACGGTCGAGCCGGGCATGAAGAAGAGCGATCTCGTCGCGCAGATTTACGAAGCGGGCATCACGGGCGTCGAAGGTTATGGCGGCGACTATCCCGCGATTGTGCCGCTATTGCCGACGGGTTCCGACGCCGCCGCGCCGCATCTCACATGGGACGACTCGACGTTCACGGCGAATGCTGGCACGTTCTTCGAAATCGCCGGATGCTTCAAGCGCTATCACTGCCCGCTCTCGCGCACGGTGTATCTCGGCCGCCCGCCGCAGCATTTCATCGAAGGCGAGAAGGCGGTCGTCGAAGGCATCGAGGCGGGTCTCGCGATGGCGAAGCCGGGCAACAAGACCGAGGACGTCGCCAATGCATTCTTCGCGGTGTTGCGCAAGTTCGGCATCGAGAAGGATAGCCGTTGCGGTTATCCGATCGGCGCGAGCTATCCGCCGGACTGGGGCGAGCGCACGATGAGCCTGCGTCCCGGGGACCAGACCGTCCTCGAACCCGGCATGACGTTCCACTTCATGCCGGGGCTGTGGCTCGACGACTGGGGCCTCGAAATCACGGAGAGCATCCTGATTACCGACACCGGCGTCGAGACCTTCTGCAACACGCCTCGCAAATTGTTCGTGAAGGAGTAGCACGATGCGCGCGTCACCGATCAGCCCGACCGTCGACTTCGATGCAGAGGGCGAACAGCACGGCTTTCTGAAGCTGCCGTATTCGCGCAACGATTCCGCGTGGGGCGCCGTGATGATTCCCGTCACCGTAATCAAGCGCGGCGACGGACCGACCGCGCTGCTCACGGGCGGCAATCACGGCGACGAATACGAAGGGCCGATCGCGCTGGCGAAGCTCGCATCGACGTTGAAGGCAAGCGACGTGAACGGCCGTGTGGTCATCGTGCCGTTCATGAACTATCCGGCGTTTCGCGCGGGTTCGCGCACTTCGCCGATCGACGCGGGCAATCTGAATCGCAGCTTTCCGGGCAAGCCCGACGGCACGGTGACGGAAAAGATCGCGGATTACTTTCAGCGTCATCTGTTGCCGCTCGCCGATTACGTGCTCGATATCCACGCGGGCGGCCGCACGCTCGATTTTCTGCCGTTTGCGGCCATTCATGTATTGAACGACGGGACGCAGCAGTCGCGTTGCGAAGCCGCAATGCGCGCATTCGGGGCGCCGTATTCGATGCGGATGCTCGAACTCGACAGCATCGGTCTGTATGACAGCGCGGCCGAGGAAGCGGGCAAGGTGTTCGTCTCGACGGAACTGGGCGGTGGCGGTTCGTCGACGGCGAAGAGCGTCGCGGTGGCGGAGCGCGGCGTGTACGGCTTTCTCGCGTATGCGGGCATCATCGAGAAGGAGGTGGTTCGCGGCGAAGCGCGCACGACGACGTTGCTCGACATGCCGGATGGTTCCTGCTACACGACGAGCGAGCATACGGGCCTGCTCGAAATGTGCCGCGATCTCGGCGACATGGTGAGAGCGGGCGATGTGCTTGCGCGCGTGTATGACGTTACGCGCACGGGCGCGACGCCGGTTGAATATCGCGCGAAGCGTGACGGACTGCTTGCGGCGCGGCATTTTCCGGGCCTCGTGCAGATGGGCGACACCGTGGCCGTGGTCGCGGATATCGTCGAACGCAACATTGCCGTGAGCGTGTAAGTTGATCAAGCTCGACCGCTACGATCTGGCCATTCTGCGCATTCTTGCGCGGGATGGCCGCATAACGAAATCGCGCCTTGCGGAAGAGGTCAATTTGTCGATCTCGCCCGCGTGGGAGCGTGTGAAGAAACTCGAAGACAGCGGGCTTATCAAGGGCTATCGCGCGGATATCGACTGGACGGCTGCTTTCAAGGGCAGCCGTATTGTCGTTGAGGTGACGCTTTCGCGTCATACCGCGCAAGATATGCGGCGCTTCGAGGAGCGCATCGCGGCGGCTTCCGAGATCGTGCAGTGTTATGCCACCGGCGGCGGCGTGGATTACGTGCTGCACGTCGTGTCGCGGGATATCGATCACTATCAGCGGTTCATCGATTCTTTGCTTGTCGAAGAGTTGGGTATCGAGCGGTACTTCACTTATATCGTTACGAAAGTCGTGAAGAATAGTACGGAAGGGCCGCCGGATTGGGTTGACGATGTGGTTTAGTTATTTTTTGGTTGCCGGATCCCGTATTTGTGTCGGCTCGGGGAAGCCCAAAAAAACGCAAAAAGAAGCACAGAAAAAACAGAAAAAACACCAACCGCCCGAGGGCAATAACAAAAAACTCCATCGCGGCAACGCCCTTAAAGTGGACCCATCGAACCATGCAAATCAAGCACGCTTTGAGCAAGGAGACGAACATGCTGCTGGGCCATCCCGTTCTATTCAAATCCCTCTGTTATGTCGACGGCCGCTGGATTCACAGCGACAGCGCCGCATCGATTGCAGTAACCAATCCCGCCGATCAGAACGTCATCGGCCATGTCCCGATGCTCGATCAGGCGCAAATCGTCGCGACGATCGATGCCGCCGATCGCGCATTCCAGTCATGGCGCTGGATGCCGCAGCAAAAGCGCAGTGCGCTGCTCCTGCGCTGGCATGAACTCATCATGCGTCATCAATCGGACCTTGCCGGCATTTTGTCGCTCGAGCAAGGCAAGCCGCTCGCGGAATCCAAAGGCGAAATCGCCTATGCGGCGAGCTTTGTGGAATGGTTCGCGAACGAAGCGAAACGCCTGGCGGGCCGCACCATTCCGACGCATATCGATGGCGCGCATCTCGGCACCGTGATGGAACCGGTCGGCGTCGCGGCATTGATCACGCCGTGGAATTTCCCCGTCGCGATGATCACGCGCAAGGCCGCCGCCGCGATTGCCGCGGGCTGCACCGTCGTCGTGAAGCCTGCGCACGAAACGCCGTTCTCCGCTATCGCACTCGCACAACTCGCCGAAGAAGCAGGCTTTCCGGCGGGCGTGTTCAACGTCGTCATCGGCGAGCCACAAATGGCGATGGAAACGCTCGTCAGCGATACGCGCGTGCGCGCCGTGAGCTTCACGGGGTCGACGCGCGTCGGCGGTCTCGTTGCGAAGACGGCAGCGCAGGCGGGCATCAAGAAGCTCGCATTGGAACTGGGCGGCAACGCGCCTTTCATCGTGACGGAAGACGCGGACCTGGAACAGGCCGTGCGCGTTGCAGTGGGCGCGAAGTTTCAAACCTCGGGGCAGGATTGCTGCGCTGCGAACCGCATTCTCGTCGCGCGTCCGCTTTATGAACGGTTCGTCGAACGCTACACGCAAGCGGTGAAAGCGCTGAAAGTAGGGACGGCCTTCGAAGCAAATGTCGATGTCGGTCCGCTCATGCATCAGGCCGCATTCGATGCGACCGTCGCTCGTGTCGAGGATGCAAAGGCGCAAGGCGCGCGCATCACCGTCGGCGGCAAAGCTCATGCGCTCGGTGGCTGGTTTTATGAACCGACCGTCGTCGCCGATGCCAGACCGGGCATGCGTATCTACGACGAAGAGAACTTCGCGCCGATCTCCGCGATCTCGCCGTTCGATACGCTCGACGAAGCCGTGACGCGCGCCAACGACACCGAATACGGCCTCGCCGCCTACGTCTGTGCGACGCGCATCGACACGATCTTCCAGCTCGTGCGCCGACTCGATTTCGCGATGGTGTCGGTCAACGGCGTGAAGTTCACCGGCGCGCCGATTCCGTTCGGCGGCATGAAGGCATCGGGCCTTGGACGCGAAGGCGGCGCGGAAGGCTTCGAGCCCTTCGTCGAAACGAAATACTTTTGCCTCGGCAATCTCGGCCTGCCGCTCACGAGCGCGGCCTGAAGACCTATCCTCAGAGACACGCAGTACCGCATATCAAGGAGAAGCACATGACCCAGCAGAATCAATCGCTCGAGCAACTGTTCGCCGAAGACCGCGCGCACTTCATGCATCCGTCCACGCATGCACACGATCACGCGAGCGGCGCGCTGCCCGGCAAGATCGTCGCGGGCGCGAAGGGCATCCGCATTCAGGATCATCAAGGTAAAAGTTATATCGACGCATTCGCGGGCCTCTATTGCGTGAACATCGGCTATGGCCGCACCGAAGTAGCCGACGCAATCTATGAGCAGGCGAAGAAGCTCGCGTATTACCACACGTATGTCGGTCACTCGACCGATACGATCATCGAGCTGTCGTCGCGCATCATCGACTGGTCGCCCGAGGGCATGAAGAAGGTGTATTACGGCATGTCGGGATCGGATGCGAACGAAACGCAGATCAAGATCGTCTGGTATTACAACAATGTTCTCGGCCGTCCGAACAAGAAGAAGATCATCTCGCGCGAGCGCGGTTATCACGGTTCGGGCATCGTGACGGGCAGTCTCACGGGCCTGCCGAGCTTTCATCAGAACTTCGATCTGCCGATCGACCGCGTGAAGCACACGGTTTGTCCGCACTGGTATCGCAAGGCGCCCGCCGGCATGAGCGAAGCGCAATTCACCGCGTATTGCGTCGATGAACTCGAAAAGCTGATTGCGAAAGAAGGCGCGGATACGATCGCTGCATTCATCGCCGAACCGGTCATGGGCACGGGCGGTATCATCGCGCCGCCGCAAGGTTATTGGGAAGCTATCCAGGATGTTCTGCGGAAGCACGACATTCTTCTGATCTCCGATGAAGTCGTGTGCGGCTTCGGCCGTCTCGGCTCGAAAATGGGCGCGCAGCACTTCGGCATCAAGCCCGATCTCATCACGGTCGCGAAGGGCCTGACGAGCGCCTATGCGCCGCTGTCGGGCGTGATCGTCGGCGAGAAGGTGTGGGACGTGATCGAGAAGGGCTCGCGGGAACATGGTCCGATGGGACACGGCTGGACGTATTCGGGGCATCCCATTTGCGCGGCTGCTGCTATCGCGAACCTCGATATCCTCGAGCGCGAAAACCTGACGCAGAATGCCGCCGATGTCGGCGCGTATTTCCAGCAGCAATTGCACACGGCTTTCGATTCGCATCCGCTCGTCGGCGAAGTGCGCGGCGCGGGCATGCTCGCGGCGCTCGAATTCATGGCCGACAAGGACGCGCGCACGCCGTTCGACGCCGCGCTGAAGGTCGGCCCCAAGGTATCGGCTGCAGCACTCGAACGCGGCGTGATCGCGCGCGCCATGCCGCATGGCGATATCCTCGGCTTCGCGCCGCCGCTCGTCACGACGCGTGAAGAAGCGGACGAAATCGTCGGCATCGTGAAGCAGGCCGTGGATGCGGTGGCGAACGAAGTTATCGGCTCGGCACTCGCTACGCAAGCGATCTGATTCTCTTGAGTAGCGGTATGGGTAGTTGTGTTGGCAGAGGCTCGCGAAGCATTGCGGGCCCTTTTTGCGAGTCTGAAGGAACGTGCGTTGCTGAGTAATCTTCGGTGCCCCATCGAAAGGAGATTCACGATGAGCGAGAGCGAAGAGAAACGCCATCAGCAACCGCATTCCGCGCCTCACCCGAATGCAGCGGAGATCGAACCGGAGAACCGTCGGCTCGATCAGCATCCGCATCAGACGGCGGAAGTGCCCTATGGATCGGGCAATGAGCCGGAAATTGCAGGAAAGGGCGGGCTTGACGCACAGAACGCAGATCTTCCCGATCCCGCGAACGAACAATCCAGGACGCCGGGCAAAGATTGACGCATCGATTCGACGCGCCCATAAAACAAAACGGCCGCTCAGGTGGCCGTTTTGTCATTTCCGATTAGCGCGTCGCGATATACATCGTGATTTCAAAGCCGAAGCGCATATCCGTGAAACTCGGGGTTTCCCACTTCATAGAGCCTCCTTGTGCAATGATTGGCCAGACGGATGCCGGGCCATTGCGCGGTTCTTCTGCTGCAGGCGCCGTGCAAAGCCGCGCATCCCAAATCGACGCACTTTAGATGCTAGCGCGAGAACAGGTATGACACGATTGGAAATTGCACCGGCGTTCATTTAAATTTTTTATAGCGGTCTCGGGCGATTGCCCGAATCGTCAGGTGTCGTGCCGATCTTGTCAGGATCATGGACCGGGTCGGGTTCCATTGCCTCTCCCGGCCGAGGGATGACCCGGTCTGCTTCAGCAGGGTCGATATTGCTCAGATTATTGCCTCCGGGCGCACGCGGCTTGTCGTGCGTATCGGGAGCTGCGGGTTTTTCGGCCATTACATTTTCCTCGTCAAACACGTGCCTTGCGGAAAGATCGAAAGCGTGGGGCGGCAGGATTGAATGCCGCATTGCGGAATAAGCGAAATTTATGTCGCTGTTACTCGACGCGCGTGGCTTCGCGCAGCACCGCATCTTCGCTGTCGAAATTGCGATCGGTCATTTTGTTGAGCACGGCCAAGACCTCGCCGTCCGCGCCATTGCTTTTCGCGAGCGTCAGAAGTTTTTCCTTGCCCATCGGATAGTCGGCGCCCTTCAGCACGCGCGCGATTTCTTCCGGGCGCGGCTCATCCGGATGCCGGTGATTCTGCGAATGCGCGGGATGCTGTGCCATTTCCGCCTCCTTTTCGATTCGACGATAACCCTGACGATTCAGCAACGCGCGTACCCGTCACCGGGATCGCTTGATGCTGAATTGTCGATACGTTCCAACCGAAATCGAGGCGAGACATAACATGGCTATTGCAGCAGACCGCATCTCCGACACCGAAGTCAAGGTCGGCGAGATCATCTATAGCTTCGACACCAAGGTAACTGCCGATGGCTTTCAGCAATGCCTCGGCAGCGACTCGGTCGAGACCTGCGCGAAGAACCACGCGCCGGTGTCGACACGCGCCGTGGCCGATGAGAGCGGTGCGCCGAAGGGCGAGCCGGGCAGCATCATTTCACCGTCGCTGGGCGGCATGCCTTGATGCACGCGGCTACAGTGCCGCGCTTGCCGTCGTCGCGCGCGGAGCGAGCGCGGTGCGTGTGAGCGCGTCGAGCGGCAGCGGCTTGTCGAAGAAATAGCCCTGCGCCTGCGCCGCGCCCATGTCGCGCAACACGGCGAGCGTCGCCGCATCTTCGACGCCTTCCGCGACGAGCGTCAGATCGAGCGATTCCGCCATGCGCACGATCGCGCGCACGATCGCACGGCTGCGCGGGCTTTCAGTCAGTTCGAGAATGAACGACTTGTCGATCTTGAGGCCGGTGAACTGGTATTGATGCACATAACTGAGCGACGAAAAACCCGCGCCGAAATCGTCGAGCACGACAGACATGCCGTTGTCGGCCAGTCGCTGCATGGTGCGCCGCGCGAGATCGGGCTCGGCCACGAGCGCGCCTTCGGTAAGCTCGAGGCACACGCGCGACGGCGAGACGCGATAGCGACGCAATAGCGCCAGAACGTCATCGGCGAATTCGGGGCGCGTCATGCTATAGCTGGAGCAGTTCACATGCACCGGCGGCCAGTGCGCGAAGCGCGCATTCGAGAGAATCGCGGCAACGCGTTCGAGCATGTATAGATCGAGTCTGCCGATGAGCCTCAAGCCTTCGACCGAAGGAAGAAATTCACCCGGCCCGACGATATGGCCATCGGGTTGATGCCAGCGGATCAACGCTTCGAGCGCGACGATCTCACCGCTCTTTACGTCGACGATAGGCTGGAAATAAGGCAGCAGTTCGTCATCGCGCTTGATCGCATTGCGCAATGCGCCCTCACGTTCCACCTGGTCCGACACCTGACGTCGCAGTTCCTGATTGAACACGACGAAGCTGTCGCGTCCCGCATTTTTCACGCGATACATCGCGGTATCGGCGTCGCGCAACAGGTCGGCGGGCTCGGTATGGAACTGGCTGTCCGCGCTCACGATGCCAATGCTGCACGACGAAAACACGACATGCTCTTCGATGTGAAAGGGCAGATCGAACGCGGCCAGAATACGCTTGGCGATCGACACCGCATCGCGAACGTGTGCATCCGGGGAGAGCACGGCGAATTCGTCCCCGCCGAGGCGCGCGAGCAGATCCGTCGAACGCAGGCAATCGCGCAAGCGCGCCGCGGCCTGAACCAGCAGCATGTCGCCGAAGTGATGGCCGAGGCTGTCGTTCACGACCTTGAATCGGTCGAGGTCGATGAACATCACCGAGAGTTGGTCGCCGCGCGTCTGATAGTCCTGCCATGCGCAGCGCAGCTTGTGCATCAGATGGCTTCGATTCGGCAAGCCCGTCAATGAATCGTGCGAGTTCTCATAAAGCAGGCGTGCGTTGACATCGTCGAGTTCGCGCGTGCGCGCCTGGACCCGCGCTTCAAGTTCGAGGTTCGCGGCATGCAGCGCTTCGGCATCGCGCCGACGCGAAAGCGCCGTATCGATATGCCGCGACACGAAGGTGAGCAGTTCCTGATCGCGCAGCGAATAGCGCACGAGCGGCGAATAGCTTTGCACGGCGAGCACGCCGCGCACGACATCGCCATCGAAGAGCGGAATGCCGAGCCACGATCGCAGACGCACTTCGCTATGCTCGATCTCGAACGCGCCTTCTTCGATGAGACGCAGCGCCTCCGCATGATCGATCAGCCGCGCGCGCCGCTCGCGGATCACATATTCGGTGAGGCCGCGTTGTCCGCGTCGCGGCGCGGGGCGCTCCTGCACGATTTCATCGACGTAATACGGGAACGACACTTCGTCCGTTTCCGGTTCGATGAGTGCGATATAAAAATTGCGCGCGTAAAGCAATTCGCCGACGATCCCATGCAGGCTGCGCAAGAACTCCATCATGTCGCCGGGACGGCTCGACAATTCTGCGATCTGGTAGAGCGCAGCTTGCAGATGCTCGGATCGTTCGCGCTCGGCGATGCCGTGACGCAGCGCCGCGTTGAGCTTCGACAGTTCGGACGTGCGGTGCGCGACCTGCTCTTCGAGATCGGCGCGATGCAGGATGCGGTCGAGCGCCATCGCCACATGTCGTGCGACGACCAGAAAGAGCGCGCGGTCCTCGACGGTATAAATGCGCGATACGTCATAGACCTGCATCGCGAGCATGCCGAATACCTCGTCGCTCGCATTCTTGAGCGGCGCGCCCATCCAGAACTCGGGGCGGTCGCCGATGCAATAGAAATGGCCCGCGCGCTCCGCCGCGCAAATATCCCCGGCGGTGATGAAAAGCGGCTGCGCGCTCGTGAGCACGCGACCCGTCATCGAAAGACGTTCCGGATTCAGGATGTCGTAGTTTTCGGCCGCGACGACGTCGGTATCGATGACGTCGACATAATATGGATACGTGATCTTGCCCGTCTTGCGATCGTAGAGTGCGAGATAGAAGTTCTCCGCGTCGATGAGCGTGCCGAGCCGTTCATGCACGCCGCGCAGAAAATCGGCGCGCTCGGGCACGGAACTCGCCAGATAGGCGATTTCATAAAGCACGCGCTGCGTGAGTTGCGCGCGTGCGAGGGCATCGGCCTGCACGCGCTCGCCGAGCGTGCGCGCGAGTTCGGCGAGATGCGCGTCGTCGCGATGCGTGACCGGCGCGAGCAGCCAGCCGAGCACGCTCTCGCCGCGTCCGGTCGGCCAGCAGTGCCAGCCGTTATCGATGCACACCTCCGTCAGGCGTTCCTCGGCGATGCCATGCGGCCATTCCTGCGCATCGGGAAGCGCTGCATCGCCGCGCCGCTCGAGATGCAACTGCTCGCCCGCGCGATACCACGCCCATTGCTGCGGGCAGCCCATCGCGGCGGCCTCGCGCAGCAATGCGTCGATCGATGACGCCACGCTCGCGAAAATCTTTTCATCGGTCGCCGCCACGGTTGCAGGCTCGACCGCGGTTGCGCGGGCAACCTGCGCGTCGTACGCGGGAAACACACTCATCGGCGCTCCAGGCCATATTGCCGCCACGTCGGGCGGGTCTCGTTCAGCGACTGCGCTCGCACGCTGCTCCGGACGCGCGTAACAAGCAAAGGCTCTATATGGGTAACGGCACGGAGCATACAGCCTTGAGCATGAGGTTCAAAAAAAGCCGCTCGTGCCGCAATGCATACGGGCATTCATGCCGGATGCGCGGTTTCGACGCGATCGTGCCCGGTAAATCTCTCGCGATACGCCTGCGGCGACACGCCCAGCGAACGCAGAAAACCGCGCCGCATCGTTTCCTCGGTGCCGAATCCGCAGCGCGCGGCGATGCGCTTTACGGGAAGCGCCGTATCGCCGAGCAGGCGGCGCGCGGCTTCGAGGCGCATGCGTTCGATCGAGCGCGCGGGCGTCATGCCGGTTTGCGCGCGGTAATGGCGCACGAAGCTGCGCTCGCTCATGCCGACACGCGCGGCAAGCACGCCGACCGAAAGATCCGCCGCGAGATTTTCAGCGATCCACGCATGCAGCTCGCCGAAACGTTCGCCCGACTTCTGCAACGACAGCGCCGCGCTGAACTGCGCCTGCCCGCCGGGGCGCTTGAGGAACACGACGAGATGGCGCGCGACGTCGAGCGCGAGCGCGCGGCCGAGATCGTCTTCGACGAGCGCAAGCGACAGGTCGATGCCCGCCGTGACGCCCGCGGATGTCCATACGTCGCCGTCGCGGATGAAGATCGGATCGGGCTCGACGTGGATCGCCGGGAAGCGCGTGGCGAGTTCCCCGCAGCGCGTCCAGTGCGTCACGGCGCGGCGTTCGTCGAGAAGGCCGGCGGCGGCAAGCAGAAACGCGCCCGTGCAAACGGACGCCGTGCGCCGCGCGTGCGCCGAACGCGCGCGCACCCAATCGACCAGTTCACGGTCGTGCACCGCTTCGTGCACGCCCCAGCCGCCCGCGACGATCAGCGTGTCGCACGCTTCGCTCGCATCGGGCAATGCCTCGCCGACGAGCCCCAGTCCCGCCGACGCGTTCACCGTGCCGCCCCGCGCAACCACGCGCGGCTGATACGGCCGCTGCAAGCCCGCCGCGACCGCCAGGTCATTGGCGGACGCGAACACCTGCAACGGGCCGGCGACGTCGAGCAACTGCACATTGGGGAAGGCGAGCACGTCGATGGTTCGCATGGCGTTTTCCACGAAAGACAAGTTGGCGTAAAACGTGGGTTATGTGTCGAATTCGCCATAGCGTAGCGGCGTAGCATCGGTTCGTCCACACGAAAAACACGCTCGATCAAGGAGAAAACGATGACGCTACATATCGGCCTGTTGCTGTTTCCTCGCGTGCAGCAACTCGACATGACCGGCCCCTACGACGTGTTCGCGCACATGGCCGACACGAAGGTGCATCTCGTCTGGAAGACGCGCGAGCCCGTCCGGTCGAGCGCCGGCATGATCCTGACGCCCGACGTGACCTACGCGGATTGCCCCGCGCTCGATGTGCTGTGCGTGCCGGGCGGTTCAGGCGTCGGCGATCTGATGGAAGACGAGGAAACGCTCGCCTTTCTCCGCGAACAGGCGGCGGGCGCGCGCTACGTGACCTCGGTTTGCACCGGCTCGCTCGTGCTCGGCGCGGCGGGGCTTTTGCGCGGCAAGCGTGCGACGACGCACTGGGCGTATCACGATCTGCTCCCGGATTTGGGCGCGATTCCGGTGCACGAGCGCGTGGTGCGCGACGGCAACCTGTTCACGGGCGGCGGCATCACGGCGGGCATCGATTTCGCGCTGACGCTCGCGGCCGAACTCGTCGGCGAGCACGAAGCGCAGGCGATTCAATTGCAGATGGAATACGCGCCGGCGCCGCCGTTCGACTCGGGCGATCCGGCGCGCGCGCCCGCCGCGGTCGCGAACGATGTGCGCGAGCGTTGCGCGCCGTCGCTGGCCGCGCGCAGTGCGATCACGGCGCGTGTCGCGGAACGGCTGAAATCGCATGTTTAATTCAAAATGCGTTTTGGTCTCATGCATGCCAAATGCAAAACGCCAAATGACTAGAAGCGCTTTTGCATGAAGTAGCGCGGCTGACCGGCGTGAAAATCCGCGAGTTCGCCGAAAAGCTCGTAACCACAGCGCGCGTAGAGGGCGCGCGCTGCGGGGTTGACCGTATCGAGCCACGCGGCGCGGCATCCTCGTTTTTTCGCTTCGCTTTCGGCGGCTTCGAGCGCGCGTGCGCCGAGTCCGGCGCCGCGCGCGTCCTCGCGTATCCACAGCCATTTCACGAAGAGCCAGTCCCACGCCGTGTAGCCTGCGAGCCCGCCCAGAAAGTCGTCATCGCGATAGAGCGACACCGCCAGATCGCGTTGATGGCTCGGCCCGAGTTGCGCGCGATTGAACGCGGCAAGCCCGCCCGCGACGTCGCGCTCGAACGTCGCGTCGATCCAGTCGGTGATGCCGAGCGTGACGCCGGCGTTCATCGACGCGTGAGCGATTACGCTGCCGGGGCAACCGATGCCCCCTTGATACCGTGCCGTGCAAGCGCAGCGGCGACGAAGCCCGAGCGCTTCAAATCCTCCACGAAGTCGCGCAGATAAAGCGCGGCTTCGTCGCCGCGGCGCTTCGGCAAGCCCATCGCCTGCTGGATCACCATGAAGCGTCCGTCGAGCAGGCGCAGTCCGGGCGTGCGTGACGCGTCGGCTTCGAGTTGCTGCTTCACGCCCGCGGCGACTTCGAGGCCGTCACGCAGGAAGGCTTCGACGACGGCCTGCGACGACGCCGTGCGTACGATCTGCGCATGCCTGATCTCGCGCGTGAGAAAGAGGTCATACGCGCTGCCCTTGCCGACCATGATGCGATTGCCTTCGCGATCCACATCTTCATTGCGCGTGAGCGGCGATGCCTCGCGCACGAGATAACAGCCTTCGATCAGCACGTACGGCGCGGTGAACGCGATGCCCGCACCGCGCAGCGGATCGATCGCGAAGAAGCCGACGTCCGCGCTTTCGTTCGTGACGGCTTCGACCGATTCGGCGGCCCGGTCGAACGACGTGAAGGCGACAGGCACGCCGAGCCGCGACGCCAGCTCGCGCGCGATGTCCACCGATACGCCGCCCGGCTCGCCGCTGTCGGTGCGATGCGCGAGGATCGGATTGCCGAGATTGATCGACGCGCGCAGCGTGCCGGTCGGCGCGAAAGCGTTGAGCAAGGAAGAAGAAAGAGTCATGGTGTTGGTCGATGAGTTGAAGAGCATGGCGATACGAGCAATCCGATGCAGAATACGCGAACCGCAACCGCTCTGCCAAAGGAACGACATGCAACGCGAACGCATCGACAGCAGCGAAATCATTCGGCGTCTGAAGCTCGAGCCGCATCCCGAAGGCGGCTTCTTTCGCGAGACGTATCGCGCGAGCGGCAACGTCGTGCGCGAGAACGAACGCGAAACGCGTTCGGCGTCCACCGCGATCTACTTTTTGCTTTGCGATGGCGCGCATTCGGCATGGCATCGCATTCGCTCCGATGAAGTCTGGCACTTCTACGCAGGCGATCCGATCGACGTGCATGTGCTCAAAGCGAACCGAACGCTAGTCACGCATCGGCTCGGCAATGCGCTCGATCGTGCCGATGCCGTGTTTCAGACCGTCGTCGAAGCGGGCGACTGGTTCGCGGCGGAATGTCACGATAGAGAAGGCGTATCGCTCGTCGGCTGCACGGTGGCGCCGGGTTTCGAGTTCAGCGAGTTCGAACTGGCCGTGCCGGGCACGCTGGAGGCGCGCTATCCGCAACATCGCGAATTGATAGAGCGCCTGAACCCCGAAGTATGACGGTACGCACGCGAGTGCGGTTATCATCGCGCGCATCGTGGACAACAACACAAGGTCAGGCATGAGCGCAGTGCGCCGCGGGATTCAATCGATCGAAGTAGGCGGAGCGCTTTTGCGCGCGCTCGTGGACCACGGCGGCCCGATGCTGCTCGGCGATCTCGCGAAGAAAGCCGGCATGCCGTCGGCGAAGGCGCATCCTTATCTCGTGTCTTACGGCAATCTCGGCCTGATTCAGCAGGATCCCGCGACGGGCCGCTATGAACTCGGGCCGTTCGCGCTGCAAATGGGTCTGATCAGTCTGCAGCGCGTTGATCCGGTGCGCCTCGCGATTGCGGAAGTAGCGAACGTGACGCCCCGCATCGAGCATACCGTCGCGCTCGCGACTGCGGGCAGCTATGGACCGACCATCGTTCACATCCAGCAGGCGAGCGTGCCCATCCACGTCACGATGCGTACGGGCACGGTGATGTCGTTGCTGCAGACGGCGACGGGCCGCGCATTCGCGGCTTATCTGCCGCCGATGACCGTCGAAGCGCTCGTCGCCATCGAGCGTGCGGGCGCGTTGCAGGTCGGCGCGCAACGGCGCGACTACACGCGTGCGCAAACCGACGCGATGCTCGCCGAAGTGCGCGAGCACGGCATCGCGCGGGCGATCGACGAGCCCGTCGCGGGCATCAGCGCGATGAGCGCGCCGGTCTTCGATCACACGCGCAATATCGTGCTCGTGATCACGGCGATCGGTCCGAGCGGATCGTTCGACGGCGCGTGGAACGGCGACATCGCGACGGCGCTGCACGCGTGCGCGCAACGCGTATCGAAGATGCTCGGCTTCGTCGCGGTCTGATCGAAGTCGCGCGATCAAACGGGGCGCCAGTGCCCCGGCATTCACTTTTCATCCTCTGAAGTCCATATGGGCTTTGCTGCGTTTGCACGCCGCATTCCCGTGAACGGGCGTACCTTGAAGAAACCGTAAGCGGATGCAAGCGCTCGTCCGTGGCATTCGGGTAAACCTAAATTCAACACTGTAAAACGGCTTGTACAATGATGAACAACTAACCGAAAGCGAAGCGATTCGCGCCCGAGCCGACCGAGTCCTGTCAGACAAAAGCGACTCGACGATGGAGACGACCGAATGTCCGTGAACTACGCCTCTCTGCGCTTCGAATATGAACGCGCGCCCGATCACGATGCGCCCGCGTCGTCGCCTTATCCCGTTGCGATAGTCGGCGCAGGTCCGGTCGGACTGGCCACGGCCATCGATCTCGCGCAGCAGGGCGTGCGTACCGTGCTGCTCGATAACGACGACACCGTGTCGAGCGGCTCGCGCGCGATCTGCTTCGCCAAGCGCACGCTGGAAATCTTCGATCGTCTGGGCTGCGGCGACAGGATGATCGAGAAGGGCGTGAGCTGGAATGTCGGCAAGGTATTTCTGCAGGATGAGCTTGTCTACACGTTCAATCTTCTGCCGGAAACCGGCCATTCGCGACCCGCGTTCATCAACCTGCAGCAGTACTACGTCGAAGGCTTTCTCGCCGAACGAGCGATGCAACTGGAGCCATTGCAACTGCGCTGGAAGAGCAACGTGACCGGCGTGACGCAGCACGAGGATCACGTCGAGCTGCAAGTCGAAACGCCGGATGGCGCGTATCCGCTCAAGGCGCGCTACGTGGTGGCCGCCGATGGTTCTCGCAGCGCGATGCGCAAGCTTCTCGGTCTGGACAGCCACGGCCGCACGTTCAAGGACCGCTTCCTGATCGCCGACGTGAAGATGAAGGCGCCGTTCCCGACCGAACGCTGGTTCTGGTTCGATCCGCCGTTCCATCGCAATCAGTCGGTGCTGCTGCATCGTCAGCCGGACAATGTATGGCGCATCGATTTTCAGCTCGGCTGGGACGCGGACCCGGTCGCGGAAAAAGAGCCCGAGCGTGTGATTCCGCGCGTGAAGGCGTTGCTTGGCGAAGACGCCGAATTCGAACTCGAATGGGTGAGCGTCTACACGTTCTCCTGTTTGCGTATGGACGACTTCAGGCACGGACGCATCATCTTCGCGGGCGATTCCGCGCATGGCGTGTCGCCGTTCGGTGCGCGCGGCGCGAACAGCGGCGTGCAGGATGCGGACAATCTCGCTTGGAAACTGAAGCTGGTCGTGAACGGCGATGCGCCGCATACGCTGCTCGACACCTACGCATCCGAGCGCGAATACGCCGCCGACGAAAACATCCTCAACTCGACGCGCGCCACCGACTTCATCACGCCGAAGAGCGCGGTTTCGAGGCTCTTTCGCGATGCGACGCTCAATCTCGCGAGGGACTGCGCGTTCGCAAGACGCATGGCGAACAGTGGACGGCTCTCGGTGCCCGCGGTGCTGCGCGACTCGACACTCAATACGCCCGACAAGGAAGGCGACGCCTTCAATTGCGCGATGATTCCCGGCGCGCCGTGCGTCGATGCGCCCGTGCGCGTCGATGACCGCGACGCATGGCTGTTGCCGCAGACGCACGGCAGCGCATTCACGGGCATCTATTTCTGCGGGCTCGGACACGGCCCGGAAGTCTGCGCGCAAAGTCTGGCTGCTTTGTCGAACGGGCGGCTTCCGGTTCATGCGCTCGTCGTCGTGCCGCGAGGCATGATGTGTACCGTGCCCGGCGTGACGGTCGTGGAAGATGTGGAAGGCATGGTCGCGCATCGCTTCGACGCGCGTCCCGGCACGTTCTATCTGCTGCGTCCCGATCAGCACGTATGCGCGCGCTGGCGTGCCTTCGATGCCGCATCGGTGACGGCTGCGGTCAAGCGTGCAACCTGCAACGGATGATGAATCGTATGAAGCTCAATCTCGAACTGAATATCGCCGATCACGATGCGTTCTACGAGCGCCTCATCGACACGCACAACGGCCTCTCCGACGAAGCCAGCCACATGCTCAACGCGAAGCTCGTGTTGCTGCTCGCGAATCACATCGGCGATAACGAAGTGTTGAAAGAAGCGCTCGCCGTGGCGCGTCAGGGCCTCGCCGCGAACTAGTCGTTCAGCGCGATGCCCATGCGCTCGCAAATGAACGCGCCGATGCTCGCGATGTCGTTCAGATCGAGCTTCGGCAAGTTTGAATCGAGGGCGGCGGCATCATCGGTTGCGATTGCAACTATCTCCACATCGCTCTTGTAAAGCGGATCGCGGCCCGCCGAGGGCCGCACGACTTCGAGGCGCGGCATTGTTTCGCGCGCGAATCCTTCGACGATCACGAGGTCTGCGTCACTGAGTCGCGCGGCCAGTTCGCTCAGCGGCGGCTCTGCGTCGCCATTCAACTCGCGCACGATCGCATAGCGGTACGGCGATGCGATCAACACTTCTCCCGCGCCCGCGCGACGAAAGCGCGCGCTGTCCTTGCCGGGCGGTTCGAGCTCGATCGAATGATGACTGTGCTTGATGACGTTGACGGTGACGCCGCGTGCGCGCAGCCACGGCAGAAGCGCTTCGATCAACGTGGTCTTGCCTTGGCCCGAGCGGCCCGAGATGCCGAAGAGCGGCGGATGACGCGAGTTCATGCGCGAGTTCATGCGAATGGTCGGCTGATTGTTCTGGTTTCGATCAAGCGAGTTTAACGGCTCGATGGCGAGCGGGGAGAAATCGCGCTATCGTCGGGCATTGCCTTTGCGGCGGAACGCGTCGGCGCATAGCGGGTTTCCGACCCCGACGCCTGCCGCCTCAGTGATTCAAGGAACCGACATGGCCGAAGACAATCCCAGCACCGCTATCGCACCGCAGCAGTTTTCCATCGACGTGATGCTCGAAAAATACGCCAAGGGCGACGAGACTCGCGTCGACGATATTTATCGCCGCGTGGCGCGCGGTGTCGCGCGGGCCGAGCCTGAAGAAACGCGCGCGAAGATCGAAGCGGAGTTCGTCGATAACTTCAAGCGCGGCGCGCTAGGCGCGGGGCGCATCATGAGCGCGGCGGGCGCGGGCATCGATGCGACCCTCATCAACTGTTTCGTGCAGCCGGTCGGCGATGCGATACAGGGCGTCGATAGCAACGGCTTGCCGGGCATCTACGTCGCGCTGTTGCAAGCGGCCGAGACGATGCGTCGCGGCGGCGGCGTCGGCTATAACTTTTCCGCCATACGTCCGCGAGGCGCGCGTGTGCATTCGACCGGATCGGCGGCGTCAGGCCCATGCAGCTACATGGATGTATTCGATGCATCGTGCCGCACGGTCGAAAGCGCCGGCGCGCGGCGCGGTGCGCAAATGGGCATTCTCGACTGCACGCATCCCGATCTGCTCGAATTCATCGCGGCGAAGCACACGAAAGGACGCTGGAACAATTTCAACGTATCGATCGCGGTGACGGACGAGTTCATGCAGGCCGTCGCCGACGACGCGTCGTGGCAGCTCGTGCACAAGGCCGAGCCATCGCCCGCGCAACGCGCAGCCGCGGACATGCATCAGCGCGATGATGGCTTGTGGGTCTATCGCGAAGTGCAGGCGCGCGAAGTGTGGAACACGATCATGCGCTCGACCTACGATGTCGCGGAGCCGGGCGTCGTGTTCATGTCGCGCATGAACGATGACAACAACCTGCGCGCGATCGAGTCGATCCGCGCGACCAATCCATGCGGCGAGCAGCCGCTGCCCGCATACGGTTGCTGCAATCTCGGCCCGCTCAATCTCACGCGCTTCGTGCACGATCCGTTTGCGCAGATGCGTGGCGGCGCGCCGTCGTTCGAATGGGACGGCCTCGCGCGCACGACGCGCACCCAAGTGCGTTTTCTCGACGACGTGCTCGACGTCACGCTCTGGCCGCTCGAAGAACAGGCGCGCGAAGCGGCGGCGAAGCGGCGCATCGGCGTGGGCTTTACGGGCCTCGGCGATACGCTCGTGATGCTCGGTTTGCGCTATGACGCGCAGGAGGGCCGCGATTTCGCTACGCGCGTCGCACGCACGATGCGCGACGAAGCATATCGCGCATCCGTCGAGCTCGCGAAGGAGCGCGGCAAGTTTCCGCTCTTCGATGCAAAGCATTATCTGCAAGAGGGCACATTCGCCTCGCGCTTGCCGGACGACATCAAGCGCGCGATTCGCGAGCACGGCATTCGCAACAGCCATCTGCTTTCGATCGCGCCGACAGGCACCGTGAGCCTCGCGTTCGCGGACAACGCATCGAATGGCATCGAGCCCGCGTTCTCGTGGACGTATCAGCGCACGAAGCGCATGGGCGACGGTTCGCGTCAGACCTTCGCTGTCGAAGATCACGCATACCGGCTGTATCGCGAGATGGGCGGCGATGTGAATGCGTTGCCCGACTACTTCGTGAGCGCGCTGGACATGTCCGCGCACGATCACATGGAAATGATGGCGGCGGTGCAGCCTTTCGTCGATACGTCGATCTCGAAGACCGTCAATGTGCCCGCCGATTATCCGTTCGACAAGTTTCAGGATCTCTATTTCGAAGCGTGGCGGCGCGGCTTGAAAGGGCTTGCAACGTATCGGCCCAACGAGACGCTGGGCGCGGTGCTGTCCGTCGCGCCTGCCGAAACGCCGAGCGATTCGCCGGACCCCGAGCTCGATCTCGATCCGTTGCGCATCGCGATCGATCATCGGCCCAAAGGAGAGCTGCCTGCGATCATCGAGAAGGTCGAGTATCTGACGCAGGCGGGCAAGAAGTCGCTCTATCTGGCGGTGTCGTTCATCGAAGTGACGGGGCGCATCGGCGGCGAGGACGTGACGATCGAACGGCCCATCGAGTTCTTCATTCCCACCGGGCAGCGCGACGAATCACAGCAATGGATCACGGCGACGATGCGTTCGATCTCGCTGGCCGCGCGCGGCGGCTTCGCGGCGCGCACGCTTCAGGACATGCGTAAAGTGTCGTGGGATCGCGGACAAGTGCGTCTCGGCGATGTCGAAAGGCTCGACGGACATCGCAGTCCGCGCTGGCACGATTCGGAAGTGGCCGCGCTAGCGTATGCGATCCAGCAGATTCTTCATCGACGCGGTTTTCTCGATGCAGAAGGCAACCAGGTACCGTCGCGCGTGCTTGCGCGCAAGGGCGCCGATCGCGCGCCGCATCCGGTAGCTGTAGCCGATGAACGCGATGACATATCCGAAGGTGCCGCGCAAGGCGAAATCGATCCACATAGCCTGCCCCTGATGCACGGCCGTAAATGCGCGACCTGCGGCGCCAATGCAGTGATCCGCAAGGACGGCTGCGACTTCTGCACGGCATGCGGCGAAATCGGCGCGTGCGGTTGAGTTGAAAAAAAGGCGCGGGCATTCGTCCGCGCCTTCCTGTCACGCTCAATGCGAGCGTTCAGTGCTGTCCTGCTTCGTATCTTGTGCAACGCCCGGTTCATGCGCGCTGTGCTGCGTGAACGGATGCCACACCGGCGTGAGCGTTGGCAGTTCGTCGAGAAGCGAGAACTGATCGAGCGACGTGTTTTCGAACATGATGACCTCTTGATTCTTTTGCCAATCGCGCAATCAACGCGCGATCACGTTGCCTTGCGTCGCCGAGCCATTGGCGTATTCGACGATCCCGCGATTGCGCGCTTCCGCTTGCGCCGCATCGCGTGCGCGTTGATCGCTTTGCGCGGCGATGGCATCGCCCCACATGCTGCGATCCGGATACGTGTTGCGATTCAATGCCGGCAACGAGCCGTTCGAGTACGCGGCCGCGAGTTCGGCACGCACTTGCGCTCGTGTCTTGGGCGTATCGCTCGCATTGGCCTGAGTTTGCGTCTGAACCTGATACGTGCCTGCGTGGCCGATGCCCTGGCCGCTCTCCGCGAAAGCGGTCGTCGTGACGACGGCGGAGATGGCTGCGAGAGAAAACCCCGTGATGAGTTGTTTCATGCTTGCGACTCCTTTCATTCCGATGCAGCGTGCGGGCAAATGCGGATTGCATTCGGCGTTGAGCGTGCTGCGTTGGGATTGAATGTAGCCGCGCGATACCGGCGGATAAATGCCGTATCAGCGAATAGATTTATCGATTTCGGCGAATAATCGCGCAGAGGCTTGATGCGTGGGCGTTTGCAGGGCGCGCTAGGCAAGCTGCTTATGGAAGAACGTAGTCCCGCAGAGCGTGCCGTCGGGCATCAAGGCGTAGTTCGGCACGACGCCGACACGCTGCCATCCGGCGCGTTGGTAGAGACGTTCTGCATCGCCGCCGGTGACGGTATCGAGCACGAGAACGGACTTGCCGGCTGCACGCGCGGCATCGTCGGCGGCGCTCATCAGATGCTGTGCAATGCCACGGCGTCGCGCGCGGCGCGCGACGAGCATCTTCGCGATATCGGCGCGATGCGGCTGATTTTCCGGCTGATCGATGACGACCTGCACCGTGCCGAGCACATGCCCGTCCGCGCTCTCTGCAACGAGCAGGATGCGTTCGTTGCGCACGACGCCATTGGCGACGCGCGTCCAGAATTCGACGGCGGTCGCGCGCGAAATAGGCAACATGAAACTGACCGACGCACCGCCTTCGACGCAATCGATGAGCACGTCCGCCAGCGCTTCGATATACCGCGTGACTTCATTCGCGCCGAGGCGGCGCACGGTAATCTCATTGTTCATGATTTGTTTTCCGTGGCCGCCTCTCGGCAGATGCTTAGCTATGCAACTATGTCCTCGGTGCCCGCGACTTCCGGCGTGCCATGCCGCACGATGGTCGGCGACGGCGTGCTCGTCGGCAGGCAGCGTTCCTCTGCATCCTTCTGACCTTGCAGCAACGGGCAGCGCTCGAACAACTCCGCGGCCCAGTCGACGAACACGCGCACCTTCGGCGACAGATGCCGGTTATGCGGATACACCGCGGAAATAGGCATCGGCAGCGGATTCCATTGCGGCAGCACTTCGATGAGCTCGCCCGCGCGCAGATGCGGCAGCGCCATGAAGCGCGGCACCTGGATGATGCCGACGCCCTTCAGGCCGCAGCTCAGATACGCTTCGGCGTCGTTCACCGCGATCATGCCGCGCATCTTCACTTCGATGGTTTCATCGTCGACGACGAAATCCATGTCCATGATGCGGCCCGTGCGGCTCGAAAAATAATTCACCGCCGTGTGATTCTGCAAATCGTCGATGGTTTTCGGCGTGCCGTTGCGTTCCAGATATTGGGGCGCGGCCACCGTCACGCCCTGAAACACGCCGATGCGGCGCGCGACGAGACTCGAATCCTGCAGCGTGCCCACGCGAATCACGCAATCGACGCCTTCCTGAATCAGATCGACCGGCTTGTCGCCGAAGCCCATCATTAGTTCGACTTCCGGATAGCGCGTGTGGAAATCGCATAGCTGCGGCATCACGATGAGCCGCCCGATCGCGCCGGGCATGTCCACGCGCAACTTGCCGTGCGGGCCTTTCCCGTTGTTCGAAAACGAGCCTTCCGCTTCTTCGATGTCCGCGAGGATGCGTACGCAGCGCTCGTAATACGCTGCGCCGTCCGGCGTGAGATTGAGCCTGCGCGTCGTGCGCTGAAGCAGCCGCACGTTCAGATGCGCTTCCAGATTCTGGATGATCGTCGTGACCGAGGCGCGCGGCAGATTGAGCGTGTCCGCTGCGCGGGAAAAGCTGTTGGTGTCGACGACGCGAGTGAAGACCTGCATTGCCTGAAGCCGATCCATGTTCTCTCACCTTCTTTACTTAGCGATGCAACTATTTAAGCGCGCGCTAAAGAATGACGGAAGAACAATCGCGAGGGATAACCACGATTGTTCGGTGCGACCGAATTGTGTTGCCGGATTATAGGCATTTATTAAAAAAGGCGCGGCCTCCAGAATTCGCAGCATCGCAACTTATGCGTGAAGGCCTTGCAGCATGGGCCTCGCACCGAGAATAACCATGGCAACACTGTTGGATCTGGAGTCGAGTCCGCGCTTGTGCATCGAAGATGTGCACATCACGGGACACGCGCAGCCGATCACGCTGCGCAGCTATCGTCCCGCATCGGACGGCACGATCCTGCCCATCGTTCTTTACTTCCACGGCGGCGGATTCATTCGCGGCGGACTCGACGACGCGGATATCGCAGCAGCGACGATCGCGCGCGATACACCCGCGTGGGTCGTGTCCGTCGGCTATTCGCTCGCGCCGAAGTTTCCGTTTCCCGCCGCGCCCGAAGACGGCTATCGCGCCGCGCAATGGGCCGTCGCGCATGCGCGTTCGCAGCGCGCGGACCCGCAGCGCATCGGCGTCGTGGGCCATGACGCGGGCGGCAATCTCGCGACCTGCGTCGCGGCCATCGCGCGCGATCGCGGCGATATTCGCATGTCCGCGCAAGCGCTGCTCGCGCCGTTGCTCGACCCGAGCATGACGCGCCTCGCCGACGAACGCAAAGTGCTGTGCCCCGATTTCGAAGCATGCGAATGCGCGCAGTGGTATCGCGCGTATCTGCCGAATCCGTCGCAACGTCTGCATCCGTACGCCGCGCCGCTCGAATCGCGACGTCTCGGCGGATTGCCGCCCGCGATGATCGCGAGCGCCGAGCACGATCTGCTGCATATCGAGGCCGAGAAATACGCGGGCGAATTGATCGCAGCGGGTGTGCCGACCGAAGTCACGCGTCATTGCAAGACCTCGCATCAGGCGCTCGCCGCGCATCCCGAAGCGCTCGCGGATGTCGTCGCGTTCTTCAGGAAGCGCCTCGCACGCGCGAAGTAAGCGCGAAGTAAGCGCGAAAGATAACCGCAAGATTCGGCACGCCAGCCACGCATCACACAACAACAATCTCAACGCTAACCGGAGCCTTCACCATGTCATTCACTCGCAAACGCATCTACGCCGCGCTAGGCGCGGTGCTGATCGTCGCCGGCGCGGGCGGTTATACCGCCTTGCGCGGCCACGGCGATTCGGCGATCAACGAAGCCAAAGCCGCCGCGCACAGCCCGACTGCAACGGAAGTGGACGTCGCAGCGGTCGTGTCGAAGACCATCACCGACTGGCAAAGCTATTCGGGCAGGCTCGAAGCGGTCGATCACGTCGACATTCGTCCGCTCGTTCCCGGCACGATCGTCGCGGTGCATTTCAAGGACGGCCAGCTCGTGAAGAAGGGCGATGCGCTCTTTACGATCGATCCGCGTCCTTACGAAGCCGAAGTGGACCGCGCTCAGGCGCAGCTCGCGGCGGCGCAGGCGCGCAATGGTTATACGTCGACGGATGCGGCGCGCGCCGAACGCCTGCTCGCCGACAACGCGATCGCCAAGCGCGACTACGACGAGAAACAGAACGCTGCGCGCGAGGCCGTCGCCAACCTGAAGGCCGCGCAGGCTGCGCTCGAAGCCGCGAAGATCAATCTCGCGTACACGCATATCGTCGCGCCGGTGTCGGGCCGCGTGTCGCGCGCGGAACTTACTGTGGGCAACATCGTGTCGACGGGCGCGAACGCGCCTTTGCTCACGACGCTTGTTTCCGTATCGCCGATCTACGCATCCTTCGATGTCGATGAACAGACGTATCTGCGCTATCTCGGCCGCGATGCGGGCAGCACGGTGCCGGTGTCGCTCGGTCTCGCGAACGAAGATGGCTATTCGCGCGAAGGCGTCGTCGATTCCGTCGATAACCGGCTCGATACGACGTCCGGCACCATCCGCGTGCGTGCCCGCTTCAACAATCCCGACGGCACGCTCGTGCCCGGGCTCTATGCACGCGTGAAGGTCGGCGGCGGCTCGCCGCATCCGGCCGTGCTCGTGGAAGACGAAGCGATCGGCACCGATCAGGACAAGAAGTACGTGATGGTCGTCGACAAGGACAACCGCGTGCAGTATCGCGAAGTCACGCTGGGTCAGACGCATGAAGGCCTGCGCGTGATCTCGAAGGGTTTGCAGCCGGGCGAGCGCATCGTCGTCAACGGCCTGCAGCGCGTGCGTCCCAACGATGTGATCAAGGCCAACAACGTCGCGATGAATGACGACGACAAAGCGCCCGCCGTGAAGACGGCATCCGCACAGTGATGCGCGTCATCCGCAACAGACAGAACTCGTCATGAACATATCCAAATTTTTCATCGATCGCCCGATCTTTGCGGGCGTGCTATCGGTGGTCGTGCTGCTGGCGGGCGTCATCGCGATGTTCAAGCTGCCGATCTCCGAATATCCGGAAGTCGTGCCGCCTTCGGTCGTCGTGCATGCGCAGTATCCCGGCGCAAACCCGAAGGTGATCGCGGAGACCGTGGCCTCGCCGCTCGAAGAGCAGATCAACGGCGTCGAGGACATGCTCTACATGCAGTCGCAAGCGAACAGCGACGGCAATCTCACGACGACCGTAACGTTCAAGCTCGGCACCGATCCGGACAAGAACACGCAGCTCGTGCAGAATCGCGTGAACCAGGCATTGCCGCGTCTGCCGCAGGACGTGCAGCGTCTCGGCGTGACGACGATCAAATCGTCGCCGACGCTGACGATGGTCGTTCACCTCAATTCGCCCAACGGCCGTTACGACATGACGTATCTGCGCAATTACGCGCTGATCAACGTGAAGGACCGGCTCGAACGCATCGCGGGCGTGGGCGAAGTGCAGCTGTGGGGCTCGGGCGATTACTCGATGCGCGTGTGGCTCGATCCGCAAAAGGTCGCGCAGCGCGGCATGACCGCGACCGATGTCGTCAACGCGATCCGCGAGCAGAACGTGCAGGTCGCGGCGGGCGTGATCGGCGGATCGCCGACGCTGCCGAACGTGCCGCTGCAACTGAACGTGAATGCGCGCGGCCGCTTGCAGAACGAGTCGGAGTTTCGCGACATCGTGCTGAAGACGTCGCCCGATGGCGCGGTCACGCATCTCTCCGATGTCGCGCGCGTCGAGCTGGCTGCATCGGAATATGGTCTGCGTTCGTTGCTCGACAACAAGTCGGCAGTTGCAATCGCAATCAATCAGCAACCGGGCGCGAACTCGCTGCAGATTTCCGACGAAGTCCGCAAGACGATGAAGGAACTGAAGGCGGACATGCCCGCGGGTCTCGAATACGAGATCGTCTATGACCCGACACAGTTCGTGCGCTCCAGTATCGAAGCCGTGATTCACACGCTCGCTGAGGCGATCGCGCTGGTGGTGCTCGTCGTGATCGTGTTCCTGCAAACGTGGCGCGCGTCGATCATCCCGCTGCTCGCGGTGCCGGTGTCGATCGTCGGCACATTCTCGCTGCTGCTTGCATTCGGATTCTCGATCAACGCGTTGTCATTGTTCGGGATGGTGCTTGCGATCGGTATCGTCGTCGACGATGCGATCGTGGTCGTCGAGAACGTCGAGCGCAACATCGAAGCGGGGTTATCGGCGAGAGAAGCGACGTATCAGGCGATGCGCGAAGTGAGCGGGCCGATCATCGCGATTGCATTGACGCTCGTTGCCGTGTTCGTGCCGCTCGCGTTCATGTCGGGTCTCACGGGCCAGTTCTACAAGCAGTTCGCGATGACCATCGCCATCTCGACGGTGATCTCGGCCTTCAACTCGCTGACGCTGTCGCCGGCGCTCGCCGCGCTGCTGCTGAAAGGCCACGACGAGCCGAAGGACTGGCTCACGCGAGGCATGGACCGCGTGTTCGGCGGCTTCTTCCGCGGCTTCAACAAGGTCTTTCATCGCGGTTCGGATGCGTACGGCAAGGGCGTGAAGAGCGTCATCAACCGCAAGGCATTGATGATGGTCGTGTATGCCGTGCTGCTCGGCGGCGCGGTGCTGATGGGCAAGATCGTGCCGGGCGGCTTCGTGCCCGCGCAGGACAAGGAGTACCTCATCAGCTTCGCGCAGTTGCCGAACGGCGCATCGCTCGATCGCACGGAAGGCGTGATCCGTCAGATGTCGGATATCGCGCTGAAGCAGCCGGGCGTGGAAAGCGCGGTGGAGTTTCCGGGCTTGTCGGTGAATGGCTTCACGAACTCGTCGAGCGCGGGCATCGTGTTCGTCACGCTGAAGCCCTTCAAGGAGCGCGTGCATGACAAGGCGCTGTCCGCAGGCGCGATTGCCGGCGCGCTGAATCAGAAGTACGCGGGCATCAAGGGCTCGTTCATCGCCGTGTTCCCGCCGCCGCCGGTGCTCGGTCTCGGCACGCTCGGCGGCTTCAAGATGCAGCTCGAAGATCGCGGCGCGCTCGGCTATGCGGCACTCGCCGATGCGACCCAGGCGTTCATCAAGCGCGCATCGCAAACGCCCGAGCTTGGACCGACGTTCTCGAGCTATCAGATCAACGTGCCGCAGTTGAACGTCGATCTGGATCGCGTGAAGGCGAAGCAACTGGGCGTCTCGGTGACGGACGTCTTCGACACGATGCAGGTGTATCTCGGCTCGCTCTACGTGAACGACTTCAATCGCTTCGGACGCGTGTATCAGGTGCGCGTGCAGGCGGATGCGCCGTTCCGCGCGAATCCGGAAGACATCGGCTTGCTGAAGACGCGTAACGCGAATGGCGACATGGTGCCCTTGTCGTCGCTCGTGAAGGTGACGCCGACGTATGGTCCGGAGATGGTCGTGCGCTACAACGGCTATACCGCCGCCGATATCAACGGCGGTCCTGCGCCCGGCTATTCATCGGGCCAGGCGCAGGCGGCGGCGGAACGCATCGCGGCCGAAGTGCTGCCGCGCGGGATCAAGTTCGAATGGACCGATCTCACGTATCAGCAGATCCTCGCGGGCAACGCTGCGCTGTGGGTCTTCCCGATCAGCGTGCTGCTCGTGTTCCTCGTGCTCGCCGCGTTGTATGAAAGCCTGACGCTGCCGCTCGCGGTCATTCTGATCGTGCCGATGAGTATTTTGTCCGCGCTGGTCGGCGTATGGCTCACCGATGGCGACAACAACATTTTCACGCAGATCGGTTTGATGGTGCTCGTGGGCTTGTCGGCGAAGAACGCGATTCTGATCGTCGAGTTCGCACGCGAACTGGAGATGCAAGGACGCACGATCGTGCAGGCCGCGATCGAAGCAAGCCGCCTGCGTTTGCGCCCGATTCTGATGACGTCCATCGCGTTCATCATGGGTGTGGTGCCGCTCGTGCTGTCGACGGGCGCGGGTTCGGAAATGCGTCATGCAATGGGCGTGGCGGTGTTCTTCGGCATGTTGGGCGTGACGCTCTTCGGCCTCATGCTGACGCCGGTGTTCTACGTGATCCTGCGCAAGCTCTCGCGCACCGAGCACGTAACGGACAAGCACGGCACGCATCCGCAGATGCGCGGTATTGGTGCTTCGGTCGAAGCGCAGTGAGGTGAATGATGAATAAGCTGCATGTTTTATCGAGTCTGATGGCGTCATTGTTGCTGGTCGCGGGCTGCTCGCTCGCGCCGACCTACGAGAAGCCCGACGTCAATGCGCCGTCCGCCTACAAGGAAACGCCGCAAAAGACGCTCGATGCATCGGAAGCGGGTACGTGGAAGACCGCGCAGCCGTCCGAAGAGATGATGCGCGGCGAATGGTGGACGATCTTCGACGACGCCACGCTCAACGATCTGGAAAAGCAGGCGCAGGACGCGAACCAGAACCTGAAGGCGGCGGCCGCGCGCGTGAAGGAAGCGCGCGCGATCAACCAGACGGCGCGCGCGGGCTTGTTCCCGACGCTCGATGCGGGCTTCGGCCCGACGCGCGAGAAGTTCTCGCCGGCATCGCAGTTCCTGCCCGCCGATGGCAACGTGCCTGCGCAAACGCTGTGGCGCGCGCAGGCGAGCGTGTCGTATGAAGTCGATCTGTTCGGCCGCGTGTCGAACTCGGTGCAAGCCGCGAACGCGGACACGCAGCAAAGCGAGGCGTTGTTCCGTTCGGTGCAGTTGGCATTGCAGGCTGACGTCGCGCAGAACTACTTCAATCTGCGCGAGCTCGATGCGGAAAGCGATGTCTTCACGCGCACCGTGCAGCTACGCGAGGAAGCGTTGAAGCTCGTGCAACGCCGCTACACCGAAGGCGATATCAGCGAACTCGACGTGGCCCGCGCGAAGTCCGAGCTTGCGACAGCGCGTTCGGATGCGATGACGGTGCAACGTCTGCGCGCGGCATCGGAACATAGTCTCGCGGTATTGCTCGGCAAGTCGCCCGCCGAATTCACGATGGCCGCGAATCCGCTCAAGCCGGTAACGGTGCGCGTGCCGCCCGGTTTGCCTTCGGCGCTGCTCGAACGTCGTCCCGATGTCGCGGCGGCGGAACGCGCGATGGCTGCGGCCAACGCGCGTATCGGCGTGGCGAAGGCGGCGTTCTTCCCGTCGCTCACGTTGACGGGCTCGGGCGGCTTCGAATCCGCGACGCTCGGCGATCTCTTCAAGTGGTCGAGCCGCACGTTCCTGCTCGGGCCGTTCGCGGGTACGGCGCTGAATATCCCGATCTTCGATGGCGGCCGTCGCAAGGGCAATCTCGCGAATGCGCGCGCGATATATGAAGAGGATTCGGCGAACTATCGTCAGCAGGTGCTCGTTGCGTTCCGCGAGGTCGAGGACAATCTGTCGGATCTGCGCATCCTCGAAGATCAGACCGCGACGCAGGACGATGCAGTGAAGGCGTCGGTGCGTGCCGCGCAGTTGTCGCGCACGCAGTACACCGAAGGCGCGGTGAATTACCTCGACGTGATCGATGCGGAGCGCACCGTATTGCAGACGCAGCGCGCCTCGGTGCAGTTGCGGGGCACGCAGGCGGTATCGACGGTGAATTTGATCCGCGCACTGGGCGGCGGCTGGGGCGATGCGAAGCCCACGCCGGTGCCCGAGCCGAGTCTCGCGCAGAAGTAGCATGAAGATGGCCCTGCATCGCGCAGGGCCATTTTTTCTCGGGGCGCGCATCGATGACAGCTCGATTGTTCGCCCCCCGGAACATATGTCTTCACCTGCGGGGCGTTTATCCGCACGGCTCGAATCCATAGAATTCCAATCATGGGATAGGGAGCCGATGATGAAAGACTTGATCGCAAAACAACTGTATCAGCCGGCGGTGGTGTTGCCACTGCTACTGTTGACGCGCCTGATGGTCACGCTCGACTTCAATCTCGCGCAAGTAATGTTCGTAATGGTATTGAGAGGTTCGCAGCACGCATATCAGTTCGCGCTGCGTCATGCGGTTTCGCGTCAGCGCAATGGCGCGAGCGTGAAGCATCTGCCCTGCAACAACTGCTGCTGACGCGCGCCGCGCTATCGACCTCAATACACTTCGGGAACGTACATCTCATCCGGCACGGGCTGGCGCAAATAATCGGGATTGAACACGCGGTCGGGCAGTTCGATCGGCGGATGCTCGACATCGTGATACGGCACCTGACTCAGCAAGTGATGAATGCAGTTCAGGCGCGCACGTTTCTTGTCGACGGCATGCACGACCCACCACGGCGCTTCGGGAATGTGCGTGCGCTGAAGCATCACTTCCTTGGCCGCCGTGTAGGCCTCCCATCGGCGGCGGCTCTCCAGGTCCATCGGGCTCAGTTTCCACTGCTTCAAAGGATCTTCGATACGCGCCTGGAAGCGCACTTCCTGTTCGTCGTCGGTGATCGAGAACCAGTACTTCACGATCTGAATGCCGCTTCGCACGAGCATCTTCTCGAACTCGGGAACCGAGCGGAAGAATTCCTCATACTCTTCGTCCGTGCAGAAGTTCATCACGCGCTCGACGCCCGCGCGGTTATACCAGCTTCGATCGAACAGCACGATCTCGCCCGCCGCCGGCAAATGCGACACGTAGCGCTGGAAATACCATTGCGTGCGCTCGCGATTGTTCGGCGCGGGCAGGGCGGCCACGCGGCACACGCGCGGATTCAGCCGTTGCGTGATGCGCTTGATCGCGCCGCCTTTGCCCGCCGCATCGCGTCCCTCGAACAGCACCACGAGCCGATGCCCCTCGTGCACGACCCAGTCCTGCAGCTTCACGAGTTCGCCTTGCAAGCGAAACAGCTCGCGAAAATAGGTCTTGCGTAACTGACGCTCTTCATCGGAGAAAGTCGATTCGCCGTCCAGGAAGCGATCGTCGATCTCCATCTCGAACTCTTCGTCGTAGCTGTCGATGATGTCGGCGTGGAAACGGCGCTGCTTTTCCGTCGTGTTCATGAGGGGCTCCGTGGCGTTCTTGGGCTGCCGCCGTCGCGATGACGGTCGCGGCGCGGGACGGCCGATTGTGACGACATTCGATGGCAGTCACATGACAGCGGCTGATTCGTTCATTCTAGCGAGCGATTCGCTGCTTTATGACGCGGCGTCGCGCGCCGTTAGAATGTTCCGGCACTTCGATGGCATTTTGAAGTTCGATTTCATCTTCCCCATATCAAGCGAGCGAACGCGATGACCGCAACGATCCATAGTTTCGACGAAGCTCAAACCGCGCGCCTCGTGCCGTATGATCGGCTCGTCGACACCCTCGCCGCGACGATGCTCGATTACGCGGCGGGACGCATCGTGAGTCCAGAGCGCATGGTGGTGCCGATCGAAGGCGGCGTGATGTTGTCGATGCCCGCGAGCGCCGCCGATCTCGCGATGCACAAGCTCGTGAACGTTTGCGCGGGCAACGGCGCGCTCGGCCTGCCGACGATCCACGGTCAGGTGACCGCCTACGATGCCATGACGGGCGTGCCGCAATTCATGCTCGATGGCCCGACGGTGACGGGCCGGCGCACGGCGGCGGTATCGATGCTCGCGATCCGCGCGCTTCACGATGCCGCGCCGCGCGAGGTGCTCGTCATCGGTACGGGCAAGCAGGCTGCGTATCACGTCGAGGCGCTCGCCGCTATTTATCCCGATGCGCGCATCGTCGTGCAAGGCTCGCGTCCCGGGCGCGCGCGCGAGTTCTGTGCGGCGCATGCATCGCTTTCGAAGCAGCTTGCCGCGCTCGACGAGACCACGATTCCCGATTCGATCGATGTCGTCATCGCCGCGACCACGAGCAAGACGCCGGTCTATACGCTGCCCGCGCGCGCGGGCCGCCTCGTGATCGGCGTGGGCGCATTCACCGCCGATGCCGCCGAGATCGCCGCCGCGACCGTGCATGCAAGCGCGCTTTACGTCGACGACCCTGCGGGCGCGCGTCACGAAGCAGGCGATTTCATTCTCGCGGGCGTCGAATGGAACGATGTGCACGCATTGGCGCTCGCGCTCGCGGCGCCGTCCAAAGCCGTTGATGCATTGCAACCGGTGATGTTCAAATCGGTCGGCTGCGCGGCTTGGGATCTTGCGGCATGTCGCGTCGCGCGTGCGGTTTTGTCGGAGGAAAGCATCGCGGCGCGCTAGGCCGTGCAAGGGAACGCCAGCTTGGAACGGTACTTGCTGTAGGTCTCTTTAATGACAGAGACGCCATAAGCGTCACATGACAAACGGCGCCAAGGTGCGCCACAGCAATCGAGCCAGCGAACTAACCCATGAAAAGTCGATACGACAGCAAGTGGCACCCGTGGATTCCGGCGCGCGACGACGGACGTGAGGGCGCGGGTGGCGCGGCGGACGGGGAACGCCAGACGACTCCGCATGCGAGCGCGGCGCCGCCTGCGGCTTATTTCATCTCGGTTCTTGAGCTTGCGACGGGCGAGAAACTCGGCAATGACGAGCGTCTGCGCGCCGTCGCGATGCTGGAATCGCAATTCGGTGCGGGGCGTCCGCGCACGCTGAAGGAAGCGGTGCGAATCTGCGCGGCGGCGATCGATTCATCGACGCTGCAGCGCATGGCGCGCGGCGCAAAGGCCTAGAAAACACGTCTGAAAAGACAGCTTCGGCGAAGCGCGTTTTTTCACACGTGTGTAAAACGCGCGTGCTCGCTGAAAAGTGCGCGAACGTTCGGTTGCGCCTTGACCGCTCTATTTGACGGTCTGAATGACTTCGAAGCCCTCGAATTCCGGATGACCGAGATAAAGCTGGCGCGTCTCGCCGCCGGCATTGCGATGCGCGGCGCGAAACGCGTCCGAACGCGTCCAGTCTTCGAAGGCTGCCTGATTCGCCCATATCGTATGGCTCGAATACAGAACGTGATCGTCTTTCACCGGCCCTTTGAGCAGATGAAACTCGACGAACCCGGGCACATCCTTCAGATGCGTATCGCGGCTCGTCCACAGACGTTCGAAGTCGGCTTCGGCGCCGGGCACGATCTTGAAGCGGTTCATGGCGATATACATGTCGATGCGGTTCCTTCGAAGTAGTGACTCGATTGAGCGGATAAGAACGATCAGTCGCGCCCGAGTTCGACGATGGTCGTGAAGCCGCCGAAGAACATGCGTTGAGGATCGAACGGCGTCTCGCCGGATTCCATCATCGTTTTGAGGCGCGGGTCTTCCATCACTTTGGCGTTGACGCTATCGCGCTGCTCGCGCGATTCGTAGACGATATACGAGAACGCGACGGTCTCGCCTTCCTTCATCTGCACGCTCTGTGGAAACGATGTGAGCTTGCCGGGCTTCACGTCGTCGGCGATGGTTTCCACGAACTCCAGTGCGCCGTATTCCAGCCAGATCTTGCCGGCGGCTTCGGCCATGCGGCGATAAGCGTCGACCTTGTCGATCGGTACAGGTACGACGAATCCATCCACGTAGTGCGCCATCTGAGTCTCCTGGTTGAGTCGAACGCGCACCGCGCACGCGATGCGCTGTCTGCTTTGAGCTATTCGTATGGAGCGAAGTTCAGGGCGGTCCACGTATCGGCGGGCGAGGCGCGTTCCAGCACCGTGGACGAGAGCGGCGCGAAGTTCATCCCATAGATCGATGCGAGCGGCAGGCGAAGCGCATGCGCGAGCGCCGCTTTCACGACGATCGCATGCGTGACGACGATGCAGCGCCCCGCGTCGAGCCGGTCGATCGAAGCGAAGCCCTCGGCGACGCGCGCAGCGAGCATGGCGACGCTTTCGCCGCCGTGCGAACGCGCATCGGGACCCGCGAGCCATGCAGCGACATGTTCCGGTTCGCGCTCGCCCGTTTCGCGTATCGAATGCCCGCGCCAGCGGCCATAGTCGATGTCGTCGAACGCGGGAACGATCTCGAATGCATCCGCGATCCACGCCGCCGTTTCACGCGCGACGCGCGCGGGACTCGCAATCACGCGCGTGTCGGGCAAGGCGTGCAATGACGCGAGCTGCGCGCGCGCATCGCGCTCGGGAGGTTCGTCGCCGGTGGGAAAGTGCCCGGTTTTCATCGCGCGCGTGGCGGCGTGACAGAGAAGAATGAGTTCCAAGGCAGGTGGCGGTCGAATCGGAATCGTTTTACTTTGCAGCGGATCATCATAGAATGGCAAGCTTGCAGTGCGAGGAAGCCGGTGCAAACCCGGCACGGTCGCGCCACTGTGTGCGGTACGTCAACGCGAAAGCGCGGCGCCGCGAGTCAGACCCCGCTGCATGCTCTTCGTCAATCGGGACGCGCTTTTCCCTGGAGAACCACCATGAATGCTTCCAACGCGCCGGTCTTTTCCGCTCCGGTTTCCCCGTCACTCGATGCACCCGTGCCCATTCCGGTGCGTGAAGTGTTGCCGTGGGCCGTCTTCATCGGCCTCATTCTGCTGATCGCAATCTATTTCGTCGGCGCCGAACAGGGCGCGACGTCGATTTTCTCGGGCACGTACGTCCACGAATTCGTGCATGACGGCCGGCATTTGCTCGGCTTTCCGTGCCACTGAGGAAGCATCATGATTCGCACTTTGCTGATACGCGGCATGATCGCGGGACTGGTCGCGGGCCTGATCGGCTTCGGCTTCGCGCGTGCGTTCGGTGAACCGTCGGTGGCACGCGCCATCGCGTTCGAGGAACAGCACGAGCATGAACACGAACATGAGCACGGTCATGCCGATGCGGCTGCCACGCAAGCGCATTCGCACGATCACGGCGACGAAGCGCTCGTGTCTCGCGATACGCAAGCGGGCCTCGGCCTTCTGACCGGCGTCGCCGTGTTCGGCACCGCGCTCGGCGGTCTCTTCTCGCTCGTGTTCGCGTTTGCTTATGGACGGCTCGGCGCGTTGCGCGCGCGCGGCACGTCGGCATTGCTCGCGCTGTTCGGCTTCGTGAGCGTCGCCATCGTGCCGTTCCTCAAGTACCCGCCCAATCCGCCCGCTGTCGGCAATGCCGAGACCATCGGGCCGCGCACGGCGCTTTTCTTCGGCATGGTGGCGATTTCCATCGCGGCTGCCGTCTTCGCCGTGCGCTTGCAGCGGCGCATGGTGGCGCGGCATGGCGGGTGGAACGCGACGCTCATCGCGGCGGCTGCGTATATCGTCGTGATCGTGGCGGCGCAGGTCGCGCTGCCGTCCGTCGATGAAGTGCCCGCGGATTTCTCCGCTTCGCTGCTGTGGAATTTCCGCGTGGCCGCTATCGGCATGCAGGCGCTGTTATGGACGACGCTCGGTCTCGTGTTCGGTGCGCTCGCAGCGCGTGAACTCGAGCGGCCGGCGGTGAGAAGAATGGCTGCGGCGTAATCGGTTCGGCGTCGCTCATGAAGCCCGCGCTTCGTCAGGAACGCGGGCTTTTCGTTTGCTCTTTCGCCGCACGACGCTTGAGCAATTCATCGAACAGATCGAGCTTCGCGGCATCGTCCATCGATCTGAAGGTCTTGATTTCCTCGCGGCTTCGGAAGCACCCGAGGCACAGGCCCGTTTCCTGATCGAGCTTGCAGACATCGGTGCATGGCGAGCCGATGGGTTCCTGCGCTTTCGCGCGTTCGATGGTGAAAGGGAGATCGTCTTGCGTCGTTGTCATAGTGATTCGCCGCGAAAGAGCGCAGCGGCCGCGGCCGGATTCGACGGCCAGTAAGCGTGCATGTAAGTGGCCGACACCGAACCATGCCGATAGAGCGCTTCGCCTTCGGTGCCGGTCGTGGCATGAGCGGCCTTGAGTGCCGGCTGCATCGGCGTGTCGAGCGTCGAGTAGTGGAATGTGTGACCCGTCATCGCGCCATGCGTCGTGTCGATGCGCTGCATCGCGAGGCGCGACAGCTTGCGTTGCATCGCCGCGTCGCCGGGAAGGATGCCGAGCATCGCATGCCGCGTGCCTTCGATGTCGGTCAGCGTGTCGAGCAGATACAGCATGCCGCCGCATTCCGCGACCACGGGCTTCGCTCGCTCGACGTGCGCAACGACCGATGCACGCGCGCGTTCGTTCGAAGCGAGCGCCGCGGCATGCAGTTCGGGATAGCCGCCGGGAAGATAGAGCGCGTCGGCATCGTGCGGCGCGGGTTCGTCGGCGAGCGGAGAAAACGTGCTGATGCGCGCGCCCATGGCGATGAGCACATCGACATTCGCCGGATACACGAACGAGAACGCCGCATCGCGAGCGATGGCGATATGCGCGCCGTCGAGCAGACGCGGCGGCGCGGGCAGCGTCGCATCGTCGAAATGAACGGGCGGCGGAAGATCGGCGAGCGTCGTTTGCGCGATTGCATCGGCGGCGCGGTCGAGCCGTGCGTCGAGGCCCGCGATTTCATCGGGCTGCGTGAGACCGAGATGACGCTCGGGCAAGGCGATATCGTCCGCATTCGACAGATGGCCGCAATAACGCAAGTCGACGGGGATAGTCTCCGACAACATCTGCGCATGACGCGCCGATGCAACGCGATTCGCGAGCACGCCATGAAAGGGCACATCTTCGCGATAACGCGCGAGCCCGAACGCGATGGCGCCGAACGTCTGCGCCATGCCGTGCGCGCCGATCACCGCGAGCACCGGTACGTTGAACGTGGCGGCCAGATCGGCGCTGCTCGGCGTGCCGTCGAAGAGACCCATCACGCCTTCGATGAGAATGAGATCGGCCTCGCGCGCGGCCTTGGCGAGCAACGCGCGGCACGCATCGAGCCCGACCATCGACAGATGCAGCGAATAAACGGGCGCGCCGCATGCGCGTTCGAGAATCATCGGATCGAGAAAATCCGGGCCGGTCTTGAACACGCGTACCTTCAGTCCTCGGCGCGTGTGATGACGCGCAAGCGCCGCCGTCACCGTGGTCTTGCCTTGATGCGACGCACTCGCGCCGATGAAGAGAGCGGGGCAGTCGGGCATCGCTCAGAACTCGACGCCGCGTTGCGCTTTCACGCCTTGCTCGCGATACGGATGCTTCACGAGCCGCATTTCCGTGACGAGATCGGCAAGTTCGATCAACTCATCGGGCGCGTGTCGACCGGTCACGACGACATGCAGCATCGCGGGCCGCGCCTTCAGCACGTCGAGCACTTCATCGAGCGGCAGATACTCGTACTTGAGCACGGTGTTGAGTTCGTCGAGCACGACCATCTGATATTCGCCGCTCTCGATCATGCGGCGCGCTTCGTTCCAGCCCTTGCGCGCGGTGGCCATGTCGGCTTCGCGATTCTGCGTGTTCCAGGTGTAGCCATCTCCCATGGTGACGAAATCGCAATGCGCGATTGCGCCGAGGAAATCGCGTTCCGATGTATGCAGCGCGCCCTTGATGAACTGCACGACGCCGAGCTTCATGCCGTGTCCGAGCACGCGCACCGCCATGCCGAACGCGGCCGTTGTCTTGCCCTTGCCGTTGCCGGTATTCACGATCAAAAGGCCTTTCTCGTGATCGGCGGCGGCCTGCTTTTTCTCGTGGCCTTCCTTGCGGCGCTGGGTCATGCGCAGATGCGATTCGGTATCGGTTTTCACGGGAGCTCCAGAGAAACACGGCCGTATCGTACAACAGGCGGCGGCTTAATTCTGCGCTAACAGACGGCAGGCATCATGCAATCAACGTAATCACCGACTCTAGGAGCAAGCAAATGGACGCGCTCTATCTCTATCTGGAACTCGTCGCGCTTGGCGTTCTCGTCTGGCTTTGCCGCGACAAGTTCAAACCGGTCGTGGCGAAGCCGCTCGCCGAAACGCCGCGTCCGCGCACGACCGCAAGACCGGTATTCATGTTCCGTTCGCGCGGGGCGCATGCATCGCTGCGATCGCGACGGTTACGCCACAATCGATCGTCTTTGGCACGATGAGCGTTCGCGCGTTGCCCGCGAGCAGCGCGCAAGGCTCGCATACGCCATCGACGTTCATATGCGCCATTGCATGATGCGATATCGCCGTGCGCGGCGCTTGCGCGATTTCATCGGCGCCGTAGAAGCGCAATGTCAGACGATGACGCTCGCAGAACGCGAGCAGTCCCGCCTCGTGCCGTTTCGCGTCGATGCTCGCGATGATGGCGATGTCGCCGAACGCAAGCGTGCCCAAAGCGCCGCGCACGGCGTGCTCGATTGCGTCGGCGCTCGCGCCCCGCCTGCAGCCGATCCCCACGGCAAGACGCGTGACAGGGGGCTGATTCATGTGAGCGATGACGGATTCCATGTGCGCCGACCTTACCACCTTTCTTGACGCTCGCGCCCGCCGGGCCTAGACTTTCACGCAGTTTTGGTGCTCGCGCGCGGATTCTCTCGTGCGCAGTTAAACGGGAAGCAGGGCGCGTTCCTTTCGATTCGTCGAACGCACGTCAACCTGCGCTGCCCCCGCAACGGTAAGCGATTCACCGCGCACGGCATTTTCATCGCGTGTACGGGAAGCCGGCTTCGAAGCCACTGCGCGTGAGAAACGCGCGGGAAGGCGAAGCGGCGTCGTCGTCAGCCCGGATACCGGCCAGACTTTGAGCGGGGCTTGCTGTCGCGGGGATGCGGCGCGGCCCATGATCCATAAAAGCGTGCGTTTCCCTTTCATCCAGCCGCGTTGCCAGGCATCGCGCGACATGAAGCGCATGCAACCGAAGCCACGGAGCGACGATGCAAACCCGCAAGATTCCCGTCACGGTCGTGACCGGCTTTCTCGGCAGCGGCAAGACCACACTGATGCGGCATATCCTCTCCAATGCGCAAGGCCAGCGCATCGCGGTGATCGTCAACGAGTTCGGCGAGCTCGGCATCGACGGGGAGATTTTGAAAGGTTGCGGCATCGGTTGCGACGATGAAGCCGGCTCCAAAGACCGCAATCTGTACGAGCTCGCGAACGGTTGTCTCTGCTGCACCGTGCAGGAAGAGTTCTATCCGGTCATGGAACAACTCGTCGAGCGGCGCGAGAGCATCGATCACGTGCTGATCGAAACGTCCGGTCTCGCTTTGCCGAAGCCGCTCGTGCAGGCGTTCAACTGGCCGTCGATCAAGAACGCATTCACCGTCGATGCCGTCGTGACCGTGGTCGACGGACCCGCTGCCGCGAGCGGTCAGTTCGCGGCGAATCCCGTCGCCGTCGATGCGCAACGCAAGGCCGATCCCAATCTCGATCACGAATCGCCGCTGCATGAACTGTTCGAGGACCAGCTTTCGTCTGCCGATCTCGTCATCGTCAACAAGACCGATCTCATGGATGATGAAGCGCTGCGAAAGGTCGAAGCGCTCGTGCGGCCCGAGATTCCGCCCGAAGTGAAGATCGTGCCCGCGCAGATGGGCAGGCTCGATGTGCATACATTGCTCGGTCTCGAATCGGCATCGGAAGAGACGATTCATTTGCGGCACGATCATCACGGTTCGCCCGATGAAGCAGGCCACGCCGATCATCATCATGACGAGTTCGATTCGGTCGTCGTGCATGGCAACGTCGAATCGCGCGAGCAGGCGCTGGCCGCGCTGCATGCGCTCGTCGAGCAGCACACGATCTATCGCGTGAAGGGTTTCGCTGCGTTGCCGGGCGCGGCGATGCGGCTCGTCGTGCAAGGCGTCGGACGACGCTTCGACAGTTATTTCGACCGCCGCTGGGAAGCGGGCGAAGCGAAGACCCAAAGCCGCTTCGTGCTGATCGGCGAAGACCTCGAACGCGCGACGCTGCAACGCGCGTTCGACGCCGCGCTCGCGAGCGCGCCCGTGCAGGCGTAACCGCGATGCATCTGCTCCGCACGACGCCGGGAGGCTTCGTCGACGACGCGCAGGGCGTCATGCGTATCGATCAGACGAGCGCGCCGATCGTCGTGCTCAGCTCCGCCGATACGACGCTCGCGTTGCTCGCGAGCGCGTTTCCGCGTCTCGAGCCCGGCTTTCCCGACGTGCGGCTCGCGAATCAATCGTTTCTGCGTCAGCCCGCATCGGTCGATTTCTATGTCGACGATGTATTGCGTCACGCGAAGGTCGTGATCGTCGATCATCTCGGCGGCGAATCGTACTGGCCGTACGGCATCGAGCGGCTCGTCGCGCTCGCGAAAGAGCGCAAGCAGATGCTCGCGATGTTTTCGGGCGATCTCACCGAGGACCCGAATCTTATCGGCAAGAGCACGGCCGATGCAGCGTTTTGCCGCGAGCTGTCGCGCTATCTGCGCGAAGGCGGCGCGCGCAATGCCGAGGAGTTTCTACGCGCGATCGCGCATCGCGCGTTCGGCTTCGGGCGCGAGCCGCAGCCGCCGAGTCCGCTGCCCGCCGTCGCGATCTATCATCCCGAGCGCGATATCGCGGGCATCGACGACTGGCAGGCGCGCTGGACCGAAGGCGCGAGCGTCGCCGCGATTCTGTTTTACCGCGCGCATTTGCAATCGGGCAATACGGCCGTGTTCGATGCGCTCATCGAAGCGCTCGAAAAAGAAGGCATGAATCCGTTGCCGATCGCGATTTCGTCGCTCAAGGAAAGCGTGAGCCGCGAAGTGGTCGAGCGTTTGTGCGCGCAGCATCGCGCATCGCTCGTATTGAACACGACGGCTTTTGCGGCGAGCGTGATCGGCGAGGACGAAGTTTTCGAAGTGGCGGGTGAGGCGCCCGTGCTGCAAGTCATCCTGAGCGGCGGCAATCGCGATGACTGGCAGAAGGACAATCACGGCCTGAATTCGCGCGACGTCGCCATGCATGTCGCGCTTCCCGAAGTCGATGGCCGCATCATCACGCGCGCCGTGAGTTTCAAGGGGCTCGCATATCACTGCAAGCATACGCAGGTGGATGTCGTGCGCTATCAGGCCGACGCGGAGCGCGTGCGCTTCGTCGCCGAACTGAGCCGGCGGTGGACCAAGCTGCGTCATACGCCGAACGCGCAGAAGCGCATCGCGCTCGTGCTGGCGAACTACCCGGCGAGCGAAGGGCGCATCGGCAATGGCGTGGGACTCGATACGCCTGCATCCGCGATCAACATTCTGTCGATGCTCGCGCGAGAAGGCTATCGCGTCGGCACGATGCCGGCGAACGGCGATGCGCTCATCGCCGCGTTGACGGAAGGCGTGACCAACGATCCCGTCGTCCGCGATATGCGCCCTGCGTTGCAGAGTCTTTCGCTCGATGACTATCTCGACGCGTATCGCACGCTGCCCGCCGATGCGCGCGCCGCGCTCGAAAAAACCTGGGGCGCACCCGAAGACGACCCGACGATCAGACGCGGCCGTTTCATGATCGCGGGCTATCGCTGCGGGGAAGTGTTCATCGGCATTCAGCCCTCGCGTTCGCGGCAGCGCAACGATTACGCGAGCTATCACGATGCCGAACTCGTGCCGCCGCATTCCTATCTCGCGTTCTACTTCTGGCTGCGTCTGCGCTTTCAGGCGGATGCGCTCGTGCATGTCGGCAAGCACGGCAATCTCGAATGGCTGCCGGGAAAGAGCGTCGCGTTGTCGTCATCGTGCTGGCCGGATGCGATTCTCGGACCGATGCCGCATCTCTATCCGTTCATCGTCAACGATCCGGGCGAAGGCAGTCAGGCGAAGCGCCGCGCGCAGGCCGTGATCATCGATCATCTGATGCCGCCGCTCACGCGCGCCGAGAACTATGGGCCATTGCAGGATCTCGAGCGTCAGGTCGACGAATACTACGAAGCGTTGATGGTCGATGTGCGCCGCGCGAAGCTGCTGCGCAAGACGATTCTCGCGAACATCGTCGAGAACCGGCTGCACGAGGAACTCGGGCTGGATGCGCCACGCGATACCGTGGGTGAAGACGCGTTGCTCACGCGCGCCGATGCCTATCTCTGCGAACTGAAGGAAGCGCAGATTCGCGACGGCCTGCATGTATTCGGTGTCTCGCCGCAAGGCGTGCAACGACGCGACACGCTGCTCGCGCTCGGCCGCTTTCCGATCGGCGACGGCCAGGGCGCGAACGCGAGCCTGATCGTCGCGATCGCACGGGATCTGCAATTGCCCGATATCTTCGATCCGCTCGATGCGGATTGGGCCGCGCCGTGGACCGGCCCGCGTCCGCAAGCACTTGCCGATGTGAGCGAAGCGCCGTGGCGTCATCAAGGCGATACGCGCGAGCGCCTCGAATCGTTAGCGATGCAACTATTGTCCGATGCTGACGCAGCCGCGCCCGGACCGCGTGCATCGCTCGTGCTCGAACGTCTGCGTGGCGATGTGCTCGCGCGGCTCGATGCGTGCGGCCCGCAAGAGCTGACGCAACTGAAGCGAGGTCTCGAAGGCCGTTTCGTGCCGCCGGGTCCGAGCGGCTCGCCTTCGCGCGGCAGACCGGACGTGCTGCCCACCGGCCGCAACTTCTATTCCGTCGATACGCGCGCATTGCCGACGCAAGCCGCATGGTCGCTCGGCGTAAAGTCGGCGAACGCATTGGTCGAACGCCATGTGCAGGATCACGGCGATTTTCCGCGGGCAATCGGCTTGTCGGTGTGGGGCACGGCGACGATGCGGACCGGCGGCGACGATATCGCGCAGGCGTTCGCGTTGATCGGCGTGCGGCCCAAGTGGGCGGCGGGCAGTCATCGCGTGACCGACTTCGAGATTCTGCCGATCTCGATCTTCAACCGGCCGCGCATCGACGTGACATTGCGCGTATCGGGCTTCTTCCGCGATGCGTTCGCGAATCTCATTCATCTCTTCGATGCGGCGGTGCAGGCCGTCGCCGAATTGGACGACGAGCCCGCCGATGTCAACCCGATCCGCGCGCGCATCCTTCGTGAGCGCGACGAGCTGATCGCGCGCGGCATCGAGACGAAGGACGCGCGGCGTCGAGCGGGCTGGCGCGTGTTCAGCACGAAGCCGGGCGCATACGGCGCGGGTCTGCAGGAACTGATCGACGCAAAGCAATGGCAGACCGATGCGGATCTTTCCGCCGCGTATCAAAGCGCGGGCGGCTACGCGTATTCGCAATCGGGCGATGGCGTCGAAGCACGCGCGAGCTTCGGCGCGCGGCTATCGACGCTCGATGTCGTCGTGCAGAACCAGGACAATCGCGAACACGATCTGCTCGATTCGAACGACTATCACCAGTTCCAGGGCGGCATGGTCGCGGCCGTGCGCTATCTGTCGGGCGTGCAGCCGCAGACGTATAACGCCGATCACAGCAATCCCGCTGCGCCGCGCGTTCGCACGCTGAACGAAGAGATTGCGCGCGTGGTGCGTTCACGCGTGGTCAATCCGAAGTGGATCGATGGCGTGAAGCGGCACGGTTACAAGGGCGCGTCCGAACTCGCGGCGACCGTCGACTACCTGTTCGGCTACGACGCCACCGCGCGCGTCGTGTCGGATCATCAGTACGCGCTGGTCACCGATGCCTATCTGAACGATGCCGACACGCGCGAGTTCATTGCGCAGCACAATCCGCACGCGTTGCAATCGATCTGCGAGCGTCTGCTCGAAGCGATGCAACGCGGTCTGTGGCAGCAACCCGCTGGCTATCGCGAGCAGGTCGAACGGCATCTGCTCGATGTCGAACAGCACATCGAAGGCCGACATTCTTGAACGAATCCATCACATCTGCCGTGTTTCCTTTTTCGGCGCTCGTCGCACAAGCGCCCTTGCAGCAGGCGCTTTTGCTCGCGGCCGTCGATCCTTCGATCGGCGGCGTGCTCGTGAGCGGGCCGCGCGGCACCGCGAAATCCACCGCGACGCGCGCACTCGCGGAGTTGCTGCCCGAAGGGAAGCTCGTGACCTTGCCGCTCGGCGCGAGCGAGGAACAGTTGATCGGCACGCTCGACATCCAAAGCGCATTGCGCGACGGCGGTGTGAAGTTTTCTCCGGGCCTGCTTGCGAAGGCGCATCGGGGCGTGCTGTATGTCGATGAAGTGAATCTCCTGCCGAATCCGCTCGTCGATCAGTTGCTCGATGTCGCGGCGAGCGGCGTGAACATCGTCGAGCGCGATGGCATTTCGCATCGGCACGACGCGCGCTTCGTGCTAATCGGCACGATGAATCCGGAAGAGGGCGAGTTGCGGCCGCAATTGCTCGATCGTTTCGGTCTTGCCGTGGAGATGAACAATTGCTTCGATGCGCTCGTGCGGCAACGTATCGTCAAGGCGCGTCTTGCATTCGATGCCGATCCTGATGCGTTTCGCGCGCGGCATCGTGACGAGCAGGCTTCGCTGGAATCGCGCATTCACGCGGCGCGCGCGGCATTGTCGTCATTCGATTTCGATGATGCGGTTCACGCGCGCGTGAGCGAGCTTTGCATCGAGGCGCATGTCGACGGCTTGCGTGCGGACATCGTCATGCTGCGCGCGGCGCGTGCGCTGGCTGCGTTGGAGGAAGCAGCGGGCGTGAACGTCACGCACGTCGAACGCGTCGCCGATGCGGTGCTCAAGCATCGGCGAAGAGAAGGGGAAGCGCCTTCACGCGAACCGGCAGGCCGCGAGTCGACGTCGCCCGATGCAGGCTCGAACCAAGCGGATTGGGGCTACATGCCGCCGGAGCCGACGGGAACCGCGAAGGTCAAGCAAGTGAGGCCGCTCGCCGCAAAAAAAGCCTGAACCATCGAAGGCGCGACGCGAATGCCTTCGACACAAGGCATCGTCTTCGATGGAACGAAGCGTTCGCGAAAGGCCGCAGCGCGACGCGCGAGGGCGAAGTCAGCGCGTCGATCGACTGGATGGCGACATTGCGCGCAAAGCGTTCCGCGCGCTTTGCTACGGAGCATTTGCGATACCGGCGCACGCAGGGCGACGGTGCGGTGCTGCATTGTTTTCTGCTCGATTGCTCCGGCTCGATGCTCGCCGGCGAGCGCCTTGCGCGCGCGAAGGGCATGCTCGTCGCGCTGTTCGATCGCGCTTATCGTGAGCGGGCGGAGATTGCGCTGATATGTTTCGGCGGTGCACGCGCGAAAGTGCGTCGTCAGCCGGGCGCGGCGCACTGGTTCAATGAGCGGTGGGTCGCGCCGATCGGCGGCGGTGGCGGCACGCCTCTCGCGCTTGGGCTGGCGAGCGCGGGAACGGTGCTTGAGAGAGCGGCTCGGCGCAGACCAGTGCAACGGCGCTGCTTGTGGGTGCTCACCGACGGGCGAACGAACGAGCAACCGCAAGCACCTCACGCAGCGGATGAGATCGTCGTCGTCGATTTCGAGGAAGGCGCGATTCGGGTCGGGCGCGGCGAGGCGCTCGCGCGCGAGTGGAGCGCGAGATATGTGCTTGCGGATGCGCTGATAAGAATCTCGGATTGTTGAGCAATCGATTCGAATATTGCCGACTGCCACGGTGATTGTCCGAATTTTGCGCGATCAGGCTTGCAGCGATTCAGCGAGCCATATCGACTTTATAATCGCCTGCATATTTCGGAGTTGTTTGGCTATGAATAATTAGGATAACAAATGTACAGACCAAGCTTTGCGGCCGCGTGGTCGGCATCCATGGAAATCTTCGATCCATCGAATCCGAGGGGAAGATCGCGACGGTGATTGGTGGGAAGGTAGCCGCCAACATCAACGAGGTGGGTGCGGAAGCGAGGTGGAAGAATACATGCGCGGTTCGAATGAGCTATATCTTGAATCACTCGGGCGTGACCGTTCCAGCCATCGATGGGAAGACGGTTTCAGGCGCTGATCGTCGACGCTACTTCTTTCGCGTGGTGGACCTCATCGAATTTCTCAAACAGCGTTGGGGCAAGCCGGAAACGATTGAATATCCGCCCTCGGGAGGCGGCAGGCTCGCAGGCAAAAAAGGTGTGATTCTCTTTGGAACGTCGGGATGGCGAGACGCACAAGGTCATGCCACCTTGTACAACGGTATCGTTTGCTACGACAGTTGTTACTTCAACGAACCTGGGGTTCGATACAGGACCGACCAGGCGCATTTTTGGAGCCTGTCATGAAGCGATGGACCAGCCTGGTGATTCTCGCGCTGGCGTGCGCTACGGCAAGCGGACAGACCATTCCCCCCAACGAAAACTCGCCGGAAGCGCCATCGCGCACCTACGCCCAGAATTACAAGGACATGGTCTTGGCCATATGCGTCGCCACAGCGTACAAAGGCAGTAACGACGCAGCCGTCGATGCCGGAAGTAGCGCGAGCGCACTGAGAGACTGGACTTATTACGACCTCGATAAAAGTCCTGCGGAAGTGGAGGCGCTAGTGCGCAAGCATCTACGGCGCGATTACTATAATCCGCTTGTCGAGGCCGAAGCGAAGGGAGCGGACATTCGCTTCGATTTTCTCAAGTGCCTCGACCTGTACCACAGCAAGGAATTGGAGCGGCTGGTCAAACGACGGGTAGCGCACCCTGACTGGACGGTACGTTCGCGTTCAAAAGCGGGCAAGCATTGACTCTCGACGCATCCTCAGTCATACCACCGCGGCGTATAAACCCAATCCCCGACGACACGCGTCATCGATGATCCGACGATGACCATCGTCCTCATGTCGACGAGCTCGCTCTTCAGTTCACCGAGCTCAATGACGCGCAAAGCCTCCGCCGGACGTCCGATATCTCTTCCCAGCACGACCGGCGTGTCCGAGTCCCGATATCGCTTCACGACGTCGATCGCACGATCGAACTGCCACGGCCGCGCCTTCGACAGCGGGTTATAGAAGGCCATCACGAGATCCGCTTCGCCTGCATGCGCGATGCGCTTCTCGATCACGCTCCACGGCTTCAAGTTATCCGACAACGACAACACGCAGAAGTCATGGCCGAGCGGCGCACCCGCGCGCGCGGCCGTCGCGAGCGAGGCCGACACGCCCGGCACGATCTGAAGCTTCACCGCATTCCATTCGGGATGCGTGGCGCGTCCTTCGTCGAGTGCTTCGAGCACCGCTGCGGCCATCGCGAACACGCCGGGATCGCCCGATGACACCACGATCACGCGTCGTCCTTCACTCGCGAGTTCGAACGCGTGTCGCGCGCGCTGCAGTTCCTCGCGATTGTCGGTGATATGCACGCGCTGGTCGTCGCGAAACGGTCCCGCCATACGCACATACGTCTCGTAACCGAGCACGTCTTGTGCGTCGTGAAGCGCGCTTCTTGCGGCGGGCGTCATCAGTTCCGCCTTGCCGGGACCAAGGCCGATCACCGTCAGCGTGCCGCGCGCACGGCCGATCGATCCCGCATCGATCGGCGTATCGCTGACGTGCAGCGCAACGCCTCGCGCATCGTTGGGAGCGAATGGCGGGGCATCGCAGAAGCGCAACGGCACATCGAGCGCACGCGCCGCATCTTCGAGCGGACGCGAAGCCATGTAGCGAGCGGGCGCGGTCAACGCCGCGAGCGCAAGCGGTGCGAGACCACGTTCGTTCAAGGCAGCTCGCACGCGTTCGGCGACGTCATCGTCGTGTGAAATATCTTCGATCCACGCAAGCACGCAACGCGGATGAATCACGAGGCTGTTTTCATCGCGCGTGGCAAGCGGCGTGATGCGAACGGCAAGACGCGCATCGTCGTTGCGAGGCAGCGCGGCATCGTCGAGCCAGGGCGCGTGGCCTTCGATGCGCGTCGTCGCGCCCGCCAGCAGGTCGGACACGAAACGCTTGCCTTGCTCGATATCCGCAAGTGCATAACCTTCGGGCGGCGCCAGCAGACATTTCCCGAAGCGCAATTCGCCGCTCGTCGTGATCGCGGGTGCGGCTTGCAAGGCGTCGCCGATCTCGCGCGCAAGCACATTCACGCCGCTCATGCCGCCGAGCAGCGGCACGATGGCGCTGCCATCCTGCGCGATGGCGAGCACGGGCGGTTCGTTGCCTTTGTCGCCGAGACAGGATGCAAGCGCGCGAATCACGATGCCCGCGGAACACAGCGCGACGATCGCCGCGCCCGACGCATACAGACCACGCACGTGCGCGCCGAAGTCGTCATACGCGATGTCCGCGCTCACGCGGCTCGCCAGTCCATGCACGCGCGATTGCGGAAAGCGCGCCTGAATGCGACGCGCGGTATCGAGCGCGCCCGCGCCGAGCACGACGATCGCCATCGGCATGGAAGCCTTCATGCGCGCCATTTTTTCCCCGGCACGACGAGCAGCGAGAAATACGGCGATGCCATCGGATCGACTTCATCGAGCGGCACGATGCGCTGGTTGGCCATCGTCGCGCGCTCGACATACAACGCGCGATCGTCGAGGCCGAGTTCGCCCAGCACGCGCCGCACTTTCTCGAAGTTGCGGCCGAGCTTCATGATGACGGCCGCATCGGCTGCTTCGAGACGGCGCTTCAGATCGTCTTCAGGCAGCACGCCCGACAGCACCGACAGACTCTGATTGCGATACACGAGCGGCACGCCGAGCACGGCCACGCCGCCGAGCATCGAGCACACGCCCGGCACGACCTCTGCATCGAAGCGTGCTGCGAGACGATCGTGCAGATACATGTATGAGCCGTAGAAAAACGGATCGCCCTCGCAGATCACGGCGACATCGCGTCCGGATTCGAGATGACCGGATATCGTGAGCGCGGCTTCGTCGTAGAACGCGCTGATGATCGTCTCGTAGCAGAGCGGCGGTTCGAGCGCTTCGGTCGTCACCGGATAGACGAGCGGCAGGCGCATCTGCGTATCGTCGAGATGCGATTCGATGATGCCGAACGCATTACCCTTCTTGCCCTTTGCGACGAAATACGCGACCACCGGCGCGGCCTTCAAAAGCCGCAGCGCCTTCACGGTGATCAGCTCCGGATCGCCCGGACCGACGCCTAATCCAAAGAGACGTCCACGCATCATTCGGCCTCCGAAGCAAGTGCGTTCACTGCGGCCGCTGCCATCGCGCTGCCTCCGCGCCGGCCGAGCAGCGCGACGAAGGGCACGCCGCGGCTATCGGCGGCGAGCATCGCTTTCGATTCCGCCGCGCCGATGAAACCGACCGGAAAGCCGAGAATGAGCGCGGGCTTCGGCGCGCCGGCATCGATCATGTCGAGCAGATGGAAGAGCGCGGTCGGCGCGTTGCCTATCGCGACGATCGCGCCTTCGAGTTGCGCACGCCATAGTTCGAGCGCGGCGGCCGAGCGCGTGTTGCGCATCGCGCGGGCGCGCTCGGGAATCGAGGGATCGCTCAAGGTGCAGATCACGCGGTTGTCGGCGGGCAAGCGCGCGCGCGTGATGCCCTCGGCGACCATGCGCGCATCGCACAGGATCGGCGCGCCTGCTGCAAGCGCCTTTCTTCCGATGCTGCCCGCGCCGGGCGAGAAGCGCAGATCGCTCACGATATCCACCATGCCGCACGCATGGATCAGCCGCACGGCGAGCTTCTCCAGATCGGCGGGAATGGCGGCGAGGTCGGCTTCGGCGCGGATCGTCGCAAAGGACTGACGATAAATCTCCGCGCCGTCGCGGATGTAGTCAAGCATCGGCATGGCTCCGGGCGAGCCGTTCGGCCGCCTCTTCGATGGTCAGATTGCGCGCGACGGCTCGTGCGTCGCGATGTAAGTCGTATCGTCCGGGCGCGACTGCGTAGAGCGTGACCGGAACCGGATGCGCCGCCGCGCACGAACGCTCGCAGCCGCTCAGATGCACCTGCGTCCCGTCATCCGAAGGCAGGAGCGCGGCGAGCCGGTGAGCATCGGCTTTGGTGTCGGCACGGCTCTTTGCGCAGCCTTCCGAACCCGCGCACGCGATGAGGCGCGCGAGCGGTTCGTGCGCGCCCGTTGCGAGGCCGAGCGCGTGCAGCCCTTGCAGCACATCATGCGCTGAATGCGCCGCGAGGCCGGGAATCAGCACGCTTTGCCACGGCGTCATCGTCAGGCGGCTTGCGCCGTGTGCGTCGGCGAGATTGGCGAGCGCTTCGAGCGTCGTCGCATCGAGACGGCCCAGCGGCGTTTGCGCACCCGCGTACCACGTCGCGCGATGCGGCTCCTCGTGCGCGCCGAGACGCAGCGATGCATCGGCGGGTGCGCGTGTCCATGTCGCGATATCGGCGTCGAAACGCAAGGCGTCGAGAAAGCGCGCAACGCCGATACGCGCAAGCAGATCGCGCATGCGATGTTCTTCAGGCGTCGCCAGCGCGAGAAAGCTGCGCAACACGTTCAGGACGAACATCACGAGATCGTCGCGCGAGATCGCGCCGAGCGCCGGATCGCGCATCGTTCCGGCGAGGCCGAATGCGAAGCGCGCGCCATCGTCGATGGCGGAAAGCCAAAGATCGTGCGGATGATCGAGCATCGCGAGGCGCTCGCCGGCGTCGAGCTGGAGCGCGAATTTCGGCGACAGCGCATGCAACGACGCATCGGCCTGCATCGCATCGACGATCCGCGCGGCGAGCGCGCGCGTGCCGTCGTCCGCGAGCGGGCTCAGCATTACGTTGCGGATGTCGTCTGCGCCCGCCGTCGACGGGCCGAGGCCCGCGTCGAGGGCGATGTCGACGAGCGCGGCGTGGGCATCGTCGCGAATGCCGCGCAGTTGCAGATTCGCGCGATTGGTCACTTCGATCACGCCCGAGCCGCACTCGCGAGCCGCGCGCGCGACGGCCCGCGCCGCCCGCGTGCTCAACACGCCGCCCGCGAGACGCAGACGCGCAAGGCCGCCATCGCGCGCGGGCACGATGCGCATCAGGCCCGGGCATGCGGAAGCACGCGGCGTTGCGTTGAGCGATGAGCGGTCGAAAGAATTCAAAAGCGTGACCCGTTGGGCTTCGCGCGTGATGAGCGAACCGGTACACCCCGCCCGGTCGGCGTCGCGCGAATGCGTTGGGTCGGCAGGTCTCTTGGCTGGCAGGTCGACATTCGCGCCGGCCTTCCCGGTAAAAACCAGTGGCAGTGGAGCGCGGACTCGCTGCGTACAATTGCGGGGGCAGCCACAGTTTCGCTGTGTTCCCTTTTAAGCCCTCGGTCTCACGACCCCGGGCGCCGACGGACCTGTATTATGCCCGCTTTTATCGACCCTCCGAGCGCTTCCGGCATGTATCCGGGAACGCGATCGGAATCGCAGCAAGGAGACCGCGCATGTCGAACTGGCTGACCGTGGTGGGCATCGGCGAAGACGGCTGGCACGGACTTTCCCGCGCCGCGCGTCGCGCGCTTCTCGACGCCCAGTCGATTCACGGCGGCGAACGTCATCTCGCGTTGCTGCCGTATCGCATCGCCGCGCGCCGCATGCCGTGGCCGAAACCCTTTTCGCTCGATGCCGTGCTCGCCGAACGCGGCGACGGCAAAACGCGCATCTGCGTGCTCGCGAGCGGCGATCCGATGTGCTTCGGCGTCGGCGCGACGCTCGCGCGCGAAGTCGCCAACGGCGAAATGCGCGTCATTCCCGCGCCGTCGTCGCTGTCGCTCGCGGCGGCGCGCCTGTGCTGGGCGCTCCAAGACGCCGTCTGCGTATCGCTCGTCGGGCGGCCGGCGGCGTCGCTGCTCGCGAATCTGCATCGCGGCGTGCGCCTCATCGTGCTGAGCGCGGACGGCACGACGCCCGCCGCCGTCGCCACGCTTCTGACCGCGCATGGTTTCGGCGCGAGCCGCATGACCGTCTTCGAGCATCTCGGCGGCAGCGACGAACGCCGCATCGACGAGCGTGCCGACGACTGGCGCGAGCCCGTCGTTGCCGCGCTCAATCTCATCGCGATCGAGTGCCGGACGCACGCCGGCCACGCCGGGCCGCCGCTCACGCCCGGTCTCGCCGACGACGCCTACCGCCACGACGGCCAGTTGACGAAGCGCGACGTGCGCGCCGTGACGCTCGCGCGCCTCGCGCCGCAGCCCGGCGAACTGCTGTGGGACGTCGGCGCGGGCTGCGGCTCGATCGGCATCGAATGGATGCGCGCGCATGGCGCGTGTCGGGCGATCGCGATCGAAGCGAACGAGAGCCGTCAGCGTCTCATCGAATACAACCGCGATGCGCTCGGCGTGCCCGCGCTGCAACTCGTCAGAGGCGAAGCGCCCGCCGCGCTCGACGGCCTTCCCGCGCCGGACGCGGTGTTCATCGGCGGTGGATTGACGGTGCCGGGCCTGCTCGATGCGTGCTGGGCGCGTCTGCGTCAGGGGGGGCGGCTCGTCGCCAATGCGGTGACGCTGCAAAGCGAGGCGGCGCTCGTCGAATGGCGCGCGCGCCACGGCGGCGAGCTGACGCGCATCGGCGTCGCGCAGGCGGAACCGCTCGGCAGCTTCGACACGTGGCGTCAGGCGCTGCCGATCACCGTCCTGCACGCGAGCAAACCGTGATGCGTCATGCGTGAAGAGACGCCGGAGAAAGCCGCGCCGCTGCGCAGCGGCTACACGACAGGAAGCTGCGCGACCGCGACGAGTCTCGCGGCCGCGCGCCTCTTGCTGCTCGGTGAGACGAGCGAGCGCGCGGAGATCGTCCTGCCGAAGGGCCAGCGCGTGACGATGATGCTTTCGTTCTGCCGCCGTTTACCCGATGAAAGCGCCGCCGCCGAAGCCGGCGTCATCAAGGATGCGGGCGACGATCCCGACGTCACGCACGGTGCGCTCGTGTTCGCGCGCGTGCGACTGTCGGAGGAACCGGGCGTGCGTTTTCATGCGGGCGCGGGCGTCGGCACGGTGACGCGCGCGGGCCTCGCGCTCGCCGTCGGCGAACCGGCGATCAATCCGATGCCGCGCAAGATGATGACCGAGCATCTCGACGCGCTCGCAAAAAGCGTCGGCTATCGCGGCGGTTTCGACGTGACCATCGGCGTGGAGAACGGCGAAGCGCTCGCGCAGAAGACGATGAATCCGCGCCTCGGCATCGTCGGCGGATTGTCGATACTCGGCACGACCGGCATCGTCAGACCGTTTTCGTGCTCGGCGTACATCGCGTCGATTCATCAGGGCATCGATGTGGCGCGGGCGAACGGGTATCGGCATATCGCCGCGTGCACCGGCAACCAGAGCGAGGACGCGATGCGCGCGCGCTACGGCCTGCCCGACATCGCATTGATCGAAATGGGCGATTTCGTGGGCGCGGTGCTCAAGCATTTGCGCCGCGCGAGCGTCGACAAGCTGAGCCTGTGCGGCGGCTTCGGCAAGCTGTCCAAGCTCGCGGCGGGGCATATGGATCTGCACAGCCGCAGTTCGAGCATCGACTTGCCGCTGCTCGCCGTCTGGGCCGCCGATGCGGGCGCGAACGCCGAACTGCTGGCGTCGATGCGCGCGGCCAACACGAGTCAGGAAGCGCTCAAGCTCGCACGCGCCGAAGGCATCGCGCTCGGCGATATCGTCTGCCGACGCGCGCGCGATGTCGCGCTCGACGCGCTGCCGCCGGGCATCGAAGTCGAGACCTTCGCGATCGACCGGCAGGGCAATATCGTCGGGAGCGCGGCATGACGCGCGTGCTGCTGCTCGGCGGCACCGGCGATGCGCTCGCGATCGCGCGTGCGCTTCCTGCGACGCACGTCTACAGTCTCGCGGGCCTCGGGCGCGTGCCGGGCGATCTGGCGTGCACGGTGCGCGTCGGCGGTTTCGGCGGCATCGACGGGCTCGTGCGATATCTGCGCGACGAGCACATCACGCTCGTCGTCGATGCGACGCATCCCTATGCCGCGCAGATGAGCCGCCACGCGTTCGATGCCTGCGCGCTCGCCGACGTGCCGCTCTGGGCGGTGCGCCGTCCCGCATGGCAGCCGCAGGCGGGCGACGACTGGCGCGAGGCGTCGGACTGGCGCGAGATCGTCGAATGCATCGCGCCGTTTCATCGGCCGCTTTTCACGCTCGGGCGCGAGGCGCTCGCGCATCTGCACGACATTCCCGCGTCGCAGCACTGGACGATTCGCTGTCTCGACGCGCATCCGGGCAACGCGCGCGCGAGCATTGTCGATGCGCGCGGTCCGTTCGATCTCGCCGGCGAGCGCGCCTTGTTCGACGCGGCGCGTATCGATGTCGTCGTCAGCAAGAACAGCGGCGGGCGGGCGACCGAGGCGAAGCTCGCGGTCGCGCGGGAACGCGGTATCGCCGTCGTCATGCTCACGCGGCCCGCGCTTCCCGACGCCGACCGTATTTTCGACGACGCCGCCAGCGCCCGCGACGCGCTTCAACACTGGCTCACCAGACCATGACCGTTTATTTCATCGGCGCCGGACCGGGCGATCCCGAACTCATCACAGTAAAGGGGCAGCGGCTGATCCGCGCATGTCCCGTGATTCTCTACGCCGGCTCGCTCGTGCCGACGCAAGCCCTCGACGGCCATCGCGCGCTGAAATGCATCGACACGGCCGAGCTCGATCTCGACGCGATCGTCGCGCTCCTGCAGGAAGCGCACGCGAACGGGCACGACGTGGCGCGCGTGCATTCGGGCGATCCGTCGCTGTACGGCGCGATCGGCGAGCAGATTCGCCGGCTCGACGCGCTCGCGATTCCCTACGAAGTGGTGCCGGGTGTCACGGCGACGGCGGCATCGGCGGCGGCGCTAAAGCGCGAACTGACGCTGCCCGGCATCTCGCAGACCGTGATCTTCACGCGCTACGCGACGAAGACGTCGATGCCCGAAGGCGAGAGCCTCGCCGATCTCGCGCGTCATCGCGCGACGCTCGCGATTCATCTGGGCGTGCGGCATATCGAGCGCATCGTCGCGGAGCTCGTGCCGCATTACGGCGCGGACTGTCCCGTCGCGGTCGTGTTTCGCGCGAGCTGGCCGGACGAGACGCGCGTCGAAGGGACGCTCGCGAACATCGCGCCGAAAGTGCGCGAGGCGGGCATGGAACGCACGGCGATGATTCTCGTCGGACGCGTGCTGGCCGCCGACGGCTTCGCGGAGTCCACGCTCTACGCGAAGGATCGATGACGCGATGCGCGACCTCGACGCCGTCTTCGATGCGCTCGCGAAATCGGCATTCCGACGCCGTTTCGCGCTCGGCGTGCGTGAGGGAAAAGTTTTAAGGGAGAAGGGCGTCGACACGGTCGTCGCGCAGGCGCATGAGCTGATCGGCAAGCGGCTTGCGCCGCAAGCGCCGCTGAACGACGGCAAGCAGACACCGTTTCGCGGGCATCCTGTCTTCATCGCGCAGCACGCGACGGCGACGTGCTGCCGCTCGTGTCTCGCGAAATGGCACGGCATCGCGGCGGGAAAAGCGCTCGACGACGCCGAGCGCCAACATGTCGTCGATGCCATCGAACGCTGGCTGCGCGCGCAACCGCTGCCGGCGGCGTCGAACCAGCCCGCGCCCGACAATCCGCAGCGCGAACTGCCTTTCTGACGCGCTCTAACGCGACGGATCGGCGCCCGCGGCTTCGAGACGCGCGCGCCGCACCGCCACGAAAATCAGCAACGCGAAAACCAGCGGTCCTACACCTACGCCGCAGTCCTTGGCCAACTGATTTCCCAACTGCGGATAGATCCACGCGAAAAACAGGATCGCGGGCTCGCCGCGCAGCCATCCGTCGCGCAGCGCGCGCGCGGCGATGAGTGCCAGCGGGATGCCGAGCCACACGCCGTCGTAGTTATAGATGTAGGGGCTGATCATGAACGTCGCGGCGACGAGCGCCGTCGCGCGAACTTCCAGTCCTTTCGCATTGCGCCATACCCACGCGACGGCGCAGATCGCCACGGTCGCCTGACACGCCTGCGCGACATAGGCGGGACCGGTCGCGACGTGCGCCATGCGCAGGCTCGCGAAGAGGCTCGCCATCTGGAACCAAGGAAGACTGCCGCTCGCGGTGAAACCGTTGGCATCGTGCAGTCCGTGGAGAAAGACCGGCAGGATGTCGAGGCCGAAGACGGCGACCGAAACCGTGGTGAACAGGATCGTCGTCAGCGCGGCGGCGATGAAGGTCGTCCACATGCCCGCGCACGCCAGCGCGAGCGGAAACAGGATGGCCAGATGCGGCTTGATCGAAAGCAGGCCGATGAAGACGCCCGCGAGCATCGGCCGTTTTGGCATCGAGAGAAATGCGGCGAGCGCGAGACTCGCGGTGAGCGCGGCATTCTGTCCCTGGGCCGCGTTGAGCCAGAGGCCGGGAAACGCGACGATCCACATGATCATGTCGGGGATCGGCAGCGCGCGGCGGACCAGCAGCACGAAGACGACCGACGAAATCGAAGCGAACAGCGCGTAGGCAAGCGGCGCCGACAGGAAGCCGAACGGCTGCACCAGCAGCAGAAAGTTCGGCGGATAGAACCACGGCCCCGGCAGGATGATGTGCGGCCCCAGTTGCTGCGCGACGTGCTTGATCGCGTCCGCCGAATAGGCGTCGAGCGGATGCCCCGCGAGCGCGAGGCGCGCAGCCGACCAGAACGTCAGAAAGTCCCAGCCGGCCGGATGACCTTTCTCCGCCACGGCACTGCGCACGGCGAGAACGAGCCCGTAACACTGGAGCACGACGAGGATCGTCGCGCAATAAGCGCTCACGCGCGAGCCGTTGAGCCAGCGCCGACCGGGCGCGCGTTCGATGGAAGCGGGTTGGGTGCTCATCCGTCCGATATCGGCCGGATGGCGCCGAAACTTTAGCGAACGTCCGCCCGCGCGTTACTCGCGAACGCGTCCCTTGGCGCGCCGCGCGAGCATGTTCAGGCCCTCCACCAGCGCCGAGAACGCCATCGCCGCATAGATGTAGCCCTTCGGCACGTGTGTTCCGAAGCCTTCGGCGATCAGCGTCATCCCGATCACGAGCAGGAAGCCGAGCGCGAGCATGACGATCGTCGGATTGCGCTCGATGAAGCGCGACAGCGGACCGGCCGCGAACAGCATCACGGTGACGGCGGCGATCACCGCGACGAACATGATCGGAATGTGCTCGGTCATGCCGACCGCCGTCACAATGCTGTCGATGGAGAACACGAGATCGAGCAGCAGGATCTGGCCGATCGCCGACAGCGGCGTCAGGCTCTTGCCCGACGCGGGGCCGGCGTGTTCGTCGGCGTCGTGCGTGACGTGGTGGCGGATTTCCGTCGTCGCCTTCCAGACGAGAAACACGCCGCCCGCGATGAGAATCAGGTCGCGCCAGGAAAAGCCGTGCCCGAACGCTTCGAAGATCGGCGTGGTGAGGCGGACGATCAGCGCGACCGTGCCGAGCAGGCCGAGCCGCATCACGAGCGCGAGCGCGATGCCGATGCGCTGCGTGCGTTCGCGGTGCGCCGCGGGCAGCTTGTTGGTCAGGATCGAAATGAAGATCAGGTTGTCGATGCCGAGCACGACTTCCATGACGACGAGCGTCGCGAGTGCGGCCCAGGCGGCGGGATCGGCGAGAAGGGCAACGAGATAGTCCATGGTTCGGGAGCGTTCGAGATGAGGGCGAGATATTAGCCTGTTCGGCGGGAAAAATGAAATGAACTTGAAAGCTTGCGCCTGATCGAAACCAGCCGGTGGCAATCCCCGACGCGAGATGTTGTTCAAACCGACAAATATCGGATTTGAAACGCTTATTTGCATCTGTTCGCGTGATGCACTGCCGCAAATACGGGTAAACTCCAATGCTTTCGCGCCGCGTGTTCGCGGCCGTGTTTAACTGTCGCCGCAAGGACACTGAGCAAGCCGCATGCAGCAAAAATCAAAACGTCTCGTCGAGCTGGACTTCTTCCGGGGACTGGTACTGCTGATCATCGCCGTCGATCATATCGGCGGCAGCATGGTGTCGCGTTTCACGCTGCATGCCTTCGCGCTCAATGACGCCGCCGAAGTCTTCGTGTTCCTCGGCGGCTTCGCCACGGCGACGGCCTACGCGTCGCTCGCGGAGCGCCGCTCCGAAAGCGCGGCGCGCAGGCGCTTCGTGAAACGCGCGTTCGAGCTTTATCGCGCGTTTCTCGTCACGGCGGCGCTGATGCTCGTCGCATCGTTCCTGCTGCGGCCCTTTTTTGGCCACGCGCCGAATCTCGCGCTGCATGATCTGGACACGCTGATGTCGCAGCCGGTTTCCTCGATCGCGGAAATTCTCACATTCGAGCGCCAGCCTTATCTCTCGGCCGTCCTGCCGATGTACGCGCTCTTCGCACTCGCCGTGCCGCTCATGCTGCCGCTCGCGCGCAGCAAGCCTTGGCTGCTGCTCGGTCTAAGCCTCGCGTTGTGGGCGTTCGCGGCGCAGATCGGCGAATTCATGCCGTCCGTCGACGACAATCTGTGGGACTTCAATCCCGCCGCCTGGCAGTTGATGTTCGTGCTCGGCGTGCTGGCGCGCTGCCAGCCGATCTATCAACGCGTGAGCGCGAACCGCTTCGGCTGGATCGTGAGCGCGGGCGCCGTGGCGCTGATCGCCGGCATGGCGTACTACAAGCTGCTCGTGCTGCCGCCGGTGCTGGACAGCGCCTTCAAGCGCGACCTTGCTGGTCCGCGCGTCGTGAATTTCCTCGCCATCGCGTGGATCGCGGCGAATCTGGCGCGCTACGGCGTCGTCAAGGCGGTGGCGACGCGCCTGCCGTGGGTCGGCGCATTGGGACGCGCGGGCATGGTGTCATTCGTGGCGGGAACGGTGATTTCGCTCGTCGTCGATTCGATCCTGTTCACGTTGACCGATGGCCTCATCAACGTGCCTGCCGGACTCGCCGCCGACGCCATCGCGATCGGCGCGCTGCTTGCCGTGCCGCATGTGCATCAGCGGATCTCGAACTGGCTCGGCACCCGTCAGCCGGTCCCGGCGACGGCCGCCGCCGCACCCGCGACGGTCGCCGCAGCCGACAATCGGGCGCGCGGCATACGGTGATCTCTTCGAAGCGGGCAGTCGAACTGCCCGCTTTTTTATCGCGCTTTCATTGCAACTAACGGTCTGATTTTGCCGCCGACTTCGATAAGCACCGCCCGCGAAGAACCGAGGCACAGGTCTTGCAAGCAGTCACCGAACACAACACAAAAATCGGACCTGCCATGCTCAAGCTCGCCATTCTTTTCGCGATCATTTCTGTCGTCGCCGGATTCTTCGGCTTTACGCGCGTATCGTCGGGTGCGGCGGGCATCGCGAAGATCTGCTTCTTCATCTTCCTGATTCTGTTCGTCATATTCCTCGTCGTCGCGATTTCGGCGGGCTCGCTCGTGCTGTAGCGAGGGAAAGCGCCGGGCGCCGTACCGCGTGGTTCCTCGCATCGACCCGCGTGCGGCGACGGTGTTACATTGCCCCGAGAAGACATTCACGCGACCGTGAATCGAAAAGGAGGAGGCGATGCAGCATGCCATCGGCGCGGCCTTGCAGCCGGCGCAACGCGACGTCATCCGTCATTCGCACGAGCGCTCGGCCACGTTCGGGCTGTGCGAGACGATGCGCCCGGATTACGCCGTGCTGTCGGGCACGGAGCTCGCCGTCAAGCTCGATGAAAGCCGTGCGCTCTTCGCTCACGCGCTGCCGGTGATGGAAACGCTGTACGCGCAGATCGCCAATACGCACAGCATGATCGCGCTCACCGACGCGAGCGGATTGATCCTGCATTCACTCGGCGACGACGACTTCCTCGCGCGCGCCGAAAAAGTCGCGCTGCGCGCGGGCGCGCTCTGGAGCGAGGAGCATCAGGGCACGAACGCGATCGGCACGACGATCGCCGAGCGCACGGCCGTCACCGTGCAAGGCGACCAGCACTACCTGCGCGCCAATCACTTTCTGACGTGTTCCAGCGTGCCGATCCTCGATCCGCACGGCAATCTCTCCGGCGTGCTCGATGTCACCGGCGACCGACGCGGCTATCACCAGCACACGATGGCGCTCGTGAAAATGTCCGCGCAGATGATCGAGAACCGCCTGATCGCGAGCGGGTTCAGCGACGGCCTGCGCATCCGTTTCCATAGCCGGCCGGAGTTCATCGGCACGTTGATGGAAGGCATCGCCGTATTCGATCTCGACGGGCGCCTGCTCTGCGCGAACCGCAGCGCGCAGTTTCAGCTCGGTCTCGAACTCGGCGCTTTGCGTTCGCAGACGCTCGATGCGCTGTTCGGCGAGCGCGTCGATGAACTCATCGCGCGCGCGGGCGATGCGCCTTGCCGGCTCGAACTGCCTAGCGGCGTCGCGGTGTTCGCGAGCGTCGATTTTCACGCGCGGAACATGTCGAGCGTCCCGAGCACGACGAGCACGACTCCCACACGCGAGCGCGCCGGTTCGAGCCTCGCCGATCTCTGTACCGGCGATGCGCAGATGAACGACATCGTCGCGCGCGTGCGCAAGGTCATCGGCAAGAACATACCGATTCTGATCGGCGGTGAAACGGGCGCGGGCAAGGAAATGCTCGCGCGCGCGATCCACGACGATTCGCCGCGCCGCGCGGGGCCGTTCGTTGCGGTGAACTGCGCATCGCTGCCGGAGACGCTGATCGAATCGGAGCTTTTCGGCTATGCGCAGGGCGCGTTCACGGGCGCGGCGAAGCGCGGCGCGATCGGCAAGATCGTGCAGGCGAACGGCGGCACGCTCTTTCTCGATGAAATCGGCGACATGCCGCTCGCGATGCAAAGCCGTCTGCTGCGCGTGCTGCAGGAACGCGTCGTCGAGCCGCTCGGCGCCGCGCGCGCGGTGCCGGTCGATTTCATGCTCGTCTGCGCGAGCAATCGCAAGCTGCGCGAGCGCGTCGCGCAGGGCGAATTCCGCGAAGATTTGTATTACCGGATCAACGGTCTTTCGGTGACGCTGCCGCCGCTTGCCGCGCGCTCCGACCTGCGCGCGGTCGTCGACAAGATTCTGCGGCACGAGCGTTTCGCCGGGCGCGTCGTGCACGTGGACGACGACGTGCTCGCGCTCTTCGCGCGTCATCCGTGGCCGGGCAACATACGGCAGTTGAGCAACGTCTTGCGCACGGCGTCCGCGATGCTCGACGATCACGACACGCATATCCGCATCGAACATCTTCCGCACGATTTCGTCGATGAACTCGGCGAACAGCCCAAATTCGATAACGCAACGCCGCCCGCGAACGGCGCGCGTCTTGTCGACATCGAAGCGAGCGCGGTGAGCGCCGCGCTCAAGGCGCACGGCGGCAATGTATCCGCGACGGCGCGCGCGCTCGGCATATCGCGCACGACGCTGTATCGGAAGTTGCGCGTTTAATCGGCTGGCAATTTCGCGTCGGACGCGGGCAACGCGCCGCTGTGATCCTTCAGCCCGACGCCGGTGAGCTTCAGGCGGCGCGCTTCGTTCAGCAGCCACATCAGCTTGAATGCGGCGATTTCGTAGTCGAGTCCTTCGGGCCGCACATTCGATATGCAGTTGCGCTCGGCGTCGTTGCGTCCGGCGCGCGGCGCGTAGGTCACGTAAAGACCGAGGCTGTCGGGCGAACTGAGCCCCGGCCGTTCGCCGATCATTACGACGACGATCTGCGCCCGCAAAAGCTCACCGATGCGATCGCCGAGGGCGACGCGCGCCTGCGTCGCGACCACGACGGGACCGACGTTCCAGCCGTCGAGCCGCGCACGCAATGTCGCGAGCAAGGGCGCGACGTGACGTTGCGCGGCGAAGGCCGACAAGCCATCGGCGGCGACGAAAACGATATCGCTTTCGGATGCGTGCGCTGCAAGCCGTTGCGCGCTTTCATCGTTCAGCACGCGGCCCAGATCCGGCCGACGCAGATAGCGATCGCGATCCGGCGCGGCGCTTTGCGCATCGAGCGTATCGAAGCCGGCGGCGCGAACGGCTTCGCGCAACGCGGCCGTATCGAGCGGCTGATGCACCGCGTCGCGCGCCTGCGCATGCGCGAGTTCGAATGCGAGCAAGGGCGCGGTCGGCAGGCTGCTGCCCGCGCGGCCGAGCGCGATGCGCGCGTTGGTGAAGCGCCGCAGCGCGTCCCAGGCATCGGCGTTCGTCATGAGTCGATCCAGTCGAGCAAAGGTTGCGTGGGCGCGGCGAGCAGATTGCCGCGGCCATCGGTGACGCGCATCTTCGCGAGCCACGCTTCGAATTCCGGCGCGCGTTTCAGGTTCAGCGCGCGGCGGATATAGAGCGCGTCATGGAACGACGTGCTTTGATAATTGAGCATCACGTCGTCCGCGCCCGGCACGCCCATGATGAAGTTGACGTTCGCCACGCCGAGCAGCGTGAGGAGCGTGTCCATGTCGTCCTGATCGGCTTCGGCGTGATTCGTATAGCAGATGTCGCAGCCCATCGGCACGCCGAGCAGCTTGCCGCAGAAGTGGTCTTCGAGTCCCGCGCGGATGATCTGCCGTCCGTCATAGAGATATTCCGGGCCGATGAAGCCGACCACCGTGTTCGTCAGAAGCGGTTGGAAGCGGCGCGCGACCGCGTACGCGCGCGCTTCGCAGGTCTGCTGATCGACGCCGTGATGCGCGTTCGCCGACAGCGCGCTGCCTTGCCCCGTCTCGAAGTACATGACGTTATCGCCGACGGTCCCGCGTTTGAGCGAGAGCGCCGCGTCGCGCGCTTCCTCCAGCAACGCGAGCGACACGCCGAAGCTCGCGTTCGCGCGCTCCGTGCCCGCGACGGACTGGAACACGAGATCGACGGGCGCGCCTTGCTCGATGGCGGCGAGCGTGTTGGTGACGTGCGTGAGGATGCACGACTGCATCGGCACGTCGTAGCGCTGGCGGAAATCGTCCATCATCGCGAGCAGCTTGCCGATGGCGGCGGGCGAATCCGATGCGGGATTCACGCCGATGACGGCATCGCCGCAGCCGTACAACAGGCCGTCGAGCATCGATGCGGCGATGCCCTTCGGATCGTCGGTCGGATGATTCGGCTGCAGGCGCACCGAGAGATGCCCCGGCAGGCCGATCGTCGTGCGAAAGCGCGTGACGACCGGGCGTTTTCTGGCAGCGAGGATCAGATCCTGATTGCGCATCAGCTTGGAAACGGCGGCGGCCATCTCCGGCGTCACGCCCATCGTGATGCGTTCGAGCGCGGCGGTGTCGGTGGTATCGGCGAGCAGCCACTCGCGGAATTCGCCGACCGTCAGGTGCGCGATCGGCGCGAACGCTTCGCGCGAATGCGTATCGACGATGAGGCGCGTGACTTCGTCGTCCTCGTAGGGAATGAGCGGCTCGTCGAGAAACGCGGCGAGCGGCACCTGCGCGAGCGCGATTTTCGCGGCCACGCGTTCTTCCTCGGTGGCGGCCGCGATGCCCGCGAGTTCGTCGCCGGAGCGCCGCGGGCTGGCGCGCGCGAGCAGCGTCATCAGATCGTCGAAGCGGTAGCGGCGCGCGCCAATCGTCTCGTGAAAGCTCATCGCTTTCCTCTCGGAAGCATCGATTCATGCACTTTAGCCGCTTTCGCGGGCATCGCGCGTCGGTCAAAAAAAGCGCGTCCGGGCCGAAATCCGCCCGCATGCGATAATTTTTCGCTCGATTCAGCCAAAACCCGCCCGCAAGCCCGTGAAAAACCTGCTCGTTCCCATCGATCGCCTGAGCGAGTTCGATGAAATCGTCGACGTCCGCACACCGCTCGAATTCGCCGAGGATCACATTCCCGGCGCGATCAACGCGCCCGTGCTCAGCAACGAAGAGCGCGTGATCGTCGGGACGATGTACAAGCAGGTCTCGCCGTTCGAGGCGACGCGCGTCGGCGCGGCGATGGTCGCGCGCAATATCGCGATGCATCTCGACACGATCTTCGCCGACAAGCCGCGCAACTGGCGTCCGCTCGTCTATTGCTGGCGCGGCGGCAAGCGCTCCGGCTCGATGACGACGTGGCTCAACATGATCGGCTGGCAGGCCCGGCAACTCGACGGCGGCTACAAGAGCTATCGGCGCGACGTGATCGAGCGGCTCGGCACGCTGCCCGGACGTTTTCGCTATGTCGCGCTGATCGGCCATACGGGCAGCGGCAAGACGCGGCTGCTGAAGGCGCTCGACGCGGCCGGCGCGCAGACGCTCGATCTCGAAGGACTCGCCGCGCATCGCGGTTCCTTGCTCGGCGCGCTGCCGGGACGCCCGCAGCCGACGCAAAAAGCGTTCGATTCGGCGCTCCTGAAGACGCTTTCGGGCTTCGATCCGGCGAAACCGGTTTTTGTCGAAGCGGAAGGGCGGCGCATCGGATCGATCACGATGCCCGACGCCATCCTCGACAATCTGCACGCGGCGTCGTGCGTGGAAGTCGAGGCGCGGCGCGAGGACCGCATCGCGTTCTTGCTGCAGGATTACGCGCATCTTTTCGACGATCCCGCGTTTTTCAAGGCGCAATTGTCGAAGCTCGTCGCGCTGCATAGCCGGGAGCGCGTCGCGCACTGGCATCGGCTGATCGATGACAACGCGCGCGCGGAGCTTTTCGCCGAACTGATCGACCGTCATTACGATCCGGCGTATGGACGCAGCAGCCAGGCGCTCTATACGAAGCTGCCGCATGCGGCGCACGTGCTGTTCCGTCCGAACGACGCGGACAGCGTCGATCAGGCGAAAGCCTTGCTCGCCCGGCTCGCCGAGACGACGCCCGCGCTCTGATTCAACCTCATCACTCGAAAGAAAAAGATATGACCACGTTTTCACAACCTCGCGTCGCACGCGGCTGGCTGGTATTCCTGCTGATCGCCGTCGTGGGCCTGTTCTACGTGAAATGGTTTCCGTACTACAACCGCGCGTTCGTCGCGGCGAGCCAGCATTCGATCGGCAAATCCATTCTGATGGGCACGTCGGCGAGCGCGCCGGAGCCGTCGTGGCAAGCCGCGCTCGACTACGCGATCGCCTACGGCAAGGCCATCTGGCAGGCGATGGTGCTCGGCCTTCTGCTCGGCTCCGCGGTGCAGGCGCTGATTCCGCCGCGCTGGGTCGCGCGGGCGCTGGGCGAGCACAACTTCGGCAGCGTCGTGAACGGCGGGTTGATGTCCTTGCCCGGCATGATGTGCACGTGTTGCGCCGCGCCCGTCGTCGCGGGGCTGCGTGCGCGCGAAGCGGCGCCGGGCGCGGCCGTCGCGTTCTGGCTCGGCAATACCGTGCTCAATCCGGCGGCGCTGGTTTTCATGGGCTTCGTGCTCGGCTGGCAGTGGACCGGTTTGCGGCTCGTGCTCGGCGTGTTGATGGTGTTCGGCCTCGGCTACGCGATCAACCGGATGGTGACGCCGGCGCAGGCGGCGTCGTCGCGTCAGGCGCTTGCCAAGCTGATCGAAGAGGACGAGCCGGGCACGGCGTTTTCGCGCTGGATCAAAATTCTCGGACGCATGACGTTGCGGCTCGTGCCCGAATACATCGTGCTCGTGCTGCTGCTTGGCGCGGCGCGCGCCTGGCTCTTTCCGCACATCGGTCCGGATATCGGCAACGGCATGTGGTGGATCGCGGCGTTTGCCGTCGCGGGCACGCTCTTCGTGATTCCGACCGCCGGCGAAGTGCCCATCATTCAGGCGATGCTTTCGCTCGGCATGGCGACGGGACCGGCCGGCGCGCTCTTGATGACCTTGCCGCCCGTCAGCGTGCCGTCGCTCGCGATGCTCGCGCGGTCGTTTCCGCCGCGCGTGCTCGCGTTCGTGGCCGCGTCGGTCGTGGTGTTCGGGATCGTTGGCGGGGTGATTGCGGCGGCGGTGTTCTGAACGCGAGCGGCGCCTCAATGAATCGCCGCGCCCGCCTTGATCAGCAACTTGAACGGCAGCGCGAGCAGCATCGCGCCGCCGACGCCCGCTATCCACAATGCGACGAACCAGAACACCTTGCGCGCGCGCTCAATGGTAGTGATGTTCGCCATGACGCACCTTTCCTCTGAAGACCCAATAGCCTAGCGTCGTGTAAGCGACGATCACAGGCAGAATCACCGCCGCGCCGACGATCGTGAAGAGCTGGCTCGAACGGGGCGCGGCCGCATCCCAGATCGAAACGCCGGGGAAAATCTCGTGCGGCGACACGCTCAGCACCAGACCCGAGTAGCCGAGAAACACGAAGCCGAGCGCGACGGCAAACGGCCGTTTCTCGTGACGCGATGCGATCGAGCGGCGCATCGCCCACGCGCAAACCGCGACGAGCACGGGCACCGGCAACATGCGATAGAACCACGGCGAATCGAACCAGCGCGACGCGATGCCCGCGTCTTGCAACGGCGTCCAGATGCTGACGACCGCGATCGTCGCGAGTTGCAGAACGGTCAGCGGCCACACGACGCGATACATCCGCCGCTGCAGATCGCCTTCCGTTTTCGCGATCAGCCAGCACGCGCCGAGCAGCGCATAAGTGACGACCAGCGCGCCGCCCGTGAAGATCGAGAAGGGCGTGAACCAGCCGAAGGCATCGCCGGAAAAACGGCCGTCGGCGACCGGAATGCCGTCGAGAAACGCGCCGAGCGCCACGCCCTGAAAGAACGTCGCGCCCGCCGATCCACCGATGAACGCCAGATCCCACATATGCTTCGTGCGCTGCGCCTTCGCGCGGATTTCAAACGACACGCCGCGGAAAATCAGGCACACGAGCATCAGCACGAGCGGCAGATACAGCGCGGACAGCACGGTCGAATAAACCATCGGGAACGCGGCGAACAATCCCGCGCCGCCGAGCACGAGCCACGTTTCGTTGCCGTCCCAGACGGGCGCGACGGTGTTCATCATCACGTCGCGATCGTGCTGATCCGGAAAGAACGGGAAGAGAATGCCGATGCCGAGGTCGAAGCCGTCGAGCACGACGTAAAGGAACAGGCCGAACGCGATGATCGCGGCCCAGGCGAGTGTGAGGTCCATGTTCTTAAGCTCCTTCGATGGACTGATTCGGAAGGCTGAGCGGACGCCGCGCGCTGCCGTCCGACGGCTGCGTCGACGCGCCCGGCAACGCGGGGCCGTGACGCAGCAGCTTCAGCAAGTAGTAGATGCCCGTGCCGAAGACGATCGTGTAGACGATCACGAACGCGAGCAGCGACACGCCGACTTGCTGCGCCGTGACCGGCGAGACGGCATCGGCAGTACGCATCACGCCGTACACGACCCAAGGCTGGCGTCCGGCTTCGGTCGTGACCCAGCCCGCGAGCAGCGTGATGAATCCGCTCGGACCCATCGCAAGCGCAAAGCGATGGAACCAGCGCGCCTCGAACAGCTTGCGCCTGCGATGCAGCCACCACGCCGCGAACGACATCACGATCATCAGCACGCCGAGTCCGGCCATCACGCGGAAGCTCCAGAACACGAGCGTCGAGTTCGGACGATCTTCCTTCGGGAATTCCTTCAGGCCGCGAATCTCGCCGTCCCAGCTATGCGTGAGGATCAGGCTGCCGAGATGCGGAATCTGCACGGCGTATTTCGTCGTTTCGGCTTCCATGTCGGGAATGCCGAAGAGATTGAGCGCGGTGCCGCCTTTCTCCGTTTCCCAGATGCCTTCGATCGCCGCGATCTTCGCCGGCTGATGTTCGCGCGTGTTGAGGCCGTGCGCGTCGCCGACGAGCGCCTGAATCGGCGTCAGGGCGAGCAGCAGCCAGAGCGACATCGAAAACATCTTCTTGATGGCCGGATCGCGCCGGCCTTTCAGCAGATGCCACGCGCCGGTCGCGGCCACGACGAGCGCCGCCACGATGAACGCCGCAATCGCCATATGCGCGAGCCGGTACGGAAACGACGGATTGAAGATGATCGCCCACCAGTCGACCGGCACGACATGATCGCCTTCGATGCGAAAGCCCTGCGGCGTCTGCATCCAGCTATTCGAGGCGAGAATCCAGAAGGTGGAGATGAGCGTGCCGATGGCGACCATCAGCGTTGCGCCGAAGTGCGCCTTCGGGCCGACCTTGTTCCAGCCGAACAGCATGATGCCGAGGAAGCCCGCTTCGAGGAAGAACGCGGTCATCACTTCATAGGTGAGCAGCGGCCCGGTGATCGGACCGGCGAAGCTCGAAAAGCCGCCCCAGTTGGTGCCGAATTCGTACGCCATGACGACGCCCGACACGACGCCCATACCGAACGCGACGGCAAAGACTTTCGACCAGAAGAGACACAGCTCCTTGTAGACCGGCTTGCCGGTTTTGAGCCACGCGCCTTCGAGCACGGCGATGAAACTCGCGAGCCCGATGGAAAGCGCCGGAAAGATGATGTGGAACGAGACGGTGAACGCGAACTGGATGCGCGCCAGATCGAGTGCTTCGGGAGTCGAATGCATGATGACTTGTGCCTTGAAATTCACGCGCGCCCGCAGTCGGGAGCGGTTGTGTCCTGTGCTGATCGAGACGTGCGACGGGCCGGAGCTTAGCTCTGTTTCGAGACGGGTGTTGCGATGCGTCAGTGAATTGTCATTGCGCGCAAATGCCGCAGTTTCAAGGGTTTAGCACCGCTATCGGATTGATTTCTCGATGATTTCGAGATGGAGATTTAGTGCGCTGCGGCAAGATCGCGCACGCGTTTTCGCGACAATCGACCGCACTGGAATCGCCGCGCGCAAGAGGCGCCGGTTTTGATCGGTTCAGAAAGAACTTTTACGTTGTCGCGGCACGGGACGTGCGACAGGCGCGGTTACCATAATCGCTTTTGACACGCGCGACGTGCGCGTAGGAAGGAGAAGCATCATGCGCCTCGATGACCAGCAGGAAAGTCAGAATGTAGAGGACCGGCGCGGCGGGGGCGGTTTTCGAATGGGCGGCGGATCGATCGGCATCGGGACGATCGTCGTGGCGCTCGCGGCGTCGTATTTCTTCGGCATCAATCCGATGACGATCATCAACGGCGCGCAAGTTCTGCATGGCAATGCGCCGCAACAGCAGGCCGCGCCGTCCAATGCGCAGCCGGCCAACGATCCCGGCGCCGTGTTCGTGCGCCGCGTGCTCGGCAACACGGAACAGACGTGGCAGCACATCTTTCGCGCGCAGTTCAATCAGGACTATCCGGCGCCGCGGCTCGTGATGTTTTCCGGCGCCACGCAAACCGCGTGCGGCACCGGGCAGGCAGCCATGGGCCCGTTCTATTGCCCGAACGACCGCAAGGTGTACATCGATCTTTCGTTCTATCGCGAGTTGCGCGACCGCTTCGGCGCGAGCGGCGATTTCGCGCAGGCGTATGTGATCGCGCATGAAGTCGGGCATCACGTTCAGAACGTGCTCGGCATCATGAACAAGGTCGATCAGGCGCGCTCGCGAATGTCGCGCGAGCAGGCGAACGCGCTGTCGGTGCGCGTCGAGTTGCAGGCGGATTGCTTCGCGGGCGTCTGGGCCGCGGTCGCGCAGCGCGAGAACGCCAAGCTGATCGAGCCGGGCGATTTCGAGCAAGGCTTGAACGCGGCGGCCGCGATCGGCGATGACCGTCTGCAACAGCAATCGCAAGGTCGCGTCGTGCCCGAGGCGTTCACGCACGGGACGAGCGCGCAACGCCAGCGCTGGCTGCGGCGCGGCATGTCATCGGGCGATGTCGCCCAGTGCGACACGTTCTCGACGCGTTCGCTCTGATCGACGGGCGCGCGTCGCGGCAACCGGACGGTGCGAATTGGTCTATTCTGAAGCCGTCGCAGCGTCCGTTTCCGGATAGTCCTTACAAACGCTGACATCGCGTTCGTCTCAAATTCATTAGAATCGCTGGTTTTCGGGGTTCGGCCCAGCATTGCCGCTGGCCGCGACTCGCACCGGAACATTCTCGTCCCGTTCATGAAGCGAATTCTGATCGTCAAAGTCACGTCTCTCGGCGATATCGTCGAGACGCTACCCGTCGTTGCCGATCTGCGGCGCGCATTTCCTTCAGCCAAAATCGACTGGGCCGCGGACGCCGCCTTCGCCGATATCATCCGCTGGAATCCCGGCGTCGATCGCGTGCTGAGCGCGCCCTTGCGCAAGTTCAAGAAGGCGCGCAGCTGGAACGATCTGAAGGAGATCGGCGCGTCGATCGGTGAGTTGCGCGTCGAAAAATACGACGTGATCGTCGATATTCACGGTGTCTACAAGAGCGCGATCATCGCGTTCATCGCGCGCGGACGGCGGCGTTACGGGTATCTGAATCAGGATCTCGGCGAGCGCGGCGCGGCTTTCGCGTACAACGCGCGCTTCGGTCCGCGTCCGCTCACCGATGCCTGGCGCGGCATGCGCGTGAGCGTCGCGGATGCGCTCGGCTATCGTCTGGAAGACCCGCCCGACTTCAACATCCGCCTGCCCGCGCCCACCCGCGAGCTGAACATTCCGCGCGACGCGCGCATCGCGATGCTGTTTCATGCGACGTCGGCGGACGTGAAGAAGTGGCCGCAGTCGCATTGGGGCGAAGTCGGCCGCTGGCTGACCGCGCGCGGTTATTCGATCGCGCTGCCGTGGGGAACGGAGCGCGAGCAGGACGAGGCGCGAGCCATCGCCGCGCTCGTGCCGGGTGCGACCGTGCTGCCGAAGCTGTCGGTCGTGGAATGCGCCCACTGGATTCAGGCGTCTGAACTCGTTGTCGGCGCGGATACCGGGCTCGTGCATCTCGCGCACGCCTTGCAGCGCCGCACCGTCATGTTGTTTGCCGCGACCTCGCGAGAGCATTTCGGCGTGAATGATCCCGGACGGTCGGCGTCGATCGGCGAAGAGGGCGCACCTCCCGACGTGCCGCAAGTGCTGGCTGCCATCGAAAGCGTGACGAATTCGCCGCAAAAACCCGTTCCTCATTCGGCCGAATCGGGCGCTACGGTTCGCTGAACATGCGTCGCAGCGAAACTTTGTGCGCATAAACTCATGCCGACGCTTGGCCCGGTAGAAAATCCATCGCGCGGTAAAAATATCAGTACGCTAACGTAAAACTTGCCATACAGCACTTGACGGCAACCCCGGCAAGCACGACGATTGCGGAAAACACCTAAGAATCGTCCGATAAGATGACCGAAGAAACCGTCGCAGATGCGCGCCAGTCGCTGGCGCGTCTCGAACCGTCCGAGATTCCGCTTGGCACGCCGCTCGAATGGCCGATCGTCGCCGCAGATGGCGCGATGTTGTTCGACGCCGGCGCCGTCGTGCCGGACGGCGCGGCGCTCGAATTCATGTTCCGGCACTTCGAGCCGAATCGTGCGATTCAGGCGGCAGCGCCGAGCGCGCCCGAGGAAGAGTTCGCGAAGGACGGGCCGCTGACGCTGGAGGACATCGGTCTCACGATCGGCGCGCGGGTCGGCTTGCGCGGCACGGGCGGCACGGGTTCTGCCATGTACGCGAGCCGCGTGATCGGCTTTTCGACGCCGCGCCGCAATGGCGAGCGTTCGCTCTTCGTGACGCAGCCTTTGATGGCGGGATTCGATCCGCTCGTTCTGACGCTGGGCGAGCAGGTCGATCTGGTCGCGCTGACGGGGCGGGGCGTGTTCCGCTTCGCCTGCACCGTCGATGCCACCTGCCGCGAGCCGTTCAATTACGCGGTGCTATCGGCGCCGGGCGCGATCCGCCGATTGCGCACGCGCAAGTTCGCGCGGATGCCGACTCGTCTCGCGGCGCATTTCGCGGCCGTCGGGGAGCCGCAGAGCGCCCTGCAACTGGGCCGCGTGAGCGACATCAGTCCGTACGGCATGTCGCTGACCGTCGCGAATCCGGTCGCGCACATGGGCGAGCGTCTGCAACTTTCATTTCAGTTCAGGACCGATGGCGTCGAGGTGAAGATCGAGACCATCGCGATCGTGCGCCATGTCGGCGCGACCGAACCTGCCGATGGCAGCGCGGCGTACGGGCTCGAGTTCGAAACGCTCGAACCGTCGCAGCGGATCGCGCTGAAATCGTTCATGGCCGAGCACAGCTAAGCGGCCTCGACGCGCTTCAGGCGCCCGGAAAGCCGTCGGGAAAGAGCCGCTCGACCGCAGCCTCGAAATGCTGAATCGGCGCGGCGCCGCGCAGCGCGATCGGCGGCGGCGGTTCCTGGCCGGGCGCGGGCTCGCGCGACAGCACAGCGAACGGCACGCCCGTCACGCCGAGCTTCTTCGCGAACTCTTCGTCTTCGATCACGAGATCGGTGTACGTGCCGTCATCGAGCGCTTCCTCGAGCAGTTCGGGATCGACGCCGCAGGTCGCCGCGATGTCGAGCAGCGCGTCGGTATCGCCGATATCGATGCCTTCCTCGAAATACGCCTTGAAAATCGCCCGATGCACGAGATCGTAACGGCCGGATTCGCGCGCGAACATCGCCGTCTCGAATGCCTTGCGGCTGCGCGGCGCGACCGGCGGCATACGCATCGTCACGCCGCGTTCTTCCGCGAGCGGACGCACCGATTTCTCCCACGATTCGACGATCTGCTCGCTGTTCGGATCGACGAGCGGCGTCGGCTCCGGACGCAATTCGAACGCGTGCCAGCGAATCTCGACCGCATCGCCGTATGCGTTGCGGAACTGGTCGAGCACGGGCGTCTCGAGATAGCAGAACGGACACACGAAGTCCGACCAGACGTCGATATAAAGAACTGACGTGGATGCCATGTGAGCCTCAAAAACGAACGGCGCGTGTTTGCGCCGTTTGACTGAACCGGGCGAACGCCGCGTTTCCGGCGACGTCCGCAAAACCGGTATGTTAGCGCGTGCGCGCCGCCGACGCGCGGTCGCGCGACGCATCAGAATCCGCCGTCGAGCTCGATCTTGGTGCCGTCGAAGAAGCGCGACAGGCGAAACGCGCGCGGATCGACGATCGGTGCGTCGTTCGCGACGATATCCGCCATCAGTCGGCCCGCGCCCGGACCGATGCCGAAGCCGTGCCCCGAGAAACCCGTCGCGATGAAAAGCCCCGGTTTGCCATCCACGCGGGAGATGACCGGCACGGCATCTGGCGTCACGTCGATATAGCCCGCCCACGCTTGTTCGATGCGCAATGGATTCAGCGCCGGAAAGAGCTTGCGGAACTCCGTGACCGCCGCTTCGTTGAACGATTCGACCGGCACCGGATCGAGCGTGCGCGCGGTTTCGAAGACGGTCGGCCGGTCGAGCGGCCAGCGGCGCGGGCGTCGAAGTTCCTCGAAGAAGCGCGCGTTGAGTCCGAGCTTGATCGAACCGATCTGGCTCCTGAGCGCGGGCAGGAATTTGACGAGGAGCCGAAAGCTGTCGGGCGTGATGTCGTGATAGCTGTGAAACGCATTCGCGATGGTGTAGCCGCCGTCCAGACGCTTGCGATAGCCCATTTCCTGATTGCACGCGCTGACGTCGGGTCCGCCGTCGAGCGGCGCGGTGCGCGTGACCGACGAACGCACCATGAGTTGCGGCACATCTACGCCGAGACTGCCCGCGAAATAGCGCGTCCACGCGCCGCCCGCGATGACCACGCTCGAACAGCGGATGCGTCCGTGTTCCGTGACCACGCCGTGTATCGCGCCGCCGCTCGTTTCGATGCCGCGCACCGCACAGGGCGTGAGCACTTTCACGCCGCGTTCGCGCAGCGCTGCGGCCATGGCGGGCACGGCGCGTTGCGGTTCCGCGCGGCCATCGCTCGGTGTGTAGATGCCGCCCGCGAAGCGTCGCGACGTGCCGGACATCAACGCGCCGGTTTCGTCGGGCGACGTGATACGCGAATCGAGCGCGTCGCGGCCGACGAGCGCGACGGCGCGCGCGAGCCATGCTTCGTGATCGGCGAGGGCTTTGGCATCGTCGGCGGCGTAGAGAATGCCGCATTCGCGAAAGCCGGTGTCGATGCCCAGTTCCGCATCGATGCGCCGCCAGAGCTTGAGGCTTTCGAGGCTCAGTTCGAGTTCGCGCAGGTCGCGATGCGTCGCGCGGCACCATCCCCAGTTGCGGCTCGATTGCTCGCCGGCGATATAGCCCTTTTCGCACACGGCGACCGACAAGCCTTTTTCGGCGAGCGCGCGCGCCGTGCTGATGCCGATGACGCCGCCGCCCACGACGACGACATCGACGTGATCGGGCGGCGTGCGGTCTTCGGTGATGCGTTCGGTAGGTGGACCCATGTGATGTGGTGTTGTGTTAAACGCGAACGGGCGATGATAGTCCAATGCGCAGGCTCCCTGCACCCGCTCGAGCGATCGGCTACGATGCAAGCGCTCGGGCTATCGAAGGGCGCCGTTCGGGCACGGCGCGTGCGAATCGTCGGTTCCAATTTATCTTCTGGAGAACTCTCGTGCAAAAGACAGCATCGGCAAAATGGAGCGGCGGCATCAAGGACGGCAAGGGTTTCATCTCGACGCAGACCGGCGTGCTCAACGAGGCGCCGTACGGCTTCAAGTCGCGCTTCGAGGAAGGTCCGGGCACCAATCCGGAAGAGCTGATCGGCGCGGCGCACGCGGGCTGCTTCACGATGGCGCTCTCGCTGCAACTCGAGCTGGCCGGCATGAAGGCCGAGAGCCTCGAAACCAAGTCGACCGTGACGCTCGATAAAGACGGCGACGGCTTCACGATCACCGCCTGCCAGCTCGATCTCAAGGCGAAGATTCCCGGCGCCGACAAAGCCGCTTTCGACAAGGCTGCGCAGGCCGCGAAAGAGGGCTGTCCGGTGTCGAAGCTGTTTGCGGGCAACGCGAAGATCACGTTGAACGCCGAGCTGGTGTCGTAAGCGGCGTGGCAGTCGAAGCCGAAAACGCGGACGGGCACATCACCCGTCCGCGTTTTTTTCGCGCGTCAGTTCCTCGATGATGAGCCGCGCGGGCGCCGGCAATGCCGCGCCTTTTCTGGTCACGACGCCATACGGCTCCGTGCGCGAACGCACCGCGATGGCAAGCCGCTTCGCGAGTCCGTGTCCGGCGAGAAACGTCGCCATGTCGAGCGGCATCATCGCGACGAGCGTCGGATCGCGCTGCAGCAGCAGGACGGTCGTGATGGTCGATGCCGTTTCGATCGGATGCAAGGGCAGCGGCAGCCCCGCTTCCTTGAACTCGCGCTCGTAGAGGCTGCGGATCGGCATGATGGCCGGATAGACGATCCATCGGCTCGAAGCGAGTTCGCTCAACTCGACGCGCGGTGCATCGACGAGCGCATGGGAGACGCCCGCGACGATCGCGAGCGGTTCGTCGCGCAACTCGACGTAGTGGTAATGATCCGGCTGACGCGCGACGCTCGCACGGCAGATCGCGACGTCGAGCCTGCCTTGATCCAGCAGCGCGAGCAGGCGCGCGCTCGTGTCTTCGACGACTTCGATGGTCAGCGCCGGCTGCCGCTCGCGCAGTCGGGCGAGTGCATCGACGAGCACGCCCGACACCGCGCCGGTGATCGCGCCGATGGCGAGCCGTCCGCCCGTGCCTTGCAGAATGCCCGCCATTTCCTCGCGTAAATGCGCGACGTCCATGTGAATCAGCCGCGCATAGCGGATCACGCAGCGCCCGAGTTCGTTCGGCTGAATGCCTTGCGCCGAACGCGTGAAGAGCGTGGCGCCGAGCGTCGCTTCGATCTCGCGCAGCGCCTTGGTCGCGCCGGGCTGCGTAAGCGCCATTTCGTCGGCGGCGCGATGCAGCGAGCCATGATCGTCGAGCGCGATCAGCAGGCGCAGTTGCTTGAGCCGCAAGCGCGCGGCGATGGAATCGGCATTCGGCAGCATGGTTTCGGCAGGCATAGGGACAACGAGAAGGTAACGGAAAGTTATTGCCCCGGCAGCAGCTTTCATTATTCAAGCGATGCAGCGTTCTCTACATTGTGGGTTCCGTTCACCTCTTCAAGGAAATACCGACTCATGAAGCTGCTGCGATACGGCGCTCCCGGCCGCGAAAAACCCGGCCTTCTCGATTCCAGCGGCGCGATCCGCGACTTGTCCGGCGTCGTCGGCGATATCGCGGGCGATGCGCTCCTGCCCGAATCGCTCGCACGTCTCGCGAAGCTCGATCCATCGACGCTGCCCGTCGTGCCTTCGAACGAACGCATCGGGCCGTGTGTCGGACGCATCGGCAAGTTCATCTGCATCGGGCTCAATTACGCCGATCACGCGGCGGAATCGAATCTGCCGGTGCCGTCGGAGCCGGTCGTGTTCAACAAGTGGCTCTCGGCGGTCGTCGGCCCGAACGACGATGTGCGCATTCCACGCGGCTCGAAGAAGACTGATTGGGAAGTGGAACTGGGCGTCGTGATCGGCAAGGGCGGCGCGTATATCGACGAAGCCGATGCGATGAGTCACGTCGCCGGTTATTGCGTCATCAACGATGTCTCCGAGCGCGAATATCAGATCGAGCGCGGCGGCACCTGGGACAAGGGCAAGGGCTGCGATACGTTCGGCCCGATCGGTCCGTGGCTCGTCACCGCCGACGAAGTGCCCGATCCGCACAAGCTCCCGCTCTGGCTCGAAGTCGACGGCAAGCGTTATCAGAACGGCAACACGAGCACGATGATCTTCAAGGTCGGCGAGATCGTCGCGTATCTCTCGCGCTTCATGAGCCTGCAACCGGGCGATGTCATTTCGACGGGCACGCCGCCGGGCGTCGGCATGGGGCAGAAGCCGGACGCCATCTATTTGCGCGCGGGACAGACGATGCGCCTCGGCATCGAAGGTCTGGGCGTTCAACAACAACGCACGGTGGACGCATGAACCGATACGACTTCACGAATCGCGCGGCTGTCGTGACGGGCGGTGCGCAGGGCATCGGCTACGCGGTGGCGCAGCGTCTCTTCGAAGGCGGCGCGCGCGTCTCGTTGTGGGATCGCGATGAAGCCGCGCTGGCGAATGCCCGCGCGCGTCTGGGCGACGTTCAGACCGTGCTCGTCGATCTGACGGATCGCGATGCAGTTGCCAACGCGACGTCGCGCACGCTGGAGCGCTTCGGGCAAATCGACGTGCTCGTGCACAGCGCGGGCATCGCGGGCGCGAACGCGACGGTCGCCGATTACGCGCCGGAAGAATGGTCGCGCGTGATCGACGTCGACCTCAACGCGGCGTTCCATGTGAATCAGGCGATCGTCAGGGCGATGATCGCGCGCGGCTATGGACGCATCGTCAACATCGCGTCGATCGCGGGCAAGGAAGGCAATCCGAACGCGTCGGCGTACAGTGCGGCGAAGGCGGGCGTGATCGCGCTGACGAAGAGTCTCGGCAAGGAAACGGCCGGCCTCGATATCGCGGTGAACGCCGTGACGCCCGCCGCCGCGCGCACGAAAATCTTCGAGCAGATGAAGCAGGAGCACATCGACTACATGCTGTCGAAGATTCCGCGCGGACGCTTCGTCGAAGTGAACGAGATCGCATCGATGGTCGCGTTCCTCGCTTCGTCGGAGAACTCGTTCACGACGGGCGCGGTCTTCGATCTCTCCGGAGGACGCGCGACTTACTGAACACACGCGTCAAGACAAGAAAATCAAGGAGACAAGCCACATGAATACCTTCGCCGCCCCGCGCGAGGCGACGCTCGACGACAGCCGCATCTACAAGAAAGTGTTCTGGCGCTTCGTGCCGCTGTTCGTCGCGTGCTTCGTGTTTTCGTATCTCGATCGCATCAACATCAGCTTTGCGAAGCTGCAGATGCAAAGCGAGCTCGGCTTCTCCGACGCCATGTACGGCTTCGGGGCGAGCGTATTCTTCGTCGGATACTTTTTATTCGAAGTGCCAAGCAATATCGTTTTGCATCGCGTCGGGGCGAAGCGCTGGATCGCGCGCATCATGATTACGTGGGGCATCGCGTCGGCGTGCATGATGTTCGTGCGCAGCGAAACGTGGTTCTACGTGCTGCGCTTTCTGATCGGCGCGCTCGAAGCGGGCTTCGTGCCGGGCGCGCTGTACTTCTTCACGAAGTGGTTTCCGTCGTCGCGGCGCGGGCGCATCAACTCGTTTTTCATGGCGTCGATCGCGCTGTGCGGGATCATCGGCAGCCCGCTGTCGGGCGCGATCATGAAGTTCTGCGATGGCCTGAACGGCATGCCCGGATGGCAATGGCTCTTTCTGCTCGAAGGCATTCCGTCGGTGCTGCTCGGCTTTGTCGTGCTCGCGTTCGTCGATGACGACGTCGATCACGCAAAGTGGCTCGACGCCGGCGAAAAGCGCGCGCTGAAAGCGCAACTCGCGCGCGATCCGAAAGTCGGCGAAGTGCATTCGCTGAAGGCCGCGTTCAGCCAGCCCGTCACGCTCGTGATGGCGCTCATCTATCTGTTCCTCGCGATGGGCATCTACGGGCTCGTCTTTTGGATGCCGCAGCTCGTGAAAACCGCGGGCACGAGCGATCCGTTCATGATCGGCCTGATCTCGATGCTGCCTTACGCGGTCGCGGGCATCGGCATGATCCTGATCGGCAAGCATTCGGACCGGACCGGCGAACGGCGCTGGCACCTCGGCGCATGCGCGCTCGCGGGCACGATCGGTTACGTGCTGTGCGGCTTCTTCCCGACGAACACGGTGATGCTCGTGATCGGCCTCACGATCGCCGCGACGGGCATCATTACGTCGCTCGGGCTGTTCTGGATTCTGCCGACGCGCTTTCTCACCGGTATCGCGGCGGCGAGCGGCATCGCGCTCATCAATTCGGTCGGGCAGTTCGGCGGGATCATCAGTCCGTACATGGTCGGCAAAGTGAAGACGATGACCGGCAGCGCGACGCCCGGCCTCTATGCGATCGCGTGCGCGTGCCTGCTGGGCGCGATGCTGATCGTGTGGGGCCTGCCGCGCCGCCTGTATTTCCGCGAGAGCGGCAGCGAGTGAAGCGAACTCGACCGCCGGTCAGTGAGGCGCGTTGACCACCACGTACTGAACGGACGTGCCCGAGTATTGCGGCTGATACCACGTCGAGCCGCATTGCTGATACGTCACGCCGTTGACGCTGATCGCGGAGCAACTGGGCGGCAGTGTATGAACGATGGAGCCGACTATGGCTGCCGTCGCGACCACGGTTGTCGTGACGGCGGCAGCGGTTGCCACCGGATGGTCGTTGTACCAGCCGCCGTTGTTGTAGCAGCAGCCGTGGTTGTCACTGATGTTCTGCGCCGCATTCATCCGGTTATTGCTGATGTTTGTCGCCGCGTTCGTTCGGTTCGAACTGACCTGCTGAACGGTGTCCTGCCGGTTGCCCTCACGCGTCGTGCGGTTGGCTTGCCGTGTCGCGACATTGGTTTCATGCGCGCTCTGCCAGGCGCCGCTATTCACGGACGTTTGAGCGCCGCCGCGGACTTGAAAGGCGCTTGCGGTCGACGCGATTGCTGCCAGTAAGAGCGCCGCGCATGCCGTGCTTGAGAAGTTCTTCAAATTCATGATGATGATCTCTACATTAATCGATTATTGCGTGTCTTTGACCTGCACGATTTTGATTTCGCGCGCGTTCTCAGGGGCCGAGAATGCGAATGCGCCGTTTCCGATTTCAGGATTGAGATTCCAGCGATAAATCGCCGTGTATTGCGGCCGCTCCTTGTCCGACAATGTCACGATATTCAACTTGCACGGCAGCGGTTTATCGCCTTTCTGAACCCAGAGCTGCCAATCGACCGATTTTTCGTGGTATGCATAATGTGAGCACGTCGCGCCGTTTATTGTCTCGTCACCGAGATAGGCGGCGGAAAGCACTCTTTTCATGTCGTCCGAATTCGCTCCCAGCGTGAAAATATCGCTTAACGGCAACTCGATTCCGTACTTGTCGCCGAGATCGCTGATCAGTTCCTTGATGGTGGCTGGCGCCGGCACCGTCGCATAGTATTTGCCCGGCTCAGTGTAAAGCGTGAAGTGCTTTCCGTCGAAATAGGCGTGACGACTGCTGCCAGGCGCACCGCCGGAAATATCCGCCTTGAGATGATCGGGGCGATTTACGGTCAGCTTCGTCGTGTGCGACAACTGGACCAATTGTGCCGTTTTACCGTCCACCATGATTTGATCTGTCGTCGAATCGACATCCAGAACGAACTGCTTCACGGTTTGCATATAAGCGCTCATTTTGGCCAGCGCTTCCATTGCGGCGGGATCTGGTTTATGCGCGGTCGCCGTTTCCTTCGCCGATGCGCTTACCATGCTGCATAACGCGCCTGCAACCGCGGCGCACAGCGCGAGTTTCGCGAAGATAGTCGTCATTGTCTTCTCCTGAATTGATGATTGAAATTCGACGAGATAATCATCAGAGAATACCTTTTTGTTATAGGAACATGATTTAGTCCGCGTAAATTTTCTTTGCCGATTGAAATAAATTATATGATGGAAGTGCGTCAGTTCAACTGAAACACTGATTTTCGGTTTTTGCTTCGTGCCCGGGTGACGCGATTATTACGTTTTTTGACGTCGAACTTATTCCCTCCCGTATTTTCGGCGCGTTGAATAAGTATTTCGTTTGGCGTCGCGCTGGACAATCGCTGCCTGCGACGCCTTTTATTTGAATAAGCGCAATCTCTTTCGGATCAATGCACAGATCGCAATGCTCGTTGGCGCTAGCGCGCCGGAGCGCTTTTGCGCGCGGCTTTCTGCGCGTACATCTTGCTGTCGCTTGCCGCGAGCAGATCGATCACCGACGAATGCCGAGCGGCGTCGAACTGTGTCTGCCCGACGCTGAAGCGAATCCGATAACCCGGCGCCGATGCCGCATTGCTCGCGGCGAGCAATTCGCGCAGGCGATCGAGCGCGCGGCGCGTTTCGTCTTCGCGGGCGTCGGTCAGAAGGGCGACGAATTCGTCGCCGCCCAGACGGCCGATGACATCGCTCTCCCGCAGCGATTCGCGCAGCGCGGCGGCGAAGGTCACGAGCGCGCGATCCCCTTCCGCATGACCGAAGGTGTCGTTGATCTGCTTGAAATCGTCGAGATCGAAGAAGAGCAGCGACGCGTCGCGCTCAAGGCGCTTGCAGACGTTCAGCGCATGCTGCGCGAGCGCTTCGAAGCCGCGCCGGTTCGCGATGAGCGTCAGCTCGTCGACGGTCGCGAGCTCGATCGCCGCGATCTCCTGTTCCGCGATATGCGCGAGATCGCGCAACAGGCCGCGTTCGTCGCCGTCCAGCTCGCGCGGGCGCGTGTCAATGAGACAGAGTGTGCCGAGCTTGCTGCCGTTGGGCACCATGAGCGGCTGACCGGCGTAGAAACGGATGCCCGGATGGCCCGAGACGAGCGGGTTGTCGTGAAAGCGGACGTCTGCGCGGGCGTCGGGAATCATGAAGACGTCGTCTTGCAGGATCGCGTGTCCGCAGAAAGAAATGTCGCGCGGGGTTTCCTGCACGCCGAGACCCGCGCACGACTTGAACCACTGACGGTTTTCGTCGATGAGCGAGACGAGCGCGATGGGTACGTCGAAGACGCGGCGCGCGAGACGCGTCAACCGGTCGAAGCGTTCTTCGGCGGGCGTATCGAGGATGCCGAGCGTGCGCAGGGTGGCAAGGCGGGCGGATTCGTTCTCGGGTATCGGTGCGACGAGCATGTGTCTCCGTGCTTAACGTAACCACTGGAGCCGTTATTCTCTGACAATTGCGCAATAAATACACCCGTTCGTGCCGAAGGCGCGCGGTTGCGTTTTCGCTATGATGCCGATGGTCTGCGGCCCTTTGTCACGGCAATTCCTTCGCACGCGCGGCGCTCGCGCAGGTCCGATGCATTCGGCGCGTTTTTGCTGCAACCTCGTGGCTACATCGCAAGAGCCGACGATCCCATTCAACCGATCCGCCCGGAGCGCCGATGAAATTCAAGCTGGACTGGACCCTCGTTTCCCCGATTCTCGCGCTCGTCGTGCTGGCCGCGGCCGCTTTCATACACAGCGGCGCGCTGATCGTGCTCGCGGCCATCGCGCTGGCGTTCGCCGTGTTCGCGGCGGTGCATCACGCGGAAGTGGTCGCGCATCGCGTCGGCGAGCCGTTCGGCACGCTGGTGCTCGCGGTCGCCGTCACGGTGATCGAAGTCGCGCTGATCGTCTCCGTGATGCTTTCCGGGGGTCCGGAAAAAGCCGGTCTGCCGCGCGACACGGTGTTCGCCGCGATCATGATCTGCAGTTGCGGGATCGTCGGGCTGTGTCTGCTGATCGGCGGCTTGCGGCATCACGTGCAGGATTTTCAGCTGCAAGGCGCGAGCGCCGCGCTCGCGATCCTGTGCGCGCTTTCCGTGCTTACACTGGTCTTGCCGAATTTCACGAGCACGGTCGCCGGTCCCGCGCTTTCGACGTCGCAACTGATCTTCGTCGGCGTGATTTCGCTCGTGCTGTACGTGACGTTCGTGTTCGTGCAGACGATCCGCCATCGCGATTATTTCCTGCCGTTCACGCCGCCGGCCGCCGCGGGCGTGCAGGACGAGGACGAGGCGCCGCACGCGCCGCCGCCGAGCAACCGGGAGGCGTGGGTCGCGCTCATCTTTCTGATGCTTTCGCTGGTTTCGGTGGTCGGGCTGGCGAAGCTGCTGTCGCCGGCGGTGGAAGCGGGCGTCGCAGCGGCGGGCGCGCCCGAGGCTGTGGTCGGCGTGGTGATCGCCGCGCTCGTGCTGCTGCCGGAAGGACTCGCCGCCTTGCGCGCGGCGCGCCTGAACCGCCTCCAGACGAGCTTGAATCTCGCGCTCGGTTCGGCGCTCGCGAGCATCGGATTGACCATTCCCACAGTGGCCGTCGTGTCGATCTTCATGGGCCAGCCGATTTCGCTCGGGCTCGCGCCCAAGGAAATCGTCATGCTCGCGCTCACGCTGCTCGTGTCCGTCATTACGCTCGGCACGGGCCGCTCGACCGTGCTCCAAGGCGTCGTGCATCTCGTGATCTTTGCGGCTTTCCTGTTTCTTTCGGTCGTGCCTTGACGCGCGTCGTCCGATCAATCGTGCGATTTTGTTACCATTCACGGTTTTTCGCGCGTCCGCGCGCGACGTTTCGCGGTCTCATCGAAAGTCCTGAAGGAAAAGCATGTCATTGAAGAAGTCCGCATCGTTCGCGATGCTTGCAGCACTCGCCGCCGTGTCGTTCTCGGCGCAAGCGAAGGAAATCACGCAAATCCGTTTCGCCGTCGATCCGTCCTATCCGCCGTTCGAATCCAAGCAGGCCGACGGCAAGCTCGCCGGCTTCGATATCGATCTCGGCAATGCGCTCTGCGCGCAGATGAAGGTCAAGTGCGTGTGGGTCGAAAACAATTTCGACGGCATGATTCCCGGCCTCAAGGCCCGCAAATTCGACGCCGTGTTGTCCGACATGGGCATCACCGAAGAGCGCCTGAAGCAGATCGATTTCACCGATCCGCTCTATGACACGCACGCGCAACTCGTCGCGCGCGCCGGCTCGGGCATCCTGCCGACGCCGCAGGCATTGAAGGGCAAGCGCGTCGGCGTCGAGCAAGGCACGGTGCAGGAGCGTTACGCGAAAGTGAAATGGGAGCCGCAAGGCGTGACCGTCGTGGCTTACGGCGATCAGGAACAGGTCGAGGCCGATCTCGTCGCGGGCCGCATCGACGCGATCTTCACCGACGCCGCGCAAGCCGCCATCGGCTTTCTGAAGAAGCCGCAGGGCAAGCCGTTCGCGCTCGTCGGCCCGATCGTCGAGGACAAGGCGATCATCGGTCCGGGCACGGCCATCGGTCTGCGCAAGGGCGACGCCGATCTGAAGAACGGCCTGAACAACGCGTTCGCCGAGATCAAGAAGAACGGCACGTTCAAGCGCATCATGGCGAAGTATTTCGAGACGGATATCTCGATCCGGTAAGCGCCGCCCGCCGCATTCGTTTTCGACCGGAAAGGCATCGTTCGCGATGCCTTTTCTTTTCGCTTTCGACGAGAGATACATCGAAGATGCAGGTTCATCATCATCCGCTCGTCGGCGCGTCGCTCGGCACAGGGCGCGCGATCACGAGCTATCGATTCGGTCCGCAAGACGGCGACGCGGCGCCGAAGGTCTATATCCAGGCTTCGCTGCATGCCGACGAATTGCCGGGCATGGTCGTCGCGTGGTATCTGAAGCGGCGCTTCGCCGAACTGGAAGCAGCGGGGAAGCTGAACGCGCGTGTCGTAGTCGTGCCGGTCGCGAATCCGGCGGGATTGAACCAGCATTGGTTCGGCACGCAAATGGGCCGCTTCGAGATGCGCTCGGGGCAGGACTTCAACCGGCGCTTTCCCGAGTTCGGCGCGGAATTGGCGCTCGAACTCAAGAACCGTCTGACGGGCGACGCGACGCGGAACGCTCGGCTCATCCGCGCGGCGCTGCGCGAGCATCTGGCGGCGCTCGAAGCGGCGACCGAGCTCGAATCGCAACGCATCGAGCTGATGAAACTCGCGTGCGACGCGGATCTCGTCATCGACCTGCATTGCGACTGGGAAGCCGTCGCGCATCTCTACACGACGCCCGGCGCGTGGCCCGCGATCGAACCGCTCGCGCGCTATCTCGGCAGCGAGGCGCAATTGCTTGCGGACGTGTCGGGCGGCGAGCCGTTCGACGAGGCGTGCACGGCGGCGTGGCGCTATCTGCGCGGTGCGCTCGGCGAGCGCTTTCCGATTCCGATGGGCGCGCAATCCGTCACGCTCGAACTGCGCGGCGTGCGGGACGTGTCGCACGAGATGGCGGCGCGCGATGCACAGGCGATCGTCGATTATCTGACGCACATCGGCATGATCGCAGGCGATGCGCCGAAGCCGCCGCCGCTGCGCAATCCCGCGACGCCGCTTGCGGGATGCGAGTACATCCACGCGCCGATGTCGGGCGTGATTCTGCATCGGCGGGAAATCGGCGAGCGGATTCGCGCGGGCGACGTCATCGCCGACGTGCTCGATCCGCTCGACGATCGCCTCGTGCCGCTCGTGGCGCAGACGGAAGGGCTGCTCTACGCGCGGCACTGGACGCGCTTCGCGACGGCGGGAATGCTGGTCGCGCGCATCGCGGGCGCGGACGCGGCGCGGCAGGGCGACCTGCTCGTGCCTTAGCTGCGCCTCGGTTGCGCGGCGGCGGGTACCATAGATTCGGCTGGCCTTACGTCATGGAGAACAAGAAACATGCTCAAGAACATCGATCCGCTGCTCAACGCCGACATCCTGCACGCGCTCTGCGCGATGGGTCACGGCGACGAAGTCGTGATCTGCGACGCCAACTTTCCCGCCGATTCCGTCGCGCGACAGACGGTGCTCGGGCGCGTGCTGCGGCTCGACGGCGTGAGTTCGCCGCGCGCGGTGCGGGCGGTGCTGTCGGTGCTGCCGCTCGATACGTTCGTCGATCATCCTGCTCAGCGCATGGAGGTCGTCGGCGACGCGGCCGCGCTGCCCGCCGTGCAACGCGAAGCGCAGCGTGAAGTCGATGACGCCGAGGGGCGCGCCGTGCCGCTGGCGTCGATCGAGCGTTTTGCCTTCTACGAGCGCGCGAAGAACGCGTATTGCGTGATCGCCACCGGCGAATCTCGGGGTTACGGCTGCTTCATTTTCAAAAAGGGCGTGCAGTTGGCGCCCGACGCGCCGGAGAAAAATTGACCGATCGACCTAGGGAATACCCTGTTGCTTTTTTGAAAACGTGTTGCGGTGCAGCGAGAAAGGCGTATAGTTAGGGTTATTCCCTAGCTACTTACCCTGAGAGACCCACATGAAAACCACCGCACAACAATCCCTGGTCGTTTCGTTCGGTTCCTGGCTGCGCGCGGCAAAGGCTGCGGTGCGTCGTGAGTGGAACCGTGCGCTGCAACTGCATCTCCAGAACTGCGAGATTCTCGTCGAATCGTATCGCCGCAAGTAAGCCGCGCGCGACAGCATCCCGGTCAAGAGCATCATCCGCAACGCCCCGGAAGTGAAGAGCTTCCGGGGCGTTGTCGTTTTTGCGCTTGACATGCAACCAAATGGTTGCATAATCCGTTCATGGATGACGATTCGGTTTTTCGCGCGCTCGCCGACGCGAGCCGCAGGCAACTGCTCGACCGGCTTCGCGAGGCGAACGGCCAGACGCTCGGCGATTTATGCGACGGCCTCGTCATGACGCGGCAGGCCGTGTCGAAGCATCTCGCGATACTCGAAGACGCGAATCTCGTGTCGACGCAGCGTCATGGCCGCGAGAAGCGTCATTTCCTTAATCCGGTGCCGATCCACGAGATCGCGCAACGCTGGATCAGCAAGTTCGAGCGTCCGCGGCTGGACGCTTTGTCCGACCTGAAACGCACGCTTGAAGGAGACGATCATGAGTAGCGACACGTTTGTGTATGTGACCTACATCCGCACGACGCCGGGAAAGCTGTGGGAAGCGCTGACGACGCCTGAGTTCGTTCGGCAGTACTGGTTCGGGATGCATCAGGAATCCGACTGGTCAGCAGGCTCCGCGTGGAAGATGCTGTTTTCCGATGGACGCGTCGCGGATGCCGGAGAAGTGCTCGAAGCCGAGCCGGGCAAACGCCTCGTGCTGAAATGGCGCAACGAATTTCGCGACGATCTGAAGGACGCGGGCTGGTCGCGCTGCACCTACGACATCGAGGCGCTCGGCGATGCGGTCAAGCTCACGGTCACGCACGTCAGCGAGAGCAAACCGTTCATCGAGGCCGTGTCGGGCGGATGGCCGAAGATTCTGTCGAATTTGAAGTCGTTGTTGGAGACGGGTTCCGTCGCGCTCGTCACGAAGTAACACGGCCATGAAAAACGGCGCGCTGTCCTCTCGGGCAGCGCGCCGTTTCGCTTCACGCGATCGAGCCGTCGATCAGATCGCCCAGCCGCCGAGATAGAAAACCGCGAGCACGACCGCGATCGCCACCGTGCCGACATTCAGCTTGCGCCATTCGCCCGCGACGATGCGGCCGATCACGAGCGTGCAAAAGCCGAGCATGATGCCCGTCACGATATTCGCCGACAGCACGATATACACCGCGCAAACGAGGCCCGACATCGTGTCGACCGTGTCCTCGAAATGCAGCTTGCTCACGTTGCCGAGCATCAGCAGGCCGACGTACATCAGCGCAGGCGCCGTCGCGTAGGAAGGCACGAGCGCGGCGAGCGGCGACAGGAACATCACCACCAGGAACAGCACGCCGACGACGCTTGCCGCGAGACCCGTCTTCGCGCCCGCCGCCACGCCCACCGACGATTCGATATACGCCGCAGCCGGCGCGCCGCCGAAGCAGGCGGAGAAGATCGAGCTGAGCGAATCGGCGGTCAGCGCGCGGCCGCCGTTGACGATGCGTCCGTTCTTGTCGATCTGGCCCGCTTGGCCCGCGACCGCGCGGATCGTGCCGGTCGCGTCGAACACGGCGGTCATCACGAGCGCGAGCACGCTCGGCAGTACGGCCATCGAGAGTGCTCCCTTGATGTCCATCGCACCGATCAGCGATGCATGGCCCGGCGCCGACAACGCCGGCAGCGCGAACACGCCATGAAAGCGCACGGACGGATCGAAGATCAGGCCGATCGCCGACAGGCCGATCACCACCAGCAGGATGCCGCCCGGCACGCGCCGGCGCTCCAGACCGAAGATCGCGGCGAGGCCCGCCACCGACATCAGCACCGGAAACGCCGTGATATGCCCGAGCGACACCGGCATGCCGGGCGCGGGATTCTTGATGATGAGCCCGACATCGTTCGATGCGATCAGCAGCAGGAACAAGCCGATGCCGATGCCCGTGCCGTGCGCGACGCCCGTCGGCAGATTGCGCAGGATCCACGAACGCACGCCGGTGACGGAGATCGCGGTGAACACGACGCCCATCAGGAACACGGCGCCGAGCGCGATGTTCGGCGTCAATCCCTTGCCGAGCACGAGACCGAAGGCCGTGAACGCAGTCAGCGAGATTGCGCAGCCGATCGCGATCGGCAGACGCGCCCACACGCCCATCAGCAGCGAGCCGAACGCGGTCGTGAGGCACACCGCGACGAACACCGCGCTCGTGTCGAAGCCGGCCTTGCCGAGCATGCCCGGCACGACGAACACGGAGTAGACCATCGCGAGGAACGTCGTAACGCCCGCGACGATCTCGCGTTTTTCCGTGCTGCCGGTTTTGGAAATGCCGAAATAGCGATCGAGAAATCCGCCGCTGGCGGTCTGAACGCTTTCCTCTCGTTCTGTGGGGGTGATGTCGATGTCGCCAAGCTGCTGGGCGGAGGATTCCAACATGAGCTGCTCCTTTATCAGCACGCTGAAACGGAACGCCGTGCGCCGCGCTTGTCAGCTCGCCGGCACCGCGGGTCCATCGTCAGGGTCGTCTCGTATGTAGTTCTGGATGAATGCCGGGTGACGCGCTCCGATGGCTGCACTCGGTCAGGACAGAGACTAGGGGAACAGAACGCGGGGTCCAATCCCATGAAAAACATGCCGCTCATGCCGAGCGGCTTATATGCCGCGAATCCCGCGCGGGACGGGGCTCCCGCATGAGCGAAAAAAGGCCGGACTAGGGGAAACGCCTAGTCCGGACCGGGCCGCTATTTTACTCGTTCGACGTTGTAAGGCGCGTTACTGGATGACGCGCGACACGCCGCGTCCGCGCGGATCGGACATCGGTTCGGGCTTGTCGCCGTCGATGCGGATCGCCTGAATGTCGCCATTGAAGTTCTGCATCGTGAACTTGTAGCCCTTGTCTTCGAGCTGCTTGACGACGCTCGCGTCGAGCTGATGGAACGGCTCCTGATAGATCGTGTCCGGCGGCAGCAACTGATGATGGAATCGCGTCGCGCCGACGGCTTCCGCCAGCGGCATGTCGAAGTCGTACACGTTCGTGATGACCTGGAAAATCGACGTGAAAATGCGCGAGCCGCCCGGCGTGCCGATCACCATCGCGACCTTGTCGTCCTTCGTGAGGATGGTCGGCGTCATCGACGAAAGCGGACGCTTTTTCGGCGCGATGGCGTTCGCATCGCTGCCGACGACGCCGAACATGTTCGGCACGCCCGGCTTCGACGCGAAGTCGTCCATTTCGTCGTTGAGCACGACGCCCGTGCCTTCCGCGATCACGCCCGAGCCGAAATACCCGTTGATCGTGTACGTGTTCGACACCGCGTTGCCCCATTTGTCGACGACCGAAAAGTGCGTCGTTTCCGCCTTCTCGGACATCGACGTGCCGAGTCCCGGCTGCACGCTCTTCGTGTCCGAAGGCTTGTCGGGATTGACTTCCTGCGCACGCTTCAGGATGTAGTCGTCGTTGGTGAGCTGCGCGACCGGCACCTTGTAGAAGTCCGGATCGCCGAGATATTGCGCGCGGTCCGCGAACACGCGCTTCTCGATTTCGGCCACGAGATGGATGTACTGCGCGGAATCGAGCGGCACGTCCTGGAACTTGTCCTTGAGGTCGGCCTTCATCTTGAGCAACTGCACGAGGCCGACGCCGCCGGAGCTCGGCGGCGGCGCGGTGATCACGCGATAGCCGTTCCAGCTCGCCGTGATCGGCTGACGCCACACCGCCTTGTAGTCCTTCAGGTCGCGCGTCGTGATGAGGCCGTGGCCTTCCATCGACTTGGCGATCAGCTCGGCGGTTTCGCCTTCGTAGAAGCCTTTCGCGCCTTTATCGGAGATGCGCTGCAAGGTCTTGGCGAGATCCGGCTGCTTGAACACCTGACCGGCCTTCATGCCGCCGAAGTACAGATCGAAGTTGGTCTTGCCGGCGAACTCCTTCGATGCGTTGTCGCGTCGCGAAACGAGCTGATCGTCGACTTCGAAGCCGTCCTGCGCGTACTTGATGGCCGGCGCGAGCACCTGTTTCCACTTCAACTTGCCGAAGCGCTTCTGCGCTTCCCACATGCCCTGGACCGTGCCCGGCACGCCCACCGCGCGATGCCCGATGAGGCTCATGCCCTTGATGACCTCGCCCTTGTCGTCGAGATACATGTTGCGCGTGGCCGAAAGCGGCGCGCGCTCGCGATAGTCGAGGAAGTACGGACGATGATCGACGTAGAGCGTCATGAAGCCACCGCCGCCGATATTGCCCGCTTCCGGATACGTCACGGCGAGCGTGAAGGCGATCGCGACGGCCGCATCGACCGCATTGCCGCCCAGCTTGAAGATTTGTTCCGCGGTGTCGGCGGCGTATTTGTCGGCGACCGCGACAGCCGACGCGGTCAGCACCGCCGGCTGATTGTCGGTGGTTTTTGCGTAAGCCGGCGCCGTCTCGACGAATCCCGCCGTCATGAGCGCCGACGCGACGATGGCGCCGAGTGCGACCGAGCGGATGCGAAGTTCCTTTTTCAAAAGCATCTCCTGCGTTCTCCTTTATTGCATGCGACGAAAGACCAGCGCTTTATATACCACGAGCCGCGCGACGCTCAGGGCATCAACTGGCCGCCGTTCACGTCGATGATCTGGCCCGTCACATAGCGCGACATCGCTTCCGACGCGAGATAGAGGAACGCGCCGCTGCAATCGTCCGGCTCGCCGATGAAGCCCATGGGAATTGCCTTGCGGAAGGATTCGAGTTGTTCCGGCGATGTGAAGCGCTCCTGAAACGGCGTCTGGATCACGCCGGGCGCGACCGCATTCACGCGGATGCGATCCGGCATCAGTTCCTTCGCCATGCCCTTGGTGATGGTGCTGACGAAGCCCTTCGACGCCGCGTAGAGGAGCGCGCCCGGCCCGCCGCCGTTGCGCGCCGCCACCGATGTCACGTTGATGATCGAGCCGCCGCCGCCCGAGCGCAGCGACGGCAGCGCCGCGCGCGTGAACGCGACGACCGAGCGCGCGTTGATGTGCATGATCTCGTCGAAGAGCTCGTCGCTCGCGGACGCGATCGGCTCGCGTTTCACGAGACTGCCCGCGTTATTGATGAGCACGTCGATCTTGCCGAAGGTATCGGCGACTTGCGCGACGGCGGCATCGATGGCTTTTGAATCGCGCACATCCGCGCCGACGGTGATCGCCGTGACGCCGAGCGCGCGCACGTCCTTCGCGACTTCCTCGGCCTTGTCTTTCGAGCTGTTGTAGTGCACCGCGACATTCGCGCCGTATTGCGCGAACGCCCGCGCCGCCGCCGCGCCTATGCCGGTGCTCGCGCCGGTGATGAGAATCGACTTGCCTTTCAGATCGTGCATGTGTGCTCCGTATGGATGAGGGTTTGAAGCGGGCGCAACAGACGAGAGTATGAAACGGAAAACCGATCGGCGGCCGAGTGGCGCGCGGCGCGTCAGTCCTCCGCGAGAGGCGCTTCTTCGGCGGCCTCGAACGAATAGTGCTCGACCACGCGCTTCACCGAACTTCGGAACGATGCGACGAGATCGGAGCGGATGCCGCTGCTCGGATACGACAGCACGTATTCATATTCGATGTCGGTCTCGAACGGCCGCACGACCACGCCGTGCGCGCGCCAGACCTTGGCCGCGAACGGCTCGACGATCGAAATGCCGAGCCCGCCCGCCACCATCGCGTAACGCGTGTGCGCCGTGTCGGTGAAAACGGTGTAACGCGGCCGGTCTTCCGTCGATGAAATCAGCGATTGCTCCGCCTCGTACGGCTGGCGCGCGTTCGGCAGCCAGCCGATGAGCTTTTCGCCGCGCAAGTCGGAAGGGCGCACGATCTTCTTCTTCGCGAGCTTGTGCGTCGTGGGCATCGCGCACGACGCGCGCGCCTTGAGCAGCGTCTCCACCTCGATGCCCGCGACCGCCGGAAACGCCAGGCTCAACGCGACATCGGCCTTGTGGTTCTGCAGGTTCACCAGCACTTCCGGCACTTTCACCGAATCGACCTTGATCGGCACGCCGGGATGACGTTCGGTGAAATCGGCGAGTACGGGCGGCAAAAGCGTGGTCGCGAGCACGGGCATGCATGCGACCGTGAGGCTGTCTGAAGCTTCCTCGCGAATCATTGCGGCGACCTGCTTCAAGCGCTCCAGGCCGAGGAAGTTCTCCTCGACGGACTTGTAGAAGCGCAGGCCGGCGGTCGTCGGATTGAGACGGCCGCCGATGCGCGAGAACAGGCTGAAGCCGAGATCGGCTTCGAGATCGGCGATCAGGCGGCTGATTGCGGGCTGCGTCACATGGAGTTTTTTTGCTGCGCCGACACTGGTGCCGGTCATGATGAGGCTGCGAAATGCCTCGATCTGGCGGAAACGGATCATCTTTCGGACGGCTCTGAAGCGGCGGTTATACGGCGACGCAATCTTATAGGAAACAAACACTTGCTGCCTTAACCCTGTTCAGCTAACCGAAGCCCGAAAGTGCGTTAAACCAACAAATTGAACGACTATTCGAAAAATTTAGTGACTATAAGCACATGTGAGTGGCATCCGTCTTATTGATACGAAATACTCGCCGCCAGCCTGAAGCACGAATGAAAGCGTCTACGTAAGAAATATCCGCCAGACGCGCGGTTTTCAACGAGTTATCGGCATTGGCGCGCCGACAGAAGATAGAAAGCAATACGTTAGATTCTCCGGGCTTGAAGCTGCTTTGTTTATCCCAACGGCGATAAACGATCCGCTACACGAAGGACTGCCAAATTCCGAAAGCCCGGCGAAAGGCAACAATCGATAAACGAGACAGGAAAGAGGATTCCCCATGACGTTTTTTGCCGTTCCCCACGCATCGATCCAACGCACGAAACTCGCCGCCGCCGCGGCGCTGCTCGCGTTCTCCGCGCTGAACGCGTCGGCCGCCATCGTGCCGCCGGGTGTTGCGCTCGCCGCGAAGCAGGAACTCGTGCGCAACAACGGCTCGGAGGTCGAGACGCTCGATCCGGCGCTGGTCGAAACCGTGGTGGCGGCCAACGTCTCGCGCGACCTGTTCGAGAGCCTGACCGCGACGAATTCGGACGGCACGGTCGTGCCCGGTGTCGCGGAAAAATGGGAACAGAAGGACGCGACGACCTGGATTTTCCATCTGCGCAAGAACGCCCGCTGGTCCAATGGCGACGCCGTCACCGCAAACGATTTCGTGTACGGCTGCCAGCGCTTCCTCGACCCGAAAACGGCGTCGTCGTATGCGAGCGTGTACGGCCCGTTCCTGCTGAACGGCGCGGATATCGCCGCGGGCAAGAAGCCGGCGAGCGCGCTCGGGGTGCGCGCCATCGACGCGAGCACCGTCGAAATCAAGACCGCCGGACCCGTGCCGTTCCTGCCGGAACTGATGTCGAATCCGAACCTCGGGCCGGTGCATCGCGCGACGATCGAGAAATTCGGCAAGGAATGGACGAAGCCGGGCAACATCGTCAGCAACGGCGCGTTCCAGTTGAAGGACTGGCAGGTCAACAGCAAGCTCGTGCTGACGAAGAACGCGAACTACTGGGACAAGGCGAACGTTCAACTGACGCAAGTCACGTATCTGCCGGTCGAAGACGAGAACACCGACGTCAAGCTGTTCCAGTCCGGCGAGAACGACATGACGTATCAGCTTCCGACCGGCACCTATGCGAAGTACAGCCAGCAGTTCCCGAAGGACATCCGCAACTCGCTGATTCTCGGCACGCGCTACTACAGCTTCAACAATCGCGATCCGCTGCTGAAGGACGTGCGCGTGCGCAAGGCGCTCTCGATGGTCATCGACCGCGACCTGCTCGCGCAACGCGTGACCGCCGATGGTCAGACGCCGCTTTACGGCCTGCTGCCGAAGGGCGTGAGCGGCGCCGACGTGTCGAACTACGAATGGGCGACGTGGCCGATGGCCAAGCGGGTCGAGGAAGCCAAGAAGCTGCTCGAACAGGCGGGCGTGAAGCCCGGGACGAAGCTGCGATTCGCGATGAACACGAGCGATTACAACAAGAAGATGGCGATCTTCGTCGCATCGGAATGGAAGTCGAAGCTCGGCCTCACGATGGACATCGAATCGATGGAGTTCAAGGTGCTGTTGAAGAAGCGCCATGAAGGCGACTATCAGATCGCACGCAACGGCTGGGTCGCCGATTACAACGACGCGACGACCTTCCTCACGCTCGTGCAATGCAAGTCGGAGCAGAACGACAATTTCAGCTGCAACCCGAAGGCCGACGCGCTCATCAAGGAAGCCGGCGAAACCACGGATCAAGCCAAGCGCACGCAGTTGCAGACGCAGGCCGCGAAGATCGTAATGGACGACTATCCGATGCTGCCGCTCCTGCAATACGGCCTGCCGCGCCTCGTGAAGAGCTACGTCGGCGGATACTCGCTGAAGAATCCGATGGATCATTACGGCAGCAAGGATCTCTACATCGTCAAGCACTGACGGCAAGGAGCCTTTCATGTGGTCCTATACCTTGCGGCGCGTGTTGCTCACGCTGCCGACGCTGCTGATCGTCGTGACGATCTGCTATCTGCTCCTGCACGCAACGCCGGGCGGTCCGTTCGATGGCGAGCGCAAGATTCCGGCGGAAGTGCTCGCGAATCTGCAGGCGAAGTATCACCTCGACGAGCCGCTGTGGAAGCAGTATGTGTTCTATCTTCGAGACCTTCTGCACGGCGATCTCGGTGCGTCGTTCCGTTATGCCGACTGGAGCGTGAACGATCTCGTGCTTCGTGCGCTGCCGGTGTCGCTGACGATCGGCGGCGTGTCGATGCTGCTTGCCATCGTGATCGGCGTCGCGCTCGGCATCGCCGCGGCACTGCGCCGCAATAGCATCGCGGACTATGTGCTGATGCTCGCCAGCAACGCGGGCAATGCGTTCCCGTCGTTCGTGCTCGGGCCGGTGTTGATCCTCGTCTTCGCGATCCTGCTCAAGTGGCTGCCCGCGGGCGGCTGGAACGACTTCCAGTTGCGCTATATGGCGCTGCCCGTCGCGCTGCTCGTGATGATCAACGTCGCCACGGTCGGCCGCGTGACGCGCGCGAGTCTGATCGAAGTGCTGAACACGAACTACATCCGCACCGCGCGCGCGAAAGGCTTGCCGATGCGCACCATCGTGCTGCGCCATGCGCTGAAGCCGACGCTCATTCCTGTCGTCTCGGTGATCGGCCCGCTCGCGATCTCGTCGATCACGGCGGCGGTCGTCACGGAATCGGTGTTCTCGCTGCCGGGCATCGGCAAGCTGATCGTGAACGGCGCGGCCAATCGCGATTACACGCTCGTGCTCGGACTCGTCGTGCTCGTCACGGTGGTGGCCGTGCTGCTCAACCTGCTGGTCGATCTCGCGTATGCGTGGCTCGATCCGAAGATTCGTTACTGAAAGGGCGCGCGATGAAATCTGCTTCTCTTGCACCGATGCTCGAAAGGGCGGTCGCCGGCCGCAGCCCGTGGCAGGACGCGCGCGCGCGTTTCCTGCGCAACAAGGCGGCGGTCGTGAGTCTCGTGCTGCTCGTGCTGATCACGCTCGCGTGCATCGTCGGACCGTGGTTGTTGCCGAACGAATTCGATTCGACCGACTGGAACGCGACGAGCGTCGCGCCGACGCTCGCCAACTGGCATCTGTTCGGCACCGACGACACTGGCCGCGATCTGCTCGTGCGCTGCCTGATCGGCGGGCGCGTGTCCCTGATGATCGGCGCACTCGCCACGCTCACGTCGGTGACGCTCGGCATCCTGTGGGGCGCGGTCGCGGGCTTCGTCGGCGGACGCGTCGATAACGCGATGATGCGTATCGTCGACATGATGTACGCGATTCCGTATCTGCTCATCGCGATTCTGATGGTGACGCTGCTCGGCCGCGAGTTCTATCTCGTCGTCATCACCATCACGATCTTTTCGTGGATGGACATGGCGCGCGTCGTGCGCGGCCAGACGCTGTCGATCCGCTCCAAGGAATATGTCGAAGCGGCGCGCGCGATCGGCGTGCCGACGCGGCGCATCATCGCGCGGCATGTGGTGCCGAATCTGCTCGGCATCGTCGCGATCTATACGACTGTCACCGTGCCTGCCGTCATCCTCACGGAATCCGTGCTGTCGTTCCTCGGCCTCGGCGTGCAGGAACCGATGACGAGCTGGGGCGTGCTGATTCAAGACGGCGTCGGCGTGATGGAGTCGTCGCCGTGGATTCTGCTGTTCCCGGCGGCGCTGCTCTCGATCACGCTTTACTGCATCAACTTTGTCGGCGACGGGCTGCGCGACGCGCTCGATCCGAAGGACAGGTGAGCCATGCCGCTACTCGAAGTCAACGATCTGCAAGTCGAATTCAGGACGCACGACGCCGCCGTGCGCGCCGTCAACGGCGTGAATTTCACGCTGGAAGAGGGCGAGACGCTCGGCATCGTCGGCGAGTCGGGCTCGGGCAAGAGCCAGAGCGTGCTCGCGATGCTGGGCCTGCTCGCATCGAATGGGCGCGCGAGCGGACGCGCGATGTATCGCGGCGAGAATCTCATCGGCATGACGAATCGCGCGATGAACCGCATCCGCGGCAATCGCCTGTCGATGATCTTCCAGGATCCGATGAGCTCGCTCAATCCGTATCTCACGATCGAGCGGCAGATGACCGAAGTGCTCGAACTGCACAAGAACGTCACGCGCCGCGAAGCGAAGAAGCGCGCAATCTCGATGCTCGAAGCCGTGCGCATTCCCGAGGCCGCGCATCGCATCGGGCAGTATCCGCACGAGTTGTCGGGCGGCATGCGTCAGCGGGTGATGATCGCAATGGCGTTGCTGTGCGAGCCCGAAGTGCTGTTCGCCGACGAGCCGACCACCGCACTCGACGTCACCGTGCAAGCGCAGATTCTGCAATTGTTGCGCAATCTCCAGCATGACTTCGGCACGTCGATCGTATTGATCACGCACGATCTCGGCGTCGTCGCCGGCTTGTGCGAAAAAGTCATGGTGATGTACGGCGGGCGTGTGATGGAGCAGTGCGATGCGAACACGTTGTTCGCGCAGCCTTCGCATCCGTACACGGTCGGCCTATTGCGCGCGTTGCCGCGTCTCGATCACGACGGCGGCGAGCTGACCGGCATCCCCGGCAATCCGCCGAACATGGCCCATCCGCCGGCGGGCTGTCCGTTCCACGAACGATGCGCCGATGCAAGCGATGAATGCGCCGTCGATGCGCCCGCGCTCAAGGCGATCGGACCGGGCTGGCTGCGGGCCTGTCATCGTCCGGTTCATCTGATCAAGAAGGAAGCGAGCCATGTCTGACGCGCCGATTCTCTCCGTGCGCGACATGCGCGTGCATTTTCAGGTGAAGCCGAAGAACCGTCTGCCGTGGGCGGCGCGCCGCACGCTAAAGGCCGTCGACGGCGTGAGCTTCGATCTCAAGGCGGGCGAGACGCTCGGCGTCGTCGGCGAATCGGGTTGCGGCAAGTCCACGTTGTCGCGCGCGATCCTCAATCTCATTCCCGCGACGAGCGGCGACATCGTGTGGATGGGCGCGCGCTTGTCGGGCGCTTCGACGCGTGAATGGCATCGCGTGCGCGGCGACGTGCAGATGATCTTTCAGGACCCGCTCGCATCGCTCGATCCGCGTATGACGATCGGGCAGATCATCGCGGAGCCGCTCGTCGAGCATCGGCCGGGCATGAACACGCGCGAAGTCGAAGAACGCGTGCGCGCGATGATGGCCAAGGTCGGTCTGCGCGAGCAGATGATCAACCGCTATCCGCACGAGTTTTCGGGCGGGCAGTGTCAGCGCATTGGCATTGCGCGGGCGCTGATCGTCGAGCCGAAGCTCGTCATCTGCGATGAACCGGTGTCCGCGCTCGATGTATCGATTCAGGCGCAGATCGTCAATCTGCTGAAGTCGCTGCAAAAAGAGATGAAGCTCGCGCTTATCTTCATCGCGCACGATCTGGCCGTGGTGCGGCACATCTCCGATCGCGTGATGGTGATGTATCTCGGCCGCGTGATGGAGCTCGCGGAGAAGCACGCGCTCTATGACACGCCGCGTCATCCGTATACGCGGGCGTTGCTGTCGGCGGTACCGGTACCCGATCCGGCCGTCGAGCGCGCAAAGACCGTGCAGATTCTGTCGGGCGACATTCCGAGCCCGATCGATCCGCCTTCGGGCTGCGTGTTTCATACGCGCTGTCCGATGGCCGACGCGCGTTGCGCACGCGAAGTACCGGTGTTGCGCGCGCTTGGTGAGAGTTCGTCGGCCGCCTGTCTGTATGCGTGATGGCCCCGGCGTAAAGGGACACTTTCTCTTTTACTAGCGCGTCCCTGAACGGACCGTTCGTGCCGATCCTTCGCGATCGACGGGTACGGTTCACTTCATCAGGTAATTCGGAATCCTTTCTAGTTGTTCATTTCATGTTGTTTGCGGGTCGAGTCAGTGGAGATACTTTTCATGAAAAAACAAAAAACGTCAGCGGCATTGTCCATTTTGCTTTTCGGCGCTTATATCGCCGCAGCCGTTCCGGCACATGCGCAACAGGCGCCGACGCAGGCCGCGCAGGCGCAGCAGCCATCCGCCGACGATGATCTGCTCACGCGTCAAAAGGCGCTGGCACCGGATTCGCCGCCCAACACGGAAGCCGATGCGCCCGTCAGCAATCAGGCGAAATCGAAGGGATTCATCGAGGATTCGCACTTGAATCTGTTGATGCGGTCCTTCACAGAGCATGACGAATTCAAGGGCGCAGGCAAGAAGGACGCGTGGGTCCTCGGTGCGCAGGCCGTGTTCGAGTCGGGCTATACGAAAGGGCTGATCGGCGTGGGTGCGGACGTGTCGCTCTTCGGTGCGTTCAAGCTGAACGGCGGGCAGGGCGCGGGCAATCGCGTGCACGTTTCCTCGAGCGGCGACCCGAGCGGCGCGAACCAGCTCGCGTGGGCGTATCCGGGCGTGTGGGACGTGAAGGCGCGCGTGTCGAACACGGTGCTTAAATACGGTCAGCAACTCTTCGATAACCCGTTCCTCGTGCCGCACGACAACCGCGCGTTGCCGCCGACGTATCGCGGCTTCTCGCTTGCCAGCGACGAGATCAAGAACCTGACGCTCAAGGCCGGCACGGTCGATGGCGTGATCGCGCGCGGCATGACGACCGTCACCGGCCTCACGACGGAATACGGCGGCACGCACGTCTCGCAGTTCACGTACTTCGGCGGCGACTGGACACACGGTGACGATACGGCCGTCTCGCTCTACGGCAGCGTCGCGAACAACGTATGGCAGCAGTACTACCTGACGGCGACGCAGAGCATCGGCGATCCGAAGAGCATCCGCTGGACGGGTTCGTTGAACTACTACTACACCGGCGCGATCGGCGACAAGCGTCAAGGGTCGATCAACAATAACGCGTATTCGCTCGCGCTCGCCGGCACGCACGGCGCGCATACGGTGCAGTTCGCGTTCCAGCAGATCGTGAGCGATCAGACGTTCGACTACATGGGGCAATCTGCGGGCGATTATCTGTCGAACTCGCTCGATGTCGACTACAACCAGCCGCATGAAAAATCGGTGAGCCTGTCGTATTCGCTCAACCTCAAGGAATACGGCCTGCCCGGCGCGAAGTTCGCGTTGTGGGGTGCTTACGGCTGGGGCGCGGATGGCAGCGCGATGGCTAACGGCGACAGCGCTCAGGCGGCTAACTATCTGGTGAACGGCAAGCCGATCAGCGGTACGCACTACGAAATCGGCGTGATCCCGAGCTACACGATTCCCGACGGCAAGTTCAAGAACACGTCGATCAAGTTCTACTACATGCATCACCACAGCAATAGCGCGTACTATCCGGACGGCACGAGCGACGTCTACCGGCTGATGGTCAATGTCCCCGTGAACGTGTTCTGAAAACGCCTAAAAACACCGCAGCGTAAACCCTACAAAAATACCCGTTTACATTACGTTTAACTTTCATTTATAAAGAGAGGGCGTGCTGCGGATTGCCATGTCTCGCCCACGCTCATCGCCCGGCAGGTCTCCCTCTGCCGGGCTTTTTTTCGTCTGTACGATCCGCGCCCACTGCAGCTTTCATGCGCTTACACCGTTTCATCCTCTAAGTGAAAACCCCGCCATTTCTTTCGCTTGACTTACTTGATATATCACATACTGTGTATATGCGCGCAGCATGAATGGGCGTCGCGGGAGGCGTCGTTCGACGTCCGCATACACAAGGCATATTTGCCAAGGAGACAGGCATGGGAATGAACCAGATGGGCCGCGATGACAAGGCGTCGCGCCTCGCGTCGCCGTGGGTGCAGTTGGTTTTCGGCGTGATTTGCATGGCGATGATCGCGAACATGCAGTACGGCTGGACGCTCTTCGTCAATCCGATCGACGAGAAGTACCACTGGGGCCGCGCGGCCATTCAGGTGGCGTTTACGATCTTCGTCGTGACGGAGACATGGCTCGTGCCTATCGAGGGTTATCTCGTCGACAAGTACGGTCCAAGGCCGGTGGTGGTCGGTGGCGGGCTGCTATGCGCGATCGCGTGGGCGATCAACTCGGTGGCGTCGTCGCTGCCGCTTCTGTACTTCGCCGCGGCGGTCGGTGGCGTGGGTGCGGGCGCGGTGTACGGCACGTGCGTCGGCAACGCGCTCAAGTGGTTCCCGACGCGGCGCGGACTTGCTGCGGGCATCACGGCGGCAGGCTTCGGGATGGGTTCCGCCGCGACCGTCGTGCCGATCGCGCACATGATCAAATCGAGCGGCTATGAAGCGACGTTCCTGTGGTTCGGTCTCGGCCAGGGCCTCGTGGTCTTCCTGCTCGGCATGGCGCTCTATGCGCCGCCCGCGCAGTTGCTCGCGACGGTGAAGAGCACGGTCAAGGCCGCGGTCTACAACGCGAGTCCGAAGCAGGTGCTGCAGTCGCCGATCTTCTGGGTCATGTATCTGATGTTCGTGATGATGGCCGCCGGCGGCCTGATGGCGACCGCGCAGCTCGGTCCGATCGCGAAGGACTTCGGCTTGCACGATTCGCCCGTGTCGATACTCGGCTTGACCTTGCCCGCGCTGACCTTCGCGCTCACGATCGACCGCGTGCTCAACGGTCTGACGCGGCCGTTCTTCGGTTGGGTCTCGGATCGCATCGGACGTGAAAACACGATGTTCGTCGCGTTCGCGATCGAGGCGGTGGGCATCGTCGCGTTGTCGAAGTACGGGCATAGCCCGATCGCGTTTGTCGTGCTGACGGGCATCGTGTTCTTCGCGTGGGGCGAAATCTACAGTCTCTTCCCGGCGACGTGCGGCGATACCTTCGGTCCGAAGTTCGCGGCGACGAACGCGGGCCTGCTGTACACGGCGAAGGGCACGGCGGCGTTGCTGGTGCCGTTCTCGAGCGTCATCACGACGATGACCGGCAGCTGGCACGCCGTGTTCATGCTTGCGGCGGGGATGGCGGCGATATCGGCGCTGCTCGCGCTTTTCGTGCTGAAGCCGATGCGCAATGCACATTCGCAGACCCAGCAAAGTCTCATGCAACAAGGGCTAACCAAAACGAACCAGATATCTTCCTGAAATTAGCCTGGTTTTCACTGTCGTCCGCGAACGTCCTTGTGCCGGTTCGTGGCCGAGCAGTGCTCGTGTGAAGGTCCTCTCCGCGCGTCTTCGGCTGAAGCCGCGCGGAGAAGGGAGCGGGTCAAACGGGCCGCCGCTTCGGCAACTTATTAATTTGTGTCACACCGCGTTACAATTCCGCCTTCCACATAGGCGGCATTCATGAGAACGCTGGGACAAGCTTTTAATAAGAACGGCCGAGAGGACAGTAATAATTTCCTGCTGTTGCGTCTTATCGCCGCTTCGCTCGTTGTCTATGGGCATTCGTTCGCGCTTGCCGCCACGACCAACGGTCTCAGAGATTTCACGACGTCGATCCTGCATTACCGATATTCGGGCGATCTCGGTCTGCATATCTTTTTCGTCATCAGCGGATTTCTCATCACGTTCAGCTTCGATCGTCGGCACAGCGTGAAAGACTTCGTCATCTCGCGCGCCCTGCGTCTGTTCCCGGCGCTGGTCGTTTGCATGGCGCTGCTCGCCTTCGTGCTCGGACCGTCGTTGACGACGCTTTCGCGCGGAATCTACTTCGAGTCACCCGAGACGTACGGCTTTGTCTGGCGCAACGCCTCTCTGTATGAGTATGCCGAGCGCTTGCCCGGCGTCTTCGCGGACAATCACGCGCGGAACGCCGTGAACGGAACGCTGTGGAGCATCTGGGTCGAGGTCCGGCTTTACGTCCTGGTACTGGTGTTCGGCGCGCTCGGCGCGCTTCGCAGTCGATGGGTCGCTAACCTCTGCATCGCCGCCCTGGTCGCGATCGGACTCTTCGCGCCGACGTACATGCCGTTCATCACGGGCGATCCGTCCAACCTTCGCGTTGCCGTGTTTTTCGCCGCTGGTGTCTTTCTCTACGTCAACCGGGATTTCATCCCGCTGAACCGCCAGGGTCTCTTCGCGCTGCTGCTTGCGGCGGTGCTTTCCTACCGTCAGCCGGCGTTCGAGATTGCCTGCGGCGCGGTGATTGCCTATGGCGTGTTCATGATCGCCTTCGCGCCAAAGCTCAATCTCGGACCCATCGAAGACTATTCGTACGGGATCTATCTCTATGGCTGGCCGATTCAGCAGGTCGTGAATCACTTCTATCCGGACGGCTCCGCGCTACAGATGATGCTGATCGCGCTGCCCGGTTCCTGGCTCGCGGGCGCGCTCTCTTGGTATTTGATCGAGAAGCAGGCGCTCGGATTGAAGGCGAGGTATTCGGGCGCCAAAAAGGCGAAGGCCGCGGGCGGCGTTGCGCTGTGATGACGATGATCCTTGCGACCCGGCTTGTCGCCCGCCTCGCGCCATCGAATCAGAACCGCGTGCCGACGCTGCAGCCGCCGAAGCCGCCGCCGTTGGTGGCAAAGCCGCTGCATCCGAAGAGGCCGCAGCCGGAAAGGGCGAGCAAAGCGGCGATGAGCGTCGCCGCGGCGCAAAGAGAACGAAGGTGCTTCATGGCGGGATCGGAATCGGAATCGGGAAAGCCGGACGCGATTCTCGCGGAACCCTCGCTTCCCGATGTCAAAATCCGTCGCCGTCTCAACCTGGCTTGCCATCCGCGCGCGGCTTGAAGAGCGGCGCGGCATAAGCGGCGACGTAGAGCCCGAACGCAAGAACCCAGCACGACCCAGCCGCAAAGACCCACGTCGAATGCCACGAAGGCGCGACGAGCGGCCCGAGCACGCGCAGTGCGCCCGCTGACATCACGAGCGCGTAGCACGCGACATCGCGCGTGTCCGCGACGAGCGGCCGTCCGGTATGCCCGCGCGCGGTGCGCGTGATCATCGCGATGATCGCGCCGCCGATCGCGCCAGCCGCGAACGCATGCATCGCGAGACTGTGCGGCACGCGTGTCCATCCGAGCGCCGACAGCGCGAGCAGTGCGAAGCCGAGCGGCAGCCACGCATAAGCGAGATGCAGGATCGCGAGAATCGGCCGGCCGCGCACCGCGTACGAGCGCCAGCCGATCATCCGCGCGAGATGCACGCCGCAGGCCAGCAAGGCGATCGGCGCGACGATCGCGCCATCGAGCGCGAAGGCGTCCGCGACAAACGCCGCGATCGTGAGCGGCGCGGCCATCAACTCGACGAAGCGCCAGCGCCGTGCGATGAAACCGGGCATTGCATTGGCGGTGAACATCGGGATCACGCGTCCGCCGATCACGCCGACGAGCAACACGACGATGCCCGCCGACGCACACACCGCGCGCATCGCGAGATCGGGGCGCGCGTCGATCGCGAACGCGTGGAACGCGGCGTTCAGCGCGCCGAACGCGAACACAACGACCGCGATGAAGTAGTTGCGCCGGTTGCCCGCCTCGACGAGCACCCGCAGCAGCAGAATCGCGGCGACCGGCAGGAACGCGCTATCGACGATCGCCGCCGGCAGCGCCGGGCCGCTCCACACGAGCACGCGCCCGGCGAGCCACAGCAGCACGAGCGATGCGAGTGTCGCGCCCTTGGCCGTGTCGCGTCCCGTCCACGCGCGCACGGCCGTCAGCAGAAAGCCGGCGACGATCGCCGCCGCGAACCCGAACACCATCTCGTGCGCGTGCCAAGCGACCGGATCCGCGCGCAGCAGATAGCCGCCGAAGAGCGGCACGCCCGACAGCACCAGTAGCCACACCGTCACCGAGAGCGCGCCGAACGCCGCGCCGCACAGATAGAACGGCCTGAAGCCGAGGTCGAACAGCGCGGAACGCGGCCGATGCTCCGGCGAACGCTTCTGCGGCGTCGCGATGAAAACGGTGTCGGGTTCTGCGATCTTCATGTTGTCCTCAATGCGGGATCGGCTGCTTGACCGGATCGCCATCGCCGACGATCGCGAACACGAGCAGCTTTGCCGGCTTCGTCGCGCTCGCATTCTTCGACACGATGTGATGCGCGCCCGGCGGTTCGTACCACGATTCGCCGGGGCCATACGTCTTCGCGCTTCCGCCTTCGAGCTGCGATGTCACGCGGCCCTCCAGCACGTAAGCGAAGATCGACCCCGGATGCATGTGCGCCTCCGACGACTGTCCCGGCTTGTACGAGACGGTCGCCATCAGCACGTTCTTGCCGGCCACTTCCGGCACGGCCTGCTTGATCATCGGCGTGACGAGTTCCGCGCCCGCCGCGTCGTGCGCGCCGGCGCTCGCTGCACCGATCATCAGCGCGGCCGCCAGCACGAGAATTTCGCGCTTTCTCATGTCGATGCCCTCACGCCGGCAGCTTGCGGAAAGCGATCGCGAAACGGTTCCAGCTATTGATCGCGGAAACGAGCAGCGTCAGGTCGACAATTTCATCGTCGCTGAAATGGGGCTTCACGGCTTCCCACACGGCATCGGGTACGTGGTCTTGCGACACCAGCGTCAACGCCTCGGTCCATTCGAGCGCGGCGCGTTCGCGATCGGTGAAGAACGGCGTCTCGCGCCAGACAACGACCGTCGCCAGCCGCCGATCAGTTTCGCCGCCCTTGCGCGCATCGGTCGTATGCATGTCGACGCAAAACGCGCAGCCGTTGATCTGCGATGCGCGCAGCCGTACCAGTTCGGTCAGCGATTTCTCGAGCGCGGACTTCGCGATGCGCTCCTCGACGCCGACCAGCGCCTTGATTGCTGCGGGATTGGCTTTGTAGAAGTCGAGACGGGGTTCCATTTTGCGTATCCTCTTTGCCTGGGTTCCGAAAGTGCGCCAGATCGGCGCGGCAAGAGCAGATTAGGCGTCTGGCTGGCCTTTTGAAATGGCCGGTTTCTACAAAATCGAGGTAACCACTTGCAAAGGCTGGAACGCGCAAAAAAAACCGCGGCCAAATGCGCCGCGGGTCGAGAGGGCCGCACCACGCACGGAATCAGTCGAGCGCGGCGGCCGGGCCGAAGAACTCGTAGCGGCTCTGCGCTTCGGGCACGCCGAGCGCCTTCAGATGCTTCTTCACCGCCTTCATGAACGCCTTCGGCCCGAGGAAGTAGGCATCGACATCGCGGTTCTTCGGCAGCCACGTATCGAGCAGCGTTTCGTCGACAAAGCCGATGCCGTGCGCTTCGAGATCGCCATCGCGCTTGTGCTCGTAGCAGTAGAAGCGCTTCAGTTGCGGATGGCGCGCCGCCAGTTCCTCGATCGCCGCACGGAACGCGTGCACGCCGCCGTGCCGCGCCGAGTGGATGAAGTGCACCGGGCGTTGCGTTTTGAGCGCGGCTTGCAGCATCGCGAGCGTCGGCGTGATGCCGACCCCGCCGCTGATGAGCACGAGCGGCTTGTCGTTGTGTTCGAGCTTGAAGTCGCCTGCGGGCGGATAGAGATCGAGCACGCTGTTTTCGCCGACGTGTTCATGCAGGAAATTCGACACCTTGCCATTCGCCTCACGCTTCACGCTGATGCGATATTCGCGGCCGTTCGGTGCGGCCGAGAGCGAGTAGTTGCGGCGCAGTTCCTCGCCGTCGATGAACAGGCGCAAGCCGATGTACTGACCCGGATGGAAGTCGAGCAGCGCGCCGCCGTCTTCCGGCACGAGATAAAAGGACGTGATCTCGTCGCTTTCCTTCTCCTTGCGCGCGACGACGAAACGCCGCGTGCCGCGCCAGCCGCCCGGCGCGTTTTCGCGCTCGCTGTAGATGCCTTCCTCGAGTCCGATCAGCAGATCCGCAAGTTGCCCGTAGGCCGCGGCCCACGCCTCGATGACGGCGTCGGTGGCGATTTCCGCGCCGAGCACCTCACGGATCGACGCGAGCAGGCAGCGTCCGACGATCGGATAATGTTCCGGCTGGATGTCCAGCGCGACGTGCTTGTTGATGATCTGGCCGACGAGCCCTCCGAGCTTCTCCAGTTCGTCGATGTGCCGTGCGTACATCAGCACGCCGTTGGCGAGCGCGCGTGGTTGCGCGCCGCTTGCCTGGTGCGCCTGGTTGAACATCGGGCGGACCTCGGGATACTCGCTGAGCATCTTGTTATAGAAGTGCGTGGTGAGGGCTTCGCCGCCGCTTTCCAGAAGGGGAACGGTCGCTTTGACGATGGCACGGTGTTCTGCTGACAGCATTGTTCGTTTCCTCGTGTGATAAAGGCGAAAGCGGGGCGCTTTCGCGTCTGAATTCTTCGGCAGAATCCATACACGATCCGTGCCAGAGTAGAATCGTCGATAAATCAATCGTTTATTATCAAACATGGTCGATTCGACTCTAGTCAAAAGGACTGCTGACGTAGTCGCAATGACTTCACGCGTGCTGCTCGATGCGCTCGTTCCGCTTATCGAGGACCTGTCGAGCGAGATGCCCGACACCGAGCGCTACCGCCGTTTGCTGCACACATCGCGCGCGCTGTTTCCGAGCGATGCGTCCGCGCTCTTGCGGCTCGACGGCGACACGCTCGTGCCGCTCGCCATCGACGGTCTTTCGGGCGATACGCTCGGCCGGCGCTTTCGCGTGAGCGAGCATCCGCGGTTCGCACGCATTCTCGCGCGCGCTGAACCGACGCGCTTCGCCGCCGGCTCTGACTTGCCCGATCCCTACGACGGACTGGTCAAGGGCGTGAGCGGCGATCTGGAGGTGCACGATTGTCTCGGCTGCCCGCTCGTCATCAACGGGCGCGCGTGGGGCTTGCTGACGCTCGACGCGCTCGATCCCGCGCGCTTCGACGGCATCGACATGGCTTCGCTGCAGGCGTTCTTGAGTCTCGCGGCGGCGACCGTGAGCGTCGCCGAGCGCATCGATGCGCTCGCGAAATCGAGCGAGGCCGAGCGTCAGCGTGCGGAGGTGTATCGGCAGGCGAGCGGGCCGCGAAGGCGCGAAATGATCGGCAGCAGCGAGCCGCATAACCGCTTGCAGGAAGAGATTGCGATCGTCGCGTCGAGCGATCTGACCGTGCTCATCACCGGCGAGACGGGCGTCGGCAAGGAGCTCGTCGCGAGCGAGATTCACGCGCTTTCGCCGCGCGCCGACAAACCGCTCGTCAGCCTGAATTGCGCGGCGCTGCCCGATACGCTCGTCGAAAGCGAGCTCTTCGGGCATGTGCGCGGTGCGTTTTCGGGCGCGTCGTCGGACCGGCGCGGGAAGTTCGAACTCGCCGATGGCGGCACGCTCTTTCTCGATGAAGTCGGCGAGCTGCCGCTGCCCGTGCAGGCCAAGCTGCTGCGCGTGCTTCAGAACGGCCAGTTGCAGCGGATCGGCTCGGACAGCGAGCACAAGGTCGACGTGCGGCTCATTGCCGCCACCAATCGCGATCTCGCCGAGGAAGTGCGTGAAGGGCGCTTTCGCGCGGACTTCTATCATCGGCTGTCGGTGTATCCGCTCGTCGTGCCGCCGTTGCGCGAACGCGGACGCGACGTCTTGCTGCTCGCCGGCTACTTTCTCGAAGAGAACCGCTCGCGCCTCGGCCTCCTGAGCCTGCGTCTTTCCGCCGATGCGCAAGCCGCGCTGCTCGCGTATCGCTGGCCCGGCAACGTGCGCGAACTGGAGCATCTGATCGGACGCAGCGCATTGAAGGCGCTCGCGGCGCATCGCGAACGTCCGCGCATCCTCACGCTCACCGCCGCCGACCTCACGCTCGCCGGCGACACCGCACTGGCCGCCGATGCCGCGACGCGCGTCGAAGCCGCGCCGCTGCCCACGCCGGGCGCCGACTTCCGCGACGCCGTGACGGCCTACGAACGCACGCTCATCCTCGACGCGTTGAAGCGTCACAACCAGAACTGGGCGTCGGCGGCGCGCGAGCTCGGTCTGGATCGCGCGAATCTCAATCGCCTCGCCAAGCGCCTCGGGCTCAAATGAGCAACACCTCGTTCATCTCGAAATGATGGACATGGCCGCGCAAAGCGACTATCTACAGTCCTTAGCAGATCGGGTCGACGTCGTTGCTCGTCTCAAAAAGATGCGGTTCATTGTTCGAACGCAAAAAACACTTGGATTTGTCACGCGCATCGATGTGACAGATTGAGACAATCTCTGAGTTGGGAAAAACGGGCGATCTCTTCTAAGATCAGAAAAGCCTAGCGCAACCCATCTGCAGCAAGAACATTGCAGCGCCTTGAAGAACCGAGCCGGACGAGCAGCACGCGCCCGGCACATCGAACACGGCAAATCGACAACGGGGGTTACGTGCGAAACGTGGCAAAGCTCGGCACATTCTTTTGGTCCGCGCTCTTCGCGTTTTTCAGCATCGGAGCGTTCGCGGCCGACAACGCGCCGCTGGAGCGCGCGCCCGACACGATGCAGGCCCGCGTGATGGGATGCGCCACATGCCACGGCTCGCAGGGCCAGGGCACCGACAACGACTACTTCCCTCGTCTGTCCGGCAAGCCCGTCGGCTATCTGTACAACCAACTGCTCGCTTTTCGCGACGGCCGGCGCAAGTATCCGCCGATGAATTACCTGCTCGCGTATCTTCCCGACGCGTATTTGAAGCAGATCGCGGAATACTTCGCGAGCGAACATCCGCCGTTTCCGCCGCCGTCGCCCGTCACCGTCGATTCGAAGACGCTCGAGCTCGGCAAGACGCTCGTCACGAAGGGCAACGCTACGCGCAACGTGCCCGCCTGCGTGAGCTGCCACGGCGCGTCGATGACCGGCATGGAGCCGGCGATTCCCGGTCTGCTCGGCCTGCATGCCGACTACATCAGCGCGCAACTCGGCGCATGGCGATACGGCACGCGCTCGACGGTCGCGCCGGATTGCATGGGGCAGGTCGCGAAACTGCTCTCCGACCGCGACATCACCGCGATCGCGGCCTACCTCGCGACGCTGCCCGCGCCGGCCGATCCGGTGCCGGTCGCCGCCGGTTCGCTCAAGATGCCGCTCGCGTGCGGCAGCGTCCACAACTAAGCGAGGACCCGACGTGCTCCGTTTTCGCCCATTCCGAGCGCTGACCGTCGCGGTCTTCATGGCGGCGTGCGCCGCGCCGATCGAACATGCCATCGCGCAGAGCGCCGACGCCGCGACCGTCAAGCGCGGCGAATATCTCGCGCGCGCGGGCGATTGCATCGCGTGCCATACGCTGCCGGCGGGCAAGACGTTCGGCGGCGGCCGTCCGATGGACACGCCCTTCGGCACGCTCTTCACGCCCAACATCTCGTCGGACAAGGAGACGGGCATCGGCAACTGGAGCGCCGGCGAGTTCTACACGATGATGCACTCGGGCAAGTCACGCGACGGCTCGCTGCTTTATCCCGCGATGCCCTATACGTCCTATACAAAAGTCACGCGCGCCGACTCCGACGCAATCTATGCATTCCTGATGTCCACGCCGCCGGTGCATCAGCCCAACCGGCCGCACGAATTGCGTTTTCCGTTCAACCGACGCGAGCTGCTGTACGGCTGGCGTTCGCTCTTCTTTCGCGAGGGCGAGTATCAGCCGGACGCGACGCAATCCGCGGAATGGAACCGCGGCGCGTATCTCGTCGAAGGGCTCGGTCATTGCTCGATGTGCCACACCGCGATCAACGCGCTCGGCGGCAATGTGAAGTCGAAGGCGTTCGAAGGCGGGCTGATTCCGATCCAGAACTGGTACGCGCCGTCGCTCACGTCGAACAAGGAAGCGGGTCTCGGCGACTGGAGCATGGAGGACATCGTCGGCCTGCTGCATGCGGGCGTGTCGAATCGCGGCGCGGTGTATGGACCGATGGCCGAAGTTGTCTACGACAGTCTGCAATATCTGAGCGAGGAAGACGTGCGCGCGATGGCCGTCTATCTGAAGGCGCTGCCCGCGCGTTCCGGCGACAAGCCCGCGCCGCCGAGCCAGGCGGCCGTCGAGGCGCGCTCGGATCTCGCGCCGCTCGGCAAGAAGGTCTACGACCAGCACTGCGCCGAATGTCACGCGACGCAAGGCCAGGGCAAGCCACCCGATTTCCCGCCGCTCGCGAACAATCAATCGATCGTGATGAACTCGTCGGTGAATCCGATCCGCATGGTGCTGAACGGCGGCTATCCGCCGGGCACGTTCAAGAACCCGAAGCCTTACGGCATGCCGCCGTTCGCGCAGTCGCTCTCGGATGTCGAGGTCGCGGCGGTCGTCACGTATATCCGCACCGCGTGGGGCAACCACGGCACGCCGGTTTCCGTGAAGGAAGTGAACGAGCTGCGTTCGGCGCCACTTCATTGAGCATCGACGACACCATGACCGAAGACCCGAATGAACTCGCGAAGGAAGACGCGCAACTCGACGAGATCGTGAAGCGCGGCCCGTCGGGCGCGATCGCGCTCGCGGGCATTTCGACCGCGATCGTGATCGGCATCTGGTTCATCTTTTACTTCGCCGTGTTCCTGCCGCGCGGCGTGATCCAGTGATTCATTAAGGCGTCGCATATGGCCATCCATCCAAGCTCGCACGATGTCGCCGAACGGGTCGAACGGCGCTGGGCGATTCTCGTGCTCGCGATCGTCGTCGTGCTGGTCGGCATGGTCGTCTACACCGGCGTGCACTGGGCGATGATGCCGCCCTCGCGCGTCGAGACGGTCCGCCCGGAAACGCTGCACGTATCGGGCGAATTCATCGAAAGCAATCTCGGCAGCGCGCCCGAGGCGGACGGCTCCGTGACGGTGCGTATCGTCGCGCAGCAGTATTCGTTCACGCCGCAATGTCTTGTCGTGCCGGCGGGCGTGCCGGTCACGTTCCGCGCGACGAGTTCGGATGTCGTGCACGGCTTTCTGATCACCGACACGAACATCAATTCGATGCTGGAGCCGGGCTATGTCTCGACCTTCAAGACGACCTTCGACAAGCCGGGCGACCATCTGATGCCTTGTCACGAGTATTGCGGCACCGGGCATCAGAACATGTGGGCGCATGTGAAGGTGGTGGATCGCGCCGAATTCATGCAGATGGCCGACAAGATGCCGGCCAATTCGCGGAGAGTGTCCTGTGTTCAATAGCAAGCGCCTCGTCCTCGCGCATTTCTGGCTGGCGTTCATCGCCTTCGGTGTCGCGCTGCTGCTCGGCGCATGGCAGATGCTCGTGCGCAGTCCGCTGCATCCGTGGCTGCAGAATCCGGAGCTTTACTATCGCTCGGTGACGGAGCACGGCACGGTGATGGGCTACGCGTTCCCGACGCTCATCGCGATGGGCTTCGGCTATGCAGTCAGCGAGCTTGCGTTGAAGCGCCCGCTCGTGGGTTTGCGCTTCGCGTGGCTCGGCTTCTGGCTCGTCGCGATCGGCGCGGTGACGGCTACTGTGCCCGTCGCGATGGGTCTCGCATCCGTGCTCTATACCTTTTATCCGCCGATGATCGGCAACGTGTTCTATTACGTCGGCGTCGTGTTCGTCGTGGTCGGATCGTGGGTCTGGGTGGCGCTGATGTCGGTGAATCTCGCGTCGTGGAAGCGCGAGAATCGCGGCAAGCCGATCCCGCTCGCGATGTTCGCGACCGTCGCGGGCGCGTATCTGTGGGGTTGGACGGCGGTGGGCGCGGCCATCGAAGTGCTGTTCATGATTCTGCCTGTCGCGATCGGCTGGAAGACGACCATCGACGCGGGACTCGCGCGCGTGTTCTTCTCGTGGACGCTGCACGCGATCGTCTACTTCTGGCTGATGCCGGCGTATATCGCGTATTACACGATCATTCCGCGCGCGATCGGCGGCCGTCTCTACAGCGATGCGATGGCACGCATCTCGTTCATCCTGTTCCTCGTCGTGTCGATGCCCATCGGCATTCATCACTTGTTTGCCGATCCGCAAGTCGGCTCGGGCTTCAAGTTCATGCATTCGGTCTTTACGACGCTCGTCGCCGTGCCGACGTTGCTGACCGTGTTCACGATCTGCGCGTCGGTGGAGATTGCGGCGCGGCTGCGCGGCGGACGCGGCCCGCTCGGCTGGATCAAGGCGTTGCCGTGGGATAACCCGATGATGCTTGCGCTCGCGTTCTCGTTCGTGATGCTCGGTTTCGGCGGCGCGGGCGGGCTCATCAACATGAGCTATCAGCTCGATTCGACCGTGCACAACACGCAATGGGTGACGGGGCATTTCCATCTGATCTTCGGCGGCGCGATCGTCATCATGTACTTCGTGATCGCCTACGATCTGTGGCCGCATCTGACGGGCCGCGCATTGCAGAGCGTGAAGCTGATGCGCTGGCAATTGTGGCTGTGGTTCATCGGCATGATCGTGCTGACTTTTCCGTGGCATTTCGTCGGCATTCTTGGCATGCCGCGACGCATGGCGTTCTACGACTACAACGATCCGGCGCTTGCGGCGCAGGCGCTGTCCGTCGTCATATCGGTTGTCGGCGGGCTGATTCTGGTTGTGTCGGCGGTGCTGTTTTTCATCGTGCTGATAAGGGGACATCGCGCGCCGCTGGTGCAGCCCGAGGCGTTCCGCTTCAGCCGCGCGGTGCATGAGCCGCGCACGCTTCCGGTGGCGTTGAACAGCTTTGCGCTGTGGCTCGTGCTGATGATCGGGCTTACGCTCGTCAACTACGGCTATCCGATTGCGCAGTTGCTGGCGCGTTCGGACACGGCGGTGCCTGCGGTGCCGATCGGAGCGCAGCGATGAGCGACGAACGCCTCTTCACATTTCGCAATCGCTGGTTCACGGTCAGCGTATTGGGGACGATCGCGGTTGCGGTGGTATCGGCGCTGATAGGGTTCGTGTGGCTGCCTTCGGTGCAGCGCGATGCGCAGTTCGCCGGCATCTGGAATGCGATCTGCAGCGCGGCGGGCGTGCCGCGCGAGTGGTATGCGGGCGGCGCGGCGGTCGAGCCGAAAGAGAAGCTGACGAGCGTGGAGATGACGCCTCAACTGCTCGACAAGGTGAGCGCGAATTCGATCGGACGTGGCGCGACGCTGGCTCTACGCTGCACGATGTGTCACGGCGAGCGTGGCATGAGCGAGGCCAACTCGCCGAATCTGGCGGGGCAATATGCGTCGGTGATTTACAAGCAGTTGATCGATTTTCAGAAGGGCGCGCGGAACAACGCGGTGATGTCGCCGATGGCGATGAATCTTTCGGATCAGGACATGCGCGATCTCGCTGCGTATTACGCGAACTTGCCGCGGCCGCCGGCGCAGCGCAAGGTGAGCAGTGCGCTTGCGCCGCCGATCGTCGCGCACGGTGCGCCGATGAGAAATATCGCTCCTTGCGCGGTGTGTCATGGGGGCATCGATACGAAGGCGGGGAGTCCGTGGCTCGATGGCCTGCCGGCGGCTTACACCAAATCGCAGTTGCTGGCGTTTGCCAATGGGACGCGGACCAACGATATCGATGGGGTCATGCGCAATGTCGCGCGCAACATGACGCCCGAGGAGATCGATGCTGCTGCCATGTATTACGCGCGGGAGTTGAATTCGGGGGCGAATGCGAAGTGATGTTTGGTTTGCCTTCGGCTTCTATCAAATCCGATTACGCGTCGGTCTATTGGCACTTCCCCTGTGCGGGGCTGCAGTAACTAAAACTAAAGAAAGCAGCTACTGATAGGCCCGCGGTCATGCGCGATTTGGCAATCGGGGATGCGTGTGCTTCGCTAGTGACATCGCTATCGCACTGCGTGCGCAAACCGATGGTTTCCCTTGAATGCCCGGCGGCAGCGCGTAGCGCTGTGCCGATGCTTTTTCGTGCTGAACCAGCGCGCTCAACGCATTCGGGCGGCAGACCGTGCGCGATCCAAGCTGGGTTAGGCCTATGAGGGCACTCTTTAGGCGAGTGCCATCTGCGATGAGAGAACTACCCAAACTGCGTGTGACCGCGGGCCTGAAAAGCTGCTTTCTTTGCTTACTTTCTTTGCAGCGGCAAAGAAAGTGAGTGCCGCCCCGCACAGGGGCAACGCCAACAGACCGACACGAAAACGGGATCCGGCGACATAGCCCAGAGCTAGAATGCACGCCTCACCACCGCAAGACAGAGCACGCTATGAAGGCATCCACATCAATCCGCCACGAGCAACTCAGCGACATCGACGCGATCGAAATACTGACCACTGCCGCATTTCTCGATATGCCCTATTCGAGCCACACCGAGCAGTTCATCGTCAACGCATTGCGCAAAACGGGCCGCCTCACGCTATCCCTCGTTGCGGTGGAAAACGGCGACATCATTGGGCATATCGCGATCTCGCCCATCAGCATCAGCGCAACCGCGAGCGGCTGGTTCGGCCTCGGTCCGCTTTCCGTGACGCCCGCGCGTCAACGCGAAGGCATCGGCGGCGAACTCGTGAAGGAAGCGCTCGCGCACCTGAAGCGCGATGGCGCCGCGGGCTGCGTCGTGCTCGGCGATCCAGGTTATTACGGACGCTTCGGCTTCCGACCCGAATCCGCGCTCACGCTCCCCGGTGTGCCCGCCGAATACTTCCAGGCGTTAGCTTTCAGCGAAAAAGTCCCCGCCGGAACCGTTTCTTTCGACGAAGCCTTCGATGCCCGCGCCTGACGCCTGAAAGCAATCGCCGCTAAGCCGCAAGGGGTTTCGTTGCCGCGAGAGAACGCTTTCTGTATCGTGGCCCGAAGAATGCTGAAAAAGTCAGCAGGCCAAGGAAAGAACCCCGAAATGGAACCTCAAAGCGAAGCGATAAAAACCGACGTGTTGATCATAGGCGCGGGCCCGGTCGGGCTATTCGCGGCCTTCGAGGCGGGCGTCATCGGCCTCTCGTGCCAGATCGTCGATACGCTCGGCCGCATCGGCGGACAGTGCATCGAGCTCTACCCCGACAAGCCGATCTACGATATCCCCGCGATTCCCTCATGCACCGCGCGCGAACTCGTCGATCGCCTGCTGGAACAGATTCGTCCCTTCGACGTGCCGATCCACCTCGATCAACGCGTGCAATCCGTCACGCAGCGCGATGACGATCATCGCTGGACCGTGACTACCGAAAACGGCATGACTTTCGATTGCGCCGCGATCCTCATCGCCGCGGGCAACGGCGCGTTCGTTCCGCAGCGTCTGCAGTTGCCCGAAGCCGCCGCGCTCGAAGGCCGCGACGTGCATTACAGCGTCTCGCGCGCGGCCGATTTCGCGGACAAGGAGATCATCGTCGCGGGCGGCGGCGACTCGGCGCTCGACTGGGCGCTCGCATTGAAGGACATCGCCAGGAAGCTCACGCTCGTGCATCGGCGCAACGGGTTTTCAGCAGCCGCGAATTCCGTCGCGACGATGAAGCGCGCGGTCGAAGCCGGTGAGATGTCGTTCGTCGTCGGCATGATCGAATCGCTCGATGCGCCCGATGGCGTGCTGCGCGGCGCACGCATCAAGCAGGTGGAAGGCTCGACCGATCTGGCCGTCGACAAGATCGTCGCGCTCTACGGTCTCGTGTCGGAGCTCGGGCCGATCGCGACATGGAATCTCGACGTGCGCGGCGGCCGCATCGAAGTGGATACGTCCAACTATGAATCGTCGCGGCCGGGCATTTTCGCAGTCGGCGATATCGCCAACTATCCGAACAAGCAGAAGCTCATTCTGTCGGGCTTTCACGAAGCGTCGCTCGCGTTGCGCAAGGCGTATTCGTACGCGTATCCCGAGAAAAAGCGCGTGCATGTACATTCGAGCTACGACGCCAAGCTCGCCGAGCGCGTGAGCGCGGCGCACACGGCCGATCACGCGTGATCGCACGCATCGTCGGATGGCTGTTCCTCGCGTTGCTCGCCGGCGCGGCGATGTTCGGCTACGCGGTCTATTCGAAACGCATCGTGCTGCCCGAGCGTTACGATCCTTTCGCACCGCTCGACGTGCGCGCGCCGCAAGGTCCGCTCACGCGCTTCAAACTATGGCGCACGATGCACGACGCGCAACGCTGCGATGCCGCGCTCGCGCGCTCGGGTCTCGTCTATCGCGAGATGGCCGATGCGACCGGACCGGGCGGATGCGCGCTCCAAAGCGTCGTACGCGTCACGCAATCGCAAGACGTGCGCTTCAGCGCGCCGTTTCTCGCGACGTGTCCGCTCGCGCTCGGCATCGCCTACTTCGAGCATCAATATCTTCAGGCGGCCGCGCTCGATACGTATGGCGAGCGCATCGCGCGCATCGAGCATGTCGGCAGTTATGCTTGCCGCAATGTGAATCATCAGCAGGACGCGGCGCTGAGCCAGCACGCGAGCGCGAACGCCATCGATCTGACCGGCTTCGTGCTCGATGACGGACGCCGCATCACGCTCGCTCGTTGGGACGATGCCGCGTCGCCCGACGGCCAGTTCCTGCGCCGCGTTCACGAAGGCGCGTGTCATGCCTTCGATACCACATTAGGCCCCGACTACAACGCCTTGCACAAGACGCACTTTCACGTCGACATGGGTCCGTATCGCGTTTGTCGCTGAACTACGCGTGTCGATGCGAAGGATTGCGGCAGGTCGCATGATCGTGCGGCTGATCGTTCCACGCCGATCCGAGGATGATGCTGCAGAAGTTCAGGCGCCTGTAGTTCGGGTCTTTCAGCGCGAGGACATCGGCCTTGACGTTGCCGAAAGTGGATTCCGGCTTGGCGATCGTCCCTTTGGCGAAGGCGTCGATGATGCCTTCCTTGAAGTTCGCCTCGCGCGGATGCGCCGCAACGACGAGCCGGCGTTGATCGGCGCTGAACTCGTCGTAGGCGAGACCGAGCACATCCATCTCGACGCCCGCCGTGACGAGCGCGACCACCGGTTTCTTGTGCTGCGGAATGCCGGGCGTCGTGTGCAGCGCGATCGCATCCCACACCTGCTCGATCTCGCTTTCGCCGATGCCATGCCCGCGCAGGAAATCGCGCGCCGCGTTCGCGCCATCGACTTCGAAGCGGTCGTGCGGGCTGCTGTATGCATCGGTGAGGCCCATGTCGTGGAACATCGCGCCGATATAAAGCAGTTCGGGATCGTATTTCAGCCGCTTGCGTTCGCCCGCGAGCGCGCCGAACAGGAACACGCGGCGCGAGTGATGATAGAGCAGGTCGGGTTCCGTATCGCGTACGAGTTGCGTGGCTTCGCGCGCCATCTGGCTGTCGGGAATGCTGATGCCTGCGATGATTTCGCTCATGTTTGAAGCTCCGGAATGTGAGTCGATGAAAGACGCGAAGCGTCGTGCGTTGCTAAAATCGCGCAGCGCGTCCGATGCCTTCAGTCTCTTCAAAAGGCGCTCGCGTCTCAATCGAAACGACGCGTCGAACTCTGCCAGGCGCACGCCGTCTTCCGCCACGCGCGCTCATCACCGACTTTCTCTCCGATGCCGACAGTTGCAATCGCAATCTTTCAGGGCGTGCAGGCGCTCGATGTGGCCGGTCCCGTCGATGTCTTCGCGGAAGCGAACGGCTTCATCGCTGCCTCGGACGCGTATGAGATCACGCTTGTCGGACCGGAGGAGCGCATCGTGCGCGCGTCGAACGGCACGCGGCTCGTCGCGGATCTGCCGTTCGACAAAGCCGATCGCCATTACGGCACGGCGCTCGTCGCGGGCGGTCCGAGCCTTCCCGTCGATGAACCCGATCCGCGCCTCTGCAACTGGCTCGTCGATACGGCGTCGCGCTGCGAGCGTTACGGCTCGATCTGCACCGGCGCATTCGCGCTCGGTCACGCGGGCCTGCTCGACGGCCGCAATGTCACCACGCACTGGCAGAATGCGCCGCGGCTCGCGGAGCGTTTTCCGCGCGCACGCGTCGAACTCGATCGCATTTATATGCGCGACGGCAATCTCGTCACGTCGGCGGGCGTGACGGCGGGCATCGATGTCGCGCTCGCGCTCGTCGCCGAAGATCACGGCGCGCAAGTCGCGCTCGCGGTCGCGAAACGGCTCGTCGTATTCGCGCAGCGGCGCGGCGGACAATCGCAGTTCAGCCCGTATCTGAGCGCCCCCGCCGACGACACGTCGCCGGTCGCGAAAGTGCAGGCGTACGTCATGGAGCACATCGGCGAGCGGCTGTCCGTCGCGCGCATGGCGAGCGTCGCGGGCATGAGCGAGCGCAACTTCGCGCGCGCCTTCGTGCAACTCGCGCAGTTGACGCCGCACGAGTTCGTCGAACGGGCGCGCGTCGACGCGGCGCGCAATATGCTCGAAAGCGGCGACACGCCGCTGAAAACCGTCGCCTACGACTGCGGCTTCGGCACGGCGGACCGCATGCGGCTCGTGTTCACGCGGCGGCTCGGTGTATCGCCGAATGATTATCGACTGAGCTTTCGCACGCGCTTTGTGAAGTGATCGGGGCGCTGGCGCGCCGACGCGTGACGCCGGGTTCGCTAAAATTCGAGATGAACGCGGCCCGTGCGACAGTGCGCGCGCCGCAGAATCCACCCTCGACATATCGGAACAGCGAATGACGAAACAAGAGACCGCCACGCAAGATCCCTACGAACGACGCGCACTGCTGCTGCATCTCGGCGACGTGCTGGAGTCCGTGTTTTGCCTGAGCCAATGCGCCGACGAATACGCGAGCATCGGCGAAGCGGTGAAGGGCAACGACGCGCTCGCGGGCTTCACGCTGCTCGGCTTCGTCGACGCGACCATGCCGCCGCGCGATTTCATCCGCCGTGCATCGGGCGCGTTTTTCGTTTGGCCGAAAGCGCTGCTCGATGAAACGCTGAATCGCCCGATGCTGGCGAACACCGTGAAGCACGATCTCTTCGCGGACAACGCGAAGGGCTGGAACGCCTACATGGAAGAGCGGCGCAAGGAAGTGCCGTGGTTCGGCGAGGATCTCTCCGAAGTCGCAACGAGCGCGGCGCCTGTGCACGAAGCCACGCCGGCAGCGGAAGCGGAAAAGCCGTCGCGCTATTCGACGTGGCCGTGGCCGGACAAGCCGGCCGACGCGTGATCTACTGCTTCTTGCTCATGCCGCTCGCGCCCGAGTCGAAGCCGAGCCCGTTCGGCCGGTCGGGCGCTGCGCCCTTGCCCGATGACGTCTTGCCCGGCCGCGTCTTCAGCGCATCGCTGGCATTCGCGGCGGCCGCAGCGGGCGGCGTCACGTTTTTCTCCTGATACGCGGGCGTACTGTCGTAATCGAGCTTGTTCGGTTTTTGCGGCGCCTGCTGCGCGCTCGCCACGACGGCCAATGTGCCGCCGAGAAGAATCCCCGTCATGCGCCCGAGTGTGCCGATTGTGGGTCTCATCTGCTTCCTCCCTTTGTTCTGCACGTTCTCTTCGTTCAGCAAGGCGCGGACCCGCCCGCAAGTGGCGCGCGGTCGCAGACCCGCCGATGCGTAAAGCATGCTTGTCCGCGCGCAAGGCTTGCCGCGATAGGCGGCGCGCGTCTGGCGCGCGTTGATTGTGGTCAAAGGCGCGACCGACCCTCGCTCGGACAATTCTCACTTTTAACGTGAGTGAGCTAAAAATGAGAAAGGGTCTCGGGGCAATCGTCATGGCATGCGCGGCGTTGTTCGCGGGCGCGGCGCAGGCGGCAGGCGATGCATCGTCGAGCGATGCGATGGGCGGCATCCACGCCGGCGATGTGCTGGTTCGCCTGCGCGCGATCAGCATTCAGCCCGATGTGACAGCGGGGGGCACGCTCGGCACGCTCGGTGTCAACGTCAACAACGCGATCGTGCCGGAGCTCGATTTCACGTACATGATCCGCGATGACATCGGTGTGGAATTGATTCTCGGCACGTCGCGGCATCAGGTGACATCGAACATCGGCGGGCTTGGCGGCGTGGGCGTGCTGCCGCCGACGCTGCTCCTGCAATATCACTTCAATCACGCGGGGCGCGTGCGTCCGTATGTCGGCGCGGGCGTGAACTATACGTACTTCTACAACGACAAGCTCAAGGCGGGCGACACGCCGGTGTCGATCAAGCACAGCAGCTTCGGCCCGGCGTTGCAGGCGGGCGTCGACGTACAGGTGGCGAAGAATTTGTTCGTCAACGCCGACGTGAAGAAGATCTGGATGCGAACGAGCGCATCGGCGGGCGGCGCCGATCTCGGCTCGCTCAAGATCGATCCGTGGGTGATCGGCCTTGGCGTCGGCATGAAGTTCTGATGCGCGGTTCATCGCGGCAAATGTGCGCCGCGCCGCGCATCGTCTGAAAGTTGGCGGAAGATGCCAGTGCTTCTGGCGTGGACGGTTCGGCGGGCGCGGTATCCTTGACAGCAGGCCCGGCGCAGACTCGCGTCGCTCGAAGTGTGTCCGAGCGGCGCAAGAAACTGCAACGACTAATAAAACCGCATCGGGGAACTGCAAGCCAATGAGACCTTCCACTTACGCGGGATTCGTTTTGCTCGCGGCGTGTGGCGCCGCCTTCGCGCAACAGCCGCTCACCGTGCCAGGCCGCAGCCAGAGCGCGTGGCAGCAATCGATCGATAACGCCGCCTGCTACGGCTACGCCAATCAGACGACCAAAGTGAACATGGCGCGCGAGTCGCAAGCGCCATCGCGCGACGCTCAGGCGCAGCGCGACACGCGCACGCTCACGCCGCCGCGTCCGGTCGAGCCGCCGTTGCCGGCGAGTGCGGCGGGCGCATCGGGTGCGCTCGCGGCGTCTGCGGCGGCGCCTGCATCGGGCGCATCGGCGGCGATCGCCGCGTCGGGTGCGTCCGGCGCGACGGGCGTGACCGCCTTGCCGCATCCCGCATCCGGCGCGATGCCCGGCATGCCGGCGATGCCCGCATCGATGGCGGCGGGCGCATCCGGCGCATCCGACGCGATCTACGGCGGCGACATGAAGATGCCGCCGCTGCCGCCGCCCGAGCCGCCGATGACGCGCTACTGGCGCGCCTACAGCGAATGCATGCAGAACCGCGGCTACTTCACCCGATGAATCAGCCGCTTCACGAAGGCGGATGTGCGTGCGGCGCGGTGCGGGTGCGCGTCGCGGGCGCGCCGAAGGAAGTGAATCTGTGTCACTGCATGACGTGCCGGCGCATCCACGGTGCGCCGTTCGGCGTTTACGCGATCTTTCCGCGCGATGCGTTTGCCGTGACGGGCGACACGGTCGCGTGGGCGAGCTCCGCGACGGGCAGGCGGCATCATTGCCCGCTGTGCGGATCGCCGGTCTATCTGGCGTTCGACGGCGTCGACGAAATCGAGGTGCCGACCGGCATCTTCGATGAAACCGGCCTTTATCCGCCGCAGTACGAAATCTGGTGCAAAAGCGCCGAGCCGTGGCACGACGCGCAAGGACGGCCGCGCTTTGTACGCGGCGCGCCCTGATTCAACCCGTCAGCATTCGACGATCGCTTTCACAACGCCCGCTTTCGGATCGAGCAGCGACGAGAACTGCGTCGGCACATCGCTCAGCGTCAGACGATGCGTGTTGAGCGCATCCGTCGGCACTTCGCCCTTGCGCATCGCGGCGAGCACGGTCTCGAAGTCCTCGGGCGTCGCGTTGCGGCTCGCGAGCAGCGTCGCTTCGCGCTTGTGGAACTCCGGATCGGCGAAGGAGATGCGATCCGGCACGATCGACACCAGCACGTACTTCCCGCCGTGCGCGATGAATTCGAAGCCGCGTTCCATCGCGCGCGAATTGCCGGTCGCGTCGAACACCACATCGAAGAATTCGCCATTCGTGAGCGTCGACAGTTGTTCCTTGTCCTGCTCGCCGATCTGCACGGTCGCGTCCACTTTCAGTTCGCGCTTGCAGAACGCGAGCCGGTCTTCGCGCGTATCGAGCGCGGTGACGTTCGCGCCGCGCAGCCGCGAGAAGGTGATGGCCGCCATGCCGATCGGACCCGTGCCGACAACCAGCACGCGCTGCCCCGGCTGCACGTCCGCGCGACGCACGGCGTGCGCGCCGATCGCGAGGAATTCGACCATCGCGGCCTGATCGAGCGTGACGCCCTCGGCCTTATGGACGAATTGCGCGGGCAGATTCAGATATTCGGTGAACGCGCCATCGCGATGCACGCCGAGCACTTGAATGTTCACGCAGCAATTCGTCTTGCCCTGACGGCACGCGATGCACTTGCCGCACGACAGATACGGCATCACGTAGACGGTGTCGCCCGCCTTCAGCCCGCTCGATGCGTCCGCTTCCTCGATCACGCCCGACAACTCGTGGCCCATCACGCGCGGATACGACAGATAAGGCTGATTGCCGGTGAAGATGTGCAGGTCCGTGCCGCACACGCCGACGCGCTTCACGCGCAGCAGCACTTCGTTGTCGGCGCGCTGCGGTTTCTCGCGCTGTTCGGCTTTCAGGGTTCCGGGCGTTTCGCAGATGACGGTCAGCATGCTGGATGTCTCGATATGTCGTTGGAGTGGGGCGTCCGTCAATCTAACGATGCGCGCCGATTTGGTCAAGCCAATTTCAATATCGAAAAAGTGGTAAGGCCGGATGCGCAGCCAGCGGCGCGGGCGGTTTCGCCTTATATTTCCACCAGAGCAAATCGCTCGGACAAGCGAAAAAAGGACGGCAAGTGCAGCAGCTTCATGAATTCGTCGAGCGGTATCCGCGGCTTTTCGTGCTGTCGGGCGCGGGCATCAGCACGGAATCGGGCATTCCCTGTTATCGCGATCGCGAAGGCCAGCGCACGGGCCGCGCGCCCATTCTGCTGAAGGACTTTCTCGGTTCGGACTACGCGCGCCGGCGTTATTGGGCGCGCAGCCTCATCGGCTGGCCGGTCGTGCAGAACGCGCAGCCGAACGCCGCGCATCACGCGCTGCGCGCGCTCGCCGCGCGTTCCCGGGTACATCGGCTCGTCACGCAGAATGTCGACGGATTGCACACGCGCGCCGGCAATCCCGATGTGATCGAGCTGCACGGCAATATCGGGCGAGTGCGCTGCATCGAATGCGGCGAGCGGCATACGCGCGCGGCCGTGCAGCGGATGCTGGAAGCGGCGAATCCGGATTTCGTCGGCTATACGGCGCCCGCGGTGCCCGACGGCGACGCGCATATCGAAGATCTCGATTTCGCCGCCTTCGACGTGCCCGGCTGCACGCGCTGCGGCGGCGTGCTCAAGCCCGACGTCGTGTTCTTCGGCGAGAGCGTGCCGCGCGCGCTCGTCGACGACGCGGCACGCTCGCTCGAAGCCGCCGATGCGATGCTCGTCGTCGGCTCATCGCTGATGGTGTATTCGGGCTATCGCTTTTGCGAGTGGGCCGCGAAAAGCGGCAAGCCGATCGCGGCCATCAACATCGGCAAGACACGCGCCGACGCGCTCCTCGCGCTGAAAGTCGAAGCGCCGTGCTCGGACGCGCTCGAACGCCTGATCGAGCATCTCGACGCACGGCCGGTGACGCGCTGACGCTTACTTCGCTTCGCGCGCAAGCGCCGCGATGCCTTCGACGAGACGCTCGGCATCCGACATGCGCGAGAAGAGCGCGGGCGTCACGCGGACGACTTCGCCCGCGTCGGGGCCGGGCCGCGTCACCGTGAAGACGCCGAAGCGATCGCGCAGCGCGGCGACGATCGCATCGCAACCTGCTTTCGTCGCGCGCCCGTTCAGGCGGAACGCAGTGATGCCGGCGGTCATCGACGGATCGTGCGGCGTCAGGATCTGCACGCCGGGAAGCTCGCTCGCGGGCTTCGCCCAGGCATCGCGCAACGCACGCAGACGCGCTTCCTTCGCCTTCGCACCGATGCGCCGATGCACGTCCAGCGCCGACGGCAGCGTGAACCACGCGGCGAAGTTCGGCGAGCCGGTATGCACGCGCGCGCGGATATCGTCGGCGGGCCAGGAGCGGTCGCCGAGATACGGATCGATCGACGCGACGTGTCCCTTCCGGATGTAGATCGCGCCGCAGCCGAGCGGCGCGCCGATCCACTTGTGCAGGTTCAGCGCGGCGAACGGCGCGTTCAAGTCGGGCACGTCGAAAGCGAGTTGCCCCCACGAATGCGCGGCATCGACGATCACGTCCGCGCCGGCTTCCTTCGCCATCGCCGAAATCTCCGCGACCGGGATCACGAGGCCCGTCGCGAAGCAGACGTGCGACAACAGCACGAGCCGCGTGCGCGGATGCGCGCGCAGCGCCTTCGCGTAGGTGTCGAGCACCGCTTCGCGCGTCGCGGGCTCCGGCATCGTAATACGCACGGGCGTGACGCCGCGCCGCTCGCGCAGCCATTCCATCGCGTCCTTGCCGCACGGGTAATCGAGATCGCTGTAGAGCACCGTGTCGCCCGGCGCGAGGCGGTTGTAGCCGCTGATGAGCGCGAGCAGCGCTTCGGTCGCGTTGCGCGTCAGCTCGATCTCCTCGACCGCGCAGCCCATTTCCATCGCGACGCGCTCCCGCAAACCCTGATACAGCGACATCAGATGCGGGCGGATCAGAAGCGTCGTCTCGCGGTTCACGCGCTCGGTCCAGTAATGGAACATCGCCTTGACCGGCTCGGTCATCGCACCCCAGAAGCCGTTCTCAAGGTTGATGAGCTCGTCGGAGTGACGCCACAGCGCGCGCACCGCATCCCAGTAGCGTTCGTTCGTGGCGAGACCGGCGGTTGGCGTCGGCGGAAGCGTCGCGAGCGCATCGGCGAATCCGGGCGTGCGCTGATCGAGGATCTCGGGCATCGGAATGTAGAAGTTCGTGGAAAGAAAATGAAATGCTTACCTAACTTCGCGCATCTGTATGGTAACGGTATTACCGAACGTCGTGGACAAAGTGCAGACTATTTGCATCTTTTCCCTTCAGTCCAAAAATCGTGAGCCGTAATCAGCTTTAGAGCGTCGCGCATCTTTTGCGCTCGATCGTTCGCTCGCGTAGCAGTATGCCGCGCGAAGCGATCACACGGACGCCGTATGTCCCCCGAACGGACCCTGAGAGAACCCTGAAAATGAACCTCAAGAACATCACGATCAAGAACAGGCTGATCGCTGGCTTCGGCATTCTGGCGGTGCTGGTCGTGCTGGTGGCAGGCATGTCGCTGCGCGCGCTGTCCGTCGCGACGGACGGCTTCGCGCACTATGTCAACGGCATCAACGCGCGCGCCGATGTCGCCGGTCAGATTCGCACGGCCGTCGACCGCCGCGCGATCGCCGCGCGCAATCTCGTGCTCGTCACGAAACCGTCCGATATCGAACTCGAGCAAGCCGAAGCCACGCGCGCCCACGAGGACGTGCAGGCGCGCCTGAAGCAACTCAACGACATGCTCGCCAGCGCGAGCGATACGAGCGACAAGGCGAAGAGTCTCGCCGCCGAAATGATGCGCGTGGAGGCGCTGTACGGTCCCGTTGCGACGAAGATCGCCGGGCTGGCGCTCGCGGGCAAGCACGAGGAAGCGGTGACGGCGCTCGACGACGAGTGCCGTCCGCTGCTCGCGCAACTCGTCAAGGCCACCGACGACTACGCGGCCTACACCGCGACGCGCCGCGAGGAAATCGTGCGCGCGGATCAGGCGAGCTATCGGACGCAGCGCAACGTGCTGATCGCGCTGTGCGTGGTGGCGGCGCTCTTCGCGGTGATCGGCGGCGTGCTGGTCACGCGCTCGATCACGGCGCCGATCGGCGAGGCGGTCGGCATCGCGCAGACGGTGGCGCGCGGCGATCTGACGAGCCGCATCGTCGCGAATACGAAGGACGAAACGGGCGATTTGCTGCGCGCGCTCGCCACGATGAACGCGCGCCTCACCGACATCGTGAGCCGCGTGCGCGAAAGCAGCGGCGCGGTCGGCGGCGCGGCAAAGGAGCTCGCGACCGGCAATACCGATCTGAGCCAGCGCACCGAAGAGCAGGCCGCTTCCCTGCAGGAGACGGCGGCGAGCATGGAAGAGCTCACGTCGACGGTGCGTCAGAACGCCGAGAACGCGCAGCAGGCGAGTTCGCTTGCATCGAACGCGTCGGATATCGCGAAGAAGGGCAGCGATGTCGTCGGCCGAGTCGTGAACACGATGAACGGCATCAGCGACAGCTCGGACAGGATCGCGGATATCACGGGCATCATCGAGGGCATCGCGTTCCAGACCAACATTCTCGCGCTCAACGCGGCCGTGGAAGCGGCGCGCGCGGGCGAGCAGGGCCGCGGTTTCGCGGTCGTCGCGAGCGAAGTGCGCAGCCTCGCGCAGCGTTCGTCGACGGCGGCGAAGGAAATCAAGGAACTGATCGCGGATTCGGTGGGCAAGGTGCGCGACGGCTCGCTGCTGGCAAGCGAAGCGGGCACGACGATGGCCGAAGTGACGCAGGCCGTCGCGCGCGTGACGGACATCATGCAGGAGATCGCGGCGGCGTCCGCGGAGCAGGGGCGCGGCATCGAGCAGGTGAATCTCGCGATCACGCAGATGGACGAGGTCACGCAGCAGAACGCCGCGCTCGTCGAAGAAGCCGCCGCCGCCGCGACGTCGCTCGAAGAGCAGGGGCGCAGGCTCAACGAGGCGGTCGCGTTCTTCACGGTGGAAGGCGCGGCGGCTGCGATCACGCAGGCCGCGCCGCGCGTGGCGCACGCGCCGCGCACGCCGGTTGCGAAAGCCGCGCCGCGCGTCGCTCAAGCGGCCGTGGCGCAGCCCGCCACCGCCGACGGCTGGAGCACGTTCTGACGCCGCTTCAGGCGTTCACGTCGACGATCACGCGCCCCTTCACCTCGCCGCGCAGCAGACGCGCGGCGACGTCGGGCGCATCGGCGAGCGGGATCGTCGTCGCGACGCTTTCGATGGTCGCGACCGGCACTTCATCGGCGATTGCCCGCCACGCCGCGATGCGCCGCTCGCGCGGCACGTAGACGCTGTCCACGCCGAGCAGCGCGACGCCGCGCAGGATGAACGGCGCGACCGACGCCGGCAGATCCATGCCTTGCGCGAGGCCGCACGCGGCGACCGCGCCGCCATAGCGCAGGCTCGCGCAGATGTTCGCGAGCGTGTGACTGCCGACGCAATCGACGGCCGCCGCCCAGCGCTCTTTCTGCAGCGGCTTGCCCGGCTCGGAAAGCGTCGCGCGCTCGACGATATCCGCCGCGCCCAGTTCGCGCAGCCGCGCGGCTTCCTCGGGACGGCCCGTCGACGCGATCACGCGATAGCCGCGCTTTGCCAGAATCGCGACCGCGAAGCTGCCGACGCCGCCGTTCGCGCCCGTCACGAGCACGTCGCCGTCCTGTGCGCCGATGCCGTGCTTTTCCAGCGCCTGCACGCAAAGCATCGCGGTATAGCCCGCGGTGCCGACGGCCATCGCCTGGCGCGTCGTGATGTTCGCGGGCAGCGCGATCAGATGAGCGGCGCTCACGCGCGCCTTCTGCGCGAGCCCGCCCCAATGCGTTTCGCCGGCGCCCCAGCCGTTCATCACGACTTTGTCGCCGGGCTTGTAATCCGGATGCGAACTCGTCTCGACGACACCCGCGAAGTCGATGCCCGGCACCATCGGCCAGGTGCGTACGACGGGCGCCTTGCCGGTGATCGCGAGTCCGTCCTTGTAGTTGAGCGTGGAGAAGTCGACGCGCACGAGCACGTCGCCGCCATCGCCGGATGAAGCGAGTCGGGCTTCGTCGATCGACTGAATGGACGCGACCGTGCGGTCGTCCTGTTTGTCGAGGATGAGGGCTTTGAACATCGGCTGGCTCCGGTTGAATGCGGGCGAGGCGGCGCGCGGCCGCCCCGTCAGGCACTACGGCGAATCAATGATGCTCGAATTGCGCGCGCGGGATCGGCGTCGCCTTCACCTTGTTGTACTGGAACTCGGGCAGCGCCTTGATCGCCTCCTTGGTCGCGCCCGCGAGCACGAACTGGCCGTTTTTCACGTCCAGTTGCTCGATCGGAATCGCGACGTCGTGACGCGCCACGCCGAGGAACTTGTTAGCGGCGATGATCGCGAACGAAACGGACTTGTCGGGCGCGACGATGATGTCGTTGATGACGCCGACGCGTTGTCCCTGTTCGTTGACGACCGGCTTGTTCAACACGGATTTCTTGATGCTCCAGCCATCGATGATGGCGGTCGATACTTCGACGGATACGCCGAGCGGCTGCGTGCCTGCGACTTGGGCGAACGATGCCGTGGAAGTCAGGCCAAGTGCCGACGATGCAACGAGCAGTGCCACGAGTTTCGATTTCATTGGTTCGATTCCTCAAAGGATTGGGGCAATCCGGTTCAATTGAAATGCGCGATTCAAGCTTCCAGCGCGGTAGAAGTTTGAACGTTTATCGTGGTTTCTGCAGGAACGGTGTCAGGTGGCGTCGCGCGCACTGCAATAGTGCGAACGTGCGGTGCGCGCGGTCAATGCGAGATCCGCTTGAGCGCGTCGCCTTTGTGAACGGCGCGCTTGCCGCTCTTGTCGCTTTCGACTTCGAAATGCGGATCGTCGTGCGATGCGTTGACCGTGTGGCCGTCGAGCGTCGTGCGCTCGGTGACGATGCGCACGATGCGGCCCGTCGTTTCGCCTTGCGGCGTATTCCAGCGGACGTGATCGTGCAGCTTGAAGGATTGGCCCATGGCTTGCGCTCCCGGAAAAAGTCGACGTTTCCCGAAGCGCAACGGCCATGCCCGTCATGTCAGGCGGGAAAGCGTCGCCTCGTCGGACTGGCCGTCGAAATATCGGCGCAGCGCTTCTTCGAAGACGGCGGGATCGTCGGCGGCGTGCGCGAAAAGGGTCATCGACGAATGGAATTTCATGTCGTCCGGATAGCCGAAAATCTGCCCGGCAGTGCGTCCCTGCAGCCCGTTGACGATACGCGTCAGCTCGACGAGCCGCGCGCCCAGCACGGGATGCGCGAGATAGGCGCGGGCTTCGTCGCGCGACGAAATCGCGTAGTGCTGCGCCATTGCGCTGTGCCCGAGGCCGACGATCTGAGGGAACACGAACCACATCCAGTGCGTGCGCTTGTGGCCGGCGCAAAGCTCGGCGCGCACGTCGTCGATGACGCTTTCCTGTGCGTCGACGAAACGCTGCAGGTCGTACGGATCGCTCATGCTCATCTCCTTACGCGACCGCATCGGCGATGCGCTTTCGCATCGCTTCATCGGGATAGTTGCCGATGCCCGCGCGCGCGTTGTCGATCATGTATTCGCGGCGTCCGGTGCCGGGGATCACGCAGGTCACGGCCGGGTTGCCCAGCACGAACTTCAGCAGGAGCTGTGCCCACGACGTGCAGCCGATTTCCTGCGCGAAATCCGGCAGCGGCCGGTTGCGCAGGCCCGCGAGCAGCGATCCGCCGCCGAACGGCTGATTCACGATGACCGCGACGCCGCGCTCGGCGGCGAGCGGCAGAAGGCGCGCTTCGGCATCGCGGTCGTTGGCGGCGTAGTTGATCTGCACGAAATCGATGCGCTCCGAGCGCAGCACCGCCTCGACCTGCGCAAACGCGCTCGACGTGTAATGCGTGACGCCGATGTAGCGGACCTTGCCGGCGGCTTTCCAGTCGCGCAGCGTGGCGAGATGCGTGCGCCAGTCGAGCAGATTGTGAATCTGCATGAGATCGACGCGATCGGTCTGCCACAAGCGCAGCGATTGCTCCATCTGCGCGATGCCGGCCTCGCGTCCGTCGGTCCAGACTTTCGTCGCGATGAACGCTTTGTCGCGCGTATGCGATTGCGCGAGCAGCGCGCCCGCGACGGCTTCGGAGGAGCCGTACATCGGCGATGAATCGATTACCGAGCCGCCCGCGGCGAAAAGCGCGCGCAGGACCTCGGCGAGCTCGCGGCGGCGGGCGGGGTCGTCGCCGGCGTCGAAGGTGCGCCAGGTGCCGCAGCCGATGACGGGCAAAGGCTCTTTCGTCGACGGGATCGGGCGGGTGTGCATGGGTTGGGCTGCCTGTGCCGTGTCGAATGCCTGCGTGGCGAGCGCGGCGGCGGTCAGGCGGAGGAAAGCGCGGCGGTTGGGCATGGGCGGGGCGATGTCAGCGGGGGAGTTTGCATAGTAGAGAACATCGGGCGATCCGTTTCGAACGTTCGTCAGCGAACGCGCAATCCGACGCCGATGCTTTCATCGGCACAGCCCAGTGCCACCCACGATTCTTTCTCTCCCCGAAACGCCTTTTGACGCAAAGTGCCTTCCCCCATTGGGCCGATACATCTACCTTGGATTGACGCTTTTTTGCGCTCGCGATGCATCGGGGAACTAACATACCGCCTCCCGCCCGCAGCCTTCCTACAAAAAATCAGCATGGCCGATATCGACAACATACGAGACATGGCGCCGCTCGACCTCATCCGCACTTTGCGAGCAGCAGGACGCGCCGCCGAAGCCTGTGCGCTCGCCGGGCAACTCGCCGCGTCGGCGAACCCGGATTGCTGGCTTGCCCAACTCGGCGTCGACCTGAGCTTTCTCGGGATGCACGCGCAAGCCGAGAAATTCCTGAAGCTCGGACTCGAAGAGCCGCTTTCGCAGGCCAATCGATACGCGCTGACCGAAGAGCTATGCATGGTGCAGTTCGCCCTCGGCAAGTTTCACGAGGCGAACGAACGCTATCGCACGATCCGCGGCAGATCGTATGCCGAAGTCTTTCATCAACTCGTTCTCGAATCCGATCCCGATTGGGCCGGCGCGCTCCCGGACAAGCTGCTCGGCATGGACGAGTCCGTCGCGGGCAAGCGAATTTTCATTTCCGCGGAGGGCGGCTTCGGCGATTTCGTGCAGTTCTCGCGCTACATCGACGCGCTGCTGCGCGAAGGGGCGAGCATGATCGTCTCCGAGCAATTTTCGGGTTGGGAGGAAGTCTTCCGACAGAGCGAGCAGGTCAGGCTGTCGATGGCGACGCAAGAGCAGCGCGCGGCCGAACTCGCGTGCTGCGATAGCGTGACCTTCGGTTTCAGTCTCTACGCGCGCTATCAACGCTCGCCATACTTTCCGATGGAAAATCCCGCCGCGCGCATCGCCATCGATCCGGCCAAGCGTTTGTCCGATGACGCCAATGCGCTGTTGAACGTCGAAACGACGCGCCCGAAAATCGGCCTGATCTGGAGAAGCGCGAGTGGCGTGCGGCACGAACCGTATCGTTCGATGCCGCTTCAGCGGCTCGAATCCTTGCTGACGAATCAGGCTTGTCAGTTCTGTTCGCTGCAAGTCGGCGAACTCGGCGACGACGAACGCGCGATCATGAACCGCCACGGCGTGACCGATATCGCGCCGCATCTCTCGACCTTCGGCGACACGGCCCGCGTGCTGGAGAAGCTCGATCTGCTCGTCACTATCGATACAGGCACGGGGCATCTCGCCGGCGCGCTGAATCGGCCGGTGCGGGTGTTGCTGTCGCGGGCCTGCGACAGCCGCTGGCTCGACTGTCAGCGCTTCACGCCGTGGTATCCGTCGATGCGGCTCTATCGTCAGACCGAACTGGGCGACTGGACGCAGCCGCTCGCCGATCTCTGCGCCGACCTCGTATCCTTCAGTGCTTCTTCAGCGCCGGCGCCGTCCGCCGAAAGCCCCTGAAGCGCTCGCGCCGATGTTCCTCGTCGAAGTGCGCGCGCGCGGGCTTCACGAGATCGCTGCGCGACACGATGCCGACGAGCCGCCGCGACGCCTCGTCCGCGACTACCGGCAGGCGCTCCAGTTCATGCACGGCGAGACGCGTCGCGGCAAGGCGGCACGGCTCGCCCGGCAGCGCGAACGCCGGCGCGCCGTGCTCCATGCGCTGCAAGGCATCGCCGATGCTGACGCCCGACTGCGCCACCGGCGACGCCCCGATCAACGTCCCGAGCGACGCCCGGTCCAGCATGCCGACGAGCACGCCGTCGCGCACCACCGGATACGCCCGGTGCACCTGCTGCGGCCCGAAATGCTTCGCGAGCACGTCGGAAAGCGGCGTGGCGGCGTCGATCGTCAGCACGTCGCGCGTCATGACTTCATCGACGTGATGGCGCTCCAGCGGATCCACGCCGTATTCGCGATAGATGTGATAACCGCGCCGCGCGATCTTCTCGGTCATGATCGAGCGCTTCATGACGACGGTCGCGAAGCCGTGCGCGACGAGCGTCGCGGCGAGCAGCGGCAGGAGCGCGTTCGCATCGTGCGTGAGGCCGAAGGCGAAGACGATCGCGGTGAGCGGCGCGCCCAGCGTCGCGCCGAGCGTCGCGGCCATGCACACGAGCGGCCAGAGCGCAGTGTCGTGGCCGGGCAGGATCGCGCCGAGCGCGGTGCCGAGGCCCGCGCCGAGCATCAATAGCGGCGCGAGCACGCCGCCCGAGGTGCCCGAAGCCAGCGCGACGACCCAGATGATCGCCTTCACGGCGAGAATCGACAGCGCCACCTGAATCGCGATGTGCTGATGCAGCAGATCGCCGATCACGTCGTAGCCCACGCCGAGCGCGCGCGGCTCGAGATATCCGCCGATACCGACGATCACCGCGCCGAGCGCCGGCCACCACATCCAGTGAATCGGCAGCTTGTGGAACAGGTCTTCGAGCTTGTAGAGCGCAGCCGACAGCCCCGACGCCAGCGCGCCCGACAACAGCCCGGCCACGAGGCACGAAAGCAGCGAAATCATGTGCGGCGGCGGCGTTTCGAGCGGAAAGAGCGCGCCCGTACCGAATACCGCCGCGCGCGCGAAGCCCGCGACCGCGCAAGCGAGCGCGACCGGCAGAAAGCTGCGCGGCCGCCATTCGAATAGCAGCAGTTCGACCGCGAGCAGCACCGCCGCGACCGGCGTGCCGAACACGGCCGTCATGCCCGCCGCCGCGCCCGCGACCAAGAGCGTCTTGCGCTCCGCGGCGGTCACGTCGATGCATTGCGCGATCAGCGAGCCGAGCGCGCCGCCCGTCATGATGATCGGGCCTTCCGCGCCGAACGGCCCGCCGCTGCCGATCACGATCCCCGACGACAGCGGCTTCAGGATCGCCACCTTCGGCGACATGCGGCTCTTGCCGAACAGGATCGCCTCGATCGCCTCCGGAATGCCGTGTCCGCGAATCTTGTCCGAGCCGAAGCGCGCCATCATGCCGACGATCAGTCCGCCGATCACCGGAATGCCGATCACCCACGGCCCGAGCGTATTGAGCGCGGGCGAGTTGTCCTCGAGCGAAAGCGTGCCGAAGAAAAACAGGTTCGTGAACAGATGGATGAGCGCAAGGAGCACGACGGCCGCGAGCGTGGCGATGCCGCCGATGACGGCGGCGAGTCCGCATATTTTCAGCAGCCGGTCGTTGACCGAAAAGTCACGTTTGTGATGGTCCATGAAGGCGCTCCAGGAATTCAGAAATCGATCTGCGGCACGCGGAACGCGCCATCGAGAGACTTGATCTCCGCGCGATGCAGCGCGGCGAGGCGCGTGAGCACTTCTTCGCCGCGCGCTTCGAGATGCACTCGCACCTGACGGCGATCCTCTTCGCTCTGCGCGCGTCGCACGAGCCCGGCCGCCTCGCAGCGCGTGACCAGCGCCACCACGCCGTGATGATGCGATTGCAGCCGCTCCGCGAGTTCGCCGACCGTTGCCCATTCGCGGCCCGGATAGCCCTTGATGTGCAGGAGCAGCAGATATTGCAGCGGCGTGATGCCTTCGTTCTGCGCGGCCTGCTCGGAGAAGCGCTCGAAGCGCCGCATCTGATAGCGGAATTCGGACAGTTGCTCGAAGTCCGGCTTGTCGAGTTTGCGCGGAGTGTTCATCGGATTTCAGTGGACGCGCTCAGGCGGTCTTGCGCTCGCCCGCGAACGATTGTCGATAGAGGCCGGAGATCAGATCGGCTTCGGTGATCATGCCCGCGAGCTGATCGTGCGCGCCGACCACCGGAATGTGGTGATGCCCCAAGTGCGCGAACATCGGCACCAGATCGGCGATGGCGGTGCTCGTCTTCACGGTGCAGACGTCGGTTGTCATCAGCGAGGCGACGAGCGGCGGCGTCGTCGACGGGCCGCGCATCAGCCGCTCGATCGCCTGCTGCGCGCGTTGCCCGATGCCGTCGCGGCGCACCGGCGCCAGGTCCGCGCGCGTGACGATGCCGCACACGCGGCGCGTCGCGTCGATCACCGGCAGCGCCTTCACCTGATGCCTGTCGATGAGCGCGAGCGCCGCCTGCGCGCTCGTCTCGGGCGTGACGGAGACGATCGCGCGCGACATGATGTCGGCGCACGTGAACTCCGTGAACCGGCGCGCGTAGGCCTGCAACTGCGCTTCGCGAAGCAGCGCTTCGAGATCGTCCGGATCGACGTCGAGCAATTCGCTGCGGCGCGACAGCACGGCCTGCAGGTCGGCGCGCGTGAACGAGTCGGCGCCGGGCGGCGCGACCGCGGGTTTCGGCGCGGCGTGGCCGTGCGGATAGCGATGCCCGGTGAGCGCGTGAAATGCGATCGCCGACACGAGCAGCGCCGCCGACTGGATCGCCACCGGCGCGAACACGAAGCCATAGCCGAGCGCGTGAATCGACGGCCCGCCGAGCACGGCGGTCAGCGCGACCGCGCCCGAAGGCGGATGCACGCAGCGCAGCGCGAACATCGCGCAGATCGCGAGACAGATGGCGAGCGCGGCAGCGTCGACGGGATCGTGAACGAACATCGCGCAGCTGACGCCGACCGTCGCCGACACGATGTTCCCGCCGATGATCGACCACGGCTGCGCGAGCGGACTCGCGGGCACGGCGAAGAGCAGCACGGCGGACGCGCCCATCGGCGCGATGAGATACGGAATCGCGGATGCATCGCCGATCAGCAGATGCGCCAGCCCGCCCGTCAGCGCAATGCCGATCAGCGCGCCGAGCCCCGCGCGCAATCGCTCGGTCCAGCGCAGCGTGACCGGAGCGGGAAGAAAGCCTTGGAGCCAGCGAAGCAATGCGATACGCGTCACTTTTCAGCGTTCCGGGAAGAGTCAGTGGAAGGTCACACTGGCTGGCCGGATCGAGGGCGCGAAAAGCAAGCGTGCGACAATCGTGAAATTGTATCGCAATATGATACAAATTGTCGCGCGCTTCGATTCGTCCCAGGATTCGTCGCACTTTTGATCCGGTTGAACGGGCGTGCGCGGCCGCCATGTCCTCCTGTACGATGAGTTTTCCCTTGCGCGGCGCGGACACTTCGACATGGCACGTCGCAACATTTCCCGGATGGCGTGCTACATCGCGTTCGCGTGCGCGTGGCCGTGCGCGGCGGTCGCGGCGGACGAAGACCCGTCGACGATCGTCAGCGACGTTCATGAGTTCGTCGTCGCGAGCGACGGCTCGCTCACCGAAGACGACATCACCGTGCTGCGCGCGAACACGTCGGCGGGCGTCGACGAAATCGCGCAGCGCTACGTCTGGTATGACAAGAGCGTGTCGAAGGTCGAGATCGTCGAGGCCTATTCGATCGATGCGAGCGGCGCGCGCCACGACGTCTCGCCGGATCAGATCCGCGACGTTCAGGAGCCGCGCTCGGCGGGCGCGCCGACGTTTCAGGACGCGAAACTGCGCGCGGTGATCTTTCCGGCGATGGGCATCGGCTCGACCGTGCATCTGCGTTTTCGCAAGAGCCAGGCGGCGGCGGTCATTCCCGGGCAATTCAACTATTACGTCGATCCGGGGCAGCGGCCCGTCGTGCAGCAGACGCTCGTCTTCGATCTGCCCGCCGACAAGCCGCTTTATGCCGATGCGCGCGGCTATGTCGCCGAGCCGCCCGTCACGGCGAACGGGCGCACGCGTTACGCGTTCACGTACCGGCACGATCGTTTCGCGCGCATCGAAAGCGGCTCCGTGGGCTATGCGCAATACGGCGATCGGCTGATGGTCACGACCTTTCCCGATTACGCGAGCTTCGCGAAGGCCTACCGCGACGCCGCCGCCGATCCGGGCGCGACCGATCCCGCGATCCGCGCGCTCGCGCAATCGCTCACGCAGAACGACGCCGACGACCGCGCCAAAGCCAAAACGCTCTACGACTGGGTGCGTCACCATATCCGCTACGTCGCGATGTTCATCGGGCAGAGTCCGGCCGTGCCGCATCGCGTGACGGACGTGCTCGCGAATCGCTACGGCGATTGCAAGGATCACGTCGCGCTCTACGGCGCGCTGCTCGATGCCGTCGGCATTCGCAACGAGCCCGCGCTCATCGGGCTCGGTTCGGTCTATACGCTGCCGTCGGTGCCGGGTTACGGATCGGGCGCGATCAACCACATCGTCACCTGGCTGCCGGATCTGAACGTGTTCGCGGACAGCACGGCGGCGAGCGTCGAATTCGGCTTTCTGCCGCTCGCCGACATGGACCGGCCCGCGCTGCTCGTGAATACCGGCGCGCTGGCCCGCACGCCCGCGACGCAGCCGCTCGCGCGCACGGCACGGCTGCAGATCGAGGTCGCGGACAAGGGCGAGGCGAATTTCGCCTACTGGGTCGAGGACGCGGGATGGAGCGCGGAAATCGAGCGGATCAACCTGCGTCTCGCGAATGCGCAACGGCGCGACCAGATCGCGGCGGACCGGCTCCGTTACACGAATCTGCGCGGCGCGGGGGCGTTGACGACGAGCGACGTCGATGCAACCGGCGGCCCGTTCGCGACGACGCTGCGCGGCACGCTCGACGACATCGTCTGGCCGACGGGCACGACGGCATTGCCCGCGCTGTCGAGCCTGTCGGGCGGCATCGCGACGGCGGTGCGCAACTGGCTCGCCGAGCGCGCGCGCACGCAGCCGTATCTGTGCATCGGCGGCACGTTCGACGAAACCGCGCAGATCACGCTGCCGAAGACGACGCACGTCGCCGAAGTGCCCGACGATCTCGATCTGACAAGCGATGTTTTTCGTTATCGCGCGCGCTATGTGTTCGATCCGTCGACCAACGTGATCCAGATATCGCGCACGCTCGACGCCCGCTTCGGCAGGCAAGTCTGCACGCCCGACGATTTTCGGGCGGCGCTGCCGCTGCTCAAGAAAATCGAGCGGGACACGCAGGCGCAGATCATCCTGAAAGCGCTGGGCGGATGAACCTCACTCCATGTCCCGCGCGACGCGAAAGCCGTTCTGCGATTGCCGCACGCTCGAGCTGTACTTGAAGCGCGTCGCCGACTGCATGTAGGCCGCGCCTTCGCGCCACGAGCCGCCGCGAATCACGCGCACGCTGCACGACGGATCGTCCCAGGCGCGGCCATCGGCGGGCGCGTTCTTGTAGGAACTGTGCCAGCAGTCGGCGACCCATTCCCAGACGCTGCCGTTCATGTCGTAGAGGCCGTACGGGTTCGCGGCGAACGATCCGACCGGCGTCGGCGCTTCGGGCTTGTACGGATCGCCGCAATCCTTGCAGTCGGCGGTGCCTTTTTTCATCTGATCGCCCCACCAGTACGTCGATTGCGTGCCGCCGCGCGCGGCGTATTCCCATTCCGCTTCCGTCGGCAAGCGATACGGCTTGCCGCCCACCTTGCTCAGCCATTTGACGTAGACCTGCGCGTCGTCCCAGCTCACGTTGCGCATCGGCGCGTTGCCGGGCGGCGTCGATTCGCCTTCGGGCGCGACGCGCGTGCATGCGCCCGCATCGGCGCAGGCGTTCCATTGCTCGACGGTGACTTCGTATTTGCCGATGGCGAACGCACGCCCGACCGACACGCGATGCGGCGGCTTCTCGGCGGGATCGTCGTTGTTGCTGCCCATCGTGAAGCTGCCCGCGGCGATCGGGATCAGCACAGGGCACGCCGGGCAATCCTTGATCTCGCCGCCGCTCGCCGTCTTGGCGGCCGGTTTCGTGGTCACGGCGGCGGGCGGCGCGGCAGGCGCTGCCGTCGTGCTCGGGCGCGGTTTTTCAGGCGCGGCAGCGGTAGCCGGCGCGGACGGCGCGGGCGTCGGCTTCGGCGCGGGTGCGGGTGCGGCCGGTGCGGCGGTCGCGGCAGGTGGCGCGGAAGCGGCGGGCTTTGCATTTCCGGCTGCGCGCAAACGCTCGATGCGCGCCTTCGCGAGCGCCGCGAATCGGCCGTTCGGATAAGCCTTCAAATAGGCTTCGTAATCGCTCGGATAGGTGCTGTCCTTGATCGAATCCCAGAACGTCAGTTCGTACTGCTCGTTGCTGTCTTTCGGCAGAATGCCGCGCGTGCGGACGATGCTGGCGGATTCGGCAGGCACGATGGCGGTCGCGTCCGCTATACGCATGTTCGACGTCGTATCGGTGATCGCGAAGCCGTCATCGAGCGTGGACGCGACCCACGGCCGCTGCGCGCCATGCGATGCCCGCGCGACATCCGATGCCGCCGCAGCGAACGCCGCCGGCGTCACCGATGACCGCGCGCCCAACGCGTGCAGCAACGCCGCGGTATAGCGACCGTTGCGCGCGTCTTCGGATGCGGCATCGCCCGGCGCAGCCGCATACGCGACGAGCGTGCGCGGCGGCAGCGTCCACGCCCGCGCGCGCGTTGTCTCGAAGGGATCGGTGAGACACATGTCGAGCACGACGATGTTCGCCGCGTCCGGCCGCGCCCGCGTGATGCGCTCGACGATGTCCCGCGCGGAAATCGCATCGCGCACGAGCGTCGCGGGGCGTTGCTCGCGCGCGTCGAGCGGCACGAGCAACGCATCGCCGCCCGCCTGCAATCCGTGGCCGGCGAAATAGACGAGCGCCGTATCGTCGGGGCCGAGGCGCGCGGCGAACGCATCGAGTGCCTGGCGCATCGCGGCTTCGTCGAGATTCGTGCGGCGCGTGACGTCGAAACCGAGCGCGTTCAGCGCGATGCTCATGTCGTCGGCATCGCGCGATGCGCTCGCGAGCGGCCGATCGAGATAGTCGGCATTGCCGATCACGAGCGCGAGATGACGGGGCGCGTGTGCGATCGTCGAGATCGGGGAAGAGGGCGGCGCTGTGACCGATGCCGCGTTCGCTGATAGGAGCGTCTGGCCGATCGTCAGGACAACGCTCGCGATAAGAAGAGTTCGCCACATGTTCACACCCTGTCCGTCCGGCTTTGAGTGGAGGGCATCGCACTGCATTCGCGTGCGATGCCAACGCTTCGGGTACGGCATCAACAACGATAGCACGCGCTCAGACGCCGCTTAATCCCCTGAAAGGAGGTATCCGTCATGAGGTTAATCAGGCCCCCCGCGTGACCGTATCTTTTTTAAACGTTACGTCCTAATCTAAAAACCAGCGACGCAGCATCAGGTAATCCGCATCGCGCTCGAGCACGAGCGTTCGTCCGTGCCCGGAGCGATTTCCCTGGCCCATCCGCGAGGCCTTTCAACGAGAGAGGCGTGCATAACATGCTGAGAAGAACCGTGCTTGGCGCGCTGGCTTCCCTGGCCGCATTGGCCGCCGATTCGTCGTTTTCCGCCGCGCGTGCCCGCACGCCCGCGCCGCCGAACGCCGAGGCGTACATCATCTGGCCGCCGGACGGCGCCGTGATCACGGGCGGCAAGCTTTGGGTGCGCATGGGCTTGCGCAACATGGGCGTATGTCCGAAGGGCGTCGATCTGCCGAACGTGGGGCATCACCATCTGCTCGTCGATACCGATCTGCCGCCGCTCGATCAGGAGATCCCGTCCGATCGCAATCACCTGCATTACGGCGCGGGTGAAACCGATGCTCGCCTCGAATTGCCGCCGGGCAAGCACACCTTGCAGTTGCTGATGGGCGACTACAACCACGTTCCGCACGACCCGCCGGTGTATTCGAAGAAGATCACGATCATCGTGAAATGAGCTGTGCACTTGCCGAGGGCACATGACATGAAAAAACGATCCGCTGATGCGCTCGCGCTGCCGCGTTCGCTCCTCGTCGCCGCCACGCTCGCGACGGCGTTCGCCGCGTCTCATGCGCTCGCCGGGACGACGCCCGCGCCGGCCAACGCGTATGCGTACATCGGCTTTCCGAACGATGGCCAGACCGTGCCCGCGGGCAAGCCGTTCCGCGTCTGGTTCGGGCTGCGTTTCATGGGCGTCGCGCCGCGCGGCGTGAAGTTTCCGAACACGGGGCATCATCATCTGCTGATCGATGTAGACCTGCCGCCGATGGATCAGGAGATTCCATCGGATCGCAATCATCTGCACTACGGCGCCGGCGAAACCGAAACGATGATCGAACTGCCGCCGGGCAAGCACACGCTTCAGCTTTTGATGGGCGATGACAAGCACATACCGCATAACCCGCCCGTCTATTCCCGAAAGATCACGATCTACGTCAAGTAAGTCCGGGCGCCGCGTGATGCATCGAGCGGCGCCTTTCCCGGTTGCTTTCATCCAACTCGTATCCGCGTGCGTATCGCGGAGGGGATCGTTCGTCCCCTGCAAATCGCACGGGTGTCGCCGGGCAACAGACAGTGAAGATCGGAAGTGTCGGGCGGGCAGCATCATCGGCTTAGAAGGACAGATGCAGCGTAAATCGGCGCAGCCCATATGCAGCACGGCGCGCAGAGAAAAACGCATGACGCATGACGCGATTGGCACAGCCTGTGCATTGAATGGCGGCGAGCAGACAAGTTGCTCCGAGCCACCACCGAATGCGCGATGCGCACCCAAGGAGAGCGGAAATGAAGACGCTGACCATCAAGGACCTTCCCGTCACCGAAGATCTCGACACGCGTGCAATGTCGGCGGTGCGCGGCGGCTCCGCGGTCCTGTTTCCCGGCTTCATCTCGATGAACGGCACGACGCTCTCGATGCCGTTCAATCCGCAGCAGATCATCAATCAGACGCAGACGACGTTCAATCAGAACGGCAGCAACATCGCCTTCGCCGAAGCGCTGAAGTCGCAGTCGACGGTCACGCCGACGCAGAGCGCGAAGAACATCGCCAACGTGAACTTCGGCATCGCGGGCGATCTCGCATAAGCGAAACGTCGCGAGGAATGAACCGCATATCGGTGCGGTAAGCATCGAGGTAGTCGCAGCAAAGGCGGGGCGCGGGGAGCTTCGCCGTAACACCGCCCTCAGCATCGGGCGTAGTGGTTCGCGCGCGGGTCGCATCCGTCGCCGGACCGCGTCACGACGACGCGCGACGTGCCTCAAGAGCACGCGCGCGCAACGTGACTTAACCCGTATGGAGTCGCGGCGCGCCGTGTGATTTACTTGAATGACCGGACGGCCGGCGCCGTGCTTCTCACCCATGAAACTGACCGTCGGTGCGCGTTCACCGGGAGCGAGATCGTGCGAGCCTTGTTGCCATCGTTAGGGCTGGTTGCAGCCGCGCTGCTTTCGGGCTGCATCGACGTGACGCCGCCGACGTATCAGCGGCCCGACACGCCCGAGAAAACCGCCTTCACGAAGACCGACGCAGCGAAGGTCGCCGCATCCGACACGATCCGGCCCGACTGGTGGAAGCAGTTCAACGACCCGTATCTCGACTCGCTGGTTGAAAAGGCCATCAGCGGCAACTTCGACATCAAGGTGCTGGCCGCGCGCATCCAGGTGGCGGGCGCGCAGATCGGCGAGGCGCGCGCGGGCGCGTTGCCGTCGATGGATCTCGGCGCGGGCGCGAGCTTCGAGAAGACGACCGGCCAGCAGTTCTCGAAGCAGTACAACCTGGCGACGCAGGTGAGCTGGGACATCGATATCTGGGGCTCGGTGGAGAAGGGCGTGCAGGCGCAGAAAGCCAAATTCCGCGCGACCGAGGCCGACTGGCGCGCCGGTTATCTCGAACTCGTCGCACTCGTCTCGACGACGTACTTCCAGATTCTCCAGTTCGACGATCAGATCGATCAGCAGAAGCAGACCATCGCGACCAACCAGCAGATCCTGACGATCTTCGAGGGCATGCAGAAGAACGGCCTCGTGCCGAAGACGCAGGTGCTCACGCAGCGCGCCGAACTCAACCGGCTGACGCGCGAGTTGCTGGAGTTGCGCCGCTCGCGCGATCTCGCGAACAACGCGCTCTCGACGCTGATGGGCGTGCCGGCAGGCGAGTTCCGGATGCCCGACGGCAAGCTGCAAAAGCGCGTGCAGATTCCGCCGGTGCCGGAGGGATTGCCATCGCAGTTGCTCGCGCGCCGCCCCGATCTGATCGCGGCCGAATATCGCGTGCTCGAAGCGTATGACCTCGTCGGCCAGGCGAAGCTCGCGCAACTGCCGACCATCAACCTGACTGGACGCGCGGGCACTGCAAGCTTTCAACTGACCGATCTCCTGAAGATCTTCACGCTGAGTTTCGTGCCGAGCATCAATATCCCGATTCTCGATCCGTCCGTGCGCGCTCACGTCAAGACGACCGAGGCGCAGACGACGGTGGCCGAACAGCAATATCGCAGCACGGTGATGAACGCGTTCGAAGAAGTGGAGAACGCGCTGGTCAATCTCGATTCGCATACGAAGCAGCGCGTCGAGCTGCAACAGGAAGTGGATCAGTTGACGATCGTCGCCGCGCAGATCGACGCGCAACTGAAAGAGGGCGTGATCTCGCAGCTTCAGGTGTTCGAGACGGAGCGCACGCTGCTCGCGGCGCAACTCGCGCTGCTCGCGAACCATCAGCAAATTCTGTCGGACACGGTGACGCTTTATAAGGCGCTCGGCGGCGGCTGGCCGACCGTCGATGTACAAAGCGCAAGCAAGGACGGATTGAAGTGAAGCACTCCATGAATAATGTGCACCAAATTAATAATATGAATTGCTAACGATCGTGCCGAATCGCTTATGGATGGCGTGATGCAGCGGTGCAGCACGATTGACTACGACGATGCGTGACTTAAACTCTCAACAGCCGCCGGCTGCAAATGACTTCGATTACGGCGCGGTCCAACTTGTCCATGCGCCCGACGTTGCCGGGCAATCCTCTGGCGCGTCGGCGGCAGCGGCTGGACGTACCTCGTGACATGGACATGGCTCAAGGCTTTTCCGTGGCGGATCCGCAGCCGAGCGTGGGCGAGGCGTTCGACGTCGTCCTGAAGCCCGCGCCGCATGGCGAGCTTGCGCGCGAGCTGGCGGAGAGACTCACGGAGATCCGTATCGACGAAAATCTCTTCGCTATCGGCCGCGCCGAAGCGCCGTTCGATACGAGTCCGCCCGAAGCCGTGGCGCAGCTCTCGCGCCGTCATGCGCGCATCTTCATCGAGCACGGGTTCGTCTATATCGCCGATCTCGCCAGCAAGAACGGCACGGCCGTAAATGGCACGCCCGTGCGCGAGACGCCCGCGCGCGTGCGAAGCGGCGATGTCATTTCGTTCGGCAGCAAGCTGTCGTATCGCGTGCAGTTCGCGCCGCGCGCGCGGCGTCTGAATGTGCCGAAACCAATCGGCCTCACGCTTACGCCGCAGCGCGACGATCTCGGTCTTCAGCCGATCGAACTCGCGCAGTTTCCGTTTCTCGTCAGCAAGACCGACGACACGTTTTCGCGTTATCGCGATGAGTATCCGCATCAGGTCAATTACGTGTCACGGCGCCACGCGCATGTGTTCATCAAGAGCGGCGCGCCGTTCGTCGAAGACCTCGGCAGCACCAATGGCACGTTCGTGAACGGCGAGCGGCTCGGCGCGTCGGCGGTCGAACTGAAGAACGGCGATACCGTCGCGTTCGGCGGAACGCACTTCGCGTACGTGGTGCATCTGCACGGCGACGAAAGCGAATCGACGCTCACGGAAATCGTCGCGCAGGTCGCCGCGCCATCGCACGACGACGAATCCGACAGCGACAAGACGACCTTCGTCGGCTCGGCGCATTCGTTTCTCGACATATTCTGCGTCGATCAGGCCGCGGCGCGCGAGGATGAAGTCAACGAAGAGGCGCAGCCGACACCCGCCGAGGAAAAGCGCCCGGACGCGCGCGCCGCGAAGCGCAGCAAGTTCGGGCTCTTCGTGTCGGAGTTGCGCCGTGTGCTCGCGAACGACGATGCGCGCGCCGCGCGCCGCACGCGCATCATCGTGGCGTGCGTGCTGACGGCGCTCGTTGCAGTCGGCGCCGCGCTTTTCTATAGCGGTTCGAACGAGCGTGAGGCCAAATCGCTGATGGAGCACGGCGAGTACGCCGAGGCCGCGGCCGTCACGAACGAATATCTGAAGACGCATCCGAAGGACGCGCCGTTCACGTCGATGAACACCGAGGCCGTGCTCAAGTCGAACGTGCCGCGCTGGCTTGCTGCACTGAAAAAGGGCGATTTCGCGAACGCGGACGCGATCATCGCGCAGATGCGCTCGCTCAGCGAGCACAACGCAGACGTGCATTCGCTTATCGACGAACTCGAATGGATCGGCAAGCTGGAAAGTTTTGTGATGAGCCGTGGCGGCGCCGAAGCGCCGATCCGCATGTACGGCGACGAGCCGCGCATCGGCGCAATCCTGAAGCATTGGGAAGCGGACGCGGCGGGACATCAGCGCGATCTGGACCGCATCGCGGGCTATGTGCCCGAGTTCCGCGATCCGTATGCGCTCGCGCTGAGTCATCTGCGCAAGCTGCAAAGCGACGATTCGGTGTATCTCGCGGCCATCGAGAGGCTCGATGCGAGCATCGCGAAGAATCTCGGCCAGGACGATCCCGATGCGATCGGCGCGGCGTTGAAGGAATATGCGGACAAGTATCCGCGGCTCGCGGGTCTCGATCGCGTGCGCGCCGATCTCGATGCCTACGCGGGCTTGCGACGCAGCATCAACGGTGCGAGCCTCGCGCCGCTCGCGGGTTCGGTCAGCGAGGCCCATTTCTCGACGCCGCCGTTCCAGGAAAAATTTCGGCAGATGACCGCGAGCCAGTTGCCGCCGCCCGACGTGCTCGCGCAATACACGAGCGTCGCGGATGCATGGAATCGCGGACAGAGCGCGCAGGCGATCGACGCGCTGCAAAAGCTGCCTCAAGGCTCGTGGACGCAGACCGTGCAGAAGGAACTCGCGCACAAGAAAGCCGTGGCCGCGCAGTTCGCCGAGCTGCAAAAGGCGCGCGGCTCGAAGGGCTACGAAGACGCGCTGCTGTCGTTCTACGAGACGCTCGATCTCGAGAGCGACGCGTTCTACGCGAAAGCCGTCGCGCCGGAATTCACCGCGTTGAAGGACAGGGCGACGGCCCGCGCGCAAGCGTTGATGACGCAGGCGCAAACGTCGTGGCAGCAGTATCGGACGAACGGCGGCATCGGCGGATCGCAGCGGCTCGAATCGGGCGTGTCGGATGTGTTCCGGACGCAGGCACGGCTGCTGTCCGACGCGGAAGACGCGGCCACGCGCGGCATGCGTATTTTCCGGCAGGTGAAGGCGGACAGCGCGACGGCGAAGTGGACCGCGCTCGCCAATGAGATCGACACCGAAGCGGATCTGCAACGGCGTTCGCTGCAGGATCTGCGGATGGTGCTCGAACCGGGGCTTCTCAATACCAAGCTGAGTCTGATCGGCGGAGGCACGAGCAGTGAAGAGAGACGCACACCTTAAGCCGCTGTCGGAGGCGCTAGGCGAACACGGCGCCGAAGGCATCGCGATTCTCACGGCGGAACCCGCGCGGCTCACGCAGGGCCTTGTCTTCGCGATGGTGGCGCTCGTCGCGTCGGCGCTCGTGTGGTCGTTCGTCGGCCATGCGGACGTGATGGTGACGGCGCAAGGCACGCTCGCGCCGGAATCGGAAGTGCGGCGTTTCTATGCGCCGATCGACGGCGAGCTCGCCGATCTCTATATCGCCGAAGGGCAGCCCGTGCGCAAGGACGATGTCGTCGCGCGCCTGAATGCGCGCGGTGCGATCGAAGCGGCGACCAATGCGCTCGAAGCGCAGCTCAAGCTCGACGATGCCGAGCGCGAATGGAAGCAGTTCCCCGAAAAGAAGCTGCTGATGGAGCGCAAGATCGCCGCGCTCAAGGATCAGATGGATGTGGAAGAGCACCAACATCAGCAGCGCGTGGCCGAAGGCACGAGCAAGCTCGCGGAAGGTCAGAAGGCGCAGTTGCAGGAAGCGCGCAGCACGCTCGAAAACGCGCGCCGCGCCCGCGATGCCGCGAAGGTCGAACTCGACCGCTTTCAGCGTCTGCTCGCGTTGCCGGGCGGCGGCGGCATTGCGGAAGCGCAGGTCGATCAGAAACGCAATGCCTATCTCGAAGCGGACGGCGCGTATCGCGTCGAGCAATCGCGGCTCGCGGAACTCGACTTCCGTCTGAGTCACGATTTCACGCAGGCCAAGCGTCAACTGGAAACGAGCGGTCAGGAAGCGACGAGCCTGCGTCTGCAATACGAAGCCGCGATGCGCGAAGTCGCGAGCACCGAAGACAAGTTGCGTTTGCAACTACAGACCGCGCGCCTCGTCGCGGATGCGGCCGCGCGCATCAAGTTCGAGAACATCGACAAGGACAATTTCCTGTTGATTCTCGCGCCGGTGTCCGGCGTGGTGACGGACGTGACATCGACGCAGCCCGGCGACAAGATACAGGCGAACACGCCGCTCGGCGGCATCGCGCCGGCCAATGCGAAGCCGGTGCTCAAGATCGAGATCGCCGAGCACGACCGCGCGTTTCTGCGCGAAGGGCAGCGGGTGAAGCTCAAGTTCAATGCGTTTCCTTATCAGCGCTATGGCGTGATCGAGGGCACGCTCGCGTTCATTTCGCCCGCGACCAAGCCGAGCCCGACGAGCAAGCAACCCGTCTACGAAGGACGCGTGACGCTCGATCGCGATTCCTATCAGATCGCGGACACGAAGTATCCGCTGCGTTACGGCATGACGGCGACCGCTGAGATCGTCGTGCGCGAGCGGCGCCTCATCGATCTCGGGCTGGATCCGTTCCGCAATGTAGCGGGATAAATATGGGGGGTTACACGGGCGCCGCAACGCGAACATGATGCGCAATTCAACATGGAACCGAACGGAGAACGATATGACGGCGATTGTGCGTATCGACGACGAAGTGGTCGACGTCGGCGAATTCATCAGGTTATTGAAGTTGAATGGTCAGTTCGACAGTCTCATCGAGCAGCTCGTGCGCGACAAGCTCACGGTGCGCGCGGCGAAGAAGTCGGGTATCGCCGTGAGCGACGATGAAATCCAGAATCGCGCCGATCAGTTCCGGCGCATTCGCGGTCTGCATCGCGCGGCGGACATGAACAATTATCTCGATGCGCTGCATGTGAGCCTCGACGAGTTCGAGGTCTTCATCACCGACACGCTGTATCAGGAAAAGATGCTCGACAAGGTAGGCACGGCGCGCGAGATCGAAGAGTACTTCCAGCTCAACTCGCCGAAGTTCGACAGCATCGAAGTCAGTCATATCCTGCTCGACACCGAAGGCAGCGCGAAGGAAATGATCTCGTATCTGAACGACGATCCCGACAGCTTCGCCGACATGGCGCGCGAGCACTCGCTCGCCGACACGCGCGACGCGGGCGGCGTGATCGGCCGCGTGATGCGCGGACAGATGAAACCGGACGTCGAAGCGAAAGTCTTCAACGCGGAGGTCGGCGATCTGCTCGGGCCGTTCGTATCGGCGGACGGCGCATCGTATGAGATTTTCGCGGTGACGGCGAAGTATCCGGCGAAGCTCGACGAGGACGTGTCCGCGGAAATTCGCCGCCTGCTGCGCGAAGACTGGATGATGGCGCGTGCGCAGGAACACGTCATCGAAGCACGCTGATCGACCGGAACGCGACACGACATGGACGCTCCATCGAGCCTTGATTCGCCCGCTGACTTTCTTTCGTCGGTGGAGATTCTTTCGCCCTTCACGCGCGAGGAAATCGAGCAATTCGCGGCGCAAGCGGAGTCGCGGCGCTTCGGTTTTGGCGAGACCGTGTGCAACGCGGGCGATGCGGCCGATGGACTCTATATCGTGAAAGCGGGGTCCGTGCGCATCTTCACCGAAGAGCACGGCAAGGAAATCAGCATGGGGGTGAAGAAGGAGCGCGAGACCTTCGCGGATATCGCGATGCTGCGCGATTATCGCCATGAGTCGTCGGTGCGCTCCTCCGGCAAGACCGAGCTGCTGTTCATCCCGCGCACGGCGATCGACCCCGTCATCGCGAAGAATCCCGCCGCGCTCGCCTTCGTCACGAGCTATGTCGCCATTAACTCGGCGGGCGGTTTCGTCGCAAAGCTCTTCGATCTGCGCGGCAAGCTCGACAAGGCCGAACTCGAAGAATGCGTGCGCAGCGTCGGCGTGAAGCGTGTCGCGGAAGGCAAGGAGATTCTCAAGCAGGAGTCGCGCGACGACCGGCGTCTCTATGTCGTGCGGCAAGGCGAAGTGCGGATCGTGCGCGAAGAGGGCGGCGAGCGGCATGTGCTCGCGACGCTCGGTCCCGGCGAGATCTTCGGCGAGAAGGCCTGCGTGATGCGCCAGGAGCAGATGGCCTCCGCCATCGCGAGCACCGATACGCGCCTGCTCGTGATTCCCGAGAAGACCGTGCACTTCATCATCGAGCGAAACGTGAAGCTGCGCGAAGTGCTCGAAGAGCGCATCCGCTTCACCGAGCGCGAATTGCAGCGGCAGAAGAAGATCACCGAGCGCCGCAAGCTGCCCGCAATGCTCGATCTGCACACGAAGCCCGAACTGGGCGAGCGCGTCATCAAGCGCTTCGCGTGGATCGAGCAGGCGGAGGAGATGGATTGCGGCGCGGCCTGTCTCGCGATGATCTGCCGTCACTACGGCATCAACATGACGCTCGGCAAGCTGCGCGAACTGGCCAACGTCACGACATCCGGCGCGACGCTGGATTCACTCGCACGCGCCGGCGAATCGCTCGGATTCACGACGCGCGGCGTGCAGTGCACGTTCGAATCGTTGCGCGGCTTCGAGATGCCGTTCATCGCGCATTGGGAGGGATACCACTACATCATCGTCTATGGCGTGTCGAGCGAGAACGTATGGGTCGCGGACCCGGCGATCGGCTTCAGGAAGATGACTGTCGGCGAGTTCGAGCGCGGCTGGAGCGGGACGTGTCTGCTTTTCACGCCGGGGCAGGATCTCACGCAAAAGGCCGTGTCGCGTTCGCCGTGGCTGCGTTTCGTCGGCTATCTGAAGCCGTACAAGAAGATCCTGCTGCATCTCTTTCTCGCGACCTTCGTCATTCAAGTGCTGGGCGTGATACCGCCGCTCATCATCCAGAACATTCTCGATGGCGTGATCGTGCATCAGAACGTGAACCTGCTTCATGTGCTGATCGCAGGGCTCATCATCGCGAGCCTGTTCACGCAGCTCATGACGACGATACGCGCGTATCTCGCGAACTTCATGGTCCGCAACATGGACTTCGCGATGATGTCGCAGTTCTTCAGGCACACGTTCTCGCTGCCGTTCGGCTTCTTCGCGAAGCGCAAGACCGGCGATGTGTTCGCGCGCTTTCAGGAGAATCACACGATTCGCGCGTTTCTCACCGAATCGACGGTATCGACCGTGCTGAACCTGCTGATGATCTTCATCTACTTCACGATCATGTTCCTCTACAACGTGAAGCTCACGTTGCTGCTGATCGCGTTCGTCATCCCGATGATGGTGCTCACGGTCGTCGCGACGCCGCGCATCAAGCAGAACGCGCGCGAAACGTTCTCAGCGGGAACGGATGCGCGTTCGTATCTGATGGAAGCACTCGGCGGCGTCGAAACGGTGAAGGGCATGGGTATCGAGCGCGCGGTGCGTCTCAAGTGGGAAAAGAAGTATGCGAAGTCGCTCGAAGTGCAATACAAGTCGCAGCGCTTCAATATCGTGGTGGGCTTGTGCAGCCAGTTGCTCAATGCGGCGACGACCATCGGCGTGTTATGGGTCGGCGCGAATCTCGTGCTTGCGCGCGAACTGACCATCGGGCAACTGATCGCGTTCAATGCCTACATGGGCAGCGTGCTCGCGCCGCTGATGGGTCTCATCAACTTGTGGAGCCTGCTGAACGATGCGGGCGTCGCGATGGAGCGGCTCGGCGACGTGCTCGATATCGAGCCGGAGCAGAAGCCCGAAGACATGCAGCAGCGCGTCATGCTGCCCGACCTGCAGGGCGATATCAGTTTCAACGGCGTGTACTTCCGTTATGGTGAAGGCGATGCGCCCTACGTGCTGGAGAACATCAGCTTCGATATCAAGCCGGGCGAGCTGATTGCGATCGTCGGGCGCAGCGGCTCCGGTAAAACGACGCTCGCGAAACTGCTCGTCGGTTTCTATGCGCCGAGCGAAGGCAAGATGACCGTCGATGGCTACGATATCAACGTCGTCGATAAAGGTTTCTTTCGCGCGCAGATCGGCTATGTGATGCAGAGCAACCTGCTGTTTTCGGGGACGATCGCGGAGAACATCGCGAGCGGCGATGAAGCGCCGGACAGAAGGCGTATCGAAGAAGTCGCGAAGATGGCCGACGCGCACGCGTTCATCGCGAAGATGCCGCTCGGTTATGAGCAGGTGGTCGGCGAGCGCGGCGTAGGGTTGTCGGGCGGACAGATTCAGCGCTTATGCATCGCGCGGGCGCTGTATCACGATCCACGTCTGCTCGTATTCGACGAAGCGACGTCCGCGCTCGATACGCAATCGGAAAGCAATATTCTCGGCAACATGCAGGAGATTTTGAAAGGGCGCACGGCGGTCATCATCGCGCACCGCCTTTCGACGATCATGCGCGCCGACAAGATTCTCGTGCTGTACGAAGGCGGCATCGTCGAACAGGGCAAGCATGACGAACTCGTCGCGAGAAAGGGCATGTACTACCAACTCGTGCAAAAGCAACTGAGCGCAGCATGAAAATACTCGACCAACCGGAAAGCGATACCAGCGCGCCCGCGTCATCGGCGATTTCGTATGCGGGGCTCATCGAGAAGATCGAGATCTTGCGCTCGACGCTTCGATGGACCTCGCGGCTCGAGCGTCCCGAGATCGAAAAGCTGTTGCGGCAGGCGAGCACCCTGCGCGACGAAGTCATGCAACTGTCGCACAAGGAGCGCTTCGTGCAGGCGGCGGCCGCCGAACCGAAGCGCGATCTTCCGCCGGGCGCGCGGCGGCAGGCGCTGATCGAACGCAGCTTCGTATTCGAAGGCACGTTCGGCGATAACCCGAAGTTGCTGGAAGCGCTGGAAATCGCGGAAAAAGCCGCGCCGACGGACTTGCCGGTATTGATCGATGGCGAAAGCGGCACCGGCAAGGAATTGATGGCGAAGGTCATTCACGCGAACGGATCGCGTGCCGACAAGCCGTATATCTCGGTGAACTGCGGCGCGATTCCGGACAATCTGCTGGAGTCCGAACTATTCGGGCATCGCAAGGGCGCGTTCACCGGAGCGAGCAATGATCGCAAGGGAAAATTCGAAAGCGCACACACGGGCACGATCTTTCTCGATGAGATCGGCGAACTGCCTTTGCAGGGGCAGGTGAAGCTGTTGCGCGTGCTGGAAGCGCATGAAATTCAGCGCGTGGGTTCGGACGAGCCCATTGCGGTGGATACGCGCATCGTCGCGGCAACCAATCGCAACTTGCGCAAGTTCTGCGACGAGGGGCGTTTTCGCGAGGATCTGTATTATCGGCTGAGCGTCATTCATCTGACGCTGCCTGCTTTGCGTGAACGGCGCGATGAAATTCCGCTGCTGCTCGCGTATTTCGGCGACGAAGCGGCCGGGACATTGAAGCGCCGGCCGGTGAAGTTGTCGCCGCGGCTACGGGATTTTCTGCGCAACTATGACTATCCGGGGAACATCCGCGAGTTGCGGAACGTGGTGTACCGCCTCGCGTGTCTTGCGGGCGATATGGCCGACATCGATCATCTGCCGGTCGACATACGGCCGAAGTCATCGCTCTCGCTCGCAATGGGCGGGCCGGCGGCGAGCGGAAACGGCATCGCGACGGCGAGCTCGCTCGCGGAAGCGAAGCGCGTCGCCAGCGACGAAGCGGAGCGCGCGTTTCTCGAACGAGGCTTGCAGGAAACCGGCGGAACGGTGGCCGAGCTTGCGAGACGGTACGAGATGAACCGCTCGCATCTGCAGATGCTTTTGAAAAAGCACGGGCTGCATTCGAAGGAGTTTCGAGCGGCGGCGCAGAAGAACAAGGAGGCGGGCGGTTGAGCCGCCTTTAAATCGACGGATTCACCTGCGTCTTATCCGTCGCCATCAAATCGACCGCATGCGCGACGACCACTGAAATGTTGTCGCGCCCGCCCCGCGCGAGCGCGATTTCCAGCAGCCTTTGCGCGGCGACATCGCAATTGCCCGGCGCGAGCTCGCTCATCATTTCGGCTTCGCTGACTTCGTTCGATAAACCGTCGCTGCATAGCAGGAACGTATCGCCGTCGTTCAGGGCAAGCGTGTTCTCGTCGAGTTCGAGCACATCGAGCGCGCCGACCGCGCGCGTGATCAGATGCTGCGCCGGATGATGCAGCGCTTCTTCCGCCGTGAGTTGCCCGCGCGCCTTCAGTTCCTCGACGTGGCTGTGATCGCGCGTGAGCTGCACGAGCCGTCCCTGGCGCAGCAGATAGATGCGGCTGTCGCCGGCCCATACATAACCGCACGCGCCATCGCGCGCAGCGAGCACGACGACCGTGCTGCCGATGCGCGACACTTGGCGCCGCGCCGCTTCCGCACGCAGCTTGTCGTTCACGTCGAGAAGACGCGCGCGGGCATCGGCGATGGTGCCCGCAAGATCGTTCGCCGGCGATACCTTCGCGAGGCTCTCGATCACCATCCGGCTCGCCAGATCGCCGACCGCGTGGCCGCCCATGCCATCGGCGACGGCCCACAGTCCGCGCTCGGGCGCATCGAGCAGCGCGTCTTCGTTGATCTGCCGGACGCAGCCGGTGTCGGTGCGGGCGGCGGATGTCCATCGAAACTCGGTGGTGAAGGTCACGGCAACCTCCGGAATGCTGGGTGACGCGGCGTCGGGCGGGCCTTGCGGACGATCCCGCTCATTGTGTACCAACGCGCGTCCGAAGCGAATCTTGATCTGCACCGCTTTAGCCCGCGCGATTCCCCGCGACCGAATTCGGGCTGACGGTAAGGGTCGCGCCGTTGCCCGTATTGCTGACCGCGACGTTCTGAAACTGATTGACCATCTGGCCGACCGTGATGTTCGTCACGTTATTGGTGATGTTGTTCGTGACCGCGTAGATGTTGTTGGTCACATCGATCAGGGTAATCGCGCCGGCTGCGGCCCCGCCGCCCGATGAACGCTCCACGAAAGGCGTGATCCAGCCGAACACCCACGGCGCACCGCCTCCGCCGCTGATGGCCGACATCGCCGCGTGATCCAGCACGCGGTCGTATTCGAGATCGCTGACGGTCAAGGCGCACATGTCGTTTCTCCGGGATGGCCTGTGAGCAGGACGCACGGATCAATGCAAGGCCCATGCCGACGCACGCCAAATGGCGGAGATTGCGTCCGAATCGCCGATGGGGCTGCGTTCTGGCGGCATCGGCGCAAACGAAATGGCTGCATGCCGAATCGCATCCGTTGGGTCGTCGCCAACAAGCGATGTTGGCGTCGCGCCGCATAACCAACACACGCGGCGCGCGTCCGATCGGCCCGCACGACGCGAATTCTGGTGCAGCAGGTCCAACAAACACGCAAGAAAACTGTTGGCCGATGAAAAACACAACGCTGTCGAAACACGCTCGCGATTCCGCAATAACCACACGTAATCAATGGCTTATCGAAACTGGCAAGGAAGATGCAAAAGGCTAGGCAACCCGGCGCCGAACAAACACCTGGCGCCAGCAAAGAAAAATCGGAGCCAGCCATGTCAACCAACCAGCAAATCGGACTGATCGAACAGCAAGCCGCCGCGAACGGCTTCTCGCTCGACGACGAACCCGCGCTCGGCACCGAACTCGTCACGCGCCGTTCCGGCTATGAACATCACGGCATCTACGCCGGCAACGGCATGGTCATCCACTATGCCGGTTTCGCGAAGTCGCTGCATCGCGGCCCGGTCGAGGAAGTCCCGGTCGAGCAGTTCGCCGCCGGTCATGAAGTCACGATCCGCCAGAACCCGGCCGCGAAGTTCGTCGGCATGGAAGCGGTGCGCCGCGCCCGCAGCCGCCTCGGCGAAGACAACTATCACCTGCTCACCAACAACTGCGAGCACTTCGTTACGTGGTGCCTCGACGGCCGCGCCCGCAGCCGTCAGGTGCAAGCGTGCTTCATCGATCCCCACGCGGCCGTCAGAGCCGTGGCGGGACTCTTCCGCGCCTATGTCGCCGCCGAACGCCGCCGCCGCATGAACGTGGCGCTCGCAGCCTGAACCTCACGTTTTGCCGATCGATTCCGAGGAGACCATCATGCAAACCACCGAAAACTCGCTGCACTGGGCCGTCGACAAATGGCTCGCCCCGACTGCCGCGCATCCGGCACGCGTCGTGCGTCTGTGCCGTTCGCATGTCACCGGCGCGCGCTACGTCTGCATCGAGGCGCAGCATCCGGGCGGCCCGCTCGCGATCATCTTCTTCCGCCATGACGACGGCACCTGGAACGTGTTTCCGCCGCAAGCGAAGCGTCCGTCGATGAGCGCGGCGCGCCTCGCCGCCTGAAGGCGCGTACGATCGGCCGGGACGCGTCGGGCGGCCCCGGCTTTGACACGGCAATCCCGCTGCCGCTACTCTAGGCGCATCGTCGCGGCCATTTGGATGAAGCCGCCGGTCGCACGGAAGCAGCAGGTCGTGGTAGTTTTGCGTCCGTGAACCAGATCGTACATTTTCGAGGTATTGCCGATGACCCAGCCCGACTCCTCTTCCTCCGCCCGCGCGACGCCCGATTCGAACCTCGGCGACAATCCGCTCGGCATCGCGGGGCTGGAGTTCGTCGAGTTTTCCAGCCCCGATCCTGAAGGGCTCGCCCGACTGTTCGAGACGCTCGGCTTCGTGCCCGTCGCGCAGCACATCAGCAAGGCGGTGACGCTCTTTCGCCAGCGCAGCATGAATTTTCTGTTGAACGCGGAGCCGGACTCGTTCGCGTCGCGCTTTGCCGAGTCGCATGGCGTCGGCATCGCGGCGATCGGCATTCGCGTGCTCGATGCGCAGGTCGCCCACGAGCGCGCGCTCGAATACGGCGCGTGGGATTTCGAGGGCGAAAAAATCGGCCCGAACGAGCTTGCGATTCCGGCGATTCAAGGCATCGGCGATTCGCATATCTATTTCGTCGATCACTGGCCGGGCAAGAACAGCGGCGAGACATCGATCTACGACATCGACTTTCGTCCGATTCCGGGAGCACGCGCGGATCTCAACGGCACCGGCCTGCTCGAAGTCGACCACTTCACGCAGACGGTCGGCGCAGGCCGCATTCAGGAATGGCTCGATTTCTATCGGGAAGTGCTGCACTTCTCGGAGATTCATCAGGTGCATCCAGACTGGCACGTCTCGCAGGATTCCGCCGTCACGCTTTCGCCGTGCGGCTCGATCCGCATTCCGGTGTACGAGGAAGGCACCTATCGCACGGATCTGATGCAGCAATATCTGCCCGATCACGAAGGCGAGGGCGTGCAGCATATCGCGCTGGCATCGGCGGATATTTTCGCTTCCGTCGATGCATTGATGGCGCGCGGCGTGCGCTTCCTGCAGCCGCCGCCGCGCTATTACGACGAGATCGACGAGCGTCTGCCGGGCCACGGTCTCGACATCGGAAAGCTGCGCACGCGCGGCATTCTCGTCGACGGCGAGATTCTCGGAGACGGCACGCCGCAGCTTTTTCTGCAGACGTTCGTCGAGCGCAAGCCCGGCGACATGTTCTTCGAGATCGTCGAGCGGCGCGGGCATCACGGATTCGGCGAGGGCAATCTCGCCGCGATCGCGAAGGCGCGCGGCTGACGCGACTCATTGCACGACGACCGTCCCCGTCATGTGCGGATGCAGCGAACAGAAGTACTTGTACGTGCCCGGTTTGTCGAACACATGCGAGAAGCTGTCGCCGCTGTCGAGCGGATCGGACTTGAAGCTCTTTCCCTCGTCGGCGACGGTATGCAGCATGTCGTCGTGATTCACCCACGTCACCTTCGTACCGACGGGCACGGTAATCGTCGCCTGATTGAACGCGAAGTTGTCGATGGAAACGGTCGGCGCGTTCGCCAGCGCGACCTGTTGCGCGGGTTCTGCCGCGCACGCCGACGGAATCGCCACGCCGATGACGCCTTTCACGACCAGCGCAAGCGCGGCCTGGCGCAGCAGCTTGCCGGCGAGCGGGCGGAGATTGTCGGGCGAAACGTAGTGCGCAATCGTCGATGCGATCATGACTGCACCCCCGCGAGCGACGTATCGGTGACGGCAAGTTGCCCGCGTCCCGCGATATGCGTGACTTCGCGCAGGCCGAGCATCGTGCGCAATTGTTCGGATGGCACTTTCATCGGCCCCGGACCGGACGGTGCGCCCGGCGCGGGCTGCGGAAACGCCGTCGACATCGCTGAATAAAAGCGCATCTCTCCCTCCACTTTCTGCGCCACCTGATGGACGTGGCCGTTCAGCACCGTTACCGAGCCGAAGCGTTTCAAGAGCGCGAGCGCCTGCGCGCTGTCGTCGGTGCCCCATCCCCATTGCGGATACAACGCCCACAGCGGAATGTGCGCGAACACGACGATCGGCGTGCTGCTCGATTTGCCCTGCAGATCCGCCTTGAGCCACGCGAGCTGCGCATCGCCGAGAAAGCCGAGGCCGCCGCCCTTCAGGTCGATCACGTTGGTCAGGCCGATGAAATGCACGCCGCCCTGATCGAAGCTGTACCAGTGACGCGTGCTGCCTTTGCCGTATTGCCCGGAAAAGCGGTCGAAAAACGCGTTGCCTTCTTCGACCAGCACGTCGTGCTCGCCGGGAACGTAATGCACGTCCATGCCCGACTTGCCGATGATCTGCGTCGCCGTGTCGAATTGCGCGGGCTTCGACAGATGCGTGATGTCGCCCGTGTGGATCATGAACGCGGGGCGTTTTTCCATCGCGCTTACGCGGTTGATGGCTTCTTCGAGCGTGCTCGTCGGCTCCGTGTTCGGATCCTTGTTGAAGCCGATGTGACTGTCGCTGATCTGCACGAAGCTAAACGAGCCGGTCTGCTCGGCCGCTTCCGCCGACGAGATCAGGCGCGAAACGGGCACGCCGCCGCTCACCGTCCAGATGACGCCGGCGCCCGCCCAGGCCATGCACGAAAGTGCGGTGCGGCGGCGCTTGCCGTGCTCGTCGAGTTCGTCGCGTTGCTGCGCGGGCGGCAGTGCGTTCGGGTCGGGTTTCATGATGGTTCCTTTGATGATGACGGCCGCGGTTCTTGTCGTTCGAATCGGTGAAGTCGGGCCCACGGCGGCTCGGTGCATGGGCGCGAAGCCGGCGATGCCCGTTGCGGCGGGCAGGATCACGTTGGCATCCGTCCATCGAACCAGCGAATGCGGCGGGATATTCCCGCTATATTTTTTTGAGTCGCCGTTGCAAACGGGAATAAAGCGCCCGCGTGAGGAGTAACGGATGGGAAGGCGCGGAAAAGCGATGCCGCCGCGCCCGAACGAAGTTTTCCGAACGTGATTGTGGAAAGGAGACCCGCGCGATGTGGCCAGGCAGGTCGAAAGAAGACAGGTCCGGGCGCCGCGGCCAGGCGGACGCCGAGGCGGCACACGCGCGCTTCGAAGCGACGGTGATGCCGCATCTGGACGCCGCGTACAACCTCGCGCGCTGGCTGTCGGGAAGCGCGAACGATGCCGACGATGTCGTGCAGGAAGCCTATCTGCGCGCGTTCCGTTTCTTCGGCGGATTCGAAGGCGGCGAGGAGGCGAACGCGCGTGCGTGGCTGCTCGCGATCGTGCGCAATACGTGGTTCACGGAGTGGCGGCGGCGCGTGCAACTCGCCGACGCGACGCCCTACGACGAGGAACTGGGCGGCGACGAAGCCTTGCCGGGATGGTCGGAGGAAGGCGCGGCCGATCCCGAAACGCTCGCCGTGCGCCGCGACGAAATTCATCTGGTGCATCGCGCGCTGGAGGCGCTGCCGATCGCCTTTCGCGAGGTGCTGGTGTTACGCGAACTCGAAGACATGAGCTACAAGGAAGTTGCATCCGTGACCGGCGTGCCGATCGGCACGGTGATGTCACGGCTCGCGCGCGGCCGCAAGATGCTGGCGGGGGCGGTGCGCGCGGCCCAGGGCGGGCAGGACAAGCCGAGCGTGCGCCTCGTGCGCCGCGCGGGACCGGGTCACGCAGAGGAGTCGGGAAATGGAAAATAACGACATTGCCTCGCTCGATGCGAGGCTTACCGATGGTTCGCTGTATCAGCGCGCGCCGGTGCATCTGCGCACGCAAGTGCTGGCGCGCGTGCGGGCTCAGGCCGAGGAAGAGGCGTGCAGGCGCGAGCCGGCGCGTCCGGCGAAACGCGGCTCGCGCAATCCGTTTGCCGCGCCGTGGCCGTTCTTCGGCGGCGCATTCGCGGGCGCGACGCTCTCGGCGCTCGTGCTCGGCACGATGCTGTGGTTCCAGGCGCTGCCGCTCGTCTCGTCCGTATCGACGGGCTCGCCCATCGCGCAGGAGATCGTGTCGAGCCATGTGCGCGCGCTGATGTCGGATCGTCCGATCGACGTGTTGTCCAGCGACAAGCACACCGTGAAGCCGTGGTTCAACGGCCGGATCGACTATGCGCCGCCGGTGATCGATCCGGCGGGTCCGGGCTTCGCGCTCGTCGGCGGACGGCTGGATTACATCGATCATCGGCCGGTGGCGGTCGTCGTGTATCGCTACCTGAAGCATCCGATCGACGTGTACGTATTTCCCGAGCGCAAGGGCGAAGCGAAGACGGAGCCGGTCGTCACGCAATCCGACGATGGTTACGCGCTCGCGCGCTGGAATCGCGATGGCATGACGTTCTGGGCCGTCACCGATGCATCGGGCGCGGTGCTGCGTCAGTTCGCGCACGCGATCGAAACCGGTGCGCCGCGATAACAAGTGCATCGCGCAAACGCTGTCATCGCTGCGATAGCCTGAAGAGTGCGCAAGGTTACGCGCGGTCATCCTCCGGGATGCCGCGCGTTTTTTTCTTTGGCGTTACGCGTATACCCGCTGTTTTCTCCGTTTCGAAAGCCATGAAAACGCTTTGGGATGCTGTCTAAATTCGCATCTTTTCCGGGTTATGCCGGGCTTTGCACAGTTGCGATGCATCGGGTGTGGGCTAACGCTCGTGCTCTTCGGGTATGTCCGAATATGGTCATATCCTTACATTTTTCTAAACTCGCTCACAGTCTATGTAATCGATAACGCGGAATGCGTTTAAAGGGCATTGCGAAATTCGCCGCGTTGCATGGGACTTTCAAATAACGAATCAGGCGACGGAGACACACATGAAGATGAAGCTCATTGCGAGCACGCTCGCGTTCGGCGTTTTCTCGTTGGCGCACGCGGCCGACCCGATCAAGATCGGCGTCGATGGTCCGTTCACGGGCGGTTCGTCTTCCATGGGTGTCAGCATGCGCGATGGCGTGCGTCTTGCCACCGCCGAGATCAACAAATCGGGCGGCGTGCTTGGGCGTCAGATCGTGCTGGTCGAGCGCGATGACGAAGCGAAGAACGAGCGCGGCGTGCAGATCGCGCAGGAGCTCATCAACAAGGAGAAGGTTGTCGCGGTTGTCGGCTATATCAACACGGGCGTAGCGCTCGCATCGCAGCGCTTCTTTCAGGAAGCGAAGATTCCGGTGTTCAACAATGTCGCGACCGGCACGGTGGTGACGAAGCAATTCGACGATCAGCCCGATAACTACGTGTTCCGCAACGCTGCCGCCGATCGCATTCAGGCGCCGATGATCGACGAGGAAGAGGTGACGAAGCGAGGCTTCAAGAAGGTCGCGATTCTCGCCGATTCGACCAACTACGGCCAGCTCGGCCGCGAGGATCTGGAAAGGGCGCTTGCCGCGAAAGGCGTGAAGCCCGTCGCCGTGGAGAAGTTCAACATCAAGGACGTCGACATGACGGCCCAGTTGCTGAAGGCGAAGGAGGCCGGTGCGGAAGCGGTGCTGACTTACGGCATCGGGCCCGAGCTTGCGCAGATCGCGAACGGCATGGCCAAGCTTGGATGGAAGGTGCCTTTGATCGGTAGCTGGACGCTTTCGATGGCCAATTACATCGACAATGCCGGCACTAACGGCGAAGGTGCGCGCATGCCGCAGACTTTCATTCAGGAAGCGAACACGCCGAAGCGCAAGGCCTTCATCGAGGCTTATCTGAAGGAATTCAAGCCGAAGAACGAGCGGATCGATTCGCCGGTTTCTGCTGCCCAAGGTTACGACTCGGTGTATTTGCTTGCTGCGGCCATCAAGCAGGCGGGGACGACGGATGGGCCGAAGGTCAAGGAAGCGCTCGAGAATTTGAACACTAAGGTCGAAGGTGTCGTGATGGTGTACGACAAGCCCTTTACGAAGGGCGATCACGAGGCTATTACGCCGAATGTGCCGGTTATCGGGGAGGTGAAGGGCGGGCGGGTGATCTATGCGTATGACGCCGATAAGAAAGGCGGCGGGACTCTGCGGTCCAAGCAGACCACTACTGCTTCGAATTGATTTTTTTATATCGCCGGATCCCGTATTCGTGTCGGTCTATTAGCGTTGCCCCTGTGCGGGGCGGCACCTACTTTCTTTGCTGCTGCAAAGAAAGTAGGCAAAGAAAGCAGCTTTTCAAGCCCGCGGTCACACGCAATTTGGGTAGTTCTCTCGTCCTCGATGGCACTCGCCTAAAGAGTGCCCTCAAAGGACCAATCGGGCTTGGCTCGCGCACGGTCTGACGAACCAGTTTTCGAAGGGCGCTGGTTCAGCACGAAAGAGCTTCGGCACAGCGCTACGCGCTGCCGCCGGGTCCGCAAGGGAAACCAAAGGGCGGCGATTGCAGTGAGATGGAGACGTTAGTAGAGAAGCACGCGCGGACCCGATTGACCGGTCGGCCGCGAAGCGGGCTGGAGCTATTTGGTGCTGAACCAGTTTGGTGTGTGGTGCGATGAGACGGACCGTGCGCGAGCCAAGCCCGATTAGGTGTTTGAGGACACTCGTTAGGCAGCCCACGATGGACGAGAGGACTACCCAAATTGCGTGTGACCGCGGGCGTATCAGTAGCTGCTTTCTTTGCTTACTTTCTTTGCAGCAGCAAAGAAAGTGAGTGCCGCCCCGCACAGGGGCAGTGCTAATAGACCGACGCGAGAGCGGGATCCGGCGACGACACCGAGCCGACACGAAAACGCGATCCAGCAAAACAGCATCACGCAAAAGCTATAGACCGAAGCGAAATCAGGAATCTCAAGAAGCGCAGACCTGCACAAGAAAAACCCCGACCATGATCCTCCTTCAACTCGTCTATAGCGGCATAGCACTCGGCATGATCTACGCCGTGATCGCGTTCGGCTATCAACTCACCTTCGCCACATCCGGCACGCTGAACTTCGGCCAGGGCGATGCCCTGATGCTCGGCGCGCTCGTCGGCCTCACGCTCGTATCCGCTGGCGTCAACTACTGGCTGATGATTCCGCTCGTGTGTCTCTTCGGCCTCACGCAGGGCGCGTTCGTCGAACGCATCGGCGTGCGGCCCGCCATCAAGATCAAGTCCGAGTTCGGCTGGATCATGTCGACGATCGCGCTCGGCATCATCTTCAAGAACGTCGCGGAAAACGTCTGGGGCCGCGACGATCTGCGCTTTCCTTCGCCCCTGCCCGAAGCGCCACTGAAGGTCTTCGGCGCAAACGTGCTGCCGATGGAACTGCTCGTCGTCGGCGGCGCGCTCGTGATGATGCTCGCGGTCGAGTTCTTCAACCGCAAGACGATCTTCGGCAAGGCCGTGGTCGCGACCGCGAACGATCGCGATGCAGCGTCGCTCATGGGCATCAACACCGGCCTCGTCATCACGTTTTCATATGCGCTTTCGTCGTTGACCGCTGCATTTGCAGGGGTTTTGATCGCGCCGCTGACATTGACCGGCGCGACGATGGGCGCGGTGCTCGGCCTCAAGGCGTTTGCCGTGGCGATCATCGGTGGCTTGTCGAGCGGCATGGGCATCATCGTCGGCGGGATGATCCTGGGCATCGCGGAGACGACGACCGGCTTCTATATCTCCACCGGCTACAAGGACGTGCCGGGACTCGTGCTGCTCTTGATCGTGCTCGCGGTCAAGCCCGCAGGTCTCTTCGGCAAGACGGCGATCAAGAAAGTCTGAGGCGGCGACGATGAAAGCAAAGAACTGGATCGCGGCGCTCGTCGGACTCGCCGCACTCGCAATTTTCCCGGTGGCGTCGGGCAATCCGTACTACATCCACCTCGTCGAAACCATCATGATCTACGCGATCCTGCTGTTCGGGCTCGATATCGTCGTGGGTTACACGGGGCAAGTGTCGCTCGGTCACGCGGGATTGTTCGGCGTGGGCGCATACACGGCGGGCGTGCTGTTCATCAAGCTCGGCATGCCGTTCTATCTGACCGCGCCGCTTTCGATTCTGATCACAGCCGGCTTCGGCGCGATCCTTGCATTGCCCGCGCTGCGCGTGTCCGGTCCGTATCTCGCGATGGTGACGCTCGCGTTCGGCACGATCATCCAGATTCTCATCAACGAGATGGATTTCCTCACCAACGGACCGATGGGTCTCAAGATCCCGAAGCCGATGTTCGCGGGACACAGGCTCGATGAGGTGCAGTACTACTGGCTCGTCGCGGCGCTGCTCGTCGTGTCGCTGATCGTCGTGCATCGCGTGCTGAAGTCGCATCTCGGGCGCGCATTCGAAGCGCTGCGCGACAGCCCCATCGCATCGGACTGCATGGGCGTGTCGGTGTATCGCTACAAGGTAATTGCATTCGTAATCAGTGCGGGATTCGCGGGCCTCGCGGGCTGCCTGTACTCGTATTCCGAGCAATACATTTCGCCTAACACCTATAACTTCGAACTGACCATCCTCTTCCTGCTCGCCATCATCATGGGCGGACGCAAGACGCGCACGGGCGCGATCATCGGTTCGACGGTGATCGTCATGTTACCCAAGCTGCTCGACGATATCTCCAACTTCCGCGTCGTCGCGACGGCGCTGGCGGTCGTCGTCGTCGCGGGCGCCGCGCTTGCGCTCGCGAAGAAGACCACGACGCCGCAGCGCGTTGCGGTGCCGATCGTCGGCACGGCGGGACTAGCGGTGTTTTCGTTCTGGATCGAGGCGCTCACCGACTGGCGTCTGACCATCTTCGGTCTGATGATCCTGCTCGTCGTTTATTACCTGCAGGATGGCATCGTCGGCTTCGTGCGCAAGACGCTGAACCTTGGCCGCGTGCGCGTGACGAAGGTCGATACCGATGAGCTCGCGAGCCATACGCGCCAGGACGATGCCGTCGCGGCGGTCGATACGGAAGGCGCGGATACGATCCTCGACGTGCGCGGCGTGCTGATGCAGTTCAGCGGCCTGAAGGCGTTGAACGATGTGAATCTCACTGTGAAGCGCGGCACGATCCACGGCCTCATCGGTCCCAACGGTTCCGGCAAGAGCACGATGATGAACGTGCTGACGGGCATCTATGTCCCGACTGCTGGCGCGATCGAATACGAGGGGCAATCGCTCGCGGGGCGTACATCGTCGAAGATTGCGCTGTCGGGCATCGCTCGGACGTTTCAGAACGTGCAGCTCTTCGGCGAGATGACGGCTCTGGAGAATGTGCTCGTCGGCTTGCATCACACGTTCAGATCGAACATCGCGGATGTCGGCGTGATGAGTCCGCGATATCGGCGCGAAGAGCGCTCGGCGCGTGAGCGTGCGTTCAACATGCTTCGTTTTGTGGGCCTGGAGCATGTCGCCGGAGAGGAAGCGCGCAATCTGCCCTACGGCAAGCAGCGTCTGCTTGAAATCGCGCGTGCGTTGGCGCTCGATCCGCAATTGCTTCTGCTCGATGAACCCGCGGCCGGATTGACCGCGCCGGATATTCGCGAACTCGTCGCGATCATTCGCAAGGTGCGCAATCATGGCATCACGCTTGTGTTGATCGAGCATCATATGGATGTGGTGATGAGCGTTTGCGATACGGTTTCCGTGCTGGACTTCGGGCAGAAAATCGCCGAAGGGAAGCCTTCCGAGATTCAGGCTAATGAGAAGGTTATCGAGGCTTATTTGGGGGGACAGGCGGCGCAGGTGGCTTAGGTTTTGTTTTCGCCGGATCCCGTTTTTTTAGTGGTCTATTAGCGTTGCCCCTGTGCGGGGCGGCACCTACTTTCTTTGCTGCTGCAAAGAAAGTAGGCAAAGAAAGCAGCTTTTAAAGCCCGCGGTCACACGCAATTTGGGTAGTTCTCTCGTCCTCGATGGCACTCGGCTAAGTGTCGCCCTCAAAGGACCAATCGGGCTTGGATCGCGCACGGTCCGCCGCCCGAAAGCGCTGAGGACACTGGTTCAGCACGAAAGAGCTTCGGCACAGCGCTACGCGCTGCCGTTGGGTATGCAAGGGAAACCAAAGGGCGGCGATTGCAGTGAGATGGAGACGTTAGTAGAGAAGCACGCGCGGACCCGATTGACCGGTCGGCCGCGAAGCGGGCCGGAGCTATTTGGTGCTGAACCAGTTTGGTGTGTGGTGCGATGAGACAGACCGTGCGCGAGCCAAGCCCGATGGGGCCTATGAGGGCACTCTTTAGGCAGCCCACGATGGACGAGAGGACTACCCAAATTGCGTGTGACCGCGGGCGTATCGGAAGCTGCTTTCTTTGCTTACTTTCTTTGCAGCAGCAAAGAAAGTGAGTGCCGCCCCGCACAGGGGCAGTGCTAATAGACCGACACGATCACAGGATTCCCCCAAAAGCCGAAAAAGAAAAATGCTGACGATAACAAACCTCCACGCCGGCTACGGCAAAGTCAAAGTCCTCCACGGCATCTCACTAACCGTGCCGAAGGCAAAAGTCGTCACGCTGATCGGCTCGAACGGCGCCGGCAAGACCACGACGATGCGCGCCATCTCCGGCATGATCAAGCCGACCGAGGGCGAAATCACAATGGGCGTCGGCAGCAACTCCAAGCGCATCGATTCGCTCGATTCGCACAAGATCGCGCGCCTCGGACTCGCGCATTCACCAGAAGGACGCCGCGTATTCGCGACCATGTCCGTCACCGATAACCTGCTGCTCGGCGCTTTCCCGCGTCTCACATGGTCGCGCCCGAAGGGCGATGTCAGCGCCGATCTCGAACGCGCGATCGAACTCTTTCCGCGTCTGAAAGAACGCCGCAATCAACTCGCCGGCACGCTATCGGGCGGCGAACAGCAGATGCTCGCCATGGCGCGCGCCATCATGCTCAATCCGGACCTCGTCCTGCTCGACGAGCCGTCGATGGGTCTCGCGCCCATTCTCGTCGACGAAGTCTTTCGCATCATCGAGCGCCTCAAAGCGGACGGCGTCACGATGCTGCTAGTCGAACAGTTCGCAGCCGCAGCGCTCAATGTCGCGGATTACGGCTACGTGCTCGAAAACGGACGCGTCGCGACGCACGGCCCCGCAGAGCAGTTGCGCAACGATCCGTCGGTGAAGGCGGCCTACCTCGGCGCGAGTCACTGATTGCCGCACTGCGGCAGACGCAATCCGCTCTATCATGATCGGAGCGCGACCGCGCGCGTCCGACATCGTGAAAGGAGCTGCCATGATCAGCGGCAAGACCACTCTGATTGCTCACCTCGGCTACCCGACCGAAGCGTTCAAGGCGCCGATGATCTACAACCCCTGGTTCGACAAACAGGGCATCGATGCGGTCGTCGTGCCGATGGGCGTCAAACCCGACGATTACGTCGCGTTCCTGCCGCATCTGTTCAAGCTGACGAACATCCGCGGCGCGCTCGTCACCATGCCGCACAAGATCACGACCGTCGGCCTGATGGATGAAGTGAGTCCCACCGCGCGCATCGCCGGAGCCTGCAACGCAATCCTGAAGCGCGAAGACGGCACGCTCGTCGGCGATCAGTTCGACGGCGCTGGGTTCGTGCGCGGCGTCGAGCGCAAGGGCCGCAAACTCGCGGGCACACGCGTGCTCGTGCTCGGCAGCGGCGGCGTCGGCTCGCCGATCGCGGCATCGCTCGCGGCGGCGGGCGTCGCGGAACTCGCTATCTTCGACACCAACACGGCGTCCGTCGAAGGGCTCGCCTCGCGCTTGCGCGAGCACTATCCGAACCTGATCGTCAGAACCGATACGAAAGATCCCGACGGCTTCGACGTCATCGTCAACGCGACACCGCTCGGCATGAAGGACACGGACCCGCTGCCGTTCGATATCGACCGCATCGCGCCAGGCACGTTCGTCGGCGAAGTGGTGATGAAGTCGGAATACACGCCGCTCCTGCGCGCCGCGAAAGACAAGGGCTGCGCCGTGCAGGTCGGCACGGACATGCTGTTCGAGATGATTCCGGCGTATCTGGAGTTCTTCGGCTACGGCACCGCCACTGCCGACGAGCTGCGCGCGGTCGCTCAGATCAAATACGCGTAACGAAGCCTGCGCGGACATAACCGCGCTTCGTTCCTATACTTTTATCGACACAGCAAGGCAGACGCTCATCCTCTGACAAATAGGCCGCCCGTATGCGCGGCTCGGAAAAGCAGGGAGGAATCATGGGATCGACTGCACCCGGCTTGCCGGCCGATGACAATCACGCGCCGAAGCCGCACGGCCATCCGGCATTGATGGGGCTCTCGCTCGCGGCGCTCGGCGTAGTCTACGGTGATATCGGCACGAGTCCGCTCTATACGCTCAAGACCGTGTTCGATCCCGCGGGCGGCCTGCCTTTGCAGCCGGCGAACGTGATCGGCATCGTGTCGCTGATCTTCTGGTCGCTCACCATCATCGTGTCGCTCAAGTACGTGACGCTGATCCTGCGCGCCAACAATCACGGCGAAGGCGGCATCATGGCGCTGCTCGCGCTCGCGGCATCGTCGGTGGAATCGAAGAAGCGGCTGAAGCATGTGCTGCTGCTCGTCGGCGTGATGGGCGCGGCGCTCTTTTACGGCGATGGCGTCATCACGCCCGCCATTTCCGTGCTGAGCGCAGTGGAAGGCCTCGAAGTGGCGGCGCCCGGCCTTCAGCCTTATGTCGTGCCCCTCACGCTCGTCGCGCTGGTCGCGCTGTTCGTGATGCAAAAGCACGGTACGTCGGGCATCGGCGCGGTCTTCGGGCCGGTGATGGTGCTGTGGTTCATCGTGCTGGCCGTGTCGGGGCTCATGAACATCAAGGAATCGCCGCATATCCTCGCGGCGCTCAATCCGCTCGAAGGACTCGAGTTCTGCATGCGGCATCGGTGGCTCGCGTTCGTTGCGCTGGGCGCGGTCGTGCTTTCGCTCACGGGCGCCGAAGCGCTCTATGCCGACATGGGCCACTTCGGTTCGCGGCCCATCCGCCTGACATGGTTCGCGATCGTCTTCCCCGCGCTCGCGCTCAACTATCTCGGTCAGGGCGCGCTTCTTATCGCCGATCCCGCCGCGTTGCAGAATCCGTTCTACCGGCTCTTTCCATCGTGGATGCTGTATCCGATGGTCGTGCTCTCCACCATCGCGACCGTGATCGCATCGCAGGCCGTGATCTCGGGCACCTATTCGATGACCAAGCAGGCGATGCAGCTCGGCTTTCTGCCGCGCATGAGCGTCGTGTACACATCGGCGCGGGAGATCGGGCAGATCTATGTGCCGGGCATCAACTGGACGCTCCTGCTCGCAGTGGTCGCGGCCGTGCTCGGCTTCGGCTCGTCGACGGCGCTCGGCTCCGCATACGGCATCGCGGTCACGGGCACGATGCTCATCACCACGTTGCTGACGTTCTTCGTGATCCGCTATGCGTGGCGATACAACTGGGCACTATGTATCTTCGCCACCGCATTCTTCTTCGTGATCGACGCGATGTTCTTTTCGGCGAATTGCCTGAAGATTGCGGACGGCGGCTGGTTCCCGGTGGCGATCGGTCTCGTGATGTTCACGATCATGGCGACGTGGGGACGCGGTGCGCAGATGATGATTCAGGAAGCGCGCGCGCGTGCGGGCACGATGCCGCTCAAGCCGTTTCTCGCCAACCTGCTCGAACGTTCGCCGGCGCGCGTGGAAGGCACGGCGATCTTCATGTCGAACGATCCGAGCGGCGTGCCGCATTCGCTGCTGAACAACCTCATGCATAACCGCGTGCTGCACGAACACACGGTCTTTTTGACGGTCGCGACCGAGCCTGTGCCATGGGTCGACGAAGCGCGCCGCGTGTCGATCGAAACGCTCGGCAACGGCTGCTTCCAGGTGACGGTGAACTACGGTTTCAAGGACGAAGTCGATCTTCCCGCCGCGCTGGAAAAGTGCCGCGGGGCCGGGCTGAAATTCGATCGCGCGACGATCTCGTACTTCATGTCGCGCGCGACCGTCGTGCCGACGCCCGGCGCCGGCATGGCCTTATGGCGCGAACGGCTGTTCGCGATCATGTTGCACAATGTCGGCAACGTCGCGGCCTATTTGCGATTACCGGCCGATCGCGTGATCGAACTCGGCGCGCGCGTCGAGATATAACGGCGCAAATCAGATGATTTGCGTGCGTTCGACGCAAGCAGGCGGCGCGTATTCAAGCGAAACTCACGATAAGAAATGCGGCAGACAGGAGACGCCATGACCGCCAGCAACACGCCGACCCGCCATCCGTTTCCATCGACAGCGCGCCTCGTCGAACGCGGCAAGATCTCGTCCGCGCGCGAGGCCGTGCGTCTGATCCGCTCGGGCGACACGATCGCGACGAGCGGTTTCGTCGGCATCGGCTTCGCGGAGGAAGTGGCGATCGCGCTCGAAGAACGCTTCGTCGAAGGCGACGATCCGATCGCGGACCTCACGCTCGTGTATGCGGCGGGCCAGGGCGATGGCCGCAGCAAAGGCCTCAATCATCTGGCGCGCGAAGGGCTCGTCAAGCGCGTGATCGGCGGGCACTGGGGACTCGTGCCGGGCCTTCAGAAGATGGCGATAGAGAATCGCATCGAAGCGTATAACCTGCCGCAAGGCGTGATCTCGCAGCTCTTTCGCGATATCGCCGCGCATCGGCCAGGGCAACTTTCGACGGTCGGGCTCGGCACCTTCGTCGATCCGCGCAACGGCGGCGGCAAGCTCAATGCGCGCACGACGGAAGATCTCGTGCGGCTCATGGAGATCGACGGCACGGATTATCTCTACTACAAGACCTTTCCGATCGACGTCGCCATCGTGCGCGGAACGACCGCCGATCTCAACGGCAACGTCACGATGGAAAAGGAAGCGCTGACGCTCGAAGCGTTGTCCATCGCGATGGCCGCGCGCAATTCGGGCGGCATCGTGATCGCGCAAGTCGAGCGGCTTGCGGAATCGAACACGCTCAACTCGCGCCAAGTGAAGATACCCGGCGTGATGGTCGACTGCGTCGTACTGGCGAAGCCCGACAATCACTGGCAGACCTTCGGCGAGCAATACAGCGCGGCGTTTTCGAGCGAATTGCGCGTGGCCGCGAGTTCGGTGCCGCCGATGTCGCTTACGGAACGCAAGATCATCGCGCGGCGAGCGGCGTTCGAATTGATGGCCAATAGCGTCGTGAATCTCGGCATCGGCATGCCGGAGGGCATCGCGAGCGTCGCGAACGAAGAGCAGGTGATCGATCTCTTCACGATGACGACGGAGCCGGGCGTGATCGGCGGCATTCCCGCGGGCGGCCTCAATTTCGGCGCGGCGACGAATACGCAGGCGATCATCGATCAGCCGTATCAGTTCGACTTCTACGATGGCGGCGGCCTCGACATCGCGTTCCTAGGCCTTGCGCAAGCGGACGGCGAAGGCAATCTCAACGTGAGCAAGTTCGGGCCGAAGCTCGCGGGCGCGGGCGGCTTCATCAATATCAGCCAGGCGGCCAAGAAGGTCGTGTTCGTCGGCACTTTCAATGCGGGCAAGCTCGATGTCGCGATCAACGAAGGCAAGCTCGAGATTCGCCGCGAAGGCGAATGCCGCAAGTTCGTCGATGCCGTCGAGCATCGCACGTTCAGCGGGCGTTATGCGGCGGAGCGCGGGCAGACCGTGATCTATATCACCGAGCGCTGCGTGTTCGAACTCACGGACAAGGGACTTGCGCTGACCGAGGTCGCACCGGGCGTCGATATCGAGCGAGACATCGTCGCGCAAATGGGTTTCGCGCCGATCATGGACACGCCGCCGCGTCTGATGGACGAACGCATCTTCCGCGATGCGCCAATGGGCTTGCGCAATATCCTGCTGAGGCTCGATCTCTCCGAACGCTTCAGCTACGACGCGGAGAAGAATCTCTTCTTCATCAACTTCGAAGGCCATGAAGTGAAGAGCCTGAGCGATGTCGAAGCGATTCGCCGCGAAGTCGAAAAGCAGTTAGCGGGCGTGACGACGAAGCCGCACGCGATCGTGAACTACGATAACTTTTCGATTCGCCCCGACATGCTCGACGCGTATTCGGAAATGGTCACGGAGCTCGTCGATGGACACTATGACCGCGTGACGCGCTATACGACGAGCAGCTTTCTAAGGCTGAAACTCGGCGACGCACTGAAACGTCGCGGCGTCGCGCCGTATATCTACGAAAGCCCTGAAGAAGCGCGCGAACACGAATCGAAACGCGCGTCGGAATGAAGCAAGGGCCGCGATTCGAGCGGCCCTTCGAATGTCATCCGCGAGCGGGGCGACGCGGCGCGGCTTCTCGCTGATTGCGCAGCCTGCTATGACGTATGCCGTAGCCGAAGTAAATGACGACGCCGATCGCCATCCAGACGATGAGCCGTATCCACGTATCGGCGGGCAGGCCGGACATCAGAAAGAGCGATGACAACGCGCCGAGCGGCGCGACCACATACACCGCGGGCGTCTTGAATGCGCGTTCGAGATTCGGCTGCGTGATGCGCAACACGAGCACGCCGATGCACACCACCATGAACGCGAACAGCGTGCCGATGCTCACGAGTTCACCGACGAGACCGATGGGCAACAGTCCCGCAAGAATCATCACGATGATGCCGGTGATGATGGTCGTGATATAGGGCGTGTGAAAGCGCGGGTGAATCTTCGATGCGAACGGTGGCAAGAGTCCGTCCTTCGCCATCGAATAGAAGATGCGCGGCTGCGACAGCAACAGCACGAGAATCACCGACGTCAGACCGAAAATCGCGCCCAGTTTCACGATGGGCGAAAGCCAGCGCATGCCGATCGCATCGACGCCGACTGCGATCGGGTCCGACACGTTCAGCTTGTCGTAAGACACGATGCCGGTGAGTACGTACGAAACGAGCACGTAGAGAATGGTGCAGATCGTGAGCGAACCGAGAAGGCCGATCGGCATGTCGCGTCGCGGATTGCGCGTCTCCTGCGCGACGCACGATACCGAATCGAAACCGATATAGGCAAAGAACACGACGGCCGCGCCACGCAAGACGCCGCTCATGCCGAACACGCCCGACTCGCCGGTATTCGGCGGTATGAACGCGCCGGTCGGATTTTGCGGAGTGACCCAGTGGTTCGTATCGACATAGGCGATGCCCGCCGCGATGAACGCGAGCACGATCAGCACCTTGATGACGACGATGAAGCTGTTCACACGCGCCGACTCGCGTATGCCGATAACCAGAAGAATCGTGATGAGCCCGACGATCACCATCGCGGGCACGTTGAGGATCGCGCCGACATGACTCCAGCCGTGACCGGGATCGTAAGCGAAAGGCGCTTTCGCAAGCTGTTCGGGTATGTCGATGCCGATCGAATGCAGAAAGCTCACGACATAACCCGACCATCCGATCGCGACGGTCGTTGCGCCGACCGCGTATTCGAGTATCAGATCCCAGCCGATGAGCCACGCAATCAGTTCGCCCATCGTCGCATAAGCGTAGGTGTACGCGCTCCCCGATACGGGCACGGTGGAAGCCATCTCTGCATAACACAGGCCAGCGAGCGCACAAACGATTGCGCCGAGCACGAAAGAGATGATGATCGCGGGGCCGGCGTTGGTGGCGGCCGCGTGGCCCGTCAGCACGAAAATCCCCGCGCCGATGATGCAGCCGATGCCGAGCAACACGACATCGAGCGCGGTGAGCGAACGCTTCAGCGCGTGGCCGCCGTGTTCCTGAAGCACTTCCTCGCTTTCGGCCGCTTCGCTTTGCAACGCAGCAACGGACTTTCTTTGCATGACGGTCACGATCGCCTCCTTATGCGGCGGCAGCGTGGCCACGCCGGGTGGCGCGGCGAATTCTGTCGCCTGTTCGACTGCGCGATGATCCAGGTGCCTGCGGCCTTGCACTTGCACGTTCGGTCTGACGTATGTGTCTCGTGATAGCAGATTTCGCCGGCGAATTCGAGCGCGGCGCCGTGCGAAACGCGAGCAACGGACATTTACGAAATATGCTTATTCACGGCGTCGCGGGTACGGAGCAGGAAACGTGCCGCTGACTATATCCGCCGTGGCTCGTGCGGCGCGACGCATGACCACACGACGCCAGCGGTCATCAATTGCCGATGCATCGCGCACTATAATCACATTCACGATTGCAATCCTTAACCCGGAAACCGTTCTTATGCATATGGAACGTTCACCGGCCTTTTCCTCACGTGGAGATTTGATATGGCTATACGCATTGGTGATGAAGCCCCCGATTTCACGGCAGAGACGACCGAAGGCACGATTCGCTTTCACGAGTGGATCGGCGACAAATGGGCAATCCTGTTCTCGCATCCGAAGGACTTCACGCCGGTTTGCACGACCGAGCTCGGTTATATGGCCAAGCTCAAGCCCGAGTTCGACAAGCGCAATACGAAGGTGATCGGCCTCTCGATCGACCCGGTGACGAATCACTCGCAGTGGGCGAAGGACATCGAGGAAACGCAGGGCACGGCGGTCAACTATCCGATGATCGGCGACGCGGATCTCAACGTCGCGAAGCTCTACGACATGATCCATCCGAACGCGAGCGGCGCGAATCCGCGCACGGCGAACGACAACGCGACGATCCGCGCGGTGTTCATCGTCGGTCCGGACAAGAAGGTGAAGGCCACGTTCACGTATCCGATGAGCGCGGGCCGCAACTTCGACGAAGTGCTGCGCCTGCTCGACGCGCTGCAACTGAACGCGAAGCACACGGTCGCGACGCCGGTGAACTGGAAGCCGGGCGATGACGTCATCATTCCGACGTCCGTCTCGGATGAAGACGCGAAGAAGAAGTATCCCGAAGGCTTCAAGACGCTGAAGCCCTATCTGCGCACGGTCGCGCAGCCGAAGTAAGACACGGCGCTTCCGGGCGTCTCAGGCGCCGGCCCGCGAAATGCGGACCGGCGCTTTTCATTTCGCTCAGTTATGCCCCGTGCGTCGCTCGGGCGACGTTTCGACTTCGCCGGGCCTGCGCAGCATCTTGTCCACTTCGCCCGCGTGCAGTTCCTCGACCTGGATCATCTGCCGCGCGTATTCCTCCAGCGCGACGGAACGGTCTTCGACGAGCGAGAGCAACTCGCGATAATGACCGAGCGCGACGTTTTCCGATTGCAGCGATTCGCGCAGGATCGTCGCGATGTCGAACGTGTGATTGTCGAGCAGCGGGCCTATTTCAAGCGACGGATACGCGCCGAGCGTCGTGATCCATTCGCCGGCCTGATGCGCGTGCAGCAGGGATTCATCGGCCTGCGCGCGCAGCCACGAGACGATGGGAATGCGTCCGAAGCCGAAGACGAGAAACGAATAGTGCGTGTAACGCACGACACCCGCCAGTTCGGATTCGAGAATCTTGTTCAGGACGCCGACGACCCTTTCCTTTTCGAGCTCTGCCATTCTTGCCTCCGTTTTTCAACGCCGCGCATGCACAGGCATGACTCATTGTAGTCACGCGCGCGGCGCATGCGAGGCGAAAGTGCGGCGTCCGGGCGCGCAAGATGCGCTCCCGGCGGGCCATGAAGGCGATGCGGGCGGCCTGCCCGCCGCTGCATCCGAATGGTGATTCAGAACCGGCTTCAGGCGATTTCTTCGATCCAGAGCGAGGCAGTGCGCGACAGCACTTGCGACATGGCCGCTCGCGCGCCGTCGCCGTCGGCGGTTTCGATCGCGCGCACGAGCCTGCCGTAATCGCCGAGCTGCGAATCGGGCACGCGCGGCAGCGCATGGGGCTGATTGCGCAGCGCCGCCTTCATGGTGCGGATGCCGACGCGCACGACGCTGCCCATCTGCCGTAGCACTTCATCGCCGCTTGCATCGACGATGGCGGCCTGCAGCGCCTCTTCGGCGGCGGACTGCAAGGGTTCGGACGGGCTCGCATGCAGGAGCCGCTGATAGGCCGCGTTGATGGCGATGCGCTGATGCCGGTTGGCACGCGTCGCGGCGAGCGCGGCGGCAGGCGGATCGACGAGCGCGCGAAATTCCATCAGCCTGCGGATGCAGTCGGGATCGTGCAGCGCACGCATGCGCCACTCGGCGACTTCCGGGTCCATGATGAGCCATTCGCGTGCAGGCTTGATGCGCGTCCCCGTCTTGGGCCGCACGTCGAGCATGCGGCGCGAGATGAGAATGCTCAACGCCTCTCGCATGATGGTCCGGCTCACACCGTGCTTCTTCGAAAGAATGACTTGTGGCGGAAGCACGTTGTCCTGGTATTCGCCGCTCACGATGCCCGCGACGAGTTGATTCACCACGCGCTTGACGAGCGATGCTTCATATCCATGATTCATGTTTTTGTTCTCGTGATAACGCCCGCGCCTGCGGCTTCGAGCTGCTCGTCGCCGAGCGGCAAGGCCAGCGCTTGTCTAAGTTCACGGCGCCTCGGTGCGCCGCACGGTCGACCGCTCGCGCGATGCGCTTGCCCGGCACGCCGTGTATTTGGTCCCCCGGATTTGACTACTCGATGCGGCCTTGGCCGCACACCCCGCAGCGGTCGGCATTGTTTGGACAGCATCGTCGATCCGCTGAAAGAAGCGTATTGTGCGTGGCCCGTTTTAACAATATGGTGAGCCGCGAATTCGACTGACTATGGTGCGTCCGACCACAAAATCGCGTGGACACGGGCAGATGCGCGAATCCATGCGAAGTCCGCAAGCGTTTGCGCAACATCCGTGACGTAACGGACCGTCCGCAGCCATGTGTTACCTTTTCGAGCCACAGTTCAACATCGCAACGGGAGAAGCGAAACATGAAAGTCGCCGTCATGGGTGCGGGCGCGGTCGGTTGTTATTACGGCGGCATGCTCGCGCGCGCGAGTCACGAGGTCGTGCTGATCGCGCGGCCGCAGCATGTCGAGGCGATCGAACGCGACGGCTTGCGGCTCGACACGCAGCATTTCGACGAACGGGTACACGTCGCCGCGAGCACCGATGCGAGCGCCGTGAAGGGCGCGCAACTCGTGCTCTTCTGCGTGAAGTCCACGGACACCGAAAGCGCCGCGAACGCACTCGCGCCTTATCTCGAACACGATGCGCTGCTGCTGTCGCTGCAAAACGGCGTCGAGAATGCGGAGCGCCTGCGCGAACTGTTGCCGCAAGAGGCGGCGGCCGCTGTCGTGTACGTCGCGACGGAAATGGCGGGGCCGGGGCACGTGAAACACAACGGACGCGGTGAACTCGTGATCGAGCCATCGACGAAGAGCGAAGGCGTTGCGCGTGCGCTCGTGGCGGCGGGCGTGCCGACCGAAATCTCCGACAACGTGCGCGGCGCGCTATGGGCGAAGCTCGTGCTGAATTGCGCCTACAACGCGCTGTCCGCGATCACGCAGTTGCCTTATGGAAAGCTCGTGCAGGGCGAGGGCATTACACGCACGATGCGCGATGTCGTCGACGAATGCCTTGCGGTCGCGAAAGCGGACAACGTGACGATTCCCGGCGATGTCGATGCCGCCGTGCGCCGTATCGCCGAGACGATGCCGAATCAGTTCTCGTCGACGGCGCAGGATCTCGCGCGCGGCAAGAAGAGCGAGATCGATCATCTGAACGGGCTGATCGTGCGGCGTGGCGAAGCGCTCGGCGTGCCGACGCCGGCGAATCACGTGCTGCATGCGCTCGTCAAGGCAATCGAGAGCAAGGGTTCGTAGGCGCGTTTTAGACGGACGACGGTCGTTGCCGGGCACGGGCGATGCTGAGTATGAAGCACGCACAGAAATCACCGTGCGCAGGGCCAACATACCGGAGGTTCACCATGAAATCGTTCGTCAAAGCCGTGGCCGTCGCCGCTGTAGTGGTGGCGCCGGCGCTTTCATTCGCGCAAACCGATTCGTCGCTTACGCGGGGTCAGGTGAAGGAAGATCTGAGGCAGGTCGAAGCAGCGGGCTACGATCCGTCGCGCTCGGACCAGACTTCGTATCCGTCGGATATCCAGCGCGCCGAGCGCCGCGCATCGGGGCAGAACAATGCCTATAACGCCGATATGAATTCCTACGGCGGCGCGACCAGCGGCCGCTCGGCTGCAGGCATGCGCGCGATGCCGCGGATGGACAACGACGGCACCAAGCCCCTTTATTTCGGTCATTGATGCTGCGAGGGGCCGGGTTCTGCGTGTTCGACGCAACGGCGTTACCATCGATTCTTCCGTTCGCTATGGTGCGTTCGTTCGCAGGAAGACACTCATGGATAAAGCCGTCAAGATTCCCGGTCCCGATCATCCGATCACGATCGAGCGCAGTCCGTCGCGCGTGCTGGTCAAAGCGGGCGGACGCGTGATCGCCGATACGACCGAAGCGCTTTCATTGCGCGAGGCATCGTATCCCGAGGTGCTATATGTGCCGCGCAAGGACGTGGACATGTCGCAACTCGAACGCACGTCGCACACGACATACTGCCCTTACAAGGGCGAGTGCAGCTATTACAGTATCCCTTCAGGTGGACAAAAGTCGGCCAACGCCGTGTGGTCGTATGAGTCTCCTTATGAGGCTGTTGCGTCGATAAAAGATCATCTCGCGTTCTATCGAGATCGCGTGGATTCGATCGAAACCCGCGAAGCGTAATGCTCAATCGAGAAACGATCTGGCGCGATGTTTGAGCATCGCGCTGAAGTCGTCCAGCCAGCCGATCGAAAGACGCCAGCTCTGCCAGTAAAGATCGACGTCAAAGCGCGCACCGGGCGACACTTCCACCAGGTCGCCGTTTTCGACGTGCTGCGCGACGAGCCGTTGCGGACACATTCCCCACGCCAGCCCCGACGTGCACGCGCGCACGAAGCCCTCGCCATGCGGCACGACATGCGCGGGCGGTTCGATCTCCGCGCGGCTCATGCGTTTGATGAAGCGCTTCTGCAATTCATCCTTTTCGTTGAAATTGACGCAGGGCGCGCGGCGCAACGCATCGCGCGTGAGGCCATCGGCGAAATAGCGCGCGAAGTACGCGGGCGAACATACCGCGCGATAACGCATGCGTCCGAGCTTCATCGAACGCCAGCCGGGAACGGGCTCGGCTTGCGTGGTGATCGCGCCTTGCACATCGCCTTCGCGGATGCGTTGCGCCGTGTGATCCTGATCGTCGACGACGACATCGAGCAGCAGTTCACGTTCGATGCAAAAGTCCGCCGCCGCGTCGATGAACCATGTGCTCATGCTGTCGTCGTTCACCGCGATGCGCAATTTCGCGCGCCGCTCGCTCTGCGCGCCCGGTAAGGCCGGCATGCGCCCGCCGAGTTCGGCTTCGAGCAATTGCACGCGTTCGGTGTGGCGGCACAAGAGCGCGCCGGAAGCAGTTGCTTCGCATGGTTGGCCGCGCTTGACGAGCAGGGCGCCCACGCGCTCTTCAAGGAGCTTCACGCGCTGCGAGACGGCCGAAGGCGTGACGTTCAGTTCGCGCGCCGCACGCTCGAAAGAACCGGTGCGCACGACGGCAAGCAGCGAATCGAGGAGAGCGTAGTCGAGCATTAGCGTTCCTTAATCGGAATTAGAAAGTTTAGCTGTGTGAATGTACATCAGGCGCGCAAACTAGAGCCTTCTTCCATTCCGATCAAGCGACGCGATGCAACCGAACCCGTTCAAACTCGAACGCTATTTCTCGCAGCACGAATTCACCGCGCGCCATCTGTTGTGCACTTCCGATCCCGAATCGATGTCGATCGGCGAACTGCTTGCATATGAACCGGACTCGATCGACGGTCTGCGCGATACCTGGCTCGGTTATACGGAATATCCCGGCGCACCCGCGCTGCGGCGCGAACTGGCGACGCTGTACGAGAACATCGATGCTGACGAGATCATCGTGCACACGGGCGCTCAGGAAGCGATCTATTCGTTCATGAACACGATGCTCGCGCCAGGCGATCACATGATCGTGCATATGCCGGGCTATCAGTCGCATTACACGGTGGCCGAGGCGCTGGGCGTGAGCGTTGCGCCGTGGAAGGCGCGCGAAGAAGCGGGCTGGTCGCTCGATCCGGCGGAGCTCGAAACGCTCGTCACGCCGGTCACACGCGCGCTCGTGATGTGCGTGCCGCACAATCCGACCGGTTATCTGCCGTCGCGCGACGTGTTCGATGCGATCGTCGCGTTCGCGCGCAAGCATGGACTATGGCTATTCAGCGACGAGGTGTATCGCGGGCTCGAACATGATCGCGCGGATCGTCTGCCCGCCGCATGCGATGTGTACGAGCGCGCGATTTCACTCGGTGCGCTCTCGAAGACGCACGGGCTCGCCGGCCTGCGCCTCGGCTGGATCGCGACGAAGAGCGCGCAAGTGCTCGAACGCATGAGCACGTTCAAGGACTATCTCACCATCAGCAACAGCGCGCCGAGCGAGTATCTGTCGGCGATTGCAGTGCGCCACACTGATGCGCTTATCGAACGCAATGTTTCGATCATCCGCGCGAATCTGGGCGTGCTAGACGCCTTCTTCGCGCGCCATGCGGATCGTTTCGAGTGGCATCGTCCGCGCGCGGGCACGATCGGTTTCGTGCGGTTGAAGCGCGAAAGCGCCGAGCGGTTCTGCGCAGAACTGCTCGAACGCACGGGCGTCCTGCTCTTGCCCTCGACGCTGGTCGATCACGGCGACGAGCATGTGCGCCTCGGTTTCGGCAGGCGCAACATGCCCGATGTGCTCGCGATCGTCGATGCCTATTTGGATGCGACCGTCACGAGCACCGCGTCCTGACGATAGGCGTCCGGATACATCTGCTTCAGGTTCGCCACTTTCGGCAGATCGTTGATTGCGATATAAGGGCTTTCCGGATGCTCCGTCAGATAGTTCTGGTGATAGCGTTCGGCCGGATAGAAGCCCTTGTAGTCTTCGATCTTCGTGACGATCCTGCCGCCATACACATGCGCCTTGTCGAGCTGCGCGATATACGCATTGGCGATTTCGCGCTGCGCTGCGTTCGTCGGGAATACGGCCGAGCGATATTGCGTGCCGTGATCGGGGCCTTGATAGTTCAGTTGCGTCGGATTGTGCGCGACCGAAAAGAAGATCTGCAGCAGCTTGCCGTACGACACCTGCGCCGGGTCATACGTGATCCGCACCGATTCCGCATGACCGGTATCGCCTCCGCTCACGCGATCGTATTGCGCCGTGCCGGCCGCGCCGCCCGCATAGCCCGACAGCGCTTCCTTCACGCCGCGAACGTGCTGAAACACGCCTTGCACGCCCCAGAAGCAGCCGCCCGCGAATACGGCCGTTTCCGTATGCACGGCCGTCGCGCTTTCGTCATGCGCGGGCGGCGGAATCTTCACGGCTTCCTCGCTCGAATGCGCGACGCGCTGCAGTGCGAACGCGCCCGCGAACAATACGGCCACGCTGACGGCCTTGAATGTCATGCTGTTGGTCCTGAACATGTCTGCTCCTCAAGAAGTCGCATTCAACCGAACGTGAAGGCATACGCTTCGACGCCGGGGTCGAGAAATTCGATGGTGAACGTGCGGTCGGCGACGGGGCCCGCCTGCCGCACCAATTGATAGAGGCGCTGTTCGGTCACGGTGCCGCTTCCGTCCGCCTGAATGTCGCTGCCATGCGATGCGCCCGGCGCCGCGCCATCGATGCTCACGCGAAAGCGCACCGGCTTGCCATCTTTCGACGGCCCGAGCACGAGATGCAGATCGCGCGCATGAAAGCGATACACGATGCGCCCCGTCGCGCCTTCGAGCGTCGCGTGCTCGGCGCCGACCTTCCACGCGCCCGCGAGTCCCCAGTCGTTGACGTCGAGGGCGTTGGGCGCGGCATAGTCGTGAATGCGATCCTGCGTTTCGCCGCCCGGCGACATGAACTGCTGCGCGCGTTCGTAACCGATATACGTTTCAGGCGAACGCATGTCCGCGTTGTCGGCCTGCATCATCGCGCCCTGACCGATGTCGTTATCGTCATGCTTCGCGCTCATCGCCATGGCAGGCGCGGCGCCGTGACCCGCTTCGGCAAGCAGTTGCTGAATCACCTGCTCGGAGTGCGCATAATCGCCTTCGCCGAAGTGGTGATAGCGGATATCCCCCTTGGCGTCGATGAAATAATGCGCCGGCCAGTACTGATTATTCAACGCGCGCCAGATCGCGAAGTTGTTGTCGATCGCAACGGGATAATCGATACCGAGATCGTGAACCGCCTTCTTCACGTTATCGACGTTGCGCTCGAATGCGAACTCCGGTGCATGCACGCCGATCACGACAAGCCCCTGATCGTGATACTTCTGCGCCCACGTCTTCACATACGGCAACGTGCGCAGGCAGTTGATGCACGAGTACGTCCATACATCGACGAGCACGACCTTGCCACGCAACGCTTCCTTTGTAAGCGGCGGCGAGTTGAGCCATTGCACCGCGCCATCGAGCGAAGGCAGCGTGCCTTCCACGGGCAGCGGCGCGGGGTTCGGCGACTTCGGCGGCTCGGTGCTCGCGCGCATCATCGCGGGTCCGTTGTTATCGACCTTCGCCGCGTTCGCGGACATCATCATCGCGCCCTGGTTCTTGTTCGAGAGCTTGTCGACGAGCTGTTGTTCGATGCCCGAGGTCGCGACCGTCGATACACGAGCGAGCACGCCGGTGTCCAGCCCGAGCCCGATCGCGACAACGCCGAGCAGCATCGCCCCGCCGATGCCGCGCCGCACCCATTCGCCTGCGCCGAGCGAGCGCTTCATCGCGGCGAACACGCGTCCGCCGATCAGCAAGGCAACCGCGAGCGAGGTCGCCGCGCCCGCTGCATACGCGAGCAGGAGCAGAGTCGTGCCGACGCTCGCGCCGTTGAGCGCCGCGCCCGTCAACACAAGTCCGAGAATCGGGCCTGCGCAGGGCGCCCACAGAAGACCGGTCGCGATGCCGAGCATGAACGATCCGCCGAAGCTCGGCTTGCCGTCGCCGCGTTGCGCGAATGCGGTGAGACGATTGCCCGCGCTCACGAGCGGATGCATCACGCGCTCGGCGAGACTCGGCAACAGCAGTGTGAGGCCGAACACTGCGAGCAGGACGATGGCCGCCCAGCGACCGTATTGATTGGCCTGCGTGACCCAGCCGCCACCGACGGCCGCGAGCGTCGCGACGACGGCGAAGGTCAGGCCCATGCCCGCGAGCAACGGCAAGCCGCTTTTCACGAACGGCTGATCCGCGCGCGAGAACACGAAGGGAAGCACCGGCAGGATGCACGGACTGAGAATCGTCAGCGCGCCGCCGAGATAGGCAAGAACGATGAGCAGCATGATGGTATCGGGTGGTCGAGGTTGATCGGAGTGCTGGCGCGATTCAGGCTGCGCCGGGCGTGAAGTTCATCGCGACGCCGTTCATGCAGTAGCGCAGGCCCGTGGGCTTCGGACCGTCGTCGAAGACGTGGCCCAGATGACCGCCGCAGCGCCGGCAATGCACTTCGGTACGCACGACGCCGAACGAGCCGTCGATGCGCGTCGCGACCGCATGATCGAGCGGCGCCCAGAAACTGGGCCAGCCGGTATGACTGTCGAACTTGGTGCGCGAGGAGAACACCGCCAGCTTGCAACCCGCGCAACTGAACGTGCCTCCGCGATGCTCGTCGTTGAGCGGGCTCGTATAAGGGCGTTCGGTGCCTTCGCGGCGTAATACGTCGAATTGCACCGGATCGAGTAGACGATGCCATTCATCGTCGCTATGGACGATTTCGAAGCTTTCCTGCGTCTTCGGATCGGCCGCGAGCGCGCGAAAGCGTCCGCCCAGTGCGAACGCTGCGGCGGCGGCCGCGGTGCCTGTGAGGAGAAAGCGGCGGCGGGTTTGCATGATGCGTGCCTCGGGTTCGAGTGGTGTAGCGGCATCGTATTCGCGCGCGCATCCCCGAGTCCTCACCGAAAGTTAAATTAAATGTGATACTTGGCCGCGCGCTTTTCTGCACAATGGCACAGACGCTCGTCCATTGTTCTGCGGATTGGGCGCGCGTGTTTTTCTCTGCCGATAACATTCCTCATGGATCATCCGAAACGCATTCTGATCGTCGAAGACGACATGCATATCGCCGATGTGCTGAGTCTCAACCTGCGCGACGAACGCTACGAAGTCGTGCATAGCGCCGATGGCGCCGAAGGGCTGCGCCTGCTCGAACAGGGCGGATGGGATGCGCTGATTCTGGATCTGATGCTGCCCGGCGTCGACGGCCTCGAAATCTGCCGGCGTGCGCGCGCGATGACACGCTATACGCCGATCATCATCACGAGCGCGCGTTCGAGCGAGGTGCATCGCATTCTCGGCCTCGAACTCGGCGCGGACGACTATCTTGCGAAGCCGTTCTCGGTGCTCGAACTCGTCGCGCGCGTGAAGGCGCTGCTGCGCCGCGTCGATGCGGTCGCGAAGGACTCGCGGCTGGAGACGGGGCGCATCGAAGTGGCGGGCATCGCGATCGATCCGCTCGCGCGCGAAGCATGGGTGGATGGCGCGCGCATCGAACTCACGCCGCGCGAGTTCGATCTGCTTTATCACTTCGCGCGTCATCCGGGCAAGGTGTTCTCGCGCATGGACCTGCTCAATGCGGTGTGGGGTTATCGGCATGAAGGTTATGAGCACACGGTCAATACGCATATCAATCGTTTGCGCGCGAAAGTAGAGAAAGATGCCGCCGATCCGAAGCGCATTCTCACGGTATGGGGCCACGGCTATAAGCTCGCGGCGCAATCGCCTGACGGCAAGGATGGCGCGTCGTGAAACTCACCTTGTCGCAACGGCTCTTCGCGGTGTTCTGCGTGCTGTTGCTCGCGTGCTGCGGCGCATCGGCGTGGCTGCAGATTCGCGCGAGCGATCTGCGCGAGAAGGAAGTCATTCAGAGTCTTTCGCGCGGGCTTGCGGCGCATATCGCGCGTGACGGTGCGCTCGCCGATGCCAACGACATCGATGCGCCCGCCGTGCGCCGGCTCTTCAGTCAGTTGATGGTGGTGAACCCGAGCGTCGAAGTCTATCTGCTCGATAACACGGGGCGCGTGCGTGCCGACGATGCGCCGCCCGGACATCTCAAGCGCGATCATGTCGATCTCGCGCCGGTGCGGCAGTTCCTCGACGGCGCCGTGTTGCCGATTCTCGGTGACGATCCGCGCAGCGAGGGCAAGCGCAAAGTCTTCAGCGCAGCGCCGCTCGCCGCGCCCGGCAAGCCGCCGTTCGGCTATGTCTATGTCGTGCTGCTCGGCGAGGAGCACGATGCGCTGGCTGCGAAGGCATCGGCGAGCGCGGTGTTGCGCACCACGCTCGCGTCGATGGGCCTCGTCACATTGCTCGGGCTCGTCGCGGGCCTGGTTGCATTCGGGCTCGTTACGCGGCCGCTGCGCCGCCTCACCGAAGCAATGCGCAAGTTCGACGCGCGTGGCGCGCCAGCAGAACCGCCGGCGCTCGCGCGCATCGACACGCCCGATGCGCGGGCGAACGAACGCGACGAGATCGTCGTGCTCGAAAGCGCGTTCGCGCAGATGGCGGAACGCATCGGCGAGCAGTGGCGCGCGCTGGGTCAGCAGGATCGCGAGCGTCGCGAGATGGTCGCGAACATCTCGCACGATTTGCGCACGCCGCTGTCATCGCTGCATGGTTATCTCGAGACGCTGTCGCTCAAGTCCGACACGCTGCCGGATACCGATCGGCGTCGTTATCTGTCGATCGCGCTTGCACAGAGCGCGAAGGTGGGTCATCTCGCGCAGTCATTGTTCGAACTGGCGAAACTCGAACACGGCATGGTCGCGCCCGAAGCCGAGGCGTTCTCACTCGCCGATCTGGTGCAGGACGTATTCGAAAAGTTCGAACTGCCCGCGCAATCGCGGGGCGTGCGCCTGAATGCCCAGATCGCGCCACGCTTGCCGAACGTAACGGCGGATCTCGGCATGATCGAGCGCGTGTTCACGAATCTGCTCGATAACGCGATCCGTCATACGCCTGCGCAAGGCGTCGTCGACGTGACACTTGCACTTGCGCGCGAACAATCTGACAGAGTGGAAGTCACGATCAGCGATACGGGTACGGGCATTCCGCCGGAAATGCGCAAGGCGCTTTTCATGCGTCCGTTCGCTTCGGGCGGCGCGCATCGCGGCGGGCTAGGGCTGCTCATCGTACAACGCATGCTGCAATTGCACGGCAGCCAGATTCGCCTGATCGATTCGAAAGACACGGGCACCACGTTTCACTTCGATCTGCCCGTCGCCATTACGCAGACCGGCAATGGCGCGCCGCAAGTGCGCGGAGGGCGCGGTTAAAAAGAAGCCCGGCATTTCTGCCGGGCTGAATGGGATGGTCGTCGCCTGCGCCTGATCGCGCTGTTGGATTGCGCGTGCGGCGTTGCCCGGCCTGACCATCCGCGTGGACGTTTTCGTGAAAACCGATACGAAGCAAATTGCAAGGGGCACTATCTTGCCCGTTTGATGACGTTTTAGTCTCTCAGACTTAAACCAATCTTAAGAAGTGTGCCGCGTGTGAAGTGCGCGTCGAGCGGAGCCGGTGAAACGGCGCGTAATCTGCGTGGCGTCTTTGCTTAAGCAAGTTATATGGTTTCTTTAGAGGCTCCTCTTCATTGCATTGCGAATTGATCGGCCGATATGGCCGCAGGCGACGATGGAAAAAAATGCCGAACGACAGCCGCGCGAAAGCGCGGAACGTTCTTTCATGTGGAATCTTTCCTTGGTTTCCTGCAATATGTTTGCTAGCATATAATCGAGTCGCAGCCGCCGCGCATGGTTGCTGGTCAAAAGTTACGGCGCTGTGGCGTGGCAATCAATAAGACCCGCCGAGGTCAATATTAAGCGAAAGCGCACACAAGTCGCGCCGAGTCGCTCGTGTCAGAAGGTTCCCGCGAGTCCCACTGCTGCATCATGCAGCGGTGCGGATTCGTGCGCAATGCTATAGGTGCATTGTGAAAGGTCTAATAAGCATAGACGTTTATCGCATTTCGTGTTCTTCGCTATATGAGTTCTTTCTTTCAGCGTGGGAAATAGAAACATGCGAATTATTAAAACGTGCTCAACTGAATCTTCATAGACAGGTTTCTTCGACCTGGCCGCATTGCATGACGCTTTCGGCGATGCGCGCAAGGCGATTTGGCGCAATGGCGAGCGTTGCGCATATCTTCTGGCGTTGCAGGTGATTTTCCAGGCAACCGCATGCCGTCTTCGAAATCCGAATGACGGTGGAATGTCACACTCATACGATCCGCGCACCTTGCGGGAGGAAACGTGGAAACGGAACTCAGTCAACGGCTTGCGAAAGTGTTATGGCGGTGTGCATCGCACGGACAAGTGCTGACTTATCAGCGCTTTCATGCGCTATGCGACAAGGGGGTGCCACTGCCGCAGCGTTATGCCGCGCTCGAATCCGCAATCAAGGCACTCGGGGATGTGCACGACATCGATTACGGCGTGCTCATGGCGCTCGACAGCGGCTTGCCCGGCGCCGAGTTTTTCCAGCGCTACCTGCGTCATCGTCACGGTGAATACGTGATGCAGATGGGTGACCCGAAATATCATCGACAGACGCTTGCACGCAAGCGCACGCTCGTCGCGCGCGAACGCGATCGCGTGTATGCACACGCCCGGATGGTCGAGGAGGAGCGGGCGAGACAGGCGGCATGATTTCGCCTCACGCTTCGACTTCTTTCGCGTCTTCAAGGCCAGCCTTCGCCAGCACCCAGTCACAGAAACATTTCACTTTTTCGACATCACGTTCGTTGGCGCGATAAGAGAGAAAGTGCGTAGCCCTTGCGAGCGGCGCGAACACACCCGCGCCCAACTCGATCAGATCGCCGCGCGCAAGCTCGCGCTCGGCGAGGCGCGTCGTTTCCAGCGCGACGCCCATGCCATCCACCGCCGCGGATATCGCGAGCGCCGCACGGTCGAACGAAGGCCGCGGCCCGCGTGGCATGTCGAGCCCATTGAGCTCGAACCAGCCGGGCCACGTCACACGGCTGAGTTGCGAGTCGATCAGCGTCATCCTCGCAATGTGCTCCGGCGCTGGCACGCCTTCCTGCAACAAGGACGGAGAACACATCGGGATGATGCGCTCCGTGCCCAGTGCGCGCGAGACGACACCGGCACGTTCGTGTGCGAAGCCATATGAAATGGCAACGTCGACTTCGCGCGCGCGTGCGAGATCGGCGGGCTCAGCGTCCGACGACAGACGTATCGTCACGTTCGGATGGGCCTGCATGAATTCGGGCAGACGCGGCCCGAGCCATTTCACGGCGAAGCTCGGCGCGCAATGAACGGCGAGCACTTGCGCGAGCGGATCGAGCGTGACTTCGGCGCATGCGGCTTCGATGACATCGAACACGCGTCCGAGACTTTCATGCAGGCGACGGCCTTCGGACGTCGTCTCCACGCGCCGGTTGCGCCGATGAAAGAGCGGCCTGCCGAAATACTGCTCGAGTTCCTTGACCTGATGACTGATCGCCGATTGCGTGAGATGAAGCTCGCTTGCGGCAAGCGTGAAGCTTTCCAGACGCGCGGCTGCTTCGAATGCGCGCAGGAGTACGAAGTTCGGAATGCGCCTCATGGAAACACCTTATGCATGAGAGCCTGTCATGGATGGATGAACAGGCATCGTTTGTCTTTCTGGTTTGAGGTGACGAACATGTGAGCGATCCAGACGCATGACATAACCAGGAGACAAAGCATGAGTTCCCACAGTCCGGTTGCGTATCTGACAGGCGATGAATCGTCGACGTATGCGAAGGTGACATGGCGTCTGCTGCCATTTCTCTTCGTGTGCTATCTGTGCGCGTATCTCGATCGCATCAACGTGAGCTTCGCGAAGTTGCAGATGCTCAACGATCTGCATTTCAGCGACGCCGTCTACGGTGCGGGCGCGGGCGTGTTTTTCGTCGGCTATCTGCTGTTCGAGGTGCCGAGCAATCTCATTCTGTTGCGCGTGGGCGCACGTCGCTGGATCGCGCGCATCATGGTGACGTGGGGCGTGATCTCTGCCGGCATGATGTTCGTCACGACGCCGACGAGCTTCTACATCATGCGCTTCATGCTCGGCGTGGCCGAAGCAGGGTTCATTCCGGCGATCCTGCTGTATCTCACGTACTGGTTTCCCGCTTCGCGCCGAAGCAAAGTAACCGCGCTCTTCATGACGGGCATTCCGATGTCCGGCGTCGTTGGCGGGCCGCTGTCCGGCTGGATCATGACGCATATGGGCGGCGCGCACGGCATCGCGGGATGGCAATGGCTCTTCCTGCTCGAAGGCCTTCCGACGGCCGTTCTGGGCGTGGTCGCGTACTTCTATCTCGACGACAAGGTCGCCGATGCGAAGTGGCTCAACGACTCGCAAAAAGCAATGCTCGAAGCCAATCTGCGCGACGAAGAGCCGGCGCATGCGCTGCATTCGGTAAAGGATGGATTGTTGCATCCGAAAGTACTGCTGCTGTCCGTGACGTACTTTTTCTTCACGATGGGGCTCTACGGCGTGAGCTTCTGGCTGCCGACGCTCGTCAAGGCGAGCGGCGTGACCGATCCGCTCGATATCGGCCTGCTCTCGGCGATTCCCTATGCCGCGGGCGCCATTGCAATGCTCGCGGTCGGCCATAGCTCGGACAAGCGTGGCGAGCGACGCTGGCATCTTGCGGGCGCGGGTTTCGTCGGCGCGCTCGGCCTTTTTATGAGCGTGATGTACGCGCACTCCACGTTCTTCGGCATGATCGGTCTCACGCTCGCGACGATGGGCGTAGTCACGACCATCTCGCAGTTCTGGGTTCTGCCGCCCGCGATTCTCAGCGGCGGCGCTGCGGCCGCGGGCCTTGCGCTTGCGAATTCCGTGGGCAGCATCTCGGGCGTCGTGAGTCCCTGGCTCATCGGCGTGATCCAGACGCAGTCGGGTTCGACGGGCAGCGGCGTGCTCGGTCTCGCGGCGAGTTGCGTGATCGGCAGCCTGCTCGTGTTCGCGGTGCCCGCCGCGCTCGTGAACAGCCGCCGTCGCAGCGACTGACTCGCGCACGCCAAGCGAAACGGCCCCTTGAAACAGGGGCTTTCGCCGTCGATGCAACTCGCAACCCGTGCGTGAGATCACGTTGCTTCCGATTCCCGTTCGCGTTGCTCGCTCAGCACGACGCCGAGCCGTTCGACGAGGTTTCTTCGCGCGTTGGCGGTATGCAGATCGGTAAGTTCGGCGGCACGGTGGCCGTTGCCTTCCGCGATGGCCGCCGCGATGGCAGCATGTTCGTCCCAGATCGATTTGCGTTGTCCCGATGCCTGCAGCACGGCGCCCATCACGCGGCGCAGATGAACCCAGTGCGTCTGCGCGGTCTCGGCGATCAACGGATTGCCCGATGCCACGTAGATCGCGTTATGAAAGGCCATGTCGGCATCGATCATCGCCTTGACATCGTCGCTCTTCGACGCGCGCCTGCCATTGGTGATGATCGCCTTGTCGATCTTCGCGCCGCGTTCGGCGGCGAGACGCGCAGCGAGCGAATCCAGCGCGCCGCGAATCTCATAGAGATGACTGATCCATGCGGGGTCGAGCGGAGTGACGAGGAGACCGCGTCCGGGCGCATCGACGACAAGACCGTCTTTCTTCAGCAGACGCAGCGCCTGCAGGACGGGTGAGCGCGAAACCGCAAGCTGTTCGGCGATCTCTTCCTGCGTGATGCGCGTGCCGGGCGCGAGCGAACCCGAACTGATGGCGTCGAGCAGAACTTTGTAGACCTCGTCGACATAGTCGGTGCGGGCCTGGAGCTTGAGAAGTTTGGCGGGCATGATTCGAGCGTAAGTTCTGGATACAGAATACGGCAAGGGTACAGCGGGCCGGCCTTACGCGTCAACGCAACGTTATCGCGTGCCTGTTTTCATTCACGTTTACCCATAGAGACAACGCCGATCCACATCGCTAATCTTTGTATACAGAGTTCGGAGTTCGGAAGGCAGAATTCAGGTCTCAGGCATCGATCGATTCAACCCCACTCGAAACAGGATTTCCCATGACCATCAAATCGGACAAGCTGGAAGGGCATCAGAGCAGCGGCGGCGCGGCCGCGACAGTCAAGAAGCTCGTGCCCTACGGCGGTTACTACGTGAACAAGGTGCCGGGCCACGATCCGGAACTGACGGAGACGGGCCCCGGGACGCCGATGGGTGAATACATGCGCGCCTTCTGGCATCCGGTCTGCATGTCGATGGAGCTGACCGACACGCCGCGCTTTCTGAAGATCCTCAACGAAGAACTGGTGGCATTCCGCGACGGCAGCGGGCGTGTGGGTCTGCTGCACGCGCATTGCGCGCATCGCGGCGCATCGCTCGAATACGGCGCGATTCAAGAGCGCGGCATCATGTGCTGTTATCACGGCATGGTGTTCGACGTGGACGGCGCGTGCCTGCATGTGCCGTTTCCGAAGGGCGAAGAGAAAGAGGCCGAAAAGTACGCGTGTTCCATTCGGCAGGGTGCGTATAAGGCAGTCGAGCGTCACGGTCTCGTGTTCGCTTACATGGGACCGCCGGAAAACGAGCCGCCGTTTCCGGAGTGGGAAGGCGACTACACCGTGATGCCCGGCGACGAACTCGTGCCCTACAGCAACTTCCAGCATTGCAACTGGTTGCAGGTTCAGGACAACGCCGCCGATAACTTTCATCCGACCGCATTGCATGCCGCGAAGAACGTGGTGAAAGGGCAGTTCCAGGGCACGACGTTCGACGAAGTCGGCGCAGCGTCGATGGAAGTCGCGCCCGACATGCATTTTCAGCCGGTCCAACAAGGCCGCAGTCTCGCGTGCGCGGGCGCGCGCCGCGTGAACAAGGACCGCTTGTTCGTGCGCGTGCAGCATCAAGTGCTGCCAAATCTGAGCCTGCATGCCTATACATCGGAAGATGGTTCGAAGAAGAAGCTCTTCAGCCGCTTTCATATCATCCGATGGACGGTTCCGGTCGACGACCAAAACAGCAAGATGATCGGCTGGCGCGTCATGGGCCCCGGCATCGATACGCGCGGTATCGGCAAGAAGGAACTGGTGGGCTATGAGTCGATCGACTTCCTCGACGGCCAGGTCGCGATGCGTCGTCCCGAGCGCTTCGCCGAATACACGATCGAGGACATCGTGCCGATTCCGCCCAATCATCGTGAGCGTGCGAACTACAAGCAGGCGCAATACGCGCCCGGCGACTACGAAGCCATCATCAGCCAAGGGCCAATCGCGGTGCATGCGCTCGAGAATCCGACGAAGTTCGACGCGGGCCTGTTCCTGTTCCGCAAGATGCTGCGCGACGCGTTGCGCGGTTCGAATCCGGCCGCGTCGGCGCAAAACTTCGCGGAATGGTTTCGTGAGAACGCGGGCGCGCCGAATAGCTTCTGCTCGGGCAATGTGTTCGAGATCCCCGAAGGCGAAACCGTCGAAGAAGAAGTCATGCGCCGTCGCAAGGTGACGAAGCAGATCGTTGCGATCCTTGCGGAAAGCGAGAAGCTGAAGGGCGATGCGCGTGCCGCATTCGTACGCGAACGCTTCGAGGAACTCGAACTCGCGATGAAGCAATAAGCCGGCCGACGCGAGGGCGCATGGCGCTCTCGCGATGCGGGATCATCGATTCGAGGAATGTCGACCATGTCAACACAATCCATCTCGACCGACGCGCAGAGTCAGACCTTGAATCTGCTCGTGCGTCAGGTCCGCTTCGAAGGCCGAGGCATCAATTCATACGAACTCGTCGATCCCGACGGTGCGCCATTGCCGCCTTTCACAGCGGGCGCGCATATCGACATTCATCTCGCGGGCGGCGTCGTGCGGCAGTATTCGATCAGCAATGCGCCACGCGAGCGGCATCGCTATGTGATCGCCGTATTGCGCGATGAACGCGGGCGCGGCGGTTCGAAGGCGCTTCACGAGCAATTGCGCGTGCAGGACATCGTGCGTGTAAGCCGGCCGCGCAATAACTTTCATCTCGTCGACGGCGCGCGCCGCGTGTTGCTGATCGCGGGCGGGATAGGCATCACACCATTGAAGGCGATGGCGCATGAACTCGACGATGCCGGTATCGAATACGAAATGCATTACTGCGCGAAAGATGCGGGCAGCGCAGCGTTCGCCGAGGAATTCGAGCACATGCGCGCAAGCGGGCGTCTGCATTTTCATTTCGATGGCGGCGATCCATCGGCGGGCCTCGATATCGGGGACTTGCTGAATGCGCCCGGCGAAGGCGAGCACGTCTATTACTGCGGTCCAGGCGGCTTCATGCAAGCATGCGCGGTTGCGGCGCGGCACTGGCCGTCCGGAACGGTGCATTTCGAGCACTTCAAGGCACCTGAGCGCAACGCTGGCGAGCAGGCCGCCAACGATGCGAACGACAGCTTCATCGTGCGTATCGCGAGCACAGGACAGGAAATCGAAGTGACGAAGGACGAGAGCATTGCCGATGCACTGGCGGGAGCGGGCGTGTTCATCGAGACATCATGCTGCGCGGGCTTGTGCGGTACGTGCAAGGTGCGTTATCTCGAAGGAGACGTCGAGCACAACGACTGCATCATGAGCGAAGAAGAAAAGACCGACTTTCTGACCGCGTGCGTGTCGCGTGCGACGAGCAAGGTACTCGTATTGGATCTCTGATAGAGAATCGATCTTCCAAAAAGTCATATAGGCAGGCGAGGTGACTCGTCTGCGGCCAATCTGACGTTATGCCGACGAACCTTGCATAAAGAAATGAGCGGTAGCTCACACAAGCTATGTCTTATGCGCCAATAGGTAGCTCATTCGCACCTATTCGCCGGTGCAAGCCGTGTTACGAAGAGGACGCTTAATATAATCGTCTCAATACCTCGCGATCCCGTATTCGGCGGGACGTTGACGGCCAGGCATTGCAAGAACGGGACGACGAGTCATCGATCCTTGCGCGCCACCAAAGACGAGGACGAGATCGATATGAGACCGGTTGTATTCGGGAACCGATTTGGATGGCTGCACGCCGGAAGCGGCACGCGCGGCGTAGTGCTCTGCAATACCTATGGGCACGAATACGTGTGGACATATAGCGGCATGCGGCATCTCGCCGAAGCGCTGTCCGCGCGAGGCATATGGGTGCTGCGTTTCGACTATCGAGGCACGGGCGACTCGGCGGGCGCCGATCTCGCACCGGATCAATTCCAATCGTCGGTCGATGACGTCGACGCGGCCATCGAATGGCTGAAGACATCGACAGGCATAGAGCACGTCACGTTATGCGGCTTTCGCGTGGGCGCCGCGTTCGCGCTCGAGGCCGCATTGCGTCAACCGGTCGATGACCTCGTACTGCTCGCACCCGTTGCGAGTGGCCGCGTGTATATGCGCGAGTTGAGCATCGTGCGCAAGACATGGCTCGAACTGCTTGCACCGCCTTTGCGTGAGATGCAAAAGGACGACGCGCGGCTCAACGTCCTCGGCCAGGTTTATAGCGATGAATTCAAAGGCTCATTGCAGGCGATCGATCTCGTCGCGAGCGTAAGAGACGCTGCGGCGGCACCAGCGCGTCGCGCGTTGGTCATGAATATGAAGGCGGGCGGCACGGATCCATTGTGCGACGCGCTCATCGAAAAGGGCGTGGAAGCACAGGCGCGTCCGTTCGAAGATCTCACTGGCTTTCTTCAGGAAACTGCATTCAACGCATTGCCGCGCGCAGCGTTCGCCCAAGTCGTGGAATGGATCGCTGGCAAGGATTCATCAAACAGGCAAGCGCCGTCGTCGGCCGATGCCTTTGACTGGTCCGCTCTAAAGATAGACACACCCGAAGCTATCGAACGCCCAGTACGCATCGGCGACGAAAAGCTTTTCGGCATTTTGTGCGAGCCGCGCACGGGGGCCGCGCGAGGTCCGGTGTTTCTCATTGCGAATACATCGGCGAGTGCGCGCGTCGGCGACAGCCGGCTATCCGTTCGCATTGCACGCGAGCTTGCGCGGCGCGGCATCGCATCATTGCGTTTCGATGCGCGAGGCCGAGGCGACAGTCCGGCCGCGCCCGGCGCAGTGCAATCGGATACGGCGTTCGGCCGAATCTATAACCAGATCGCGACTGACGACACCGCGGCCGCCGCACGCTGGCTCGCGCGGCAGGGCTACAAGTCGATCTTTGCATTCGGCGTGTGCTCGGGCGCTTATCACGCGCTCAAGGCGGCGGTCGCCGAGAATGCGATCAACGGTGTCGTCACAGTCAATCTGCCGACGTTTAAAAGACCGGCGGACGTCGCGCCCGACGGCTTGCGTCAATCGACGCGCAATTCCATGGCGGGTTATGCATTCTCGATGCTCGATCCACAGAAATGGAAAGCGATCCTGCGCGGCGAAAAGCAGTTGATGCGCGTATTGCGCTTCGTGCTCGGCTATATGGCGACGCGCGCGCGTTCGCGTATCGTCGATGTGTTGAGGCTCGACCGCCTGAGCAGCACGGCGCCGGAGCTCGCGACCGAACCGGGACCGATCATTCGTGCGCTCGATGCCAAAGGCGTAAAGACAGCGCTCGTCTATGGCGCGTACGATGCGGGCATGGATCTGATCGCCGCGCATTTCGGCAAGCAGGGCGCGCGACTGTCGCGCTATCCATCCGTGCGAATGGCGATCTTTTCGGACCTCGATCACGCCCTCTTCATGACGACCGGTTCGGCGCATGTGGTTGCGGTGTGCGAACGTATCGCGAAGGAAAACACATCGCCCGTTGCAGATCCGGTCTTTTCAGGCAGAGAACCCGTCGTCTTGTGATTGAAGCGAGCTTGCTTCGGCGCGTCGGTCATGCGTCAGGCGAGCTCGCCGTGACTTGAGTATCCTTCGCTATTGGAACGTGCCCATATCGGGCAGCGTCCAGTGGGGAACTCATGTCGGCGGACTTCGTCCGGCACATGCGCGCCGCGAGATCCGCTCAACACAACGCACAGGAGTCTGGCGATGTCGATTGAAACGGTTCTATACCGTGCACATGCTCATGTCACTGGCGGGCGCGACGGCCGCGCGACCGTGCCCGAAAGCAATCTGGATCTCAAGCTGACAACCCCGAAAGAACTCGGCGGCGGTGGTGGCGATGGCACCAATCCCGAGCAACTCTTCGCCGCAGGGTATAGCGCGTGCTTTATCGGCGCGATCAAATTCGTCGCCGCTCGCGACAAGATCACGCTGCCGAAAGATGTCGCGGTGGATGGCAGCGTGGGCATCGGTCAAATCCCGAACGGTTTCGGCATCGAGGTCGAATTGAAGATCTCGCTACCGGGAATGGATCGCAGCGAGGCACAGGCGCTTGTAGACAAGGCGCATATCGTCTGTCCTTATTCGAATGCAACGCGCAATAATATCGACGTCAAATTGACGCTGGCATAAGCATGTCGAATGTTCGGGGGCCTTTCTCCTGAACGCTCGAATGCACGCGGAGGAAGCGATGCTGACATCTGGAATCGATCACGTAGGTCTCACTGTGCGCAATCTCGACGCAACGCGTGACTTTTTCGTTCAATGTCTCGGCTGGCAGATCGTCGGCGAGCGGTCCGAGTATCCCGCCGTATTCGTATCGGACGGAAAGCTGCTGGTTACGTTATGGCAGGTGAAGGATGAATCGGCGCCTATAGCATTCGATCGGCGAAAGAATATCGGGCTTCATCATCTCGCATTGCGCGCAACGGATGAAGCCGCACTCGCGACGATTCTCGAGCGCGTGTCGACATGGCCGGGAGTGGCAGTGGAATTCGCGCCGGAACTGCTAGGAGCCGGTCCAAAGCGCCACATGATGATTTACGAACCGGGCGGCATCAGGATCGAATTCGATTTCGATCCGCGTGTATAGATTGAAACTCCGGACCGCAAAGAAAACGGCGGAGTCGTGCACGAACTCCGCCGTTTGTGTGAATACAGTGTCAGGCAATCAGAAACGGCGTCCGATCTTTAACCGATGCGAGCCATGCGGGTGCGCGGCCACGACCGCTCCACGTTGCGCCGCTTTCCGGATCGCGATAGAGCGCGGGTTGAGGACCGCGCGGTTGTCCCTTTGCTTTGCGCTTGACAGCAGCGCGCGTTTTTCCTTTAGCCTTGGTTCCCTGCGCGCTTGCTCCAACCGCAAACTTGCTACGGTCCTTTGCATTGGCGATCCAGCCCGGCGCGCGTCCGCGGCCGCTCCAGGTCGCACCGGTCTTTGGATCCCGATAGGCGACTGCGCCGGGCTTCTTCGCGGAAGCCGAACTGCCCGCCTTCTTGCGTGAACCGGAATAGCTTTCGATGTCCGAGATGGTCAATCCATGGCTCGACATCAGGTGATGAATCTTTTGCAGCGCATTCTCGGATTGTTTTGCAACGAGCGCATCCGCTTTCGCTTGAAGTGCTTCGATACGCGCCTGAATACTTTCTAGCGTTGACATGAGTTACCTCTAATATATCGTCGATCGCACTATGCCATGCACATCCGCAATGCGCTAGAGGAGATTCGTGTAAATGCGTAGCAGTGGAAAGTCTAGAATATCGCTCCAGGACGGTAAGTGGTGAGACGCACATTGCAAATCCAGATTTCACTCCGGTTCGAATAAGAAATGGAAGTTGCTTTAGACATTTTCTTATCCGTTCGTGCGCGTCTCCATGTTGCGAAACATCAATCGTCAATTGCAGTAAGCGCTGATTCAACTTCCGCGATAGGTGCCGAAACTCCAAGGCGAACAAAGCAGCGGGACGTGATAGTGCTGCGTCGCATCGGCGAGCGTGAAGCGAACCGGCACGACGTCCGCGAATACATCGGGCGTCTTGAAGTAATCGGCGACCCAGAAGCGCAACTCGAAATTCCCCGCTCGCGCTTGCGCCGCCGGCAGGATCGGCGAGTCGGTGCGTCCGTCGCGATTGGTGCGCGTGCGCGCGAGCAGCGTGGGCGGCTCGCTGCCGATATCGAACAATTCGATCTGCATCCCGGCGGCGGGTTTGCCGAGTGCGACGTCGAGTACGTGCGTGGTAATGCCTGCGGCCATGATGTTTTCTCCTGATCTCGCGTTCGAGTACTTTCCGGCTCAACTGCCGCGGTAGTAGTTGTAGCTCCACGGTCCGAACAGCACCGGCAAATGAATGCGCTGATTGACGTCCGTGATGCGAAAGCGCAGCGGGATCTTTGAGAGAAACATCGGCTGCGGAAGATCCGCCTTGCGTGCGGCGAAGTATTCGTCCACATGCAGCAACAACTCATAAGTCCCCGCGCGATAGGTATCGCCGATCAGGAGGGGAGGCTCGCTGCGTCCGCTTGCAGCCAGCGTGATCGTCTGAAGGAACTTCGAACGCCCGTCGTCGATCGCAAACAGCTCGACGCGCATACCCGAAGCGGGCGTGCCATGCCATGTGTCCAGGCCGTGCATCGTGAGGCGTGGGCTCAGGCCATCCTGTTGCACCGGGCCGGTCGTCTGATTCGGCGCGGGTGCATCGGCGGACAGCGCCGTCTTCGCGATCAGCATGCTGCCGCCAAGTGCCACAGATTGCAGAGCAAAGCGACGGCGACTCACGTCGAATGCAGGGGATGATGTGTTCTTGTCGCGCATGTCAGGCCCCTTGTTTGTTGCCGAGCTTGCGGATGCCGACGATCACGAGCACCGCGGCCAGCACTTCGATTACGGCCACGAGGTACAGGCCGGTCGTCACCTTGCCCGTCGCGTTCTTGATGAGTCCCATCACATAGGGCGCGCCGAAGCCTGCGAGATTGGAGACGGAATTGATGAGCGCCACGCCGATTGCGGCCGCACTGCCAGCGAGATAGCGGTTGGGCAATTGCCAGAAAACGGGAATCGCGCTCATGGTGCCGATGAGCGATGCGGTCATCGCGAGCAGCGCGATCACCGGCGAGATCTTGTCGAAACCCATCAGCATCGCGAGCGCGGCCATCGATATGCCTCCGACGATTGCCGCACCGCTGAAGTGCCAGCGCACTTCATTGCCGCGATCCGAGTGCGCGCCGTTGATGATCATGCCCGCAGCACCGCACAAATAGGCGACCGCCGCGATCCAGCCGACCGCCATCGGCGTGCTGATGCCAACGTCCTTGATGACGGTGGGAATCCAGAAAGTGAGTGTCGAGTTCGCACACAGCAGGCAGAAGAAGATCGCGATCAGCAGCCACACCTTGCGGTTCTTGAAGAGCGAGCGCCAGTCGTGACCGCGTTCGCCCATCGCTGCGTTGTCGCGTTGCAGGGCATCGAGCACGACGCGCTTTTCATCATCGGAAAGCCAGCGCGCCTGCTCGGGCTTGTCGGTCATGTAGAAGTACGCGAACACACCGGCCAGCACCGACGGAATACCTTCGATGATGAAGAGCCACTGCCATCCGTGCATGCCGTGCACGCCGCCCATCGACGTCATGATCCAGCCGGCGAGAGGACCGCCGAGCACGCCCGCGATCGCAGAAGCCGACATGAACGTGCCGAAGGCGCGCGCACGTCGCTGCGACGGATACCAGTAAGTGAGGTAAAGAATGACGCCCGGATAAAACCCTGCTTCGAATGCGCCGAGCAGGAAACGCAGGACATAAAACTGCGTGGGCGTGGTGACATGCGTTTGCAACATGCAGATGACGCCCCAGCATATCGTGATACGCATGATGGTCTTTTTCGCGCCGATCTTCTGCAGCAGCATGTTCGACGGCACTTCGAAGAGAAAGTAGCCGATGAAGAAGATGCCCGCGCCGAGACCGTATACGGCTTCGCTGAAATGCAGCGAGTCGAGCATCTGCAGCTTCGCGAAGCCGATGTTGACGCGATCCAGCCAAGCGAGCACCCACAGCACGCCGAGGAACGGCAGCAGGCGCCATGAAACCTTGCGATAGACGCTTGCTTCGGCGCTTTCGACCGCGCTCGCGAAAACCGGCATCTCCTGTTTGATGAGCGACATGGTTTCTCCTTTCCAGTCGGTTTGCGTCGCGCGGACACGGCCGTGCGCTCGGTTGGAAGCAAGTATAGAAACGGCCAAAAAATCGGGAACGGGGGACGAGCCAATAGGCCCCATAGCAACATGTATATGGGTTCGAAAGCCTTGTGCGATAGGGCTTTGCACGGTTTTTCGCCGCACTTTTCACGCCTTATGGATTACCCTAGCGCGCCTCGCATGAAGCGGTTCCCGCAGTGCCGGCTGGCAAAATAGCGGCGCAGCCACGCGAACAATAGAGACACCGAAATCATCATGAATCGCACCGACGATCCATTCGATACCTATCTGCTGCGCGTGCTGTGCACGCTGATCGGGGAACGCAGCGTGTCACGCACGGCCATTCGTATGAACCAGTCGCAGCCGGCCATCAGCTCGGCGCTCAAGCGTCTGCGCGCCATCTTCAACGATCCGCTGCTTACGCGCGAAAAGAACGCGATGGTGCCGACCGAACGCGCGATTCAGCTCGCGCAGAGCGCACAGGCCGCATTGAGTGCGCTCGATAACCTGCTCGTATCCGACGATCATTTCGATCCCGCGACAACCGAGCAAAGCTTTACCGTCGGAATGCCCGATTACCTGGCGCCCCCGTTTTTTGCGCATGTCGTGCGCGAATTCAGGCACGCTGCACCACGCGCGCGCCTCATTGCGGTGCCGCTTTCGGCTTCATTCAATTACGAACAGGGGCTTTCCGAAGGCTCGCCCGATATCGTGATCGGCAACTGGCCCAATCCGCCCGAGCATCTTCATTTGTCGGTATTGCTGGAGGACGATGTCGTGTGCGTGGTCGCGCGCGATAGCGTCTATGCGCAATCAGGCAAGTTCGATGCCCAGGACTATCTGAGTGCATCGCATATCGTGCCCACGCCATATTCGCGCGATCAGCGCGGCGTCGTCGATACGGGACTCAGCACCATGCGCGTGCATCGCGATAACCGCGTGAGCTGCCCGTACTTTAATCTCGCGCCGAGCCTGATTCCGGGCACCGATCTTATTCTCACGACCGGCAGGCATTTCGCGAATTATCACGCGCAGCATCTTCCGCTCGTTGTGCTCGACGCCCCGATCGAATTTCCATTCATGCGCTTTTATCAGTTGTGGCATCCGTCGCGGCATCGCTCGGCATCGCACGTCTGGCTGCGCGGCATGCTGACGGCGGCCGCTCAGGAATTGCGCGCGCTGCGCGACATGCATCGCGCGTAGCGCTATCGTGTTCTGTTATGCGGTCAATAGGATCGGCTGTCTCGCCGCCCGATCGCGCGGTTCCTATACTCGGCACGAATTGCCATCGACACGCCATAGGAGACGCGAGCATGTCACAGTCGATTAACCTGGAGCCGGTCAATTTGCTGGACCGCGCGGCATTCATTGGTGCATTCGCAAGCGTGTTCGAGCATTTTCCGCAAGCGGCGGAGGGCGCGTGGAGCGTGCGGCCGTTCGCATCCGCCAATGCCTTGCATGACGCAATGATGGATGTCATCCGCAATCTGGACGATAAAAGCCAGCGCGCATTTCTGAACCTGCATCCGTTGTTATCGGGCGCAAACATTCGCTCGGGAACGATGACGGCCGATTCCGATACCGAACAAAAGAGCGCCGGGCTCGATGCCATGTCGATGGAACAGGAAGCGTCGCTCGATCGTCTCAACAGAGCTTATCTCGAGCGGCATGGCTTTCCGTTCATCATCTGCGTGCGGCACTACACGCGCGAAGGCATCTTCAGCGCGCTCGAACGTCGCATTGGACGCAGCACGCAGCAGGAACTCGATGAGGCGCTCGCGCAAATCGCAGCGATCACGCGTGCGCGGCTGAATACGCGTCTTTCGGCGTTGAATTGATCGGTGTGCGCGAGCCGGAAAACGAATCAGGCTCGCGCACGCACTACCGTGCATCACATGCACGCGGCACGCGATGAAAGTTTCGATCGAAATAAATCAGGCTATCGCCGTCGTCGCGCACGCGGATCGCGGTGGTTTGCACGAACATCACCGAGTGCGATCCTACTTCCTTCGCCTCGACGATCGTCCCTTGCAGGCTGGCGAGCGCATCGCGCAACACCGGCACGCCGTTCGCGCCTTCGTCCCACACCGGTAACGAAAAGCGCTCGTCCATCGACAATTGCGTGAGACCGGCGAAGTGTCGCGCGATCTGTTCGAGGTGACCCGGCAACACGTTCACGCACACATTGCGATTGTTCACGAATGCGGCATGCATGGCGCTCGACCTGTTGATGCAGACGAGCAGCGTAGGCGGCGCATCCGTGACCGAGCACACCGCGCTCGCAGTAATGCCGCAGCGGCCATGCGTGCCTGTCGTCGTAATCACATTCACTGCTGCGCCCAGATGAGCCATGGCCTGGCGGAACAGCTTGCGCACCTGATCGATATCGGAAAGGTCGGGACGGGGCAGCGCGGACATGGGAGCGTCTCCTGTTCGTTTCATGTTCAGGTTGTGTATAGCAAATGGTCAATCAAGCGTACGCGCTGAACCGCACAAATAAAATCGGCACGTCCCGCCCGCTCGCCCGGCGTAGTTACCGAACGCACTAAAGCTTTTACCTATCTCGCGTCATCGAGGTAAAGAAAGGACTTTCGCGGCGAATTTCGGCTGGTTATCATTGGCGCATCAAAAAACAGACCCTGCGATGAGACAGCCGAATCCTCCGGCGCGCTTGGTCCCTGATGCGCGCATCGAAAGAGCAATCGCAATGAATTCTTCCGCTCCCATGGTCTATATCGTCGATGACGACAACGGCATGCGTACCTCGCTTGCATGGCTGCTCGATTCAGTCGGCGTGAAGTCGGAAGGGTTCGCCAATGCCGCCGATTTTCTGCGCGCATTCGATGTGAGTCGTCCCGCTTGTCTCGTGCTCGATGTACGGATGCCGGAGGCTAGCGGATTCGACGTGCAAGCCGAACTCAACCGCCGCGGTGCGACTTTGCCGATCATCTTCGTGAGCGGTCACGGCGACATTCCGATGTCCGTTCGCGCGCTTCAGCATGGCGCGATCGATTTCGTCGAGAAGCCCTATAACTCGCAGCAAATGCTCGATCGCGTGCAGCGCGCGATGAAGCTCGCGATGCAGCGTCACGCGAAAGACCAGCGGCAACGCGAGTTGCGCGAGCGCGTCGACTCGCTGACCGGGCGCGAGAAGGAGGTCTTGCGCGGCGTGATCGAGGGCAAAGCGAGCAAGCGCATCGCCGCCGATCTGCAGATCAGCGTCAAGACCGTCGACGTGCATCGCGCGAGCATCAAGGACAAGCTCGGAGCTGCATCCATCGCGACGCTCGTGCGCGATGTGCTCGAAGTATGGAGCCCGTCCGGCGACGAGCGCGCATGAGTCGAACTCGCTAACGCATGTAAAGGCCGCCGTTCACGTCCCAGCATGCGCCGTTGGCGAAATACGCATCCGGTGATGCGAGCAGCACGGCCACGTCGGCGATGTAATCGGCCGAGCCGAGACGTCCCACGGGAATGCCGGCGATAACCTTGTCGAGTTTGTCGGCAGGCAGGCTCTCATGCACGATCGGAAGGTCAAGCGGACCAGGCGAGATCGCGTTGACGGTCACGCCGCGCGCGGCCAGATCGCGCGCAAAAACCTTGGTCAATGTAATCGCACCGCCTTTGGCGGCCGCGTAATGCGCGCCGGTCGCCGAACCGCCGTTCTGTCCCGCCAGCGATGCGATATTGACGATGCGACCCGCGCCGCGATCCGCGAAATAGAGGCCGAATACCTGACAGCCGAAGAGCACGCTGCGCAGATTGATATCGATGACCTGATCGAACTGCTCTGCGGTAATCTCCATCACGGGCACGACTTTCGATGCACCCGCGTTGTTGACGAGCGCATCGATTCGGCCCCAGCGTTCATGCACGGCATCGCGTGCGTGTTCGAAGTCCGTCTTCGACGTCACATCCAGCCTGATGGCGAATGCGCTGCTCTGGTCCGCACTCAGCTCGCATGCGAGCGATTGCGTTGCTTCGATTGCGATATCGGCCAGCGCAACCCTATAGCCTGCGGCATGAAAGCGGCGCGCGACCACGGCGCCGAGGCCGCGCGCGGCACCCGTGATGAGCGCGATTCTGTTGGACATGTTCGAGTTCCCTTTCTAATGAGCGAGAGCGGCCGCAATGCATGCGGCGACGGTGCAGAGCGTTGCGTTACGGCACCGACAATGCACGTCCGACACGCGCCTCGATCTTTCCATAACGCCACAGGTTGTATTCGCCGACGGGCGTCGTGCGATAGAGATTGCATACCGCGGCGGCCGTATCGAAGTCTGCTACGTCGGCCATGATGTAGAAGGTCCACGGCGCGCCATCGGATTGGCCGACGACGAGACGATCGTCGTCCATCACGCCCAGCACGCGCACGTTCTCCATCGCTTCGACAGCAGCGAGCATCTTGCCGTAGGCTTGCCATACTTCGCCGATCTTCTCGCGCGGCAAATCAAAAAAGTTCTGCGTTACGCCGCAGCAAAAGAGCACGCGCAAAGGCAGGTTTCGGTTATCGGTCATGAAGCGTTACTCCTGATGTTATGCGTTATGCGATGAATGGGGATCAAAGATAGCCGGGAATGGGCGGCACACCGACGAACACGGCACCCGCGCCGTCGTAGTTCCCTTCGCCGAGAAATGCGTGTTGCGTGACGACCATCGCGTCGCGCATCAGGCGTTGCAATGGATGCGTGCGATAGATCGCCATCGTGCCGCCTAGTCGATAGGCGCGATTCACGACATCGGCGCCCTCACGCGCAATCTGCGTTGCGCAGAGGCGTAGCAGGCTCACTTGTTCCGGCATAACTTCATTGCCCGCGAGAATCGATTGCCATACGCTGTCGGTCGATTCGTAGAAGAAGGCCCGTGCGCTGCGCAGTTGTGCTTCCGCTTTTGCAAGCTCGATCCGGTAATAGGCGCGGTCGGCGAGTTGCGGCGCGCCTGTCGTTGTCTTGCGGCCTCCGGCCATATGATTCGCGACATCGAGCGCTGCGCGCGCCAGACCGAGATTCACGACAGCGAGCACTTGCGCCGCATAAGCGATGGTCGGATAGCGATAGAGCGGTTCATCGACCGTTGATGGGCCACCGCGAACGAAGGTCCAGTCTTCAGCAACGAATTGATCCGTCACGCGCAAATCGTGACTCCCCGTGCCCTGCATGCCGACGACGTTCCAGTTCTCGACGATCTCGACTTGCGCGGGGCGAAACACGGCCGTACGCGGCTTGCCTGGTGCTTCACCCGGCTTGCTGGTGCCGATGCCGACGCCGAGCCAGTCCGCGCCCTTGCAGCCGCTCGCGAACTTCCATGTGCCGCTCACGCGATAGCCGCCCGATGCTGGCTGTGCGTTCTGAACGGGGAAGAGGCCGCCCGCAAACACCTGGTCGGGACCGTCGGCGTAGATTGCAGCTTGCGTCGCAAGCGGCAACGCGGCGAGATAGAGATTCGCTGATCCAAAACTCGCGACCCATGCGGCGGAGCCGTCAGCGACAGCGATGCGCTCGATCATCTGCAGAAATTCTCCCGGTGCGCGCGCGTCACCGCCGAATCGTTTTGGCGTGGCCGCACGATAGATACCTGCGCGCTTGAGCTTGTCGATGACATCGCGCGGTACGTGCGACACGCGGTCGAATTCATCGCGACGCCGGGCGATTTCGGCGATCACATCGTCGAGCGCTATCGCGTCGGTTTGACTGGACAGATCGTCGCGAAGGGCGACTGCAATCGCGGATGCTGACATGGGGACATCTCCTTTTCGTTCGTATGGCGCATGAGATTGAGTTGAAGTGCTTTCGAGCCACACGCAGTAATGCCAGTCTAGGAATGCAAAAAGGCTGAAACAATTGGGAAGGCGAGCGTGCGATTCGGTGAAGCCTCCCGTCCGGCTAAAGAAATCTTTAGGGACGTGCGGGACGCGCCGATGCTATGGTTAGCGTTGCAACCATGTATCCCATGCGCCACGACATGAACTTCCCCACCGAAGACGATTTCCACCGCCTGCTCGATGCGCTGACGCAATGCGTGCTGCTACACGACGCCGAAACGAAGGCCATCGTGTGGGCCAATCGCGCAGCATGCATCGCGCTGGGTTTTTCGGTGGAAGAATTGCTTCCGCTCAAGGCGCACGATATGACGCGCGATGACATCAGGTATCGCCGCGAAATTGCCGTGAATGCGATGGATCGCTCCATCACGGAAGGTCCGCAAAGTTATGAGTGGTGTTATCGCTCGCGCGCGGGCGTCGACATGCTGTCCGAGGCAATCGCGACATACGTACCGCTCACGGGACGCGAAGTTGTGATGGTGCAGTTTCGCGACATCAGCGCTGAAGATGCAATGCGGCAGAAATTGCGCCGCTATGAAACACGCTTGCGCGAATACATGCAGGATCTGGGTGAGGGCGTTGCAGTGCTGACGCCGCGCGGCAAGGTGAGTTTCATCAGCGAATCGGGACGACGCGTGCTCGGTGTCGCGAACGATGCGCCGCTCGGCGTCGCGCTCGACTATTGCACGAGATCCGATCGCGACCGGCTCGTCACCCAGTTGCGCAGTGCGACGCGCCAACATTCGACGCCCGCGCAACGCTATGCGATCACGCGTCGTGACGGCGCGAAACGATGGCTGCGCATAACGTGCAGGCGCATCGATATCGAAGACGGCACACTGGTTCATTTCCGCGACATCAGCGATGAAGTGGCGATCGAGGAAGCCCGGCGAAGCGAAGCGCGGATGCTCGAATACGCGGGACGTTATAACGCTATGGGCGAAATGGCGACCGCGATCGCACACGAGTTGAGCCAGCCGCTCGCTGCCGTGCGCAACTTCATCGAAGGCGCGATTCAGCGGCTCGCGCAGCCAGATTCCATCGACAGCGCGATCTGGGGCCTGCGTGCAGCGGACCGGCAAGCAGAGCACGCGGCGCATATCATCAAGAGCGTGCGCGAGTTCATCGTGAAGCGGGAGCCTGCCGAAGCTCAGACCGATCTTCGCGACGTGCTCGCGGATGTCGCTTACTTCATCCAGTTGCGCGCGCGAGACGAAGGCGTGACGGTCAGGATCGAGCCATCGCACGAGCCGTTGCCGATACGTTGCGAGCGCGTGCTTATCGGTCAGGTGATCCTCAATCTGGCATTCAACGCAGTCGAAGCAATGAGCGGCATGAAACCGTCTGCCGGCACCGTCACGCTTGCCGCGATGATGAACGGAAAGACAGCCGAACTGCATGTGATCGACGACGGACCAGGCGTGCCCGATGATGCGCTCGAACGCCTGTTCGACGGCTTCTCGTCGTCGAAGGCGGGCGGCAACGGCATCGGCCTGTCGCTGTGCAAGAACATCGTGTCGCGTCACGAAGGACGGATCTGGGCGCAACGCGCGGCGGGCGGCGGACTGGAATGCTGCTTCGCGTTGCCCTTGTTGCACCATACGGATTGACACGACGTTGCGCGTTGAGTGAGCAACATGGATCACAAGCGCTCGGCATATCGAGGCGTCGGCGTTGCGCCGCTGGGCATGCTCTCATGCAGGCCCGGGCTATCGATCGTCACGCGCGCTTCACGCGTTTCGCGTTCGAGACTCGATCGGTATTGACTGCATCCGACGAAAAGCAGCACGGCAGCAAGCCCGATCGCCACGGCATTGATGATGGCCATCGAGTGTCCAACCGCGAGCGGCGATCCGAATACCTTGTCGGTGATAAGCGCGACGAGCGTCGTGCCGAGACCCAGTCCGATGAGATTCGATACCAGCAGGAACATCGCGGATATCTGTGCGCGCATCTGGTTCGGCGCAAGTGCCTGCATGGCGGCGGCCGAAGTCGGCAATGGGAACGACGCGAAGAACATCGCCACGACGAGCCATGCGAGCGATGCGGCGAGGCTCGTCGTCTGAGTGAACGCGATCGCAGGAGCGAGCATGCATGCCGCGCCGATCCACGCTGCGCGCATCGGCGCATCGGTGTGTCCGCGACGCAGCAGCCAGTCGCTGAGCCAGCCGCCGCAGAATACGCCCGTCGTATTGGCGACGAGCATCACGATGCCGAGCATATAACCCGTTTCGACCGGCGAGAGAGCGAAACGGCGCATATAGAACGCAGGTGTCCAGCTCATCAGACAGTACAGGCCCATCGCATAGAACGAGAAGCCGACGTAGTGGCAGAAAAAGGTCTTGCGATGATTGGCGATGAAACGCAGCGCATCGCCCATCGCGACTCGCTTGACCTTGCCCGACCCGTCCTGCGCAAGTCCTTTGCGCGCGGGATCGCGTACCGTCAGCATGAAGACGAAGGCGACGAGAAGACCCGGCAATCCGACGATGAAGAACGTCAATTGCCATGCGCGTAGTTCGCCGACCAGCGGCAAGGCGAACACGCTCGCGTGCTTGAGCAATGCAATCACATAACCGCCGACAAGAAATGCAATGCCGCCGCCGATGAACGAGCCGAGCGAATAGATGCCGATTGCACGGCCCATCTTTTCCTTGGGAAAAAAATCCGCGAGCATCGAATAGGTTCCCGGCGATAGGGCGGCTTCACCCACGCCGACACTCATGCGCGAGACGAACATGTGAACGAAGCTCTGACTCAGGCCGCATGCCGCGGTCGCGACGCTCCACAGCGCAATGCCCGCAGCGATGATGCGCGGACGTGCGAAACGGTCCGCGAGGTACGCGATCGGCATGCCCATCACCGCGTAGAAAAGCGAGAACGCGAAGCCGTGCAAGAGACTGAACTGCGTATCGCTGAGATGCAGATCGCGCTTGATCGGCTCGATCATAAGCGCGAGCACCTGCCGGTCGATGAACGAGAACACATAAGCCAGCATGCAGATCACGACGACATACCACTCGTATGTATAGCGCTTGCTTTTGGGCTTCATGGTGGTTGGGAAGTGAGGTTCGGGTGTGAGGCAGTGTCGATGCGGAGGATATCGGCGTCAAATTCGCCGAAAAGGGATGCGATCATCAGTGAGGCAAATTTGAATCGACATCGGCGGCATTTATCGATAGATGCGCTTTTGACTGATTTGCCGTGTCGCGAGGTCAAAACGCAGACTTCTGATCTGCGAACCTTCTTGGGCGCACTATCAGGGTGCAATCCTTGCGAACTAGTTGTTAAAGTAATTACTGAACTTCGCGATAGCGCGTGATCGCCTACGCATGAGCGCATGTGTTTTTCAATCGTGCATTCCTAGGATTGCGCAACAGGCACTAGAGGAGAAGAATCGAAAAGCTTGACGCAAAAAAATTGAAAACCTATAAGCAGTCGCGTCGAGGCGACGCAAGCAGCAGGAGGAGGGCATGTACGCCAACTACGAAACCTTCGAGGACGCCGACCATCACGCGCATGCGCTGGCGGGGTGGGAGCAGCGCTATGACCAGGTGGGCGAGGGCGCATTCCGCAGCACGGTGAAGCAGGTTTCATTAGCGGGCGTTCAGGTCTTTCAGGAATCTGCGAACGTGCGTATCGTTCAGCGCGGGCAATTGCCGGCCGGATTCGTCACGTTCGGACTCGTGCTCGGCGGTGGCGCGCCGTTCTCGTTTCAGGGCGTGCGGGTCGACGAAAACGCGCTCGTCGTCGCGCCCGGCGACAAGGAATTTCTTCTGCATTCGCCGCCCGATATGTCGATGCTTGGCGTCGCCATCGATGCGCAATTGCTTGCTTCAGCGGCGGACGCGGCGGGCGTCGATGTGCAGGACGAAATCCTCAGCCGTCATGTGCTGAGCATTCCCGGCGCGGCCGGCGCGCGTGCGGGTAAGCGCATCATCGCGGCGGTCGAGACCGTGCTGGCGGACCGGAATCCGATTTTGTCCGATGATGGCGCGCATCGCTTCACACATACGGTCACGGAAGGCATCCTCGACCTCCTGACGTTTCATGTACCGACGCGCGAGGACCGGCTCACTTATGCGTGCCGCGCCGACGTCGTGCGGCGCGCACACGATCTCGTGCTTGCGCGTCCGGAGCAGCCGATATCGGTGCTGGATTTATGCGAAAAACTGCGCGTGAGCCGCCGCACCATTCAAAACAGCTTTCAATCCGTCACGCAGATGAACCCTGTAAGTTATCTGCGAGCCGTGCGCCTTGCTCAGGTGAGACGGCTTCTTACAACGACATCGCAAAGCGAAGTACCGGTTCGCGAGGCTGCAATGCGCTGGGGATTTTCCAACCTCGGCCACTTCGCGAGCGATTACAAAAGCCTGTTCGGCGAACTTCCCTCTCAAACGCCGCGCGCCCGCTGAACAGCGCTTCACGCATTCCTGGTTGCCGATAACAGGCCGCATTGTCGCGGCTTGATATCGGCATTCGTGCTTCGAAAATCTGCGCGAAAAGCCTGATCTCTGTCGGCTCCCTTTCGAATGCTCCATTTCGGCACGCACGCGCTGCCGGTTCCGAAGTGCTTCTTTTTATTGTCGTCTTTAGAGTCGTTTCGACGATAAACAAGGAGACGCACAGATGGAGATGAGACGGCTAACCACCGCCATGGGGGCCTTACTGTATGGACTGCTTGCGTGTCAGCCGCACGCGGGCGCGGCCGAAAAGCCGGAAGAACTGACGGTTGCGAAGGTCCCGCCCTATAGCCCGCATCGCGTGTTCGTGACGGATGTGTCGTTTGCGAGCATGACCGATGCGCGCGTTCATGTCTTCGACGGCGACACGAAGCGCTTCCTCGGCGAGATCGATGCAGGCTTCGCTCCGGGCTTCACGATCTCCCCCGACCACAAGACGAGCTATGTCGCGACGACGTATTTCGCGCGCGGCAGCCATGGCGTACGCACCGATGTAGTCGAGATCATCGATAACACGACGCTCGAGGTGACCGATGAAATCGTGATCCCGGCCAAGCACGGTCAGACCGTGCCGACGCCTTACAGCACGATCCTCTCGGAAGACGGTAGCCGACTTTACGTGTCGAACATCACGCCGTCGACATCGGTCACGGTCATCGATACGGCCGCGAAGAAGGTTCTCGGAGAGATCGACACCGATGCTTGCGTGCTCGCGTATCCGAGCGGCAATGACCGCTTCTCGGCACTGTGCGAGAGCGGCAAGGCGCTCACCATCAAGCTCGATGCAAGCGGCAAGGAAGCGAGCCGCAAGCTCTCCGACGCGTTCATCGACGTCGATAAAGACCCGGCCTTCATCAACGCGGTGCGCGACGGCAACCAGTATCTCTTCACCACGTTCAACGGCAACGTGCGTACCGCCGATTTCTCCGGCGATGCACCGGTGTTCGGAACGTCGTGGTCCTTGCTGAGCGATCAGGAACGCAAGGCAGGCTGGCGTCCGGGAGGCTTGCAGCAGACCGCGCTGAATGTGGGCACACATCGTCTTTACGTGGCCATGCACAAGGGCGCGGACGGTTCGCATAAAGAGCCGGGCACGGAGATCTGGGTCTACGACACGCAGAGCAAGAAGCGCGTAGCACGCTGGGATCTCGCGAAGCAGAAGATCGATCCGCTGCTCGCGATTCAGGTCAGCACCGATGACAAGCCGCTCTTCTACGGCCTCACGCCGACATCCGATCTCGTCGTGATGGACGCGACGACCGGCAAGCGCCAGCATGTCGAAAAGCAACTCGGCACGACGTCGACGTTGCTGCTCAACCCTTGAGGTGACGAGATGATCGATCCCGTCATTCTCATGGTGTGCATCGCAAGCGCGACGATCATCGCACTCGCGGGCACGGCGCCGAAGTGGCGCGAACCATCACGCTTTCGCGCTTCGCTCGAAGCGTTCGCCTTGCTGCCGTCGTTCGCAGTGACGCCGTTGTCGTTCGCGTTGCCTGCACTCGAAGCGGCTGGCGCGATCGGCGTGTTGTTCGCCGATACCCGCATGGTCAGCGCCATCGTGCTGGCCGCGCTTTTCGTGCTCTTCGGCGCGGCGCTCGCGATCAACGTGCTGCGCGGTCATACCGACATCGATTGTGGCTGCTCGGGCTTCGTCGCAGCAAGCTCATCGACGCGCACGCCTAAGTCGATCGGATGGTGGCACGTCGCGCGTGCTCTGATGCTCGCCGCGCTCGCGGCCGCCGCACTCATTCCCGCTACGAGCCGCGCGCTGATGTGGTTCGACTATCTGAGCGCAGGCGCCTGCACGCTTTTCGCCGTCGCCGCGTGGTTCACGCTCGACGTGCTGCTGGTCAATCTTCCCAAGCTCGATTCTCTGAGGAATTCATGATGCAAACCGCCCTGATGATTTCGGCCGCACTGTCGTGGGCCGCTTTGCTCGCGCTCGGCGCGATCTGTCTCGCACTTGTTCGCCAAGTCGGCATTCTCTATGAACGCATGATGCCCGCGGGCGCGCTCATGATCGACAAGGGACCGGCCGTCGGCGCGATCGCACCGGTGTTCGAACTCGGCGATATCGCCGGCCGCGCAGTGAAGGTCGGCGGCCTGTCGAACTCGAAGCGCAACACGCTCGTCTTCTTCCTTTCGCCGACGTGCCCCGTGTGCAAGAAGCTGCTGCCTTTGCTTCCGTCGATCCAGGCGCGCGAAGGTTCGGTCGACATCGTGCTTGCCAGCGATGGCGAATTCGAAGAGCACGCCGCGTTCTATCGCAAGTCCGGTCTTTCGCAATATCCGTATGTGCTGTCGCAGGAACTCGGCCTTTCTTATCAGATCGGCAAGCTGCCCTATGCCGTGCTGCTCGATGACGAAGGCAAGGTCCGCGCGAAAGGTCTCGTGAACACGCGTGAACATCTGGAAAGCCTGTTCGAAGCGAAGGAACGCGGTGTCGCGTCGCTGCAGGAATTCGTGCACGGCAAGCACGATGACCACGCGCATCACGGCCATCACGACCACGAAGCGCAAGTCGGGCAGCACGCCTGAAGACGCCGATAACTTTTCCATTCCTACAGGTGAGCGTCCATGAAATGGCTGGATTCATTCTTCGAACATAAGGCACGCGGCGTCGCGCAACGCAGTTCGCGGCGCAGCGCGATGGCGAAGCTCGGGAAAGTGCTGGTCGGATCGGCAATGGTGCCGCTGTTGCCGGTCGATCGCACCGCCTATGCAACGGAGCCGAAGAAGCCGGGTTCATCGGCAAGCGATGATCCGACGAGTTGCGACTACTGGAAGTATTGCGCGATCGACGGCTGGCTTTGCAGCTGCTGTGGCGGCACGTCGAGCAGTTGCCCGCCGGGCACGACGCCTTCGCCGATCACGTGGATCGGTACGTGCCGCAATCCGCACGACGGCTCGGATTACATCGTGTCCTACAACGACTGCTGCGGCAAGACGAGCTGCGGACGCTGCTTCTGCAATCGCAATGAACGCGAAAAGCCGCTTTACAAGCTATCGCTCAATAACGATATCAACTGGTGCATGGCGAACGGCAATTCGAATTACCACTGCTCGGTATCGGTCCTGTTGGGAGCGGCAACGCAATGAAGACTGCAAGCGTTTTGATGGCGGCGTTGGTCGCCGGCGCAATGAGCTTTGCTTCGGGCGCTTATGCACAGACAGTGCATTACCCGGGCGGCAAATCGACCTTCGATGGCAAATGCGCGGTCTGTCATCAGGCAGGCGGAAAAGGCATGGACGGACTTGCGCCGCCGCTCGTCGAATATCCCGGCAAATATGCGGGCTCTGCCGATGGCCGCGCGCAATTAGGGCACACCGTGCTCTATGGCATGTTCGGCCCGATCAAGGTCAAGGAGAAAAGCTATAACTTCAAGATGCCGAGCTTCGCATCGCTCTCCGATGAAGAGATCGCGGATGTATTGAACTACGTCGTGTTCGATCTGAACGCGCAGCATGGTTCAGCGAAGCCTTTCGACGTCGCCGAAGTCAAGGCATGGCGCGCGGGTCCGCTCGATCAGACCGCCGTGCATCAGCGTCGCGAAGCAGTCGTGAAGGGCCTGGGGCTATGAAGCCGCGCGCGATGCTCGTCGCTGGGACGCTGGCCGCGCTGTCGACGACGGCGGCATCGCAGACGCAGGCGTACGACGCGGCGCGCGCGCGACAGGACTGGGTGCTCAATTGCATGGGATGCCACACCGCCGATGGCTCGGGCATTCCCGGCAAGGTGCCCGCATTGCGCAACTCGCTCGGTCATTTCGTCTCGCTTCCCGACGGCCGTCAGTTTGTGATGCGAGTACCGGGCGCTGCCAATTCCGCATTGAACGACGCAGAGCTCGCGAACGTCTTGAACTGGTTGCTCGCGACGATGAACGAGCAATCGCGGCCCGCATCGTTCAAGCCTTATACGGCGGAAGAAATTGCGGCGCATCGCAGACCCGCGCTCACCGATGTCGCGCGTATCCGCATGAAGCTCGTCAAGGAATTGCAGGAGAACGGCGTGAACGCCGTCCCGGAACATTACTAGGAGACAACCCGATGAATAACAGCCAGCATCCCGCGATGCTCGATTCCACGCGCGCATTCCTCGCATCGGCGAAAAAAATGCTCATCGATGGCGCATGGGTCGATAGCGCGAGCGGCGCGACACTCGATGTGATCGATCCCGCCGATGGAGAACTGCTCGCACGCGTGCCGAGCGCCGACGAAATCGATGTCGATCGCGCCGTGCAAGCCGCACGCCGCGCGTTCGACGACTCCGCATGGTCGCGCATGAAACCGACCGATCGCGAGCGTCTCTTGCTGCGCGTTGCCGATCTTATCGAAGCGAACGCGCGCGAGCTCGCGGAAATCGAATCGCTCGACAATGGCAAACCGGTCACGGTCGCCCACGGGCTCGATGTGTCGATGGCCGCGCAATGCTTCCGCTATATGGCCGGCTGGGCGACCAAGATCGAAGGCAGCACGCTGGAAGCATCGATTCCATATAGCCCGTCGAACGATTTCTTCGGCTATACGCGCAAGGAAGCGGTCGGCGTCGTCGGCGCAATCATTCCGTGGAATTTTCCGCTGCTGATGGCATCGTGGAAACTCGCGCCCGCGCTCGCGACTGGCTGCACCGTCGTGCTGAAGCCTGCGGAAGACACGCCGCTTTCCGCATTGCGGCTCGCGATGCTGATCGAAGAGGCGGGCATCGAGAAGGGTGTCGTGAATGTCGTCACCGGCCTCGGCCGCACGGCGGGCGCGGCGCTCGCGCGTCATCCGGGCATCGACAAGATCGCGTTCACGGGTTCCACGCCGACGGGTAAAGCTATCGGTCACGCGGCGCTCGATAACATGACGCGCATGTCGCTCGAACTCGGCGGCAAATCGCCGGTTATCGTGCTGCCGGATGTCGATATCGATAAAGCGGCAGAAGGCGTCGCCAATGCGATCTTCTTCAACTCGGGACAAGTCTGCACTGCGGGCTCGCGCGTCTATGTGCACGAGAAAGTATTCGATCGCGTGATGGAGCGTGTCGCGGCGATCGCGCAATCCTTGCCGATGGGACCGGGCCTCGATGAATCGACGCAGATCGGCCCGCTGGTATCCGCACGGCAAATGGATCGTGTGCTGAGCTATATCGAAGCGGGCCGCGATGAAGGCGCGCGTGCTATCGCGGGCGGTGCGCCCAAGGACGGCGCCGGTTTCTTCGTGAAGCCGACAGTGCTCGTCGATACCGATCATTCGATGAAGGTCGTGCGCGAAGAGATCTTCGGACCGGTGCTCGTCGCGATGCCGTTCAACGATATCGACAGCGTGGTCGCCAAGGCAAACGACACGCCTTATGGACTCGGCGCGAGCATCTGGTCGAACGATCTCTCGGCAATTCACAAGCTCGTGCCGCGCATCAAGGCGGGCACGGTATGGGTCAATTGCCACTCGCTGCTGGATAACGCGATGCCGTTCGGCGGATTCAAGCAGTCGGGTTTCGGGCGCGAGCTCGGACGCGCGGTGATCGACATGTACACAGAGACCAAGTCGGTGCTGATCAACTACGCGTGAGGACGCTTGCATGACAACTAAAACGATCGCGCGGCAACTTGTCTCGACAGCGGCGCTCGCCGTGTGCGCGAGCGCATCGGCGCAAAGCAATGTGACACTGTATGGAACGGTGGATGCAGGGCTGACTTATACGACCAATCAGCAAGTCACCAATGCGGACGGGAGCGTCGGTTCGGGGCATAACTTCGCGTTGTCCGGCGGCAATCTCGTGCCTTCACGCTTCGGCTTGCTCGGTGTGGAAGATCTCGGCGGCGGCTTGCAAGCGAAATTCAACGTGGAGAACAGTTTCTATACGGGAACGGGAAGCCTGGTGCAGGGCGGGGCGCTATTCAACCGTCAGGCTTGGGTGGGCCTCGCGCACGAACAGTTCGGCACGTTGTCCCTCGGACGTCAATACGACTCGTATAGCGATTTCCTCGGGCCTTACGTATCGAGCAATTCGTGGGCGACGCTTTATGGTTCGCATATCGGCGACGTCGATAACCTTAACGAAGCGTTCAACTTCAACAACGCGATCAAATACACGAGCCCGGACTGGAGTGGCTTTTCGGTGGGCGGCACTTATAGCCTCGGCGGCATTGCAGGCGACTTCGGGCAACGGCGCGGATATTCGTTCGCCGCGGCTTATACGCGTTTGCCCATCTCGATCAGCGCAGGTTATCTGAACCTGCACAATCCGCTCGATGCGGCTTTGGGCGGAGCAAACGGCTACATCGGCGATTTCGCGTGTTCGAATCCGTCGGCACTCTATTGTCAATTGCAGAACGCGGAAGCGTTGAAGGCGTATGGCGCGGGCGCATCTTATGCAATCGGGCCGGCGACTATCGCGCTGACTTATACGCATAGTCGTCTCGAGCATAGCCAGTACTTCGCCGATAGCGCTAATCCGCAGGGCCGCGACATCGCGATCGATATCGGCGAAGTGAATCTGACTTATGCCGCGACGCCGTTCCTGCAACTCGGGCTTGCCTATATCTATAACAATGCGAAGCCGGACGGGGGGTCATCGACGCGTTTTCATCAAGTGAACGTCGGCGCGAACTATGCGTTGTCCAAGCGTACTGCGCTGTATGGCGTCGCGATCATGCAGAAGGCGGTCGGCGCGGGACTAGGCATCGATCCGGCGACGGGTGGACCGGCGAATTACGCGCAGATTCCCAATCTGCCGAATTCGAACAGCGATCGCCAGTTGTCCGTGACGCTCGGCATACGGCATAACTTTTAAGTATTTCCAGGGGCGTGCTTTGACCCGGCCGGAACGATTTCCCGCCGGGCTTTTTTCCCGCGTTCAAGAGATACGCATGATTTCATGATCGTTGATACGATCGCAGCATGAACATTAAGCGCGATGTACATGCCGATCTGTACGGAGTCGATGGCTGCAAGGCGGGCTGGTTCGTCGCGAAGCAATGCGGTCGCACCGGAACGATCGCGACGAAAGTTATCGGCCGCTTCGAAGATCTGCTCGAATGGAAGCGCGCGAATGCTATCGTTGCTGTGGATATGCCGATCGGTCTTTCATCGAATGGCGTTCGGACGTGTGACACGCTCGCTCGAAAAATACTCGGACGTCCGCGCGCAAGCTCTGTCTTTACGCCGCCGATTCGCGCGGCTTTAGTCTCGTCGAGCTATGAAGAAGCGTGTGCGGTCAATCAGGCCGTCACCGGAAAACGAATCTCCATTCAGGCATTTCACATTCGCAACAAGATTGCAGAAGTCGATGACATGCTGCGCACGCTCGCCGATGAAGATGTGCGCGTCTTCGAAGTGCATCCCGAGTTGAGCTTCATGCATCTGCGAATGGAGCAGGGCGGTCCGGCGCACGGCCTGCGCGAAAGCAAGGCGATTGCATCGGGATTCGCATTGCGTCGCGCGTTGCTCGTGCGATGCTTCGGCGGCTCGATCGATACGGCGCTCGCGGCGCGCAAGCCCGCGCAAGCGTCGCTGGACGATGTGCTCGACGCATTCGCGGCGTTATGGACCGCGCGCCGAATCGTTTCGGCAACGACATTCCGTCTGCCCGACGACATCGAGTTCGATTCGGAAAGTCTTCCCATGGCCATTCATTGCTGATGTTTGCGGACGGTTTCGTCAAAAGAATTCGAAATACGACGGCGAGCACGGCGGTATAAAATTGAGACGTACTCGTATCGCGCTCGAATGCGCCCGCTGCCATGGAAACTCCGTCGGGCAAAGAAGCCTCCCACAAGCGGATGACGCCACGCACGCTCAACGTGCTGACGGCGCTCATCGGACTTGCCACGCTCGCATTGGGCGTCGCCTGGTTGATCTATACGTGGATCGTCCATCTCGAAGTGCCGTACTTCGCGATTCCGCTCGTGCTGACGGTGCCGGTGATCGTCGCGGTGGCGTTCCGCAACTGCTGGGACTGACGCGCCTGAAATGAAAACGCACCGTGGCGATACGATCGCGACGGTGCGTCTGAATGTCGTTGGTAGGCTCGATTGGACTCGAACCAACGACCCCCACCATGTCAAGGTGGTGCTCTAACCAGCTGAGCTACGAGCCTACGGAAGCCGCGAATTATAGGGGAAAGTTTCGCGTTGTGGGGATTCTCAGGCGAAAATTTTTGATCGAGGATTTTTCGGACGTGAAGACCGCTCCACCGCAACTTCGCCAGTTTACATAACACAAAGTGTTGCGCGATTCGTCTGATTATCCCCACGCGTAGCTGCTTGGGTCGGAGAGGGGGCTACCGCCGATACGAATACCGCGCCAACGATCAAGTTCAGCGCGATAGCCCCCGTCGCTTTTCCCCATGCGTTCTCCCAAAGCGAACGCGTTTCAGTGTCCCGAGCGCGCTCAACGTTCGCGGCCGCGATCACCTCAATTGCCTGAATATTAAGGATTTCGGCGACACGCAGAGCTGTGGTGTCGTCGAACGTCGCATTGCCCAATCGGTACTTGCTGACTGCGGCGCGCGTGACTTTTAGCGCCTTCGCTGCCGCGTAATCCGACGGCAATCCTAGGCGTTCTTTCACGGCGTCAAGGTACTCAACAGTGGTTTTCATGGTCGCCCCCCGGCGCGAAATGGCTTACGTCAAAACGGAAGTTACGCAAATAGTCAACTGACCGCAACGGATCAGCCAGTTGACTTGTATCAGGATGTTGACGTAACTTTCCGTTCGTCAGGCCGCAGAACGACAGCAAGACCCCGCTGTTTGAAGGCTGATCCCCTTTAGAGCGGTCTGACACCTTTTTCAACTTGGGGTCGCGGGGGTTCGTCATGCGCGGGAATTCGTTACAAATTCGTCGCTCGCCGTTCGGCGGTTACGCCAAAGTCAGCAAGTATGAGCGTCGCCAGCTAGGCGGTGCTTCCCGGTTCTCCGATGATGCGCGCGCGGTCGACTTCGAGCGTATGCAGAAGCGCATCCATGACAATGACGCTGTACGGGGAGATCCTCTCGTACTCAGCGGCAAGCGCTTCAAGGTCTTCCTCAAGTGCCTTGAAATTCTTCGCGGTTACGGGCTGGTGCCTCAGGAAAATCGGAATGACACGCGCCATGACTGCGCCGGCGAAGCCGAGCGCGGCCTCGGTGCCGTTGAAGACATCGCTCATCGTCGCCGGCGAATTGGTCATCTTTTTCTTGGTCATGTGCGTCCTGTTGAGGGTGGTAGTGACGACGGCGATTCTAGCGCGGCCGCCCCTGAGGCCTTCGAAGACGCACCTTTCTGGCCGCAGCAGCGCGGCACGGCGCCAGAACTCAAAGCGGACATCGACACGGAATCCGTGCGCCGTTTGCACGAAGAATTCGCCCGCCTGAATCGCTCGGAAATGTCCGAGACTCTTCCGGTGCTCGTCGACGGTCTACTGCGCCCGGCGCGCGAGATCGTCGATGGCAAGCCAGTATGGTTCTGGTCCCACGACCGTTCCGAGACTCCCGATGTGTCCGTGTGCGTGGAATACCGCGCCGGCCGCGTCGCATCAATCCGCCGTTTCCCCAAAGCGCAATCCAATGCGGAGCGCGCATGACGCCAGTTCTCACGGTCGTCTTTCTCTCGGGCTTCGCCGCCGGCGTCATCTTGATGGACCTCGTTTATTCGCGGCGGCCGAAGTGAAGCGCGTCCTCTTCTCTATGGCGATGTCGGTATTCGGACTGCTCCGCACGGCGGCAAGCGTCGACATCGACTGGATTTCGTTTTCTCTGTTGATCGCGGCCGGCCTACTGCTCGTGGCCGGCGCGTTCGCAATGCTCTACGCACACGCAAAAGAATGGAGCTCCGAATGAACGCTGATTACTGGTTCGGCTTCGCGAGCGGCGGCCTGATCGGCTGGCTGATTGCGATTGCGATGGTCGTTTTGCTCGTCTCGATGGTCCGCATCAACGACAACGGGAGCGTAGAGCGATGATGTATGACGACACGACCGAAGACGTTTCCGCACGAGTCGTGCCGGGCTCAGTCGGTTCAGCCGGCGCGGTCTTCACGCCGTGGGCACCGCGCCGCACGGCCGATTTTGACCGGGCTCGCAGTGAAGCGCTCGCGCAGATAAATCGGATACTCAACCGCGACCGTGCCAGCAACCGCGCCGGGCAAAGCACGACCCGACGCGGCCGCGTTATTCGGCCGGCGGACTATCGCAACGCTCTGCATGCGTTCTATGACGCGTCCGGGTATTTGAAGTACGTGAAAGGCAGCGCGCGATGAAAGGCGCTCGATTCAAGATCGGCGAGCCCGTCATGGTTGATTCCAAGCGCCCCGAAACCGCAAGCGCCGATGGAATGCGCGGCCGCGTCGCGAATGGCGACGATTGGCTCGTGCTCGTCGAGTGCCAACTTGCCGGCGAGAGTCATGCCGTCCGCGTGCCGGCCGACGAGCTCGTGCGCGTAAAGCGCAGCGCGTAAGACGAGAACCCGGCCATGTGGATTCACGCTCGCGACATAGAACAAGCATTGCCCCAGACTCAGGCTGCACAGCGCGCACGCAAGCGTCTGCCGATGAAATGGCTATCTCGCGCTCTATGGCAAGCGAAGCAGGCCGGAAGAAAGAGCGCGGTGCAGGTCGGTGCGAGTCATATGTTCGATATGGCCGCCGCCGAAGCGTCGATTAGCACATTCGTTGAAGAGCACGCACCCGACACGCTGCCGGTGCGTCCGGACGCCTCAGACTTCGAAATCTGCATGAAGGCGCGCAGCATCGCCGATGACGTCACGCTGCGCGCGCTCGGGCTGTCGAGCGACGATGCGCTCGTTGTCGCGAGCTCGAAGTGCGCGGAATATGGCGTCGAATTGCCAGAGTTCGACAAAGCCGCCGATATCATGGCCCGCCTGAAGTGTGAATTGTGGTGGCGTCGTCGCTTGCGGCGGCTGCATATCCGCGCGTTGGAGCACTCGAACATTCGCCTGCACTATGTCCATTACCGCTCGGAGCCCTATGCGAGCGACGACGCAGTGCGCCGGCGAATCGCGCAAAACCGCCGCAATGAGAAGACGCTCGAATCGGTGACGATGGAGAACGAGCTCGGTCAGCGTTTCACGCTCGCCGAGCTCTCGGCGTTCGGTGTCGCGAACAAGGCATTGCGTCGCGGCGAATTAATGACGCGCCTGCGCGGCTGCGAAGACTTGGCTGTCGACGCAAAATTTCGCGGCGTCATGTTCTCGCTGACCTGTCCGAGCCGGTTTCACGCCGTTAAACAAGCGGGCGTCGCAAAGTTTCGGCCGAATTCTAAATATGACCAATCCTCGCCGCGTGATGCGCAGGTCTATCTGCGCAAGGTGTGGGCTCGCATTCGTGCGCAACTCAAGCGCGAGGGCGTGACCTACTTCGGAATGCGCGTTGCCGAGCCGAATCATGATGGCACGCCCCATTGGCATGGCCTTGTTTTCTCGAACGACATCGAGCGCTTCGAAGCAATCATGCGCAAGCACGCGCTGCGCGACTCAGGCGACGAGAAAGGCGCGGCAGAGCATCGCGTTCATACGACGCAGATCGACGATGCGAAGGGCTCGGCGGTGGGCTACATCGCAAAGTACGTCAGCAAGAACATCGACGGCCACGCGGTCGGCGAACACAAGACGAAAGAGGGCTATGTCGTGCAAGCCGACATGATCGGCGATGACGAAATCACGCCTTCACAGCGCATTGAAGCGTGGGCGGCTCAATGGGGCATTCGACAATTTCAGCAATTCGGCGGCGCACCGGTCGGCGTGTGGCGCGAGCTGCGCCGCATCAAGGAAGAAGACTTGCCGAACGCAGACGAGTCGCCGGAAATCATTGCGGCATGGAAGGCCGCACAGAAGACGGAGACGCACCGCGCGAACTGGGCTGAATACGCGCGCGCGATGGGCGGCGTCGCCGGCGAGAAGCGTCTGATTCACGTGAAGTACACGACCGAGCACCGCGAGGGCCGATACGGCATCGCGCCGGTGAAAGTGCCGCACGGCGTCGAGGCATACGGCACGGCGTTCATTCAAGACGGTATCTGCGCATACCACGTCAACACGCAGATTTTCGTTCCCGCGACGCGCCATGTTTGGACGGTGGTTCAGCGCAGCGGCGCAGCCGCGAGCACTCGGACTCGTGTGAATAACTGTACGCGCGCGCGTGCAGATGACGCCGAAACACGAGAAACAAGCACGCGAGCGGACTGTGCGCCGCTCGCCGATAACGATGAATGGGCCGGAGGCGGCTACTTCGAGAGTGAATGGAGGCCGGAATGACGGGGATGAAGATTGAATGTCCGTGCTGCGGTGGCGAAATCGACGCGCGGCACACAGAAGGTTTGTCGACGACGCTGCGTCGCATGTACTTCGTATGCGAAGACTGCGGCTATCGCACGCCGGCGGGCTTCGAAATCCTTTACTCGCTGTCCGCATCGTCGCGGCCGCGTGATGGCGTCGAGCTCGAAGTGCGGCCGTCGACGATGTTGCGTGGTGCAGTGAACGCCAGGACAACGCAGATGCGCGAGGCCCGGCCGTGAGATTCACGATCGCATGCCCGCATTGCGGTGCCCGCGGAATCGCGCGCGCGATGGAGAAAGTCACCGACACCGAATATCAAATCGATTTTCAGTGCGATGACGTGACATGTGGTCACACGTACCGCACGCGGCTCGAAATGTTTCCGCCGGAGCTGCCGATTCCGAAGCGGCCGCGCCGCGACACGCAAGAGCTCGAATTCTGACCAATCACCAACCGAGATAAAAAATGCAGACGAAGAAAGCACGCGCCCGATACCTTCCCGGCGGCCGCGCGTTGATTTGGGAAGTCACTCATCCGAACACGCGTGTATCGGTGTGGTCGTCTCTGCCACGTGACGCGGCCGCAATGCTGATCGAGCGGTATGTGCTGCAGCAGCAAGTCGAGAAGTTACAGGGCATCGACTACGCGCGCGCTGCAATCGCGCGAGCTGCAGCAGCATGAGCAATTGCCGCACGTGCAAACACGCTCACGAAAAGCCGGGACATGAGCGCATGCACCGTCGCCGCTTTCGAAATTGCGCCTATCTGCCCGAATGGGTTTATGTCGCCGGGCATCCGAAGTGCCGGCTTGTCCCGATCCGTTGGATGCCGAAACAATAGCGGATCGAAATCGAAGCGATATCAAACGATATCGAAGCAACGCAGTATCAACGGCTCGGGGGAGCTCATGAACAAAGGAAAGTCGGGAATCAACATGAACGGCGCCAGACGCGCAAACGCCTCGGCGCTGCGCGCGATCGTGCATTCACGTACGGAATTGGAAGAAGCACGCGAGCGCATTCGCCAGTTGGAACGCGAGCAATACGCGATGCGAGCTCGCGTCGACCGCATGGCGGAAATGCTCGCGATGACGCGTCGCTATAAAACGAACATCGTCGAACAGGCCGAAGTGACCGGCGTCCGCATGTCTTGGGGAGCATGGCAAAACCTCGAAGGTGCGGTTGCCAGTGTGATCGCGTTGGAGCGCGAGCGCGATATGTGATCGACAGCGGACCGACATCGAAATGATATCGGTCCGATATTGAAGCAACGATGTTTCAACTGCTCGGGGGAGCATATGAACGAACGCAGCAAAGAGCCGAAAACACCGAACGTTTCGATGCTGTCGCTGACGGCACAAGGCAACAAGGAATTGGAGGCGGCTAAGCGTGAGATTCGAGAGCTGCAATCCGAAGTCGAATCGCTGCGTCACCAGCTCGCCATCAGCGAGCGCGTCACGCTTGCTCAATTCCGCGAGGCCGGTGTATGGGAGCCAGACGGAAGCAAATTCAGGACGTATCGACGTGAAAGCCTCAACGGCCGCCCGATGTATGTCCGCGAGCCGCAAGACGGGCCGCCGCTGCCCGGAGACCTTAGCGCGGTTCGCCAGTAGCCGCAGAGTGCGATCGCGGGCTCTCGCGTTACGAAACAGAGGAGCTCGCGGACCAAGATCACGCCGCGATCGCGGAGTACTTCACGTTACGAAAATGGGCCGAATCAGAAAGCACTACTCCAACGCAGAGCGTCAACGTGCCTATCGGGCTCGCATCGCGCGAACTCGCGACATCGAGCAGCAATTCATCAAAGAGGCGAGGAAGCGCGAGCAGCTTGAGTTACGAAAAAAGTCGTGGTGATGGCGCGGCACGTTGCGATATCAAACAGATGGTGAAACGGTATCGAGGCGATATCGGTTCAATGTAGGTTCAACGCTCGGGGGAGCACATGAAAAACGTTGTGGCAGTCGTCAACACGAAAGGCGGCGTCGGCAAGTCGACGACCGCGCTGCAGCTCGCGCTCGGACTATCAATCGCCGGCGCGCGCGTCTGGTTCGTCGACGGCGATCGGCAAGAAACCGGCATCAGCGCGCTCACCGTGCGCGCCGAAAGCGGCCGCTCGATCATCGCCGCGTCTGCCTACTCCCACGGCCCGACGCTGCGCGCACAGGTCACGGCGCAGGCCGGCGCATACGATCACGTCATCATCGACGCCGGCGGCCGCGATTCGAGCGCGCTGCGCGCGGCGCTCACCGTCGCCGACACGGCGCTCATTCCATTTCTGCCGCGCTCCTTTGATGTGTGGGCGATGGAAGACATCGCCGAGCTCGTCGACGAAGCGCGCAGCGTGCACGAGCTGCGCGCGCTGGCGTTCCTGAATCTCGCCGATCCGCAAGGCGCGGACAATCGAGACGCGGCAGAAGCAATGCGCGAGTTTCCCGCGATCGAGCTGCTCGACTGCCGGCTGAATCGGCGCAAGGCATTCTCGAACGCGAGCGGTGCCGGTCTGCACGTCGAAGAAATGACGCGGCGTGATCCTGTCGCATGCGCTGAAGTCGACCGACTCGCGCACGCCGTATTCACGGCATAGCGCTATCGAAACAACATCGAACCGATATCAAAGCGATATCGTTTCAATATCGAAAGGGGATCAGCACATGAGCATCACGAAGAGGCCGGCGACGCCAAGCGCGGCCGCCGTCCGAGAATTCATCAGCCGTGCGCCTGACGCGGCGAGCGGCGACGAGCCGGCGCGCGTCGCGCGGCGCAAGAAAGAGACAATCAGCCTTGGCATTGATCCGGTGTTACTGGCTCGTATCGACGCGCGGGCCGTCGAGCTCGGCATCAGCCGGGCCGCCGCGATCGCGGTCGCGCTCGCGCAGTTCGTCGACGCGGATCGATAGCGGGCCGGTCGAACCGGCCGGGCAGGGAAGGCCGCCGGCGTGGCGACACGCGGCGGCCTTTTTGCGTCCTGCGGGGCGAGGGCAGGAGAGGCCGCAGGCGCGGCCGCCGCTCGCGGGGCGCGCGCAGGGTCGGCGAGGGCGCGGCGGCCCGTCAGCGGGCCGGAAAACGCGGCCGGCGAGGCGGCGAAGGGCGGCCGGATGCTCGTTGCGTACGAACGAACGCTCTCCTGAAACGCGGTCCCCCCTCCCCGCCTGCCCGCTTCTTGTCTCCCCACTTTTGATGCAAGGGCGCGCAAGGCGTCGAGGCGCGCCGGCTGGCGGGTTCGAGCCGTAAGCGCGGTTGTAAAAATGACGCAATTTGACGCCGAAAAGGCGGGGCGTGATGCACCGTTTACATTGAAAATGGGCCGGCCGCGCAGGGCGGCCGAAATTCGGACCGTTATCGGCGGGATTTCGGCCGCCGCGAGGCGCGATCGGTGGCGAAAATGACGCCGGCGGTGAGCGGGAAGAGGGCGAGCGCGATGATCCAGAGCAAGAGCGCGCCGATGCAGTCGACGAGCGTGCGCAGCGCGCGGCCGGCGTCCGAGAGCAGGGCGCGCTCGGCGGGGAAGGTGATCAATGTTCGAATGCGGCGCTTGAAATCGGGCGACATGCTAAATCCATCGGTCACGCGCCGGCGGTCAGAGCCGGCGCGGGTTTCATCAGGCAAAAATCAGGCCGCCGGCCCGGCCTTTTCCGCCGCAGGGATCACGTACGGGTCGAACCGAATGATTTCCTCGCCCGCCCAATCGTTGAAGGCGAGGAATTGCGCCTGTAGCGGCGCGATCTCATTGCGGGCGAAGACGCGGGCGGCGGTGTCAGCCGCGCCGAAACCGCCGGTGTTGCTCGGCACGATGCCGAGTAGTTGAGGCGGGACGCAGTGAGCAGCGAGAAGGTCGTCGCGCGTGACATTCTTGATGTTGAAGAATTCATCTTTCGCGGCGACCTCGGAAACGGGGATCAGTTGGATTCCGTCTTTGTGGCCGTTCGGAGAATACACGAAGAGATTGCGAAAATTACCCGGACCTTTCGACGACTTCAACGCGTCGCGAATCGCATCGACATCGCCTTGCTGCTGAGCTGCGTCGGTCATGTACAGGATGAATCCGGCGTGACTGCCGTTCTCGTAGTAGCGGCGGCGGAAGAGCGTCGACGACTCATTCAGCCATGCTGCGTGAAGCGCGCCGAGATATTCGGGCAGGCCGTAGACCTCCTGATTGATGTCAGGTTCGAGCAAGTGAAAGATCGAGCCGGGATCGAATTCATGCTTTACGCGAAAGCCGTCCGTCATGACGTACGTTTGCATGTCGGGCTTGCGGCGCATGTATTTGCCCGGCGCAGACTCATAGCGCAAGACACCGCCGAGCCGGTTGAGCTGCCGCTCGATATAGCCATTGCCGAACGTCAGGAAATCGAGCGCGACGCGTCGAAACGACTCGCGCGAAAACTTCGCGTGCGGAATGAACGTCGACGCGAGCACGTTGCGTTTGAAGAAAAGCGCGGACGCGTGGTGTGTGCCGGCGCGCAGCGATTTTGCGAGGCCGCCAAAGCTCACGGGCGGCTCGTAGTACTCGCCATTGGAATAAATCTCGACGTAATCGAGAATCTCGGCGCGCGACATGACCGGCATCGGATCGCCGAACGTGAATGCACTTGCTTCGGCCGTGGGCGCGATGGCCGGCACTGCTGCCGCGCCCGCGCCGGATTGGCCGCGATTCTTTTTCATTAGGAAATCTCCATAAAGCTGCGGTTATTCGTCGTGGAGCCTTCGAGCGGCTCATTGCCGAGCGCATGCAGGCACGCCCACGCCAAGTCGGCATGTCCGGTTTCCTCGCTGCGGCTCGCGTGATACGTAACTTGCCGGCCGCTCGCGGTCATCGTCTTGCGAATCTGCATGAACGATTGAGCGAAGTCGGTCCAGCCGGCGTCGAACTCGAGTCGTGCCTTGCCGATCACTGACAGACCTTTCAATACGAGCCGGCCTTTGACTTCCGGCGAATAGTTGAGGGCGACGGCGGCCGGGTAGAACTGGCGCGTGAGCTGATACACGCCTTGCCCCATGCCGGTCGTGTCAATCGCCATGTACGTGACGTTGTAGCGCTTCGTGAGCTGCCTGATGCTTTCGGCCTGCGCCTCGAAATCCATGCCGCGCCACTGCAGTTTTTCGAGCACGCGGAATTTGCCGCCTGGAACGCTCGGCGGGGCGATCACGACACAGCCCGCGGAGTCGCCGGTGTGCGCCGGGTCGTATCCGATCCATACAGGGCGATAGCCGAAAGGGCGCTCGGCGAGGAATTCAACGTCTTCCCATTCTTCCCATGTGTCGATCATGCAGCGCTGCAGATCGGCGAGCGGAAAGATCGACGCAGAATCGTCGATGAACTGACACATGAGCAGGTTTGCATACTCGTCGGCGCTGTATTCGAGCCGTAGCTCGTCCATGTCGAAGAGATTGCAACCGCCGGCGACAGCATCCTCAACGGTGACGATCTGCCGCCATTGACGGTCCTCGCATACGCGGCCGCTTGCGAGCGCGCCGTGCGACACGTCAAGGTGAATGTGATCGGCCTTCGCGCGGCCGCGATTGAAGTGATCGCCGGTCCAAAACGTATAGGCTTCGTGCGTGATGCTCGACGGCGTCGAGAAGTACGTCTTGCGCCAGTGCTTGTGCATCGCCATGCCAGACGCGACCTTGTTCAGCGTCTTAAAGCCGTGGACCCAAAAGTACTCGTCGAAATAGAAATTGCCGTGATAGCTCTGCGCGGTCTTGGCGTTGGTGCTAAGAAAGATCAGCTCGGCACCGTTCGGAAGCAGGATCGTTTCGCCGGTGAGCTCGACCTCGGCGACCTCGCGCGCGAACGCGCAAATGTACTGTCGGAAGACATGCACCTGCGCCTTACTGGCCGATAGAAAAATCTGGTTGCGGCCGGTTTCAAGTGCATCGTCGAGCGCTTCGTGCGAGAAATAGAACGTCGCGCCGATCTGCCGCGACTTCAGCAGATTGCGCGTGCGATTCTGACCATTGCGATACCAGACCTTTTGATAGTCGAATTGCGATTCAAGAAAGGCGTCATGCAGTTTCGCCTGCTGCTCGGGCGTGATCTGGTTTCGCGGTGCGCGTTTCTTCGGTCCTTCGTTGCGCGTCTTGATGTTCGGATTCAGGTCAGACTCTTTGCCGGTGTCGCTGTACTTGCGCACGCGAGCCATTCGTTCGAGCTCGCGTCCGAGCAAGTCGATCTCTTTGAAGTCGACCGGGTCTTTCACTTCCTTCGCAATAAGCAGGATCAGGCGCGTTTCGAGCGATGCCTCGACCTTCTCCGCAATGCTGGCCTTATCCCATTCGTCGCGCTGCTTCCATGATTCGATCGTCGATCGCGGCTCGTTCAGATGACGCGCGATCGAAGTCACGCGCCAACCTTTCCAGTAAAGGTCACGCGCGATGCGTCGCGGCTCGATGTCAGGCGAGAGGGTTTCGGCATTTTCTAGCATGCCGAAAGCGTAACGGTCACTCGCGCGCGCGCGCATAAGAGTCGTTTGTACTCCGACGAATTACTGATGCGCTTCGTTGTTTGTCGGACTAGCCAAGTGCAACATTCACTTACACATGTCACATGTGGTAACGCCCAAATTGAACCTGAGAGGCTTTTCGATGAAACGTAAAACGATGCTGGCCGTCGCGGCCGGGATTTACGCCGTGGTCTGCATGATGGTGCCGGCGTACGCGCACGCTGCCGTTGTGCCCGCGCTCATGAACCACGTCGACGTGATCGGCGCGCTCACCGGCCACGCGCCGATGTTCGGCGCGGCAAGTCTCGCAGCACTCGGCATCGGTCAAATCACTGGCGTTGGCGCACATGCCGACACGACCTCGAAATGGTTTCGAGTCGCGGTCGAAGGTGCGACGACCGATGGCCGGAACATTCAACGCGAATGGATCGAGCAGATGGCCGCGTCGTACGACCCGGAGAAGTACGGCGCACGCGTGAACTGCGAGCACATTCGCGGCTATGCCCCCTTGTCGGAAACGAATCCTTTCGGCGCGTACGGCGACGTGATCGCACTGAAGGCCGAAGCGCTCGCCGATGGTCCGCTCAAAGGTAAGTTCGCTTTGTATGCGCAGATCAAGCCGACGCCGGCGCTCGTGGCGCTCGTGAATGCCGGTCAGAAAATCTATACGTCGATCGAAATCAGCTATTCGTTCGCTGACACGAAGCAGGCTTATCTCATGGGCCTCGCGGTGACGGATAGCCCGGCGAGTCTCGGAACGGAAATCCTGCAGTTCGCGGCCGGCCTCGGCGCAAAGAATCCGCTGGCACACCGCAAGCAGAGCCCCGACAACGTCTTTTCAGTCGCGGAAGAAACCGCGATCGAATTCGAAGGCATCGAGCCGACGCAGACCGCGCCGAGCATCACATCACCGGGCCTCTTCGCTCGTGTCGCCGAAATCATCGGCCTCGTGCGCACCAAGGGCGCATCGGACGAAAAGCGCTTTGCCGATGCGGCGCAGGCAATCGAAGCACTCGCAACGCACAGTAACGAACAAGCGACGCGTGTCGAAGAGCTGTCGACGCAGCTCGACACCTTGCGAACCGAGCTCGACGCAGAGAAGGGCGCACACGCATCGACCGCGAAGCAACTCGAAGAGCTCACCGCAAAGCTGTCGACGCAGCCGAGCAGCGCACCGCGCGCGCCGGCGACCGGATCGAGCGGCGTGCAAACGACCGACTGCTGATCGTTCCGCTACCTGACCCGGCTTACCCCTCAACGTTTGGAGAAGTTCATGCGCAACAATACCCGCGCGCTGTTCAATGCCTATCTCGGCGCGATCGCACAGCTCAACGGCGTGCCCGATGCGTCGGTGAAATTCACGGTCGACCCGTCCGTGCAGCAAACACTCGAAGGCCGAATTCAGGCGTCGAGCGAATTCCTGAAGCGCATCAACATGATTGGTGTCGAAGAGCAGGCCGGTTCGAAAATCGGCCTCGGCATCGGCGCACCGATCGCCAGCACGACCGACACGAGCGCGAAAGATCGCACGCCCGTCGATCCGACGACGCTCGACGACAACGGCTACTTCTGCACGCAGACCAATTTCGACACGGCGCTGAAGTACTCGCGCCTCGATGCGTGGGCGCAAAAGCCCGAATTCCAGACGCTGATTCGCGACGCGATCGTGCAGCGCACGGCACTCGACCGGATTTGCATCGGCTTCAATGGCACGTCGCGCGCCGCATCGTCGGACCGCGCAGCGAATCCGCTGCTGCAGGACGTGAATAAGGGCTGGCTGCAAAAGTGGCGCGAAAACGCCGCCGATCGCGTGATGCACGAAGCCGTCGCAGGCTCGAACAAGGTCAAGGTCGGCACGGCCGCCGGCTCCGATTACAAGAATCTCGACGCGCTCGTGCTCGACGCGCTGCAACTGCTCGACGAGTGGTATCGCGATGATCCGGCCGTGGTGGTCGTGGTCGGTAGCGCGCTGCTGCATGACAAGTATTTCCCGCTCGTGAGCTCGGCGAACGTTGCGACCGAGCAGGCCGCGCTCGATATGGTCATCAGCGGCAAGCGCATCGGCGGCAAACAGGCCGTGAGCGCGCCGTTCTTCCCGGCGAACACGCTCGCGATCACGCGTCTCGACAATCTGTCGATCTATTACCAGAACGGCGGCCGCCGTCGCACGGTGGTGGACAACCCGAAGCGAGATCAGATCGAGAACTACGAATCGAGCAACGAGGCGTATGTCGTCGAAGACTACGGCTGTGGCGCGGTCGTGGAAAACATCGAGATTGAGGCGGCATAACGATGTCTAGCCCTGCTCGCCGACACCAAGCGCGCATTCGCGCAGCACAAGCGGCCGCATCGGTCGCGCCCGGTAAGACGCTCGCCGGCACGCGGCAATACGAGCTCATGCTCGCAAAGCTCGCGGTCGATAAGCGTCGACTGAAGTCGATTCAGTCGGTCGCACGAAAGATCGATGTGAAGCGCGAAGTGCTGCCGGAATACGTCGACTACGTCGCCGGCGTGCTTGATGGTGGGCGGGGCGCTCAAGACGATGTAATTGCAACGGTCATGATCTGGCGTATCGACGCGGGCGACTATGCCGGCGCGCTAGATATCGCGCGCTATGCGCTGCGGCACGCCATGACATTGCCTGAGCACTATGAGCGAGCGCTGCCGGCGGCGGTCGCAGAAGAATTCGCGGAGGCTGCATTGCGCGCCTTCAGCACCGGCGAAATTTTCCCGGTCGGCTTCCTGCAGGAAGTCGACGAGCTGACGCGATCGTATGACATGCACGATCAGATCAGAGCAAAGCTGCAGAAGGCACTCGGCTACGCGTTGGAGAAGTCCGACCCGGTTCGAGCGCTTGAAATGTTTCGCCGAGCCGTCGACTTGCACGATCGGATCGGCGTGAAAAAAGACATCACTCGACTCGAAAACGAGTTGAGGAGTGCGACGGCCAAAGCGGCCGGCCGCACGTAACGAGCCCCCCCGGCATGGACGGCACCGGCTGACGATCGCAACGGCTGAGCGCTACGCGATACCGACGCCGGTCCACCGTCCACTTATTCCGAGTCACGTGCTATGAGCAGTTTTATCGCGACCGCCGAACCGAATCCGCCGACGCCCGACGCGGCGACGATCGAAAACGACGGCTTCTTTCCCGATATCTCGCTCGACGAGCTGCGCGCATCGACGCGCCTCGATGGCACCGTGACACATGAGCGTTTGCGCGAGGCGACCATCGACGCGGTCGCGAGCGTGAACGCCGAGCTCTACACATGGCGCGTCGAGAAGCTCGCGGCCGGATTCGCGACGCTCGCCGATGTGCCTGCGCCGCGCGTCGCTGGCGAGAGCGTGCAGCTCGCGCGATACCGCCGCGCCGTGTTCAACATGACGCACGCCGACCTCACCGAACGCTATCGCGATTGGGACACGACAAAGTCGGGCGGGCAGAAGGCCGAAGACCTCGAAGCGACGATCTGCAGCGCGCGCCGTAACGTCAGGTGGGCGCTCAACGACTTGCGCGGCATCGCGCGATCGACCGTCGAGTTGATCTGATGAAGGTCACGACGCAACAAGGCGACACAGTAGACGCGCTGTGCTGGCGCATCTACGGTCGCACCGATGGCACCGTTGAGGCGGTGCTCGAAGCTAACGCGGGCCTCGCCGATTTGGGCCTCGTGCTGCCGCTCGGAACTGTCGTCGATATGCCTGCGCTCTCGACCGTCGAGAGCACGACGCCGCTATTGCAATTGTTTGACTGATCTTTGGAGCTGGCGACATGGCCGAACCGAACACCACAACCGCCGCAGCGCTGTCGGCTGCGATCGGACTCGCCGGCCTTGCGCCCGGAATCGACGGCAATGCGCTGATCGGCGCTTTCACCGGCGCGGCGCTTGTCGTCGTGACCTCGAAAGACATCGGCATTTTGCAGCGCATCGCGTACATGCTGATTTCGCTTGTGATGGGCTATCTCGCCGCGCCCGAAATCGTCAACGCGACGCCGATCCGATCGACGGGCGTCGCCGGCTTCTTTGCGGCCGCGCTCGTGATAACTGTCACGTTGCAACTGATCGAGCGCGTGAAAAACATCGATCTACTGGCATTCCTGAAGCGAGGCGGCTGATATGCACATCTCGTTTGCGGTGATCGCGCTCGCGGCTCACGTCGCGGCCATGCTGCGTGTCCTGTTCTATCGGCGCAACGGCGCCAGACACCGCCATCATGTTTCGTGGGTCGCATGGGCGGTCGTTGCGGTGTCGGGCGGATCGGCGATCGAGCTCGCACTGCACGCGAAGCACGTCGGATTTTTCGAAGCGGCGACGGCTGTCCTACTGGCGCTCTTCGTGTACGCCGCGCGCGGCAACATCGCGCGGCTCTTGTGGAGCAACGAACAATGAAAACGCATCGACTCGGCGACTTCGGCGACGATGTCGGCCTGCTGCAGCGTCGGCTCATTCGGGCCGGCTACACGCTTGCCGTGACGCATGTCTATGACGACGAAACGGAAACCGCCGTCAAGGCGATCCAGACGAAAACCGGGCTCGTCGTCGACGGCATCGCAGGACCGAAGACGCTCGCGGCGATCGCGACCGGCCGGCGCGATCCGAAGCACCTCGGCGACGCGGACATTGTCCAGGCGGCCGCCGCGCTCGGCGTGCAGGTCGCATGCGTGCGCGCGGTGAATGAAGTCGAGTCGAGCGGTTCGGGCTTCCTCTCTGATGGCCGGCCGGTGATTCTCTTCGAGCGTCACATTTTCTGGCAACGCCTGCAGGCGCGCGGCATCGATCCGGCACCGCTCGCGGCGCGCTATCCGAACATCGTCGCGCAGGATCGCGGCGGCTATAAGGGCGGACCGGCGGAATACATGCGCCTCGCATCGGCCGAATTGATCGACGCCGGCGCAGCGTACGAGTCGGCGAGTTGGGGCGCGTTTCAGGTGATGGGCGAGCACTGGAAGCGGCTCGGCTATGCAAGCGTCGACGAGTTCGTGTCGCGCATGGAAAACGGCGAGGGCGACCAGCTCGACGCCTTCGTGCGGTTCGTTGCGGCCGATGCGAATCTGCTCGCGGCGCTGAAGGCGCGCAAGTGGGTTCAGTTCGCGAAGGGATACAACGGCGCGGCCTATGCGCAAAATCTCTATGACGTGAAGCTGGCGCGCGCGTACGAGCGCTATGCGCCGGCGGAAAAGGCGGCCGCATGAATCCGATCATCGCGAAACTCGTCGCCGGCGCGATCGTGATCGCGGCGCTCGTGGGTGGCGTGCTCTACGTGCGCGAGCTGCACGCCGAGCTAGACGATGCAAATCATCAGCTCGAAACCGCGAAGCAGGGAATTGTCGACCGAAACAAGACGATCGCCGACCTGCAGCGCAACGCGAGCGAAAAAGCGAAGCAGCAAGCGCAGCTCGACAAGTCGACGACCGCCGTTCATGCGGCCGTCACGAGCGAACGCCAAGCAATCAAGAAGGTGATCAATGAAAATCCGACCGTACGCACGTGGGCCGATACTCCTTTGCCTGCTGACGTTGTGCGCCTGTCAGCAAGCCCCGCTTACACCGGCACCGCGGATTTCGGTGCTGCAGTGTCAGACGATCACTCCGTGCACGCTGCCGGCGATGGCTCCGACAACTAATGGCGAGCTGCGTGCGGCGCTCACGACCGCCAAAGGCGCATGGGGTGCATGTGCGGCCAAAGTCGACATGATCGTTTCGTGCCAGACGGCCGCGCAGGCAGAAATCGACGCGCAGGCCGCGCCGGCGAAGCATGATTAAGCCGGCGAGCCTGCGCGCGGCGCTCGTCGCTGCTATCCCGACGCTTGCGGAAAATCCCGACAAGCTGACGGTATTCATCGATCAGGGATCGCTCGCAGCGACCGGCACGATATCGAGCTCGTTCGAGTATCGCTACGTGCTCAACGTGATCGTGCTGGATTTCGCCGGCGACGCCGACGACCTCTTTATTGCGATCGTCGATTGGGTGCGAAAGTATCAGTCGGACCTCGTGAGCAATTTCGATCAACGCTCGAACGGCATCACGTTCGAGATCGACATTCTCGACAACGCGACCGCCGATGTGTCGATCAAGCTGCAGATGACAGAAAGCGTCGTCGTCGGCACCGGCCCGACAGGCGAGCGCACCGTGACGCACATCGACGATTCGCAAGCGCTTGCCGACTCGATCACATGGACCGGTGAACCGTGGCCGAAGAGCTGAACCTCTTCGAAAACTGGCTCGGCGGCCTGCTCACGAAGCTCGACGCGCCGGCGCGACGTGCGGCGATGCGCGACATCGCGCGTGAGCTGCGCCGCAGTCAACAGGCGCGCATCGCGGCGCAACGCAATCCAGACGGGAGCGGCTACGATGCACGAAAGCCGCGACTCAAGCCCGGCGGCAAAGCGCTGCGCGACAAGCGCGGCCGCATCAAGCGCACGGCGATGTTTATGAAGCTGCGCACCGCGCGTTACCTGCAGACAGAAGTCGACGCGACCGGGCTCGCGATTGGCTTTTCTGGCCGCGTGTCGCGCGTGGCGCGCGTGCATCAGTTCGGCGAGACGGATCGCGTCGCGCCCGGCGGGAAAGACTACAAATACCCGGCGCGCGTGCTGCTCGGCTTCACGACAGAAGACCGCGAACTGATCCGCGACATGATCTTGAAGCACATCACCAAGTAACGATTCGAGCCCTGTTCGCAGGGCTTTTTTGTGTCCAGACGAAACACATAGCGCGTCGCTCGCCTCGCGCGCGCATGGCCGGCAACATGGCCGATATGGACGCTAACGAATTCCGCCGCTTGATTGTCAACCTGATCCGCAAAGGGTCAGTGTTCGCGGTCGACCTCTCGACGAACCCGCCGACCGTGCGCGTATCGGTGGGCGACCCCGAAGACACGAACAATCCCGGCCTGACGACGAACTGGATTCCGTTTTTCGCTGCGCGCGCAGGCGCGACGCGCGAATGGAATCCGCCGACTGTCGGCGAGCAGGTCGTGCTCTTTTGTCCGATGGGCGATCCGGCGCAAGGCGTCGCGCTGCCCGGCATCTTTTCCGACGCCGCGCCGGCACCGGCGCATAGCGCGGACGTGCACACGACCGTCTATCCAGATGGCGCAGTTATGCAGTACGACCATGCTGCGCACGAGCTGTCGGCGACGTTGCCGGCCGGCGCGACGGTGAAGGTAATTGCGCCGGGCGCGGTGAATGTGACGACGCAGACGGCGAACGTCAAAGCCGATTCGATCACGCTCGATGGCGATACGATCGTCACCAAGTCACTCACGGTGAAAGGCCAGTTCGCTTTCGAATCGGGCATGACGGGCAGTGGAGGCGAAGGCAAGACGATGACGATCGACGGCGCGGCTGATTTCAGCGGCGAAGTGAAGTCGGGAGGCGTCAGCGTGCCGCACCACTCGCACGCCGATCCGCAAGGCGGGACCGTGGGTGAGCCGATATGAAAGGGATGAACGCTAGCACCGGCCGCTCGCTCGGCGGCCTTTCGCACCTTTATCAGTCGATCGCAAAAATCCTGACGACGCCGCTCGCCTCGTGCGTGAAGCGTCGCGCGTTCGGCTCTGAGCTCTTTGACCTCGTCGACCAACCGAACAACGGCGCGGCGCGCACGCGCCTTTATGCGGCAGTCGCGACGGCGCTCATGCGCTACGAGCCGCGTCTGACGATCACGCGTGTGCAACTGAGCACCGACGATTCGACTTTCGGTGGTGCGCAGGTATTAGACATCGAAGGCTATACGACCGAAACCGGCGACACGGTTCAGACCAAAGTCGACCTGACAACCGGACAAACGCTATGAGCACGTCAGCATTGATCGACCTCGCAAGCCTGCCGCTTCCTGACGTGCTCGAAGTCCTCGATTTCGAGAGCATTCTCGCGACGCGTAAGGCCGCGCTCATTGCGCTGTGGCCGGAAGACGAGCAGGCCGATATCGCGGCGACCGTCGAGCTCGAATCCGAACCGCTCGCGCGTCTGCTGCAAGAAAACAGTTATCGCGAGCTCGTGCTGCGTCAGCGGATCAACGACGCGACGCGCGCCGTGATGCTCGCGTTTGCGAACGGAAACGACCTGGAACAGCGTGCGGCGCTCTTCGGCCTGCTGCGTCTCGTCGTGACGCCGGCTGATCCAGACAACAACATCGACGAAGTCGACGAAGACGACGACGATCTGCGCCGGCGCATTCAGCTCGCGCCGCAAGGCTTCAGCGTCGCCGGGCCGGCGGCCGCGTATGTCTCGAAGGCGCTCGCCGTCGACGGGCAACTGCTCGATGCGAAGACATCGCGCCCGCAACCCGGCGATGTGCTTGTGACGCTGCTCGCGCGCGACGGCGACGGCACCGTGCCGCAGTCGATCATCGACGCGGTCGACGCCGCACTGAGCGCGGAAGATCAGCGGCCGCTCAATGACACCGTCTTTGTCGCCTCGGCGGAAATTGTCACGTATCGCATTCACGCGAAGGGCTACACGAAATCGGCTGTGGGTGCTGATGTGCTGCTCGCGCAGGCCGCGAAGAATGCGCAGGCGTATGCGGACAAGGTGCACCGCATCGGCGTCGGCGTCGCAGTGTCGGCAATCACCGGCGTGTTGCAGGCCGCTGGCCTCACCAAGACGGAACTGATCGAGCCGGCCGCAGACCTTGTCATCGACGACACGCAGGCGTCCTTTTGCCTCGAAGTCGTGATCGAGAACGGCGGAATCTATGCCTAATCTGCTGCCGCCGAATGCGACCACGCTCGAAAAGCGCACCGCGACCGCGCTCGGCGCGATCGACGATCTGCCGATACCGATTCGCGACTATTGGAATCCAGACACGTGCCCGGCGGCGCTGCTGCCGTATCTCGCGGCCGAAGTGTCGGTTGACGGATGGGAGCTCGCCGAGTCCGACGCCGCACGGCGCGCGCTGATCAAGGGCGCGATTCAACTGCATCAGAAGCGCGGCACGCCGTGGGCGGTGCGCGAAGTGATTCGGCGGCTCGGATTCGGTGAAGTGACGATCGTAGAAGGCCGGCGCATTCGTCGGCGCGACGGCAGCACGACGCGCAATGGCGACTACCTGCATGGCGATGCGTCGGCGTGGGCGCAATACATCGTGCGTCTCTCGCAGCCGATCACGGTTGACCAAGCGACGAATCTGCGCGCCGTGCTAGAGCGCTATGCGCCGCAGCGCTCGCAGCTCGTGTCGCTCGATTATCAGCAAGCCGAAATTCGGCATAACGGCGTCGCGCTGCGCAACGGCCAATACACAAGAGGGAGCGTCCAAGCATGACGAATATCGTCGATCAGGATCAGTGGGAAGCGGGGATTTACCAGTACGAGACGTCTGACCCGGTCGAAGGCGGCCCGGACGGCATCGACAATAAGCCGCTCAAGCAGCTCGCGAACCGCACCAAGTATCTATTCAATCGCATCGCCGAAATATTCAACGTCGCGAAAGGCTATTCGCTCGCCGGCGGCACCGCGAACGCGATCACTGCATCGTATACGCCGGTCGTGACCGCTCGCGTAGACGGCATGGTGTTGCGCTTCAAAGCCGCGTCGGCGAACAACGGCGCGACGACTTTCACGCCGAACGCGACCGATGCGCCGGTCATCGCGCCGAGCCCGATCTATGGGCTCGACCACGCGCCACTGACCGGCGGTGAGATTGTCGTGAATGGGCTGTGCGCGGTGCAATGGAATGCCGCGTTGAATAGCGGTAACGGCGCATGGGTCCTGATCGAGAACAGTGCAGGCGTGAGGCGCTCTATTACGCCGGCGCAGTTTGCAACCGGAACGAGCGTCGCGACGATGGATGCGTTGAAGCGCTTTGGCGTTCAGTCGTCCAACGTCCAAAGCTACAGCGTCAACACGGCGCTTGATTTGTCGCATGTGGGCGGCACCGTGTACGGCAAGGGCACAAGCGTAATCACGCTGACCCTTCCTAGCGCAACGGCGCTGGGCCTTCCCGTTGGCGCGCGCGTCGATATTATCAACGCGACAACCACAACGATGAACGTTGCGGCGGCGAACAGCGAGCCAATGAACGCTGGCCCTACCGCGCCGTCTTCGCCGCTTGTTCTCCAGATTGCCGAGCAAGTCACGTTCGTGTGGTCTGGTGCGGCGTGGTTTCTGTTCGGATCGGGCGTCGCGCAATATCTCGGCCAATTTACTAGATCACTTGCATCGAGCGGTTATCAAAAGCTGCCGTCCGGCCTGATTATTCAGTGGGGTTCCGCCGTGGCGAATTCCAGTGGCGTCGCAACGCTGACGCTGCCTATCGCCTTCCCTAATGGGCTTGGTCAAGCCGTGGCCAACTACATTGTTGGTGGAACGGCGCTTACTTCTAACGTGGCAAGTATTTCGAGCAGTTCTAGCGCTTCAGCGCTTGTCGCGGTTGCCACCAATGCGGCGAACGCGGCGGCGGTCGCTTCCGCAAACGTCAAGTTCATCGCACTCGGGTGGTAAATCATGGGCCAAAAACAAGCCGCATACGACGCAACGAGCCTCGCGCTCGTCAAGCCGATCATCGCTTTCTATGACACCGTCGATAGCCCGGCGCCAGAAGCCGCGAGCGTCGTCGATATAACGGATGACGAATGGATTTTTTGCATCAACAATCAAGGCACACGCGGCGTGAAAGATGGCGCGCTCGTCGATATGCCGCCACCGTCTAACGCCGAGCTGATCGCGGCGGCGCAAGACGCAAAAGTCGCCGAGCTGTCGGCTGAATGCAAAGCAGCGATCTACGCAGGCTTTTCGTCGAACGCGCTCGGCGAGCTCTTCAGCTATCCGGCGAAAGACACCGATCAGCAAAACCTCGCATCGAGCGTGCTCGCCTCGCTGATGCCCGGCAATGCCGCCGATTGGTCGACGCCGTTTTGGTGCGCCGATGCATCCGGCCAATGGGAATTTCGTGCGCACACGGCCGCGCAGATTCAGCGCGTAGGCCAGGACGGCAAAGCCGCAATCCTCGCCGCGATGGCGCGCAATGCGCAGCTCGCTGCGCAAGTTGCGGCCGCCGATTCGGTCGACGCGGTCAACGCGATCGCGTGGAGCTGAGCATGTTCTCGTGCTGGCTTCGAAATGTGCTCGTGGCGCTCGATCAGCTCGCGAACGCGATCGCATTAGGCGATCCCGACGAGACGATATCGAGCCGCGCGGGCAAGGCCATGCAAGAGGGCAAGCGATGGGGCTGCGTGCTCTGTCGTTGCCTCGATCTGCTGCAGAAAGACCATTGCCTGAAGTCGATCGAATCGGATGAAGGTGCGCGCGCGCTCTTTCCCGAAAACCAGAGCGGCGCATCGAACGATTCGACCGCAACACTTTCCCGTATCACCTCACCCTCGGAGTGAAACAACATGGCGCAGGACTATCACCACGGCGTACGCGTCGTTGAAATCAATTCGGGCACGCGCCCGATTCGCACGGTATCGACTGCTGTCGTGGGCGTCGTGTGCACGGCCGAAGACGCCGACGCGACGATGTTCCCGCTCGATACGCCAGTATTGATCACGAACGTTATCGCGGCGCTCGGAAAAGCCGGCACCAAAGGCACGCTGTACAAGACGCTCAATGCGATCGGTCAGCAAACCAAGCCGGTGACGGTTGTCGTGCGCGTTGCTGAAGGTGCGGACGCGGCCGCGACGACGACGAACGTCATCGGTTCGGTGACGGCCGATGGCAAATACACCGGCATGAAAGCGCTGCTCGCCGCGCAGGCGCAGCTCGGCGTCAAGCCGCGGATTCTCGGTGCGCCGGACCTCGACACGCAACCCGTCACGGCCGCGCTCGCCGCGATCGCGCAATCGCTGCGCGGTTTCGTGTACGCCTATGCGAGCGGATGCAAGACGAAAGAGGAAGTCACGACCTATCGCGCTCAATTCAGCCAGCGCGAAGTCATGATCATGTGGCCGAATTTCCTCGCTTGGGATTCGACGGCGAACGCGAATGTCGAAGTGCCGGCCGTCGCGTATGCGATGGGCCTGCGCGCCAAGATCGACAACGACACCGGCTGGCATAAGACCCTGTCGAATGTCGGCGTGAATGGCGTCGTGGGAATCTCGGCTGATGTGTCGTGGGACTTGCAAGACCCGGCGACCGACGCGGGCTATCTCAACGAGCTCGACGTGACGACGCTCATCAACAAAGACGGCTATCGGTTTTGGGGCTCGCGTACCTGTTCCGACGATCCGCTCTTTCAGTTCGAGAACTACACGCGCACGGCGCAGGTCATCGCGGATTCGATCGCAGAAGCGCAGATGCCTGTCATCGACGGCCCGCTCAATCCGTCGCTGCCGCGCGACATCATCGAAGCGATCAACGGCAAGTTCCGCGAGTGGGTGTCGCAGGGTTACATGATCGGCGGTTCGTCGTGGTTTGACCCGGAGCCGAACACGACCGATGTGCTGAAGTCGGGCAAGGCGTACATCGACTATGACTACACGCCGGTGCCGCCGCTCGAAAACTTGGTGCTGCAGCAACGCATCACCGATCGTTACCTCGCCGACTTCGCCTCGCGCGTGAACGCGTAACCACACACGCCATATCGGCACGTATAGGAGCCTCACAACATGGGTATGCCTCGTAAGCTGAAGGGGTTCAACCTCTTCCACAACGGCGAGAATTTCGTCGGGCAAGTCGGCGAAATCACGCTGCCGAAGCTGACGCGAAAGATGGAAGACTGGCAGGGCGGCGGCATGAGCGGCCCGATCAAGGTCGATTTCGGTCAGGAAGGCATTCAGATGGAATGGACCGCCGGCGGCCTCATGAAATCGGTGCTCACACAATACGGCATCACGAAGCATGACGGCGTGCTGCTGCGATTCGCAGGCGGCTATCAGGCGGAAGACTCGACCTCGTACGACTCCGTCGAGATCGTCGTGAAGGGTCGTCACATGGAAATCGATCCGGGCACAGCGAAGGCGAAGGAAGACACGTCTTTCAAGGTGACGACCGTCGCCAGCTACTACAAGCTGAGCATCAACGGCGAAGACATCATCGAGCTCGATTTCGTCAACATGATCGAAAAGGTCGGCGGCACTGATCTGCTCGCGGCGCTGCGCACCGCGATCGGCCTGTAACCGAACCACACGCGGGCCGGCCATGACCGGCTCGCGATCATTCACATCACGCCACAAGGGACAGCATGAAAACGAACAAGCAGACCAATACGCAAGACGCCGTCGACGTTGTCGCCGAGCTCGTCGAAGACCCGAACACGCACACGCTCGACACGCCGCTCGTGCGCGGCAATCAGACCATCGATAAGGTCACGTTGCGCAAACCGAAGTCGGGCGAGCTGCGCGGCGCGTCGCTCTCCGATCTCGTGAATCTCGACGTGGTTGCGCTCTCGAAGGTGCTGCCGCGCATCAGCACGCCGACGCTGACCGAGCAGGATGTCGCGAACATCGATCCGGCTGACCTCGTGATGCTGGGAGGCATCTTTGCAGGTTTTTTGACGCCGAAGGCCGTGAAGTCGAAGCTGGAATCCCTGAACGGGTAGAAGACCCCATGGCCGATATCGCGCTCGTGTTCGGATGGACGCCGGCGACGATGAATGAATTCAGCCTGTCGGAGCTGATGGACTGGCGCGAGCGGGCGCGTGAACGATACGAGCGAAAAGACTGATGGATAACGCGCTGAAACTCCGCGTGATGTTCGACATGGTCGACAACATCACCAAGCCCCTTAAAACCATGCTCGCGGGAAACAAGGGGCTCGCCGCGTCATTGAAGGAAACGCGGCGCGAGCTCGCCGAAATGGGTAAGACGCAAAAGGCCGTCGCCTCGTTTCGTGAAATGCGCACCGGCCTCGAAGCAACCGGCGCGCAGCTCGCGACCGCGCGCGCCCGCGTGAAGGAATTGGCGGGCTCGCTGCGCACCATGGGGCCGCCGTCGCAGAAGATGATCGCGGACTTGCAGAGCGCACGCGAGGCCGCACGCGCGCTCTCGCAACAGCAAAAGCAACAGGCGCAGACGGTCAACGATCTGCGCACGCGCCTCGAAGGCGCAGGCATCAATACGCGCAACCTCGCGCAACATGAGCGCGAGCTGCGCACCAACATCGCGGCGACCAACGCGGCCATGAATGAGCAGGCCGCCAAGCTGCAGCAAATCAGCGATCGTGAGAAGCGCGTCGCCACGGCGCGCAAGAGCATGCAGGGCGTGCAGGGCTTCGCGGCGAATATGGCTGTGGCCGGCTACGCCACGCGCAGCACCGGCGCGCATGTGCTCGGCGACTTGCGCGAAACGCTCGACGAGTCGAAGAAAGCGGAGAACGAGGGCATGCGCATTAAGGCGCTCGGCCTCGGCGATCATGCGGCGGAAGACGCGATCAAATACGCGCGCGCCATGAAAATGTATGGCGTGTCGACGACCGACAATCTCACGATGATGCGAGACGCGCTCACCATCTTTGCCGACGAGCATCATGCGCAAATGGTCATGCCGACGCTCGCCAAGATGAAGTTTGCGAACGAATCGATGTTTGGTGCGGAAGATGCGCACGCGAACGAAGAGAAGTTCATGAACATGTTGAAGGTGATCGAGCTGCGCGGCGGCACCAAAGACGAAGCGACGTTCAAAGACGAAGCGAACATGGTGCAGAAGGTGCTCACCGCAACCGGCGGCCGCGTGGGCGGCGATGAATGGCGCAATTTCATTCAGACCGGTGGCGTCGCGGCGAAGCAACTGCGCAAAGACGCGTTCTATTATCAGATGGAGCCGCTCATTCAAGAAATGGGCGGCCATGCGGTCGGCACTGGTTTGATGTCGGCATACAGCAATGTCTATCAGGGAAAGACAACGGTTCGCGCTGCCAAGCAAATGATGTCGCTCGGGCTGCTCGATCCGAAGATGGTCGAATACACGAAGATCGGCACGCTCAAGCAAGTGAAGCCGGGCGCGCTGACCGGCGGCGACATGCTGAAGGCGTCGCCGCTCGAATGGCTCGAAAAGGTACTGCTGCCGAAGCTCGCGGCGAAGGGGATCACTGACCCGGATAAGGTCAAAGACATGATCTCGACGATTTTCACGAATCGCACGGCGGCGAATCTGTTCACGACGATGTACATGCAAAGTGCGCAGATTCACAAGAATGAGAAGCTCAACGCGGGCGCTGACGGCATCGACCAGCTCAACGCGAAGGGCCAGCAAATGACGACCGGGCGCGAAGTCGCGGCGCTCGCGCAACTGCGTGACCTGAAGTTAGAAATTGGCGAGAAGGTGTCGCCGCTCTATAACGCGGGCCTGCAGGCGACGGCGCTGATCACTGAGAAGGTCGTCGGATTCATGAAAGAGCACAGCACAGCAGCGACCGCGATCATTACCGCGCTAACGGTGCTCGCCGCGCTGCTCGTCGTGGTCGGCACGTTGACGATCGCGGCCGCCGGTGTGCTCGGACCGCTCGCGGTGCTGCGCTTTAGCATGACCATGCTCGGCATGCAGGGCGGGCTACTTGCGCGTGGGCTCGGCCTCGGCGCGAGCGCGTTCCGACTGCTCGGCTCGGCGGTGATGTTCGTCGGGCGAGCGATGCTGATGAACCCGATCGGGCTCGCGATCACGGCGATCGCGCTCGCGGCCGGCCTGGTCTATATGTATTGGGAGCCGATCAAAACATTCTTTGGCGGGCTGTGGGACGGCGTGCGCGCAACGTTTTCGGCGGCCGCAACATGGTTTGGCACGTTGCCCGCGACGTTCGCCGCTTTCGGCTCGAACATCATCGCGGGACTCGTGAACGGAATCACGAGCGGGCTCGGCACGGTCAAAGATGCGATCGTGAACGTCGCGAGCTCGACGGTCGGATGGTTCAAAGAGAAGCTCGGCATTCACAGTCCGAGCCGCGTGTTCGGCGAGCTCGGCGGATTCATCAGCCAGGGCGCAGCGCTCGGCATGGAAGACGAGCAGGGGCGCGTCGCGCGCGCGGCGAGCGGGCTGGCCGGCGTCGCGGTGAATTCATTCGGCGCGGGCGCGCTCGTGCGTCCGACCGTACCGTTTGACAATCGCGGGCCGCTTTCAGGCGGGACGGCCGCAGCCGGCGCGGCGGCCGCCGCGTCGCCGGCGATCATCAACATCTACCCGCAACCCGGCACGGACGCGCAGGCGATCGCGCGCGCCGTCGCCGTCGAGCTCGATCGGCGCGATCGCGCGAAGCAGTCGCGCCTCTCGTCGAGCCTGTCGGACAGGGGATAAGGAAAGCAGATCATGATGCTCTCACTCGGACAGTTCGTTTTCAGTCTCACGACTGCACCATTCAAAGAGCTGCAACGTCAGCGCAACTGGAAGCACCGAACGAGCTCGCGCGTCGGCGCGCGCGATGCAAGCCAGTACACCGGCGCGGGCGATGACACGATCACGCTTAACGGCATGGTCGCGCAGGACAATTCGATTGGCACGATCGCGTCGCTCGACGAACTCGCCAAAATGGGCGACACCGGTGACGCCTATGTGCTCGTCGACGGATCGGGCACGGTGTACGGCGCATTCATCATCGATTCGCTGAACGAGACGGCGACGTATCACACAGCCGAAGGCATCGCGCGCAAGATCGAATTCAATCTGTCGATTAAGCGCGTCGACGATGATGTGCTGTCGCTCTCGTCCGATGTGAAATCGACGACCGACGCTGGCAAGGCCACGGCGAGCGAAGCGTCGACGGTACTATCGGACGCGAAGAAAGTCGCCAACGTTGCGGCGGCCGTTATCACTGCGGCAAAGAGCTCGACCGTCTCGAACCTGAGTTCTGCGGTCGTCAGTGTGACGGACGGTGTCGACGCGAGCACGGCGAGTGCGGTATCGAAGGGGCTGAGCACTGCTAACGGACTTTCGCTCGCAAATGTGGTGTCTGCGGCGAAGGAAATTTCGCAGCTCAACGGTCAGACCGCGAGCAGCGCGATCGCGCTCGTGCTGACCAAAGCGGCGGCCGCAGCATGATGGACAGCACGCGCAAACAGCCGCAGGCGGACTATCGCATCACGCTCGATGGCCGCGATCTGTCGCGCCTGATCGCGCCTAACCTGATCAGCCTCACGCTGTCGGAGTCGCGCGCCGATGAATCCGACATGCTCGACCTCGTCATTGACGACACCAAAGACACATTCGCCATTCCGAAGCGAGGCGCGAATATCAGGGTGATGATCGGATGGGTCGGCGAGCCGCTCGTCGACAAGGGAACATTCACGGTTGACGAAGTCGAGCACAGCGGAACACCGGATATCATCACGATTCGCGCACGATCAGCCTCGATGACCAACGCCATGCACGAGCGGCGCGAACAGAGCTGGCACGGTCAAACACTCGGCTCGATCGTGCGCACCGTCGCATCGCGTCATTCGCTGAAAGCGGCCGTCGCCGAGGCGCTCGCGAAAGTCGCGATTGCGCACATCGATCAGACACACGAAAGCGATATGTCGTTTCTCACGCGCCTCGCCAAGCGCTATGACGCGGTGATGAACGTCAAAGACTTGAACCTGCTTTTCATGCCAATCGGCACCGGCAAGACGGCAAGCGGGCGCACGCTCTCTGAGATCGCGCTCACGCGTCGCGATGGCGATCAGCATCGTTACCACATTGCGCAGCGCGAGAGCTATGCGGCCGTACGCGCGCACTGGCATTCGAACGGGAAGGGCAAGCGCCAGTCGGTCGTCATCGGTGGCGAGAACAATCACAACGTAAAGGTGCTGCCTGAAGACTATCCAAGCGAGGCGGAAGCGAGCGCGGCCGCGCAGGCCGAATTCGCGCGCGTGCAGCGCTCGCAGGCCACGCTCGATTACACGCTTGCGCGCGGTCGCGCCGAGCTCTTTCCAGAGCTGCCCGTGACGGTGAGCGGATTTAAGCCCGACATCGACGACACGCCGTGGCTCGTGAAGAAAGTCACGCACACGGTCACTGGCGATGCAGGATTTATCACGGCGCTGGAGCTCGAAGTGCGCGACGATCCGACGACCGACAAGCATCGGTCGCATTTTCGAAAGAGCGGCAAGTGATAGCAGCTTTCTGGCGAGTTTGGGGCTTCACTCGTAACAGTCGAAATCTGGTCCACCAACATGCGCGTGACTGGCCCGGGCGATGTTGTCGAGTCGGAATGGAGAATTCGCGGAGCGCGGTGACGCAATTACCCCCACTGCATCCACGAACTCGCCAGTGGATCGTCGCGATCAGTTCCAGACAAGCAGTTGACGGAGCTGATATCGGTGGAGCGTTGGGCGTGTCCTGTCCGGAACGTTATCGGTTCTCCGTCAGCAGCGTTTCTAGACGGCCCAACGCTCGCAAAGGTTGACCTAACACTGCATGTGACCGGGCAACGTTCAGCGCTGACTGGATAATAGGCGAGGACGACTTTCGTGCATCGACCAAGTCAATCAGGAACAGGATCTCATCACGAATCTTAAAGCGGTCCGACACGTCTCCTACGACGATCAAGGATCGAAGACGATCGGCCGCCATGAGATATCCTGTGTATGGAAAATTCAACCATGTGTCCCGCATTCTCACCTCTGACGGTCCTGTGAACTGAGGAATGTTACGAAGGCCTTTGAATCAGCCGCATGATCGCGCAGCGATGGTCGACATCCGGGCGCGTGACATAAGCTTAGCAACTAGCGAATGAGTTATGCCCATCGAAGGGCGATCCGAAAAGGGGGGCATATGGACGATATTGACCACGAAGTGTCTTGCCTTGCTCTGGCCGATAAACGTATAAACGATGGGCGTCGGAGGGTCCTCGCTCAGGCTGAGCGGGTTCGGAATTTACGCGCAAAAGGGCTCGATGCAGTCTCTGCAGAACAACTATTGAGCGTGATGCGTCAAGTCCTTGAAAACTTCCTCGAAGCTCGGCAACTGATGGAGCGCTCGCTCCAACTGCGGGGAAGCAGCAGCGGGAAACTCCACCCGACGACAGATAAGCTTCGGTCGCATTTTCGGAAGAACGCTCGCTGAGCGGCGCGATTCGGTAAGGCCGCGCGCGCCGCGCGTGTCAGCGCCCGGGGTGCCGCAGACGCGGCATGAACTGCCAGAGTCCGAGTCGCGACGTGATCGACTGCTGTCGCTCGCGGGCTTTCTCGATGGTGCTCTCGAAGGTGCCGCGCAGTTTGGCGTCGCGCACCTTGTCGGCGACGCTCCACGCATGGACATAATGCTCGAAGGCGCGCGTGCTGGATGTGAATGCGGGTGCGACGGCCTCTACCCATGAGAAAAGGTCGTCGTATGTCACGACGACCTCGCCGAACAGATCGCGCATCGGGATCTCCTGACTTTTTATAGTCGTGTTGTGTGCAGAAGCTAAACGCGTACCCCGACGCGGAAATCGATCGATAAATCAGTTAGGCAGCAAGTGCAAGGGTGGAAGTTGTTGCGGATTCGCGACGTTTCTTGCGGTCGCGATAAGTTGACATAACATAAATTATCGGAGTTTTGTTTGTAGGTCCCAAGTGAGAAACACCGCAGCCATACCGCGTGTCAGCCGCCACGAGCCGCCGGTATCACCCGCACGGCCCGTAGCCAAACGATCATCAACTCCTTTTCAAACCCTGCCACGCTTCACCGTCCGGAAAGCGATGCCTGTCGAGCGACGCCGCTTTCATCTCGATGCTGTAGCCCGGTTTCTGCGGCGGCATGTATCGCCCATTGCGAATCACGACCGGATCGACAAAATGCTCGTGCAGATGATCGACATATTCGAGCACGCGATTCTCCAGCGACGCCGACACGCAAACATAGTCGAAGATCGAAATGTGCTGCACGTACTCACACAACCCGACGCCGCCCGCATGCGGACACACCGGCACGCCGAACTTCGCCGCCATCAGCAGCACGACGATCACCTCGTTCAGCCCGCCAAGACGGCAACTGTCGATCTGACAGAAGTCGATCGCCTCGGCCTGCAATAGCTGCTTGAACATCACGCGGTTCTGGCAGTGCTCGCCCGTCGCGACGCCGATCAGCGGACTCAGGCGCTGGCGGATGGCCGCGTGCCCGAGCACATCGTCGGGACTCGTCGGCTCTTCGATCCACCATGGATTGAACTCCGCGAGACGTCGCATGTTGGTCACGGCTTCGTCGACGTCCCATACCTGATTGGCGTCCATCATCAGCTTCGATTTTTCGCTGATCTCTTCACGCAAGATGCGCGCGCGCCGCACGTCTTCCTCGATGTTTCCGCCGACCTTCTGCTTGAAATGCGTCCATCCTTGCGCGACGCCTTCACGCGCGAGCCGGCGGATCTTGTCGTCGTCGTAGCCAAGCCAGCCCGCCGACGTCGTATAGCCCGGATAACCTTGTTCGAGCATTTCCTTCACACGTTCGCCGCGCGTCTTTTCATGACGCTTCAGAATCGCGATAGCCTCATACGGCGTGATGGCGTCGGTCACGTAACGGAAGTCGAGGCAACGCACGAGCTCTTCCGGCGTCATGTCGACGAGCAGCTTCCACACCGGCTTGCCCTCCGACTTCGCCCACAGGTCCCATGCCGCGTTGACGACCGCGGCCGTCGCGAGATGGATCGCGCCCTTGTCCGGGCCGATCCACCGCAACTGGCTATCCGACGTGAATTCACGCCAGAACGCACCCATGTTCGCGGTGATGTCCGCGAGCTTCTTCCCTACGATTTGCGGCGCCAGCGCATTCACGGCTGCCACGCAGATCTCGTTGCCACGGCCGATCGTGAACGTCAGGCCGTGGCCCGTGTGCCCTTCCGGTGAATCGGTTTCGAGCGTGACGTAGGTAGCGGAATAGTCCGGCGCCGCGTTCATCGCATCCGAGCCATCGAGCGAACGCGATGTGGGAAAGCGAATGTCCCTCACGGACAGCCTGGTGATCGTTGTCATATGAACGCCCTCCGAAAGCGTCGTCGACCAAGTCGAGTCTGCGATTTAACCGATGAAAAAGTCGCTACGTCCCAATCTTCGAACTAGGCATATGCACGCGTTGACAACGCCGTCGATGCTTTCTAGCATGCTAGCATCCATCTCGAAAATCAAGCGCCGGTGAACACGTCTCTCGATACAGCGACGACCGTCAGCACTCCCTATGATGCACTGCACAAGATCGGCAGCGGCGAACGCGGCAGCCTGACCGATGCAGTCGAGGCAGCGTTGCGGGAAGCTATCGTCACGCTGGCGCTGGAGCCTGGGATGATGATCGACAAACTGGCCGTCTGCGAGCGCATGGGCGTCTCGCGATTTCCGGTTTCCGCCGCGCTGGCCCGGCTCGAGCACGCAGGTCTTGTCGAAGTGTTGCCGCAGCGCGGCACGCGCGTGAAGCCCATCGCGCTCGAAGACATTCATCAGCATCTGTTCATTCGCAGCGCGCTCGAAGTCGAGACGGTGCGCGGCGTCGCCCGCATTCGCGAGGCCGCGACGCTCGACGCGCTCGCGCTCAATCTCGAACAGCAACGGATGATGCTGAAGACCGATCAGCGTCTCGCCTTCCATACGCTCGATCTCGCCTTCCACGAAATCCTGCTCGACGCGATCAACCTGCCGCGCGTGAAGGAGATCGTCGCCGTGTCGCGCAGCGCGCTCGATCGCGCGAGACAGCTTCTCGCGAGTCCGGAGCGCCTCGTCCATACGCTCGATGAACACGAACGCATCTTCGACGCCATTCGCAGCGGCGACGCCGACACTGCCGCGAAGGCGATGCACGATCATCTCGATCAGGTCGTCGCGGAATTGCGCCGTTCGGCGCAGGAACGGCCCGACCAGTTCGCGCCATAGCCGTTCGACGCACGTATGACAGGTCCAACGAAACCGAGCATTCATGCCACATCCATGACACCCCTCATCTCCGTCAATCAGTTGAGCAAGCGCTTTCCGGGCGTGCGCGCGCTGCATGAAGTGCGCTTCGACGTCATGCCGGGCGAGGTCCATGCGTTGATGGGCGAAAACGGCGCGGGCAAGTCCACGCTCATGAAGATTCTCGCGGGTGTGTATACGCGCGATTCCGGCGACATGTTCGTCGACGGCAAGCCGGTCGACTTCACGAGTCCACGCGAGGCGCAGGCATCGGGCATCGGCATCATTCATCAGGAACTGCAACTGATGAATCATCTTACGATCGCGCAGAACATCTTCATCGGCCGCGAGCCTCGCAAGCTCATGGGCTTGTTGCTCGACGAAGACAAGCTCAACGACGACGCCCGCGCGATTCTCGCACGCATGCATGTGAATCTCGATCCGCGCACTGTCGTCGGCACGCTCACGGTCGCGAGCCAGCAGATGGTCGAGATCGCCAAGGCGCTGTCCTTCGAATCGCGCGTGCTCATCATGGACGAGCCGACTTCCGCGCTCAACGATGCGGAAATCGCCGAGCTGTTTCGCATCATCCGGCAATTGAAGGAGCGCGGTGTCGGCATCGTCTATATCTCGCACAAGATGGACGAGTTGAAGCAGATTTCCGATCGCGTGACCGTGATGCGCGACGGCGAATATGTCGCGACCGTGAACACGCATGAGACGAGCGTCGAGACGATCATCGGCATGATGGTCGGCAGAACGCTCACCGACCTCACGTCGTTTCTCGGCGGCGCGCATCAGGGCGAAGTGGCGCTCGAGGTGCGTCATCTGAACGCCGGGCCGCTGGTACGGGACGTCAGTTTCAAGTTGCATCGCGGTGAAATCCTCGGCTTCGCCGGCCTGATGGGCGCGGGTCGCACCGAAGTCGCGCGCGCGGTGTTCGGCGCGGACCCGGTGGAATCGGGAGAGATTTTCGTCAAAGGCGCGAAGGCCGCGATCAGAAAGCCGAGCGATGCGGTGAAGCGCGGCATCGGCTACCTGTCGGAAGACCGCAAGCGCTTCGGTCTCGCAACGGGCATGGACGTCGAATCGAACATCGTGATGTCGAACCTCGGCAAGTTTCTCGCGGGCCGCATGTTCCTGCGCCGCGCGAAGATTCGCAAGACGGCCGCGCATTTCATCAAGCTGCTCGCGATCCGCACGCCCTCGCCTACTCAGCCCGCGCGCCTGCTTTCGGGCGGCAATCAGCAGAAGATCGTCATCGCAAAGTGGCTCGAGCGCGATTGCGACGTGCTGTTCTTCGACGAGCCGACGCGCGGCATCGATGTCGGCGCGAAGAGCGAGATCTACAAGCTGTTGCGCGCGCTGGCGCAGGAAGGTAAGGCCATCGTGATGATTTCGTCGGAGCTTCCGGAAGTGCTGCGCATGAGCGATCGCATCGTCGTGATGTGCGAGGGGCGCATCACCGGAGAGCTGTCATCGGGCGAAGCGACGCAAGAGCGCATCATGCAGCTCGCGACGCGGCGCGAATCTTTGCAAGCGGCATAAGCCGGACTTTCGAACACACGAGGTCAACTCATGACACAACCCACGGATACCGCGCCGCTCACCAACGAACGACGCATTGGCGGCCTGCGCGCGCGCGTGTTTTCGCCTACTGCATTGCAGAAGCTGCTGGCGTTCGCGAGCCTCATCTTGCTGCTGGCGTTCTTCAGCTTCGCGTCGCCCGCGTTCATGCAGATGGACAACATCCTCGGCATCCTGCAGGCGACGGCGGTCAACGGCGTGCTCGCGATCGCGGCCACGTTCGTCATCATCACGGGCGGCATCGACTTGTCCGTCGGCACGTTGATGACCTTCACCGCCGTGATATGCGGCGTGTTCCTCACCTACTGGCATTTGCCGATGTGGATCGGCGTGATCGCCGCGATTGTCACCGGCGCGATATGCGGAACCATCTCGGGCACGCTGACCGCGAAGATGAAGATCCCGCCCTTCATCGCGACGCTCGGCATGATGATGCTGCTGAAGGGCTTGTCGCTCGTCGTCGCGTCCGACAAGCCGATCTACTTCACCGACACCGAAAACTTCTACATGATCTCGCAGGACTCGCTGATCGGTTATTTCCTGCCGAGCGTGCCGATTCCGAACGCGGTGCTGATCCTGTTCTTTCTCGCGATCGCGAGCGCCATCACGCTCAATCGCACCGCGCTCGGGCGCTATACGTTCGCGCTCGGCAGCAACGAGGAAGCGGTGCGTCTTTCGGGCGTGAACGTGGACCGATGGAAGATCGCCATCTACGGTCTGGGCGGCGCGATTTGCGGCATCGCCGGACTGCTTATCGCCTCGCGGCTGAATTCGGCGCAGCCCGCGCTCGGACAAGGCTACGAACTCGATGCGATCGCGGCGGTCGTCATCGGCGGCACGTCGCTATCGGGCGGCTCGGGAACGATACTCGGCACGATCATCGGCGCGTTCATCATGAGCGTGCTGACCAACGGCTTGCGCATCATGTCGGTCGCTCAGGAATGGCAGATCGTCGTGACCGGCCTCATCATCATTCTCGCGGTGTATGCGGACATTCTGCGGCGCAAGAAAGGCGGAGCGTGACAGGGAGCATCAAAGCTCGCACGGCGAGCACAAATCGATAACCTGACCTTTGGAGGAGATCCATCATGCTGAAAAGAAGAATCATCGGCGCACTGATCGGAGCGGGCGCGCTCGTCGGCGCAACGAGCGCCGCGTATGCGGACGAGCCGTATATTCCGCTGATATCGAAAGGCTTCCAGCATCAGTTCTGGCAAGCCGTGAAATCGGGCGCGGAACAGGCCGCGAAAGAGCAGAAAGCGCGCATCACGTTCGAAGGCCCCGAAACCGAAGCGATGGTCGACAAGCAAATCGACATGCTCTCCGCAGCGCTCGCGAAGAAGCCGCAGGCGATCGGCATCGCCGCGCTCGACAGCAAGGCCGCCGTTCCGCTGCTCAAGCGGGCGCAGAACCAGAAGATTCCGGTGATCGCATTCGACTCGGGCGTGGATAGCGACATTCCGCTCACCACCTGCGCCACCGACAATCTCGCCGCCGCCGCGCTCGCCGCCGACAAGATGGCCGAAGCCATCGGCAATGCGGGCGAAGTGGGCGTCATCGTTCACGATCAGACGAGCCGCACCGGCATCGACCGGCGCGACGGCTTCCTCAATCAGATGAAGTCCAAGCATCCGAACATCAAGATCGTATCGGTGCAGTATGGCGGCGGCGATCATCTGAAGTCGGCGGAGATCGCGAAGGCGATGATTCAGGCCAACCCGAACATCAAGGGCATCTTCGGCGCCAATGAAGGTTCGGCCGCGGGCGCGGCTATCGGCATCAAGGAATCGGGCAAGAAGCTCGTGCTGATTGGCTACGACTCGGGCAAGGAGCAGAAGGAAGACATCATGTCGGGCCTCATGGCGGGTGCGATCACGCAGAATCCGGTCGGCATCGGCAGGTGCGTCGTCGATTCGGCGATGAAGGCGCTCAAGGGCGAAAAGCTGCCGAAGAAGGTCGATACCGGCTTCTACTGGTACGACAAGTCCAACATGAACGATCCGAAGATCGCCGCCGTGCTGTACGACTGATCGGCAAAGGACGGGGTCGCGCCCGTCCTCTTCTCTTCATGCGATCACGTCCAGGGAACGTGCACGCGATCGAGATTCCTGTCGAGCTGATACGCCGCGCTGATGAGCGCGAGATGCGTCAGCGCCTGCGGAAAATTGCCGAGCGCCTCGCCGCTCGTCGCCACTTCCTCCGAGAAGAGCCCGAGATGATTCGCGTAGGCGAGCATCTTCTCGAACACGAGCCGGCCTTCGTCGACACGTCCGGCGCGCGCGAGCGCCTCCGCATACCAGAACGAGCAGGCCGAGAAGCCGCCCTCGGTGCCGGGCAAGCCATCGAGCGTCGAGCCGCGCGTATAGCGGAAGATCAGCGGATCGACGCGCAACTCGCGGCCGATTGCATCGAGCGTGCCGATCCAGCGCGGATCTTTCGGGCCGATGAAGCGCACGAGCGGCATCATCAATGCAGAGGCGTCGAGCGTGTCGGAGCCGGGCGTCTGCACGAAACTCTCGATGTCGTCGTTCCAGAACTGTTCGTGAATGTCGCGATGGATTTCATCGCGCGTTTCGAACCAGCGCGCAAGCGGCGCGGGCAACGAGCGCTTTTCTGCAAGCCGCAGCGCGCGATCCACCGTCACCCAGCACATCAGACGCGAATGCAGCAATGCGCGCGTGCCGTTGCGGAACTCCCAGATGCCGTTGTCCGGCTCGCGCCAGTGTTCGACGACGTAATCGACTGTGCGCGTCACGTGACGCCAGCCATCGTAGGAGATGGCCGCGCCGTACTTGTTGTAGAGATAGACGGAATCGAGCAGCGCGCCGTAGACATCGAGCTGAACCTGCTCGCGCGCTCCGTTGCCGATCACGATCCGTCCCGGCACTTCGCCGACGAGACTCTTCAGCTCGCTTTCTTCGGGCGCGTCGGCGCCATCGACGGAATACATCACACGCAACTGGCCGTGCGCGCTGCAATCGCGGCTGCGCTCGGCGATCCACTTCATGAAGCGTTCCGCCTCGCCGGTGTAGCCGAGGCGCAGCAGCGCGTAGACGGAGAACGCGGCGTCGCGTATCCACGTGAAGCGATAATCCCAGCGGCGCGAACCGTCCTGCGCCTCGGGCAAGCCGAAGGTCGGCGCGGCGACGATCGCGCCGAATTCTTCCGAACTCAACATCTTCAAGGTCAACGCCGAGCGCAGCACGACTTCGCGATAGCGCCCGCGATACGTCGAACGCGACGACCATTCCTTCCAGTAATCGATGGTCTCGGTGAGGATCGAGTCGTGATTCGCGTCGATGTCGGCGAGCCCTTCGGCCTCGCCGAGCACGAAGCAGGCGCAAGCGCCTTCTTCCAAATTCAGCGTCGCGCATGCGCTCTGGCCGTCGATCGTAAGCGGCACATTCGAGCGCAGCCGCAACGACGGCGCACCGTCGTCGCGCATGAATTCGACGCCCTTCTCCACCGCATGGGCCGTGTGCTTCGCGCGCGCGTAATCGAAGCGCGGATCGCAGCGCACGTCGAGCGTCATGCGTCCGAAGACGAGTCGCACGATGCGCAGCACGCAGTTCGGCAACGCATCGGCGCGCGTCCCGTTCGATGCGACCGGCATCAGATCGAGCAGCTCGCACACGCCGTCGCCGGTCATGAAACGCGTGAGGAGCACGTTCGTTTCGGGCAGATACATCTGCTTGACGTTCGCGTTGGGCGCGCGCGGAGTGATGGCGAAAGCGCCGCCGCGATCGCCATCGAGCAGCGCGGCGAAGACCGTGGGCGAGTCGATGCGCGGGAAACACATGAAGTCGATCGCGCCGCAAAGCGACACGAGCGCCGCGGTCTTCATGTTGCCGATCATGCCGCGCCCGTCGACGGGCAGCGCGGCCGGTGGAATCTGCTCAGGATGGTGTCCCATCGCGAAGTGCTCCCGACGAGCGTGGAATGACATCGTCGGAAATCGAGCAAGTCATATTCCTGTCGAACGCGACCGCTACGATGCGTGCGACAAACGCTAGACAGTGCGAATCAGCGCGCGGCGGTCCGGTCGCCCGGTGCGGTCTCCGGATGCTTCGGCGCGTCGCCGAAAGCGGCCGCGCTCGCGGCGCCGTCTTGCGCGGCGAGCACGGAAGGCGTCGGCACGGGGGCATCCGCATGACGCGAACGGCCGAAGCTCGCGATATAGACCACAGCCGCCACGGCGACGCCCACCAGAACGGCCGCCACAGCCACGCCCGACGACTTTCGTCTCATTACTCCTCCCTTTCGGATACGATGACCCCGGCTCGCGGCCCGGTCCCGCGTCGATGGTAGCAGCGCGAGGCGTGTCATCTGCGTGGGCCGCCGCGCACTGCCGCAAAAAAATCCCAAACAATCCGAGGACATTCCATGCACGCCGCTACGGCATTCAATCTGGTGCTCGTCTCGTTGATCGCCATCATCGCGCTCGAAGTGCTCGCCAAGCGCGTGCGCCTGCCGCCCGCGGCCGCACTGCTCGTCGGCGGCGTCGCGATGGCGTTCGTGCCGGGCCTGCCGCAATTCGAGCTCGACCCTGAGCTCGTGCTCGTCGTGTTCCTGCCGCCGCTCCTGATGTACGGCGCGTACTTCTTCGTGTGGGACGACTTCAAGCGGAACCTGAGCGGCATTCTGCTGCTCGCGATCGGCGCGGTCGCGTTCACGACGCTCGTCGTCGGCGTCGCGGTACATCTCGTCGTGCCGCAACTTCCCTGGGCCGCGTGCTTCGCGCTCGGCGCGGTCGTCTCGCCGCCCGACGCGGTCGCCGCCAAGGCCGTGCTGGAGCGCGTCGCGCTGCCGCGTCGGCTGATGGTGCTGCTCGAAGGCGAAAGCCTGCTCAACGACGCCGCCGGCCTCGTGCTCTTCCGCTTCGCGCTCGTGGCCGCGATGAGCGGCGTGTTCAGCGCGCCACGCGCCGTCGCGAGCTTCGCGGGGCTGGCGATCGGCGGCATCGTCGTCGGGATCGTCGCGGGCTTCATCGCGGTGAAGCTCATGCGCGCGCTCGAGGACGATTACCTCGTCATCACCACGTCGATGCTGACGTCGTGGGTCAGCTATATCGCGGGCGAGGAGCTCGGCGTATCGAGCGTCATCGCGACGGTCACGTGCGGCATGGTCGTCGGCTGGCACCAGCACGAAGTGTTCACGGCGGCGCAGCGCATGCGCGGCACGGCGTTCTGGCAGGTTGTCGTGTTCGTGCTGGAAGCGCTCGTGTTCGTGCTGATCGGACTGTCGCTGCGCGGCATCGCGGTGCGGCTCGGCGGCGTCGGCGATGCATTCTCTCTCCTCGGACCCGCGACGGCGGCGGTGATCGCGGTCGTGATCCTATCGCGCTTTGTCTGGGTGTTCGGCGTCGAGGCGATGAAGTGGCTCGCGTGGACTGTCACCGGACGCAAGCGTGCGGACGCCGCAGGCGTTCCCGACTGGCGCGCGGCCACGGTCGTCAGTTGGGCCGGCATGCGCGGCGTGGTGACGCTTGCCGTCGCACTTTCGTTGCCCGAGACGATGCCCGGCCGCGATCTGATTGTGTTTGCCGGCTTCGCGGTGATTCTCGTCACCGTGCTCCTGCAGGGCGCAACAATCGGCCCGCTCATCGCGCTGTTGTCGCTCACGCGCGGTCACGAGCGCTCGTCACGCCATCTCAGCGAGCCGCAGGCGTGGGCGCGCATGGAGACCGCGCAACTGGCGGCGATCCAGCCACTGGTGCACGACGCCGATGGCAATGTGATCCATCCGCGACTGCTCGAGCAATACACGTATCGCGCGGGACTCACGAAGCGCTTCGAGGACATGGAGGAGTTCCCGACGGATGCCCGCCACGCGCACTACGACGTCGTGCTCGCCGCGATTGCCGCCGGGCGCACGGAGTTGCTGCGGATGCATCGCGCGGGGGAAATCCACGACGAGCTTCTGCATTCGCTGGAGCACGACCTCGATCTTCAGGAGATCATCGCGCTTCATGCGCGCGGTTGAGCAGGATCGCGCGCCCATGTTTCGTCGCACTGCATCCACGCATAGGCCGTGACGGTCGCGCGCGCGTTGTTCCTCAGGCGGATGAGCCACTCGCCCGCGGTCGCGCGGCGCACGCCGCTGCGCGTGGCGGTCGGCGCGAGCGCGACGAGGATCATGTGCCCTTCGCCGCGCGCGCCGCGCCCGAGATGCACGACGGTGCACACGGGATCGCCGCCGCGCGTAAACGTGCCGACGTTGCCGAGCCCGATCCATGCACTCGCGACGTCGTCGGGCGGCACGATCTGCACGTCGACGCCAGGCGTTCCATCACGGGTCGACAGCCAGATTTCCGCGAGACTCGGCGATTCGGAATGCGCGCGCACGCGCCAGCGCCACTCCGATTCCGCGCGCTCCGCGAGCGTCGATGCACCGCGACAGCGCGACAAGTCGACATTGCCGGACGGAAGCACGACCGAGCATGCGCCGCTGTCCATCAGTTCGTCGAGCGCGCATTCGATGAGCGAGCTGCCGTCCTGCTGCCACGCGACATTGCCGATATTCAGACTGACGAGCGCATGACACGCCGCACTGCCGATGTCCTGCGCGCGCTGCACGACATAGCGGACGGCGTCGAGTACTTCCGCATCGGGGCAAGGGCCGAACGCGTCGCGCATCGTGCGATAGCGTCGTTTGAGTTGCACGCCGATCATCGGCAAGGGCGCGTCGCAATCGGCTGTCGATTGCGTGCGCGACGGATCGTACATGCATGCGCCCGCCGCTTCCGCATGAAGGCGCGCGTCGCCCAGAAGCGCGTCCATCTGATGTTTGAGCAGCTCGCTTCCGTAACCGAGCCCGGCTGCGGAGTCGGCGGGATCGTTCTGATTCCAGAAGCATTGAAAGCGCGTGCGCGTTCCGTTTGCATCCTCGGAGAATCGCGGATGCGTGAACGCGATATCTTCATCGCACACGCCGACGATCGCATTGCCCAGCCCTTCGCGCATCGGTACATGATCGGCAGGCACGCGTTCCGTACGCGCATCGACGTGCGTTGGAATCGCCAGCGCCTCCGTGAAGCGCTCGAACTTGCCCGCGAGATCGGTGTTCAGATGCGCGAAGAATTCGCGCGTCACGTGAGCCGTGCAGAAGCGCGTCGCTTCGAGCCCCGCGGGCGGATCGCGATAGAGCGCCGACATCCAGATCCAGCGTTGCCAGCCGTTACGCTCGATCGTCTGCGCGAACTGCTGCGCGGTCTCGCCGCCCTGCTTCATCTCGATGGCGATGGGAATTCGGCCGCGCGGCATGCCGCCGAGATCGCGATAGCGCGTCGCGTGCGCCCACACGATGTATGGATCGATCCGCGCGATGGGCTCGAACGCCTCGCTCACCGTGCCGATCTCCCAATGCGGGCTCATCTTCGCTCCTGTCGCCTGCATTCCGCCGACGATTGGTCGCCATGGCCGCGACGCGCGCGAATTTGTCGGTTGATTATTTCGGGACCCGAAAGAACTTAGACGTTCGCTAACGAATAACGTAGTCACTCGGACGACGAGAAGCAAGCGGAATTACGCGCGGGAACGCTCGCCTCGCGCTTGCCCTTCGCGCGCCTTGCAAGCAGGTTCAAACCTTCGACGAATCCCGCGAAGCCCATCGCCGCGTAGATGTAGCCCTTCGGCACGTGCGTGCCGAAACCCTCGGCGATCAGCGTCATCGCGATCACGAGCAGGAACGAGAGCGCGAGCGTCACGACCGTCGGATTGCGTTCGATGAAACGCGAGAGCGGTTGCGCGGCGAACAGCATTGTCGCGACGGCGAAGATGACGGCGATAAACATGATCGGCAGATGCTCGGTCATGCCGACCGCCGTAATGATGCTGTCGACGGAAAACACGAGATCGAGCAGCAGGATCTGGCCGATCGCAGCCCACGCCGTCATGCCGCCGACGCTCGACGCGACGCCGGGCACGACATCGTGCTCGCGTCCGACGTGATGACGCATCTCCGTCGTCGCCTTCCAGACGAGGAACAGGCCGCCCGCGAGCAGGATGATGTCGCGCCACGAGAACGCATGATCGAACATGGAGAACACCGGCGTGGTCAGTTGCGCGATCCACGCGACCGTGCCGAGCAGCGCGAGCCGCATGACGAGCGCGAGCATGATGCCGATGCGCTGCGTGCGCGCGCGTTGCGCCACGGGCAGCTTGTTGCTGAGAATCGAAATGAAGACGAGATTGTCGATGCCGAGCACGACTTCCATCACGATCAGCGTGACGAGCGCGGCCCAGACGGCGGGATCGGCGGCGAGCGAAAGGAGATATTCCATGAGCAACAGGGTTTTTGATTGAACGTATCGCGCCATGATCGGCTGAACTCGTACTCGAAAAAATCAGCGATAATCGAAGCCCTACTTCGGTTTTTTCGATGTATCGAAAAGGACGCACGGCACATGCTCAACTATCGTCATCTGCATTATTTCTGGGTTGTCGTGAAGGAAGGCGGGTTCGCGCGCGCAGCGGAACGGCTCGACATGGCGGTTCAAACCATCAGCGCGCAAGTGCGTGAGCTGGAAAAATCGCTCGGGCATCAACTGCTCAAGCCGGAAGGCCGCGGCGTCACGATGACCGAAGCGGGACAGGTGGCCTTCGCGCGTGCGGAGGAAATCTTTCATATCGGGCAGTCGATTCAGGACGAAGTGCGCGAGGCGGCGAGCGGCGCGCTCGCGCGTCTCGCGGTCGGCCTGTCGGATGGTATTTCGAAGCTTGCTGCGCACGCGCTGCTCGCGCCAGTGCTCGGCAATCCGTCGCTGCGTCTTCTGTGTCACGAAGGCGAGACCGACGAACTGCTCGGCGAACTGGCGCTGCATCGGCTCGATCTCGTGCTCGCGAGCCACCCCGCGCCGCACAATCACAATCTGCGTCTCACGAGCGAGCGGCTGATCGCCTCGCCGGTCGACTGGTACGGGCCGGCTTCGATCGTGCGCAAGAGCGCGATCGATCGTTTCCCTGAAAGTCTCGCGTCGCTGCCCATTCTTTTGCCGACCGGCCATTCGTCGCTGCGGGCAAGGCTCGATCGATGGCTGGAGGCGCAAGGCATCGCGCCGCGCATCGTCGGCGAATTCGAGGACAGTGCGCTGATGGCCGTGTTCGGCGCGCGCGGCCTCGGGGTGTTTCCGCTCGCGGAATTCGGCGCGGGCGATGCGCCGCTGTTGCGCGGACTGCGCTGGCTCGGCCGCTCGCCGGACGTGAAAGAGGAAGTGCACGCGATCGTGTCGCGGCGCGGACGGCATCATCCGTTGACTCAGCAGGTGCTTGCGCGAGCCACGAGCTAACTTCGGTTTTTTCGAAGCTCACGTTCCGTTCAATCTGCTTTTTCGGATCGCGACCGGCCTTTACGCTGAATCCATGTTCAACGAGGAGGCGTCAATGAAAGTCCTGTTCAAGTCCCGCGACCCCGAAGCCATTGCGATGCACGAGCTTGCGAAAGCGCGCAGCGAATTCGTCTTTCGCCGTCTCGCGTGGCTGATCTCGAAGGCGACCGTCAGCTTGTCGGACATCAACGGGCCGCGCGGCGGCGTCGACAAGCGCTGTCAGGTGGAAGTGCAGTTGAATCGGGAAAACAAGGTCGTCGCGACGTCGATTGCGCGCGACTGGCGCGGAGCCATCGATCTGGCGCTGGGGCGCGCCGTGCGCTCGCTGGTGCGCCGGCGTCAGCACGTCAAGCCGACGCGCCGCGTGCGTGCGCGCAGCCTCGCCTGGCATTTCGCGGAGGAGCCGGCGCTGCAGGAAGCAGTCGATCCCCGCGTGCGCCTGATGAGAAAGATGGCCGGCGCGTAAGCCGCGATCACGCGGGTTTGCGGATCAGGAGCGGCGTGCGCGGCGCCGCATGTTCGATGGCTTCGAAGCCGCCTTCCGGCACCGAATCCATCGACATGAACAGCGCCCGCATCTCGGTGCTCAGGCCGTGAAAGTGACAGAGGAACGTGTTCCGGTCCGCGTAATACCAGGGCGTGTTCAGTTCGCGAAAGCTCACGAGTTCGGGCGAATCCATCTCGGGACACAGACCGTGCGCGATCAGTTGCTCCATGAACACATACTGGTCGCCCTGACTCGAAAACGTGTACTGGATGTCCTCGATCTCGCGCACCTTCGCCAGCACGGCGTCGAGCACGTTCGTATTCGCCTCGGTGTTGCGAAAGCCCATTACGCCCGAATTGAAACGCCAGCCGCAGATGTCCGCGGTCAGCACGCGTTCGCGCCCTTCGGTGAACTTCTCCAGTTTCACGCTCCGGTTCATCGCGATGATGTCCGCGTCCATCCAGAAAACCCATTCGTGCTGCGGCAGGTACTTGCTGAGAAGAAAAGGCTTGGCCCAGTTGCCGCACGCATCGCGGCCGAAATCGGCCGGCACTTCGCGATGCACGTAAAGCGTATAACCGTGCTGCTCGCAGTACGCACGCAGACTCGCTTCGCCGAAGCGCGCATAGCTCGCGATGTTGGGCGTATAGAGCATCACGACCGCGATCGGACGTACCGGCTGATACACAGAAAGCGGCTCGTTCGAATCGCTCGACATCGGCGCTGCATCGTCGAAAAAGCGAAGATCGCCTGACGCGTGACACGCGCTCACATGCCGCGCGAACACCGCGCGCCACAGCGGCCCGTACTTGCTGTAAAGGCGCGGCGTGTAGACGATCGACACCGCGACGACTTCGCGGCCACGAATATCCGGATGCTGGCTCGCCCACATCGACGCGATCGGCACCACGCCGTTCAGGTCGTCCCAGTCGGGCATGGTCGGCAGGGCTTCGAGCAGTTCCTCTTCCGTGACGAACTTGCCGTATTCGAAGTATTTGCGGCATTGCGCGGCGAAGCCACGAATCATGCGCCGGTTCTCTTCATTGTTTCGCAGCACGAACATCTCGGTGTTAATGCCGAAATGCCCTTTCGTGACCAGGACGTCGCGGTCCGCCATGATCGGCTCGAAGTCGTGAAAGCGGAGGAACAACGCGTTTTCCGTGGCGAAAATGACGAGTTCGCCCTCTTCGGCCTCCCGCAGTACGTCGTTCAGCAACTGGTATTTGTAGAGCGTGCGCAATTCGAGCGAATCGACGCAGCCGGATATCGGCTCGAAACGATGCTTCGCGTTCGCGCGCCGGCAATATTCGATGTGATTGTCGAGCGATGATGTCGCGTTGCGATCGGAGAAACAGCTAACCAGAGTCACCATGGCGGTTCAACAGTCGGAAGACGGAAAGCGAGCAGATACGGACGACCCGCCCGGATGGAACATCCGAGCTTATCCGGCCCGTCTCGTGGATTTGTAAATTATTGCGTCAAATCAGCGGATTGCCCCTAGGAATAGGCCGATTCTCAGCATTTCTTGAGACGGGTCGACGGCGCGGTCAGCGATGCTATTGCGTGTGTTCTTGTCAATCCGCAGTAGGTGCTCGCGGCGGCGTTCGTGTGCGCGACGTCGAGTCTCGCGTCGTTCGGACATCTCGCGGGGAAACCGGCGCTCGCGTGGCTGTCGCTGAGTGCGCTCTTTGTGACGGGCACCGGCACGGGCGGCGCGATGCTCGGCGCGCCCTGGTTGCCGCCGCGCGTTTTCGAAGCGGTAGCCGTGCCGGTCGCGATCGCTGCGGTCAGCGTGTGCGCGCTCGCGGTGTATCGCGCGCGGCATCCGGCGACGCCGGACGGCGCCGCGGCGGCGACTTCGGGCGAGCCGCGCACGAGCGGCGCCTGAGCGGCGGCATCACCCCGACACCGCCACGCGCGGCGCGCGCATCGCGGATGCGCCGTCGAGTTCCGCCTTGCCGCATTCGAACGCGAAGTTCGCGGCGGCCTGCGCCGTCGCAAACGCGCGCATCGGCCCGATCGCGCGCCGCACACCGCCCGGCCGCTCGATCAGAAGCGTCGCGACGAATTCTCCAGCCCGATGCTGGACGATGACCGAAAGCTCACAGCCTCGATATTCGATTGGGGTGGAGTCCATCGCTGACCTCGTTTGCCTGAATGCACTGGGAGAACTCAATCTACGCAAGGTCCGCGAAACGCGTAACCCCGCGTGTGAGTGGCTGCGAACGCATGCCGAGCGATTGTTCCGCGCAAACGTTTCACCTTGCCGTCGGTGGAAATGAGAATTAGTCAGAATTTTGCGGGAGTTTTCCTAAGTCTGTATCCTGCATCGGAACAGACCGCACGAAAGTTGCCGGAACCTTCCGAATCCGACCTCGCCGATGACAAGAACCCAGAACGAACGACATTGCAGAACGGCCCTTCGCGCGATCGCTTTCGCGCTACTCGGCATTGCGAGCAGCGCGGCTCACTCGCAGGAACTTTCGTTTCTGGCTGGCGCACTCCAGAGCAGCAGCCAGAACACGTATTCGTGGGAAGCGAATTATCGTGAAGGGCTCGGGCCTTACGCCGCCTGGAGCTTTTCCTGGCTCAACGAGGGCCATATTCCCGATCATCACCGTGACGGGCAGGCGCTGCAGTTATGGGGACGCCTGCCGCTCTGGAACGAGCGGCTGGAATTGTCGGCGGGCGCCGGGCCGTATCGCTATTTCGATACGAGCGAGGCGCAGTCGGGCGGCGAATACTCGAACACGCACGGCTGGGGCGCGATGTTCACGCTGCGCGCGGCGTATTACTTCGACAACCGCTGGATCGCGGAGATGAAGCTCAATCGCGTGCAGGCATTCGGCGGTCCCGACACGACCGCGCTGCTCTTCGGCATCGGCTATCAGCTCGACGCGCCCGAAGGACGCGGACCGCGCGCGCGCCCCGTGTCGCGCACGACCAACGTCACCAACAACGAAGTCACGGTGATGCTCGGCACGACGATCCTCAACAGTCCCGACTCGGAAACGAATCTGGCGGAGAGCATCGAATATCGGCGCGGATTGTGGCGTTACTTCGACTTCACCGCGTCGTATCTGCACGAAGGCGGCCACGTCCAGTCGCGCCGCGACGGCGTTGCCGCGCAACTCTGGGCGACGCGCGCGTTCCTGAATGACAAGCTGACGCTCGGCGTCGGCGCGGGGCCGTATCTGTCGATCACGCAGAACGACGATCTGGCGCAGAACCGCACCGGCGACGGACGCTTCTCCGGTCTCGTATCGGTGTCGGCGAGTTACCGCTTCTCGGATCGATGGCTCGCGCGCGTGACGTGGAATCGCATGGTCACGCGTTACGACCGCGATGCGGACATCATCGAAGCGGGTTTCGGCGTGCGTTTCTAGACTCGGAACTCAGAACAGCTCTTTCTGACCGGACATCAGCGCGGTGAAATCGTCGCGCAGGAAAGGCAGAATGCCGTCCGCGACCGGCTGAAGCTGCTTGCTGACGTAGTGCTCGTAGTCGATCGGCGCGTGGCGCGCTTCCACCGGTTCGGGACCGGCCGCCGTCATCACATAGCTGATCCAGCCGCCGTTCTGATATTGCAGCGGGCGTCCGGCACGCGCGTTGTACTCATCGGCGATGCGCGCGGCGCGCACATGCGGCGGCACATTACGCTGATAGTCGCCGAGCGTGCGGCGCAGGCGCTTGCGATAGACGAGCAGTTCGTCCAGCTCGCCGCGCCGCGTGCGTCCGACGTACTCGCGCACGTAGTCCGCGTATGCCTCACCCTTGAAGACGCGCAGGTAAAGCTCCTGCTGGAAGCGTTGCGCGAGCGGCGTCCAGTCGGTACGCACCGTTTCGAGCCCTTTGTAGATGATTTCCTCGCTGCCGTCGGCGCGCGTCGTGAGGCCGGCGTAGCGCTTCTTGCTGCCCTCTTCCGTGCCGCGGATCGTCGGCATCAGAAAACGCGTGAAATGCGTTTCGAACTGCAATTCCAGCGCGCTGTCGAGCCCGAAGGTCTCGCGCAAATGCTCGCGCCAGTATCCGTTGACATGCGCGACGAGCGCGCGGCCGATGCGCCCCGCGTCTTCCTCGCTGCGCGCGCGCCTCAGCCAGACGAAAGTGGAATCCGTATCGCCGTAGATGACGCCGTAGCCGCGCGCTTCGATCAGCTCGCGCGTGCGATGCATGATTTCGTGACCGCGCATGGTGATCGACGACGCGAGACGCGGATCGAAAAAGCGGCAGCCGCTCGATCCGAGCACGCCGTAGAACGAATTCATGATGATCTTCAGCGCCTGCGACAGCGGCTTGTTGCGCTGACGCTTCGCCGCTTCGCGCGCTTCCCACACTTGCGCGACGATCGCGGGCAGACAGTGCGTGTCGCGTGAAAATCGCGCGCCGCGAAAGCCGGGAACCGTGGCGGTCTCGTCGGAAGCCGCCATGCCTTGCGCGAGCCCGGCCGGATCGATCAGAAACGTGCGGATGATCGACGGATACAGGCTCTTGTAATCGAGCACGAGCACGGAATCGTAGAGACCGGGACGCGAATCCATGACGAAGCCGCCGGGACTGGCTTCCTCGGGCACGTCGCCGAGATTCGGCGCGACATAGCCGAGCCGATGCATCCGCGGCATATACAGATGCGTGAACGCCGCGACCGATCCGCCGCTGCGATCCGCCTGCAAACCGGTGACGGTCGCGCGCTCCAGCAAAAACGGCAGCAGTTCGGTCTTGTCGAAAACTTTCGTGACGAGTTCGCAGTCGCTCAGGTTGTAACGCGCGAGCGCGAGCTTGTCTTCCTGAAAGCGCCGCTCGATCTCGTCCATGCGCGCGTACGGACTGTCGATGGCCTTGCCCTCGCCTAACAGCGATTGCGCGACGTACTCCAGGCTGAACGACGGAAAATTCCACGTCGCCGAACGCAGCGCCTCGATGCCGTCGATGACGAGCCTGCCCGCGATCGACACGAACCAGTGATTGCGCTTCATGCCGTGCTCGCGCCATTCGACCGTGCCGCCGTCGCGGCCGAGCGTAAGCGGCACGCCGTAGTCGTCGGCGTGCCGCTGGAGGATGCGCAAGTCGAACTGCACGACATTCCAGCCGATGATCGCGTCCGGATCGTGATGCGCGATCCACGCGTTGAAGCGGCGCAACATGTCGGCGCGGGTGTCGCAATAGTCGAGCGCGAAATCCGCTGGCTCGGCGGCGCCGGTCGGCGGTCCGAGCATGTACACCTGACGCGCGCCGCAGCCTTCGAGCGCGATCGAATAGAGATCGCCCTTCACGCTCGTTTCGATATCGAGCGACACGACGCTCAGCGACGGCCGGTAATCCGGCGCGGGCTTCAGTTCGCTGCAAATGTAACCGTCGCGCGGCGCGCCTTCGAACGACACCGGCGCCGTGATAAAGCGCTCCATCAGATAGCGCTCGTGCGGACGGATATCGGCCTCGAAGACATTGACGCCGGCGCTTCTCAGGTTCTTTTCGAGCGCGAGTAACTGACGATACTGCGGGCAGTAAAGCCCGAGCACCGGCTTTTGACGGAAGTCCTTGAGCGGCAGCTCGCGCAGATACGTGTCGCGCACGCCGGCGACGACAGGCTCCGCCTTCGCGCGATCTTCGGCGCGAATGAACGCGACGCTCGTCTGCGTCGCGATGCGGATCTTTCTCGGGCCGTCGTCGGTCGCGAGCCAGAAATCGACTTCCGTCCCTGCCGCGGTGTCGCGCCAGTGGCGAGTCAGCAGAAAACCCTGTTGTGCGGTAGCCAAGCCGTTATCTTCGAGAGCGCGTGCCATCGAAGCATTTTACTGGGCGGCAAAACAAAAAAGCCCGGCACGCCAATCGGCGCCGGGCTATGGATTCGGGAAAACGGACGAGAAGTAAAACGCGGTAGCGGCGAGCCGGACATCCACCATCCTCGCGGACAGTCCCCGGAAGGAAAGCCGGCGGCCGCTACCGCCTAAGCAGCCTGTGCGACCAGGCTAGCTCGTTGCGGCTGTAACGCCGCTACTGCCGCTACGTTAGCGAGTACCGTGTGCTCCGCATGCTCCGGCACTTCGTTCTTCGACATCACTACCTCCAGCGCGGCTTCTTTGCTGGCCTGTTTCGCGGCCGCCGCTTTCTTGGTCTTCCCCGCGCGTGACGGCGGCTGGCAGGCCCCGCACACCACGTTGTTCTGCAAATCATGTTTGTGTGCGACAAACTTCCCGGTGCAGCGGCAGCAAGCCGTCATCTGCAGCATGCCCGCGTCGAAGAAGCGCACAAGAGTCCAGGCCCGCGTAAGATCGAGTACCGCCTCGGCGCCGCTATGGTTGCAGTGCTCGAGATACAGCCGATACCCCTTGGTCAACGCATCGAGATGCGAACAGCCGGCTTCGTTCTTCAGGAACGTATAGGTGTTATAGAAAAGCGATGCGTGGATATTGGCGAGCCACGTCATGTACCAGTCGGCCGAGAACGGCAGCATGCCCTTCGGCGGCGACACGCCCTTCACTTCGCGATACAGGCGGATCATGCGATCGCGCGAGAGCGTGAGTTCGCTCTCCAGCACTTGCATGCGCGCGCCGAGCTCGATCAGCGCGATGGCGCGGAACACTTCCTGGGCGTCTTCAGTGAGGCTCTTCTTCAGCATGGCTCGCTCCGTCATCACTTAAGCGAACTGTTCGGCCGGCTGGCCAGCCAGCAGGATTGCCGCGTGCGTCGGCGCGATGTCCGCGTTCTTCGCGGGCTGCACCAAGGCCGACAGCATCGTGTGATCGTTGAAGCGGAATGCGCAAAGCAGGTTATCCGACGACGCGAGCTTGACGACCTGTGCGAGCGTGAGGCCCGACAGCAGATCGGCGAGTTCCGCCGACAGACCGAGCCGAAACATGCCGATGGCGCGGTCTTCGCGCAGCAGACGCTGCGCGAGCATGATGTACGACAAATTGATTTCCCGGATCGATTCCAGCGTTTCGCGACCGTTCATGGTTGCAACTTCCAGTAAATCCCCGATTTCCCGCCGGCTTTTTGCCGATGTCTTTTTTGTGCCTCACCGGACGCGTTCTGCCCGGCTACGTACTGCGTAATCTTTGTTTCAGTGCGTTACATCTTGTAACAACCACTGTGAGACGGATTCTAAGAACAGTCTGAACCTAACGCAAGAGTGTCTCAATAATATTTTGTTGCAAACAACACTTTAGGTCGGTAATTTTTTCGGTCTGGAGAATTTGACCGATTCTTTGATCCGGTCCGTATTTGTCTAACGTTTGCGAGGTCCGCCCGGCGCGGCTTCGTTTTTATCTTGATAATCGCCTTCCGCGCCATATAACGGGCATTTACGGGATTCCGTTGACGCCAAGACCCAGCTTTTATTCGCCATTCATCGGACGTGAAAGAGCAAAAAAATGCCGCGAAATCGGCGATTACCGATCCGCGGCAGGTTAGGTAATAGTTACTTGGTCGCAGTAACAGAGTTGTTACTGCCAGAAACATGGCCTTGTTACCGGCTTTGTAACGCCGTGGCGTTACTTTTGCGGGATGCCTTTGCGCCAGGCGCCCCAATGTGTAACAACCTCCTGTATGAATGGATTGCCCGTTCGATACAGGTTTTCGATGGCCGGCGCAAAGCCGCCCTGATCGGCGTAATTGAGCAGATTGTCCGAAGCGGCTTGCCCTTCGTACGGCCGGTCGAAGTCCGATCCGGCGCGCAGCACCGCCACGCGCGACAGATCCACCCGTTTCACGCTCGCCGCGCGCTTGAGCGCCTCGTACGTCGCGTTGTCTTCCTGTTGCGTCGTGCAATAGACACCGCGCCCGTCGGTCAGGAGGCGCGTCCACTCCCTCGCCCGCTCGCCGATATATTTGCCGGACCACCATGTATCGCCGGCGAGCGTGTCGCACTGGATCACGCGCGGCGGCTGGTTGGCCGGCGCGTAGTTGAATTTCGCGCGCGCGACTTTCGCCTGATCGCTGTCCGAGAGCGTGACGTTGCGCGAGATCGCGAAGGCCGCATCCGCAAGCGATGCATTGAGCGCGAACGCCTCCGTCCGATAGTCGAGCGGCGGTTTCTCGTACGGACTTTTCGTGTTGATGCCGAGGAAACCCGAAGGCCAGTAGGCGGGCTTCTCGCGCGCGTCGAGTTCCCATTGAATGCCGAAATCGACGAGATACTTCGCCCAGGCTGCCGAGCCGACCGTGCCCTGCTTCGGATCGATACCGGCGATGCCCGCGACGAGAAAATACGTGTGCCGCAGATTGAAGCGGTCGGAGAATGCCAGCGCCATCATCGACGCGGCCGCGTTCGTGTGACCCATGCCCGTCGTGATGACGCAGACATCGTCGCGATTGCAATTGACCTCGGGATAATCCGGCGACAGTCCCGGCACCTTGATCGCCTGCCACGGACCGAGCTTGTCGAGCCAGACCTGGCCCTCGGGGCCGAACATCGTGACGATCATCACTTTGACGTGGCGGCCGCCTTCGGGGCCGCTGTCATCGGATGGCTGGGCGAACGCGCAACCTGTCAGGGTCGCGAGGCCGGCGGCGAACAGTGACGCACAGGCGGCTTTTCTGAGCTTTATCGATCGTGACGCGCGGAGTTTTCTCATGGCGAGCGGATCCTCGTAAGGGTTCGACCTTCGAAAGAAGACCACGCCCGGCCAGGGCGCGGTCAACCCGCACGATTATAGGAGCGCTAACCGAAAACTCAGGTGCCGCTTTGCGATGACCGCGGCGGCGGCGCGTTCGACGCGACGTTCGCCGAACCCGCCGCCTCGCCCGTCGGATGCTGCGCGGCCTTCGACGGCTCGCCGCGCTGATCCGCGCCCGCCTCGTCCGCGTCCTGAACGCCTTCCGGGCCGCCTTCCTGATTGCCGCCGTTCACGATCACGAAGTTGCGCTGCGGATTCGCGATCTCGATGCCGCGCGCCGTGAACTCGTTGAGAATGCGCCGGTTGAACTCGCGCTGCACCGGCCAGCGCGCGCTGTCGCGGCACTGGATCTGGCCGGCGAGCGTGACGGTCGAGCCGTCGACGGCATCGACGCCCCAGAAACTGAAGTCGGAGAGAATGCCGTCGCGGAACGCTTCGTCGTCACGCAAGGCGGCGCCGATTTCCTTGAGCGTCGAAATGGCGAGATCGACGTCCTGACCGAGTGCGATCGAGACGCGCACCGCTGCATTGCCGATGCCGCGATTCGTGTTGTTCACCGTCGAGACCGAACTGAACGGCACGGTGTAGAGCGAGCCGTCGCCGCCGCGCAAGCGCACCGTGCGAATCGACAGATATTCGACCGTGCCCGACACGCCCGCGAGCGTCACCCAGTCGCCGACCTGCATCGCGTTTTCCATCAGCAGGAAGATGCCTGTGATGAGATCCTGCACGAGCTTCTGCGAGCCGAAGCCGAGCGCCACGCCGAAGATGCTCGCACTCGCGAGCAAGGGCGCGGTGTTCACGCCGAGTTCCGAAAGGCCCGTCAGCACGACGACCATCGCGATCACGATGAAAAGGCCGGTACGCATCATCGGCAGCAGCGTGCGCAGACGCGCGGCGCGCAGACGCTCGCCGCTCGCGGTCCATTGTTCGAGCCGCCGTTCGACGACGATGTTCGCCGCTTCCCACACGAGCACGGCGAACACGGCCGCGATCACGATGGTGACGAGCGCCGACGCGAGCCGGTTGCCGACGCCGCCCGACGTGAAGAAATGCACGATATCGACGTGCCACACCTGCAGCAGCGCGACCACGGTGATGACGGAAATCAGCGCCTGCACGATGCGCCGCAGCGCCGGGTAATAGCGATACGCGCGACGCCGCGCGATCGACTCGCCGGCGAGATCCTCTTCGTCGTTCTGATGGAAAACGCGGCCGAGCGCGCCGAACGCGACGATCGCGAGCACGCGCGCGCCGACCAGCACGAGCAAGGACACGCCGCCGAGATGAAACAGCGTGCGGTAGCCGTTCTGCACGTCGAGCGCCCACACGAACCACAGCGCGATCACGAAGAAGATCGCGACGCCCGCCCAGATATCGGCGAACCACGCGCCGACCAATCTCACCGAGCGGTTCGAACGCACGCGCTGCCGGATGCGCTCCGCCACCGAATTGCGGCTCTGGAAGATCACGAATGCGATCATCAGATGCACGATCAGCAGCGTGACCTTCAGCACCGCGATGCGCGCATCGCCCGACAGGCCGATCGGTTCGCCGGCATTGGCGAGCGCGATGCCCGCGCCGGCGGTGCACACGATGCGCCGCACCCAACGATGCGTGTACGCGGCGGCGGCATCGCGCATCTGGATGAGGCGCAGTCCGGGCGCGCGCGGCGCGACGAAAAAGCCGCTCACGATCACGACGGCGCGGCACGCCAGATAGACGTCGATGAGCGAGCCCGCGACGCGCGCCTCGGCCGTGTTGTCGTCGATGAAGATCGACATCAGCAACGTCACCACGCCGATGAACACGATCAGCGGAACCAGCGACAGCAAGCCGTACAGGAGCGCGCTCGGCAGGCGCTGCAACAGCGTCCAGTGACGCGCGGCGTGACGCTGGCCGCGCGCGGTGTCCGCCTTGCGCTCGGCGAGATGCATCGCGGTGGCGTCGCCGGTTTGCGCGGCGGCGTCTTCCGCGCGCTCGGCGGCGTGCTGTTCGCGCACGAGGTCGGGATCCTGCTCCTCAGCATCGGCGACGCCGCGTGCCGCGATCCGGGCGCGCGGGCGCTTCAGCAGGCGCAAGCATAAGAATTCGAGCAGCAACGCGGGAATCAGCGAGGCCAGCACGGTCCACATGACATGGCCGATGAGCGCGCGCCCCGCGTCGCTCGACGTACGGTCGCGCCACCACGAAATCACGGAGCCGAAATCGAGCAGCGCGACGGTCGAATGCCGCAGCCCCGCGCCGATCTCGACGAGCCAGTGCCCCGCCTGCCGCGACAATTGCGACGCGAGCCCATTCGCGGTCAACGAATGCGCGAGCACGCCCGATGCGCCCGATGCCGGCGCCGCGGACGATGCCGCCTGCGGCGCGCTCGCGGGCGCGGCCAGCGCGCCGGCCGCGGCGATCGCGCGCAACGTATCCGCGACTTGCGAACGGCGCGCGGGATCGTTGAGCACGGCAAGCGCATCGCGCGCCTGCTGCGGCGTCAGCGCGACCGCCGGCTGCGACGCGTGCTGCGCGGAAGCGGCTGCGGCGAACGAGGACTGGGAAAAGATCGGGAGAATGCTCGCCACGGCGACGAGCAGCACTGCAAGGAACAATTTGCGCATGGGTCGGATGAAGATCACAGAATTTCAGGGACTCGATGCGGACGACGCGCACGCCATATGCTAGCGCGATGACGTCCGCGCGGCAGGAGCGGTCCCGGACGACCCTGAAAGCCGTAGCACGCCGCGCTCCTGGCCTGCCCTCGCCTCAGGCGGCCGTCGGCTCGCCGCGATCGCGTGCTACGTCGGGTTCGAAGAACACCCAGCGCACTTGCGGAAAGGCGCGCTGCAGATCGTCTTCGATGATGTTGATCGCATCGATCATCGCGCGGCCGCTGGCGTAATCGATCATTTCGGCCTGCACTGCCACCACGACGTGCTTGCCCCATTGCAGCGTAATGAGGCTGATGATGCGCGTGATTTCCGGGCGCGTGCGCAAGTGCGCGTCGATCGCCTTGCGTACTTCCGGGCTCGCCGATTCGCCGACGATCATCGACTTCACTTCACGCGCAACGAGAAACGCGATGATCATCAGCAGCACGCCGACGCCGATCGAGCCGGCGGCGTCGTAGGCCGGGTTGCCGGTGAGCATCGTCATGAGCACGGCGGCGAACGCGATCGCAAGGCCGAGCAGCGCCGCGACGTCCTCGCCGGCGACGACGAGCAATTCCGATTCGCGCGTTTCGCGAAACCATCGCCATAAGGTTTTGTTCGGCGCGCCCTTGCGGATTTCGCGGATCGCGCCCGCGAGCGAAAAGGCTTCGAGCACGACGGAGATGCCGAGAATCACGAGCGCGACGATCGGGTTCGACAACGGCTCGTGATGCATCAACCGATGCGCGCCCTCGTACACAGAGAACGCTCCGCCGACGAAGAACAGCAGCAGCGCGACGATGAGCGCGTAGAAATAGATTTCGCGCCCCGACCCGAGCGGATGCAGCGCGTTCGCGGGCGCCTGCGCGCGCTTCAGGCCAAAGAGCAGCAACAGTTGGTTGCCGCAATCGGCCGTGGAATGGATGGCTTCGGCGAACATCGCGCCCGAGCCGGTGAAGGCAGCCGCCCCGAACTTGCAGACGGCGATGCCGAAATTCGCGGCGAGCGCGTAGAAAATGGCTTTCGGGGATTCTTCCTTCATGCGTTTCGAGTTTGTTTAGCTGACGTCGACGTGGCCCCGGCCGTCCACCATTTCGCCGATGATTGTCGCGTCGTGAAAGCCGTCCGCGCGGAAGATCGCGAGCACGTCGTTCACGGCATGCGGCGCGCACGACACGAGCAGGCCGCCCGAGGTCTGCGGATCGGTCAGCAAGGCGCGGGCCTCCTCACCTTCCTTGCCTTCGACGTTCAACGAGATGTCGTCGCCATACGCGCTCCAGTTGCGTCCCGACGCGCCCGTGTAGATGCCCGCGCGCACGAATTCGCGCACCTGCGGCAGCCACGGCAGATCGGCGTAACGGATGCGCGCCGTCAGTTGCGCGCCGCGCGCGAGTTCGAGCGTGTGACCGAGCAGGCCGAAACCGGTGACATCGGTGAGCGCGTGCACGCCCTCGAGCTGCGCCAGTTCCGCGCCGGGACGATTGAGCTTGGTGGTCGCGTCGATCATCGCCCTGTAGCCCGCCGCGTCGAGCTTGTCCTTCTTCAGCGCCGCCGACAGCACGCCGACGCCGAGCGGCTTGCCGAGCACGAGCACGTCGCCCGAGCGCGCGGCCGCGTTGCGCTTCACGCGCGACGGATGCACGATGCCGAGCGCCGCAAGCCCGTAGATCGGCTCGACCGAATCGATCGAATGGCCGCCCGCCACCGGAATGCCCGCTTCCGCGCACACCGCTTCGCCGCCCTTCAGCACTTGCGCGATGACTTCATGCGGCAGCACGTTGATCGGCATGCCGACGAGCGCGAGCGCGAGAATCGGCTTGCCGCCCATCGCGTAGACGTCGGAGAGCGCGTTGGTCGCGGCGATGCGGCCGAAGTCGAATGGATCGTCGACGATCGGCATGAAGAAGTCCGTCGTCGCGACGATCGCCTGCTCGTCGTTGAGCTTGTAGACGGCGGCATCGTCGGCGGTGTCGTTGCCGACCAGAAGATTCGGGAACGCGGGCAGCGGCGTCGCGCGCTTGAGCAGGTCGGCGAGCACGCCGGGCGCGATCTTGCAGCCGCAGCCGCCGCCGTGGGACAGGCTCGTGAGCCGGGGGGAAGTCGTGTCGGTCATAGTGGAAATCGGTTGAGGCGAATGTCTGCGTATTATCGCCGGATGCGCGTGAAGAGGCCGGGATAGTCGATCACGAGGCCGTCTTCGTCGACGGTGATATCCGCCGTGAAGCCCGTGTCGAGCCCTTCGTAACGATAGCGACAATCCGGCTCGATGCACGTATAAGCCTGCTCCACCGCGCTCACGCCGAGCTCGGGCACGCGCACATAGGCGACGCGAATCACGCGCCGTTCGCCGCGTTCGAGTTTCAGGCGGCGGATGGGCAGCGTGTTGGTGAAAGGCGTCGCGGTGATGTCCACGTCGATACAGCCGCGCAGCGCCTCGAGCGGCTCGCCGTTCGCATCGGTCCATGCGTGCGCGTCGCCGTTGTCGCCGTCCCTGCGATGCAGATCGAGCGATGCGCCGCCCGCGAGCTTCACCGCGAGCCGCGTCACTTGCCAGCGCGCATCGCATTCGATGCGATACACGAGACCGAAGGCACGCGCTTCGTCTTCGCCCACGACCGCGCTTTCGATCACGATGCCATCGCGCGTCTCATCGAGAACGAGATGCTCGAGCCCTGAGCCGTCTTGTTGCGACCATCGCACCGCTTTCATTGGGCACCTCGTTCGCGTGTTTATCGGCATCAAAGGATACATCGCTGCGGGCGAGGCTTTCGATCGGCATTCGACCTGCGCGAATCGCTCGACGTCACAAAACGTCACACGGTATACTTCGCGCCATTCCTGCGCAGGCGCGCGCACCGCACGTTCAGCGCCATTCACGCGATCCGTGCTCCGGCGATCCGCGCTCTGCCCGAACATCTCCGAACGCCCTTTTCATCGCCCATCGCATGAAGAACATTCTTGCTTCCGCCCTGGCCGCGCTCGCTTTGTCGGCGTCGATGTTTCAGCTCGTCCAGGCGCAGGAAACGCCGGACGTGCCCGAGGATTATTCGTATCTGACGAGGCTTCACGTACCGGATGCCGTCGCGCAATGTGTCGCCGCATTCGATCGCTGGGTGGAGAACGCGCCGAAGTACGACACGCTCATCGTGCCCGACCGCCGCGTGCTCTCCGCGAAGATCGACGACGATACTACGATCTTCAGTGTCGGCAACCCGATTCCGGTCGATCAGGTCATCGTGATGCGCGCGTTCGCGAAGGCGCGCGGCAAGGAGCAATGGACGCGCGTCGATAGCCGCTGTGGCGTGCGCGCCGGACATGTGGTCGGCGTATCGCTCACGCCGAACATGAAGCCGAAGATCGTCCGCTAAAGTCTTTCAGCGCTTGGCCGCGCGGCGCTGGTCCGTGCGCCCGCCGAGCCATTTGACGACCTGCGGCCCGAACGTGCGCGGCGCTTTCGCATGCATGCGCCCGGCGAGATCCGCCAGCCGATCCGCCGCGAGCGCTTCACGCATGCGCTTTTCGGCGTTCTTCATCACCGCGTGAACCGCGCATACGCCGCTCGTCGCCCAAGGCGGCGCGTCGTCGCCGAACACGGCGCAGCGCGCGCGAATCTCCCTGCATTCGAAGAGAGGCTTGTCGCCGTCGATTGCGTCGACGACATCGAGCACGCTGATTTCCTTCGACGGACGCGCGAGCGCGAAACCTCCGCGCGCCCCTTCCGTCGCGACGACGAGTCCCGCCTTGTGCAGCTTCGTGAAGAGCTTCGCGACGTATTCCGCAGGCACGCCCTGCAATTCCGCCAGATCGCGCACGCTCGCCTCGCGCACGCCGTGTGGCGGCTCCGCGAGATACAGCATGCAGTGCAGCGCGTACTCGACGCCCGTGCTGATGTGAGACATGTTCACTCCGACATTTCGAATCGGAGTTCAGAATAGCGCGTCCTGCATCCGCCGTACAACGGCGCACGACGGAGCTTGTAGACGCCCGTCGCGAATATTTCAGATTACACGTTTGCTTACAAACGAACACGGCTTGTCATTTTGCGAACCGCTAAATTGGTCTCCATGGATTCACACGGAGAAACCCATGAAGAAACTAGCGATCCTTGCAGCGTTGAGCGTGTTGTTGGGTAGCGCGCTATCGGGCTGCATCGTCGTGCCGGACGGTGGCGGTTATCACCATCATCACGATTACTACCGTTGATAAGCCGGTCCTGAACCACACGCCAAAGTTTGGCCGAACTGCGACCAATCGACTCGCGGTTTCACCGCCAGGCAAACGACCAAGGAGCACACATCATGAACAAGACGAAGAAAAGCCTGTTGATCGCTTCCCTTGCCGCCGCGCTGGGCATGGGTCTCGCAAACGCGGCGTCGGCGGACGTCCATCACGGTCCCACGCATCGCGTGACGGTCGGCTGGCATGGCGAGCGCTACTGGGACGGTCATCGTTACTGGCAGCGTCAGGAATGGGAACGCCATCATCACCATGTCGCGCCGCCTCCGCCGCATCGCTATCGATAAGCACGATCGCGCATGAGAAAGGCCGCAACGATCACGCATCGTTGCGGCCTTTTTATCGATTCCCGGCTCACCAGTTCTTCGGATCGCCGCCCAGCTCCTTGCAGGTGTCATAGGCGATTGCCTGCAGCTTTTCCTCGCCTATCTGCCCCGAAAGCGCATAGCCGACGCGATTCCACGCCCAATAGAACGTGGTGCGTTGTCCGTCCTTCAGCGTGCGGATCTTGCTGTCGTTGCGCCTGATCGTGGCGGTCGTCATGTAGAGCGTGAGGCGCTCGCCCGCCGCGTTCTGATACATGAACTGCGCGGCCGGACCCTCTGCGTCCGGCAACAGGCGTCCGCCGACGAGCTGAAATCCGTACTCGGCCAGCGACGGAATCGTCACCGCGCGATTCAGCCGTTTCGAGAGCCAGGTGACGAGATGATCTTGCTGCGACGCCGCCACTTCCACCGCGTGCCGCTGCTCGGGCGCGTACACGGCATACGCGATATCCGCGCGTTCCGCGAAGCGCGGCTTGTCGCCGAGCGCGGGAAGGAGCATCTGCAACAGGAATCCGCACGCGACCCCGACGGCCATGAAGCCTGCCGCGATCAGATAACGCTCGCGCGAGCGCGGCCGCAGACGCACGATCTGCGGCTCGCTCTGATCGGCGAAGAGCGCGCGCAACGCATTGTCCTGCGCACGATACGCGGCGACGGTCGCCTCGCTCGCGGGATTGCCCGCGACGCGTTCGGCCACGGCATCGCGCTCATTGCCGGGAAGTTCGTCGTCGATAAAGGCGGACAGCGCCTGCAGATCGCGATCGGGTTTGGGCAGCCCCATACGGTCGCCGCCTTCGGATGGACGGTCTTGATTGGTCATGAGCGGCTCACCACTTTCAGCGACGAAGGCGACGCCTTGCGGCCCGATTCCTCGCCGAGCAGAACGCGCATGTGCTCCCGCGCTCTCGACAAGCGCGACATCACGGTTCCGGTCGGCACATTCAACACCACGGACGCCTCCTGATAACTCATTTCCTCGACACACACGAGCAGCATCACTTCGCGCTGCTCGACCGGCAGACAGTACAGCGCACGCTGCACGTCGCGCAGCACGAGGCCGTCGACTTCCCCGCGCGGCGCGGCCATCTGCCGCCAGGGCGCGCTTTCATCATCGACGGCGATATCGCGGCGACCGCGCAACTGGTCGATATACAGATTGCGCATGATCGTGAACAGCCACGCGCGCAAATTCGTGCCCGCATGAAACGACCGGGCGCGATTGAGCGCGCGCTCGGTCGCGTCCTGCACGAGATCGTCGGCCCAGGCGCGATCGCCCGTCAGCGCGCGCGCGTAGCGGCGCAACTGCGGCAGATGCGCGAGAAGATCGCTCTCGAAGCTCAAGACCGTGCGTCCTCGCGCGTGCGGGGCGAGCCGGAGGCGTTCGCCATCAGTAGCTGCCTCCGCCGGCAGGTCCGCTCGGCGCGCCAGAAGAAGGCGGCGCACTTTGCGTACCGCTCGCGCAGCCCGCTGTGCCGAGCGCGAGCCCGAGCGCGATCAGGAGCGCCGTCACGCCGATCGATCGTTTCATGGTCGTTACCTGTTGATTGAAAGACTGGCGGACTCGCCGATTTATTCCGCGAGCCCGCATCGATGCGAAGGCGCTCAGGGCTTCACGACGTGCCAGACATCGCGGAAGTTGTCCCCGTTCTTGTCGCCGGGCTTCGTGTCCTTCGCGAAGCGATAGACGCGCTTGCCGTCATAGGCCCACTGTTTGCCGCCGTCGGCGGATTCCATGGTCCATTTCCCGCTCGGCTTGTCGGAGTCGCTCGCCATCGCGGCGGGCCAGGCCTGCGCACAGCCGCCGCTGCACGCGCTCGGGCCGCCTTTCGTGTCCTTGTCGAAGGTGTAGAGCGTCATGCCGTTTTCATCGACGAACATGCCGTTCGATTCTTTCGGCGCCGCAGCATGCGCGGACGACGCGAGCGAAGCAAAAGCGGTAGCGACCGTTGCGGCAGCGACGAACATCTGGATACGCTTCTTCATTTCATCTTCCTTGTTGTAGAAGTATCCGTAGAACGTTCGGAAGCGCTGCACTATTCCGCGGACGATGAAATAAATCGATGCGGCAGCGCCGTCGCATCGCCTGTCGGCAATCCATTCAAGACCATTCGCGCGCGCTCGGCCAGTGCTTCGTTGAAATTTCGGTGCTCAGGCCCCCGCGGCGGCGGCCGTCGCGTCGCGCCAGCGGCGGGTGTCGCGCAACGGCGGCGCACCGAAAAGCCGGCTGTACTCGCGGCTGAACTGCGATGCGCTTTCATAGCCCACGCGATGCGCGGCGGTGGCGGCATCGACGATATCGAGCATCATCAGGCGGCGCGCCTCCTGAAGCCGCAGCTGCTTCTGGTATTGCAGCGGGCTCATCGCCGTCACCGCCTTGAAATGATGATGCAGCGACGACACGCTCATGTGCACGTCCCGCGCGATGTCCTCCACGCGCAGCGGCTGGTCGAAATGCTGGCGCAGCAACTGGATCGCCTTCGCGATGCGCTGCGTCTGGCTGTCCTGCAGCGCGATCTGCCGCAGACGCGCGCCGGAGCCGTTCATCAGCAGTCGATACAGGATTTCGCGCTTGACGAGCGGCGCGAGGATCGGCACGTCCTCGGGCGTGTCGACGAGCCGCAAAAGGCGCAACACGGCATCGAGCATCGAGTTGCCGAGGCGGTTCACGTAGAGACCGCGCGAGGCGTCGGTCTGCGTCGCGGGCGGCAGGCTTTCGTCCTGGATCAGCGACGTGATTTCGTCGACATCGAGATCGAGCCGCATGCCGAGATACGGCTCGGACTCGCTCGCCACCGACACCTGCCCGCACACCGGCAGATCCACCGACGACACCAGATAGTGCATCGGATCGTAGATATAGACCTCGTCGCCGACCATGAGGCGCTTGCTGCCCTGCGCGATGAGCGCGAGCGCGGGCGTCTGGATGCCGTGCTTCGGCCCGCCCGGATTCATGATCCGATGCAGGAACAGCCCCGGCACCGGCGTCTCGACCGAGCCTTCGCAACCGATGGTGAAACGGTCGAGCAGCGCGACGAGATCGAGGCGCGCCTGATCCAGCGCGGCGTCATGACGCGTTTCTTTCGGCTGGTCATGACTTTCTTTTCCGGCGAAGCCGGGCGTGTCGTTCAGAGCCATGGTTTGCGGACCATTTTCAAGATGGGAGAAGTCTGGTTAGCTTACTCGCGCGAGCGCGTGATTGCTCGCGCGCGCCCCCAGCGTTTGCAGGAACAGGCAAGGATTGAACAGGATCAGGCTATGAACCCGCCGCGCGCCGGGACGATACTGCATTGCCGGCGCGGACCCTGTCGTGAAGGTCGTGCGATGCCGCGCCATTCCAGTCACTCGGGAGCAACCATGCGTTACAGGAAATTCGGCAACACCGGTCTTTTCGTCTCGGAGCTGTGCTTGGGCACGATGACCTTCGGCGGCGGAACGGGCGGAATCTGGGACAACATCGGTCAGTTGCAGCAGGCGGAAGCCGACAAGCTGATCGGCCGTTCGCTCGATGCGGGCATCAATTTCATCGACACCGCCGACGTCTACGCCGACGGCCGATCCGAAATCATCACCGGCCAGGCGCTGAAGAACCTCAACGTGCTGCGCGAAAATGTGGTCGTCGCGACGAAAATCCTTGGCGAGACCGGCACCAAGGGCGTGAATTCGCGCGGCGCGTCGCGCTATCACATCATCGATGGCGTGAAGGCGAGCCTGAAGCGGCTGCAGCTCGATCACGTCGATCTGTACCAGATTCACGGTTTCGATCCGGCGACGCCGATCGAGGAAACGCTGCGCGCGCTCGATAATCTCGTGCAGCATGGACACGTGCGTTACATCGGCGTTTCGAACTGGGCGGCGTGGCAGATCATGAAGGCGCTCGGTATTTCCGAGCGTCTCGGTCTTGCGCGTTTCGAGTCGCTTCAGGCGTATTACACGGTCGCTGGCCGCGATCTGGAACGCGAAATCGTGCCGCTGCTGCAAAGCGAGAACGTCGGGCTGATGGTCTGGAGTCCGCTCGCGGGCGGCCTGCTTTCGGGCAAGTTCACGCGCGAAGGCGGCAAGGAAGAAGGCAGCCGGCGCACCAAGTTCGACTTCCCGCCGGTCAATGTCGAACGCGCGTACGACTGCGTCGACGTGATGCGCCGCATCGCCGAATCCAAGGGTGTATCGGTCGCGCAGATCGCCCTTGCCTGGCTGCTGCATCAGAAGGTCGTGTCGAGCGTGATCGTCGGCGCCAAACGGGTCGAGCAGCTCGACGACAACATCGCGGCGACCAACGTGCGTCTCAACGAAGACGAACTCGCCGCGCTCGATGAGGTGAGCCAGTTGCCGTCGGAATATCCCGGCTGGATGCTCACGCGCCAGGGCGAATATCGACGTAATCAGTTGAAGGAGGAAGCGGCGGAGTAAGGCCGTCCGGCGCGGGCGACCGGCCCGCGCCGGCTAGGGATTTACCCGTACTTCAGGCGATTTTCCCGCGTTTTAGGGGCTTTATCTCCGAATCAGATAGTTCTTATCCTCCCTATCGCGTTGCGGCATAAGGCCGCTCTGCCGACACTGTACGCACAACATCACCACTGCCTCACGGAGACAATCATGCGTACTCAAGTCGGCATCGTCGGCGCGGGCCCGGCCGGGCTTCTTCTCTCGCACCTGCTTCATTTGCGCGGCATCGAATCGGTCGTGCTCGAAGCGCGCAGCCAGAACGACATCGAATCGACGATCCGCGCCGGCGTGCTCGAACAAGGCACGATGGACACGCTCACTCAGGCCGGTCTCGGCGCGCGCATGCAGGCCGAAGGCGCGCTGCACCACGGTTTCGAGCTCGCGTTCGAAGGCCAGCGCCGCCGTATCGCGCTGACCGAGCTCACAGGTCACTCGATCACGGTCTACGCGCAGCACGAAGTCATCAAGGATCTGGTCGCGGCGCGGCTCGCGGCGAACGGCGAGCTGAAGTTCAACGTGTCGAATGTGTCGCTGCACGACTTTCAGGATGGCAGCGATCGCAAGCCGCGCATCAAGTATCAGCACGAAGGCCGCGACGAAGAACTCGAATGCGACTTCATCATCGGCTGCGACGGTTCGCAGGGCGTTTCGCGACAGTCGATTCCCGAAGCGGTGCGGCAGGATTATCAGCGCATCTATCCGTTTGGCTGGTTCGGCATTTTGGTCGAAGCGCCGCCCTCCTCCGATGAACTCATCTACGCGCGGCACGATCGCGGATTCGCGCTCATCAGCACGCGCTCGCCGGGCGTGCAGCGCATGTACTTCCAGTGCGATCCGAAAGATACGGTCGATGCCTGGTCCGACGACCGCATCTGGGCCGAACTGCACGCACGCGTCGATACCGCCGATGGCTGGCAGATCACCGAAGGCAAGATCTTCCAGAAGAACATCGTCGGGATGCGCAGCTTCGTGTCCACGCCGATGCAGTCGGGCAAGCTGTTCCTCGCGGGCGACGCAGCGCATATCGTGCCGCCGACCGGCGCGAAGGGCCTGAACCTCGCCGTGTCGGACGTGCGCGTACTGAACGCCGCGCTTCTCGATTTCTATCAGGAAGGCAACGGCGAGAAGCTCAGCCACTATACGGAAGCGGCATTGAAGCGCGTCTGGCGCGCCGAGCATTTCTCGTGGTGGATGACGCGCATGCTGCACAAGCTGGACGATACGTCGCCGTTCGAGCAGCGCCTGCAGGTGGCCGAACTCGAACATGTGACGACATCGCGCGCGGCCGCCACTGCCCTCGCCGAAAATTACGTGGGCAGCGTCGCGGTATAAGCGCGGACCGGTCGCACGGCGCTTGGTCGGCGCCGTGCGTCGTCGACGTTACAGAACGGCCACGACCCTGACGTCGCCTTCGACGGACGGAATGACCTGCCCGCCGACGCGCCGGAACGTGATCGTCGCGGTCTTGTCGCCGAGCCGCAGATCGCCGATTTCGAGCCAGTCGATGCCTTCGGGCAACTCCGGCCGGTCGATACGCACTTCTTCCTTGACGGCGTCGACGGTCACGCCGAGACACGCTTCCAGAATCATGAAAGGCGCGCCCGCCGCCCACGCCTGCGGCAGACACGCGACCGGATAGGCGATCGGCCGTTCCCCGCGTTGGCGCGTGAATCCGCAGAAAAGCTCCGGCAGACGCATGTCGAACGTGACGGCGGCTTCGAACAGCGACTGCAGCAGTCCCACGGCCGCGCCGCGATCGCCGTAGCGCGCGAGGCCGCGTGCGCAGAGCGCGGTGTCGTGCGGCCATACCGAGCCGTTGTGATACGACATCGGATTGAAGCGCGGCTGCCCCGCCGCAAGCGTCCGCACGCCCCAGCCCGTGTGAAAGAGCGCCGATTCGAGTTGCTTGGCGACAGCCTCGCCGCGTTCGCGTTCGACGAGATCGAACGCGAGCAGATGCCCCGCATTCGACGACAGCACGCGGCATAGCTCGCCCTTGCCATCGAGCGCAATGCCGTAAAAATCCATCTCCGGCATCCAGTACATCTCTTCGACACGCTCGCGAATGTGACGCGCACGCCGCTCGAACTCGCTTGCGTTCTCGCCTTGTCCGCGCTCGCGGGCGAGACGCGCCATCGTGGAAAACGCGGTCGATGCGTAACCCTGGACTTCGACGAGCGAGATCGGGCCGATCGGAAACTTGCCGTCCGCGTGGAAGACCGAATCCTGGCTGTCCTTCCACCCCTGATTCGCCAGACCGTGCTCGGATGCGCGCTGGTAGTCGAGCAGACCGTGCGGATTCTTGTCGCAATGGCGCGCGACCCATTGCGCTGCGAGCTGCAGCGCCGGCCAGATTTCATCGATCAGGGCGGTGTCACCGGTGCGTTCCGCGTATGCGCCCGCCAGCACGATGAAGAGCGGCGTGCTGTCGACGCCGCCGTAATAGAGCGCGAACGGCACTTCGCCGGTTGCCGCCATCTCGCTCTTGCGCGTCTCGTGCATGATCTTGCCGATTTCGGCATCGCGGAAAGCGGAGTCTTCACGCGCCTGATTCGCGGCGAGGAAGCGCAGCACGCCGCGCGCGAGCGTCGGATGCAGCCAGAGCATTTGCAGCGACGTGATGATCGCGTCGCGGCCGAACGCCGTCGAGAACCACGGAATGCCAGCGTACGGATAAGGGCCGGTTTCGAGATCGGTGGTGAGCAGCCCGAGATCGGCGAGCGAACGGTCGATCCATTCGCTGAAGAGCGGATTGCTCGAACGCACGCGCGCGCTCGCGCGGCGCCGGTCGCGCATGCGGCGATGCGCCTCCACGAGCGCGTCGCGGATCGCGGGACGGCCCGATTCGGGCGCGCATTCGGCCGCTTCCGCGGCGTTGCGCTTGCTTTGCTCGCTGGCGTCCGAGAGCGCGTGCGTCACGGCCGTCACCGAGAGGTACACGGAAATGGCCGTTTCCGACTGGATATGCAGCGCGTAGTCGGCGCGGGTGGGCGAAAGCACGTCCGGCGCGGGCGTGAACTGGATGCGCGCCGTGCGCTCCACCTCGTCGAGGCCGACATAGCGCAACACGACCTCGCCGTTCTCGACGACCGGCGGACGCAAAGCCCCGCGCTTGCCACGTATCGCGCCGCGAACCTCGAACATGTCGAGGAAGTCGGCCTTGAAGGAGATCGACAGCGGCACGGTGGACGGCTCCGTGCCGTAGTTCGTCAGCACGATGCTCTCGTGCAGCACATGCCCCGACAGCACGCGCTTGCGTTCGACGTGGATTACGCCTTCCGGCGTGCGTGCTCCGCCGATGGGCGGCAGCGGGCGGTTGGTCAGGTGCGCGGTAAAGACGGCGTTGTCGCTCGATACGCTGCCCGAAAGCAGCGACGGCGCGCGTCCGCCGAACGTCAGCACGAGCTCCGACAGCACGCGCGTGTCGTTGACGAAGAGGCCGTCGTCGTCGCCGCGGATATCGCCGTTCGCATCGTAGACGGCGAACGTGTTGCCCGACTTCAGCACGAACTGGCGTTCGCTCGGTATGTTCGGGTGCTCCGTCGGGATGAACGCTTCGTCCGGCAGCTTCGATTGCGACACCTGCATCTGCTGTTGTTGCTGCTGTTGCTGCTGTTGCTGCTGTTCCTGTGTGTTCATTGCACCTTCCTGAAAGTAATCTGAAGGGTTTCGCGAGGCGTTCGGGGGCGCTTACCCGCTGTCATCGACAGCCTTTCGACCCGCCCACGCCTGACGCGTTCTCCGCGCGCAATGTCATCTCGATATGTCGGACCATAAGCCTCTCGGCCTTATGTGGCAATGGCTTGGGCTAAAATTGCGCCTTTTGAGCGAACTCAGAGGTGGATTTGCGCAACAGAACAATCGACGCCGCCCGAGGGATCGGGATCGTTCTTGTTGTCCTTGGACACGCCATTGGTTTGCCAGAGTGGCTCTTCCGAGTCATTTACTCGTGTCATATGCCTCTGTTCTTTTTCCTGTCTGGATACCTTTTCAACGGCAAGAGAAGTCCGCTAGAGGTCATGCGCAGGAATTCCCGACGCCTTCTGATGCCGTACGCAGTCGCCGCCGCAATCGCGATCTTCCCGTCGATTCTATTTGGGAATACAACCAGTCTCTCCCAATTCTTCGTGCAACTCGGGGGTACGGCGTATTCCATACCTCGATCGAATCTTACTTTCTATTGCACGCCGCTCTGGTTTCTAACTTGCCTGTTCTGCACCGAAGCCATGTACGCGGCGTTGACCCGGTACGCGCGACACGTTGTGCATGTCGTGATCGCCGCATCATTGGTCGTCGGCTGCACGTTAATGGCCTTCGTGAAAGGCTTCTCACCCTGGAACATCAAGATCGCTTTTGTCGCGCTCTTTTATTTCCACCTGGGTTTCGTTGCAGCCGAATCCAAAATGCTGGACGGCAGGCGTTTTCCCGCTTGGACGCTGCCACTTTGCGCGCTCGGATGGATCATCGCTTCGCTGTGGAATCCCAAAGCAGCGAACCTCGCCGGCGAGACTATCGGTAATCCAGCGCTGTTCCTCCTCGCATCAATATGTGGGATATGGGCATTGGCCAGGTTAGCCCGGCTCACCGCGACGTCGCGCGCACTCAGTTTTCTCGGTAAAAACACGCTGCCCATATTCGCGTTCAACTATCCCCTCAATCTTTTTGCTCAGTGGCTGTTCGCGCCGACCACGCCGTGGTTCGTCTTCGCTGCTTCGGAAATGGCGTTAGCCGTCGGGTTCGTTTTCCTGCTTCGACGCATTCCGGCAATCGCGCGCGTGTTCTCGATCGAATCGGGACAACGCGCAAGCCCAACTGCGGTCTAGGCCGGCCAGGCTGGTCAGTTCGGCATAGGCTCCGCGAGCCATAGCTGAAGAGTGCTATGCTCTTAGCCCTTTTGTCCGGCCAGCGCTAAAAGGCGTCTGCCGGGAGGCGCACGGTTTCATTAGAAGGCCGGCGCAGCGTTTGGGCTCCGATCGCTGAAAGAGTACTTCGCGGACGCGCGCGAAATCGGGACGCCCTAAGCCGCGACGCCGAAAGGTTCTCACGAAACCCGACCGCTCTCGGCGCGCCTCCGTTTGCAGGAAAAAGTAAAGGATTTTGCCCGGGCAATTTTCGGGCGTCGGTCGGCCGCGATGACCGAGTCGTACAAGGATGTCCGAAGCCAAGAGTCGCGATTCGGACAAATTTTGGATGAACGTTAAACAGCCCCGCCCAGCAAGGGTTGCGGGCGTCCGGCATGTCATTTCCGCATATCGACTTACTTTATTCTGCCTCAGGTCTCGCAGTGGGTTTCCTGGTCGGCCTGACGGGCGTCGGCGGCGGCTCCCTGATGACCCCGCTGCTCGTCCTGCTGTTCGGCATACATCCGGCGACCGCCGTCGGCACCGATCTGCTGTACGCCACCGCGACCAAGACGGCCGGCACGCTCGTGCACGGCATCAAGGGTTCGGTCGACTGGCGCATCACCGGCCGTCTCGCGGCGGGCAGCGTGCCCGCTGCGGCCATCACACTCTACTTTCTGCACGAACACGGTTTGACAGCGCCGGGCACCGCGCGGCTCATCCAGCTGATACTCGGCACCGCGCTCCTCATCACGGCGGTTTCGCTGATCTTCCGGCCGCAACTCGCGCGCCTTGCCTACAAAAAGGGACATGGCCGCCCCGAACACCCGACGCGTACCGCCGCGTGGACCGTCTTCACCGGCGCGATTCTCGGCCTGCTGGTCTCGATCACTTCCGTGGGCGCAGGCGCAATCGGCGTGACTGTACTTCTGCTGCTGTATCCGCGTCTAGCGACGGCGCGCATCGTCGGCTCGGACGTGGCTCACGCGGTGCCGCTCACGCTGATTGCCGGCACTGGCCATTGGATGCTCGGCTCAGTCGACTGGTCCTTGCTCGCCTCGCTCCTCGTGGGCTCGATTCCCGGCATCGCCCTTGGCAGCATGCTGTCGACCAAGGCGCCGGAAGCGTTACTCCGTCACGTTCTCGCCGCGACGCTCGTTCTCGTCGGAGCAAAGCTCGTGTTCAGTTGATGTTAGTCACGGTCGTTCGCGCTTTCCAGTCGGCCAAAAGACATAGGCCGATTCGTACGATATTCCTGTTTTTTGCCTATGTCGTTCGGCCGGGTTTCCCGCGGCGGGACGATGCGGCATCATCCCCACTCAGTTGAGCCGCACGCAGAGCGGTTCAAGTCGGGGCGCCGGTAACGGGCGCGTCATCTTTCGGCGTCGATCATGCAGCGTGCGTCAACGGGCGTGGGCCGCATATTCACGAGGAGTCAGGCGATGAATGAAAACGATCATCCGCAGCACGAGCTTCCTTCCGGCAACGATACGCCAGCAGGCGACGCACCCGCCGACCCCGCGCGGCGGCGGCTGCTCGCCGCGGGCGTGGGCCTGGCGGGGCTGTCGCTCGGCGGGTGCAATCTGTTCGAAAACAAGCCGACCACCCCGAAAACTGCCGCCGATATCGCACTCGACCGCACGCTCGCCGCGAAAGTGCAGCACATCGTCGTGATTTACGCGGAAAACCGCAGCTTCACGAATCTCTACGGCAACTATCCGGGCGTGCAATATCCGCTGTCGGCGGTGCCGGCATCGCACTACACGCAACTCGATCGCGATGGCGTCACGCCCATGCCCACGCTGCCGAAAATCTGGGGCGGGCTTGTGCCGCAGGCGCAGGAAGTCGACGGCAAGCGCTACGCGATCACCGAGCAGCAGATCATCGATCTGCGCAACGCGCCCTTCCAGATCGCAGACGCGCACGGTGCGCCGCTGCCCAATTCCGTCATCACGCGCGATCTCGTGCATCGGTTCTATCAGAATCAGATGCAGATCAACGCAGGGCGCAACAACCAGTTCGCGGCGTGGGGCGATTCGGGCGGCCTCGTCATGGGGCACTACCAAAACTCACCCGAAACGCTGAAACTTTGGGGGCTCGCGCAGCAATACACGCTCTGCGACAACTTCTTCATGTCGGCGTTCGGCGGCTCCTGGCTGAACCACATCTTCCTCATTTCCGCGCAGGCGCCCTTCTATCCCGATGTCAAAGGCAGCCCGGCTGCGAAGCTGCTCGCGGTCGTCGAAGGCGACGATCCTGCCGGTTCGCGCCTGAAGCTCGCCCCGGATTCGCCCAAATCCGCGCTCGAGGGCCCGCCGAAGTACGTGCGCGACGGCGCGCTCACGGCGGACGGATACGCCGTCAACACCATGTTCCCGCCGTATCAGCCGAGCAACGTGCCGCCTCCGCAAGGCGGCGACTCGCGCTATGCGGACCGCTCGAACGCGCTGGTATTGCCGCCGCAGACGTACGCGACGATCGGCGACCGCCTGTCGGACAAGAACGTCGATTGGGCGTGGTACAGCGGCGCGTGGCAGTACGCACTGGAACATCGGGACACCGGCGCGGTGCCGGACTTCCAGTACCACCATCAACCGTTCAATTACTTCGCCAACTTTGCGCCGGGCACGGCCGCACGGGCGCAGCATTTGCGCGACGCGGGACTTGGCGACGATCCGTCGACGAACAAGCTGCTCGCGGACATCGACGCGGGCCGCCTTCCTGCCGTCACGTTCTACAAGCCCCAGGGCAATCTCAACATGCACGCGGGCTATGCGGATGTCGCTTCGGGCGATCGGCATATTTCGAACGTGATCGAGCGTCTGCGGCGCGGGCCGCAATGGGAGAACACCGTGGTGATCGTCACCGTCGACGAAAACGGCGGCTGGTGGGACCACGTCTCGCCGCCGAAGGGCGATCGCTGGGGGCCCGGTTCGCGCATCCCGGCACTCGTGATTTCGCCGTTCGCGAAGAAGGGCTACGTCGATCACACCGTGTATGACACGAACTCGATCCTGCGCTTCATCTCGCGCGTGCACGATCTCGCGCCGCTGGACGGCGTGGCCGCGCGGGATCGCGCGTTCGCCGCAAGCGGTCAGGCGCCGCTCGGCGACCTGACAAAATCGCTCGATCTCGCGTAACGGCTAGACGCGTTCGACCCACGCTCGCGCGGAAATTTCCAGCAGATAGCCGTAGTGCAGCGCGCCGACCGGCACGACGGCGCGTGCCGGTTTCCAGGCGCCGAAGTGACGCGCGTAGATCTCGTTGAACGCTTTCCAGTGTTCGACGCCGACGAGATACACCGTCACCTCGATGCAATCCGCGAGGCTCGCACCCGCGGCTTCGAGCACGGTGCGCAGATTCGAAAGCGTCTGTTCGGCCTGCTCGTCGAACGGGAGATCGCCGGTATGCGTGCCGTCCGCGCGCATCGGCAATTGACCCGAAACGCAGACGAGATTGCCGGCGCGCGTCGCGTGGCTGTAGTGTCCGGCGGGAATCGGCAGGCCCGGAGCGTTGATGAGTTCGATCGGTGGCATCGTCGGTCGCGTTGGGTGGATGGCCTCGGATTATTGATTCCGAGTCAAGTTTCATTTGAGACTATCACCGTTTTTGCGAAAGTCGAAGCGGCTCATACTGTGTTCATCGCAGTTTGAACATTCAACGGAGCAAGAACATGGACGTTTTCATCACGGGCGCGGGCGGTTTCATCGGCGGCTCGATCGCGGCGGGACTCGCGCGGAACGGACATCGCGTGCGCGGCCTCATCCGTCGCGCGGAACAGGCCGACGAACTGAAACGCCTGAACATCGAACCGGTGATCGGCAGTCTCGACGACGCGGCCTTGCTCGCCGCCGAAGCGCACGCGGCCGATGCCGTCATCAACGCGGCGAGCAGCGATCATCGCGGCGCGGTCGAAACGCTGATCGGCGCGCTCGAAGGCACGAACAAGCCGTTTCTGCATACGAGCGGATCGAGCATCGTCGGCGACGCATCGGGCGGCGAGGCATCGGAGAAGATCTATACCGAGGACGACCTGCCGGAGCCGACGCCCGACAAGGCGCCGCGCGTAGCGATCGACAATCTCGTGCTCGACGCCGCCAAGCGTGGCGTGCGCTCGACGGTGCTCTGCAACACGCTGATCTACGGCCACGGCGCGGTGCGCGATACCGCGAGCGTGCAGTTGCCGCGTCTGGAACGACAGGCGCGCAAGAGCGGCATCGTGCGCCATGTGGGGCGTGGCCTCAACATCTGGTCGAACGTGCATATCGACGATGTCGTGACCATCTATCGGCTCGCGCTCGAAAAGTCGCCTGCGGGCACGTTCTACTTCGTCGAAAGCGGCGAGGCGCAATTCCGCGACATGACCGTCGCGATGGCGAAGGCGCTCGATCTGCGCGGGCCGGAAGACTGGCCGCTCGAAGAAGCGATCAAGGAATGGGGCTACGAGATGGCCTCGTACGGCCTCGGCTCGAACAGCCGCGTGCGCAGCAAGCGCACCCGCGAGATTCTGGGCTGGCAACCGTCGCGCACGTCGGTGGTCGAATGGATCGAGAAGGAATTGACTGCTTGAGTGAATTTAGCGCGGCAAATTGGCTTGACCAATTTGCCGCGCCTACCGCTTCGCGCAATTACTGCAGCGCGGCCGCGAACTTTTCGATTTCCGCTTCCGGCATGCCCGATTTCGTCGCCGAATCGCGGATTTGCTGCCACGTCGTCGGATCGATTGCGATGCCGTTCGCGCCGCGGTCCGCACGACGCGCCTCTTCCGGCTCGCCCGGCGCGTAGATCGCATCGACGCCTTCCGCGCGCGGCGACGCCTTCATCCATTCGAGGAACGCTTCGGCCTCTGCTTGCGCGGCGGGCGCATCGAACGCGTTCGGATCGACGATCACCGAAGTCATGCAGTTGATGATCGCACTCGATTTCTCCAGCGTCTCTTCGTGCGTCGTGTAGCCGCCCGAGAGCGCGCCGCCGAAGATCTCGCACAGCGCGGCCAGGCCCGAACCCTTGTGCAGGCCGAACGCGGTGAGCGAGCCGAACGGCTCCTCGTGCATCACCTTCGGCTCGATCGTCGGCTTGCCCTCATGATCGAGCAACATGCCCGGCGCGACCTTTACGCCCTTGTTGTAGGCGACGCGCGTCTTGCCGTACGCGATGCCCGCCGTCGCGAAATCGAGCACGAGCGGGCTCTTGCCGTCGCGCGGATAGGCTGCGCAGAACGGATTCGTGCCGAAGCGCCGGTCGATGCCGCCGAAGGGCGCGACGAGCGGATCGCCCGCCACGTTCACGAAGTGGAACGATACGAGTCCGGCCTTCGCGCACTGTTCCGCCCAGTGGCCGATACGCCCGATGTGGTGCGCGTTGCGCAAGCCGACCGCGCATACGCCGAGCTTCTTCGCGCGCTCGATGCCGTGCTCCATCGCCTCGTAGGCGACGACCTGACCGAAGCCCTTGCGGCCGTCGACGGTCAGCACCGCGCCCGCATCGCGCACGATTTCGGCGTGCGTGTTGAGCTGCAACTGACCTTCGGAGAGCGACGCGACATAGCGCGGGATCATGCCGACGCCGTGGGAATCGTGGCCCGAAAGGTTCGACATCACGAGGTGATCCGCGACCAGTTCCGCCTCGCGCGGCGCGCTGCCGGCCGACTCCCAGATGGCGCGGACGTACGCGTGCAGCGTGTCGGCGGCGATGCGCCGTTCAGTGGCGGATGGGGTGGACGTGGGGGATGCATTCATTGCGACACTCGTCTCCATAGTTGATGGCTCGCGCTCTGCTTTTCGAGATGCGCGCGGATTATCACTTTACAGACGATCAACTGGCCTTACCACTTTGTTTTTACGAAATCGCTGAAATCGGCCGAAAAAAAGCCCGGATGAACCGGGCTTTCTCCAGACAGAAGTTCGGCCGCCCGGCCTCAGGGCGCTGCCGCGATGACCTCGGCCACCGACGCCGTCAGCTTCTTCGCGTACGGCACGTGCAGGAATTCGTTCGGACCGTGCGCGTTCGATTTCGGACCGAGCACGCCGCACACCATGAATTGCGAGCGCGGGAAGCCTTCCTTGAGCGTATTCATCAGCGGAATCGTGCCGCCCTGCCCGATGTATGCGACATCCGCGCCGAAGTGCCGTTTCGACGCCTCATTCAGCGACGAGCGCAGCCACGGCGCGAGATCCGGCGCATTCCAGCCCGTCGCCGCGCCCGCTTCGGGCTTGAACGTCACCTTGGCGTTGTACGGCGGATCCATTTCGAGCAGCCGCTGCAGGCGGACGATCGCACTGGCAGCGTCGACGAGCGGCGGCAAGCGCAGCGACAGCTTGAACGCCGTGCGCGGCGCAAGCACGTTGCCGGCATCGGCCAGCGGCGGCAGGCCCGACGCGCCCGTCACCGTGAGCGACGGCCGCCAGGTCGAATTGAGCAGTGCCTCGCGCGGATCGGTCGTCGTGGGCAGAACGCTGCCGCCATCGGCGCCGCACGCCCACGGCAGCTTCTTCCAGACATCGTCGCCGAGAATGCGCGCGGTCATTTCGGCTTCGCGCCGGCGCAGCATCGGAATCGGGCAATGAAAACTTTCCGGCAGCAGATTGCCGGTGCTCGAATCTTCGAGGCGCTCGAACAGTTGCCGCAAGATTCGAAATGCCGACGGCGCGATGCCGCCATAGCCGCCCGAGTGAATGCCCTCGTCCAGCACCTGCACTTCGAGATCGCCGGCGACGAGGCCGCGCAGGGACGTCGTGAGCCAGAGCTGATCGTAATTGCCCGCGCCGGAATCGAGACAGATCACGAGGCCGACATCCCCGAGCCGGTCGCGCAAGGCATCGATATACGGCAAAAGATCGTAGCTGCCCGATTCCTCGCACGTCTCGATGATGCCGACGCAACGCGGACGCTCGACGCCCTGCGCATCCAGCGCCGCCAGCGCGGTGATGCTCGCGTAGGTCGCGTAGCCGTCGTCGGCGCCGCCGCGGCCGTACAGTTTGTCGTCTTCGAGCTTGGGCGTCCACGGACCGAGATCGCTGCGCCAGCCTTCGAATTCCGGCTGCTTGTCCAAATGGCCATACAGCACGACTGTTTCGGTGCTGCCCGAGCGCGTGGCGGGGGCCTCGAAGAAAATGACCGGCGTGCGCTCCGGCAAGCGGACGATTTCGACCTTCAGGCCTTTGACCGGCTGCGTCCTGATCCAGTCGACGGCGTCCGTGACCACGCGTTCGATGAAGCCGTGACGCGCCCAGTCGCTGTCGAACATCGGGCTTTTCGCGGGCACGGCGATGTAGTCCGTCAGCGCGGGCACGATTTCGTCATTCCATTTGCGATCCACGAAATCCCGCAGCGCGACGGAATCGAGCCGTACTGCTTCGTCGTGATGCGTGCTGTCGCCGATAGTCATGACTGTGTTTCCCTTCGAGGCAAACTTCCATCATAGACGGGATTTGCCCGCGGTTCGACCGCCACCGCGCCGCGCGCGCACGTTTTCCGCGACTTTTTTCAACGTTTCGGCGCGCCCGGCCCTCCGTCGCGCGTTCCCGAAACGACGACGCGCGTCACCGCCGGATCGGAGTCGATCGACTGTTCGGTGAAGGGAAAGCGCGCCCAGCGTTTCGCCGCGAACGCGCGCGTCGCGTCGCCCGAATGGGGCGATGCCGGATCGTCCGATTCGGAGTGCGACAGCATCGTGTCGGCTTCGACGCCGTTTTCGCCGAAGGTGACGACTTGCACGTAGCTGTCGCCCTGGCCGCTTGAGTCCATCGGATAGCCCTTGGGATCGAGCGGACGCCGCGCGCAGACGATCGTGAAATAGCCCGCTTCGTCGCAGCCGCCGTAAAGCGGCACGCGCGCGCCGTTGCGCGTCGTGTAGAGGATGTCGCCGCGCCGCGAATCGAGCGCGAAGCCGTTCAGCTTCAGCGCGAGCGCCGCGCCGCCCAGCGCCTGACGCAAGTCCTGCACGACGGCAGGATTGTCGATGTTGAAGCCGCCCGGCGTCGCGAGCGGTTTGTTCGGATCGAAGCCGGATTCGTACAGGCGCTCGGGCGCGATCTGCATCGCGCGCTGCCAGAACTCGTCCCACAGGTTCGCGCCGCGCGCGTCGATATCCGCCGTGCCGTTCCACTTGCGCAACACCTCGCAGGCTTCGTGCAGCGGCCCGCCCGCTTCATTCACCGTGCACACGGCGTCGAGCAGCGGCCGGCGGAACAGCCGCTCGGACATCGAGTGCGTCTCGAGCACCGCCGATTCGAGCGCCTCGCGCGTCACGCCGCCGCGTTCGCGCTGCAGACGCGCCGCGAGCAGATGGCCGTAGCGCGTGCGCAGCGATTGTTCGACGCGCGCCGCGCCCGCAATACGCGCATAGCCAGACATCGGCGCATTCGCATTGGTGAGCCAGTAGCTGTCGTTGAAGTTGCCGACGTAGTCGCCGCGCACGGCGCTCGGCAGTTGCTCCAGCGGCAACGCGCCCGGCTGCGCGCTCGTCGCATCGACGCGCCACGCGCACGCGCTTTTCGAGCCGTCGAGGAACGGCACGCCCGGCGCGCGGGCCGCGAACGCGCGTCCGGCGGGCGGCGTGCACGATTGCGCGAGCGCGTCAGGCACGTTCGGGATCGGGCCGATGTCCGCGAACCAGACGCGCACGTCGTCGCGACCGATCGCGAACGTGTTGACCCACGGCATGCCGGCGTAGCGCTTCTGGATCGCCATGAAATCGGCGAGCGAGCGCGCCTGATTCCACGCGAAGAAGTTCTGAAAGGCGCGCGTGTTGTCGACGTTCACGTCCGCGATCGCGAAGGCGGTTTGCGCGGTCCAGCCGAGGCCTTGCGCCATCGCGGACAGATCGACGACCGGCCCGAAGCGCGTCCTGTACAGCGTGCGCGACACGGACTCATACGTGCCGTCGGCGCGGCGCGCGCGCACGGTGAGCGGCACGGGCGTCATCGCTTCGCTCTGGCCATCGACGAGATAGCGCGTCGGATCGGCGGGATCGAGCGTCAACTGAAAGATGCCGAAACGCCGCGCGCTCGACACCGTATGCGTCCACGCGATGTTTTCGTTGAAGCCGAGGACGATCAGCGGCACGCCGAGAAAGGACACGCCCGCGACGTTCATCTGGCCGGGAATCGTCAGTTGCGCCTGATAGAAACGGTCCGGGCCGCGCCAGAACCAGTGCGGATTGCCGAACAGGATGCTGCGCCGGTCGCGCGTGATCTGCGCGCCGAACGCGAGCGCATTGCTGCCGATGCCCGGATTTTCGCCTATCGGAAACCGCAGCGAATCGAGCGCGGTCCGCGCGGCGTCGGCGTCGGCGTTGTCGCCGCGCGGGGCCGCCGCGCCCGGTTTCGGCGGATGCGCCAGCGCGATCGGTGTCACGAAACGCGCCGAGCCGCCCGCGAGATTCGCCGCGATCAGACGCAGGTAGATATCGTCGGCGCTGATCTTGTCGACCCACGGCTTGCCCCGGCACGCCGCATGTGCCTCGGGAAATTTGCCGGCGTTGAGGTCGTCGAGATAGCGGTCGTAGCCGTTCGCGAAGCCGTCGATGAGATCGCGCAATTCGGGCGATTGCGCCGCACGGTAACGCTCGACGGCCGCCTGATCGCCGACCAGACGAAAGAAGAAATCGGCGTCGATGTTGCGCGGCTGACCGAACGTCGCCGCCGACGTCGGGCGTGCATCCGCGCCGAAATACGCCGAGCGCTCGCCGCGATACGTGACGAAGCCATCGGCGAGCGTGCAGAGATTGTCCTGCGCCTGCGCGTAGCCGAAACCGAAGCCGAGGCTGCCCCAATCGGCCGCTCGGATATGCGGAATGCCGTCCTGCGTGCGGCGGATTTCGGCGTGCCAGGCTGTTTGAGCGCCGGACTCCGGCTGCTGGCCGGGCGCCGCGCAGCCGCCAAGCAAAGCGCTCGCGAGCGCAGCGGAGATCGCAAGGCTGACGATCTGATTCATCGCGTGAGTTCCTCGATCCGATCGACGTGATGACGGGGCGCAATCGCCGCCCCGCGCGCAGTATCGCATTGCGCATGACGCGCGCCGCAGCCAAAGTCTAGCCGCCCGCGTCCGCTCAGCGAAGCCGATGCACAATGAAGCGATGAACGATCCATCCCACCCCGCCGACGATCCTCGCCCGACGCCGCCCGAGCGTCCGCTGCCGGAAGACTGCTGCCGCAGCGGCTGCAATCAGTGCGTGTTCGAGTTGTACAGGGAAGCGCTGGAGCGCTACGAGGCCGACGTGCGCGCGTGGGAAGCGCGGCATGCGCAGGCTTCCCGTTCGTGAGTGACTCCGGCCGATTCGAGCAGGCAACCGGGCGCGGCGCTATGCTTGTGACCCCTGTCGCTGTCGAATCCGAACCTCAAGGAGCGCAACCCATGTCCCTCACGATGTATCGCGCATCGATTCCGGTCTTCATTCGCGGACTCGAAGTCTGCGCGGATCTGCTGAAGAAAGGCGCCGCCTTCGCCGATGAAAAAGGCCTCGCTCACGCCGATGTGATCAACGCGCGCCTCGCGCCCGACATGCTGCCGCTCGCCGCGCAGATCCAGCGCGCGAGCGACACGGCGAAGCTCTCGGCGGCGCGTCTCGCGGGCATCGAGGCGCCGCGCTTCGAGGACAACGAGGACAGCTTTCCGGCGCTGCAGGCGCGCATCGAGAAGACGATCGCGTTCCTGAAGAGCATCGACAAGGCTTCGCTCGCCGGCTGCGAAACGCGCACCGTCACGCTGAAATTCCCGGATTTCTCGCCTTCGTTCTCAGGCGACGATTATCTGTTCGGCTTCGGCTTGCCGAACTTCTATTTCCACGTCGTCACGACCCACGACATCCTGCGCCATCTCGGCGCGCCGATCGGCAAGCGGGATTATCTCGGCCCGCTCAAGTAAGCCGGTCGCGGCGCTGCGTTATTGCTGCCGCGCCGCGATCTGCTTGCGCCAGCCCGCGAGAATCCGCCGCGCGAGCACATCGTAGTCGCCGCCGAAGTGATGATCGCCCGGCAGCTTCACCACTTCGATGCCCGTCTTCGTCAGCGCGGGACACAGCGTGTCTTCTTCGTTCGCGCCGTAGATGCACTGCACCATCGATGGCGGCAGTTTGTCGAATTCCGGCCGCACCTTCAGCGCCTTGTCGCTCGCCTTCATGCCGAGCCAGCCCGTCACGCGAATCTGGAAGTCAGCGTCGGGCGCGAAGCCCATCAGCGAGATATACGACACCTGCGCGCGGACTGCGTCCGGCAGACGGTTGTACGCGAACGGCATCACGTCCGCGCCGAACGAATAGCCGACGAGCGCGACATGGCTCGTATGCCAGCGCGCGTTGTACGTGCGGATGATTCGCGCCAAATCGTCGGCGGTTTGCTGCGGCGACTTCTCGCTCCAGAAGTAACGCAGCGAGTCGACGCCGATCACCGACACGCCATCGCGTTGCAGCGCCAGCGCCATCGTTTTGTCGAGATCGCGCCAGCCGCCGTCGCCGGAAATCACGATCGCCAGCAAGTCGGTCGGTTGCGCGGCGCGCAGTTCGATCAGCGGGAGATCGGAGACATCGTTCTCGGTCGGACGCCCGGCTTTTTTCAGACGCGGCGCCGTCATCGCGACGAGCGCGTCGGCCTTCGAGCGGTTCGCTTCCAGCACGGCCGTGTATTCGAAGAAGCCCGGCAAACCCTTTGCGTGGATGATGGTCGCATCCGGCGCGCACGGATTGAAACGCGGGTCGAGCATCGGGTCGGCCGCAAGCGAGACCGCGCCCGCGACGGTGTTGTCCGGCGCCTGCTTCAGCGCGCTTTCCGCGACCATCGCGCCCTGCCCGCTGCCGACGAGAATCGGCGAAAAATATCGATTCGACTGAACGGTGCGTTCGAGCTGATGGCTCATGTTTTCCGCATCGCCGACGAGGTTGTGGCAGGACTTCTCGGTCTTGTCGGCGGCGAGGCGCGCGGCATAGCGCGGCGTGTCGACGCCGATGACCATCGCGCCCTTGGCGGCGAGCGCATCGGCGGCCTGCTGATCGGCCGGCGTCCAGCCGCTCTTCTCGGAAAACAGCACGACGAAGCCGGTCATGTCGCCCGCAGGCTTCGTGAGTTGGACTTGACCGTAACGTCCGCCGGAGATCGACTCGGCGGCATGCGCCATACCCGTCACGGACACACCACAGACGGCGGCCACCACGAGCGCCGCCGCTTTCTTGCAAAGGAATTTCATGAACGCCAGCCGCCCGCGAGGAGCGAAAGATCCGCCAAAGTGAAAAATACACCGACCGAGCCGGACGCCGCCAGATAGCGCGGCTCCCAGCGCGGCTGGAACTTGCTTTTGAATCCGCGCAGACCGCGGAAGTTGTAGAAACGGCCGCCGAAGCGCCACACCAGTCCGGCCATCCGATGCCACGGCGATGCGAGCGGCGTCGGCTCCATGCCCGACAGCGGCGCAATGCCGAGCGACAGCGACTTGAAACCCGCTTCCTTCAGATGCAGCGCGAGCTTGGTGAAGAGATATTCCATCGCATAGGGTGACGCGGCCGAAACATGGCGCATCACGCCGACGGTCGCTTCGGTGTTCATGTCGGTCGTCATGAAAGTGACGAACGCGACCGGCTCGCCCTGCTGGCGCACGAGCAGCACCGACTGCGCCGCGAGGTATTCCTCGTTGAACGCCGCGACCGAGAAGCTCTTCTCGCGCGCCGAGCGGCTGCCGAGCCAGTCGTCGGAGATGGCGCGCAACATCGGCATGCTTGCTCCGATGCGCTCCGGTCCGATGACTTCGGTGTCCAGACCGTCGCGCTCGCCGCGTTTGATCGCATAGCGCAAATGCGAGCGATGCGAGCCCTTCAGATCGAAGTCGGACAGAGCGACATGCGCTTCCTCGCCGAGCTTCATCAGCGTGAGGCCGGCGTCGAGATAGAGCGGCAGCGCATCGGCGCGCACCTGATAGAACGCCGCGCGGCCGTTGTGCGCGTGCGCGAGCTCGACGAACTTGCGGATCAGTTCGGCCCACTCGCGGCGCGGACCGACCGGATCGTGCAGCGCGGCCCACGTGCGGCCGTGTTTCGCGTACATCAGAAAGGCTTCGCGCGACTCGGAGAAGAGGAAGCTCTTGTCGCCCATCATCGCGAGGCCGGCGTCGCTGCGTTCCTGCGCGCGCAGGATGCGTGCGGCATCGGCGAGATCCTGCGGCGCGGGCTTCACGAAGCGGCCCGCCGCCGGGCGCAGAAGTTGCCACACCGCGAACGCGGACGCGAACAGCGCCGCCGCGAGCGTCGCGCGCAGCGCACGCGGGGCGCGCTCGTCGAATGCGAACTGCCACCAGAGATCGCGGCTATAAGGCACGTCGCGGAAGGCGAAGAACATGATCCACACGGCGAGCGCCATCACGACGCCGATCGAAATGAGCCACGTCGCGGTGAAACGCTCGGCGAAGAGCGATGAACGGCGATTGAAGCGCTCGCGCGTCAGGACGAGCAGCACGACGAGAAACGCGAGCACGCCCACTTCGACGAACGCGAGACCTTTCGCGAGCGACAGCGCGAGGTTGGCCACCGCGAGAATCAGCGCGAGCCACCAGGCGGCGTCGAGGCGGCGCATGAGACCGCGCGCGACGAACAGCAGCAGCACGCCGAGCACCGAGCCGAGCAGTTGCGAGCTTTCCAGCACCCAAAGCGGCACGATGGTCTGCAACAGCGCGATACGCATCTTGAACGCGGGCGTCGCGCCCGAGATGACGAGCATCGAGCCTGCCGCGAACGTGACGATCGACAGGAACAACGGCGCAAGCTGCGAAACGTGATGCGGGCTCAGAAAATTGAAGCGGCCTTTCAGCGCGCGGCCTTCGAAGGCGGCCATGACGCCGGCCGACAGGATCAGCGGCAAGCCGAAGTAGATCGCGCGATACGCGAGCAGCGCGGCGACGACGTCCGGCGTCTGTGCGCTGCCGCCGAGCGCGAAGACCATCGCCGCCTCGAACACGCCGACGCCGCCCGGCGTATGGCCGATCATGCCGAGCAGCATCGCCGCCGAGAAGACCGTCATGAATTTGCCGAAGCCGACCTGGGGATTCGGCAGGAGCGCCCAGAGCGCGAGTCCGGCGCCGAACACGTCGACGACGGCGAGCGCGGCCTGCGCGACGAAATCGCGGCGCGCCGGCACGGTGAACGACAGCCACTTCCAGCGCGAGTGCAAAGTGCGCGGCTCGCGGCCGCAGACGATGACCATCGCGGCGAAAACGGCGAGCAGCGCCGCGCCGGTCGCGCGCAACGCGGCCGGCGGCAGGTGCATCATGCCGGAGAGCGTCTCCGCGCCGAACACCATGCCGGCGGCGGCCATGAACGCGAGGGACAGCGCGAGCGTGATGCTCGTGAAAATCGTCAGACGGCCGACTTGCGCGGGCGTGACATCGGCCGCGCCGTACACGCGGCAACGCACTGCGCCGCCCGTCAGCGCGCCGAAACCGGTCACGTTGCCGAGCGCCGAACCGACCGTCGCGCCGACCCACAACAAAGAGCGCGGCACCGCGACGCCGATGTGACGCAGCCCCACGGCGTCACGCCCGACGAGCGCGGCGAAGCTAAGCGCGGTGGCGAACAGCGCGGCGAACCACGCTTGCGCCGTCATCATGCGCAGCGAGTGCATGACCGACTTGTAATCGACCGAGCGCGAAAGATGCTGGAAGACGACGAGCAGCAGCACGCAGATGACGACCGTGAGCACGGGCGCGGCGAGCCGCTGAAGATCGACGCCGCCGGACAAACGTCCGATCGGGGAAATGGCGCGAAGCCGGGCGAGCAACTTTGTGCGAGACATGCGTTCTATGAAACTGGCTCACGCTGCGTTTCGTCAGCGAATCGACGACGGCAACGGTACGTCAAGGTTATCGGGGTCCACGCATTGCCGGGACTTCGCGCGGACGGAGAGCGCCATTTCGGCTCCCGCCGCCCGCGCTCGCGCCATACAAAAGGCTTCAACGTGTGAAACGCCTATATAACGGCCATGGTTGACCCGACTTGACCAATATTGGGAAAACTACGGATCGAAAGCTTGCTTTCAGATCTGGCGCGGCGTTCCGGACGGCGCGACCGGCACGAACGAGCGGTCGCCCATGCTTTACGGTTTGTCAGGGAAACGGTTAGGATCGACGGCCGTGAAGCTTGTCGGGCATCGAATAGACGCGGGTCGGTAGCTTAAGCGGATACTACAGAAAAAGGCATCGGAATCATGAGAAAAACCACATCGATCTTGTTCGCCGCCATCGGCGCGTGCGCCCTGAGCGCCTGCGTTTCGACCGACGACGCCCTGCTCAAGACCGTCCCGTTCGGGTCGGGCACGTCGCAGTACAAGCCGTACGAGTTCATCCGCTGCGTGAAGGAAAAATGGACGCCGATCGCGCCGCGCGTGCGCGAATACTCGCCGAGCTCCGACACGCTGGCCGTCTCCGTGCCCAGCGGCGGCCTGACGAGCCAGTCACTGGTGCTCGTCATCGCGCAGGCGTCGGCGAACGGCACGGGCTACACGATCTACGGCGACATCGCGGCGGCCGGCCGCTACGTCACCGCGACGCACACCTGCGATTAAACCCGGTTTCCGCGCTTCAGGAGGGCTTGCCGTTGCGCATGTCGACGCCGGCGAGATGCGTCCCGACGACACGCCCGATCAGATAACCATCCGACGCGCACGCGTTGACGCGCTCCTTTCCTTCCCACTGGATCTTGTATTGATCGTCCTGGGAATGAACGGCCGATGCGTCGAACTTGCGCTTCGCCTTGCCGCCGTTGCGCACGTCTTCGCTGACGAGCCGGTTCCATGTCAGCGCATAGCCGTAGCGCACGCCGTCGGCGAACGCGTTGTCGTCGCAGACTTGCGATGGCGGCGTCGTCTTGAGCATCAGGTGATAGCCGTTCGCGGTGCCGACCATGATGCGCCTTTCCCCCGGCGGCGCCGGCGCGACGGGCGCCTTGACCGCCGCCTGAGCCGCTTGCGCGGCCGATGCCGCCGATGCCGCCGCGGCCGCGTCCGTGTCGTTCTGCTGCGGAAGCGGCGCACATGCGCCAAGAAGCAGCGCCGCTGTCACCGTGAATGCCGTGCCGGCGCCTTGCATTTTCGTGAACGTCATCCTGCGAATCACCTACGCTGACCCCATCTCAAATTTAGTCCGGGCTCTACCTTACCATCCCCGGGATGATTCATCGGACCGATGAAAAAAAGACGACGCGGACGCCCTTTCGGTGCGCCCGCGTCGAGGAAGAGAAACGGGAGGCTCAGGAGGCCGACGACGTATTGCTCATCGGCATTTCGATCCCGCGCCGCGCCATTTCGACGATTAGAAACGTTCGCCGCGTCACGTGAAAGCGCGCGAGCAGATCGCTCGAATATTCCTTCGCGGTGTTTTCGCTGATGTTCATCTTTCGCGCGATCGCCTTGTTCGACAGCCCTTGCAGCAGATAGCGCAGCGTCTCGGTGAGGCGCGGCGGCAGTTCGAGCGATTCGATCGTCACGCCCGCGTGCGGCGAAACCGGCTTCGGGCTGTGGCCGCCCTTGCCCAGCACCGTATTCGGCAAATAGACGCGCCCGTTCAGGATCGTTTTCAGCGCCTCGCGAAACACGCCCGCGCCCTGCTCGCTGCCCTTCGAGATGAATCCACACGCGCCGTTCTTGATGCATTCGAGCACCGTGTCGCGGTCATCCTGCGCCGACAGCATGATCGTCTGGACCTCGCGTTCTTCTTCGCGGATCCAGTTGAGCAGATCCCTGCCGGTCGCCTGGCCGCGCAAGTGGTAGTCGAGAAACATCAGATCGTAGGTATTGGCGGAAAGCTTGGCTTTCGCCTGCTCGACTCCATCGGCTTCGTCGATTTCGAGCAAAGGCTCGTTCGCCAGGATCAGGCTTTTCATCGCGCTCCTGGTGAGCCCTTCGTCCTCTACTAGCAACACAGTTTTGAAATAGCCATTTTCCATTGCGACGCTCCGAGAACGGTTCCGATATTACGCGCGCCTTGCCCGACTTCCACCCTCCTTTCGCAGGGATACATTCGGCAGTCTCCCAAAATCCCCCGCGTTCCCCTCCCGCGCCGGGTTTAGCGACCGGCACGTTCGGCCGAAACTGAACGCAGTCGAATCACCACGTAACCCAAAACGAGAATGGAGGATGAGATGTCAAGCCGTCTGGCCGCCAGCGAAAGCGAATTCGCATTGTGGCGCATCAAGCGGGCGCGTACCGGAGACGCATCGCGCCGTGTGCTGATCGCCCACAAGGACAAGTCGATCGGCGATTCGCTCGCCGTGCAACTTCGGCTCAAAGGCTTGCAGGTCATCCTTTCGCAGGATCTGAAATCGGTGCGCGCGCTGGTCAATAGCTGGCATCCGCACGCGCTGCTTCTCGACACGAGCCTTGACAACGAATCCGGCTACGTCTTTCTGCGCACGTTGAGTACGGACGGCGATGTCACCGGCCGCCTGCTCGTCGCGATGAGCAACGTGTGGCCCGCCGATCCGGTGCAGACGCTCAAGGACGCCGGTTTCGACGCCCATTGCCGCCGGCCTTGCGCGACGTGGCGCATCGTCGATCTCGTCGAATCGTTCTTTTCGATGCCGCTCACGCGCTGAGTCGATGGAGGTGCGCCATGAACACGGATATTTGCATCGTCGGGGGCGTGCTGCCCGCGAACGCATCGCGCTGCCGCGCGGTCCGCGAGCGCGCCTGTGTCGAAGCGCGCGTCAGGCGGCGGCGCCGTCGTGCCGGGCCGGGTTCGCGCCGGCTGCCATCGAGAGCGACGCCTGTATTTCACTACCTGGCTCGATGACGGCGATGCCCGTCCCGCGCAAGCCCTGCGCCGCGAGATTGAAGCCGTCGCTCACGTGCGACACCGGTTCGACGCACAGATAACCCGCCCCGGCCGGACAATGCACGACGACGTGACCGAGCGCGTCGTCGGCGATCAATCCGAGCGTGCGGCCGTCAGCGTAATGCAGCGTCGCACGGCCGTCCCAGCCGCTCAGATAGCGCGTGTACCCTTCCGTCTCGCGTTGGTGGAGAAGCGCGGGACGTTCGTCCGTCGGCTCGATCGCGATTTCGGCTTCGTGACGCCAATGCGTCGTCGTATGGAGTTCGGCTTCCAGCGCGCCGAAATACGGATGAAAACCGAGGCCGACCGGCATCGGGCTCGACGACCGGTTCGCGACACGCATCGACAGCCGCGCGCCATCCGCATTGGCCTCGATCAGTTGCACGGCCTCGAACGCCCACGGCCAGCCGTGCTCGCCCTCGCCATGCGTGTAACGCATCACGACGCAATCCGCCTCGTGCAACTCGACGCTCCACGCCGCGTACTGGCCGAATCCATGCAATGCGTGCGTCATGCCTGGAAACGTCGCCAGTTCGACGACGGAACCGTCCGGCGCGGGAAAACGCGCATCGCGCACGCGATTCGAAAACGGCACGAGCGGATAGCTGCCGCCCTTGGGCCACGCATCGCAAGACCAGCTCGCGACTGTCACCGGCGCGAGCCAGTCATGCAATCCGCGCGCATCCCGCGTGGCGAAGCGCGTGATGCGCCCGCCCGCCATCGGCGCAATTTCGATCACATGCGGCCCGCTCGCGATACTCAGGCGCCGTTCCGCGTTCAGCTCTCCAACTGCACGAAATTTCGTCACTGCTTCTGTTCCTTCACGCGCGACACGAGCTGCGTCGGGCTCACGAACTGCAACGCGATCAGCACCCAGATCATCGTGATGGCCATGTAGATCATCGCCATCGCGTCGATGGACTGCGGCGCGCGCACGCCCGTCGAGAACACCGCGTAGTACAGCGCGACGACGAGCGTCTGCGTCGTCGGACCGGCGGTGAAGAACGTCAGCTCGAACATGCCGATGGTCCGCACCAGCACCAGCAAGCCGGCAGCCAGCATGCCCGGCACGAGCAGCGGCAGCAGCACGTAGCGGAAATACTTCGCCGTGTTCGCGCCGAAGATGCGCGCGGCCGATTCCAGATTCGGATCGATCTGCTCGATGAACGGTGTCATCACGAGAATGACGAACGGCAGCGCAGGCACCAGGTTCGCGAGGATCACGCCGGTCAGCGTGCCCGCGAGATGGAACTTGTACATGACCGTCGCCATCGGGATGCCGTAGGTCACGGGCGGCACCATCAGCGGCAGCAGGAAGACGAGCATCGCGAAACGCTTGCCGGGAAATTGCACGCGGGCGAGCGCATACGCGGCGGGCACGCCGAGCGCGATCGACAGCAGCACGACCGCGCCGACCACTTCGAGCGTCACGAGCAGCACGCTCGAAAGCTGGAAGTCGCTCCACGCCTGCGCGTACCAGTGCAGCGTGAAGCCCTGCGGCAGCAGCGTGCCGAACCAGCGCGTCGCCACCGAATTCACGGCGACCGTCGCGATCAGCAGCAGCACGTTGACGAGGAAGAAGGCCATCGTCGTCCAGACGAAGAACTTCCATAGCCTGGCGCGCAGGCTCGCTTGCTGTTTCATCTTTTTGCCCGTGCTTCGAGTCGGGGCGCCGGCCTGCCAGCCGGACGCCGCGCGGTTATCGGTCGTCATTATCCCTTGCCTCCCGTCACCGGACCCGTATAGAAGAAGCGGCGCGCGCCGAGCATGCCGCCGACCACGAGCAACTGCACGAAGCCCATCACGATCGCGATGGTCGATGCGAGCGCGTAGTCGTAGTTTTCGAACGCAGCCTCCGATGCGGCGATCGAGATCACGCGCGTCGGGCCGGCCGGCGCGCCGAGCAGCACCGCCGACGGAAACACCGAGAACGCCTGCACGAACGAGAGACACGCGGTCATCGTGAGGCCGGGCAACAGCAAGGGCAGATAGATCTGACGGAACTGCTGCCACGGATTCGCGCCGAGCGTGGCCGCCGCGCGCGCGAGCGTCGGATCGATGCCGGTCACGTACGAAAGCGTCAGCAGAAACGCGAACGGAAATCCCGACACGATCAGCGAAATCAGCACGCCCCAGTAGTTGTGCGTGAGACGCACTTCATCGCCGTAGAGATGCAGCGCCTGCAACGCCTGCGGGAACCAGCCGTTCGGACTGAAGTACGTGAGCATGCCGTCGGCGATCAGCACGGTGCCGAGCGTCACCGGCACGACGAGCAGCGTCGTCGCGAACTTCTGCCACGGCGACGTGCGGCGCAGCGCGAACGCGACGGGCACCGATACGCCGACGTTGATGATCGTCGCGGGCACGGCGAGCTTGAGCGTGACGATGATCGTCGGCCACATCGACGAATCGGTGAAGAACGTGACGTAGTTCGCCCATATGCCGCCGCCGTTCATCGGATTGAACGACAGCATCAGCCCGTAGGCGAACGGATAGATGAACAGCGCGAGAATGAAGACGAGCGCGGGCGCTACGAGCCAGCCCTTCGGATCGCGCTGCGCGGGAAGCGCGATCATTTTTCTTCTCCGTACACGAGCGTCTTCGAAGGCGCGACGCGCAGCGTGATGCGCTCGCCTTCGCTGCATTCGCCCGCGATGCGCGCCCAGAGCTTGCCGAACGCCGTATCGATGATGATGAGCGAATCGCGTCCGCCGTACTCGACGACTTCGACGTGCGCGTCGAACGCGTTTTCCGTGCCGGGCGCGACGCGCTCCATGTCTTCCGGACGCAGCGCGACCGCAACGCGCTTGCTGTCGAAGCCTTCCATCGGCGTGCCGAGCAGCCTGACGCCGTTCGCGTTCACCGCGACGCAATCGCCCTGCGTGCCTTCGAGCGTCGCCTGCACGACATTGCGAAAGCCCATGAACCGCGCGACGTGCAGGTTCTTGGGACGCGAATAGACTTCCTTCGGCGACGCGACCTGCTGCACGACGCCCTCTTTCATCACGACGATGCGATCGGCCATCGAGAGCGCTTCGTCCTGATCGTGCGTGACGTAGATCGTCGCGCGCTCCAGCTTGCCGTGGATGCGGCGAATCTCGGCGCGCATTTCGATGCGCAACTTGGTGTCGAGGTTAGAGAGCGGCTCGTCCATCAAAACGAGCGGCGGTTCGATGACGATCGCGCGCGCGATCGCCACGCGCTGTTGCTGGCCGCCGGAAAGCTGACCGGGCAGCTTGGCGTCGTGGCCGATCAGTTGCACGAGTTGCAACGCGGCTTTCGCCCGCTTCGTCGCTTCGGCCTTGGATACCCCGCGCATCTTCAATCCGAAACCGACGTTGTCCAGCACCGACATGTGCGGAAAGAGCGCGTAGTTCTGAAAGACCATGCCGAAGCCGCGCTTTTCGGGCGGCAGCACGTCGATACGTTTGTCGTCGAGCCAGATGCCGCCGCCGGTCAACGGCTGCAATCCGGCGATGCAGTTCAGCGCGGTCGACTTGCCGCAGCCCGACGGTCCGAGCAGCGCGATGAACTCGCCGCGCTGGATGTTCAGATCGAGTCCCTTCAACGCCGCGAGTTGCTGACCTTCGGCGTTGGTGAAGCTGCGCGAGACCGAGTCGAGGCGCAACTGCTCAAAAGTGTGCTTCATGACATTTCCTGCGCTTTTTTGTACAAGCGGCGACGCTCCTCGCGAGGAACGTCGCCGTCTCATCACACCGATACGTCGACTTACTTCGTCTTCGCCGCGCCGATTTCGCGGTCCCATTTCTGGAACGCGGCGACCATCGCCTGCGCGTTCAGCGGCAGTACGTGGGGACGGTCGGCGAGGAGCTTCGCGTATTCCGGACGGCCGAACTTCTGGATGACTTCCTGGCTCTTCGCGGGCGCCATCGAGAGCGGCACGTCCTTCACCGCCGGGCCCGGATAGAAATAGCCATCGTCATATGTCAGCGCCTGCTGCGCCGGCTCGAGCATGAAGTTCATCAGCTTGTAGAGCACGTCGAGCTTTTCCTTCGGCACGCCTTTCGGAATCACCATGTAATGGGCGTCGTTGACCCACGTCATGTTGTCGAATGCGCCGACCTTGAATTCCGCCGGCACGATGCCGAGCGCGCGCGGATTGATGTCCCAGCCCGTCACGGTGACGGTCATGTCGCGCGTGCCTTCACCCAGCTCCTTCATCACGGCCGACGTGCCGCCCGGGTAGTACGGAATGCAGTCGTTCAGTTGCTTGAGGAACGCCCAGGTCTTGTCCCAGCCGTTGATCGGGTCCATCGGGTCCTTGTCGCCGAGCACGTACGGCAGGCCCATCAGGAAGGTGCGGCCCGGACCGGAGTTGGCCGGACGCGCGTAGATCAGCTTGTTCGGATGCGCCTTGCACCACGCGAGCAGTTGATCCGGCGTCTTGGGGACATCGGTGACTTTGGCCGGGTTGTATTCGAGCAGCGGACCCGCTGGCATGTACGTCACTTCCAGACCGTAGCCCTGCGCGATGTCCTGCATCTTGCGCGGACCGGGCGCGTACTTGTCGAGCACGCCGGGGAATGCCTTGGCGTTGTCGGGCAGAAGCTTCTCCCACAGACCTTGCTGAATGCCGGCCGCGAGCGCGTCGGTGCCCGTCACGACGAGGTCGATGTCCGAGCGCCCCGCCGCCTGCATCGCCTTGATCTTGCCCGGCAGTTGCGGCGCCGGCGCATTCGTGAACGTGATGCTGGACACGAGGTCCGGATACTTGGCCTTGAACGCCTCGAAGCCCTTTTGCGTCAGTTGCAGATTGCCTGCAACGTCGACGATGTTGATCGACACGGGATCGGCCGCGTGGGCCGCGCTCGTGCCGAAAGCCGCGCTCACGGCGACGCAAATCGCCGCCAGTTTCACTGACAGTCCTGCCTTGAAAGCCATGTTGTCTCCTCACTTCTCTCGCAACCGCTGGTCGGGAAGAGGTCCGGTCGGATCGTCGATGTTGTCGATTGTGTTGATCGCCGGCCTGTTTGTACTTCGTTCTGATTCTTGCGTGTCTATCGTGCGCGTGCGTCCTCGTTGCGGCTTGGATGCTGAAAAATAGCTAACGAGGTTATAGGATGTCAAGCAAATCGCAACCCGCCGATGCTGTTACCAACAGCCGAACCGGCTTTTTTCCTCTGCCGATAGCGCTTTGCAAGCCGTCTCGGGATATACCCCGAGCGCTTGTTACCTCCCGCTTTAACCTGTATTTAACTGGGGTTTCCTTCACGTTTCCCGGAGACGCGGAGGGTTTCATCGAATGCGAGCAGCGCGCGCGCTTCACGTTCGATGGCCGGCAAGGCAGCTTCAGGCGACGCGCTCAGCAACGGCAGTATCGGGCCCATGTCGGCGATGCCCGATAAGGTCACGGCGTCGTGCAGAACGCGGATCAGCGAGACTTCGTCGCGAAGGGTTTCGAGCGGCATAAAGTGCTCGTGGATGGAATCGGCCCCGGTGCCGCCTGCTTTTGCGGCGCGCAGCAGCGCCATCACTGCGTGCGGCGCGATGCATCCCGAGCCGGTCGTCCATGACGCGAGACCGAAGTCGCGCGTGTGAACCAGCGCGGGGCGCTCGCCCATGCCCGACACGACCTTCGACGCCGGCACGCTTTCGAGCAAGCGCCGCAGATAGCCGTCGTCCGCTGGATTGGCCCGCTGAATCGCGTATTTCACCGCGAGCAGCGTGCCGTCATCGACGAGGCCGGCAAGCCTGTCCACGTCGATGTAACTCTCGCTCTTGATATAGAGCGTGAACGGCATGCCGGCCACATCGGCAAGACGTCTGAGGCCGTGCGCGACGCCCTCCGGCGTGGTGAAACCCGCGAGCGGCAGGATCATCGCGGTGCGGTAGCCCGTCTGCGCGAGGATGCGCGCCTGATCGAGCATCTTCCCGTAGTCAGGGCCGATGGCCGGAATGACGCGAGTCCGCGGACCAGCCGACCCGGCCAGCATGTCAAGCAACTCCCGGAACTCGCTGACGGCGACGTGGTACAGATTCGCGTTGCCGCCGTAAAGCAGCGTGGACACGCCGCCGGCCTCGATGTGAGCGATCAGCCTGCGGTTGGCTTCGGGATCGAGCGAATAATCCGGGCGACGCGCCAGGGGCGGCACCGCCATGACGGATGCGGAAAACTCGCTGACGACGATGGGATCGGTATTCATGACGCCTCGCTGAATCGACGGAAAAGGTCCGCAGAAGGTAGCAAGGCGGGTTAAAGTTGTCAAGCAACTTTGCCGGGAGGGAGCCGGTTTATCGCAAGTTGGCTAAGGTTGTGTGACAACTGTCGGGTCGAAATTATTCACCGAACATGCGCTCGACCGCGTTCTCGAGGTGCGCCTTCATCGCTTGCCCGGCTCGGGCGGAATCGCGCGCGCGGATCGCTTCAAGGATTTCGCGATGCTCTCTCTGAACGAGACGCTGGCGTTCGAGCGTCTTCACGTACGACAGGTTGCGTGACAGGTTCATGCTGACTTCGACCTGTTCTTCGATGAACGACAGCACGGTGATGAAGAACTGATTTTTAGACGCTCGCGCGACCGCGAGATGAAACGCGAAATCGTCTTTCGCGCCGATGCCCTCCTGCGTTTCGACGACGCGTTCGAGCTGATCCCACGCGTCCTGAATCGCGCGGACGTCTTGCTCCTCGGCCTTGACGGCGGCCAGTTCCGCCGCGCCCGACTCCGTCACCACGCGAAATTCGTAGCAGCGACGAATGTCGGATAGCGTTTCCAGCGGAGCGAAGCGGCGCACGTCGGGATCGGGGCGGCGACCCACGATCGTTCCCGATCCGCGCCGCGTCACGATGATGCCGTCTGCGCGCAACCGCGCGAGCGCCTCGCGCACGGTCGGACGCGAGGTGGCGAATCGTTCCGCGAGCGCGTGTTCGGTGAGGAGCCGGTCGCCCTCCTTGAACTCGCCTTCGATGATGCTGTTGAGGATGTCGCTATAAATCCGGTCGGCGAGGCCGGATGACTTACGCTCGTTCATGTTCGCGCGTGACGTGCTTGTCAGGGTGGAGACCGATTGTAAGGCAAGATTTTGTCAGGCAGATTTTTCGCGCGAGGCACCGCAAGCCGCCTGTCCCATGCTCAGTATTTCACCGCACGCGAAGTGCGAGCGTTGAATGACATTTCGGCATGCGAAGCGATATTGCGCAGCGTAAACAAAAACGCGCCCGCGGTCTCCCGCAAGCGCGCTTCGGCCATCGCCATCGAAATTCAGATCGACAACAGCTTCCTCGCTTCCTTCGCCGTCGCCACCGGCCGACCGTACTCCGCGCATAACGACGCCACCCGGCTCACGAGTTGCGCATTGCTCTTCGCGAGCGTGTCCTTGTCCCAGCGCACGTTGTCTTCGAGTCCCGTTCGGCAATGTCCGCCCAATTGCAACGTCCAATGATTCACTTCGAGCTGATGGCGCCCGATGCCCGCAGCCGTCCACGTGGCATCCGGCAGATTCTTCTTCAACTGCTCGACCTCGAACTCGAGAATCTCGCGTCGCGCGGGCAATGCGTTCTTCACGCCGAGCACGAACTGAACGTGCACAGGCGATTTCAACAAACCCTGATTCACGAGATCGACGGTGCTATAGAGCATCGCCAGATCGAAGATCTCGATCTCGGGCTTCACGTTGTGATCGAGCATCGTCTGCGCGAGCGAGCGCACGAAATCGGGCGGATTCTCGTAGACGATCGTCGGAAAGTTGACCGATCCCGTCGCGAGCGACGCCATGTCAGGCTTCAAGTCCAGCATCGCGCCGCGCTGCTCGAACGAACGCCCGCGCCCGCCCGTCGAGAACTGGATGATGATGTCCGGGCAATGCTTGCGGATGCCTTCCTGCAATTCCGCGAACCTATGTCGGTCCGAGCTCGATCGTTCATCCTCGTCGCGCACATGCAGATGCACGAGCGTCGCGCCCGCTTCATACGCCTCGTGCGTGCTTTCGATCTGCTCGGCAATCGTGATCGGCACGGCAGGATTGTCTTTCTTGCGCGGCACCGAGCCGGTGATCGCAACCGATATGACGCAAGGTTCTTTCGTAGGGGATTGGGTCACGCTTCGCTCCTTGACGGCGCCATGCTTGAAACAACTTCGCGGAGATCGTATATGGCGCTCAAATTTGAACTAACTAGTACATTTGTGATGTTGAGGCATTCTCCGTGCCGCTGCAAGCCACGCAAACCCTAAGCTCTCGACGCGCGTTCGTACGACGAATCGGGCCGCTTGCCCCGCTACTGTCGCTGCGCATACTCGGCGAGCATTTTTCCGACCTGCTCGTCCGTGATCGCCGGCTTGATGTCGAACATGAACAAATCGGCCCATTCGTGCGCCCATTGCGCGAGCGGCTCGACGTTGTCGCATTCGCACACGGCGATACCCCAGATCGAACCGATCGCATGCCAGCGGCCCAGCAGATGAATGCCGTCGGGCGGCGCGCCGCGAGTTTGCAGGAATCGCTCGGCCGCGAGTCGTTCGGCCTCGGGTTGCGCAGTCCAGTTGACGATGAATAGCATGGCTCGATCCTCCTGTTGGAACGCCATGAAACGGCGCGACGCGCCGGGCTCGCCGCCGCATCGGCAGTTGCGCCGATGCGGTTCATCCAGTATAGGAGGCGGCCGTGGATCGCATTGATCAATGCATGACGACGACGGGCGTCGCGAGCACCGGCTGCGCGTAAGTCACTCTGACGGCAGGCGCAACTCCATACTAGGAGGCGGCCGTGGATCGCATTGATCAATGCATGACGACGACGGGCGTCGCGAGCACCGGCTGCGCGTAAGTCACTCTGACGGCAGGCGCAACTCCA